>JBGASD010000006.1:0-165611 GCA_044229885.1 Bacteroidia bacterium | reverse complement strand
CACTAAAGCCGCCATTGGCACCGCCAAAGCAGCTTACATTGGTAAGTGTTGCTATGGCCGAGCTTGGTGAGCCGGTATTGCCCACGTTAAAGTTCACGGTCAAGGTACACGAGTTGGCATCTTTTATTACCACACTTTTTAGTCCCGCTAGCATACCACCCTGGATATTACTGCCCACAAATGGACCGCCATTAAAAGAATACTGATAAGCCGGAGCACCACCCGTTACACCAGTTACTGTTGCACTGCCATTTGCATTACCGCAGGCCGCGGCTGTTACAGCTATCACAGCGGCCGTTGGCCCTGTTACCATAGCCACATTGGCTGTGATTGAAAATGTACAACCGTTGGCGTCGCTAACTGTAATAACATGCGGACCAAAGGCCTGGCTATTTGCAACCGAACCACTCGCAACGCCATTAACACTAAAACTATAGGCTGCTGTTCCGCCAGTTACACCTGTAATACCTATTACGCCGGTATTACCCAAACAGGCTGTTGGTGAAGTTGTGAATGTAATATTGGTGGGTGGAGTACTTCCGGTTACGGTAATTGTTTTTGTGAAAGTACAGTTATTAATATCCTTAACACCTACGGTGTAAACTCCCGGTGCTAATCCTGTAAAAGATGTACCGGTTTGAAAAGTTCCTCCGTTTAAATTATACTGAAAAGCAGGTGATCCTCCTGTAATAGCACCAACATTTATACTTCCGTTATTACCCGTGCAGGGTGAGCCTAGAGCACTTAAAGCCATATTAGTAATGCCGGGTGTGTTGGCAAGATTTGTTGTTAAAGAAAAAGTACATCCAAAATTATTTACCATCGAAATAACATAGGCACCCGGAGCAAGGCCGGTAATAGTTTGTGATGGAGCTGCAACTGAATTTACTGAGAATCCAATAACCGTTTGACCCGCAGGCGATGTGTTATTTATTTGTATAACGCCATTGGAATTGCCGCAAATTGGATTTGTATTTGTTACTGTTGCCAAAGGCATTGGACTAATATTCACTGTTTGTGTTATTACTTGCACGCAAGGCCCGTTAGTAACAGTGTGTGTAATGTTGTATATACCCGGTGCATTAAAAGTAACGTTTGTTGGATTTACTGCCGTTGAAGTAAGAGGATTAGCCGCAGGGCCAAAATTCCATTGATGCGTTCCACCTGCTAATGCACTTGTAAAATTAAATGAGTTGCCGGTTAAACATTGTTGTGCAGGTGTTGGATCTCCTGCACCACCCGGGCCGGAGTTAGTAATAGAATAATTAGCGTTAGATTGATTTACAGTAACCACAGCAGTAGTACTGCCTGTTTGGTTACCACAACCACCACTACCTGAAACAGAGTAGGTAGTAGTTACTGTTGGAGAAACAGAAATTGTATTTCCATTTAAGTTACCCGGTTGCCATGTATAAGTATTTCCTGCAGAACCTGTAACTGTTAAGTTAGTTGAGTTACCCTGACAAATAGTTTGATTACCTAAGGTTAAAGGATTTGGAATTGGATTACAGCTTACTTGTGCAGATCCAAAGAAATTTAAATTCACATTTGTATTTACACTGCTGTAATTAGAAAAACAAACAATAAATTTTTGTCCGCAGGTTACAGCTAAACCCGGAGGGAAATCTGCTGCGTTACCTCCCGCAGGAACTGTGTTGGCAATACCTGTACCGCCACTGCACATCGAATTCCAATTGCAACGAATAGGGGCAACTAAATTTCCAGTTATTTGTGCACAGGTGTTAGTTGTAAAAGGATACATGATCCAATCGTAACAACCAGCTTGTGGATTAACGGTCCCGGCACCAAAAGAGAATTCAAGTGTGCCGGTAGTTTGCACATTGATGATCATCCATGTACTGTTTAATGCACCGGATAGCAAACAACCAAATCCACCAACGCCTGTCATTGGAAATGTTGCATTGCTTGGATTTCCAAATGAGCCTGATGCAGGAAGTGTTCCGTTTCCCGAAGGGCTAATACCAAAACTTGCATTGCTACAAATATTAACAGCCTGATTACATTGTGTTGCAGTTACCTGCGAAAAACTTGTCTTGCAAAAGCCAAGTAATAGTAAACTAATGGGTATAATTTTTTTCATATTACCTGGTTATTTGTTTTGACATCAATTTAAAAACATTTTCTTTTTTTGTGTCCTGTTCAACAATATTTCCATAACTATCAAATAAAATTGTGTGCGGAATTTGTGCTGTAACAAAACTATTTACTAAAGGTTTACTGTTTTCATTTTGAATATAACTGCTTTTATTATCCAGGCTGTCTCTTTTTAAAGCCAGTTTAAAATTCATAACATTTTCTTCAACACAATAATTAAAAAAATACACGCCATTCTTTCCACCTTTCAATTTTGCATTTTTATAAATGTTAGCTACCCTGTTTATCTCTTTATTTAAGTCCCGACTTTCATTATTGTCTGGAGACCAAAAAGAAATCAATATTAATTTATCATCAATATTTGCTTTTGGATCAGCTTCTTTAATAAGCTGTTTTATATTTTCAAACTGATTGTTTACGATCTGACTTTGCGAAACAAGGCAAATAAAAAACAAGAAAAAAAACAGGTATATTTTTTTCATAGTAGTAAAGGTTATATACTTTGAAAATAAGATTTTTATATTGAAAAAACAACTCATTTACTAAGCAAAACGGTAGTTTTACTCAATATCTTGTTTAATACAATAAAAAAACCGCCCCTCTAAAAACTTATTTGAAGGGGCGGTTAAAATTTAACTAGTTAAACTATTGTTTCATTAATGTTACATGCCCCACGTAATTCTTCTTGTTGTTTTCAAGATCGGTGATCATGATCTTGTAAATATAAACACCGTCTTGCGCAATTGTTTCAGTGCCTTTTGCTGAACCATCCCATCCTTTTCTAAATTCAGTTGAAGTAAAGATCAACTCACCCCAGCGGTCAAAGATCTCCATTTTGTATTTGTCTTCATTGATACCGTAACCGTATGGCATAAATATATCGTTGCGACCATTACCATCAGGTGTAAATGTATTTGGTATATACACACCTATATCTGGTGTGATCTCTATTGATCCTGTTGCGGTATCTTTACAACCTTTATTATTCATTGCTACCATATAAATATAGTAAGTACCAACATTGCTATATAAATGGCCGGGGTTCATTAACGATGACACATTGTTTGGCGAACCATAATCGCCAAAATCCCATACATATGAGTTTGCATTTGTAGATGTGTTAGTGAAAGTAATAGTTGGCTCCAATAAACTTGCTGCCAAAGGATTTGTAAAGAAGCTTGCAACCGGTACCGGCCAAACCTCTGCAACAGCAGGGGCTGCAATAAATTGTTTACAACCATATTTATTCACGATCATTAGTGATAATGAATATGTACCGGGATCAGGGTAATTAATGATCTGCGGATTTAAAAACTGATTCGAACTCCCTCCTTTTACATCAAACTGCCATAAAAACGGATTCGCATTGGTAGTAGTTGAATCGCCTGTTGCTGTATATACCACAGTTAAAGGCGCACAGCCTTTGCTTGATATTGGTGAAAATGTTCCGTTTGGTATTGGTGTAACATATATACTAAACGTAGCATTTGTATTAGGTATCGAACAACCATCATCAACTACCACAGTATATACATTTGGATTAGCAGCCGAATAGTTAGTGGTAACAGTATTGTTGGCAACAGTTGCACCATTACTCCATGTGTAATTATAAGGCCCTCCGTTACCAATACTGGTAATGTTTGGTGTTAATACAACTTTTTCATTTGAGCAACTTGTATATGTTGTACCGCTTGCAATAAGAGCCGGTCTCACATTTACAGTAATTATCTGCGGGCCATTCGGGCAACCGTTAGCATCTATCACAGATATAGTATACTGTGTGGTGTTGGTAAGAGTCGGCGTACTGTTCATACCATTTGGTGTGATAGAGTTGGTGGAGATGTTTGTTGTCAGGTCGGTTAGTGTATAGTTGTATGGTATGGTTCCACCGGAAGCCTGCCCGAATATTTGAGCGATGTTACCGTAGCAGATGGTTTGCGGCGGCGATACATTAAGCGCTAATACGTTAGGCTCGGTGATATTAACGGTAGTGTAAGTTTTACAACCGTTAAGATCGGTAACAGTAGCCGAGTGTATGGCAGGGCCAAGACCGTTAACAATGGCAGAGCTAAGGCCGGTAGGCATCCAGTTATACGAGAAACCACCCACGCCCGAAGCCGTTAGTGTAGCCGAACCATTGCTCTGGCCAAAACATAAGATGTTGCTTGAAGCAGCAGTTACCGAAGGCAGGGCAGCGGCGGTAATGTTCACTGAAGCAGTAATTACACAACCCTTGGCATCGGTAGTAGTTAGTACCCAGTTACCCGGAGGAAGGCCGGTTGCATTAGCAGAGAGCTGAGGCGTAGAGGTGTTCCAGTTATAAGAGAAAGCAGGCGAACCACCGCTGATAACTACGTTAGCAGTACCGTTACTATTACCACAGGTAGCCTGTGTAGTAGCAGTAGACTGTATCACCAAAGCAGGCGGATCAGTAAGCGTGTAAACAGAGTTAGTAGAACAACCTTTAAAATCCACTACCGATAAAGAATATGAACCGGCCGTTAAATTAGTGATGATAGGATTAGCAGGCTGAGCAGGGCTCCATGTGAGCGTGTAGCCCGGAGTACCACCCGATATAGAAGTATTTACCTGTCCACTAGCAAAACCATTACAGTTGTTAGGCACCACAGTGTTGGTAGTAATAATTAAAGGATTAGGCTGAGAGATGTTCACTGTTTTAGAGCTGGTGCAATTATTAGCATCGGTCACCGTACAAGAATAGATACCATTGCCCACACCTGTGAGTACAGAATTTGTTTGCGGGCTAGGCGACCACAGGTAAGTATAATTAGGCGTACCACCATTGGCCAGCATTTGGGCAGCACCATTGAACTGGCCCGAGCAGGCCACATTGGTAACAGATCCAATAGCCGTTACTAATTGAGTAGGTTGGGTAATGTTCACAACAGCGCCACCCACACAACCGGCAAGATCGGTAACGGTGATACTATGTAAACCATTAGGTAAATTATTAACGTTCTGAGTAGTTTGCGCTAAATAAGACCATAAAAAGGTATTACCACCGGCCCCACCCGATACGCTCACCGTAGCACCCCCATTGGCCTGTCCAAAACAAATAACAGGTGTAGTAGCAGTCACTACAACAACCGGGGCAGCAATATTAGGGATAACGGTATTGGTACTTACAGAGCAGCCATTACCATCGGTAACAGTCACCGTATAAGCCTGTGCGATCACATTATTGATAGCAGCATTGGTGAAAGAAGGATTAGAGCTCCATAAGTAAGTATAAGCCCCCACACCGCCACTGGCACTCACCGAAGAACTACCATTGGCCTGGCCGCAATTGGTAGGCACTACTGTAGTAATATTAGCCACTAAAGCCACAGGCTGGGTGATAGAAATAGTTTTAGTGATCTGGCAACCATTACCATCGGTTAACTGTACAGTATGGATACCCGGTGCCAAGCTGGCACCTGTATTTTGTGTAGTATTTAAACTCGGTTGCCATAAGATAGCAGGGATACCCGTACCACCGGCATAACTCACATTACCAATACCATTGTTGGCATTAAAGCAGGTTACATTGGTAGAAGTAGCATTGGCCGTTAAACCGGCAGGCTGTGTGATATTAACTTGTGTAGTAGCAGTACAGGATTTAGAATCGGTAACGGTGATGGTATAAATACCGGCCGTTAAATTATTGGCAGTAGCCCCACTTTGGGCATTGCTCCAGCTGTAAGTATAAGCGGGCGTACCACCATTAGGTGCGGCAGTGGCAAAGCCGTTATTACCACCACTACAACTTACCGATCCGATGGCACTTAAGCTCACGGTCAATAAAGCAGGTTGGGTGATGGTAACAATAGAAGTAGAAGTACAGGTATTTTGATCGGTTGCCAGCATGGTGAAAGTACCCGCACATAAATTAGCCACGTTCTGTGTCGTTAAATTAGCAGGTCCACCCGTCCAGAAATAAGATACCGCGCCTACGGCATTGGTCACCGAGGCAGCAGCCAGGCCATTGCAGGCATTAAAACAAGTTACGTTGGTAGAGGTAATGCTTGATAACATCTGTGGTGGGTTAGCCAAAGCCACAGAGCCTTGTATGATACAACCCTTACTATCTGTTACCGTTACATTATAATTACCCGGTCCCATACCGCTTGGTGTAGAAGTAGTTCCACCCACACCCGGTGCAGGCAGCCATGCGTAAGTATAGCCCGGTGTACCGCCACTCACCCCTGCGTTAGCAGTTCCGTTGGTAGCATTAAAACATTTTGGATTAGTGCCGCTTACATTGATCGTTAAAGAAGCAGGCTGAACGATGGTGACAGAAGCAGAAGCTTTACAACCTGCTGCATCGGTCAATGTTACTGTATACACACCATTTAATAAGTTGGTAGCTGTTCCTGTATTCTGGCCATTGCTCCAGTTATATACCGGGAAGCCCGGCCCCGGAGTACCCCCGCTGATAGTAGTAGTGGCAATACCATTATTACCGCCAAAGCAGCTTGGGTTGGTAAAGCTGGAAACACCTATGGCAGGCCCAGAAGCGTTAGGAACGGTAGCTGCCAGAACATATAAACAACCATTGGCATCTTTTACCTGAACAGTATAGGTGCCGGCAAATACGTTGTTAATAGTTTGTCCTATAAAACCTGTGCTCCAGGTATAGGTATAAGCAGGTGTACCACCTGTAGCTGTTGCCGAGGCAGCCCCGTTAGACTGGCTGCAGGCAGCTGTTAAAGTACTTGTATTAATGGTTACCGAAGTAGGCTGGGTAATAGTGATGGTTCTTGTTTGCACGCAGTTGTTGGCATCGGTCACCTGTATGCTGTAGTTACCTGCCGCAAGGCCCGAGCTAACTGCTGTAGTAGCCCCGTTAGGTGACCATAAGTAAGTATAACCCGGTGTACCGCCACTGGCAATAACCGAGGCACTTCCGCTGGCCCCTCCAAAACAAAGCGCAGGTGAGCCTGCCGGTGTTACTGTAATAGAGCTTGGCTGCGTCACTGTGCCAACCGTTGTTGATTTACAACCATAAAAGTCAGTTACCGTTACCGTATAGTTACCCGGCGCTAAAGGACCTGCCGTTTGGTTAGTAGAGGTATTGCTCCATGAATAGGTAAGTGGTGGGGTAACGTTACCTACCATGTTAGCTGTTAAGCTGCCATTGGCCGCTCCAAAACAGGTTACATTAGAAGTATTGGTAATCACTGCCGTTCCTCCCGGTATAGCACTGATAGTAGCTACAGCCGTTAAGGTACAGTTCTTGGTATCTTTTATCACTACTGTATAAGTACCTGCTACCACCCCTGTTGTTTGGGCGCCATTGCCTCCCGAAGGTGACCAGGTATAAGTATAGATAGGTGTACCACCGCTTGATGCTACAGAGGCCGAACCGTTAGCGCTTGAGCAGTTGGCTGCAATAGTAGTTACTGTTGCTGTTATTGGCAATGGCTGTGTTACGGTAACCGTCTGGCTTAATGTACAGCCTAAGTTATCGATCACCGTTACGTTATAAGCCCCTGCTGAAATATTGGTATTAAAGGTATTGGAAACCTGGTTAGGCCCTCCATTGATATTGTATTGATAAGGGGCTGTTCCACCACCTGCTGTTGCTGTTACCGTACCGTTGTTACCACCGTTACAAGATGGCTGCAATGAGCTCAAGGTCAATGTTAATGCTGCGGGTTGGCCAATGCTGGTAGTAACGGTTGTTACACAACCCAAAGCATCTTTTACGTTAACGGTATAAGCGCCCGCGCTAAGGCCTGTAAAGATACCAAAGCCCGAGGTAATGTTACCCGGTGTTAAGGTATAGCTATAGCCCGGTGTACCACCACTGGTGCTTACACTAAAGCCGCCATTGGCACCGCCAAAGCAGCTTACATTGGTAAGTGTTGCTATGGCCGAGCTTGGTGAGCCGGTATTGCCCACGTTAAAGTTCACGGTCAAGGTACACGAGTTGGCATCTTTTATTACCACACTTTTTCAAATGGACCGCCATTAAAAGAATACTGATAAGCCGGAGCACCACCTGTTACACCAGTTACAGTGGCACTGCCATTTGCATTACCGCAGGCCGCGGCTGTAATAGCAATAACTGCTGATGTGGGGCCATTAACTGTAACAATGTTTGCAGTAGTTGAGAATGTACAACCATTAACATCTGAAACTAAAATAGTTTGAGTACCCGCTCCTAAATTATTGGTAACTGATGTAGTTCCTATACCATTTACACTAAATGTATAAGCAGGATTTCCACCTGTAACACCTGTTATGCCTAACACACCTGTATTACCAATACAGGCCGTAGGGCTTGTAGTAAATGTTACAGCAGTAGGGCCGGGTTGATTCGTTAATGTTACAATTTTTGTAAATGTACAACCAAAAGCATCCTTCACAATAATGGTATATGCGCCTGCAGCCAATCCTGTTAAAGCAGGACTTGTAGTAAAAGGACCACCATTTATACTATATGAGTAGGTTGGAGTTCCACCGGTAACTATTCCTAAACCAATAGATCCGTTAGCGTTACCGCATGTTGGATTTATAGAAGTTGTATTCAAAGCAGTAATAGGAGGTGTATTAGCTATTGTTGCAGAAACAGTGAATGTACAGCCAAAATTATTTGTAAGTGTTATTATAGGTGTACTTGCCGGCAAGCCCGTAACCGTTTGCCCTCCTACAGTTCCAACTGAACTTGCGTATGATGAAATGGTTTGCCCCGGGCCGGATGTATTAGCAATTACAATCACGCCATTATTTAATCCGCAGGTTGCATTGGTAAAAGTTAAAGTTGCCGAAGGTTTTGGATTAACAACAATTTGCGCAGTTGTTGAACCAATACATGTTCCATTAGATCCTGTAAGTGTATAAGTTGTAGTGTTAGCAGGTGACTGTGTAATTGAAGGAGTATTAAAGTTACCGGGTGTCCATGTATAAGTAGTAACACCTGCACCCGTAAGCGTAGCTGAATTCCCTAGGCAGATAGTTTGACTGGCCACAGTTGGCACCGGTAACGGATTAACTACAAGAGCCGTTGTTTGTGTACACACCCCAGAAGCAGTTGTTACACTTAGGTTATAAACATATGTGCCTGCTGTTGCCGGTGATGCAATACCAGTTGGATTTTGAGCATTGGAAGTAAAGCCACCAGGCCCCGTCCAGGTGTAAGTAGCTCCGGCAATAGTACTTGCTGTTAAATTAAACACATTGCCTGCGCATACAGGACCATTATTAGCAGCAGTAACTGTACAACCGGTACAAGGTACAGGAGATGTGTAAGCTACAGTTAATTTACATGTTGGATCAGCTGAGAAACCTGCAGTTAATGAACAAGTACCACCGTTAGCAGTAATACCTGGTAAAGTATATGAAATAGGACTCACCCAAGGCGGAGCAATATTCATACTTGCACCACATGTTGATGATACAGTTAAAACACCACTGGTTGGAGGAAGTGTAAATGTTATCTGCCCTGTAACAGGATATTGACCCGTTGCCGGATTACAGGCGCCGGGTGTTGCAGTTAAGTTTGTCATATTACAAAGAATATTGCAATTGGTTGCGCCGGTGCCTCCACTTTGTGTGGCTGTAATATTGGTAGGTTGGTTAGAGAAATTGGTGATCATAACCATGTACCATTGTCCTACCTGTGTATTTGGCAATACAACCGTTTCGGTTGATGATGAAGAGTAACTACAACTTATCCCTGCAGTACCACTAAAAATAGCCGCACACATAGCAGCTTGCGTTGCAAATGGTCCCCATGCAATAAAATCAATATCAACATTGGCACTGTTACTTAGAGAAATATTTAAGTTACCGGCAGTTGAAATATTTAAATAATACCACGCAGGATTGGGTTGTGTAAATAAGCATCCATAATTAGGTCCGGCAGGCGCCGAACCGTTATTAACCCCGCCGGGAAAGTTAACACCTGTTGCAGTACAAAATGGTTGCGCAGTTGCACAAGTAGTAGGTGTTGGCGGCGGTGGGGGTGGCACAACAATTACAGATGAGCAGGAAATTGAAGCTGCCCATCCGGCCATAACAACCGAGCCATCTGTGGTAAAATTAAAAGTAAGACAACCACCTTGTGTTGAAGTAAAACTTCCGGGAAGACCACTTCCTGAAAAAGTACCTAATAAAGGCGAACCTGTGTTAGGTCCATTATAAATATTTAAAAAGTCAAAACCCGATTCAAGTGCAAATTGCGTAAAATTAACAGTAAGGTATTGTCCTGCCGGTGCGCAAAGAGTAATTGTTTGATTTACGCTATTCGCGTAGTTTCCACCTGCGCCACCTGCATCATAAAACGTATATCCACAAGGATTACCTGGAGCAGCAGATCCCATATTAACAGTTTGCGAAAACCCTAAACGGCTAAATGCTATAAGCAAAAAAATAATTACCAGTGATTTTTTCATGGTTTTGTGTTTGAGTATTTAGTGTTTTATTTAACTAACTGTGGTTTTATACTTTTGCCATCCTGCGTTAATTCAAAAGCTACTTTTACATAATCAGGCGATTTGATCGTATGAGGGCTGATCTGTTTTCCATAAGTATCTAAAAGTTCTTGTGCAGATAAAAGTTCGATACTTAATTTTGAATCGGTAAAATAAATAATGCGACGCTGATTCATTAACCTGTAACTATCCAATTGCCCCCAGTTATCAATTGCGGTTTGATATTTAACTGCATCAATAGAATTATCAACTTTATGTATGATAAAATGCCTTTTTTCAGAAGTTTGTGCTTTAATAAAAGTGAAAGAAAGCATTAAGCTAAGGAGTAGAATTTTTAGCATAGTTTAAAATTTAGTTAATAGTTAAACACAGTATTAAATAAATTATAAAGACAAATTGCCTGAATAAAAAAAGAATGGTTTTGCATTTATAATTGATTTCTCTAATCTATTAAAATTTGGCAGTGATTAAAAACCATTCACTCAGTCAAAACCACTGTTCACTAAATTACCCAAAAGCCCCTGTTAACAAGATGTTTGTAAGCCTATCAATCTAAATATTTAGATTGATGAAATAAAAAAAGCCCTTCATTTCTGAAGAGCTTTTAAGATCGGGAAATCTAAAAAAGATTAAGCTAACTTAACGTTAACAGCGTTTAAGCCTTTTTTTCCTTCTTGAACCTCAAATACTACATTATCATTTTCACGAATATCTTCTTTTAATCCTGATGCGTGTACAAAGATTTCTTGTCCACCGTCTTCTTTAATAAATCCAAAGCCTTTTGCTTCGTTAAAGAATTTTACTACTCCTGTTTTCATTTTTGTTTTTTTTATTTGTTTATTATTTCTGTATCTGATTAATTAAATGGATGAGTAGATACAACCTCAATGTTTTTCTTTATTAATTTATTTATGTCTTTTAAATAGCTCATTTCTTCTTGCGTACAAAACGACATTGCTACTCCCGATTCTCCTGCACGCCCTGTTCTTCCTATACGGTGAACATAAGTTTCTGCCTGCTCAGGAATTTCGTAGTTAATTACGTGAGATAATTTATCTACATCAATTCCCCTCGATGCAATATCCGTGGCTACTAATATACGAATAGTTCTGTTCTTAAAGCCTTTTAATGCTCTTTCTCTTGCTCCTTGCGATTTATTTCCATGGATGGCCTCTGCGGCAACACCCATAGCGTTAAGATCCTTGGCTACTTTATCGGCTCCACGCTTGGTGCGGGTAAATACCAGGGCATGATCGATCTTATCGTTATTTAGCACATATTTTAATAAACCACGTTTATTTTCCTTTTTTACATAATATACGGTTTGTTTAACCAAAGTGGCTGTTGAAGAAACCGGTGTAACCGTAACACCTACAGGGCTTTTAAGCAAGGTATTGGCCAACTGCATAATATCCGGAGCGGCAGTAGCTGAAAAGAATAACGTTTGGCGTTTTGCCGGAAGCTTTGGAATGATCTTTTTAATATCATTAATAAAGCCCATATCCAACATACGATCGGCTTCATCCAAAACAAAGAATTCTATATTATTTAGTTTTATAAATCCCTGATTCATGAGGTCTAATAACCTACCCGGAGTTGCTACCAAAACATCAACGCCTCTGCGTAAATTGTTAACCTGTGGTACCTGCGATACACCACCAAAAATGGTGCAATGCGATATGCCAAGGCCATTTCCATAGGCCAAAAAATTCTCGCTTATTTGTGAGGCTAATTCGCGGGTTGGCGCTAAAATAAGCGCTTTAATAGTGCGCGGGTTTTGGTTTGTTTTTCTTTCTGATAATAATTGTAAAATAGGTAATGCAAATGCCGCTGTTTTACCAGTGCCTGTTTGTGCGCAACCAAAAATATCTTTGCCAGCTAATATGTGTGGGATGGATTGTTCTTGTATTGGAGTAGGTTGTGTGTAACCCTTTTTGTGAAGCGCCGTGACTAATGGCTTAATAAGTCTTAAGTTTGAAAATGTCATTAATTGTTTTTTCGTTCATAAATTTTCGCGCATAATTTTTATTACGCGATTTTTGTTTTGATCTAAGAAAAGTGTAAAGTTGAATCGAATTGCAATGAAGGCGTTACAAACGTGATTGAGATACAATCTTCTAAAGAAGTGTACAAATATACGTAAATTATTGAGAATAAGGTATTTTTATTTTGCCTTATTATGTTAATTCAGGTTTTCTCTATTTTATGTAGAAAGTTATTAAATTAAAATAAATCAGGTATAATAGTGGTATCAAAGCCAAGGCTCTATGTTTAATAAAATATAACCATATAGTAAGTATCGAAAAGAAGACAATTATTTCCGGCCGGCGAATATTCGCAAAAAAGGCCAACGGAAGCATGTTGGCTGTAAATAAAATTCTAATTCCCCAATCTAAGTATATCGAGTTATTAAATTTCAAATAACAGTCTTTCATTTAATTACTTCTTAATCCCTTTCATCAACTCCTCAACCGCTTTTTCCAATTGCTGATCTTTTCCTTTTAAGGCTTGTTTTGGATCTAAGGTTTGTTTAATGTCCGGTTCAAGTTGCGTGTTCTCATAATACTTACCGTTGCCATCAACAACACCAACTTGCGGTATACCAAAAGTTAATTCTTTATCCTGTAAATTTTCCCACCAAACAGCAGTACCTGTGCCCGGCACCGGCATCCCTACAAGTTTTCCAATACCCAAGGTTTTGTATACTACAGGGAACATATGCGCATCTGAATAATTGCCTTCGCTCATTAATACTGCCGATGGCCTTCTCCATTTGCTGCCCGGCTCTTCGCCAATTTTACGTTCACGTGGAATAAAATCAATGTATTTTTTGCCTGATAAGAAAGTTGCCAGGTCATCATGCAACCAGCCGCCGCCATTAAAACGCGTATCTACAATTAATGCATCTTTATTAATGTATTTACCTTGCACTTGTTCATAGAAAGCCCTGAAGCCATCATTATCCATGGCTCTTACATGCATAAAGCCTAATTTACCTCCCGATAATTTTTCGGTTTCTTCCTGGCGTTTTTTGATCCAGCGTTGATACAATAATTCGTTTTGTTCTCCTAATGTTATTGGTTTAATGGTTTCATCCCAACGTTTTCCGGTTTGACTATCGAACAAACTCAATAAAATTGTTTTGTGTGCTTTACGATTTAATAAGTTCCAGTAATTTACTTTTTTATGATCAATTACTTCACCATCAATTTTCTCAATTACAACTCCTGCTTTAATAGCAGTTTCTGCAGCAAGTAACGGACTCTTATCCATTACTTCAATAATTTTCATGCCATTACCGTTAAAGCTTTCGTCATAAAAAACACCTAATGCAGCTGTTTCATCCGGGTTCTCAAATTTAGGATTAGCACGGCAACCCGTGTGAGACGCATTCAACTCTCCTAAAAATTCGCTTAACAATTCTGCAAAATCGCGGTTGTTATTTATGTAAGGTAAAAATTTGGCATATTGTTTTTTGTAATAATTCCAATCGGTGCCTTGTAAATTTGTAACGTAAAATTTATTATTTACCTGGCGCCAAACGTGCTCAAAAAAGTATTCGCGCTCTTCGGCCGTTTTTAGTTCCATTTCGGCTTTAAAAGAAATATCTTTTTTCTCTTTACCCGCAATTGCTACTTTCACCAATTTACCATCAGCCAATAAAAATAAATTCTTATTGTCTTTATCAATAGATAGATTTCCGGCAGCGTTGGCCCCTAATTTTAAAAATAATTTTGTTTCGCTGTCTTTGATATTATTTACCCATAGATCAAAACCTTTTTCGAATTTGCATAGATAATATAGTTGGTCTCCGTTCTCAGTCATCACGGCATCAGCAAGATCTGATGAATGAATGGTCAATCGTTCTTTACGGTCCCACAAACCTTCCATATCAATTTTAATATCTTTTGATTTTGTTTCGGTTGTAATTGCAGTTGCTGTTTTTAAAGATTTTAATTCATTTGCTTTATCTACTTCTTTTTTCTTTTCATCCACTTCTTTAATTAAAGCATATTCATCGCCGCTTAATTTAAAACGCTCGTAAAAATCCTTATCAAAAAATTGTCCGTATACATCCATTTGTGAACCATGACTGGCTTGATTTTTCATGCCATGACGATTAGAGAACCAGATCATCATTTTACCGCTGCACATCCATTTTGGATTGGCATTATCATAACCGCTTTGCGAAAGGTTAATTAATTTTCCTTTACCTGTTACATCAATTAAACCAATTTGTGATAACCAATTGTTGTCTTCTAAATAATTTACCAATAAGTATTTTCCATCAGGGGACCAGTCGAACCATTGGTCACCATCAGAGTAAGAATAATTTTTTGTAGCAGGCAAAATTTCGCGAACCAGTTTTGTTTTTGTATTTACAATTTTAACAGCGGTTCTGTCTTCTAAAAATGCAACTTCAGTTCCATCGGGCGAATATTTTGGCTGGAAAGATTCTTTAGAAGTTTTTAAAATAACGTCTTCTTTTAAGATAGTAGAATTAAAGAAATAATTTTCTGAAGCGCGTGTTAAACTTGTTTGATATAAACCCCAAATGCCGTTCTTTTCTGCAGCATACACAATTGAGCGGCCATCCGGACTAAAATCAATTGATCTTTCCTGCTCCGGAGAGTTAGTAATACGTTTAGTAGTTCCACCTTCAACCGAGGTAACAAAAACTTCACCACGTAAAACAAAAGCAACTTCTTTTCCATTAGGAGAAACGCTCATCTCTGTAGCGCCGTTATTTTTCACATAATTAATTTGTTTATTAAAACGATCGTCGCCAGCAATGGTAACAGCTAATTTTTTTGCTTCGCTACCCGGTTGCATGGTATAGATCTCTCCATCATAACCAAAGCATAAAACGCCTTCTTTAGATGAGCTTAAAAAACGAACAGGATCTTTTTCGTATTTGGTAATTTGCGTTTTATTCGAAGGATCTTTTAAATTGAATTTCCAGATATTGAATGTGCCGCTTTTTTCTGAAAGATAATAAACGTCGTCATTTTTTTGAAGAATAGGGTTTCTGTCTTCACCTTCAAAATCGGTTAACTTTGTAAAATTATCCGATTTTTTTTCGTACATCCAAACATCACGCGTTACCGATGAAACGTGGTGTTTACGCCAAACATCCTCATAACCTTTTTTATCATGAAATAAAAATTTATCGCCACTTGCATCTACCTGAGCATATTCCATTGGCCACGACATGAACATATTTTCTTTACCACCATTTACATTTACCCAATATAATTCAGGCAAACCACCACTTGGAAAAACAACACTTGTGTTGATATCCACACGTGAAGAACCGTAATATACAGTTGAGCCATCGGGTGAAAAGCAATATGGAAAATCACCGGCAGAGTAGTAGGTTAAACGCTTTGCGGTACCACCTTCGGCAGGCATAATAAACACATCGTAATTACCATAACGGTCAGATGCAAATGCGATCCATTTACCATCGGGCGACCAGACCGGCATAAAATCATGACCTTCGCTTAATGTAATGGGAATGGCCGTTCCGCCATTGGCATCTATTTTATAAAGATCACCTTTATAACTAAACACAATTTGTTTGCCATCTGGTGAGATAGCCGGGTAACGCATCCATAAAGGAGATTGGGCCTTTTGAGAAAAAGAAAAACCCGTTAAAAAAATTAACGCAAAAAATAAACGTTTCATACTGGAGATTTTAATGATATGAAAATACCCTTTTTTATCATATAACCAAAATAAATAGGCTCACCCAAATGGGGGGATTTTTCGCGTTGAAGCGAAAAATGACGACGTAATCTAAAAACAGGAATTTTCTATGTGTTTAAAATATAAACTAATTTGAAGTTGTCGCAATCATTCGCATATACGCTTCATCATTGCCTGCGCGAAGTTTCAAAAAGAAATTGAATTTGCTTCTGCATTTTTCTTCCAAATTACAAAAGAAAGGAAGTTTTGGTAGTTGCGTTTTTATGTAAATGTTCTTAATACTTTTTTGTGAGTATGGATTTATTATTGGACAAAAATTAAAGCGAAAATCCAGGTTGTTTGGTTGTTTACAGTTCATATAACTTTTAACCTGCGCTTTAAAAAGCAGAAATGAAAAAGAAAAAATGACTATTAGAAAATGTTTTTTCATTTTAATTTGAGGTCATCCTGAGCTTGTCGAAGGATGGTTCGACAAGCTCACCATGATAGTGTTATAAATTACGAAGCCCTCTCTTTATCTAAATACGATTGAACCACTTCAATAGCATTATCAATTACATCACTTAAGGCAACAATGTATGTGCCCGGTTTTGCCAACGAAAATGCATGTTTTAAAGCTTCTATCTCTTTAGGGACATACTCATAAGATTTTTTTGGATCACATTGTTTTATACCATCCACTAACAGATCAACAATTTCCTGCGCCTCACGGCCACGTAAAAATTTATCTTGTCTGATGATAATGTGATCGAACATTTCTGCAGAGATCTTTCCCATTTTACGAATATCTTCATCCCGACGATCACCAGTGCCGGTAATAATACCGATCTTTTTTGGAGACTCTACAGAAGATAAAAATTCTTTAATGCCGTTAAAACCATCAGGGTTGTGGGCAAAATCAATCAGCACTTTATAATCTTTAAAATCAAAAACATTCATGCGTCCCGGTGTTTGAGAGGCTGAAGGAATAAATGTTTCCAAATTTGTTTTTATATCTTCAATGGTAAAACCATAAACGTAAGAAGCTAAAGTAGCCGCTAAAACATTTGCTACCATAAAACTTACTTTTCCATTAAAAGTTAAGGGTACATTTGTTGCTTTACACACTCTGAATTTCCATTCTGCTTTTTTTATGGTAATGTAACCTTCTTCATAAATAGCAGCAATACCGCCTTTTTTACAGTGTTCAACTATTACCGGATTGTTTTCATCTAAACTAAAATACGCGATCTTACAATCTGCATCTTTTGCAATGCCAACACAATGTTCGTTATCTGCATTTAAAACGGCATAACCATCTTTTTTTACGGCCCTAACAACAACACCTTTTACATGCGCCATATCTTTTAGCGTATGAATGTCTGATAAGCCCATGTGATCTTCCTGTATGTTGGTTACAACAGCAACATCGCATCTGCCAAAACCCAGGCCTGAGCGCAAAATGCCACCACGAGCGGTTTCGAGTACCGCAAATTCAACCGTAGGGTCTTTTAAAATAAACTCTGCACTTATTGGTCCGGTAGTATCACCTTTTGTCAGCATCGAATTTTGTACATAAATTCCATCTGATGTTGTAAAGCCAACGCGATAACCATTATTTTTTACAATGTGTGCAATTAAGCGGGTAGTAGTTGTTTTACCATTAGTACCTGTAATAGCGATTATAGGAATGCGACAGCTTTTTCCGGGAGGATACAACATATCAATTACAGGAGCAGCTACATTTCTTGGTAAACCATTGGCGGGAGCCAAATGCATCCTGAACCCCGGCGCGGCATTTACTTCTAAAACAACACCGCCCGATATTTCTAAAGGCTCACTTAAATTTTGCGCCATAATATCAATGCCGCAAATATCTAATCCAATAACACGCGAGATACGTTCACAAATAAAAATATTTGTTGGATGCATGATATCAGTCACATCTGTAGAAGTACCACCTGTGCTAAGATTAGCAGTACCTTTCAAATAACATTTCTCATCTTTTTTTAGAACTGTATCTAATGTGTAGTTATATTTCGCCAACTGATCGTGTGTTTCTTTATCAATGCTTATTTCAGTTAAAACATTTTCATGTCCATAACCACGTCGTGGATCTTTATTTTCTTTATCAATTAATTGTTGAATGTTAGATTTGCCATCGCCTACAACATGTGCGGGTTCACGCAATGCGGCCGCAATAAAACGGTGATTGATAACCAACACGCGAAAATCGTAACCGGTAATAAACTTTTCTACAATAATTTTACGTGAATATTTTTTAGCGTGATGATACGCTTCAATAGCGGCTTCTTCTGTTTTTACATTAATAGAAGCGCCTTTTCCATGATTACCATCTAAAGGTTTAAACACTAAAGGAAAACCAACTTTATCGATCACATCTTTTATTTCTTCTTCATAAACAATCGTCATGCCGGCTGCTACTGGAATTGCCGCTTCTTTAAGCATACGCTTTGTCTCATCTTTATTACTAGCCAGATCAACGGCAATGGAGCTGGTACGGTCTGTCATGGTTGCCCTAAAACGTACCTGATTTTTACCGTAACCTAATTGAACCAAAGATTCACCATTTAAGCGGATAAAAGGAATATCACGCGCAACGGCCTCATCAACAATAGAACCTGTACTTGGCCCCAATCGTTCGCGTTCGCGCATTTCGCGCATGGTTTTTATATCGGCGTTAATATCATAATCTTTTGAATTTACCAAAGCATCGGCAATTGCAACGGATGCTTTTGCGGCAAACAAGCCCACTTTTTCTTCCATATAAGAAAAAACAACATTGTAAACACCTTCTTTACCTGTGCTACGCGTGCGACCATAGCCACATTCCATACCTGCCAATGTTTGTATCTCTAAGGCAATATGCTCAATTACATGCCCCATCCATGTACCTTCTTTTACACGCTCAAAAAAACCTCCTTCATGATCGAACGAGCAGCGGTGCGAGTAGAGGGAAGGGATCATTTTTTCCATCCTTTCAAAAAAGCCGGGTATTTTATTGGTAGGAGATTGTTCCAATTCCTCCAGATCGAGCTTCATTACAATTAATTTTTTACGGTAATTACTCCAGTAATTAGGACCTCTCAGTGCTCTTGTTTCAATGATTTTCATTGGCTTGGGTTTTGCAATTTCTTTGAAAATACTACTTGTTTTTTATTTAAACAACTAAGTGTTTAAAATAACGTAATAAATGAAACATAAAGGCAGCAGGATTGTTTGATAAATAAGTAGTTTTGTATATACAATCATAAAACATGGGTGCACCAAAAGGTAAGTTAATAATAATAGGCGGTTCGGTTGATAAGGGAAGTCATTTTGTAGCGCAGGCCGATCTACCTCTTAATCTTAAATTTTTTGAACGCGGAATTTTAAAACGTATCAGCACCGAATCGGCAAAACAAAATCTTTCGCGCATTGAAATTATCACAACGGCCAGCAGTATACCGCAGGAGGTTGGAGCGGAATATGTAAAAGCTTTTCAATCGTTGAATATGCAGGATGTTGCGATACTTGATATTCGTACACGACAAGAAGCTAACTTACCTGAGAATTTAGAGCGCTTAAAAAAAGCAGATGTTGTTATTTTTACTGGTGGTGATCAATTGAAGTTAACCTCTATTTACGGAGGCACGCCTTTTCATCATATGTTGTTGGATAGATATGAGAATGAGAATTTTATTATTGCAGGAACTTCTGCGGGCGCAGCTGCCAGTTCTAATAATATGATCTACCAGGGAAGCAGTAGTGAAGCGCTTTTAAAAGGTGAAGTAAAAATTACCGGCGGTTTAGGTTTTATTAATAACGTAATTATTGATACACACTTTGTGCAACGCGGCCGCATTGGTCGTTTAATGTACGCTTGTGCCAGCAACCCCATTAATTTGGGAATTGGTTTAGGAGAAGATACCGGGCTATTAATTAAAGATGGTAACGATATGGAGGCCATTGGCTCCGGACTTGTGATATTGGTTGACGGAACAAATATGGGGCGTACAAATATTTTTGAAGTGCAAATGGGTGAGCCTGTTTCAATAGAAAACCTTACAGTTCACGTAATGTCTTTTGGAGATCATTTTGATCTTAGAATGAAAAAACTGGTACTGCACGATCGTCCGGTAAAAGCAGTAGAGTAATTAATCTTTATAGATCCCTATAAATAATTCTTCGTCTTGTGTTTTTGAAGCACGATACATGCCTTCTGAATTAAAAGGCAATTCAATATTTCCTTTTGCATCAATAGCAATTAAGCCACCTTCGCCACCAATTTTCACTAACTTATCCATTACTACAATGTCACAGGCTTTTTTTAAGGAAAGACCTTTGTATTCCATTAAACACGAAATATCGTAAGCAACAACAGAGCGGATGAAAAATTCACCATGGCCGGTACACGAAATAGCACAGGTTTTATTATTGGCATAAGTGCCTGAGCCAATAATTGGTGTATCGCCAACGCGACCATGTTTTTTATTGGTCATGCCACCCGTGCTTGTGCCCGCGGCTAAATTGCCGTGTACATCAATTGCTACAGCGCCAACCGTTCCAAATTTCTTTTCCTTATCAACGGTATGATCTAAGATCATGGTATCGGATTTTTTTGCTTCCTGTAACTGATCAAAACGGTGTTGCACAAAAAAATAATCGTCCGGCATAAATTGGGCATTTATTTTTTTTGCAAATTCCTGCGCGCCCAAACCTGCCATAAAAACATGTTCAGACTTTTCCATTACGGCGCGTGCCAGGCTAATTGGATTTTTAATGTTTTGCACACCTGCAACTGCACCTGCCATAAGGTCTTTACCATTCATGATGGAAGCATCCATTTCATTCTTGCCATCATTTGTAAACACAGCGCCTTTGCCTGCGTTAAATAATGGATTATTTTCTAATGAAATAATTGCCGCTTCAACAGCATCTATACTTCGTCCGTTTTTTATCAAAACAGCTTCACCGGCTTTAATAGCATCTTCCAAAGCTTGTTTATAGCTTAATTCTTTTTCCGCGGTCATCATCGAACGTAAAATTGTTCCGGCGCCGCCATGTATGGCAATTGCAAATTTTCTCATTCTTGTAAAGATATACATTAAACACTTTAAGATCTCTAATGTTCAAAGATTTACAAAAATTAAAAAACGCTAAATCACAATTTAATTCCTGCATTTTAAAATTGTCTTGGTAACTTTACACTTTATTAAAAATGCGCTTTCAACCTATAAAACAAATAAACAGCATTGTAAGGCAAGAGTATTTTGAGCCAACCATTAGCTGGGCATTCAGGGTTGTATTGGCATTAAATGTTCCTTTAATTATTATCCCAATTTATAAAGGTTTTTCGTTTGAAGTTATATGGGCTGCTTTTGGCGCTTATATGTTGTCTTTAATTGATTATCGCGGACCGCATTACAAAAAGATCATCATACAAAGTGTTGAAGCCGGTTTAATGTTTTTTGCAGCATTATTGGGCATGGGCGTTTCTTCATCCATCGCACTTTCTATTTTAATGATGTTCTTAATAGGAATGTTTGCAGCATTGATAAGAAACTGGAGTGATTACGGATCTAATATTGGTGTAGCGGTTGGCTTTTTCTTTTTGTTCGGGTTGGCATATCCATTACCGTTTGATAAAGCATTAGATTGCGGTATATATTTATTGATAGGCGCAGCATGGTCAATATTGATTACGGTTGCATCTTTTCCGTTTAAACCTTCAAGTCCGGTAAGGCGTTCGGTTGCCAAGATCTGGCAGGCCAATACTGATCTGTTGGATACTATTATTCTGCATCAATCTTCTGAAACTAAAAACGATCATTCAAAAATTACAGAAAAAGAAATGGCAGTTAGAAAAGTGATCAATCATTCGATCGATCTTTTTTCGCGCAGAAAAAAAACACGGTTAAAAGCGCAGCATTATGATATGATGATGGAGCTGAGAAGAACATCTGCACTATTTGGCGCTTCTTTAAATGTAATGTATGAAGAATTGGAAGTGTTGAATGGTCCTGCTTTTAAAGATGTGAAAGACTCGGTGTTGTATAAAACGTTGTCGGCATACGGGCAGGCCAGCGCGCGCATGGCCATTGTTATTTTTACTTTCAGGGCCGATGATCTTACCCTGGCAAAAGTAAGGGTAAAGCGTTGCGAAGTTGCTATTGAATTGTTTAAGGAAGCAAGCAAAGACCTCCAACTTTCAGAAAAAGAAAAACGTGCCTTGCAACATTTTATTGAAACACTGTATAAAGCTTATGGTTATTTGCAGCAAAGTATTTTACAGATAGAAGAAAAACTGAATTTTAAAAAGAGTGATTATTTAGAGAATTATAAATTATCAATAAATAATTTTTTAGCGGGATTAAAACCACGCGCAGTTGTTGAATTGATAAAAGAGTTAACGCATGTAAATTCAGAACAATTTAAATACGCTTTGCGTGTGGCGTTTGCTCTATCTATCGGTGTTTTTATTTTTAAATTCTTTAATATTGATCATGGCCAATGGATAGCTTTAACCATTTTGATAGTTATACAGCCTTATTATGGTGCCACACGTAAAAAAGGAATTGAAAGGGTAGTGGGTACCGTTTTAGGAATTGTAGTTGGTGGCATTATTATGTTAATGCCTATTCCGCACCAGGCGTTTGTTGTGTTGCTGGTTATTGTTTCATTTTTTGTAGCTTATTTTTTACGCAATAATTATAAAGTGGGAGTTTTCTTTGTTACAATTATGATGGTAATATTAATGCAGCTTTCGCAGCAGTCATCAATGCAATTAATAGGGTGGAGGGTATTGTCAACACTGATAGGATCAGTATTGGCATTGTTGGCTGGCTATGTGTTTTGGCCAATGTGGGAAAAAGAAAGATTTCCATCTTTATTATCAAACGCTTTGATGCAAAACAAAAATTATTTAATACAAACATTAAAGATCTTTAATAAAGAATCGAATGAGAGTTGGTATAAGTATCGTAATTGGGCTGAAGCTGCTAATAATAATTTGTTTGCTTGTGTACAAAGGATGTTTGAAGAGCCTGAATCGGTAAAAGAATCGGTTGATCTTAACTTTGCCATTGTTGGTGTGAATATTCGCATAGCGCGAGAGATAACTTCTGTTGCATTGGCAATGGAACAAAGTAATACAACTCAAACGGTAAACGAAATAAATAATTTTACAAAAGAGATAGAACTGCTTTTTGACTGGCTTGCTTCAAATGCTTTGATAAAAGAAAATGCACCAACCTTGCCTGATTTTAACCGTGTAAAAAACACTTTAAAAGGCAGTGTGTTTGAAAAAAGCGGACAGTTGGTTTTTATCCGAACCGAATTGGAAAAGATCATTTTTGAGCTCGAGGCGCTGTGTTTAATGGTAGAACGATCGTCTGTAAAGCCTGCTATTGCTTAATTTAGCCCTCAATTTATTATTTTTGTTAATACTACAAATCGTAGCAAAACTCAACTATTTTATGTAGTAATTTAGTATTATCAAAAAACTAAAATTATGAAAACACCCAAAAAAGTAGAAAAGTATTTTAATATGATAGAGAATATTAAATACGAAAATGAACATGGCGGTTCGTATGCTTACCTTCAGTTTATGGCGTATACGCGTGATCTTTTAAAATTGATCCGTCCCTTAAAAGATTCTGAAAGATATGCGGAGGCAATAGAATCAACCAACTGGTTATTGAACGAGTATTTAGGAGTAAGGTTTACGCCGCGTCATAAAACTATTTTTGAGAATAAGTTGAGTGAAACAAAACACTTATTCAATTCTGTAAGAGAATCGTACACTGAAATAAAAGTAAGAAGAACCTACAACCATTCTTACAGAATAGCGGCATAAGGCTTTTAAAAACAGAATTTACCAGTATAAATATACCAGGTTGTTATCTGGATCTTTATTGATAAGCGATGCAACAAAACCTGCCTTGGTATTTTTGTTTGATTTGGCAGATGCGCTTGTTTCATTTTGAACTTTTCCTTCTTTTGTTTTAAGAACAGGCTTTTGGTCCTTTGAGTTACGCTTTATCATATATTGGAGATTTAGTTTTAATAAATCTATAACATCAAACACGCTTTTCAAAACTATGGGCCTTACAATTATCAACATTTTAAAGGTTGAAAACTCTGGTTTTGATTTTTTGGTGAAGAAAAAATAAAAACCCCATACAAAATGTACGGGGTTTATGAATTATAGATAAGGGGAATGTATTATGAGAAATGAGCTTCTGATGTGATCTTTACACTAAGTGCTCTTGAGATCACACATTTTTTCTCTGCTTCTTTTGTAACAGCTTCAAACTCCTCAGCTGTAATACCAGGCACGGAACCTTTAATATTTAAATGAATACCTGTTATGGTTAGTTCTTCCATTGTTACAGTAGCTTCAGTATCTAACGAAGTAGGGTTAAAACCTTTTTGTGTTAACATAGCGCTAACCGACATTGTAAAACAACCTGCGTGAGCAGCCGCCAGTAATTCTTCGGGATTAGTTCCCGGATCACCCTCAAAACGAGTTTTAAAACTGTAATTGGTATTATTTAAAATTCCGCTTTGCGAAGATAGATTTCCTTTACCTTCTTTCAGGTTTCCTTCCCAATGTGCTTTTGCTGTACGTTTCATAGTTTAGTTTTTTAATAGAACAAAGTATTTTGACTTTAGTTTAAAAATTATTTTGGAGCTGTTAATTTGCCTATCTGTTCTAATTTGCCTTTTGCATAAACATCATCAGGTTTCATTTGCAAAGCTTCTTCGTAAGCCGTTTTAGCCTCATCGTAACGTTTCATTTTAAAATAACCGTCGGCTTTTACGATTGTTTCTTTATAAAAATCTTTTCCAAGTTGATTAGCGATGCTGTGTTTTGCATTACCTGTTTTACCATTTTTTTGTTCAGCTTCTTCTTGTTCTTTAGCTTTTCTAGCTTCTTCCTCTTTAGCTAATTTTTCTTTATCTCTTGCCAATTGTTCGGCTTTATCTTTTTCAATAGCTTCCTTTTCTTTTTGCGCTTTTAATTTTGCTTTTTCTTCAGCAGCTTTTTCAAGGGCTAATTGTTCTGCCTTGTCTTTCTCTATTGCTTCTTTTTCTTTTTGTGCTTTTAATTTTGCTTTTTCTCCGGCTGCCTTTTCTTTCGCCAGCTGATCAGCTTTATCTTTTTCGATAGCTTCTTTTTCTTTTTGTGCTTTTAATTTTACTTTTTCTTCGGCTGCTTTTTCTTTTGCCAACTGATCTGCTTTATCTTTTTCAGCAGCTGCCTTTTCGGCTGCTAATTTATCAGCCGCCGCTTTTTCTTTTGCTGCTTTATCGGCAGCAATCTTATCCGCTTCTGCTTTAGCTTTGGCTGCAGCATCTGCGGCTTCTTTATCTTTCGCAGCTTTTGCCGCTGCTACTTTTTCAGCTTCAGCTTGAGCTTTAGCTTCTGCATCGGCTTTTTCTTTTGCTAATTTATCGGCGGCTTCTTTATCTTTCGCAACTTTATCAGCAGCAATTTTATCGGCTTCTGCTTTAGCTTCTGCATCGGCTTTTTCTTTTGCTAATTTATCGGCGGCTTCTTTATCTTTAGCTGCCTTATCAGCTGCTAATTTTTCGGCCTCTGCTTTAGCTTTTGCCTCTGCATTAGCTTTTTCTTTCGCTAAATTATCTGCTGCTTCTTTCTCCGCCTTAGCTTTTGCGGCAGCTTCTTCAGCAGCTTTTTTATCAGCAGCCTCTTTTTCAGATTTTGCTTTTGCTTCTGCTTCTGCTTTTTCTTTCGCTAATTTATCGGCTGCTTCTTTCTCTGCCTTAGCTTTTGCGGCAGCTTCCTCAGCAGCTTTTTTTGCCGCCGCTTCTGCATCAGCTTTTGCTTTGGCTTCTGCATCAGTTTTTTCTTTTGCTAATTTATCTGCTGCTTCTTTTTCTGCTTTAGCTTTAGCGGCAGCTTCCTCAGCGGCTTTTTTTGCCGCTGCTTCTGCATCGGCTTTTGCCTTTGCTTCCGCTTCTGCTTTTTCTTTTGCTAATTTATCTGCTGCTTCTTTCTCCGCTTTAGCTTTAGCAGCAGCTTCTTCAGCAGCTTTTTTTGCCGCTGCTTCTGCATCAGCTTTTGCCTTTGCTTCCGCTTCTGCTTTTTCTTTTGCTAATTTATCGGCTGCTTCTTTTTCTGCTTTAGCTTTAGCAGCGGCTTCTTCAGCGGCTTTTTTTGCTGCAGCTTCTGCATCAGCTTTTGCCTTTGCTTCCGCTTCTGCTTTTTCTTTTGCTAATTTATCTGCTGCTTCTTTTTCTGCTTTAGCTTTTGCAGCAGCTTCTTCGGCAGCTTTTTTTGCCGCTGCTTCTGCATCAGCTTTAGCTTTTGCTTCAGCCTCTGCTTTTTCTTTTGCTAATTTATCTGCTGCTTCTTTTTCTGCTTTGGCTTTTGCGGCAGCTTCTTCAGCAGCTTTTTTTGCCGCTGCTTCTGCATCAGCTTTAGCTTTTGCTTCAGCCTCTGCTTTTTCTTTTGCTAATTTATCTGCTGCTTCTTTTTCTGCTTTAGCTTTTGCGGCAGCTTCTTCAGCAGCTTTTTTGGCCGCAGCCTCTGCCTCAGCTTTAGCCTTTGCTTCTGCCTCAGCTTTTTCTTTTGCTAATTTATCTGCTGCTTCTTTTTCTGCTTTGGCCTTAGCTGCTGCTTCCTCGGCTGCTTTTTTATCAGCTGCATCTTTTTCTGCTTTTGCTTTCGCCGCGGCTTCTGCATCCGCTTTTGCTTTTGCATCCGCTTCTGCTTTCGCCTTTGCGGCTGCTTCTGCGGCTAATTTGTCTGCAGCGGCTTTTTCTGCAGCCAATTTATCCGCAGCTGCTTTTTCTTTTGCTGCTTTTTCTGCCGCAAGCTTTTGTTCTTCGGCAAGTTTAGTTGCAGCTTCTTCTTCCTTTATAATGGTTTGTATCAATGCTAACCTGTCTTTTGGATGTTTTTTATCCGGCAAAACTGTAAGCGCTAATTCATAATTACTTTTTGCTGTTTTCCAATCTTGTTTTGTAAATGCGGCATCGGCTGTAGCTACAGCTGCATCATATTTTTTTATAATAGCCCGTTCCTGTTCTTTTATACGTTCTAATGCACCAAGCATTTGATCGGTATAAGCTGCGTTATCGCTAAAAGATTTTTTTGATCCGTTATATCCTACATTTAAAAGCGGTTGGTTTAAAGCAGAGTAATCAACTCCCGGAAGCGGTTCAAATAATGAGAAGGATTCAATTTTTAATGCAAAGGATTTATTTTTTGTATCTGCCGGAACATCCATTGTTGAAACGGCAACTTTTTTTGTAACGTGATTTGGTTTACTGATAATGATCGAATAATTACCATTTGGCGGAATATCTAATTTAAAATCACCACCACCATCAGAAGTAGTTTCTTTTACCAGTGTTGAGCCGTTATACAATTTAATGCTTGCGCCGCCCATTCCTTTATCATCTTTAACAATGGTACTTGAAAAAACAAATACCCAATCTTGCGAAAATAGTTTGGAGCTCAGGCAAAAAAGAACAACTATTAGTTTAATATAATTTTTCATCAATTTTAAATGTGGATTTTAAAAATATAAAAAAATGGCTTTTTGAGCAAAATAACTTTTCAGCATTTATTTATTGGATGCTGGGGCGATCTTAAATCCATAAATTTTAAGATTATTTATTTACTTTATTGTCTGTTAAAAAATAGTTTGATTTTAAATTGATTTAGTGACATATGGTAATAGCATAATTAAATATTTAGTAATCTACATGTATTTATTTTAGACTATCTTTAGCAATCTAAAAATTAAGCTACCTTAATATGAATAGAATTTTATTTTTTATTGCTCTGAATTTAGTTGCTCTAAATTATTTCTCGCAAAACGTAGGTATTGGCAATAATAACCCGCAATCAAAATTACACGTTACCGGCGCCATAAGATCAGATACTTTAATTTATACAGGTCCCACCGTAAGACATTTATTTTCTGCTCCAAATGGCAGGATCTATGATAGTTTAGTGGCAGTAACAGCATTACCTGCCGGCACAAATGATGTTAGTGGAACCTACCCTGCACTAACGGTTGTTGGATTGCAAACCACACCGGTTGCAGCGGTTACACCAACAACAGGGCAAATCTTACAATTTAACGGCACCAGCTGGACACCCACCAACGGTACATTTTGGAATTTGCTTGGCAATGCAGGAACGAATCCTACAACTAATTTTTTAGGAACAACAGATAATAATGACCTGGTATTTCGTGCAAATAATATTGAACATGCAAGATTATCAACAGTTGGGCTTTTTCACAATATGCAGGGAGCTTTTATAAATACCATTGGTTCTGACGGGCAAGGTATGAACTCAAGCGCCGGTGGCGGAGCGTCATTAGCCTGGAGACTGAATAACGGTGGTTATGCAGGAACTTTTTATAATTTAAGTGCATTGCCAAATGCCGGTGGTCTTGCTATAAAGATACAGGCTACAGGGGCCAGTAACTCTATCCTGGATGTTTCAACCGGCGTGCAGGGAACCGCAGGTATTTCTGTATTATCTGCAAGGGGAAACGGGCTTGTAGGTATTGGAACAAATGCACCTGCTGCAAAGTTAGATGTTGTAAGTACTACACAGGGTTTTGCTATGCCACGCATGACAAGCGCACAACGCAAAGCAATTGCAACACCAATTGCAGGCCTCGAAGTTTATGATACAGATCTTAAAGGTTTTTATTACTGGGATGGCGCAAAATGGGATTGTGCCAACAACCCTGCAGGTACAGTTCAATATTTTGCAAATACTACTGTGCCTAATGGTTATTTAGAATGTAATGGCGCAGCGGTAAACAGAACTACTTATGCAGAATTATTTGCTGCTATTGGTATTACTTATGGTGCAGGAAATGGTACAACCACATTTAATTTACCCGATCTTAGAGGAGAGTTCATTAGAAGTTATGATAATGGTAAGGGAACAGATCCTAGCCGCGTTATGGGTACATGGCAAAGCCCTTCACCGGTTATTCATGATGATACACCTGGTGTAGCTGCGCAGGATACAGATTTTTCTATGGATAATGCTGCTGCCACACTTTCGGATGTATGGCCAACTGCAACTGTAGGCTCAATTCCAAATGCATATTGGGGCAGAGGTAATGCTGCATCGCCGGTTGCCAACTGGGTGGTATATTCGGGAGCACCTGCGCAAGGCATGATAAGCGCTGCAAGACCAAGAAATGTGGCATTAATGGCATGTATCAAATATTAAACTATATATATTAAATATATATAATGAGATCTTTTTTAAAAATAATATTCATTTGTATCCTGTCATTTGATCTTTCGTCGCAAAACGAATTTTTTAATAACGGGGCATCTATCACTGTTCAAAACGGTGCACTGGTTTTTGTGCAGGGTGAAGTGGTGAATACAGATAATGTATCAAATATAGGTTTTATAAATAACTCAGGCACAATTACTCTTTCGGGCGACTGGACAAATAACTCAGTAACTTCAGCGCTTACATCAACTCTTGGTACGGTTCAGCTGAATGGCGCTTTGCAGCTTATTACAGGAACAACATCTACCACATTTAATAACCTGGCCTTGTTAGGAACGAATATAAAACGCTTAAACATTAATACTTTTGTTGGCGGTACAAGTGGGATTTTAAATTTAACGGCGCGTGTATTGGATCTCAATAGTAAAACTTTATTTGTAACTAATGCTTTACCATCGGCAATTATCAGAACTACCGGCTATATTTTAAGTGAAACGCCGGCCACACCAGGCTATGGCATCATACAGTGGGATCTTACAAACAATACAGGTAACTACGAATTTCCTTTCGGAACAACAGCTTCCACTTATATCCCATTCTTTTATAATATTTCTACCGCAGGTGCACAAAACGGTGTGGGCAGCATAAGTGCTTCCACCTATCCAACAACAACAAGTGTAAGCGTTAATAACCGCCCTTTACCAACTGGTGTTAACGATCTAAACAATAATTGCACTACTGAGCATGCAACAAAAATGCTGGATAGATTTTGGGTAATTAATACCAACAATTACAACACACTGCCAACCGTTAGTAAAAAATTTACGTATGTTGATGATGAATGGAATTTAACCGCTGCAAGCACCAATTCAATAACAGAATCTCTGTTAAACTTATGGTACTATTCCACTATCGGCTGGACAAAATTAAATAGCAGCAATAATTCTGCTTTAAATCAACAGTCTGTTGCTACCAACACAAATTATGGAGTATTTACGCTTGGTGAGTATAAGCAATTAAGTATAACATTATTAAATGTGGACAGCGTTAAATGTTTCGGGCAAAATAACGGCGTGATACAATTCTCATCAACACCGGGTTACGATGTAAATTCCTATAACTGGAATTCGACCATAACTACCGACAGCATAAAAACAGATCTGATAGCCGGAACGTATACCATTATTGCAACAGATGGTATGGGCTGCACTGATACATTAAATAATATTACCGTTTTTGAACCAACACTTTTAACACAAAGCTTAACTACTAATGATCATTCTATTTGCAGGAACCAATCCATACAAATAAATGCAAATTATAATGGAGGTACACAGCCTTATACACTTGCATGGAGCACAGGATTAACCAGCACAAATTTATCAAACACTTCTTCAGCCATTGTATTAACGCCAACGGCCAGCAGCCAGTATATTTCTACGTTAACTGATAAGAACAACTGTGTTACAAGCGATACAGCTTTTATAAATGTAAATCAATTGCCGGTTGTAAATTTTGATGCCACAGTAACAGAAGGTTGTCAGCCATTGATGGTTAGTTTTTCAAATCTTTCAAATAACAATCCTCCTATCAGCTTTTATCAATGGGAGTTTTTCCAGGGAAATTATTCCAATCTTCCAACGCCAACTGTTATTTTTAATACTCCCGGCACGTACAGCATTTCTCTTATTGCCACTTCCGATAGTGGTTGTGTAAATTCAGTAAAAAAAAATAATTTTATTACTGTTTACGAAAAACCAAAAGCAGATTTTATTTATTCGCCGGCAAATGATGCAGATATTTCGAATCCAAATATTGAATTTCAAAATTCATCTGTTGGAAATTACTCAAACTCATTTTGGAATTTTGGAGATGGAACAACCGCTTTGCAAAACAACGCATCGCACTTATTTTATGACGTTGGCTATTTTAATGTAAGTCTTGTTATTTCGAATACACATGGTTGTTTAGACTCCATCACAAAACAGGTGGAAATAAAAGATATTCCTGTAATTTTTATTCCAAATACATTTACGCCTTTAAATGCGGATGGTTTAAATGATGTGTTTACAGTTAAGGGAATTAATTTTAACGAGTTTAATATGATGATATTTAACCGTTGGGGAGAAAAAATTCACGAAACAAACGATCCTTTACAAGGTTGGGATGGTACATATAAAGGACAAAATTGCAAATCAGATACCTACATTTATAAGATCTCTTATAAATTTATTTATGGAAAAGAAAGAGGCGTTGCTAAATTCTTAACCGGCCATGTTACGCTATTGAATTAATGGTTCGATAAAAACACAAAAGGAGGCACCCATACCTCCTTTTGCTCCTTTTCATGAAAAAAAATATTCTTTGATTTCGGGAGATCACAACTAACCCTAATAAGAATAATGAAGTGAATTTACTACTGAATTTGTTTAGATGCTAAATTTTGAGGTAAATAATTAAATTTTGTAGGTGAAAATACCCTCCGGAGGGTATTAAAAAATCTGGCAAATTGTTAAAATCTATTCTGCAATCAACTCTTGGCATAAAGATGGCTTGTTTTATTGTAAATAGAAACTCTATGCAGATATATCTTGTAGTTAATGCCATTCTTTATTTTGTATTTGGCATTTGGTGCCTTATTAAAATGTTAGGTACCTCTCAATTTTTAGGATACAGTTTTTTAAATAACACGGGTAGAGTAGAATACTTAACCTTGTATACCGGCCTGCAATTAGGCTTTGCTGTTTTTTTGGCAATTTGTTCATTTAATGAAAGTATGAAGTTGACGGGTTTAATATTTTGCGTATGCCTATACCTTGGTATTATCTTAACACGCACAACAAGCGCTTTATATTATGGTAATGTTTTAAAAGCTACCTATATGGTAGGGGCTTTAGAATATTCGTTAGCTATTTGGGGAATTATTATCCTCATTCAACAATTAAAAAAGTAAAACTATGATCACACAAATTCAAAATTTACCAGAGAATATGGTTGGCTTTAAGGCCAATGGAGATATTACAGAAAGTGATTTTACCAACCTGGTAATGCCCAAAGTGGCAGAGCAAATTCAAAAAGCGGGAAAACTTAATTACATGTTAGTGCTTGAAACGCCTTTATCACATTTTAGTTTAGGTGCCTGGTTTAAAGATGCTATTATGGGAATAAAACACTTAAGTAAATGGAACCGGGCTGCAATTGTTTCTGATGTTGAAGGTGTAAGAAAATTTACAGATATGTTCAGCATTATTATGCATGGCCAATTTAAAGGCTTTGAACATAAAAATATACAGGATGCAATAGACTGGGCCTCAGAAAAAAATAATTGAACTGGCATAATTTTAGAATAAAACACATATCAAACTATTTAAAAATTATAACTATGAAAAATTCAGGAAGCCTTATTGGGGCTGTATTATTAGGGGCTGCCGTTGGCGCAGCATTAGGTATTTTGTTTGCGCCAAATAAAGGTAGCGAAACACGTAAAAAATTAATGAATGGGGCAAAAGATCTTGCCGGTAATTTAAAAGAAAAAATATCGGAAGGAACGGCAATGCTAAATTCAAATCATGAGTTGGATAGTTTTTACAAGAATGTACATTCTAAATCCAATCCAAAAACTGAATTAGCTTAATGCTATTTTGGTTTGAAAGAAAAGTCCGGCAAATTTTTACCGGACTTTTTTTATTAATTATTTACCTGTATTTTTCCTTCTATCGAATCATCTAATGTTTTACCGATCACTGCACCTATCATAATTTTAACTCCCGCAATGGCATTACCATGTTTGTTATCCCAATAATATCCTTTTGATGGCGTAAATTTAATAACAGAAATTCTTGGATCATTTTCGCCTTCGGTAAACCAAACTTTTAAAAGTGGTTCCCATAACTCTTTTATTATTTGTTTATCATCTAAAACAGTCGCATTTCCTTCTAAAAACAAAAAGTCAGAATGAGGCGAACCCTGAAAATATAATTTTACGAGCGGGCTCAATGAGATCTCAAGATTTTTATGACTGTCTTTTGCACTTAAGAACCAAAGGTTACCCTCGTCGTCTGTTTTTTGCACACTCATTGGTCTTGTGCCAGCAGATTGGCCGGTTGCTGCAGATGTGGTAAAAAAGCAGGTGGATGATTTTTTAATTAATTCTTTTATTTTATCAACAGCTTCTTTATTGGCAAGGTGTTTTAAATTGTGTTCCGGTTGATTTTTATTAATGCTATCCATAATTATTTTTTTTAGTCGTTAATTATATCCAACATAAAATTCTGTGCCAGTTGTGAGCTTCAAAAAAGGTTGCTTTGTTTTTAATCTTAAAAGTAAATTTTAGTTAAAAAAGCACTTAAATGTGGCACTTAAATTGATAACTATATAATAGAAGAAATTAAAAAACAGAAGTCATGAGAAGAAGTTATTTTGCAGATTTGGCTAAGGAAACAAAAACAGAATTGACCTGGAATTACGGTGAGTTAATTACAACTGTTGAAACGGAAGATTATTACATTACTTTATTTTTACTTGATAATTTTTATGTAGAGATCTTTATTGATAAATTCAATAATGAATTATTGGATATAAACATTCAGGATGATGATGATATTTTGTATGCTTATATAAAAGATATAAATCTTGGAGAACTAATTGGTCAAAAGAAATAGTAAATTGTTTTTGGAAAAATAATACCATAAAAAAAGCCCTTTTTAAAGGGCTTTTTGAATTATTTAGAACCGACTTTTTTCGGTTTGTCTCCACCATCACGGTCATCATCACCTGAACCAACAATATCAGTTGATTGGTAAGTGTCATCACCAAGGGGAGTAACATTTGTATTAAGTTTACTTCCTTGAGTATTCTCAGTAGAAGCTTTGGTACCACACTCATTTGGTGCCATTGTCGATTTTTTACAACCAACAAAACCTAATGCAGGTAATAATAGAATTAGTGATATTTTTAAGATCTTCATTTGAAACCTCCTTTTTTTAGGACTTGTAACTTTATAAAGGTACGAAATTGCTTATTACCAGCCAAATATTTTAACATATTTAATGTATTATTAGTTCAACACGCGTACCTAAAACGTTGTTTAGGGCATCTTTTACCTCAAAAGGCCCTTTTATGGAGATGTTTATGTTGTTCATTGCCCCCAAAAGCTGGATACGTTGGGTTGTTATAGAAGTGCCCCTTGATACATGGAGGTTCTTTTTTGAGGCCTTTTGCAATTTACTTTCTTCTATACCAATGCCATTATCCTGAATGCTAAAAATAACATGCTGCAGCTCGTTATATTCTACCCGAATATCAATCCGGCCATTTTCGCCGGAAGGTAAAATGCCATGCAAAATGCTATTTTCAACATAAGGTTGTAAAAGCATGGGCGGAATTTCTATTGATTCAATATCCACTTCATCATCTACATGAATGCTATATTGAAATTTATCTTCAAAACGCATTAATTCAATCTGCAAATAAAGATCCAATCTCTCTAATTCTTCGGCAGCAGAAACCAAATTACTCATTGAACTATCAAGATTCATCCTTATCAATTTTGCAAAACGCGAAAGATATTTATGCGCGGATAATTTATCTTCTTTATCCATATAATATTGGATAGAGTTGAGCGCATTAAAAATAAAATGGCGGTTCATACTTGAGTTTAAACTTTGATGTTCTAACACCATTAATTTTGATTTAAATTCGAGTTGTTGTGTTTGATGTTTTTTTCTTATTTCATTAATTCTTATTCTGTAAATACCCCATAATAAAAATAAAGCAATTAAAATGCATAATAAAACAAACCACCATTTTGTCCAGAAAGGAGGTAGTATTTCAAAACTAAAAGTAGCGGGTGTTTTATTCCAGTTGCCTAAGGCATCGCCGGCTATTACCTTAAATGTGTATTTGCCGCTTGGTAAATTAGAGTAGGTTGCAAAAGTAGCATCGGTTGCGGTTGACCAGCTGTCATCAAAACCATCGAGCATGTATTTGTAACGCACAGATGAAGGGTTGCTGAGCTTAATGCCAATATAATCAAAAGTAAAGTGCGTGGTTTGGTAATTAACCTTTAAATTTTTTGGTAAACGCGTAGCTGAATCAATTTCTGTTGTAACACTTACCCAATTGGTATCTTTTAAAAATAAACGCACACCTGAAATATGGGTGATCGGTTCAAAATCGCTGGAGTGAAAATCTTTTATATTAGGGTCGTATTTAATTACTCCTTCAGTTGTACCCATCCAAATATTGCCACGATGATCTTTAAATGCTGCATTTTGATTACACTCCATGCCGGGCAATCCATCAAATATGGTGTACTGCCTGAATTTTGTTTTGTTTGATTTAATATACTCACGTGTATCTAAAACAAAAACACCGCTATTAGTACCCGTCCACAAAAATTCTTTATTATCTAAAGCTAAAAAGCAAACGTTGTTCGAATTAAAAATATCGTCCATTAAAATTTTAGAAAACGTTTTGCCATCATAATAATTAATGCCTGCAGGCGAGCCTATCCATAAATTATCAGCATTATCTACCACCAGCGAAACCAGGTTGTTATTACTTAAACCATCGGCTGTTGTGTATTTTGTAAACGTAGTACTCTCTAATTTGTACAAGCCGTTTTTTGTGGCAAACCACAAACGGTTATGCTTATCTTCAACAATACTTTTAACATCTGAACCAATATTATCGGTGCCGCTTATATAATTTTTAAATTCCTTGCCATCAAAAACAGAAACGCCTTTTGAAGTACCAAACCATAAACTTCCTTTATGATCCTGGTATATAGAATAAACGATCTTTGCACCTAAACCATCATCAACACCGTAGTTCTTAAATTTGTTGCCATCAAACATGCTTATGCCATCAGATGTGCAAAACCATAAGTTATCATTTTTATCTTTTAAACTGGCCCAAATAGTATTATTGTTCAACCCATTATCAGTTGAATATTTTACAGTGGTAATGCCCTCTTTTTTTGTGATGCCTTTACCAAAAGTTGAGAACCATAAATTCCGGTCTTTATCTTCTAAAATAGAAAGTACAACATTGCTGCTTAGGTCGTTTTTTGTGGTGAGATAAGTAAATGTTTCACCTAAAAATTTACAAAGTCCTTTACCGTCCGATCCTATCCAGATATTTCTTTCTTTATCTTCAAATACAATATTTGTATTATCTACAGGCAAACCTTCTGCTTCGGTAAACTTCATAAACGTTTTACCATCAAACCGCGAAAGACCAAATTTAGAAGCCAGCCAAATATTTCCTTCAAAATCTTCAATGGCCGAACGTATCCAGTTATTTATAAGCCCATTGCTTTCGTTATAATTTTTAAATGTATTGCCATCGTAATGATAAACACCTTCACCAAACGTGCTGAACCATAATTTTTTATGCTTATCCATAAAAATATGACTCACATTATGTGGTTGCGCAATAGTAGTATCTAATGTTTTAAATGTTTTACCATTGTAAAAACAAATTCCGTTCTTGGTACCAAACCAAATAACGCCTTTATCATCTTCGCAAACGGCACGTACAATATTATTGGCAATACCATTTTCTTCGGTAAAATATTCAAATTTGTTATTGCTGAATTTACACACTCCTGCACCATCGGTTGCCAGCCATAAATTACCCGCAGCATCCTGTGCAATGGCATTTACAATATTTTCGGCCATATCTTCTTTAAAAGGATATGATTTGAATTTTTGCCCGTCAAAATAATTTAATCCACCCTGTGTACCTATCCAAATACCAATAGATCGATCGGTTGTTAACGAAAATACCTGGTTGTTTATTAACCCGTTTTGGATAGAATAGTTTACAAATTTTTTGCCATCGTATTTTGAAAGTCCTGCCAGTGTACCCAACCATAAATAACCATTTTTATCTTGCGCAATGGAGCGAATTTGTGATTGCGCCAGGCCCGATTCTGTAGAGTAATTAATAAAATTGTAATGCTGCCCGTGCAGGTTAAAAGATACAAAACCTATCAACAAAAAAAGAAAGTATGTTCTTAATTGTAGAGATTTCATCATGCGGGCTTTAGATTTAGTTTAAAAATAACATAAATATGCCTCAACAAAAACACTAATAGCCGGTAAATGGATAGGATGCTAATAAGACTGTACAAGATGTAGCTTTGGTTGATTTAAATGTAATCAGGCTTTTTTGCCGGGTTTAAAGAACTCTAAAAACTTTGGAACCCTTAAACGAGATATAGAAAGTTTGGTATTATCTTTCATGATAACTGAATGGCCATCGTCATTTAAAAATTCTTTCACATAAAGTACATTTACTATGTGCGATTTATGGATCCTGAAAAAATGCTGTGGGTCTAAGATCTCTTCGTACACGCCAATTGATTTTGTATCAACATACTTTGTACCGTCAATAAAAATAATGCTGGTATAATTCCCTTCACCTTCCAGGTACATAAAATCGTTTGGATCAACAATTTTAAAGCCTTTTGCATGGTTAATGGTAATGCGTGGTACGCCCTGCGAAGGTTGTATGGCTTTGGTAAGATTTTCGAGTGACTTAATATAATTTAATAGCTGTTCCTGACTTTCGTTAAATATCTGATTGGTGTTTACCAATTTTTTAACAGCCAGTTTAAGATCATCCACATCAACAGGTTTTTGCAGGTAGTGAATGGCGTTGGCATTTAACGCGCGAATGGCATAATCTTTAAACGCTGTAACAAAAACAACCTGAAATTTTTTTTCGGGCAAAGCATCTAAAAGATCAAAACCCTCGGTGCCTGATGGCATGCAAATATCCAAAAAAAGTATTTGAGGGTTTAAACTGTTTACTGCTTCAATTGCACTTGCAACCCCATTTGCCATGCCCACCACCTCAATTTCAGGACAAAAATTTTTGAGCAGGTAATTTAAATTTTCCCGTGCATGAATTTCGTCATCAACTATTAAGGCCCTAAGCTTCATTATTGTAAAGATGGAATTTTTTTTGCTTTGCGCCAAAATAAAATCTCTTTTAAGGGAATAAATGTATTGGGAGGTTTTTTTCTCATACAAAATTTTAATCATGCAATTAAAATTTGTTATAAAAAGCGCAGATTACTTATAACGAAATTTTTACCAATGTTATCGAAACATTGTGATACATTCTCTTTTAATTCAAAAAATTATTTTTGAATTAATATCTCGGTAAGTTTCTCGTTAATTGCTTTTTCAGGATTATCATTAATTGATATTCCTTTTCCAAGGTCAGAAAGTCTTTTTGCATTCCATTCCTGTTCAAAATGATCGGTTAAAAACAACATATATTTATTGTGTTTTAAGCCTTCATAGATAGTGCCGTTACCACCGTGGCAAACCAAAAGATCACAAAAAGGTAATATCTCGTTTAAATTGATAAATTCTTTACTGAAAATATGAGCTCCCTTTAGCTCGTTATTCACATCACCCGCAATTATCCAATTTACAGCGCGATATTTATCATTAGATAAGAATTTAAGTGACGGCCATTTGCCGCTACTGCCAAGGCAAACACATATATTTTTTTTGCCATTGTTTAAACTTGCTATAAGATCATTTTCTTGTTTGGTTTGTTTATAAAGCAATGGGCCAATGATCTTATAATTGTAAGGTGCTTTCGCAACTGAGAAAATTGCCGGATCATCGCAAATAAGATTCTCGTCACCTTCTAACTCATCAAGATAAGATCTTTTTTTACTAAGGCCCTGTAATTTTCGTAATTCTTTAAACGGCTGATGTACTTTTTTAAATGCGGCTTTCTCTGCGACTTTAGTAATAAACATGGCAATAGATATGGGTAACTTTTGGAGATATTCGTAACTATAATGGGTTCTTGAAACACCTCTTACGCCGCTGTAATATTTGGACATATAGGCATTCATTAAAGAAGTGCATTTGACTTTGGTTTTTTCGGCGGCCATTTTTAATGTAGGAGAAGTATCTGAAATAACAAGATAAGGCTTTAATGTTTGAATCGCTTTTACCTGAGAAAGGTAAACGCGTTCTATGTCAGAAAAATTAAGCCAGGAAAAATCAAATTTGGCCGCTTTTGCCATAACTTCCGAGGAATTAAATTGTTCTACCTCAAAAGATTTAAAGCCTGCTTGGTTAACCAACTTGTTGTACTTTGATGAATGGGCAAACATTACTTCATAGTCCGAATAACTCCGTGCGAGTGTAATACACCGGAGGTAATGAGACATCAGATCAAAGGGAAATACCAGGATCAGTTTTTTTGACATTTTTTATTTTAAAATTTTCAAAAGCGTAAGTATTTAAAAGCAGTAACAGCATGCCATAAAAAAAGTCCTCAACTGGAATTGTTAATATCCTTAAACCAAGATTTTCCGAATTATCGTACCACACCACAGGTTCTTGTAACCCTGTGCCGGTTAGGAGGCCGTTAACGATAAAAAATGGTATCAAAATCACTGCATACATTAAGAAAAAAGTGCGCAACCATTGCAATCTGTCCAAACTACAATCTATTAGTAACAATGCCAATAGTATGAATGTAACACTGGTGTATATTTTAGAATAATTAAAAGCACCAATTGCCAGAAGAAGAGCGATCAAAATAAAATGTATAACACCAAACCGAAAGAAGTTAATTTTAGAAAAAAATAATTTAAAGCAGTGGTATGTAAAAACACTTGCGTAAGGAATGCAGATAAAAAATAAAATCTCTTCTATTGGAAGATTGAAAATTTTTAAACCGGTAATATAGCGTTCGTTAAAGCCCCATACACCCAAATGCGTATATAAAATATCCCAGGCAATAAACAAGATTGTGATTATCAAGTTTGCTAACCAAAAAGCTTTCCATTCTTTATAAAACTTTATTTTAGGATGAAAACTAAAAATAAAGGGAACAATAAAAGCACCAAAATCTATAAGCAAATATGTAAGTTTATCCAACATTTTTTTTAGCCTCTTTAAAGTATTTTAATGGAGCCCAAAGCATACCAAAGCACTCACCGTTCTCTTTTTCTAAATGCTTGTGATGCATTTTGTGAGCGCGGCGTATAGCTTTGAAATACAGAGAATTTACATTACGTAACAATTTAATACGTTGGTGTATAAATATATCATGAATAAAAAAGTAACCAATTCCATAAAGTGTTATACCTATTGCTATCCAAAATGGAAACGAGAAATCGTCAAATCCCAAATAAAAACAAATAATGGCTGGCGTTGCAAAAATGATAAAAAAAGAATCGTTATGCTCAATAACCTGACCTTCTTTTGGTTGATGATGATCTTTGTGCAAACGCCATAACAAACCATGCATTATATATTTATGCGACAACCATGCAACAGCTTCCATGGAAATGAAAGCGGCAAGTACTATTAAGGTATTAATTATATAATGGTTCATTTATTAATAAACTATTGAAAGATCTTTTTTTCGGTAGCCGTGCAGTCCTTTGAATTAAACATATATTCTTTTATTCGTTTCTTTAGATCTATATCCGTAATTGCAGAATAACCGGTGATGATAACATTTTTATCTGAACTAATGTTTCCACTGTAAGCAAGAAAGCCGGGAGCATTGGTTTGCACACAATACCTTAAGAAACGTAATTCCACATTTTTTGGATCAGCCTCGATGGCTCCATTTAACAGATCTTTTCCTTTAAAAAAATAACTCAATTTGTTATATGGGTTAAATGCATGGTTGGCCTTTATCATCCAAGACATTCCTGAGTAACCGGCAAGTGTAGTTTTATCGATATCTAAAGCACTGCTTGTTGCCATAGCAAATTTTTCTGAGGCCTTTTTATCAGTTGATGCCTGATAATAAAGATCGCGTAGTTTAATAATATCCATGCCTGATGCTTTTTGAAAAAAGGGTAAAACAAATAAAACTAATGTTATGAGCTTTTTCATATTCTTATATTTTTAATTTATAATATATTTAATTGGTGCCTTATTAAACACTGAAACATTAAACCAAATTTTTGCACATTTGGTATGCGAATACGTTCGTTCAATATTTTATGAGGTGGCACTTCTTTTATCTTTTTAAATAGTGATCTATAATAATAATATGCCAAATAAACTCCCATTCGTGATTGAGCTGGTAATTGTTTTATTCCTGAGAGGGCGTGGGTAAAATCCTTTTCAATATCTATTTCTATGTTTTTTTTACCGGCGCTATCGAAACTATTAAGGTCAATATTTGGAAAATATATCCGCCCCAATAGCTCAAAGTCCGCTTTTGCATCCCTTAAAAAATTAACTTTCTGAAATGCGGCTCCTAAACTCATTGCAAAAGGCTTAAGTTTTTCATAAAGTTGCTTATCGCCATTAACAAACACCCTCAAACACATTAAGCCAACAACTTCGGCCGAACCAAGAATATAATTTTTGTAATTATCAGCATCATAATTTTTTTTCTCCAGATCCATCTCCATACTTTTTAAAAATGTATCTATTAACTCCCATTCTATATTATAATCATGAACCACTTTTTGGAACGAATTAAGCACGGGGTTGAGACTGATCTTGTCTTCGATTGCAAGAACAGTATCATTTCTGAAGCGTTCAAATAATTTTACTTTATCGTAATCGTGGAAAGAATCTACGATCTCGTCAGCAAAACGAACAAAGCCATAAATACCATATATAGGATCATGAATATCTTTACTCAGAAATTTGATACCCAATGAAAAACTGGTACTATATTTTTTAGTAACCATTTTACTACATTCGGCAGAGGCTATATCAAATAACTGTTTCATTTGAATGTTTTAAATTTTTGATCAATTCTGCTGCGGCAACCTGACCTGAAATAATTGCCGGGGGTACACCAGGCCCCGGCACAGTTAGCTGACCAGTATAATAAAAGTTTTTAATGATCTTATTGTAAATTTTAGGTTTAAAATTTGCCGTTTGCATAAGAGTATTAGCCAAACCATAAGCATTGCCTTTGTATGAATTGTAATCTTTTTGAAAATCTTTTACGCAGTAGCTTCTTCGAAAAACAATATTTTTTTCAAAATCATCGTTTGTAAATTTTTCCAGCCTTTGTAACAATTTCGTAAAGTATTCGAAACGCAATGTGCCATTATCTTCGAGCCCTGCAGCTATGGGCATTAATACGAATAAATTCTCACAACCCACTGGCGCTACACAAGAATCTGTTTTAGAAGGGCAGCAAACATAAAAAAGTGGGGCAGAGGGCCAGCGCGGGTTTGTATAAATTTCGTCGGCATGTGTTTCGAAATCCTCGTCAAAAAAAAGATTATGATGCTGAAGCTTTGGTAACTTTTTATTTACCCCGAGGTAAAATATTAAACAGGATGGTGCAAAGGTTTTGCTTTTCCAATAAGACTCTTCATAATTATTATAGCCCGGTTGAAGTAACTGAGATTCTACATGGTGATAATCAGCAGATGCAATAACTCCATCAACATGAAGTTTTCTGCTTATGGTTTGAATATCTATTCGCTCATCATAAACAATAGACGTTACGGCCTCTGATGTAAAATATTGCACGCCATGTTCTTTACCAATTTGTACCATGGCATCCACAATCTTACTAAATCCACCTATTGGGTAAAATGTACCTTGTTTAAGTCCGGAATAATTCATTAAACTGTATAGGGCAGGAGTATCTGAAGGTTTTGCACCAAGAAACAAAACCGGAAATTCCATTAAAGCAATTAGCCTTTTATCTTTAAAATATTTTCGAACGTGCGAACTAAAAGAAGAGAACAATTGTAACTTAAAAAAACCTTTGAGTGTTTGAGGGGTTATTAATTCGCTGAAGGAAAGTCCCGGTTTGTAGACCAGATCATTTATACCAACATGGTATTTGTATTCAGCACCTAACATAAATTTTTTAAGGTTATCGGCTGCACCAACCTCAATTTTTTCAAACACCTCTAATAGCTCATCCCAATTTGCAGGAATTTGAATAATCTCACTATTCTCATAAATGACCTGGAAGCCTGGATCGAGTTGAATAAGTTTGTAGAAATCGGATGTAGTATGATTGAACTTGTTATAGAATTTTTCAAAAACATCGGGCATCCAATACCAACTTGGCCCCATATCGAATGTAAAACCTTGCTCGCTAAATTGTCTTAGTCTGCCGCCGAGTTGATCGTTTTTCTCTATAACAGATACGTCAAAACCTTTTGAAGCAACAGATGCAGCGGCACTTAAACCACTAATGCCAGATCCTACTATTCCTATATGTTTTCTTTTGAGCATTTAGCTTTTTAAGTTAAACACACAAAATTAAGGATTGTTTTATTATTGTTCAACTTTTTAATTTAAAAAGTGAACAAAATAATTTCTAAATAAAAGTTAATAGATCAACCGGTGACTGCAATATTTTGGTGTTTTTTTGTTTGCTGAGCAATTGTGTTATTTCGGGATTGCCGGCCACTAAGAGTTCAACCTCAGAGGGAATGCCAAGGTTCTTGCGAAGAAGAGAAAGATCTTCATCTGTGCGCCGTGCAATTAAAAAAGTTAAGAGATGGGTTATTTTGGTTTTGGTAAAGACTGCCTTTATGTTTTCATAGGGTACGTTTGCCCCCAAATAAAGCGTTTGTATGCCTTTTGAACGAAGGATGTATTCTGAGAATAACAGGCCGATCTCGTGCCACTCGTTTGGAGGTAACATAAGCAGGAACTTTTTATTTTTTTTAACCGGTGGTAATTGGCCATCGATAGCGGCAATTAATTTTTTACGAACAATAACAGAAGCAAAGTGTTCCTGTACAGGCATAGCTTCGCCGGTTGCCCACATAAAACCAATTTTTTGCATTAAAGGATAAAAAACACGAATCATAGCATCAAACATACCGTAACGCGTTACAACTGCCGAAAAAGTTTTTTCGAAGGCCAATTCATCGAAATCGATCATGGATGCGGCAAAATCATTAATGTAAGAAGCGGCTATAACATCGTTACTTTCTTTGCCAGACTGAATCTCGTTAATTTTTCTTATAATATCTTCTTTATTAAGCGAGGCAATTTTTGAGATCTTGTATCCGTTTGCCAGAAGCGTTGAGACGTTGAGAAGTTTGCGCACCTGGTCATCATCGTACATGCGGATGTTGGTTTCTGTGCGGTCCGGTTCTATAAGATTATAGCGTCGCTCCCACACCCTTATGGTATGAGCTTTTATGCCGGATAGCTGCTCTAACTCAGAAATATGATATGATCTCATTTGATAAACTTTAAATGGCTTAACGTAAAATTAAAAATTTGCTTTTTTCTAAAGCCTTTTCTTTCATTTTTATTGTAACATAGTTTCAACCGACTAACTATTTAAATTTATTACTTTGTAAAGGTATACTATTTTGTTTAATTATTTGTTATATTTGTTGAACATAATATTTGTCACTAAAATGACATTCAAATAATATGACAAATAAAATACTAGTAGCAGGCGCTACAGGAAATTTAGGAGGTAAGATCGTAGATAATCTTATTACTAAAGGGGCAAACGTAGTTTGTATAGTAAGAAAACAAACTGATCATAAAAAAATTAAACTTCTAAAAGACAAAGGAGTTACCGTTTTTGCCATAAATACTACAAACATAGATGAAATAGCCTTAAGCTGCATTGGCGTTGATTGTGTTGTATCGGCACTATCAGGTTTAGGTGATACAATTATTGATGCCCAAAAGATATTAGTAGATGGTGCTATAAAAGCGGGAGTTCAGCGCTTTATTCCCAGCGATTACTCGTCTGATTTCACAAATTTGATTCCCGGAAAAAACCGGAATCTCGATCTAAGACGCGAGTTTCATCAATACCTTGAAAAAAGACCGATCAAAGCAACCACAATATTTAACGGCCCATTTATGGACTTATTAACCACCGATATGCCATTAATATTGTTTAATAAAAAGAAGATTCTTTGCTGGGGTAATCCCGATATAAAAATTGATTTTACAACCACTTACAATATTGCTGAGTATACAGCAAGTGTCGCATTAGACAATAATACGCCTAGATATTTGAAAATTGCAGGCGACACACTGAGTGCAAATGACTTTACCCATCTAATGACAGAAATATCCGGAAATGACTATAAATTGTTTAGACCCGGAGGAATTTCTTTATTGAATGTAATAATCAATATTGCTAAACTGTTTGATAGAAAGAAAACGGAACTTTATCCGGCATGGCAAGGCATGCAATATATGAGAGACATGATGGAAGGCAGAGCAGTTTTAGATGATCATGACAATGAGAGATACCCGGTGAAATGGACAAGCGTTAAGGAATTTCTATTATCTGGAAAAGCCAAAGGTAGCTTCAACTAAATAAGTTTGAAGCATCAGGCTTAAATTTTTTTTCTCACTATTTTTTGATTTTGTTTCCCCGAAAAAGACAAAACCCCTGGAGAACGTATCAACAGGGGTTTTCATTTTTATTTCAGTGGTACCGTAGGGAGTCGAACCCCAAACCTTCGCATCCGTAGTGCGATGCTCTATCCAGTTGAGCTACGGAACCATTTAAATTGGACTGCAAAAATAGGTATTTTTTTAATACCTTGCAAAGGATTTTTAAAAAGAACTATGCAAAATATTATTGAGGCCGCCTGGCAAAACCGCGAATTATTGAAAGAAAAGAACACTTTAGACACTATAAACGAAGTAATTGAACAGTTGGATAAAGGTAAATTGCGTGTTGCCCAGCCTTTGGCGGATGGTAACTGGCAAGTGAACGATTGGGTTAAAAAAGCGGTGATCATGTATTTTCCTACCCGTAAAATGGCCACTATTGAGGTAGGTCCCTTTGAGTTTCACGATAAAATGGCACTTAAAAAAGATTATGAAAAACTGGGTGTACGTGTTGTGCCTACCGCCGTTGCTAGATATGGCGCATTTTTGGCCAATGGTGTAATTATGATGCCATCTTATGTAAATATTGGCGCGTATGTTGATAGTGGTACTATGGTAGATACATGGGCTACAGTTGGCAGTTGTGCACAAATTGGTAAAAATGTACACTTAAGCGGTGGTGTTGGTATTGGCGGTGTATTAGAGCCTGTGCAGGCAGCGCCGGTTATTATAGAAGATAATTGTTTTGTAGGTTCACGCTGTATTGTGGTTGAAGGTGTAAGAGTAGGCAAGGAAGCGGTTTTAGGAGCTAATGTGGTATTAACCATGTCAACTAAAATAATTGACGTTACGGGTGCAACGCCTGTTGAAATGAAAGGTTATGTACCTGAAAGAAGCGTTGTAATACCGGGAAGTTATACCAAAAAATTTGCCGCGGGAGAATACCAGGTGCCGTGTGCCCTGATAATTGGTAAACGTAAAGAAAGCACAGATCTTAAAACTTCTTTGAATGATGCTTTGCGTGATAATAACGTAGCGGTTTAATGTATACTTTCATAACCATATTTGTTGTACATTTTTTAGCTGATTTTGTTTTTCAGTCTTCAAAAATGGCAACAGGTAAAAGTAAAAGCTTAAAATGGTTAAGTATTCATGTGCTTACGTATGCTTTAGTATCGCTTATTACTTTCTTATTTATTTTTACAAATTACGGCGATCTTTCTTTTGCATTAAGCTGGTGGCTAGTTAACGTTGCATTACATTTTGTAGTTGATCTTATTACTTCAAAAATAACTTCTAAGTTTTGGGAAGAAAAAAACATGCGTTTGTTTTTTGTAATGATAGGATTTGATCAGCTTATTCATAATCTCTGCTTAGTTGTAACTTTTTTTTGGCTCAAAGATACATTACTATTGTCGGCACAAGCATGAAAAATATTTTAGGATTGATAATTGCGTTAGCATTTTTCAGCTCCTGTGAAAATCAGGTTCCTGAAAAAAATAATAATATTTCGGAGCTTATTTCTACCGATACTGCAAAACTTTCAAAATACATTTACATTAATAAGTTTAAGCCTTTAAAAGCAAAATTTAAGTATACCTATTTTGATAATTCTTCAGGTGATCAAAGAATGAGTGTACCGGGACCTTCTGACAGTAGAATTGAAGGTATATTATATTTTGATGATGCGACTTTTGATAGTATATTAACAGCATATGACAAGCAAGAATGGACCATGTACGGTATTCAAAAACAGTATTTTAATTTTGAATGGTTAGATACGGATGTAAAGGAAGAATTAGAAAAAACAGAGCTTGAAAAAGCTTACATGCCCGATTATTTTTTTACCAGGTCTGAATTGGGACATTGCTTATTAATGGACAAAAAGGTCCTGTTCTTTAAATGAACAAATTAATGCTGCGATTGCTCTTCTCTTGAAATAAATTGAAGATCGGCAATTAATTTTAAAACAAATTCTAATTGTTCTTCTCTTGAAAGATCGCTGTTATCTAATATCACAGCATCTTCGGCTTGTGTTAAGGGGCTTTCTTCGCGACTAATATCTGCCATATCGCGTTTTAATAAACTCATCTCCACTTCTGCCAGAGAAAAATATTGTCCTTTACTGCTAAATTCATCCTGCCTTCTTTTAGCACGCACATCCGGATCGGCGATCATAAATAATTTTAATTCTGCCTTCGGAAAAACATGCGTGCCAATATCACGCCCATCTAAAACAACAGCTTTCTTTTTACCCATTTGTCTTTGTGAAGCCACCATTTTTTCACGTACTTCTTTAATAGCACTTACTTTACTAACAAGGCTGCTAATCTGCATGGTTCTTATCTCACGCTCTACATTTATGCCATTTAAAACCACGTCAGAATGATGTGTTTTTTCATTCAATGTAAATTCAACTTCAATATTCGACAATGCTGTAATTAAATTTTCTTTATCAATATTTTCTTCACTATCAATAAAATTATTTTGCAGTGCATACAATGTAACAGCCCGGTACATGGCACCTGTATCAATATAATTGTAATTTAATTTTTGGGCTAATGCGCGTGCTAAAGTGCTTTTTCCGCAACTGCTGTATCCGTCTATAGCTATGGTAATTTTTTGCACTGCTATAAATTTACTAATTCTTTTCTGTAAACAACATTCAAAAGCAAGGTATAGAAAATCACCATGTTTTATAAAAAAATAACAAACTAAAAGCAAAAACTCTCTGTTTTAAGCAGTTAAGCGTATTTATACTTTTCAAAAAGTTATTAAAAAGAGCTATTCACTTTTGCTTTTCGCTTAAATTTGCCCTTTAATGTTTTTTACGTATGAAAGCAGATGTACTTTTAGGTTTACAATGGGGCGATGAAGGAAAAGGAAAGATCGTTGATGTTTTAACCCCCGATTATGATATTATTGCCCGTTTTCAGGGCGGACCAAATGCAGGTCACACTTTAGAGTTTAACGGTATAAAGCATGTGCTGCATACAATCCCCAGTGGTATCTTTCATCCTACTGCAATTAACATTGTTGGTAACGGTGTGGTTATTGATCCTGTTATTTTTAAAAAAGAAATTGATGCTTTATCAAAATTAGGTGTTGATGTAAAAGCAAAATTATTAATAAGCAAACGCGCACATTTAATTTTACCAACACACCGTTTAATTGATGCAGCCAGCGAAGCTTCAAAAGGTAAAAATAAAATTGGTTCTACATTAAAAGGTATAGGGCCAACTTATATGGATAAGACCGGACGTAACGGTTTGCGCATTGGTGATATTGAGACCAACGAATTCAAAGAAAAATACGATACGCTTGTTGAAAAACACAAACAATTATTATCCTTCTATAATTTTGAATACAACTTGGCTGAATTAGAACCGGATTGGTTTGCAGCTATTGAAGCATTAAAAGATTTACAATTTGTAGAAACAGAGCATTACTTAAATGTAGCTATGACCTCAGGCAAACGTGTGTTGGCCGAAGGCGCACAAGGTAGCTTACTGGATATTGATTTTGGTTCTTACCCGTTTGTTACAAGCAGCAACACTATTTGTGCCGGTGCTTGTAATGGTTTAGGCATTGCGCCAAATAAAATTGGTAATGTAATTGGTATTTTTAAAGCGTATTGCACACGCGTTGGTAGCGGTCCTTTTCCAACAGAATTAGATAATGAAGTGGGTGAGCAAATTCGTAAAGTAGGCCGTGAGTTTGGCGCTACAACCGGCCGTCCTCGCCGCACAGGCTGGTTAGATATACCTGCATTAAAATACGCGGTAATGATAAACGGTGTTACGGAGTTAATGATGATGAAAGCCGACATTTTAAGCGAGTTTGAGAACATTGAAATTTGTACGCACTATAATTATAACGGCCAGGTAATTGATTACCTTCCATACAATATCGATCCTAATTATTTAAAGCCGATTACAACAACTGTAAAAGGATGGAATAAAGATTTGACTGCAATGGATAGCAAAGATAAATTGCCGCAAGAATTATTAGACTACGTTAAGTTTATTGAAAAGGCAGTTAATACACCGATCTCTATTGTATCGGTTGGTCCCGATAGAAAACAGACAATAAGAATGTAATTTTATTTTGGTTCTTTGATCCAGCCAAAGAGTGCAGTTTTTTTAATGTTTGCCTTTTGCTGTTCTTCATCGTAAATAAGATCGGTATAAGCGATCTTAACATATAGCCACTCTTGTTTTAATTTATCGGTGTACGTATTGTATATTTTTACCTGTGCACCATCTTTTGTTTTTGCTATTTCAACCGACTTAATTCCAACAGCATTTTCAAAAAGGCTATCTATTGCACCCAATCTTACTATAGTGCTGTAGTTTAAAGTTATAGACCTTCCGGGTTTTAAGTTGGCAGGTAAAATTTTTGTTTTTGTTTTGCTTAACCTGTAATTATGAAATGAAAATGCTGTAAGCGGTTCAAGAGAATCTCCCAAAATATGATAGTAGCTAAATGTATTAACCGTCATGGCGCAACAAGGGTAACTATAAACGATCAACGAATTATTTTTTATGAATTCAACAATTTTTCCCGAAAGTGTAAGTGTCTTTTTTAAAGTTTTCTTTTTATTGATGTAAACATTTACAACACCCGTTTCGATACCCGGGCAAGTAAGGCCTGAAAAGATAACATCCACATCCGAATCATTATCTATATCAACAAAATGAAAAACATCTTTGTAATGATCTAAGAACTCTGCTGCTGTTTTTGTATTATCCGGCTTACAATAGTCTTCAGTACTATCATTGTTTGAGATAGAAGAAATTAAGCGTAGTTTTTCTTCAAGTGTAATTTCCAAAGCCGCTTCGATCTCTTTCCAGTTTGGGTTTTTAGTTTGGAGCGCTTTGATATTAGTTATTAAATACGCTTCTTCTTTTTGTTGAGATAAAAAAGTAAGAGGAAGCAGATATAAAATATAGAAAATGCTTTTCATCACGAGGTCTGCTCAATGTCTTCTTTTCTATAAGCGCCCGGAGCTAATTTATATGAGCGCCAGATCATAACGGCGCCAATCAAAATAAATGGAATACTAAGCCATTGGCCATTATTTAAAAGATTTCCTTTTTCAAAATCAACCTGTACTTCTTTTAAAAATTCGTCAAAAAAGCGCTCAGTAAAAAACAAAACGCACATTAAGCCAAACATAAATCCCGGGCCAAAATTATTACGTTTATTCTTCCATAACCAATACATTAAAAGAAATAAGAAGAAACAAAAAATGGCTTCGTACAATTGTGCCGGATGGCGTGGTAAATTATCTTCCTGTACAAAAATAAATGCCCATGGCACATCGGTTACTTTTCCAATGATCTCGCTGTTAATTAAATTTCCTAAACGTATGCACATAGATGCAATAGGTACCACCACAACCATTCTGTCAAACAACCACAACCAACTTTCTTTATATTTACGGCAAAATAAGATCATGGCAATGATAATACCAATAGCACCGCCATGGCTGGCCAAGCCTCCTTCATACACTTTAAGCATATTTAAAGGATGCGATAAATAACCTTCAATCACTTGTCCGTTTTTTAATGTTTCGTCAAACCAAGGGCCGTAAAATAAGCAGTGGCCAAGGCGGGCGCCAATAACGGTGCCCAAGATGATATAAAGCGTTAATGAATCCAATGCTTTATCAGAGCGTTTTTCGGCCTTAAAAATGCGGTTCATAAAAAAATGACTCACAATAAAAGCAAGGGCCCACATTAAGCCGTACCAACGCACGGGCCATTCAATACCCGGAATGGTAAAGATCTCGGGAGCAGGATTCCAGTTTATATAATTTAAGATCATAAGCGGTAAAAATAAGATGAATTATTGACAATTTCTTAAAATTACAATTTACAATTGTAAATCATCCGTTTTTAGATCGTAAATGTTTGTTAATTTTGCGCCAATGATAAATGCAGCCATATTTGCAAGCGGAGAAGGAACAAACGCTGAAAATTTATTCAATTATTTTGCCAATGACCCGCGCATAAAAATAAAATTGGTTGTAACCAATAAAGATGATGCGGGTATAGTTGCGCGTGCTGAAAAACACAAAAAAAATGTACAGATAATAAGCAAAGCAGCTTTAGAAAATTACACCGATAAATTTATTGAGTTCTTAAAAGTAGAAAAGATAGACCTTATTATTTTAGCTGGCTTTTTAATAAAAATTCCTGAAGCTTTTATAAAAGCATTTCCAAATAAGATCATTAACCTGCATCCTGCATTGCTGCCAAACTATGGTGGTAAAGGAATGTATGGCATGAATGTACATAAAGCCGTTATTGCCAATAAAGATAAAGAAAGTGGTATTACCATTCATTTTGCGAATGAAGAATACGATAAGGGCGAAATAATTTTACAGGCAAAATGTGCTATTGATGAAAATGATACACCCGAAATGCTTGCAAAAAAGATACAGGCTTTGGAATTTGAACATTTACCCAAAGCGGTAGAAAAATTTCTTAAATAAATTTATTTTACCGTTATCGAGATCTGTTCCTGTAAATTATCAGGATGATAACTACAGTAAATACCGTAAGTTGTAGAATCGTTGAACGTATGTTCAAATTGATCGCCCGGTTTTATCTTGCCACTCGAAAAAGCTTTACCAACTTCGGTGATAGAATGATTGGCATTATCTTTATTCATAAAAACCAAAGTTGTTCCTCTTTTAATATCTATAAATGTTGGATTAAAACGTTTGTATAAAAGCCAGACTTCATTCTCGCCCTGATCAGCAGTATTCTTGTTTTTTTTGCAGGATGTAAAAAACAAGGCAGAAATAAATAAAAGAATTACCGTTAGTTTCATGTTATATAAAGATAAAAATTAATTGCTTTGCATTTGATGTAGTTGGAAATAACTTTTCCTTAAGCTCAACAATTCTTCATGTGTTCCCATCTCCACTATTTCACCATCTTTTAAATATAAAATAAGGTCGGCATTTTTTAAACTCGAAATACGATGACTAACAATTATAGCCGTTTTATCTTTCATTTCCTGTTTTAAATTAGTTAAAATAGCTTCCTCTGTTTCTGTATCTACAGCGCTTAAACAATCATCAAAGATCAATAGCTGAGGTTTGTTAATTAAAGCACGGGCAATAGAGATGCGTTGTTTTTGGCCACCACTTAAAGTAACGCCACGCTCCCCAACTATTGTTTCGTAATTTAGAGGAAAGGTCATAATATTTTCATGCACCTGCGCCTGTTTTGCAGCACCTTGTACTTTTTCTTTAGTTGTGTTTTTATCAGGACTGCCAAATAAAATATTATTGGCAATAGTATCGCTAAATAAAAAAACCTCCTGCGGCACTACACCCATATTTTTTCTTAATAAATGTAAGTTATGTTGTTTAATGTTTTTATGATCAATTAAAATTTCACCACTGGTAGCATCGTATTGTCGTGTTATTAAATTTAAAATGCTTGATTTACCACTGCCAACTTTACCGGTAATACCAAGCGTTTGGCCTTTTTTTAATGTGAATGAAATATTTTTTATGGCTTGCACGTTATTTTCGGGATATATAAAATTTACATTTTTAAATTCAATATCACAATGTATAGAATAGGTTTGTGTATTTGAATTTACAACAGAAGGTTTTGAATCTAAAAATTCGTTAATGCGTTCTTGAGATGCTGCAGCCCTTTGTACCAAAGATGTTACCCAACCTAAAGATGCAAATGGCCAGGTTAAGCGAAATACATAAAAAATAAATTCAGTTACGTTGCCCGGTTCAATTCTATCCTGTATAGTTAATTTACCACCATACCAAACGGTTATTAAAACACTTAGTCCGATCATTAATACCATGGCAGGGCCAAAGAACGATTCGATGGTAGCTAATTTTAAAGCTGTTTTTTTATACACCTCATTCTTTTCTTCCATACGTTTGGTAAAAAAAGTTTCGCGGGCGTAGGCTTTAATAACACGAATGGCGCTAAAAGTTTCCTGTGCTTGAGTAGTTAAGTTGCCCAGCTCTTGTTGTACTTTACCACTTTGTTTGTTGATCATATCCGACACGCGATAGATGAGATATGAGAGTAGAGGCAGAGGTAAAAAAACAATAAGTGTTAATTGCAGGTTTACACTTAACATAAAACTTAAAACCGTAACAGTAGTAACAATGGTGTTGGCTAAATACATAATTGCCGGACCGCTGTACATGCGCACTTTTCCAACATCTTCACTAATACGGTTCATCAGATCGCCGGTAGTATTTTGCTTAAAAAAACTGGCATCTAATCGTTGATAATGTTCGTAGATCTCGTTCTTTTGATCATACTCAATGTGTCGGCTCATAACTATAATTGTTTGCCGCATTAAAAACATAAATAAACCGCTGGTTAATGCCAAACCAATAATTACAAGACCATATTGAATAAAAACAGAAGCCTCTGCGGGTTGGCTATTTTTAAAGATCTCGATGATCTTATTGGTACCATTTCTTACAATTACACCCTGATAAGTGCCAAAAATAGTTGATAATGAAACAAATAATAAACCGCCTAAAAAGTGCCATTTGTATTTAAGAAAATAAAGGTTTATTACTTTAAGATGTTTCACCGTGCAAAGGTAATTCTAAAATAATTGTTAATGCAATAAATCCGCTTTTAATCTTGTTTGGAATCCCGAAAAATACCCTAACTTTGCCCCACTTCAACCAAAAAAATCATGGAAGTTACAACCCTAAAAAACTCTGATCTTGCTAAAGATCCTGTTATTGGCCAAATGAGCCTTCACAATCATGAGCAAATTTTATTTTGTAATGATAACGCAACCGGCTTAAAAGCCATTATTGCAATTCATAATACTGTACTTGGACCATCTTTGGGTGGCACGCGTATGTGGAATTATGCTAACGAAATGGAGGCATTGCACGATGTACTGCGTTTATCACGTGGTATGACATACAAGTCATCTGTTGCCGGATTAAATTTGGGTGGTGGAAAGGCAGTGATCATTGGTGATGCTAAAAAAATTAAGAATGAAGCTTTATTGCGTCGTTTTGGAAAATTTGTAGATAGCTTAGGTGGAAAATATATTACTGCCGAAGATGTGGCTATGACCAGCCGCGATATGGAAATTATTAAAATGGAAACGGATTATGTAAGCGGCTTACCTGAAAATATGGGTGGCAGCGGTGATCCTAGTCCCGTTACAGCTTATGGTGTTTATGTAAGTATGAAAGCCAGCGCAAAAGAAACATGGGGTAGCGATAGCTTAAGCGGTAAAAAAGTTTTAGTGCAAGGTATTGGTCATGTGGGTGAAGTATTGGTTAGCCATTTAACTAAAGAAGGCGCTAAAGTTTATATTAATGATATTAGCCAGGAACGTTTAAAATCAGTTTCTGATAAATACAAAGCTGAGGTTGTTGCCGCAGATAAAATGTTTGATCTTGACATTGATATTTACGCTCCTTGCGCTTTAGGTGCAACGGTGAATGATGATACATTAGGTAAATTAAAATGTAAAATTATTTGTGGTGCTGCAAACAATCAATTAGCTGATGAAAAAGTTCACGGCGCATTGGTTGCAAAAAAAGGAATTTTATATGCTCCTGATTTTGTTGTAAACGCTGGCGGTATCATTAATGTGTTTTATGAATTAGAAGGGTATAACCGCGAGAGAGCTCTTTCTCATGCAGAGAAAATTTACGATACAACATTTAATTTATTTCAATTAGCCAAACAGGAAAATATTTTAACCTACCAGGCTGCAAACAAATTAGGTGAGCAACGTATTGAAGCTATTGCAAGAATTAACGCTGTACTTTAATTACAAATAATAACCTTGCTGACTAACAACTAACGACTATTTTCTAACGACTGATATAATGCTAAACAGAAGGTTTTTAAGAATAAAAGTAATGCAGGCTTTGTATTCGTATTTTCAACACGAAAAGGCGGATATGAAACAATTTGAAAAAGAAATGTTCAAGAGCCTTGATAAGATCTTCGAATTATATCTTTCTATTTTAGGACTGGTTTCAGATATTCATCATGTTGCGCTTGTAATTATTGATGAAAATAAAAATAAGCGTTTGCCCACTCAGCAGGATCTTGATCCCAATTTAAAATTTGTAAATAATTCTTTATTGCAGGGTATTTCTGAAAACAAAGAATTAAAAGCGCAGTTAGAAAAACGTAAAATTTCGTGGCAAAACGATTTTGATGTAGTTCGTAAATTATTTGTAGAAATTCGTGAAGGCGAATCCTATAAAAAATATATGGCTTCACAAGACACATCTGCTGCCGAAGACAGAGATTTTGTTATTTCTATCATTACCGATCATTTAAGCGAGAATGAAGTATTGACTTCTTTATTTGAAGATAAAAATATTCATTGGGCAGATGATACATTTGTAGCGTTTAATTCCGTAATAAGAAACTTTGAAGATTTTACCGGCGAATTTAAATTAAGTCCGTTGTTAAAAGACGAAAAAGACGATATGGAATTTATGAGCGAGTTGTTTAAAAAAACAATTATGTATCGCCAGCAATTTGAAGAAATGATCGGTCGCCATACACAAAACTGGGAAGTAGAGCGTATTGCCAATATGGATATGTTATTAATGCAAATGGCTTTGGCCGAAATTATGTACATTCCAAACGTTCCGGTAAAAGCGTCTTTGAATGAATATATTGATATTAGTAAGGAATACAGCACACCTAACTCTAAAGTATTTGTAAATGGTGTGTTGGATAAAATTATTGCAGAATTAAAACGCGATAATAAAATAAATAAAACGGGTAGAGGGCTGAAGGAAAACTGATCCACAAAAATTTCTACACTAAAATTATCACCACTTATAAAGTCATTTAATAAATACATCAATTAGTATTTTGTAAAAGGTCTAATTTTTTGTATATTCGTTATAGAATATCAAAGAAATGAGAAGTTTATTTTCTTTTAGCCTTGTAATTATATTTTGTTTTACTTTTTGTAAAAAGAAAAATGAAACAACAGATCTTTCACCAGTAAATTCTTCAACCTCAACAACTCCCACAACTACTATAAGTCCTTCACAAACGATGACACCATCTGCGGGAGATGATTATTGTTTATTAACAACTACTTATGAATATTTGGATACAGGTATTATCAGTATGGGCAGTATAGTCATTGCTAGCTTTTATACTTCACCATTTCCCACCAATGGCAATCTAACATACGGTGGTAACTTAAAATTAAATAACGTTAACATACCGTATAATAGCACCCAAAAATTTTATTATTATTCACCTAATAATTTAGATATTGATATTGGTGCAGTTTTAACGTGGAGTACTTCTGGATCAGGCACAATTACAGCTTTTCAACAATCCTTTACGCCTTTTTACCCAAAATATACCGGCGGTAATTTATTGCCTGACACGTGTATTAAATCAAATGGAATAAATTTAACTATCAATGGTATAACAGATAATCAAGATTCGGTTGAAATAGTTGTGCATGATGGTACACATACAATAAATAAGATTATTGCGAGTAATGGTATTGTATCTATATCATCAACCGAGCTCGCCTCTTTCTTTATTAACAAAAGATTTTATATTCAAATTTCTACCTCAAATGTGTTTACTGCCATACATAATGGAATTAAATATGGTTTTGGAAATGGCATTAGGTACAATAAAACCTGCTATTTAAAATAATGATCTATTTTTGAGCTAACAAAAAACGAAGTTTTCCACTCATATCTTTTAAGATCTTTACTTCTTTAAATAGTTTGCTTTCATTTGCATATTGCAAAACATTTTGAGCAGTTAAAGGATTTAATTCAAAGTATAATTTTCCACCCGTGTTTAATTTTTCTTTGCACAGATCTATAATTTTTTTGTAGAAAATGATCTCATCGTTTCCTTCAACAAATAAAGCCAAATGCGGTTCGTTATCTAAAACGGGTTTTGTCATTAATGCAGCCTCACTGGATTTAATATAAGGCGGGTTGCTAATAATAATATCAAAAGTTGAATGAATATTTTTATTGGATAGTTCGGTATCTAAAATATCCGTTTCAATAAAAGTAATTTCTGTGTTATTTTTTTCTGCATTTTTTTTTGCAACACTTAAAGCTTCGGTACTGATGTCACAGGCATAAACCGTGCTATTTTGTTTGTTCTTTTTTATGGAGACAGGAATACATCCGCTGCCGGTACCAATATCTAAAAATGAAACAGCATTCTTATTTTCTTTTAAAACAAGGTCTACCAGCTCTTCTGTCTCCGGCCTTGGTATTAAAACATTTGCATCTACATAAAACTTCAGATCGTAAAACCAGGCTTCTTTTAAAATGTACTGCACAGGTACATTCTTTTTTAATTCTTTACAACAGAAATATAATTTTAAAAGATCGCTTTGATTAAGGTTCTCGTTTTTTTTGGAAATGATATCTGCTTTAGAAAAGCCCAGGTAATGCTCGAGCGCTAAATTTAAGATCGCATCAATTTCTGAGGCTTCATAAATTGTATTTAATTCTGAATGGTAAAAGGCAATAAGGGTAGAAAGAGAATTAGAGGCAATACGCATGTTAATTGGCTTTGATCAGTTTAAAGACCATGTTTTCGTCTGATGTTTTTATTTTTACAAATAGTAAGCCAACATGCTCCTTTAATTTTGGTGATGTAAGTTTGTATGAATTACCGTTCACGCTATCTTCATAAAGTAATTTTCCATCAACACTATACACAAAAATTTTACCGGTCAATTCTTTTTCAAAATTAAAAGTTATTGTTTCTAAAAATGGATTTGGGTAATAACTGACACCATTACTTAAAGTATTTTTATTTAATTGGGTGATCAGACAATTCATAGCTGCAAAACCATCCAGCTTACCATAGCCCCATAAATAATTTGGTAAAGCAGAGCCCGTGTAGATATCCTGGTATGCACAGGTGGTTATGGCATTTTTAATTTGAATGCTGGTTGCAGTTGGATATTTTTGAAGATACAATGCCGCTAAACCAGCTACTACAGGCGAAGCAGCCGATGTGCCACCACCTTGTACATGTAAACTGCCTTGTGCTACAACCTGCGGGGCGTTAGCCAATAAATTGCTTTGCATACCTAAAGCCATGGCGCTAAAAACACCAGCGCCTGTTGCGCTAATATCGGGCTTTTGCTGATTGGTGCGGGTTGGTCCGTGACTACTACTGTTTGCTAAAGTATTTACATTTTCACCTGGATTTAAAGCTGCCCAACTCTGCAAAGTATTGGTAACATCGTAATAATTATTTACGTTAACATAATTGGCCACTGTTGTTACATCATCCAAACATTGAAAACTCGATACCATTGTTTTATTAAGATCGGGCATAACATATTTTAAAATAGGAGGGAAACTTACCGAAGATGGTAATCCTGAAGAAATAAAATCAAAGTTCCAGGCATCGTGAAAACCAACACCTTTACTTTCAATACGCCATTTTAAATTTAATGTATCCGCTAAAATTTTAAGGTATAATTCATAAACACCGTAGGGATTAATGCTGGCCGATGTTTTTACAATTCCAATACGATTGCCGTTATATTTTAAAGTATCACTTTGTACAGTTGTTAAGCCATAATTGTAATTCTTAAAACCAATTCTTCCCAAATTAAAATTGTTGTTGCGGTTAGCACCAACACTTATTTGTATATTTTTTATATCGTTGGTATCTGCGTAGCACCAATAATTTAAGGTTGCTGTATTATTTTTTATCCATGTAAAGCTGGTATCATTTATTGGCGGTTGTGTTTTAACATGATGTTTAATGTGTCCGGCATTTCCGGCAGCTGCAACAATTGCGCGCCCAGGCACATTGTGTACCATATTCTCAATTAATTTGGCTTCCATATCAGTACCATCATGACTACCATCATAATTTCCAAGGCTAATATTTATAACACATGGTTTACCTAATAAAGTAGCTTTGCTAAAAATATATTGCACAGCATCGGCAATAGTTGGTCCCGGTTTATTAAAATCAATGGCAACCACAACAATATCTGCTTTTGAGGCAATCCCCTCGTGCGTTCCATTTGCTAAACCATTACCGGTGGCAATACCACACACATGCGTGCCATGGCCATAATGTGGCAGATCGTTATGTGTGCATTGATTGGCATTTATTTGTGTATCTGTCCATTCAATACCATAATTGTAAGGTTGTGGTACAGTTGATCCGGAAACCGGTATCTGATCCCACAAAAACTTTATACGCGAATTACCAAAAGCATCTTTAAAATCTGCATGTGTAAAATCTGCTCCGCTATCAATAATACCAACAACAATTCCATTACCATCGTAAGCCATGGTAAGCGGCGCCTGGCCAAGTTTTACAGGTTTTATCTTGTTTTTGATAACCATGGTATCATTTAAGGTTTGTTTTCCTTTTTCAATAAACTCGGCATAATTAATGATCTTGTTTTGAATAAGCTTAGAAAGCACAGATAAGTTACAATTTATAGAAGCAATGTCGCCGGCAGAATAATTAAAAGTATAATTATAATTTTTTTGAAATGAAACTAATTTTGAAACATCACCTTTAACAAGCACTGTATGCTCAATAATATCATTGCCCGTTGCTAATTGCATTTTTAATGCATTATTAAGGCCGGTAGTTTGAGAGAATAAAAAAGAGTAAGAAAAAAATAATAGTAATAAAAATTTAAGTTTCATTATAAGTTATTTTGATTAAAATTAGGTAAAAAATACGACATTTGTTTATATGAAAATCAAGTTGGCTGCATTATTTAGCTTGTTATTTGGCTTTTTTATAAAAAGCCAAACAGATAGCGTTTTGGTACCGGCAGACCTTAATTTACCTGATAAGATCTTTATTACTTATAACGATTTTAGATATAATAAGGGTATTTTAAAAGAAGAGATTATTTCTACTATTAATAAAGAACAATTAGATTTTATTGGTAAATGTTTGGATAAAGAAACCATTAACTTTAATGATGGTCAGGTAAGTAAAGAAGTTGTTTCAAAAAATGTTTGGGGTTTTATTCAGAACAAAACTTTTTATATTAATTATAAAGGAAGTTTTTATCGTGTTCCGGTTTTTGGATCTATTTGCTATTTAGTTGCAACAGTAGAAGTTGTTGGTGTTGGTTTTTACGACCCTATGTTTGGCCCCGGAGTTGGCTCTAGTGGAAGGCGACAGGAAGTGCGAGAGTTTTTAATAAATTTTTACGATGGCATTGTAAACGAATTTAAAATGGACGAAGCTGAAGCACTTATTAGCAGGGATAAAAATTTATATGCTGAATTTAAAAAACTAAATCGTAGAAAACAGAAAGAGCAAATTTTCAGGTACATACGAAAATATAATGAAGCACATCCGGTGCACTTTTTAAGTAATTTCTAAAAAGATTTAGACTAATGTTAATTTTTAGTCAAATCTTTATAATTTATTAAACTATTGGATTAAATTATTGTTACTTTTGCGGGACTAGGTATTTTTACTTACTTATTTTACACGTATAAACTACTAAAAAGAAGCAAAAAAATGACAAAAATTTACAAATCACTCTTAGGCTTATCTTTACTCTTTTTTGGGGTAAAAAGTAATGCCCAGGTAGCACCCTACGGCTTTACGCAGGTTAGCGGTACCTACACTGCCATCCCAATTAGCGGGCCAACTACCACAGCAATAGCTGTGGGTAATCAAGATGATAATGTTTTCACCAACATTCCAATTGGTTTTACATTCACATTTAATGGTACTGCATATACAAGTTTTGCATTAAATGTTAACGGTTGGATCAGTTTAGGTAGTACGTCTCCGGGAAGTAGTTATAATCCTATAAGCACAGGTGGTGCAAATGATGTTGTTGCTTTTTTCGGAAAAGATCTTATGATGGGGCCTGCTCAATCATGCACTACAACTAATAGCAGCAATATTATTAATTTTACCTATCCCAATGCATCTGCTTATTTTAACGTAGGCGATACATTGTTTGGTACAGGTATACCTGCAAACGCTACGGTTACAGCAGTATCAGGATCAACCCTGATAATGTCTTCTCCCGCAACGTCTGCCGGCACGTCTGTTTATACAAAGGGTTCTATCTCCTATAATTTATCAGGTGTTTCTCCTAATCAGGTACTTACTATACAATGGAGAAATGTTGGAAGATGGTCTAATATCAGTGGCGGTTTAGATGATCAGATCAATGCCCAGATAAAGTTATATCAAACTACCAATCTGGTTGAAGTTGTTTATGGAAACTGTAAAACAAATAGTGCTACGAGTTTTGCAGGCGAAATTGGTTTAAGAGGTTTAACCAATGCGGATTTTAATAACCGTGCAGTTTCTTCAACAGGTTCTTACAATGCTTCAACTGCGGGTACTGCAAACTCTGCAAGTGCTGCGTTTAATAATACATTATCACCAGTAAGTGGCCAGATCTACCGTTGGACTCCTCCGTCAGTTTGCTCTGGTGCACCAAGTGCAGGTATTGTTAGCCCTTCTCAATCTATCTGTCCAAATACAACAGCTGTTATTACTAATACAAGTTCTAATCCTTTTACAGGTATTACTTATCAATGGATGCAATCAGCCTCGGCTTCTGGTCCATGGACAAATGTAACAACCGGGTCTGGATTTAATACACAGTCATTAACCACAGCTTCTTTAACTACTCTTACATTTTATCAATTAGTAGTTACTTGTACCAACTCTTCTCAGAGTGCAACTACTGCAGTTACTTCGGTAAATCCTAACAACCCTGTTACATTATGCTATTGCAATACTAACTTGGGTGGTAGTGGTTGTTCACCAACAGATATTATAACAAATGTGTCTATTTTAGGAACACCATTTAACAACACATCATCTTGCAACAGTTCTCCTACTAACGGTACTTACTCTAACTTTCCTCCGGGACCTGGTACTACAGCAACTTTAAATATTGGTTTAACCTATTCAATAAGTGTAAATACTACAGCTAACAATATTGAGTCGGTTTGGATCGATTACAATCAAAGTGGAACTTTTGATGCATCTGAGCATACACAAATTTGTCTAGTATCTACACCAAGTGTTGCAACTATTGCAACGTTTACTGTGCCAGGTACGGCTTTATTAGGCCAAACAGGTATGCGTGTACGTTCAAGACTTAATGGAAACCAAAATGGCCCAAATGATGCATGTATAACCATGGGCTCTGGTGAAACAGAAGACTATATGGTAACTATCGCAGCAGCTACAGCTTGCTCAGGAACTCCTGGTGCTAATACAGTTGTTGCCAGCCAGGCAAACGTTTGCCCAAGTGGCAGCGTAACTTTAGGTTTAGCAAACTCTTATACAGTTGGTGGTTTAACATACCAGTGGTTTACTGCACCTGCTGTTTCAGGTCCTTACACTGCTGTTTCAGGTGCAACGGTAGCTGTATACAATGCTACTAACCTTACAGCAAATACTTTCTTCCAGGCAGTTATAACTTGTACAAATGGTCCTGCGAGCGTTACTGCTACTCCGGTTCAGGTAACAGTTAGTGGTAACCCTTGCCAGTGTGCAAGCTATTGTGCTTCAATTGCAGGTTCAACCGGTGATGAGGAAATTTTTAACGTAAACATTGGTACATTAAATAATACATCTAATTGTTCGCAAACAGGTGGAGTTGGTTCAGTATTAAACAGGTATTCAAATTATACCGGTATGGTAGCTGCTCCAAGTCTTACAGCTGGTTCTAACTACACTTTAAATATAACAGTTGGAGAATGCGGTACTAATTCATTTAACGCAGGTGTGGTTGCATATATGGACTTTAACCAAAATGGTTCATTTACTGATCCGGGTGAATTAGTTTATACTTCATCACTTACTTTAATTGCTGTTACAGGAACAACTTTTACTGCTACTGTACCAATTCCTCCTACAGCAACACCAGGTATTACACGTTTAAGGGTAATAGCAGTTGAAAACGCAACAGCTACACCTTGTATGGCTTATACATGGGGTGAAACTGAAGATTATTGTATAAACATAGCTGCCGCTGCTGCCTGTGCCGGTGCTCCTGGTGCTAACTCAGCTGTAGCAAGTCAAACAAATGTTTGCCCTGGTGGGTTAGCTACCTTAAGTTTAGCTACTTCTTATACAGTTGGTGGTTTAACATATCAATGGTTTACTGCACCTGCTGTTTCAGGTCCTTACACAGCTGTTTCAGGAGCTACAACTTCAGCTTACACTTTTAGTAATATCGCTTCTTCATTATTTTACCAGGCTGTTATTACTTGTACAAACGGCCCAGCAAGTACTACTTCAACTCCTGTACAAATTGTTGTTGGAGGTAGCCCTTGCCAGTGTTCGGCTTATTGTGCCTCAAACGCAACAAGTACAAACGATGAAGAGATCTTTAATGTAACTATAGGCTCATTAAATAATACTTCAGCTTGTGGTCAAACAGGTGGTCCTACATCTACTGTAAGTTTATATTCTAACTATACGGGTATAATTGCTTCTACAAACCTTTCTGCTGGTTTAACTTATACTTTCAGCACTACTGTTGGTGAGTGTAATGGTAACTCTTGGTCGGCAATGGCTGCAGTTTATATGGACTTTAACAATAACGGATCATTCTCAGATCCTGGTGAGAACGTTTACTTATCACCATATGGTCCTATTACCGTAACAGGAACTACATTTACAACACTAATTACAATTCCTGCTAACGCAGCGCTTGGTACAACACGTATGAGAGTTGTTGCCGTAGAAAATTCTGCTGTGAGCGAGTGCGGTACATTTACTTGGGGTGAAACTGAAGATTATTGTATAACAATTACTGCTCCAACACCTTGCGCTGGTGCTCCGGCAGCAAACTCTGCTGTAGCAAACGCAACAGCTGTTTGTAGCGGTGGTTCATCTACTTTAACAGCTGCTAACTCTTACACTACAGGTGGTTTAACTTATCAATGGTTCTCTTCACCTTCACTATCAGGTCCTTATACATCAATCTCTACACCTACAAGTTTAGCAACCTTTGCATTAAGTAATATTACTGCAAGTGCTTACTACCAGGTTGTAATTACATGTACAAATGGTCCTGCAAGTACTACTTCTACGCCAGTACAGATCGTTGTTTTAGGTGCTCCGGCATATGCAACAGTACCTTTCCTTGAGAACTTTGACAATACATGGCAAAACCGTTGTGATAACCACAACGTTCCTGTAGCAGCAAACTGGGATAGTAATCCAACTACCGGTAATCAATCATGGAGAAGACAAGATGATGGTGCAACAGCATTGTGGAATGCTGCAACAACAGCTACAGTTGCTCCTTTAGCGGGCGCTGGTTGTGCAGACTTCCATTCATATTGGGCTCCGTCTGGTTCTACAGGTGATCTTATGCTTTACATCAATTTGAACTCTACTAATACTTACTCTTTATCATTCTACCATAAAAACACTACTGGTAATGATTCGTTGGAAGTATTCTTATCAACTGATGGTGGAGCAACTTACACTAAAAAAGGTGGTTTCGTTTCAGGTACGCTTAACCCACCTGACGCAAACTGGAACAAGAAAACGATCTTATTAACTTCTGTAAACTCTCCTACCTGCGTTATTAAATTTACAGGTAACTCTGATTTTGGCGGAAGTGATATTGCTATAGATAGTTTACAGATCCAAAGTTCTTGCGCTGCACCGGTACTTACCCTAACAGCATCGCAAAGCACTGTATGTAATGGAAATGCGGTTACTTTAACAGCTTCCGGAGCAACAACTTATACTTGGAATACAACTGCTCAAACGGCCTCTATAAGCGTTACTCCTTCTGTTAATACAACTTACACAGTAACTGGAGAGAATGCGCCTGGTTGCCCTGCTACCAAAACAATTGCAGTTACTGTAAATCCTAGCCCTACATTGGCGGTTGTTTCTTCACCTTCAATTTGCCCGGGTGCAAATGCAGTAATATCGGCTACTTCGAGTGCAGGTAACTACACATGGACTCCTGGTAACTTTAATACAGCTGCAATTACTGTTTCTCCTTCAATATCGAGTGTGTACAATGTAGCAACAACAAATAGTTTAGGTTGTGTTACCAACTCTAACGTAACAGTATTTGTAGTTGTTTGTACAGGTATTGCTAAAAACACAGTTATAGATAACAGTACATTTATTTATCCTAACCCAAATAGCGGTAGTATTAATGTTGTTATCCAGGATGCTAACGGAAGTTATGCTTTCGAAGTGCTTGATCTTGCCGGAAGAGTAGTGTATAAGACTACTTTAACTAAAACTGAAAGTGCTTTAAGCATTAAAGAATTAGCTAATGGTATGTATACTTATAAAATTACTTCGTTAACTACTAAAGTAGCTATTAAAGAAGGTAAATTAATTAAAGAATAATTTAATTAACTTTTATTAAAAAGGCGGTAGATCTAATCTACCGCCTTTTTTGTTTTAACTCCATAAATATTGTGTTTGTTTAATTGTTACATATATTTTTATAAGCAACAATCTTATATTTATTATTAGTTTATAGATTTTTACAGATGGGTGTATAAGATCCAATCTTTGTATCCAATTATTGTTTTAAGCAGAGAAAGTATGTGTGATAATATAATAACGCTAATTGTTTCTAAAATAAGTATGAAAAATTTAAACTTACAATTAGCAGCTTATTAATTGAAATGTTAAATAATAGGTAATAATTTTAAGATCTTTAAAACAATTTAGTAGAAGTTTTGTTAACTTTGTATAAATATCATTTCCAGTCGTGAAATGATGTATTTAATTATTGTAAGGATTTATTAAATGTAATCAAAAATGAAAAAAATTTACAATTTTGTTAAACTGATTTGTGTACTGGTAACACTTTTTTCAGTTAAAGCTAATGCACAGTGCCTTCAAACCTTTGTGTTTGGCGCTGCAACTATTAACTCTGCGGCACCAGGAAACACTATTGTTTCTACATGTAATTATGGTGGTGATCGTAGTACCCTTACTTTTAATGTTATAGGTTCTTTTACTATAACATCATCAAGTGCTGGAGATTACTTTACAGTTACTGATATGTCTAACAATGTTTTAGTTACTGGCTTTGCTCCATTAGCTGCAGCAATTCCTTCTGTTGCCTCTTATTATTTGCATATATCTTCATCAGGTCCTCCGTCTTGCGGTACAGCTCAAGCATGCAGAACAGTAGCCGTGAATGTCCCGCTTCCTACATGTTCAGGTATGCCTGTGGCAGGCACTGTTCCGGCAAATTATAGTATTTGTCCTAATAGTGTTACCAATATAACAGCAACAGGTGCAACAATTGCTAGCGGTATAACTTATCAATGGATGCAGGCTCCGGCAGCTTCCGGGCCATGGACAAACGTGACTACAGGTTCAGGGTTTAACACAGCTAGTTTAACCACTGCATCTTTAACTTCGTTAACGTTTTATCAAATGGTAATTACCTGTACTAATAGCTCTCAAAGTGCAACAACATCTGTTGTTTCGGTAAATCCAAATAATGCGGTAAACTTATGCTACTGTGTTAACGGATTAGGTGGGGGAGGTTGTTTTGGTAACAACATTACTAATGTCTCAATATTATCTACGCCGTTAAATAATTCATCTGGTTGCGGCACTAACTCAAATGGAGATACTTATACGCAGTACATGCAAGCTGCATCAACAACGGCAACGTTAAATGCTGGTTCATCTTACTCAATGAGCATTAACACAACCGCTAATAATAATATATCATTCTGGATCGACTATAATCATAGTGGCACTTTTGATGCGAATGAATATAATCTTGTAACCGCTTCTTCTACAGCTAACGCAGCAACAATATTGTACTTTAACGTGCCTTCAACAGCATTAGGAGGAGTAACAGGTATGAGAGTTAGATCTCATGATTCATTTGCTACCGTAACAGCTAATGATGCTTGTTCAAACTTTTATGAAGGTGAAACAGAAGATTATTTTGTTACAATTAATCCTGCTGCCCCATGTTCAGGGGTGCCAAATCCGGGTACAATAACTGCTACTCCAACACTTGTTTGTTCGGGTACAGGCGTTAATATGAATCTGTCGGGCTTTACTGTTGCTTCAGGATTAACTTTCCAATGGCAAACTTCGGCAAATAACACCACATGGACTGCAGTGCCAGGTGCTACCAATACATCATTATCTCAAACAATTACCGCTGCAACTTATTACCAGGTAATTGTTTCTTGCGGTACCAACACAGCGGCTACTGCATCTATACAATTCAGCCTTTCACCACCAACATTATGCTATTGCAATACTAACTTGGGTGGTAGTGGTTGTTCACCAACAGATATTATAACAAATGTATCTATTTTAGGAACACCATTTAACAACACATCATCTTGCAACAGTTCTCCTACTAACGGTACTTACTCTAACTTTCCTCCGGGACCTGGTACCACAGCAACTTTAAATATTGGTTTAACCTATTCAATAAGTGTAAATACTACAGCTAACAATATTGAGTCGGTTTGGATCGATTACAATCAAAGTGGAACTTTTGATGCATCTGAGCATACACAAATTTGTCTAGTATCTACACCAAGTGTTGCAACTATTGCAACGTTTACTGTGCCAGGTACGGCTTTATTAGGCCAAACAGGTATGCGTGTACGTTCAAGACTTAATGGAAACCAAAATGGCCCAAATGATGCATGTATAACCATGGGCTCTGGTGAAACAGAAGACTATATGGTAACTATCGCAGCAGCTACAGCTTGCTCAGGAACTCCTGGTGCTAATACAGTTGTTGCCAGCCAGGCAAACGTTTGCCCAAGTGGCAGCGTAACTTTAGGTTTAGCAAACTCTTATACAGTTGGTGGTTTAACATACCAGTGGTTTACTGCACCTGCTGTTTCAGGTCCTTACACTGCTGTTTCAGGTGCAACGGTAGCTGTATACAATGCTACTAACCTTACAGCAAATACTTTCTTCCAGGCAGTTATAACTTGTACAAATGGTCCTGCGAGTGTTACTGCTACTCCGGTTCAGGTAACAGTTAGTGGTAACCCTTGCCAGTGTGCAGGTTACTGTAGCACTTCTCTACCATCACAAACTGCAGATGACGAGATCTTTAATGTATCAATTGGTACATTAAACAATACATCAACTTGTGCCCAAACAGGCGGCCCTGGTTCTATCTTAAATAGATACTCAAATTATTCAGGGATGGTTGCAGCTCCAAATCTTACTGTAACAAACAACTATACTTTAGATGTAACAGTTGGCCAATGTGGTAGCTCCGCTTTCAGCGGTGGTGTTACAGTTTATATTGATTATAACCAAAATGGTGTATTTACTGATCCGGGTGAGCAGGTATTTGTTTCTGCAAGCACAACATGGGCTATTGCCGGAACTTTAGTAAGTACTGTTATTACTATTCCTGCCAATGCAACTCCGGGTATTACCCGTATGCGTGTAATTGCAGCTGAATCTACGATTGGTGCAGGTTCTTGCGCAGGTTATGGTTATGGTGAAACTGAAGATTATTGCGTTAATATTGCTCCGGGTACTCCTTGCGCAGGTACACCTGCTGCTAACTCAGCTGTTGCAAGTTCAACTAACGTTTGCCCTGCGGGCTCTTCTAACTTAAGCTTAGCTACTTCTTATACACTTGGCGGCTTAACTTACCAATGGTTCACTTCTCCGGCAGTTTCAGGCCCTTATACAGCAGTATCGGGTGCTACTACCAGTGCATATTCATTCACAAATATTTCTACATCTTTATATTATCAAGCTGTAATTACATGTACAAATGGCCCCGCTAGCACAACATCATCACCAGTTTATGTAATGGTAGGTGGTACTCCATGTCAGTGCGCTGCTTATTGTTCATCTAATGCAACAAGTGTGTTTGATGCGGAGCTTTTTAATGTGTCTATCGGTTCATTAAATAATACTTCAAACTGTTCTCAAACAGGAAGTGCACCAACATCAACGGTTAATTTATATTCAAATTATACCGGAATTATTGCAGCACCGAATTTAGCAGCGGGCTTAAATTATACATTAAGTGTTACAGCCGGACAGTGTAATAATTTTGCAACTTCAGGTATTGTTACAGCGTATATTGATTATAATCAAAATGCTTCATTTGCAGATCCGGGTGAACTTGTTTATTCTTCACCATATAGTGTTTTTGCTGTCACAGGAACTACATTTACAACTGTTATTCAAATTCCTACAAACGCAACTATTGGTACTTCACGTATTAGAGTTATAGCTTCGCAACAAACATCGCCTCAGGCTGACTGCGGAACTTATTTTAATGGTGAAACAGAAGATTATTGTATAAATATAACGGCACCAACACCTTGTACTGGTTCTCCTGCAGCTAATACATCGGTTGCAAGTTCAACTATGGTTTGTTCGGGCGGCACTTCTACATTAAATGTTTCTACATCTTATACAGTTGGTGGTTTGAGTTACCAATGGCAAACTTCTCCTAATCTTGCAGGACCTTATACAGCTGTATCTGGTGCGACTACTGTTCCGTATACATTTACAAATATTACAAATCCGTTGTATTATAGTGTGGTAATTACTTGTTCTAGTACTCCTGTTAGTACAACAGCTACACCTGTATTTGTTAACATTTTAGGCGCACCTGTTTACGCTTCTGTTCCTTTCCTGGAAAATTTTGATAATACATGGCAAAACCGTTGTGATAACCACAACGTTCCTGTAGCAGCAAACTGGGATAGTAACCCAACTACAGGTAACCAATCATGGAGAAGGCAAGATGATGGAGTTAGTGCAAACTGGACAGCGCCAACTACTAATACGGTGGCTCCGCTCACTGGTGCTGGATGCGCAAACTTCCATACATGGTACGCTCCTTTTAATACATCTGGTGATCTATCTTTATATGTAAATATGGGTACTCCGTCTACGTATTCTGTTTCGTTCTATTATAAAAATATCAGCGGAACAGATTCTTTACAAGTGTTTTTCTCTAATAATGGTGGTAATACGTTTACGTATAAATCAGGTTATTATGTAGATATAAATTGGAATAAAAAGACCATCGTATTGCCGTCAGTTAACTCTTCGTCTTGCGTAATTAAGTTTACTGCAACGAGTGATTTTGGCTTTAGCGATATTGCAATCGATAGTTTACAGATCCAAAGTTCTTGCGCTGCACCGGTACTTACCCTAACAGCATCTCAAAGTACAGTATGTAATGGAAATGCAGTTACTTTAACAGCTTCCGGAGCAACAACTTATACTTGGAATACAACGGCTCAAACGGCCTCTATAAGCGTTACTCCTTCTGTTAATACAACTTACACAGTAACTGGTGAGAATACGCCTGGTTGTCCTGCTACCAAAACAATTGCAGTTACTGTAAATCCTAGCCCTACATTAGCGGTAGCTCCTTCTACTTCAATTTGCCCTGGCGCAAATGCAGTAATATCGGCTACTTCAAGTGCAGCTAACTATACCTGGAATCCTGGTAACTTTACTACTTCTGCTATTACAGTTTCTCCTTCAATATCAACTGTGTATAACGTTGCAACCACCAATTCATTAGGTTGCGTTACTAACTCTAACGTAACTGTGTTTGTTGTTGTTTGTACAGGTATTGCTAAAAACACAGTTATAGATAACAGTACATTTATTTATCCTAACCCAAATAGCGGTAATATTAATGTTGTTATCAGCGATGCAAACGGAAACTATGCTTTCGAAGTGCTTGATCTTGCCGGAAGAGTAGTGTATAAGACTACTTTAACTAAAACTGAAAGTGCTTTAAGCATTAAAGAATTAGCTAATGGTATGTATACTTATAAAATTACTTCGTTAACTACTAAAGTAGCTATTAAAGAAGGTAAATTAATTAAAGAATAATTTAATTAACTTTTATTAAAAAGGCGGTGGGTTTAACTTACCGCCTTTTTTGTTTTTATGGCAATTGTAAACCATTAAAAAATAGTATCTTTAAAGCGCAATTTTATGAGCGTTTACGATAAATACGAAACCGTTATAGGTTTAGAATGCCACATTCAGTTACTTACAAAAACTAAAATGTATAGTAACGATGTTGCAGAGTATGGTGCATTACCCAACACCAATATTAGTGTGGTAACTTTAGGTCATCCGGGTACTTTACCTGTGGTTAATAGTAAAGCAATTGAATTTGCTGTAAAATTAGGTATTGCAGTAAATGCCAACATAAGAGAGGAAAATCAATTTGCGCGCAAAAACTATTTCTATGCTGATCTTCCAAAAGGATATCAAATAACACAGGATAAAACACCTATTTGTAACGGAGGTTTTATTACAGCAAAATTAAAAGACGGTTCTACAAAAAAAATAAACCTTACCCGTATTCATATGGAAGAAGATGCAGGAAAAAGTCTGCACGATATTGATCCGTTTGAAACCTTAATAGATCTTAACAGGGCCGGTACGCCTTTATTGGAAATAGTTACCGAGCCTGATTTTAGAAGTGGTGAAGAAGCTTATGCGTATTTGACCGAAGTAAGAAAATTAGTGCGTTACCTTGATATTTGCGATGGTAATATGGAAGAAGGATCGCTGCGTTGCGATGCCAACATTTCTGTAATGCTTAAAGGTGCAAAAGAGTTTGGAAAAAAAGTAGAGGTAAAGAACATGAACTCGTTTAGAAATGTTCAGCGCGCCATTGATTTTGAAATTAAAAGACAAATAGATCTTATTGAAGAAGGAAAATTAATTGCCGGAGAAACAAGAAGTTTTGATGCGGTTAAAGGCATTACTTTTTCTTTAAGAAGTAAAGAAAATGCGAACGATTACCGTTATTTTCCTGAACCCGATCTTCAACCAGTTTTTGTAACACAAGAATATATAAATAAAATAAAAAAAGATCTTCCTGTTTTACCTGATGAGCTTTTTAATTTATATACAAAAACATATAAGCTTACCGAGTACGATGCACTTCAATTGATAGATCTTAAAGAAGTGGCAGCGTATTACAATAAATTGGTAAGCTTCACCAAAAATTATAAGAGTGCCGCCAACTGGTTAATGGGGCCAATAAAAGCCTGGTTAAATGAACGTGCTTTAACTATTTCTGAATTTACTTTAGCTCCCGAAAAAATTGCGGAAATAATCACTTTGATAGATGACGGCAAAGTAAGTAACGCGGCGGCGGCTCAAAGTATATTTCCTGAATTAATGAATAACCAAACTAAAACTGCCGAGCAAATTGCCAAAGAATTGGACCTTTTGCAAAACAGTAATAGTGGCGAATTACAAGGCCTCATCGATTCTACCTTATTAAAATTTCCTGAAAAAATTACAGAATACAAAGCCGGCAAATCCAGCTTACTGGGTTTATTCGTAGGTGAAGTGATGAAAGCCAGCAAAGGCAAGGCCGATCCAAAATTATTAAATCAATTATTAAAAGAAACACTTGAAAAATAAAATAATGTTTAAAACAATTAGTGCTATTGCAGCAATAGCCATTTTATCGGGTTGCGGTGAAACCGGAAGGACAGGAAGTTTTGAATTAAAGGGAACTTTGAGTAATTCGAATGGAGAAACGATCTATCTTGAAAAGTTGGTCAATCCTCAACCTGTAGTGGTAGATAGTACTGTAATTGATGAAAAAGGAAATTTCGAATTTAAAACATATACACCGCATATTGGGTTTTATCGCATAAAATTAAACCAGCAAAATTTTGCCATGTTGGTGTTGGATAGTACCGATAAAGTTAAAGTTACCGCCAATTTAAAAGATCTTGCAAGAACGTATAAGGTAGAAGGTTCTCCTGAAACCGCTTTGTTTGTTGAATATAACGAGATAACAAATCAAAAGAATATTCGCATGGATTCGTTGAACCAGGCGTTTCAGGCAATTGTACAAACTATTAAAATGGATTCGTTAAAAATGGATTCGCTGAGCAATATTTTCGAAAAACCATTTAACGAAATAATGAACAGCTTTAACGCTGTTATTGCAGAAAAGATAACTAAGAATCCGGATAAATATGCATCTATGATTGCCATACAAGGTATGGAACCGGATAAGTTTGCCGATCTGTATAAAAAATTAGATGAAGGCTTAAATAAAAAATATCCTTCAGATAAAGGCGTAAGAATGTTTCATGATGTAGTAACAAAAATGTTAGCTACAACTATTGGTCAGCAAGCGCCTGAAATCGTTTTACCAACACCTGATGATAAAGAGTTGGCACTCTCATCACTTAAAGGAAAAATTGTATTAGTAGATTTTTGGGCAAGCTGGTGTGGCCCTTGCAGAAAAGAAATGCCAAATGTTGTAAAAGCCTACGCAAAATTTAAAGATAAAGGTTTTGAGATCTATGGAGTTTCATTAGATCAGGATAAAGGTCGTTGGGTAGAGGCTATTCAAAAAGATGGCATTACCTGGCCGCAAGTAAGCGATCTTAAATACTGGGATAGCTACGCTGCAAAATTGTATGCTGTTGAAGGAATTCCTTACACCGTATTATTGGATAAAGAAGGAAAAATAATTGCTAAAAATTTACGTGGGGCTGAATTAGATAAGGCAATTGAAAAAGCACTAGCAGGAAAATAATTGTTGAGTAATTTTAAGAATATAATAACATTTAATCGCTGCAATTGGCTTGTGGCGATTTTTGTTATTAGCCAAAATCTATTTTCTCAACAAACTTATTTTCAGCAGGAAGTAAATTATAAAATTGATGTAAAATTAAATGACGTTACACATGTTTTGTCTGCTAATGAGGAGATCCAATACATCAATAATTCCAGTCAATCATTAAACTATATTTATTTTCATTTGTGGCCAAACGCTTATAAGGATCATTCTACTGCGCTTGCAAAGCAATTACTTGTCCATAAAAAAACCGATTTTTATTTTTCAAAAAAAGAAGAAAGAGGTTTTATTGATAGTTTAAATTTTAAAGTAAACGGTAAAGAAATAAAATGGGAATTTGATAAAGAGCATATTGATATTTGTAAGCTTATTTTAAACGAACCTTTACGTTCGTTAGATACACTTATTATTACAACTCCTTTTTTTGTAAAGATCCCCGATGCAAAATTCTCGCGTCTTGGCCATACCGACCAAGCCTATTTTATTACACAATGGTATCCCAAGCCGGCTGTATTTGATAATGATGGCTGGCACCAAATGCCGTATTTAGATCAGGGCGAATTTTTTAGTGAATTTGGTAGCTTTGATGTAAAGATCACTTTACCAAAAAATTATCTTTTGTCCGCTACCGGCGATAGGATCGATGCAGATGAAGAAGAATATTTTTTAAATGAAAAAGTAAAAGAGACCATTGAGCGTTTGGATAAAAATGATTTCAGGCAAGATAGTATGGCTTTCCCTGAGTCTTCAAAACAAACTAAAACAATTAGGTTTAAACAATTTCGTGTACACGATTTTGCATGGTTTGCCGATAAACGTTTTAATGTTTTGCACGATCAGATAGAAGTGCCTAATACAAAAAGAACAGTTGATACATGGATATTTTTTACCAATAAAAATTTCAGGATCTGGAAAAACGCTATTAATTACGTAAACGAATCAACCATTTTTTATTCGTATTTAAATGGCGACTATCCTTATAACCACGTAACCGCAATTGATGGAACAATTATGGCCGGTGGAGGTATGGAATATCCAAATATCACCGTTATTGGAGATATGAGCAATGAGTTTGATCTGGATATTACAATAACACATGAAGTGGGGCACAATTGGTTCTACGGTATTTTAGGAAGTAATGAGCGAGATCATCCGGCCTTAGATGAAGGCATTAATTCTTTTTACGAAATGCGTTACATGCGCGCAAAGTATCCCGATAAAAAATTATCCGATCTTATTGGCATAAGTGAAAACAGAAAATTATTCGGTGTAAATAAAATACCTTACTGGCGTGAAAAAGAAATAGCTTATTTTATTTCTGCAAAAGCAAAAAATGATCAGTCACTGGATATTTCGTCTCCTGATTTTTCTGAATTTAATTATGGAAGTATCGTTTATAGCAAAACACCTGTAATATTTGATTACCTGATGGATTATATGGGCGAGGATAATTTAGATAAAGCTATGCAGTTTTATTACGAACAATATAAATTCAAACATCCTTCTCAAAAAGATATTGTAAAAACATTAAATTTTTTTAGTGGTTCTGATCTTTCATGGTTCACAACCCATCTTATGTCATCTACCGATAAGATAGATTACAAAATTAAGAACGTTAGAAAGAACAAGGATGGCAGTTTCAGGTTAAAAGTAAAAAACAAAACAGGTATCGTAACTCCTTTAAACATGTATGGTTTTAAAGATAACAAGCCGGTTGGCCTTACCTGGTATAATGGTTTTAGTAAAAAAGGTATTATCGAGTTCCCGCCAATGGATGTAGATTATTTTAAAATTGATGGCCTGGATAAAATGCCTGATGTTAATCGTAAAAATAATTACATCAAAGCAAAAGGTATTTTTAAAAAAGCAAAACCTTTACAATTTAATCTCATAACAAAAATAGAAGATCCAACCAAAACGCAGATCAACTTTTTACCCTTAACAGGTGTAAATTCCAATAATGGTTACATGTTGGGTATTGCATTGCATAATTACAGCTTATATCAAAAAAAGTTTGATTATTATGTAGCGCCTTTATTTGGTTTTGGTTCTAAAAGTGTAGGGGGATTTACTGAATTGGATCTTAATTTTTATCCGAAAAATAAAATACAACAGATCACCTTTGGAGTAAAAGGAAAATCATTTGCGTATGATAGTTATTTTGCCGGTGTTACTAACGGATCAAATCCTTCTGATTTTAAAGAAAGTTATCTTAACTATTATAAGATAGCTCCTTTTTTACAATTTGATCTTAAACAAAAAGATGCAAACAGCACCATTCATCATTCAATACGTTATTCGAATAATAATTTATTTGTTGATAGTGTGAGATTCAGTAATAATCTGTACTTAAGCGATACTATTTTCGCAAAAAAATACAATGCTTATTCTTTTGTAAATAAATTAAGTTACATCTTAACTAATAAGCGTACCATTAACCCTTTTGTTTTAAACTTAGAGCTGCAGCATACAGCAAGCATGGCAAAGGTCTCCGCTACCTTTAACTATCAAATAACTATTCGTAACAAACAGTTTTATGATATAAGGTTATTTGCCGGTGCTTTTTTAGCAGGTTCATATAACGAAAGAAATTATTATGCTTTCAGGGCAAGTGGTTATAGCGGGTACCAGGATTATTTATTTGAAACAAATTTTATTGGCAGAAATGTTTACAGAGGTTTTGCTTTTAGCCAATTTGCAGACGTTGATGGGGCTTTAAAAGTATGGTCGCCTTTAGGTCAAACGCCTGAATGGCTTATTGGCGCTAATTTTAAAAGTCCTGCATTTTTTCTTTTACCTGTAAAGATCTTTGCAGATGTTGCTGTTTGTGACGGTCGTGCTCTTAATTCAGAGCCATTTTTATGGGATCTTGGTTTAAATATTCCTATAATAAAAGATGTTGTAGATGTTTATATACCGCTTGTTTACAGTAGTGATATTAAAACAACCATGAAGCTTAATAATGTAAAACCTATTAATACAGTTCGTTTTACAATTAATATTCATAAATTAGTTGCAAAGAATTTAATAAAAGACAATTTGTTTTAAGTGAACACAAAAAAAATATATTTTGCATCCGATTTTCATTTAGGTGTTCCAACGTTAGAGCAAAGTTTGGAGCGTGAGAAAGCGGTGTGCAGATGGTTAGATTCTATTAAAGCAGATGCGGAAGAAGTTTACCTGGTTGGCGATCTTTTTGATTTTTGGTTTGAGCATACTTATACGGTTCCTAAAGGCTTTACACGTTTATTGGGTAAAATTGCTGAGTTTACAGATGCAGGTATTAAAGTGCATTTTTTTACAGGCAATCACGATCTGTGGATGCAGGATTATTTTATTAAAGAATTAAATGTAACTATTCATCGTCAGCCAATAACAAAAGTTTATAATAACAAAACATTCTATATTGGGCACGGTGATGGTTTAGGGCCTGGTGATAAAGGTTATAAATTATTGAAACGTGTTTTTACAAGCAAAGTTTGTCATTGGCTATACTCACGTTTACATCCAAATTTTTCGTTTTGGTTTGCACGTTTTACAAGTAGAAGAAGCCGCATAACCACAGGCGATTCGGATGAAAAATTTTTAGGTAATGAAAACGAATGGCTGTTCTTGTATAGTCGTGAATATTTAAAACTGCATAAAGTAGATTATTTTGTTTTTGGTCACCGTCACTTACCTTTAGATTTGGATGTGGATGGAAAAGCCCGTTATATCAATTTGGGCGAATGGATCAATTACCGTACCTATGCCGTGTTTGATGGAACCGATCTTAAGCTCTTAAAATTCGAAAAATAGCCGCATTTAAGCCTATAGCCTGCATTAATAACCATCTTCAGGGGCAAAATATCGACCAAAACCCCCATATTTATTGATGAATTTATTTGCAAATTCAAAAATTTTGTAGTTATTTGTTACATAACATTATTTTTTATGATTAGCACAGCGAATATTCGCATAAATAAGATTGCGAAAAGTAGAGTAACCGAGTACGATGTAAACAACGTTCCTTTTGGTAAATGTTTTAGCGACCATATGTTTGTTGCAGAATATGCAGATGGTAAATGGCAGAACTCGAGTATCGTGCCTTACGGCGATATCCCAATGAGTTATGCTATGAGTGCATTGCATTACGGCCAGGCCATTTTTGAAGGTATGAAAGCTTACAAAAATGATAAAGGAGAGGTTTCTTTATTCCGCCCGTTAGAGAACTTTAAGCGCTTAAATAAAAGTGCTGTACGTATGTGTATGCCTGAAGTTCCTGAAGAGATCTTCATGAATGGTTTACTTGAATTGTTAAGATTAGATTCAGCCTGGGTGCCAACCGGCGAAACAGGAAGCTTATATATTCGCCCTTTTTTAATAGCAACTGATGAAGCCATTGGCGTAAAAGCTAGCGAGACCTATAAATTCATTATTATTACTTGCCCTGCCGGAAAATATTACAGCGAACCGATTAAAGTAATTGTAGAAACAGATTATTTCCGTTCTGTACATGGTGGAGTTGGTTTTGTGAAAGCAGCCGGAAACTATGGCAGAAGCTTATACCCAACCAAATTGGCACAGGCAAAAGGTTACCAACAGGTTATCTGGACTGATAGTGCAACGCATCATTATGTGGAAGAAAGCGGAACAATGAATTTAATGTTTGTGATAGGCGATACCTTATTAACACCTGCATTAAGTGATACTATTTTAGCAGGTATTACACGCGATAGCGTTTTGGCTTTGGCAAGAGATTGGGGTATGAAGGTAGAAGAAAGAAAAGTAAGTTTAAAAGAAGTTGCCGAAGCTTATGAAAAAGGTGAATTAAAAGAAGCCTTTGGTTGTGGTACAGCTGCTACTATTGCACAAATTGTAGGTATTGGTTTTGAAGGCAAAGATTTTATTTTACCTCCGGTAGAACAAAGAAAATTCTCAACTAAAGTAGATGAAACATTACGTTTAATTCGCAAAGGCAAAGCCGAAGACAAATTAAACTGGATGATGAAAATATAGAACTAAAATTTTATTAATTTTGAAAAGCTGAGCAGTTAAAACTCAGCTTTTTATTTTTTAGACGAAATGATAATTAAATTTATAAAAGAACATACAGCCTTTGTTATTATTTTAGTGGCATGCGTTGTTCTTAGGTTAATACCACTATTTGATTATCAGTTTACCTTAGATGAATTAAGTGGATTAGACAGAACGCGTTTTGATTCTTTCGGAGATTTGATGGATAAAGGCATTAAGATCGACGCGCATCCGGCATTTGTGCAGGTATTGATCTGGTATTTGTCTAAATGGTTTGGTTATGTTAACTGGATCATTAAGCTTCCGTTTTTACTATTTGGTTTTGCTGCAGTTGTTTACGCCTATTTTTTTTGTGTGAAGAATTTTTCAAAACAGGCAGGTATAATTTCGACTCTTATTTTTAGTTTTTCATTGGTGTTTGTTTTTTATGCGCCCATTGCAAGAATGTACATCTCGGGTATTTTTTTTAGTACCGCCTTACTGTATTATTTTTTCAATATCTTTTTTTTAAACGAAACAAAAAAGAGTAATTATTTTTTTCTTGGTTTATTCGCTGTATCATCTGCCCTTAATCAACATATTAATGGATTGTTTGCGTTTACACTTTGTGTTTCAGGCTTATTCTTTTTAAATAAAAATAATTTAAAACCGTATTTGATAACACTATTAATAACTGTAATAGCATATTTACCTCATTTACCAGTAACGCTTTATCAGCTCAGTATTGGTGGCATAGGAATAGGCAGTGGAGGGTGGTTGCCAAAGCCTGAGTTTACCGCGGTATTGGGGTTTTTAAAGATACTTTTTGGAACGGGAAAAAGCTGGTGGATATTTTTAGTTTTAGTAATTACCTGCACTTTTTTAAATAAAAAATTTAGCTTAAATAAAAAACAATTGCTGTTGCTTATTGTTTTTTGTGTTAATTATCTGATCGTTTATTTTTATTCCGTTCTTAATGCGCCTATTTTTCAAAATTCGGTTATGCTGTTCTCAGGTGTATGTATTGTTTTTCTTATAAGTTCTTTACTTGGTTTTGAAAATAAAATAGTTTTTAATAGTAGCGCAGGATTAATTTTAATTCTGTTGATCTTTAAAACCTATTACAAAAAAGATTATTTGCACCAGTGTGTAAAAACGGTTTTTGAATACCAATATGAGAGGACCTTCGAGCATAAGAAAATGTTGGGTGCAGAAAATGTATATCCCATATTTTTTGATTCTGATGAAGTTATGGAAGGTATTTATTTTAGTAAGTATAATAATAATTTTGAATATAAAGGCTCACACGATTCGGTAACTATTTCTATGAAACATTTTTCAGAATTTGTTGCATCGCTTAAAACAGATTATTTGGTTTTAAGCTCTGCGTTTCCTATGTATCAATCGCTTGCAGCGCAATATTATCCTTATTTGATAGAGAATGTCGAGACCCAAGCTATTAATTATAAATTGTATTCTAAAAGGCCGCAGGATAAAAATAAAACGGTTGAAGGTGAAAGCGAGATCTATTTTGCTAATTATCAAAATAAAAAAGAACTGGAGTTTAAAAACGGACTACCTTTTGTGGTTGATTCACTTAACGAATATCCTTTTGGGGCTGATGTAGCGTTAAATAAAATATCTTCAAAAGTAGGGCAAGTAATAAGTTTGAAAGCTACATTAAAATTGAATAGAAAGGTAAATGATATCCGCGCTTGCATTTCTATTAATAGTACTGATAAAAATGTACCTGAGATTTTCGATGCAAAATCTACCGGTGAATTTGTAATGAGGCCTGATTCAACCATAACGGTTTATGCAAACAGTTTTTGCGGCACACCATACAAAAAAATGAAAGACACTTCAAAATGTGGATTTTTTATTTGGAATGCTGCTAAAGAAAAATTTGTTATTACTGATTTTGAAGTTAAGACCATTGATTTCTGGCCACAGAAATGGAACTATTGGCAATAAAACTCTAATTTTATATAATGAGTTCTGAAAAAAAAGCTATAAAAGCAACTTATTTTAGTATGGTAGGTAATTTGTTACTTGCATTGCTGAAAGGTATTACCGGTTATTTTGGTAATTCGTACGCTTTAATTGCCGATGCCATAGAATCGACTTCTGATATTTTTGCTTCTTTACTTGTTCTGCTTGGTCTTAAATACGCCAGCCGCCCTGCAGATAAAAATCATCCATATGGTCATGGCAGGGCAGAGCCTTTAGTTACTTTTTTGGTTGTTGGTTTTTTAGTTGCTTCTGCGGTAGTTATCGCTTATGAAAGTATTTTAAATATCCAAACACCTCACGAGCTGCCAAAACCCTACACATTAATTGTATTGGGTATAATAATATTGATCAAAGAAATATTTTATCGCATAGTTAAAAAGAAAGGTGAAGAAACAAATAGCTCATCCCTTAAAGCAGATGCATGGCATCACCGCAGTGACGCAATAACTTCAGTTACTGCTTTTATAGGAATTTCTATTGCTTTAATTTTTGGAAAGGGTTATGAAACAGCGGATGATTGGGCTGCGTTGGTTGCGTCCGGTGTTATATTATATAACAGTTATTTAATTTTCAGACCCGCGCTTGGCGAGATAATGGATGAACATGTATATGAAGATATAGTTGAGGAAATAAGAAAAGAAGCAAAAGATGTAAAAGGTGTTATTGATACAGAAAAATGCCATGTGCGTAAAACAGGAATGAATTACCATGTAGATCTTCATGTAATTGTAAATGCAAAAATTACTGTGAGTGAAGGTCATCGTATTGCTCATAATTTAAAAGATCACTTAAAAAATAAAATGCCGCAGTTGGCAGATATTTTAATTCACGTGGAACCGGATGAATAATATTACGAGATGGAACACTGATCTTACTGATTAAACTGGTTTTCACAGATTTTTTATCAGTGAAGACCTGTCAGATCCGTGTCATCTGTGTTCTATAACGTCTTTTCCATGAGGTAATGCTGAATGATTCCCCACAACAAAAAAGATTTTTCTTTTATGGTATAGCCGTTGCTTTTATAAAATTCAACGGCATTTTCTCTTGCCTGTAATTCAATTTTTTTAAGGCCCATTTGTTTTCCTTTAGCTTCGAGAAACTCAACAATTTTTTTGCCAAGGCCTTTTCCTTGCTGTGACCCGTCAACAGCCATAAAACGGATCTGACCAACTTTATTCTCATTTTCCTGCAAACGGCCGCAGGCTAACACAACGCCGTTCTCATCTGCAATAAAATCGTTAATGCTGGTGTCTTCTAAATTATCGGTGCCTGTATCCCTTGGCTGATTCCACGGCTGGCGCAAGATCTTATAACGCAGATCAATAATCGCTTCAACTTCTTGTTTTGTTTTTGCCTGTTTTACTTCCATCAGCTTAAAAATTTAAAAGCAATACCCGAGACATTTTGTAATTCACTTTTTTGAAAAACAAATTTATTGATCATGGCTTTTGCTTCGGGCAATTCAAACACTTCTTTTAAGTCTCTTATTTTGCCAATCGGAATTTCACGTTCAATACACAATTTATAAAGATCTTTAAAATTATATTGCTTTATATAATTGTAAATTAAATGATATAATTGAATTCTGTTTTGAACCCTTAATTGATTGGTAGCATATTTTGCATCGGTAGCTAAAGATGGATATTGCATCAATTCACACAAATTCCTGAATTGAGAATTGCTGCCAATAGCAAAAGTGATAAGCTGTCCATCTTTCGTATCAAACAATTCGCCGTAAGGCGCAATGTTTGGGTGCAGACTGCCTGCCGCTTTTGGCAATTGTTTTGCAATAAGCCAATTGGTAGCCTGGTTTGCTAAGGATGCAATGGCACTGTCGAATAAAGAAACAGAAACATGACAACCTCTTTGTGTTTTATGGCGATTTAATAACGCAATTAAAATAGCTTCTTTTAATTGATGTCCTGCTAAAATATCGATTAAGGCAACCGGCATTTTTACAGGTTTAGAATTTGGTTCGCCGTTCATGAACATAAAACCACTTTCGGCTTGTAAAATAAGGTCATAAGCAGTGCGTGGATTATCGTGACCAAAACCATTTATAGAAGCATAAATTAATTTAGGATTTAATTTGGAGAGAGTAGAGCGGTCAACTTTTAATTTTACATCATCGCCGGATTTATAATTGGTGATAACAATATCCGCGTCTTTAATTTGTTCGTAAAGCTTTTGTAATTGTGAAGGAATAGTAATGTCTAAAAATAAAAATTCTTTACCCGAATTCACACTCCAAAAATAAGCACTTGTATCTTCTTTAGGGTTTTCTGTTTTTAATTTCCAGCTACGCGTAACATCGCCTTTTGTTTTTGGGTTCTCAACCTTAATAACTTTAGCGCCCAGCTCAGCAAAAAAATGGCCCACACCTGGACCTGCTAAAACACCGGCCAGCTCAATAATTTTAAGATCTTTAAATGTGTCTTTCAATGAAATATTAATTTATTTGGGTATGAATTTTTGTTAATACCTCCACGGAGCAACCAAAGCATTTTTTGCTATCTCAAAAAAACTATCTTCTATTTTTTTTGGCTTTATTTCAATCGCTGTCATTGTAATTTTCATATCACCATAATCTGTAACAAGTTTAAGAGGTATCGCCCTGGTTTTTTCATAAATCAGGTTAATGCTACCATAAATTTGATTTTTAGAAAGTTTAGGATCGATCTTTGTTTTTTCATTATAATAGTACTCTGCATTTCTATGAAATGTACCATCTAAAGTATTTGACCTTAATTTTAAAATTTTACATTCAAGTCCAAGAATATAATCTTTTAATGTATCGGTTTCCAGAAAAACAACTTTTTCATTTGCTTTCTCATAACTATAGTATAATGTATCATTGGAATTCTGCATAAATGTTTTATTTTCTTTTACTAGAAAAAGATTTAGTTTTAATTGGGTGCCGTTAAAAATTTGTTTAAAATTACCATTTTTATAAAAGAACTCCGATCTAGTGCCATAGGCTTTCTCCATTGGTTTTAAATTCATTTTTGGATTAGAACTTTCATATTTATGTTCATAAACTATTGAGCCCTCAAAATATTTTTCTTTAGACGAAAAACCTACAATTAAAATAGAAGATACAATTAAAATTAGGATTATTTTTTTCATGATAATTAATTTAGAGAATTGCTGTATGAATTATTTTATCTCAATTCTGCACCCAGCTTTTCTTTGTAATTAGAAATTAATTTTTCCATTACACCTTCAATTTGTTTGTCGGTAAGCGTGGCTTCTTTATTTAACAAGGTAAAGCTTACAGCGTACGATCTTTTGTTGCCTAATTTTTCACCTTCATAAATGTCAAACAGGTTCACTTCCTTCAATAATTTTTTCTCGGTATTAAAAGCCAATTCTTCTATCTGTTGGTACTTCACAGCTTTATCAATTAACAAAGCAAGGTCTCTACGTACAGTAGGAAATTTACTGATCTCTTCAAATTCAATTTTATGTTTTGAGAAGGCTTTTACCAGGGCTTCCCAATTAAAATCGGCATAAAAAACAGGTTGGCCAATATCAAATGCTTTTAATTGTTTTTTAGATACAGCGCCAACTTCTACCAATGGTTTATTGTTTAAGGTATAAGTTAAACCGTAATCAAAATTGTTATAAGTGCTTTCAATGCATTTGTAATTGCTAATGCCACATTTTTGCAATAAATTAGTTACAGCCGCTTTTAAAAATGAAAGATCTGCTTTTTGGTTTAACTGAAAAGGGTTTTCGTTAAAAGCATTTCCTGTAACAAAAAGCGTTAAATGTTTTTGCTCGGCATATTTTGGCGCTTCTTTATCTGCAATAGAATAAGTCTTTCCATATTCAAAAAATTTAAGATCAGAATTTTTACGGTTAATGTTATACGCAATGGCCTCTAGCCCGCTAAATAACATATCTGCACGTAACACATTCAAATCATTGCTTAAAGGATTAACTACTTTTACATTATTATTTTCTTCACCGTAATAAGATTCTTTCGTTAACGATAAACTCATGATCTCATTAAAACCAAAACCTTCAAGTAACGACGCTGTTTTATTTTCTAAAGCAACATCATTATTCTTTGCTTCGTTAAATGCCGTATAAGAAATAGCTTTGCTAACTTCTACATTGTTGTAACCGTAAATGCGCATTACTTCTTCAATAACATCTGCTTCGCGTGTTACATCGGTTTTAAAGCGCGGCACATTCAATAACAAACCATCCGATCCTTCTGAATCAATTTTTATTCCCAAATTAAGAATAATGTTCTTGATAATAGCGCGGTCAATTTCTTTTCCAATTAAAGCATTGCAATTGCTATAAGAAAAAGCAACTTTATAAGGCTCTAATTTTTCAGGATAAATATCTACAACACCCATGCTTAAAGTGCCGCCAGCCAATTCAAATATTAAATTAGTTGCACGGGTTAAAGCGGTAATGGTCATATCAGGATCTGTTCCTCTTTCAAAACGGAACGACGCATCTGTTTTTAATGCGTGTTGTTTAGCTGTTTTACGAACAAAACCCGGATCAAAATAAGCCGATTCTAAAAACACAGCAGTTGTTTTTTCACTCACACCACTTTCAATGCCACCAAACACACCTGCAATGCACATTGGTTGTGTTTCATTACAGATCATTAAGTCGTTTGCATTCAAAGTGCGCTCAACATCATCCAGCGTTTTAAATTTCTCACCTTGTTTTGCAGTACGTACAACAATTTTATTTCCTTTTATTTTTTCAAGATCAAAGGCGTGCAATGGCTGTCCCAATTCATGCAACACAAAATTTGTAATATCTACAATGTTATTTATAGGGCGCAGTCCAAGTGCCTTTAAACGATTCTGTAACCAATCAGGACTATCCTTAACGGTAATACCACTAATAACCAAGCCTGAATATCGCGGACAAGCTTCTGTATTTTCTACAACAACTTCAACTGTATTTATATTTGTTGCTTCTGGTAATTGATTTAAACCTGAAATGTATAATTGATAATTTGAATTTTCTTTTGTTGAATTTACAATAGCAACAAGGTCGCGGGCAACACCTAAATGCGACGCGGCATCACTACGATTTGGCGTTAAACCAATTTCTAAAACAGTATCATTCTCAATTTTAAAATAATCAGCAGCGGGCAAACCAACTTTTGTATCGGCAGGTAAAATTAAAATACCGTCGTGGCTGGTGCCTAAACCAAATTCATCTTCAGCGCAGATCATGCCTTCGCTTAATGCACCACGGATCTTTGATTTTTTTATTTCAAACGGTTCGCCCGTTGTTGGATATAATTTTGTGCCAATGGTTGCAATAATTACTTTTTGTCCGGCGGCTACATTTGGTGCGCCGCAAACAATTGATAAAGGTTCGCCTGTTCCGATATCAACTTTGGTTAGTTTTAATTTATCGGCATCCGGATGTTTTTCACATTCTAAAACATGTCCAACAACCAATCCTTTTAAACCACCTTTTAAGCTTTCAAAAGGTTCAATACCTTCCACTTCTAATCCTGATGAGGTTAAGAGGTCTGCCGTTTCTTGTGCAGAATAGTCAATATTGACAAGGGTTTTAAGCCAGTTGTAAGAGATCTTCATGTAGTAAAAATAAGAGACTAAAGATAAACAATTTTTTGCTCAAAAACCGTAGCTTTTATAAGCGTTTTGTATTATATATTTATGTGTTTGAAAGCTAAATACCGGTTTATAGTATTGTTTGCAAGCCTTTCGCTTATGGCGTTGGGCCAAAGCGGTATTTTGTTTGAGGGTAAGTATACAGAATACAATGTAAAAGATTGTTTCAGGGATTCATTTTTTTACAGCGGGTTTAACAGCAAGCCTTTTAAAGCTAATTATATTTTAAAAGGAACACCCATTTGGCGAACAATTAGTTTAGAGAATAAGCAAAACAAATTATTATTGGCTACCGATAAAAAATGCGAACAAATAAGTTTAATAGAAGTAATAAAGTTTGGCTTGTTTGAGAAAAAACTGAATGTGTTTAACAGCGATAATTTTAATGAAGCTGAGAAGACTGTTTTAAGCGCAAAACAAATATCATTAGCGCTTTCGTTTAAAGATTCTTCAGAAGTAACAAGCTTTAATGCCAATGGTGATGAAACAAAAAATACAATTGTAGAAAAGCGCTACATTATTGCAAAAGACATTGTAAATTATTTGATAAAAGAAGACTGGATAGTAAATAATTATTCGGGCAAACTTGAAAAATACATTGTGGCCATTGCACCGTTGGTGCGGGATAAAAAAACAGATAAGGTTGTTCCTTTATTCTGGCTTTATTATTTAGAATGGCAAGGTTTATTTAATGCATTTACTGCAAAAAATTATATGACCAATGAAGAAATAACTTACAGAGATGTTTTTGAAAAAAATTATTTTGCATCACAAATAAGCAAAGAAAATAATTTGTTTGACAGATCTGTAAAGTCAGTAAATCACGGACAAGACGCTTATCTTGAAAGCGAGATCATAAAAGAGAAAGCCCGCAATTTTGAGAGCGATCTCTTTGGAAAATAATTTATTTAAGTTTACTTAGCGCACTTTTTAAATTCGCAATAGCCCCGGTAACATCTTCTACTTTACAGGTACCAACTGATAAACGATACCAACTTGAATTAGCTGACGCACCAAATGCAGAAAAGGGAACGATGGCTAATTTAGCTTCATCCAATAAGTATTTTGTAATATCTGCTGTTGTTGCTAATGTTTTACCATCTGCAGTTTTTTGTCCATGTAAACTAAATTGTACGGTTAAGTAAATAGCCGCTTGCGGTGCAATGGCATCAACTTTACAACCCGCCTTTTTTAATTCCTGGAAACCTTTATAAAAACCTTGTAAACGTGTATCAATTCTCTTTTTTTGTTCGATCAAAAAGGTATCGTATCCTTCCAAATTAGAAAGATATTTTGCACTTGCCATTTGTTCTGCTTTTGGCGCCCAGGCACCCACGTGCGTTAAAATAGCTTTCATTTTATCAATAATGAATTTTGGTCCCATGCTCCAGCCAACACGAACGCCGGTAGCAGCAAGTGATTTAGAGATGCCATCAACAAAAACAGTATAATTTTTCATTTCAGGGCGAAGAGAAACCGGATCGTAATGTTTGATATCACCAAAAGTTAGTGCCCAGTAAATTTGATCATACATTAAGTACAATGGCTTTTGTGAAGCATCGCGGCGTTTATTCTCTTCTAAGATCATATCGCAGATCTCTTCCAAACCTTCTTTTGTAAATACAGTACCGGTAGGGTTTTGCGGCGAGCACAAAGCCAGTAAAGTAGCATTGGCAATATGCGGTTTAATATCTTTAGCGCGCGGCATAAAATTTTGCTCAGGCGTAGCTTCAATAACCACGGGCTTTGCACCGTTTAAGTAAGTGTAATGATTATTATTCCATGATGGCACTGCAAATATTACGGTATCGTTGGCATCTACCAAAGCCCTGAAAATGCTGTAAATAATGGGTCTTGCGCCACCTGCGATCAATATCTCATCATTTTTATAATCTAATCCGCCGCGTTGTTTTAATAAATTACTAACGGCATTACGCAGTTCCAGCATACCATCTGCGGCCGGATAGTTAGTTTGGTTGGCAATATATTCATCAATAATAAATTGCTTTAACTCTGCGGGAATAGGAAATTCGTGCGGATTAAAGTCGCCAATGGTTAAATTATAGATCTTTTCACCTTGTTTTATCTTCTCGTTTACCTCTGCGGCCAATTTTATTATCTCAGACCCAATTATATTCTCTGCTAACTTAGAAACCTTCATTTTAGTAGTATTTACGCTGTTTTTTAATTTATAGGTTACAAACCTAGATTTATTTTGGAAGTATTCAAATGAATGTTGATATGTTAATTATTAATTCTTACCTTTAAAATACCCCTAATGGTCTATTTGTTTCAAAGCCCCGTCTAAATCCTTTTAAATAGACTAAAATTTGTTTAGATTTGTTGTAACAGAGGCTGTAATTATGTGTTTTTAGGCTTCTTTTATTTTAAAAATCTAATCTTATGAAGAGGTTACAATTAGAAGATTTGTCGAAACAGCTTGGCTTTTCGAAGACCCTTATATCCATGGTATTAAATGGTAAGGGAAACCAGTACGGTATTAGTAAAAAAACGCAGGCAGAAGTTTTAGATGCTGTTGCCAAATTAGATTATACACCCAATAAATTTGCAAAAGCCCTCCGAACGGGTAAAAGTAATTTCATTGGCCTTATTGTAGCGGATATTGCCAATCCGTTCTATTCTAAAATAGCTAAGAATATTGAGAACGTTCTTTTTGAAAAGAACTATAACTTAATGGTGTGTAGTACCGATGAGAATGAAGAAAAAGAAAAACGCCTGGTAGAAATGATGATCAATCAACAAGGTGTTGATGGCTTAATTATCGCTTCTACTTTTAAGGATTCTTCTTTTTACGATCAACAACGTTATCTTTCTATTCCAACTGTGTTTATTGACCGTGTTTTACCTTTATTTAATACAAATTACGTTGTAATTGATAACTATGGAGGAGCACTTGAAATAGTAAATCATCTTATTAGCAAGAATTGTAAAAAGATTGCCTGCTTTTCTATCACACCTTCTTATATCAGCACAATTGAAGACCGTGTGAACGGATATAAAGATGCTTTATCAAAAAGCAAATTAAAATTCGATCCGTCGTTATTAAAGCCAATTAATTTTGAGAATGTTGAAAGTGATGTGGAGGCCGCATTAACAGATCTTTTAAAAGCACATCCCGATCTTGATGCGATATTTGCTTTGAACAATAATATTGCAACCACCATTTTAAATGTGTTAAAGAAAAAACAATTTGCCGAAAAAGGACATAAAATAAAGATCGCCTGCTTTGATGATATTGATTTGTTTAACATTATTGATAAGCCAATTATTTCGGTATCCCAACCGGTTGAAGAGATCGGAAAGAATGCTTCTTTATTGATGCTGGATATTATTGACGGTAAACAAACCAACAAATCTAATATTGTATTGTCTACTAAGCTAATTGAGCGCTAGTATCAAACAATTCTACTTCAGTTAAGGGATTGAACAGGTAAACGGTTCCGCTTTTTATTTCAATACATTTAAAGCGTTTACGAATGCGCTCGCCTTTTTTAAAGATGCGCTCGCCATTGTACAAGAACAAAGTATTTAAAGGAATGTGCTCTAAAAAAATGGTATCGCTATTCTCATCATGCAATTTTAAAGTACGCAATAGCTGAACATCACTACAACTCGACGCTGCAGGGTTTTGTAAATATTTCCGCAAAGCAGCAAAAACTTCCAAAGGAAAAATATCTGTACTTAAAAAAGGCTGCATTAATTTTTGAAAATTGTGCTTCCATTCAACACCATGCGGGTTAACCGAATTTTTGTATTCGTTATAAGTTACCAAATGCGCCACTTCATGCACCAGTGTAATTAAAAAAGCGTATTTATTTAAATTATGGTTAACAGTAATAGTGTGATTTAAACCCGAGTGTGGCGACATATAATCTCCTAAACGCGTTTTACGTTCTTTGGTGATCTTAAGTTTAAAGTCAAAATCAATTATCCATTCGGCAATTATCCCAACTGTCTCTTCAGGCAAATATTTTTTTAATATTGCCGAATTGCGCTGGTATTGTAAAGCCCTTGGATCCACAAAACAAATTTAATTATCTTTAGGATAAATAATTTGTTCTAAATACTAACTTTACAAACATATTTTAGTTAAAAATGAACTCAAAACTTGTAATTGAACATATAGTTAGCTGGCTTAAAACTTATTCAGATAAGTCGGGTACCGATGGCTTTGTAGTTGGTATCTCTGGGGGTATTGATAGTGCGGTTACTTCAACACTTTGCGCATTAACCGGTAAAAAAGTAATTGTACTAAATCTTCCTATCCGCCAATTTAAAACCGAATTTGATCGCAGCGCCGAACATATAAAGTGGCTCATGTCAAAATTTAAAAATGTAGAAACAGCAACAGTAGATCTTACAGGTACTTTGGAAAGTATGGAATCAACTTTTCCAAAAGAGGTACAAGATTTTTTAACCATGGCTAATACGCGCGCGCGTTTGCGGATGACAACCCTTTATGCATTTGCAGGCCATAACCGTTTATTGGTTGCCGGTACCGGTAACAAAGTAGAAGATTTTGGAATTGGTTTTTTTACGAAGTACGGAGATGGTGGGGTAGATCTTAGTCCGATCGCCGATCTTTATAAAACAGAAGTGTATGAGCTGGCAAAAGAATTAGGTGTTGTTGGAAGTATACAACAGGCAAAACCAACTGATGGTTTATTTGCAGATGGAAGAACTGATGAAGATCAGATAGGAGCAACTTATCCGGAATTGGAATGGGCAATGGAATACATTGCAAAAAAAGAAACTACAGAATTAAGTGAAAGGCAAAAAGAAGTATTAAAAATTTATAACAGTAGACACAATGCAAACTTGCATAAAATAGATGCAATACCAGTTTGTTTGATCCCGCAAAATTTAAAATAATGAAAAAAACAATTTTTATAATTTGTGTAGCTCTTTTAGCCTCCTGCAAAAAAAAGAAAGAGTCGACCGCAGAACCACCTGCGCCACAACCGGTAGTATATACAATTTCTCTTAAAGTAGATGGCACTCAAAAACAATGCAATAGTTGTTATTCAGCGTCTAAAAGCGGTAATAGCCGAAGTTCTAATTTTTATCTTTCAGGTTCAAGTGAAAGAATTTATTTTGGCTGTAGTGCGGTGCCCGCAATTGGCACATACACATTGGTAAAGTATGGAGAGCCTTCATTAATTTATATTAAGGATAACACCTATTATCGTGCTACAAATGGTATTTTAAATATTACGCGTATTGATACTTCTCAATACGGTGTAATAAATAATATAGGTGCAACATTTCATTTTAATACCGATACCACAAATAATACTTTTTTTAGTATAACAGAAGGAAATATTAATCTAAAAAACTAAGAATATGTTTGGAAAAATGGGAGACATGCTTGGAAAGCTTCAGGAAATGAAGCAAAAAGCAGATGAGATAAAAACGAAGCTTGATGGCATTGTATTAAAAATTGAAGGTGCTGGTGGCGATATTAAAATTGAAATTACAGGCAATAAAAAAGTAAAGAATATTTTTATTGCACCGGCTTTACAGCATGGTAGTAAAGATGAGTTGGAAGAACAATTAACTGTTACCATGAATAAAGCTATTGAAGCTGCAGATAAGCTGAATGAAGAAGAAATGAAAAAAGCTGCCGGCGGTTTATTACCGTGAATGTAATGATCCGTTTCGAAAAATATTCTGAAAAATTTTTGCCCAATGTTATTTCAATTTTTAGAAGCAACATTCCGAAATACTTTTTTGATTTTGAAGAAAAAGATCTTGTTGAAGATCTGCCGGAAATTAATCGTACGTTTTATGTTATGTTCCTGAACGAGAAAGTTGTTGGAGCCGGTGGTTATGCTTTAAATGAAGATGATACCGTTTCTTTATGTTGGGGAATGGTGCATAACGATCATCTTAAACAAAATTTAGGAAAAGCGCTTTTAGAATTTCGATTAAAAGAAATAGAAAAAGTATATCCCGGTAAAACAATTACCAATGTAACCTCGCAACATACTACCGGTTTTTTTGAAAAGTATGGTTTTAAAATACTAAGTGTTACAAAAGATGGATTTGGTCCGGGGTTAGACAATTGTAAAATGGAATTAAAAAAATAAAATTATGGCTGTTATTTTACCTGTAAATGGAGTTGCTCCTAAATTTGGAGAAAATTGTTTTATTGCACCCAACGCTACAATCGTTGGCGACGTATTAATAGGAAACGATTGCAGTATATGGTTTAACGCGGTTGTTCGCGGAGACGTAAACAGTATAAAAATTGGCAACAAAGTAAACATCCAGGATGGCGCCGTTTTACATTGCACGTATCAAAAAACAAAAGTGAATTTAGGTAACAATGTTTCTATAGGGCATAATGCCATTGTTCACGGATGCACAGTACACGATAATGTTTTAATAGGTATGGGTGCCATAGTAATGGATAATTGTGAAATTGGCAGCAATACAATTATAGCTGCGGGTGCTGTGGTTACAGAAGGTACAAAGGTGCCAAGCGGTTGTATCTTTGCAGGTGTGCCGGCAAAAAAAGTAAAAGATATTTCGCAGGAATTGATCAACGGCGAAATTGACAGAATAGCAAATAATTATTTAATGTACAGCAGTTGGTTCAAATAACACCACGTTCTTTAGCGCAATAATTTTTGTTCCCTTTCGTTTTTTAATCATTATAAGTTTAACCTAAAATTGTTTTATTATGCAACGCATTATGATCATGGCATTGTTATGCCTTACAGGAAGCCTTGTTTCACAAAATTACAGGTATTATAAACCGGGCCAGAATTTTTCTTCTACCGAAAACGCTTGTCTTGTTCTTAAAAATGATAAGCGTACATTACTCTTTTTAAATGATCTTGATAAATACGCAACTTTTAAAGCAATAAAGCTTGTAGGTTTTAATAAGCCGGGTTTTGATATGGATTCTTTAATAGCAATGATCGATGAAGAATTTAATCCAAAAACAATCATCTTTGAAAACTGTGATCTATCAGGACTTACAGAGCCCCTTGAAATGTTTAATGAATTAGAAGAAGTGCAGCTTTTAAGTAATTGCACGTTTTACGAAAATAATTTATTTGAGCTTTTACAAGATTGCCCGATCAAAACATTGCGACTTCAAAAAAGAGATGCTGAATTAGTTACAGATAGTTTACATTTTTTAAAGAATTTGAGTTTACTGCAACTTAGCAGCAACAATAATTTTACGCTGCCTAATAAAAGTGAAAAAATTCAAATTGATCTTAACGACAATATTCATACGATCGATCTTGCTTACTTTGGCGATTTTTATAAAGAGTATAAAAGTAAAACTGTTTTAGTAAATCATTCTTCAACAACAAAACAAACTATAAAAAACGCTTCAATGACTTGTATCAAACAACCAATTCCCGGTATTGATATAAATGATACCATTTATAATTTTAATGCTATGGCCGGCCGTACTGTTTTTTATGAATCGGGCAGCGAAATTACAGTTGATAAAAATGCATTTGTTACATTAAGTGGACAAAATTATACCGGTAATGTAAAATTATTTTATCGCGAATTCAGAAACCCTGTTGAGATCATGCTTTCAGGCATTCCAATGTCAACCAAGGTGGACGACAAAATGGAGTTGTTTAAAAGTGGCGGCATGTACGAAATAGCTGCTTACGACGTAAATGGAAACGAACTAAAAACAAGAAGTGATACTTCTGTGAAAATTAATTTTGCTTTGACCGATACTTCTGGAAGTTTTAAATTTTACTCTTTAAATGATAATGGAAGTTGGACAACTACAGATGTTGCCGTTAAACCGGTTATTACAAAAAAATCTAACAGACCAGATGCTACAAAGGCTGTAAAAGAATATTACGGTTATTTATATAGCACTGTAAAAAGCAAAGCCGATACAACCAGCTATGAAGCAAGGTTTAAAAATAAGAACTATCTCTATACCTATCGCAAAGATAATCTTGAAGCAAAAGCAGATTCAATTAGATTTTTCCCGACTTATGGCGCTATGTTCAATAAGAAAAAAAGCAGGAACAAATCTTTTTTCAGAGTAAAGTTTGTGAAACTAACAAAAGAAAAAGAGATCATTTTTACTATTGTAAAAGCAAATAAAAATAATTACGATATTCCAAAACATATTTTACCATTGCTTAACAGAACTTACCTCTATACAGGTAATTTATCAAAAGAAGAATTCAAACAAACATACAGCCGTAAACTTTTGTGTTGGGATGTTAGGCTTAATTCGGTTGGAAATGGGATAGACCTGAATATTAAAACAGATAATTCATTTATAGGTTTAAAAGGCAAGGCAGTAACATTAATGGATGATGGAACCTTTTATGTCTCTAAAAAGGCAAATCTTGTTTTATGTAACGCGGTAATAAGAGCACTTTATTCGGATGCAAAAAGGTTTAATAAAAAAGAAAGAATGTCGCCTTACGGCTATAACGATTTATATTTTCCAAGGGTAAGTGCAGATGAAAAAGATGTACAGGCATATAACTATTCTAAAAAGTATCAGAACAAAGATGAGATACAAATGGATTTTGCCGCCTGGAAAGCTTATGTCAAAAAAATATATCCTGAATATAATTACAACTCATTTCAAAATAATAACGATGTTGGCAACGCTTTAGTTAAAAGCGGCATGGGTGTAAAAAATATCGATGCATATATTCACAGCGGGCAAATGGAAGATATTTTTGTAGACTATAACAAGGATGTAGATAGTTTATCAGACGAATACAATGCTGTTCTTTTTAAAAGTATTAATACAAGTTACCCTATTACGAAAAGTTATAATGGAAATTCATTAGCAGGATATTATTTTAAAAGCAATGATAATTATATTGTAAGATTCTCCGGCAATGGTTATATGCAGGTTACTAAGCCCAATGAATTAAGGCAATTAAAAAAAGGTAACAGTGTTAATATTGCCTATCAACAACAACATAACGTTAAAAATTTAAACAGTAGAGATATTACAAACTTAATTCTGGACTAAGTTTGTGAACTTAAAAGCCCCCAAAAGACAGACACACCGTTGGGGGCTTTTTTGATTTTTAGTGTTTTATTATCTTTAAATAGTTGGTTTTATCAGTTCTGAGAAAATAAATACCGTTAGACATATCGCTAATATCAACTACTGTTTTCTCTTGATTTAACTGTTTTGAAAGAATGATGTGTCCAAAAATATCAACTATCTCAATGTTTGTTTTCTCATTTACTTCAATTATAAAACTACCGGTATTAGGATTAGGATAGATCGAGATTTGTTTATCATGCTTTGATTCATTTATACCGGTAGTTAATATAAAATTATTGATAGAAGTGTTTGTTGCAATTGGTGAGTTAAAATCAAAATATATATGAGCGGTATTTTTTATTTGTGTTCCACCGGGTAAATTAGCTATAGGTTTTATTTTATATTGTATAAAGCCTATTGAACCTTGTGGATTACTTGTGCTATCGGGTAAATTTATGTTATTAAACTTGAATGTTAATTTATTGCCTGCAAGAGTTGTTATTAATGGATGGCTGTTATTTATTACATTAAATGTGCCAAAGTCAAGATTATTACTTAATGTATCAATAAGTTTTATATTAATAGCATTTGCATTACCTGTATTTTGAAAATGTATTGTATAAATAAGCCAATCAGTATAACCAACAGGTACGTCTATGGGATAAGTTTCTTTATAGTTCGGGTCGAAAGAGTTTGTAACATTATAACAAAGCTGAGATGTATTATTGGATACATTATAATCTCCTATAGTTGGAGTTACCGTTACGGTGATACAGATCTGATTGCCGGCAATTGCATTGGTGTTAGTGGTTAAAGCTAAAGCAAAATCCTGACTCGGATTAATTGTTGCAAAATTAGATATGTTATAGGTAAATAAATTACCAACTACAGATGAAGGCGCTAAGGCCCACGAAGGGTAACCAGTATAGGTTACAGGCCCTGTTACATTTATTTTTACAGTGCCTGATACATTGGAAAGGCAATTAAGGTTATAAAAATTACAAATCTCTCCTGCGTCAATAATTGCAGTATGTGTTACTCCGGGAAAAGCAGCGCCGTTATGTGCTATAGAAGTAACGCCAATATCAAATCCTGGTTTGCAATCGAGATTAAAATTTACATTAGGGGCAATAGTATAAGATGGTGTTAAGGTTACAATTGAATCGATTCCGGGATTAGGACATTGCATTGTATAAGGCATATTCAATGTATCCACTACAACAGAATAAGTACCTGCAGGTTGTACAAGCCAATATTCTCCATAAATATTTGAATTTGTTTGCATTACTAAATTTCCAATATTATCATAAAGCTTAACCGGTACATTACTTAATGGAAGGTCTCCTAAATTTTTTACACAATTATTGTCATTGTCTTTATATACAAATCCTTTAACACCGTTAAATGCAGAACAGGTATTGCCTGAGCCGCTAATTTTTTTAACCAGAATAGGATTGTTTTGGTTGGAAAAATTAGTGGTTAAGAAAATGTAATATTGTCCAACTACGGCATTTGCAATATTAAGTGTTTCGGTAGCAGAAGAAGAGTAACTGCAATCTATAGTATTGGTTGATGTTAAATTACTACAGGCATTCATGAGTGTATTAAAAGGTCCCCAGCAAATAAAATCTATATCATTGGCCGCACTTAACTCTATATCAATATTGCCGGCAACAGTTACCTGGGTATAAAACCAACTGCAATTAGGCTGTGTGTTTAAACATCCGTAATTTGGACCAAGGGGCGAATTTGGTGCATTTATAACTCCGGGAAATATAACGCTATCGCAAAAGGCCAAAGCATTATTACAAGAACTTTGTGAAAATGAATTAAAACTTAAAGTAATAATTAAAGCAAGTAGAATTTTTTTCATTAGATAAATATATGAAAAATAACTTATAAAACAGGAAGGTTTACTCCCCTTTAAAATCAGGTTTACGTTTTTCTAAAAAGGCTTTTACACCTTCATTATAATCATAACTGTTTGCAGATTTTACCTGTACATCGCCTTCCATTTTTAACTGCTGCTCTAAATTATTTGTAGCGCTTGCATTTAATAAGCGTTTTGTAAAACCAATGGCCATAGTTGGCATAGCGGCAATAGTAGTTGCAAATTCCAATGCTTTTTCAGAAAGTTCGGCATCTTCAAACAATTTATAAACCATTCCAAAACCTTTTGCATCTTCTGCACTTAATTTATCTCCCGTTATCATTAAAGCACTTGCTAACTGCAAACCAACCAAACGTGGTAAAGTAAATGTACCACCGCTATCCGGTATCAAACCAATTTTACTGAACGCCTGAATAAAGCTTGCCGCTTTTCCTGCTAAAACAATATCACAGGCTAATGCAATGTTTGCGCCTGCACCTGCGGCAACACCATTAACCGCAGCAATAATTGGTTTTTCAATATTTCGTATTCTTAAAATTATAGGATTGTAATGCTCATCAACAATTTTTTTAATGCCTGGTCCGTTCGGATCGATCGCCTCCGCCAAATCTTGACCGGCACAAAATGCTTTTCCGGTTCCAGTTAAAATAATAGCTCTAACGCTTTTATCTTTTTCGGCTTTATCAAGTTCAGCAATTAATTGCAAAGCCATTTCGCGGTTAAAGCTGTTAAATTTATCTGCACGGTTTAATGTTAAAATCAAAACGTTGTTTTTTTGTTCACTAAGTATAAACGACATAAATTTTATTTTGAATGAAACCAAATTTACAAAAAATACCCTTGACTGGGTATTTAGTTAAAGAATATAGCGAAGTAATTTTGAAATAAAATATAAACGCGTTAAACATGAAAAAAATTCTATTTCTTTTGATACTTGGCATTATAAAAACTTCTGTTGCCCAAACAGGTCTGCACTTTCAATGGCATAAGCAAGGTTTATATGGAACACCTTTTTTTTATGATAAAGATAGTCTTGTAAATATTTGCAGGGTAGGGCAAAACGTTTCAAACCCAAATACAATAGGGCTGTTAAATCCAAATACTTCTACCTGGACCTATATGAATTCTCCTATCAGCCCATCAGTTTATCCAACAGTAATAATGAGAGACAGGATGAATGGCGCTATTTATACAGGTACAAATAATTTTTATACCACCAACGATGGCTGGCAAACAAGCACATTAAATACTACCATAACTACCTTACCTTATAATGCCACAAAATTTGGATACCTTTCGTTTACAAGTGGTACGCCTTATGGTTTACAATTTTCTTATAATGGTACTAGCTGGACAAGCGTTACAACAGTGACAGCCTATCCGTATTTTGTAAAGGCAAAAAATAAATTATTTGTTTTAGACGGCGACAAGCTTTTAACCTCTTTTAATGGCGGTTCTTCATATTCAACAATAACTTACTCCGCATCTTTTGGTACAGGAAAACTTTATGCCGCTAACGATGATACGTTATTTGTTATGAGTTCCAATAGCTTTAAAACATCATTTGATGCAGGTACAACGTGGGTTACTGGTGCCTTGCCTTCTACAACACTTAATGCTTCAAATCTTGTTTGTAAGAACGGTAAAGAATTAATGCTATATATGGTTAGCTCAAACCTTTCACAAAAAAGTTATTACTACAGCAATAACAGTGGCGTTACCTGGACCTTGCTTACTGGTTTACCGGTATTTGGAATCAGCGATCAACTAATAGCCACAAGTAAATATTTTATGATGTATCCATCTTACAGAACAGTTGATGGCACAACATGGACGCAAGACGTTTATCCTAAAGTAAAAGCAGGCGCTATGGATCTTGACTTTAGAGGGAATGTTGGCCTTGTTGGATTTGCGCAGGGTTACTTTTCATATTCGGCAAACCGGGGAGCAAGCTTTGAAATTTCTTCAACAAAGATCGGCAACCAGGAAGACGTTATGGCTGTTAAAGTTTTACCGGGAAATAAATTTCTTGTTGGCGACAGAAAAGGCTCCGTTTACGAAAGCTCAGATCTTGGCCAAACATGGACGCCACGGTTTGTTAACACGGTTTCGAACATTAATGCAATTAAATTTATGTATTCACAAAATACAAATACCATCATCTGCCAGAGATATGGACAGCCGTTAATGTCAACAGACGGAGGGTTAAACTATTCAATTGTAACTGTAGGCGGCGGTAATCACGCTCAGGCACAAAGACCTGTATCCGGAGATATGATCGATGTTGGCGGCGCTTATCCTGCCCCTAACTTCACATTATCTGCCTGGGAGATTAGCAAGTTTGATATAAACAGTAACAAAACAATTTTAGCAACTATTACACCAACAACAAATATGGCGTCTGAATATATTGCGGGTATACACATGGCAGACGATAATACCGGTTATTTTATGGCGTTAAATACATCCTCTTTTCCATCTCAATTAAGCGTTTACAAAACCACAAATAACTGGCAATCGGTTTCTTTAATTTCAACTATTTTATCTACTACAGCTGTACCTGTTCCTTCAGGTAGAATGCAGTCGTTCGGAACAGATACGCTCATATTGTACGGAACTCCAAATTATTTTTTATCTACCAATGGAGGTGTAAGCTGGACCAGCTATAACAATGATTTTTCTGTACCAAACGGCAATCTTGGCAATAAAAATTACCGTGTGCATTTTTTTAATACAACGGAGTACATGTCGCTTATACAGGATGCGGCGGGGACCGCAGCTACTTCAGTGGGCGCTTATTTAAATACAAGTGGCGCTGCGGGTAATCCGGTACCAAATGGAATAAACGAATTTGTAAAAGCAAACAATGATAGCAAGGTAAAGATCTATCCAAATCCAACAGCATTTAATTTTAATTTACTAAGCGAAAAGTATTTTAATAAGATCGAAGTTTATAGTATGTCGGGTCAATTAGTGAAAATAATAGAAAGCGATCTTGTACAAGAAATAGAAGTTGAAACAAATGATATGAAAAGCGGAATTTATTTCGTGAAAATATATTCAGGAAATAAACTCGCCGGTCAAAATAAATTAGTTGTGTTTAAATAAAAAGGGTTACACCCAAAATTGGCGTAAGTGATGATCGAGGTGTTTGGTTTGTAATACATCCCACTCTTCGATCGTCAAAGGGCCAAAAAAAGGATGAGGTGCTTTTGTAATACCTTCGGGCCCTTTTTGTTGAAAGTTTAATATTGCTTCAATTAGTTTTTTCTTCTCAACTTCAAACTCATGTTCGTCGGTTATCATGGCTTCTCTAAATGTAGGAATGTTCCTCTTAAATTCAGGTTGTTCCATAATTTGCCTGCGCGCACGTTTGCCAAATAAAAAGCGTATGATAGGATTAACTTTTGGTACCAATGCTCCAGAAGCAATATCAAAAGGTTTTTGAACATGGGTTAACATTTGGCTAACATTCATTTTTCCCCATTGAGCTTGGGATTGAGGGGTTAAACGATTTATTCTGTCAATTATTTTTTGCGCCGTTTCCGCTTTAAATAAACTTTCTCTCATAAATTTTAAAAGTCGTTACTTAATTGGTTAGTTGTTTTTTGAAGAATTTCAAAAGCATTTTCAGCCATTAAATTTTCTTTATCTAAAGTAGGATTGATCTCTACCATTTCAAAACAAACAATTTTTTTGCTTCTCATAATATAATAGATGAGGTTGCCTGCTTCTTTTTCAGTGATTCCGTTCGGAACCGGCGTACCTGTTCCACTCGAAATACGCGAATCCATACTATCCACGTCAAAGCTTACATATATAATGTCGCAATGATCAAGGTAATTCAATGATTCAATAGCCACGCGCTCAACCGCTTTTTTGCGGATCTCCTGTAAGTGAAATACGCGTACCTTGTTTTTCTTTATTAAATAATCTTCAGGTGGTTCAAAATCGCGTAAAGCAATGTAAACCAGGTCGGAGTAATTAATTTTCGGACAAATTCCTCCTAAATTCTTCAGTTTTTCCCAATATTCAACCGTTTCGTCATCGGGTTTATTTTGTTGTCTGTCGCGGTTATCTTCGTTTAAAACACAGCAAAGCGGCATGCCGTGCATGTTACCACTTGGTGTAGTGTAAGGGCTATGAAGATCGGCATGAGCATCTATCCAGATAACCCCGAGCTTCTTATCAGGGTAGGCCATGCGTATCCCACTTATGGTTCCTAAGGCCGAACTATGATCGCCGGCCAGTACAATTGGCACCTGGTCTGCCTTCAAAGTTTTTTGTATTTCCTTTGCAATGCGCTCATTCAGGCTAAACACGCCCTTTATACGTTTGGCATAGTCATGTACTACAGGTTCAAGCAATAAATTGTTCTCGTTTGGTATCTCAACAGATTTGTACCTTTTAAAGAAAGCACTACCAAAGTCCAAAGCAGCGATCTTAATGGCATCTACACCCATGCTCGAACCACGGGTTCCGGCACCGATCTCACTCTTAACTTCAATAATTTTGATAGGTTTTATCATAAAATTTAACTTTTTATTAATAATAAGCTTTATTTTTGTGTAAAGTAAACAACTTACTTTGATAACTGTTTAGCATAAGTAACTAACTTACATTTAAAATGAATAATCAATACTCAACCCTTATTAACCAAACATTTAACTTTCCACAGGAAGGTTTTGATGTAGTGGATGACGAATTATATTTTAATAATATACCTTTAATGGATATTATTAAACAATACGGTACACCTCTAAGGATCAGCTATTTACCTAAAATAAGCTCTCAAATTCAAAAAGCAAAGCGTTTATTTAACGTTGCTATGGCAAAGGTAGATTACAAGGGCAAATACGTGTATTGTTATTGCACAAAAAGCTCTCATTTTAGCTTTGTGCTGGATGAGGTACTCAAAAATGATGTTCATATTGAGACTTCATCGGCATTCGATCTAAACATTATCAAAGAGCAATTTCAAAAAAAAGCGTTAAGCAAAGATACATATATTATTTGTAACGGATATAAGCGCCAGAATTACAAACAAAACATTACCGAATTAATTAACGATGGCTTTAATGTGATACCTGTACTCGATCATTTAGATGAGATAGATCATTATAAAAAGTATAGCAAAGCCGAAAATTTAAATTTGGGAATAAGGATAAGTACAGAGGAAGAGCCTTCGTTTACATTTTACACCTCACGCCTTGGTATTCGCAGCAGCGAGATCATGGGCCTTTACAACGAAAAAATAAAGACTAACCCAAAATTCAGTTTAAAACTATTGCACTTTTTTATTAATACCGGTATTAAGGATACTATTTATTACTGGACAGAATTAAATAAATGCCTTCAGATCTATAAAGAATTACGCGCCGTTTGTCCAACGCTCGATTCGCTTAACATTGGCGGGGGTATGCCAATTCGCACTTCTTTAGGTTTTGAATATGATTATGAATACATGATCGAAGAAATTGTGGAGCAGATAAAAGCATTTTGCGATCAGAATGAAATTCCCGAACCAAACATATTTACTGAATTCGGTTCTTATACAGTTGGAGAAAGTGGTGCTACGCTTTATTCGGTTGTAGATCAAAAACAACAAAATGATCGTGAGACCTGGTATTTTATTGATAGCAGCTTTATTACAACCCTGCCAGATACCTGGGGCATCAATCAACGCTTTATTTTATTGGCCATTAATAATTGGGATAAGCCTTATGGACCTGTCAATTTAGGCGGCATGACCTGTGATAGCATGGATTATTATAATACCGAAGCGCATACCAACCAGGTGTTCCTTCCTATAATTGAAAAAAATCAAAAAGAACCGCAATATATAGGCTTCTTTCATACCGGGGCTTACCAGGAAGCATTGAGTGGTTATGGAGGAACTCAGCATTGTTTAATTCCTGCACCAAAACATGTTTTGATTGATAGGGATGAAGACGGCGAATTTACAACACGTCTTTTTGCAAAAGAGCAAAGCTATAAGAGCATGCTTAAGATTTTAGGTTACTAGTTTCTTGTTCCTGGTTTCTAGTTCTAAAACAAGAAACTTGAAACAAGAAACTTGAAATTTTTGAGTGTTAACTTCTTCTTTAAATCTTTCTTGAAAAGGCTGTTTTTCTATTAGCAAAGCCCTTTCTTATTTTATAACTTTACAACTTATTCTTTAATTTTTATATGGCTTTATTTGACTTTTTAACCCAGGATATTGCAATTGACTTAGGAACTGCAAATACAATTATTATTCATAACGATAAAGTTGTAGTTGATGAGCCCAGTATAGTTGCGGTTGACAGAACTACGGGCAGAGTAATAGCTGTAGGTCGCCAGGCACAAATGATGCATGGTAAAACACACGAGAATATTAAAACAATTCGTCCCTTAAAGGATGGAGTTATTGCCGATTTCCAGGCTGCAGAAGAAATGATAAAAGGTATGATCAAAATGATCAATCCCGGAAATCGTTTTTTTAAACCATCGTTGCGAATGGTAATTTGTATTCCGAGTGGTATTACCGAGGTAGAGAAACGTGCCGTGCGCGATAGTGCTGAACATGCGGGTGCAAAAGAGGTATACATGATACACGAACCAATGGCTGCTGCAATTGGTATGGGCATTGATGTTGAAGAACCAATGGGAAACATGATCATTGATATTGGTGGTGGTACATCAGAGATCGCTGTAATTGCCTTAGGTGGCATTGTGTGTGATAAATCTACACGTATTGCGGGCGATGATTTTAACGCGAATATTGAGGAGTACATGCGTCGTCAGCACAATATTTTAATTGGTGAGCGTAGTGCCGAGAGAGTAAAAATTGAAGTAGGTGCTGCTATGACAGAGATCGATAATCCACCGGCAGATTTTGCTGTACAAGGACGTGACTTAATGAGCGGTATTCCAAAAGAAGTTTATATCAGTTACGTGGAGATAGCACATTGCCTGGATAAATCAATTTCCAAAATTGAAGAAGCGATATTGAATGCTTTAGAGATGACGCCGCCCGAGTTGGCTGCGGATATTTATCGTAAAGGAATTTTTATGGCTGGTGGTGGTTCATTATTGAGAGGTTTGGATAAACGTATCTCAATGAAAACAAAATTACCGGTACACGTTTGCGAAGACCCTCTTCGTGCGGTTGCGCGTGGTACGGGAATTGCACTTAAAAATGTTCATAAATTCCCTTTCCTTATCAAGTAATCAGCCTGAGCGCATCGTAGCTTTATATAGTGACACATTTGTTTCACTCGCTAATAATTTAACACGTGAGAAACTTACTTGCCTTTGTAGTAAAACACCACTTTATATTTATTTTTTTGTTCCTGCAAATGATAAGTATCTGGCTAATGGTGCAAGATAATGGCTACCAGGGTTCACAGGTTTTAAATTCTTCTAATACAGTAGTTGCAGGTATTTATACAGCCGCTGCCAATACAAAAGATTATTTTGCGTTAAAACAAGAGAACGATAAACTCGCTCTGGAAAATTCTGTTCTTAGAAATTTTTTAAAATCAAATTATTCTATTTTGCCCTTGCGCGAATTTAAAAAGAACGACACATTGTATAAACAACAATATTCTTTTATGAGTGCAAAGGTTGTAAACTCATCAGTAAATAAACGCCGCAATTTTTTAACGCTTAATGTTGGCGCCAACCAAGGCATAGGGCAAGATATGGCGGTAATGAGCAGCGAAGGTATTGTTGGTATTGTTACTAACGCATCTACCAACTTTGCAAGTGCTATGAGTATTTTGCATAAAGATGTTCGCGTTAACTGCCAGCTTAAAAAAGATGGAAGCTATGGCCCTTTAATTTGGGATGGAAAAGATTATCGCTATTGTTTATTAACAGATATTCCAACACATGCAAAACTTAAAGCCGGTGATACTGTAATTACAAGTGAGCTTTCAGGTATTTTTCCCGAAGGGATCATGGTTGGTTTTGTAGAAAGTTTTGAGCGCAGGCAAAACGAAAGCTTTTATACGGTAAAAGTAAAGTTAAGTGCCGACCTTAAAAAAGTAAATCACGTATATGTGATCAAAAATAAATTTAAAAAAGAAAGAGATTCATTAGAGAACTTAACACAAAAACAAGTTGACGACTGAGATAGCTAAAAATATTTTTCGATTTATATTATTGATACTGGTACAGGTGTTGATCATTCAAAACATTAACCTGTCAAGCTACATTATTTTATTGCCTTACGTTTTGGTAATTATTTTATTGCCTTTCGAATTATCGCGCGTTACAGTTTTAGTGATCTCATTTTTCCTCGGGGTTTGTATCGATTATTTTTTCGATTCATCCGGCCTTCATACTTCTGCCTGTACACTAATGGGTTTTAGCCGGTATTATGTTTTAAAATTTATTGCCCCGCGCGATGGTTACGATGCCGGTGTGCAGCCAACGGTAACAGATATGGGCCTTGCATGGTTCTTAAGTTACGCCGGTACTTTAGTCATCATTCATCATTTTTATTTTTTCTTTATTGAAGTGTTTCGTTTCTCCGAATTCTTCCGAACTTTTTTAAGGGCAATATTAAGCAGTATCGGTACTTTTGGTTTGGTATATCTTATCCAGTTCTTATTCTTTACAAACCGTAAAAGATCATGAGCATCAATTCGCAGCAGCTTAGCAATAGAAAATTGATCATTGGTGGATTTTTCTGCCTTGTGATAATTATTTATTTGTGTCGCTTGTTCTACATTCAGGTAATAGATATTCAATACAAATTAGATGCTGAAAAAAATGCGTTTCGTTACATGACCGAGTATCCTGTACGCGGATACATTTACGATCGCAAAGGAAAATTATTAGTGTTTAACGCGCCTTCTTACGATCTTATGGTAATTCCCCGCGAAACTAAAGGCTGCGATACTATGGGCGTTTGTGAAGTGTTGCAAATTACCAAACAAGAGTATTTAAAGCGGATGAAAAAAGCCTGCCAGGCACCTAATTCACCACGTAAAGAAAGCATCTTCGAAAAACAAATGTCGGCACAAACATATGCCGAGTTACAGGAAAAAGCCTATCGCTTTAAAGGCTTCTTTGTTCAAAAACGTACTGTAAGAAAATATCCAAGGCCAATAGCGGCGCATCTTTTAGGTTATGTGGGTGAGGTAAGTAAAGAGCAGGCAGAAAAAGATACATATTATAAAGAAGGTGATTACATTGGTATTACTGGCCTTGAAAGAAGTTACGAAGAAGCCTTACGCGGAAAAAAAGGAACCCAAATTGCCATTACCGATGTACATAATAAAGTTATTGGAAGGTACATGGATGGTAAATATGATACTTTGGCAATTGCGGGTAAGCCTTTGTATTGTAGCATCGATAGAGATCTTCAGGAGTATGGAGAAAAACTATTGGTAAATAAAAAAGGTGCAATTGTTGCCATAGAACCTTCAACAGGCGAGATCTTATGTTTGATCTCAGGCCCCGCATACGATCCAAATTTATTAGTAGGAGGTAAAGAGCGTTCAAAGAATTTTACCAAATTATATTATGATAGTTTAAACAGGCCTTTGTTTAACCGTGCGCTCACTGCTATGTATCCTCCGGGTTCTATCTTTAAATTAATTGATGCATTGATCGCGCAAAATGATGGACTTATAAATCGAAATACCGTGTATCCTTGTGCTATGGGGTATCCGCCAATGGGTGGAAAACCAAAATGTCACGCGCATGGTGGCGGAAAAAATTTACCTGGTTCTGTTGCAGCTTCTTGTAACTCTTATTACGCCTATGTTTTTAGGGATATTGTTGATCAACGCAAGTATCCGAATTTTATTGATGGTTATAATCATTGGCGCGATATGGTAAAAACATTTGGGCCGGGTACTCGTCTTGGAACCGATCTTCCTTACGACAAGCCAGGCAACGTACCATCAGTAGAATACTACAATAAAGTTTTTGGAAAGAATGGCTGGCGAAGCAACACCATTGTTTCGTTGGGTATTGGCCAGGCGGAGTTAACGTTAGTGCCTTTACAAATGGCTAATGTTGTAGCAAGCATTGCTAACAGGGGTTTTTATTATACACCTCACAGTGTAAAAGGTGTGGGCATTGATAAACATCTTGATAAAAAATTTAAAGAGAAGCATTATGTGGGTGTGCAGGATCAAACTGCTTATTTAAATGTTATTGATGGCATGCAGGGTGCTTTAGAGCCTGGTGGAACAGCATTTACCAATCGTTTAAAAGATATTGTAGTGTGTGGTAAAACAGGTACAGCTCAAAACCCGCATGGTGATGATCACGCTGTGTTTTTAGCATTTGCTCCACGCGATAATCCAAAAATAGCCATTGCCTGCATTGTTGAAAATGCCGGTTTTGGTAATACCTGGAGCGCGCCAATTGTAACTTTAATGATCGAAAAATATTTAAAAGGAAAAACAGATAGACCTGAAACTGAGAAGCGAATGTTGGAGGGTGACCTGATAACAAAAAATAATTTAAAAGAGTTGGCAAAAACCAAACGCCCTGTAAAGAATTAAAACAATTGGCAAGGAACGAAAATAGTATGTTTTATGGCGTAGATCGTATTACGCTTATAGTATATGTACTATTGGTATTTATGGGCTGGTTAAATATCTATGCTGCTGTTTACGACGAAGAGCATCAAAACATCTTTGATACAACACAAAAATATGGTAAGCAGCTTATTTGGATAGGTGGCGCTGCTGTAATCGCATTTAGTATCTTATTAATAGATGCCAATTTTTACACAGCTTTCTCTTATGGTTTTTATGGCGTTTTAATAGTCGCTAATATTCTTGTTGTTTTTTTAGGACGTGAAATAAAGGGCAGTAGATCGTGGTTTGGTATTGGTGGCTTTGGTGTGCAGCCGGCAGAATTTATGAAATTTGCCACTACACTTGCGCTGGCAAAGTTTTTAAGTAATCAGAATATTGTGGTAAGCCAGCAATTTCGCTTGCGCTTAAAAGATCTCATAAAGAATTATAAGAACACCTTTATAGCCCTACTTTTTATTTTGTTGCCATTGGTAATTATAAAAAAACTGCAGGATGAAACCGGTCTTGCAATTGTTTTTGTGGCATTGGTTATAGTGCTTTACAGAGAAGGATTAAGTGTAGGCTTTTTAATTTTTGGTTTACTTGCTGCAATTTTATTTGTTGTGGCATTGATCGTTACAAATATTACCGGTCTTTTAATTACACTGGCTGTTATTGCAGCCTCAGCTTTTTTATTCATTAAACGCAGTCGCGCAAATCTTATTGGTGTTACGGTTGTTTTTTTATTGGCTGCAGGTGTTGTGCTCGGAACAAATTATGTGTACAACCATTTGGAAGAACATCAAAAAGTAAGGATAGATGTATTGTTAGGAAGAGGAACAGTAGATCTTAAAAAAGAAGGATACAATGTTAACCAGGCAAAGATCGCTATTGGTAGTGGTGGTTTTTTTGGGAAAGGCTATTTACAGGGTACTCAAACCAAATACGATTTTGTGCCTGAACAGGATACAGATTTTATTTTTTGTACTGTAGGTGAGGAATGGGGTTTTCTTGGTAGTACAGTAGTTATATTTTTAGAATTATTTTTAATACTCCGACTCATTTTTTTAGCGGAAAGACAGCGTTCTGATTTTAGCAGAATATATGGCTATGGTGTTGCTGCCATATTGTTTTTTCATTTGGCAATCAACATTGGTATGACCATTGGTTTAATGCCGGTAATTGGCATTCCATTACCTTTTTTTAGTTACGGTGGTTCTTCTTTATGGTCGTTCACGATTCTGTTATTTATTTTTATAAAATTAGATGCCAATCGCTTATTGATCTTAAGATAGTTTCTTTAATTGAGACTTACATTTATTTGCTATTTTAGCAATTCAACCCACAAATATTGGCAATATATAACATAAACAACCGTTAATTAAAAAGCATTTTAAATTCGTTCATGCGATCTTTCATACTTAAACATAAATATTTTTTAGTTATTCTTTCAATATTTATTGTTTGTGAATGTATCGTAAATCCAATTGCTGAATTTCCTTTAAATGATGATTGGGCTTACAGCAAATCTGTATATTTTGCTTTAAACAACCATTACACAATAGGTAGTTTCGGCGCAATGACCTTGGCCACTCATATTGCTTGGGGCGCTTTGTTCACAAAAATATTGGGTTTTTCTTTCACGACACTTCGCTTTTCAACTTTAATTTCGGCATTAATTGGCCTTTTTTTTCTTAATAAACTCGTTATTAAGATCTCAGGCAATAAACTTCTCGGTTTTTTTGCCTGCCTGATATTGCTATTAAATCCTTTATATTTTAATCTGGCCAATACATTTATGACAGATGTGAATTTTACAACACTGCTTATTTTATGTTGTTATTGCGCTTTTAATTTTTTTGAAACAGGGCGCCAGGTATTTGTATTGTATTTTTTTATTTTTTCTGTTGCTCTTGTTTTATTAAGACAGTTTGGTATAATCTCACCTATCTGTTTTTTTTTGGCTTGTGTGCTAATGAAAGAAAAAAGAAAGCAAAGCGTATTTTTATCTATAGTTGTTTTGGTGTTGGTTATTGTCGTTTTAAAGCTTTATGAGAACTACCTTAAAAACACACTTCCTGCGGCTTCTGAATATACTTTTTCAGGGTCAATTGATATTTTAAGTAAAACTTTTTGGGATAATTTTTTTATTAACGTTAAATCAAGGTTCGGAATTATAATTGTTCATATTTTAGTGTATAGTTTTCCTTTTGCGGTTATTTATACATTTTCTATTTTAAAAACGTTTAATAAGTTACTTGTTTTTGCTGTGGCGACGTTTTGTTTTTGTATTGTTTATTTCACTTTAAAAGATGTGCAATTCCCATTTCATAATATTTTTACAAATATGGCCTTAGGACCGGAAACCTTCAAGCAAAAATCAGGACATAATTATTCACAAGGATTTCAGGAAATTTGCCAAATAATAAAATATGTTTTCAGTACCTATACATTAATAGTTGTCTTTTTTATAGTAATATTTAAAGCTAAAATAAAAAAAGGTATCTTTTCTCTGAGCCCTGAATTTGCGTTTTTAATATGTTTAATAGCAACTTATATTTTTTTAATACTTATTACTAAAGAACAAGTTTATTTTGATAGGTATCACATACCAATTATTGCTATTTTACTGATCGTGTTTTCGTATGCAGGTAAATTATTTAAACCTAAATTTATTTTTGCTAGTATTCCTTTACTTTGTTTTTTCTATGTTTCGGTTTTCGGTACTAAAGATTATCTAACAATTAATCGCACAAAATGGGAGGTTTATAATTATGTAAAGAAGGATTTGCATCAACACGTGAGAAAAATTAATGGAGGTTTCGAAATTAATTGTTGGAATGAAGCCTATGACAGTTGGTGGTATGACTATTATAACCTTGATGCATTTGATTTTCTTATACAATTTGATAAAGAAAAAGATTTTAAGCGTGTATTACCGTTCGCGTTTCAACGGTATTTTCCATACAAAAAGGATACAATAAATTTATACATGCGCGAACTAAGGCCAGTTACTAAAAATTAATGAGCAGGTTTTGAATTTTGACGTGCTTTATAGCTATTTGTATATGGCATTTAACTTTTTTACTTAATTTAGAAGGGTTAAGTTAACTACAAAATAAAATAGAGAAATGTTGTATATTGCTATTAATTTTTCAACTTTAGCAATAACTGTTACGGTAGAGCGTTTAAGAAAGTACAAGAAAAAGGTCATTTAATTAATTTATGAAATCTTATATAAACAATCAAAAGCACTTTTTATTTTTACTTGTAATATTCATTATTTGTGAGATCATCGTAAATCCCATTGGGGATTTTCCTTTAAACGACGATTGGGCTTATGGAAAAGCGGTTCTTTTATCTTCAAAAGGTGGCTTTACTATTGGAGATTTTGGTGCCATGACCTTATTCACACATTTAGTATGGGGCATGGGTTTTGTTAAGATCTTTGGTTTTTCATTTACCGTATTGCGATTTTCTACACTGATTTCAGCAGTGATCGGTCTTTTTTTTCTCAATAAACTTATTATTAAAATCACTGGTAATCATGTATTAAGTTTTTTTGCCTGTGCTGTATTGCTTTTTAACCCTCTTTATTTTAGTATGGCCAATACTTATATGACAGATGTCAATTTTTGCACCTTACTTATTATTTCGTGTTATTTTGCATTTGTTTTTTTCGAAACAAGAAAAACAAAATACATTCTCTTATTCTTTTTCGCTTCTTTAGGCCTGGTGCTTATTCGTCAATTTGGTATCGTAGTTCCTGTTTGTTTTTTTATTGCTTGTCTTTTTTTAAAAGAAAAAAAAGTCATTGGCCTTTCACTACTTGTTGTTGTTTGTATTTTAATGGTCTTAAAAGCATATGAAGCTTTTTTACGAGGTGTCATTTCGCCTGGAGCGGCTTATAAATTCTCAGGTTCCATCGATCTTTTAAGCAACGAATTCTGGCAAAATTTTTTCGATAATCTTGTTTTAAAATACAGGGTCATACTTATTCATATTCTTCTTTATTGCTTCCCGTTGGCATTGGCTTTTAGCGTTTCTGTTATCAAGGTATCAAATAAAATATATGTTTTTGTAGTAAGTATTGTTTGCACCATCGGTATTTATTTTTTGTTACAGGATGAAAAATTCCCTTTTCATAATATTCTTACAAACATGTCTCTTGGTCCCGAAATTTTTTATGAAGGACGGGGTCATACTTTTTCTTTAAGCTTTGAAAAAACATGTGAGATAGTAAAATATGTGTTTTGCTCTGTTACACTAATAATAATTGTACTTGCTTTAACAGCAGCATTCAGGGCTAAAAAAACCAAATTTGTTTTACAGCCTTCAATAGTATTTTTATTAACTGTTTTTGGATCTTATGTTTTTACAATTCTCATCACCGAAAGACATGCTTATTTTGACAGGTACCATCTTCCTTTGATCCTTGTTTTAATAGTTTTATTAAGTTTTATAAGTACCTTCTTAAAATTTGATCGTTGGCTTATGATCTTGCCTTTGCTCTGTTTTTGCTACGTTTCAGTATCCGGAACAAAGGATTACCTTACGCTTAACCGTACAAAGTGGGAGGCTGTAAATTATGTAAGGTCAACTGCAAAGGTAACTTCCGAAAAAATTAATGGTGGTTTTGAAGTGAATTGCTGGAATGATGGGCAGGGCAATTGGTGGTATGAGTATGGAAATCTGACTGATTTTGATTATTTGATACAATACAAGCTTGAGCCTGGTTTTAAACTGTTGCGTCAATACGAATTTCAAAGATATTTTCCTTACAAAAAGGATACTTTGAATCTGTTTATGCGTTATAGCAAAAGTGTGCCCAAATAAGGCGGTGTTTTGCCCTTTCTTTGTTGGCCAATAGGTATATAAATCTTAATATTTTTAGTTTATTTCACTTTTTACATTAAGGGTTTTTGTTATTTTTACCCTTTCAATAATGGCTCAAAAATCTAATAAATATGTTAAGTGGCTTTGGATACTTTTCCTGGGTCCTTTTTTGCTTCTTTTTACAATTGTAACGCTTACCGGCTTTGGTGTTTTTGGCGCTCTGCCTGATGTAGAAGAATTGGTAAATCCAAAAAATAATCTGGCTACCATTGTTTATAGTGGCGATATGAAGATACTTGGAAAGTATTATAGCGAAAACCGTGTTAATGTAAATTTCAATCAATTAGATAAAGATCTTGTTGAGGCTTTGATAGCAACTGAAGATGCCCGTTTTTACGAGCATAGTGGTGTAGATATAAAAGCATTAGGCCGTTCATTTGCCGGTGCATTTACAGGAGGAAGCCGGGGCGGAGGAAGTACTGTTAGCCAGCAGTTAGCTAAAATGATGTTTCCGCGCGAAAAATTAAGCAAGATCGAATTGGTTATTCGTAAAATGAAAGAATGGATCATTGCTACACGTTTGGAAAAATATTATACCAAAGATGAGATCTTAGCACTTTACTTAAATAAATTTGATTTTTTAAATTTAGCGGTAGGCGTAAAATCGGCATCACAAATTTATTTTAATCGCTCACAGGATAGTTTAAATATCGAGCAGGCAGCTATGCTTATTGGGATGGCTAAGAATCCTTCATTGTTTAATCCTATCCGTTTTCCCGAAAAAGCAAAACAACGACGAAATGTTGTAATGAACCAAATGGTAAAATATGGTTACTTATCACAACAAAAATATGATAGTTTAAAAGTTTTGCCATTAGATCTTAGTTTTCATCCGGAGGATCATAACGATGGATTAGCTCCTTACTTAAGAGAATACCTGCGCGATAATTTTTTAAAATTGTGGTGCGAAAAACACATCAACCCCGAAACAAATAAACCTTATAACGTTTACAAAGATGGTTTAAGGGTTTACACTACTATCGATTCACGCATGCAGCAATATGCCGAAGAAGCAGTGTTTGAGCACATGCACGATCTGCAAAAAATGTTTGATAAAGACCTAGCCAAAAAGAAGAATGCGCCTTTTGCCTGGAATGTTTCTAAGGCTGAGATAGACGGTATAATGAATGCCTCTATAAAACGTAGCGATCGTTTTCGCTCTGCAAAAAAAGCAGGTATGAGTGATGAAGAAGCAATTGCTACTTTTTATAAACCAGTAGAAATGTCGGTTTACAGTTTACGTGGAGATATTGATACCGTATTAACACCCTTTGATAGTATTAAATATTATAAAGGATTTTTACAAACTGGTTTTATGGCCATGGAGCCTCAAACGGGTTATGTTAAAGCCTGGGTGGGCGGTATTAATCACAAACATTTTAAGTACGATCACGTTAAGGTAAGTAAACGTCAGGTAGGCTCAACATTTAAACCTTTTGTATATGCATTAGCTATACAAGAAGGTTACTCACCTTGCCACCAGGTACCAAACGTTAGAACGTGTATTGAATTACCTGATGGTAAAGAATGGTGTCCTAGTAATTCAGACGGACCAAATGATAAGAACAATGGTAAAATGCTTACGCTTAAAAAAGCATTGGCAAATTCAATTAACTACATAACGGCTTGGGTTATGAAGCAATATACGCCACATGCTTTGGTTACATTGGTAAAACGTTTGGGTGTTACTGCAGAAATTCCGGAAGTACATTCAATTTGTTTAGGTACAGCTGATATAAGTGTATTCGAAATGGTTGCCGCCAATTCAACATTTGCAAATAAAGGCACCTACATTCAACCAACTTTTGTTACGCGCATTGAAGATAAGAATGGTAAGGTATTGGAAGAATTCATTCCAACCACCGATGAAGTGTTTAGTGAAGAAAAAGCTTATACGATGATACAATTAATGCGCGGTGTAGTGGATGGTGGTACAGGTTCACGCTTAAGATCTAAGCATAAATTAATGAACCAGATAGCAGGTAAAACAGGTACTACGCAAAAAAACGCCGACGGCTGGTTTATTGGCTTAACACCCGAATTAGTTGCCGGTGCATGGGTTGGCGGAGAAGACAGAAGTATTCATTTTAATTCGATGGTAGAAGGACAGGGTGCAACAATGGCTTTACCTATTTGGGGAAAATTCTTTAGTAAGGTGTATGCTGATCCAAAATTAAAAGTAAGTAAAGGAGAATTTCCCCGACCAAAAAATTTAGATCCTAACTTAGAATTGGATTGCAGTAAATATGATGCAACCGATAATGATGGTTCAGAAGATATTAATGAATTTGATAATTTAAAAGAATAACAAGTATGATCAATAGAGTTGTAAAAAATGTTGAAGAAGCATTAAAAGATATTAAAGATGGCAATACCCTTATGGTAGGTGGTTTTGGTCTGTGCGGTATTCCCGAAAATTGTATTGCCGAATTAGTAAAAAAAGGCGTTAAAAATTTAACCTGCATAAGCAATAATGCCGGTGTTGATGATTTTGGATTAGGTTTATTGCTTCAAACCAAACAGATCAAAAAAATGATCTCAAGTTACGTTGGCGAAAATGATGAGTTTGAACGCCAGATGTTAAGCGGCGAATTAGAAGTTGAATTGGTACCGCAAGGTACATTGGCTACACGCTGTATGGCTGCGGGTTATGGCATGCCGGTTATTTTTACCCCAGCGGGTGTTGGTACCGAAGTAGCAATTGGAAAAGAAACAAGAAAATTTACGTTTAACGGTGAAGAAAAGGAATACCTGATGGAGAAAGCCTTTGAAGCAGATTTTGCTATTGTAAAAGCCTGGAAAGGTGATACTGCCGGTAATTTGATCTATAACAGTACCGCGCGTAATTTTAATCCCTTAATGGCAATGGCCGGCAGAATTACAATTGCTGAGGTAGAAGAGCTTGTGCCTGCAGGCGAATTAGATCCTGATCATATTCACACACCGGGCATTTATGTTCATCGTATTTTTCAAGGCCAGAAATACGAAAAACGAATTGAACAAAGAACAGTACGAAAGAAATAATATTATACCCTTCGGTTAAATTTATGGTGCTTTCAAAAAAATATATAAGAATTGATTTTATTTTTTTTTATGTATTGCTTTTATTTAACCTTTTTAATATTTGGTCGGTAGATATTTATGCAACTATGGATGGGCCTGCTCATTTATACAATGCGGGACTTTTAAACCATCTTGGCAGTAGTTCGTTCTTACAAGAGTATTATGCGTTAAACGAGTTTTTTCTTCCAAACTACTTACCGCATTTTATTTTAAGTAAGTTGTTTTTGTTTTTCGATCCTTTTGTTGCGGAGAAAATATTATTAAGCCTTATTGCTGTTTTTTTGCCACTGTCATTCAGGTACGCTACTTATGTAATTTCAGGTGGTGAAGGAAGATTATCTTTTCTTGTTTTCTCTTTGATTTTTACTTTTTTATTTGGTGTTGGTTTTTTTAATTTCAGCCTCGCCTTTATCTTTTTTAACTGCTTACTAATATTGACTCATTTTATAGTTTCAAATAAGATCAATTGGTTCATCATCTTTACTTTTATTATTAGTAATCTGGCTTTATTTTATACGCATCCTTTTGTTTACGCAGTTGCAATAGCAACAATATTTTTTTATACCATAATAGGTTTAAAATTAGATTTGCGCCAACTCATAAAAAAAGCAGCCTTATTGTTTGCCCTCTGTCTTCCCGCCTTTATTTTTTTTATATTATTTATTTTAAAGATCAAAGTACTTGAGCCTAATGAAACCGATGCGGATATTTCTGTTTATGATAAACTGGCCGAGCTTACACGTTTTGCTTGTGGAGTGTCTTATATCGCAACTGAGGAATTGATTTATACAACTTTATTGGCCCTTGTATTTATTTTTTTGATATCGTATTTTATTACAACACGGTTTTTGATCAATAAACCGGGATTTTTTTTTAAAGCTGCAGATGTATTCTTGGTGTTGGCTATCATAACGGTTGCTGGAATTTTTTTAAAACACAATGGATCATATGGAGGAATGTTTACAAACAGGTTAACATACTTATTTTTTTACTTAGTGATTTTTTGGTTAGCTTGTAATAAAATTGAAACAAAAGGCATAACTATTTTTGTTGCTGTAATTCTATTATTCTCTTATATTAAATTATCACTAATAAGGCACGATGTTTTGGTTTCTTTAGTCAACCGACCAAAAGATATAGCAGACGCGCGCAATGCAATAAAGGATGAATCTATTGTATTCAGTGTAAATTACTGTGATAACTGGTTTGAAGCACATTATGCAAATTATGCAGCAATAAATAAAAAGGTTGTAATAACCGAAAATTACGAAGCCCTCTTAGGTTGGTTTCCTGTAAAATGGAACGAAAATAAAATTTACAATGTAAAATGGCAACCTGATACATTAAATAAAAATAGTGTTGTGCCAGATTATATTTTGATCTATGGTAATCAGGATAAAATTAATTTACCGGAAAACCAGGCGTTTAAAGAGTTTGTTGCTAACGGAACTGAGAAATGTTATGAGTCGTGGGATAGCTATTGTCGCTTGTTTAAGGTGAAAAAATAAATGATAAAATTCATAAAAAATAACAAGTATGGCACCTTATTAATAGGGTTTATTTTATTTTTATTTTTTTTGAACGCATACAATCTTACTTTTAATTTTAAACCAACCCTTATTCATCAATGGCGGCAAAGTGATTGTTTATCGATCGCAAAGAATTATTATGAAGAAGGAATGACTTTTTTTGAACCTAAGATCCATTGGCAGGGCACAAAAAACGGAAATGCTGTAAGTGAATTGCCAATTATAAATTATACTGTGGCAGCTTTATGGAAAGTTTTTGGCCAGCAGGAAGGGATCTATAGATTATTTAACTATATAATTTATGTTATTAGTATTGTTGTGCTGTTTACAACATTTCTCTTTTTTAAAATTCCCACTCTCATTCGTTTTTTATTTATAAGCCTGCTGTTAACTTCACCACTTCTTACTTACTATAGCTATAATTTTCTGGCGGATGTGCCTGCTTTATCAATTGCGATCATTGCATTTTGCTTATTTTTTAAATTCTATCAAACAAACAAAAAACATTTTTTTTACAGTTCGCTTTTTTTAGCCGGTTTAGCTGTATTGCTTAAAGCCAGTGCCATAGTACCCTTAATTATTATAATTGTTTTTTGGTTGATAGATCTTTTAAATCTAAATGAAAAATTTAATACTAGTAAATTATTCTTACCAAAAGGCATCTCGGCTATATGTGTTCTTATTGCAGTAACAATTGTATTTTTATGGTATAGTTTTGCAAAAGAGTATAATTTAAAGAGCAATAGTGACGTTTTTTTAGTTGGTGTTTTACCGATATGGGAAATGTCAGAGAAAGATATCTTTGCAAAATTATCAGGGTTATTTGCAGATCAGTTACCAATATTCTTGAACAGACCAATGTTATTTTGCTTCTTTATATCTTTAATTTATGTGAGTTTTAATTTAAAATATTTGGATACTTTTTTAAAAACTTCTTTTATAATAACAGTATTATTTTTTATTGCCTTTATTGTTCTTTTTTTTAAGGTGTTTGATGTACATGATTATTACCTTATTAATTTAATGATATTGCCCGTAGTTACTCTGTTTTGTTTAGCACGTATTTTTAATGTAAAGGAAATTAAACTCGTTCCTAATAAATGGGTAGTAACTGTAATAGTTATCTGTATTAGCTTTAATTCGCTTTATTCTGCGGCATTGTATAGATTGAGAACAATAAAGGATGATAAAATATGCCATTGGTACCCTTTTATTAATGTGAACGAAAAAGAGAAGCAAACGCTGGAAATGTGGATGTATGATAAAACAACCGGCGAACTTGAAACAATAACACCCGCTCTTCGTCATATTGGTATAAACAGAAAAGATGCTTTTATAATTGTTCCTGATGTTACCTTTAATGCAAGTCTTTATTTAATTGATCAGAAAGGATATACTTTAGCGCCGGATGATTTTTCAAAAGATACAACCTGGAAAACACGTTGTAACTTTTATAGATGTGATTATTTTTTATTAAGCGATACTGTTTTTAAAGATTCGTTAAGTTATAAATTAATTCAAAACGATCTTGAAATGGTATTTAAAAAGAACCGGGTTGAAATATATAAAATTAGAAAACACTAACAATGCTTTTTAACTCTTTGCATTTTTTATTCTTTCTTCCAATTGTAGTTGGGTTGTATTATCTATTGCCTCAAAAATTCAGGTGGATGCTGATCTTTTTATCCAGCTGTTATTTTTATATGGTGTTTGTACCAAAATACATTCTTATTCTTTTTTTAATTATAGCTGTTGATTACATTGCCGCGCTTACCATTGAAAGGGTAGAAGGCAGATTAAAATTATTTTATCTTGTTGCCAGCTTAACTGCAAACATTGGCCTTTTAGCCTTTTTTAAATACTTTAATTTTTTCAATGAGAATTTAGTTTCTGTATTTTCTTTATTCGGAAAAGAATTCCATCCAATAAATTTAAACATCATTTTACCTATAGGCCTGTCGTTTCATACTTTTCAGTCAATGAGCTATACAATTGAAGTATACCGTGGCAGGCAAAAAGCAGAAACGCATTTAGGCTATTTTGCCAACTATGTTCTTTTCTTTCCACAGATGGTTGCGGGACCTATAGAGCGCTACGAAACACTGGGTAACGAATTAAAAAATGTGCATAAACCTGTATACCAAAATTTTTCTGATGGCTTTAAATTAATACTGTTTGGCTTATTTATTAAAATGGCAGTTGCAGATAATATTGCACCTTATATTAACCAGATATATGCCGATCCTTTAAAATATAATTCTTATGAGGTATTGCTATCAGTTTTTTTATTCTCCTTTCAGATCTATGCCGATTTTTTTGGCTATTCTACTATAGCATTAGGTTGCGCGCGTTTATTGGGAATTAATATTATGAATAATTTCAAAACACCTTATCTTGCAAAAAGTGTTTCTGAATTTTGGTCACGTTGGCATATTTCACTCAGCACTTGGTTTAGGGATTATTTGTATATTCCTTTAGGAGGCAATCGTGTGAAAATTCCGAGATGGAGCATTAATATTTTAATTGTTTTTATGGTGAGCGGCTTGTGGCACGGTGCCAGCTGGACATTTGTTGTGTGGGGTGCATTACATGGCATTATGCTTTTATTGGAAAGATATTTTTCTATTCTTTTTAAATTCGAAATTAAAAAAGAATGGAGTGTACTGAATGCTATGTTGGTTTTAAAAACATTTGTAATTACTTCGTTCATTTGGATATTTTTCAGGGCAGAAAATTTTCAGAAAGCAAAAGATATTATTAAAGCAATTGTGAGAAATCACTCTTTTCAGTGGACACAATTGGATATTGTGATGCCGTTATTATTTACAGGTTTAATGATTATTTTTGATATATTTTTATATAACTCGCGTTTTGATTCAAAATTAAACACGATTAAAACCCCTTACAGATGGGCTTTTTATACTGCGTTGTTATTTTGTTTAATGGCTTTATCAGGCACACAAAAATTCACTTTTATTTATTTTCAGTTTTAGATGGCAAAAAAGATCATTATAAAGGTTACTATGCTGCTAATAATAATTGGCGGTCTTAACCTTATCTATAATTTTACTTTATACAAACGAGATCTGAATGAAAGATGTGAGCAGATAGTCGAAGTAAAAACAAAACAAGCTACTACCGATATTTTTTATTTTGGCGAATCGTCCAACTTTAACATTCGTGAAACCGATTCAATTAAAAACACTATTTCAGAGATCACGGCATTCTTTTTTCCAACGCTTACCTTAACCACTATTAATAAGCCTGCAACACACGCAGGTATTTATAAAGAATGGTTAAAACAAATAAATGTAAACGAAAAAAAGCCAAAGGCTGTGATCATTACTTTAAATATGCGCTCGTTTGATGCAGCATGGATACATTCACGCCTTGAGACTCAGCTACAGGAATCTGTTGTATTAGCGCAACCATATCCCAACCTTATCAATCGATTTTTTCTTTCGTTGCAGGCTTTTGATAACAAAACAGAGCAACAAAGAGAGGCTGAAATGCTGAAGGACTGGGAGAATACTCCTTTGGTTTTTCCATTTCCATTTAAATACAAAACAGTAAGGGAATGGGATAATGCAATGGCACAAGGTACCTATGTAAAAGCGGATGGTAGTTGGGATCATGAAAAAATAACGCTTGCATGCCACTATATAAAAGGTTATGCCTTTAATATCCGCGAAGATAATCCTCGTATAAAAGATTTTGATGAAATAGCAGATTGGTGCAATAAAAACAAGGTTAATTTGTATTTGAATTTAATGGCAGAAAATATTGAATACGCCGATAGTTTAGTTGGTAAAGAATTAGTATTTTTAATGAAACAAAACAGGGATTATTTAGTAAAACGTTATCAGAAAAACAATTGTGTAGTTGTTGATAATCTTGAATTGGTAAATGGTAAAGAATTTACCGATCAAAACTGGACAACAGAGCATTATGGATACAAGGGAAGAATGATCATTGCAAAGAATGTGGCTAAGGCAGTAAGTAAACAATTTTTAAAAGAATATAAAAACGCATATTGATATGTTAGATAAAAACGGTATAGCAAAAAGAATCGCAAAAGAAGTAAAAGATGGTATGTTTGTGAACCTTGGAATTGGAATTCCAACGCTGGTTGCAAATTATATACCCGAAGGTGTAAATGTTGTGTTGCAATCAGAGAATGGAATATTGGGTATGGGACCTTTTCCTTATGAAGGAGAAGAAAATGCCGATCTTATAAATGCTGGTAAACAAACCATTACTTTATTAAAAGGCTCAAGTATTTTTGATAGCGCTATGAGTTTTGGTATGATCCGTTCACAAAAAGTAAATTTAACTATTTTGGGAGCTATGGAAGTGAGCGAGAATGGTGATATTGCCAATTGGAAAATTCCAGGAAAGATGGTAAAAGGCATGGGTGGAGCAATGGATCTCGTTGCCAGTGCTAAAAACATTATTGTTGCTATGCAACAGGTTAATAAAGCCGGGCAATCAAAATTTTTGCCTAAATGCGAATTGCCTTTAACAGGTGTAAAGTGTGTAAAAAAGGTGGTTACTGAATTAGGCGTTTATGAAATAGCACAGCAAGGTGGCTTTAAATTATTAGAGCGTGCACCCGGAATAAGTGTTGAGCAAATAAAAAATGCTACCGCAGGTAAATTGATAATTGAAGGCGATGTGCCTGAAATGGTATTATAAAAATCAACTTCTTTTCTTTTTTAGTAAATATTTAATGTTCGACAGTTATTTTCTTCCATATCAACAATTAATGATAATCTCGTCATTAGTGTTTTATATGGCATCTGTTTTTTTATTTGAATTCAGCAAAAAACAAACCCTCGCTATTTTATTTTTATTAATAGGAACATTACTTTTTAAAACATTTGTAATTACTGTAGATGAGTTCATAAACTTATGGGATGAACAATATCACGCACTTGTAGCTAAAAATCTTACAAAAAATCTATTGCTTCCAACTTTATATCCCGATCCGGTTTTGCCATATAATTATACTGATTGGATAAGTAATTATATATGGGTACATAAACAGCCATGTTTTTTAATACAAATGGCACTATCTATAAAAGTGTTTGGCACAACTGCTTTTGCAATAAGATTTCCGAGTGTTTTATGTTTTACATTTGCCACATTTTGTATATATAAGATAGGCGAAAATACGCTTACAAAGCGTATAGGATTTGTGGGTGCTTTATTGTTTAGCATGAATTATTTTTTTAATGAAATGCTTGTTGGCGCTGAGCCAACCGATCATAATGATATTGTTTTTATGTGTTACATAACGGCAAGTGTTTGGGCTTTTACAGAATATTTGAAAACAAAAATGTTTAAATGGATGTTTTGGATAGCCGTTTTTACATCTTGTGCTGTGTTAACGAAATGGTTGCCGGGTTATATTGTATTTGGTATCTGGTTAATTTTTCTCCTTCAGCAAAAAAATACATTTAGCGAGGGCAGAAAACAATGGTTTGATCTTATTAAGACCTTTTTATTATCTGCAATTCTTCCTGCTGCATGGCAAATTTATATTTACACACGCTTTCCGCTTGAGGCTGCTAATGAACATGCGTTTAATGTAAGGCATATAACGGAGCCGTTAGATGGGCATGGCGGCAATTCATATTTTCATCTTGAAGCATTAAAAAGAATAATTGGATATTATTCGCCTTTTTTTGTATTGGCAGGCGTTTTGTTGTTGCAAAAATATTTTAAAGACAAGAAAATGTTCATTTCTTTTATATTTGCCGTAACTGTTGTTTATGTTTTTTTTACGTATGTATCTACAAAAATGCTTGGATTTACTTTTATTGTATTTTTTATTTTCTTTTTAGGATTTGGAGCAATAGGCGAAAATGTGTATGAATATTTAAAGATCGGTAAGAATGTTTTTAGAAGAGTATTATTTTGTGCTGCTTTAGCATATTGCGGCTTGGGCATCTGCGATCTTGAAACGTTTCAAAAAGGGCATACATTATGGATGAAAAAGGAATTTGGGTTGCAAAATTTCAGAGACCACAACATCAATTGGTACAATACCTGTAAAGAAATAAAGAAGGATCTTAAAGATGGAAAATACGTTGTTTTTAATTGTGATAATATTGATTTTATTAAGCTAATGTTCTATACCGATCATATTGGTTACAGTATGATTCCTGATTTCTTTCAAATTAACCTTGCTAAAGTAAAGAACTATAAAATTGCAATTATAGATAATGGCAATTTGCCAAAGTATATAATTAATGATAAAAGCATTGTAAAAATAAAGAATGTAAGGGATAAGGTAGTTTCTTGTGATACTGTAAAATTGAAATTGGATCAGAATAGATTTTTGGGTGCTCCCGAAAGCGGAAAACTTGTTATAGATTCAATAGGCAGCAGTTTTATAGTAACAACTTTTGCCAATGGCAGTACGCAATTAAAAACCTTAGACGGCAAAATAGCTACATCAAGAATGGATTTTGGCGGAATGATAGTTTTTGAGAATAAGGTTTATGAAATATACGAGCAGTTTATTTTGCATAAAAAGGAAAATAATAAGTATCGAATAGGTACTTTGTTTGGAGAAAATCTTAAGATCGTTGAACACGAGAGCTGTTTTTTTACTACCCGTGATCCAGATAAAGAACTCGTCGTTGAGATCATAAAACCAAACCAATAAACAATTATTCTTTAATAATTAGTTGAGAATAAATGTTACTTTACTTTCATCAATATAATAAGTCTTTAACCAACCTGACAGTTTTTTATGCTCTGCATCACTATAAGCAAGGCAAAGATCTCCAAAGCAAGTGCTTGAATATCCATTAAGCGTATATAGATTCAACTTTTGTGTAGCCAGCATAACATCTAATTGATAAGTTTCTGATCCACCACTTATATTAAGTACAGCAATTATTTTATTATTTGCAATATTTTGTTTCTTGATCAAAGCGCACATAGTTTCAGTTCTCTCAATTCTTGATTTAGTTAAACTGCGCGATATTCTTTGCGGGTCAAACAAATTATCTGCAATTACAGCAAACGCTAAAAGGAGGGTTAAAAAAATAGTTTTTTCTTTTGTCAGTCTGGAAAAATAGTACAAGCTTAACCAGATCATTAAAAAAGTAGCAAGAATCATAAACCTGCTGGTAAGCCTCATGCTGCTAAAGCCTGGAAGTATCTGTATAAGCTTAAATAAAGAAAAACCGGATTCTGTTTTGGAAAAAAGAAGAATGAAAAATAAACAAATGAAAAATAAAAAGGCAGTAAAAAAGTTTATTTTTTGTTTTTTAATGATGGCGTATATTATATGAATAAATGCGGCTAATAAGCCCAGATAACAAAATGCTCCGGGAAAAAGTTCATGTAAATACCATATGGGATATTGTTTTGCCGGTGAATTTTTTAAAATATCCCAGGTTATGGAACTATCTCCGGGCAAAAAATAACTAAAAATGGCAGGCATGGTTGATAAAATATTCTCATAATTTTGGCGGCCTAATTGTCTTGCCATTGAATGATAAGGTAAGGCCAGAAGCATAAATAAGGTCAAACCAATTATAATTGTAAAACTTAAGCGTATAACAAGTTTTTTATTTAAATAATTAAAAAATAAAACTCTGTTATCTTTTACACTTAAATACATTATGGCAAATAATAGCATAAACATAATTAAAAATATGGCAATGTAAGCGCTGCAATAAAATTGTAAAACAGTAAATAAGGTTATCAAAATAAATTTTTTTTGTTTGGGCTCTTTAAGAAATTCATAAAACAGGGCTATTGTTATAGGCACAAAAAATTTGCAATTAAATTGCAGGTGCACAAATTGGTTAAAGTTATTGATACCAAACGCAAACACATAAGCGCCAATAGCACTTAAAAAAGGGTTAAAGCCTAATTTTTTAAAAGCAATAAAGCAAAGCCAAAAATTTAAGATGCAGCAGCTAAGCCACCATAATTGATAAGAAGGTTCAACATCAATTCCCATAAAACGAAATAAGGCATAAATAGGCAATGCGCCGGCCATAGAATCTGAGATAGCAATATTATCTTTTAAAGGATACATAAAATTAGCGCGCCAAAAATCGGGTTCAATGCCGCGCAACCATTTATAACCATGTTCTAATACATAATTAATGAATCTTGAATCACCAAAATCGCCGGGCGTGTAAGAAAGATCAAAACCTAAAATGCGAAAGCAATAATAATACAGGCCAAAAAAGAAAAGCAGGATAGCAAAAAGATATTCTATTTTTTGTTGATGTTTTTGCATATGCTTTAGATGCTCAAATATAAGTAGAATCCCTCAAATTGACCTATTGAGAAAGCTTATAACGCAGTGAAAAAGCAATTATTATAGGATAAAAAATAAAAAAGGTTGAAGCATAAACTTCAACCTTTATAAATAATTTAAGTAAAAATAATTTAAGCTTCTACTAAATTTAAGATGCTTTCAAATAAGAATTTGCCGTCTTCATTGCCAAGCTCAATATCCGCAGCTCTTTCAGGATGGGGCATCATGCCAAACACATTTCTTTTTTCGTTGCAAACACCAGCAATATTATCTGTTGCGCCGTTTGGGTTGGCAGCATCTGTAATATTTCCATCTTCATCGCAATAGCGGAATAAGATCTGGCCATTGGCGTTTAATTTTTTTATTGTATCAGCATCTGCAAAATATTTTCCTTCGCCATGAGCAATAGGAATTTTTAATGCTTTGTTTGCAGGTATCTGTGAAGTAATTAATGAATTAGTTGTTTGCGCTTTAATGTGTACATTCTTACAAATAAATTTACGCGTATTATTGTGAAGTAAGGCGCCAGGCAATAAACCACTTTCGCATAAGATTTGGAAACCGTTACAAACGCCAAATAAAAAGCCACCGTTATTTGCATGTTTAATTACGCTCTCCATAATAGGTGAGAATCTTGCAATGGCACCGCTTCTTAAATAATCACCATACGAAAATCCACCAGGTAAAATTATATGAGTACAACCTTCCAGATCGGTATTTTTATGCCAAAGCTTTACAGTTTCTTGTTTTAAAATATTCTTTAAAACATACACCATGTCTTCATCGCAATTAGAACCCGGAAATACAACAACGCCAAATTTCATTTTATTTTTGTTTTAGAATACAAAATTACCAAATACTTTAAACTTTAAAAATAATGGTTTTTAACATACTGTTAATATAGGTTAGAACCAGCCTTTTTTCTTTTTACTGCCTCCGCCAAGGCCCAGTACCCCTAATAAGCCCCGGGCAACTTCTTTCATAACAGTGCGGCCAATTTGCCTTACCATGGTGTTTTCTGAAGCTTTTTCAAGTACAGATTTTTCTGCTTTTTGTTTTGTTTTAGGTTTTTCTTCCGTTTCTTTTTTCTCTTCTTCAGCTTCACTTATTTTACCCGTTAATATCTCATAAGCACTTTCACGATCAATTACTTCGTTATATTTTGCCGCAATTTTACTTAGCGCAATAGTTTCTGCAATTTCTTCAGGAGTTAAAACACCTATTCTGCTTGCAGGGGCTTTTAAGTGAACAGCTGCCAGCGGGGTAGGTATACCTTTTTCATTTAAAGCACTTACTAATGCCTGGCCAATGCCAAGACTGGTCAATAATTCATCGGTTTTATAAAACTCAGAAATTGGATAATTCTCTGCTGTTTTTTTAATGGCTTTTCTATCCTTTTCAGTAAAAGCTCTTAATGCATGTTGCACCTTTAAGCCCAATTGTGAAAGTACAGCATCCGGCACATCATAAGGATTTTGAGTGATAAAATAAATGCCAACTCCTTTTGAACGAATAAGCTTTATGATAGATTCTATTTGATCCAGTAATGCTTTTGAAGCTTCATTAAATATTAAATGTGCTTCATCAATAAATATACAAAGCTTTGGTTTTTCAAGATCACCTGCCTCCGGAAACGACGCATATACTTCGGCCAAAAGGCTAAGCATAAAAGTTGAGAAGAGTTTAGGCTTATCTTGTATATCGCTTAAGCGAATAACAGAGGCAATTCCTTTGCCGTTGGCATCCGTTCTAACAAGATCAGCTACCTCAAAACTCTTTTCTCCAAAAAATAATTCTGCTCCCTGACTTTCCAGTTCAATTATTTTTCTTAGTATGGTTGATGTGCTTGTGCTGGTAATGTTGCCATATTGTTTTTTTATTTCCTCTTTGCCTTCGGCTGTTGCAAATTGTAATAGTTGTTTAAAGTCTTTAAGATCAAGCAGCGGTAATTTTTTATCATCCGCATATTTAAAAAGTATAGCAACAATACCACTTTGTGTATCGTTAAGATCTAGTATTTTTGAAAACAATACAGGTCCAAATTCTGAGACCGTAGCGCGCAATCTAACACCTTGCTCTTTTGAAAGGGTAAGAAATTCTGTTGTGGTTGCCCCGGCTTTAAAATCAATACCAATTAATTTATGACGTTCTTCAATTTTTGGATTTAAAACGGCTGCTTTTGCAATACCACTTAAATCGCCTTTAAGATCCATCAATAAAACAGGAATTCCGGCCTGGCACATGCTTTCAGCAATTATTTGAAGTGTTACTGTTTTGCCTGTTCCAGTAGCACCAGCAATTAGCCCATGCCTGTTAAGTGTTTTTAAAGGTATTCTTATTGCCACTTCTTTTTGAGCTTGTCCTTCAAAAAGAGCGGCGCCAAGTGTTATAGCATCGCCGGTTAAAGTATAACCGGCATTTAATTGTTGTTTAAATGCATTAATTTTTTCCATAAAAAAAGCCTCACCATAAAGGTAAGGCTTTTCAATATAAAGTATAAAGCTTTTTATTTCATTAAAGTAACGTGTCCTGTTTTGTTATGGATCTTGCCGTCAATATCTTTAAATCTTACTTTGTAAATGTATACATCTTCTTTTATTGCATCATCGCCTTTGTTGTTAACCGAACCATTCCAACCGATAGTATAATCTTTTGTGTGGAACATTGAGTGACCCCAACGGTCAAATACTTCCATTTCATAGGTTTTAAGATCTAAACCATATGGTGAGAAGATAGGAAACCATTCATCATTCAATCCATCAAAATTTGGAGTAAATGAACTAGGTATATAAATTCCATAGTCATTTTTAACTTGGATCAGTTGGCTTACAACATCTTTACAACCATGAAATGTCGTGGCAGTTAATGTTACCTCATAATCTCCGGCCACAGGGAAAATAACTTTAGGATGGATATCATTTAACTGATATAAATTTCCTATTTGCCATTGGTATGTATTGTTACCCAACACAGTACTTAAATTCGTAAATTGAACTTCAGGTGTACCAATAGTTACTTCATCCGGATTGTAATTAAAACCTGCGCGTGGCATTGCATACACTATAATTGGATTAGCAAGTACGGCCTGTGTTGAACAGCCTATCTCGTCTTCATAATTAAATGTAACGGTATACGATCCTGGTATATCAAATGTATGCGTAACGCTTAAGCCAGGCATTGGCTCAGAGCCATCACCTAAATTCCATAAACCATTTCCTGTATTTGCACTTGGTGTATTAAATGTTACAACTATTGGTGAACATCCTTTTTCTAGATTACTTACAACTGAAACGTTGGGTATTTCATTAACCGTGATACGCACAGCGCTTGAATCAGGGCACAAACTGGCTGTAGGTGATGAATGGGTAAAGTAGGTAACAATGTTATTATCACCAACGTTTGCATTTGCAGGAGTAAATAAATTTCCTGTAACACCTGGTCCTGACCAAACACCACCTGGATTTTGAACAATGCTATTTAAGTTAACCGGAGGGTTATTTCTGCAATAAGGACCAGCATATTGTGAAAGATCAGCAGAAACAAATTTTTCTATATTAATTGTTGTTTGAGCAAACGCTACACAAGGACCCGCCGTTACACTATAATTGATAATGTTATCACCAATAACTGCAAATGCAGGATTAAAACCACCGTTTGCGGTTGTTGCACCATTGTTAGCTCCGCTAAAAAAACCACCTAAAGGAGTTACCTGTAATTGTAAAGGAGACGCTACATTACAAAATGGGCCAACCTGCAATATTGCCGGCGCCGCTAATGAATAAACATTAACTGCCGTAGTAGCCTGTGCAGGACATAAACCACTTGGTGATGATGCTGTATTATAAGTTAAAACAATGCTACCGGTTCCGGAAGTTGCAGGATTAAATGAAGTTCCGCTAATGCCGGCGCCGTTCCAGATACCTAAATTATTAGTTGTAAGTGGTACTAAATTAACCTGCGATGATGTTACACAAAGATCAGGTATTGTACCTGTAATAACTGCGGGTACATAAGCTTCAATAGAAATTGTTTTTGTGTTAGATACGTTACATGTATTCGTACCAATAACATAAGTAACAACATTATTTCCAATAGCAGCCAACCCAGGGCTAAATGTACCGGTAGAATTGTTATATGTTGTAGGCATCCATGAACCAGTAGTAGGCGATACTAATAACTGGAAATTAGGAGCGGTATTACAATATGGCCCAACCTGAGAAACAGTTGGTTGTGGCGGATTTAAAACATTAACAGTTAACTTTTTTGAATCAGGACATAATGTTGCATTTGCTGCTGATGTAGTGTTATAAGTCAATGTATAAACACCTGTTGGTAAATTAGGAGAGAACATGTTTGCAGAAACACCGGTACCACTCCATACACCATTAACAGTGCTTTGCACAATACTCATAAGGTTGGATGGAGTAAATGTATTACATTGGTCAGGCAATGAGCCGGTTAATGCGGCGGTATTGAATTGCGAAACATCTATAGATGTAGTATTCGTGGCAATACAGGAACCTATACCCACCGTATATAAAACAGTACTTGTGCCTATAGAAGCCATGGCGGGATTTATAACACCTGCCGGTGAAATAGCTGCATTGTTACTAAATACACCTCCCGGAGGATTTGCGATAATGTTTACAGTACCAAATGTGTTACATAATGGTGCAACCGGTGTAATAGTTGGTGACATTGGGTTAACAACCGTTACAGTTAATGTTTGTAATGTAGGACAAGCGTAAACTGTTGGAGTAACAACAACACTATAAACAACCGTAGCAACTGTACCTGTAATAGGTTGTGTTGTTATTTGAGTGCTGGTTGCTGTTGGTGCAGCAATACCAGGGCCCGGACTCCAGAGATATGTAAAGTTCTGTGGCAATACAGATACACAATTTCCAAAACGTGTATTTGGCCTGTTCATTGAAATACCTTGGTTACCATTAGAACCGCAACTTGTTTGATTAGGCCCAAAAACGCCATCCCAGATCATTGAGTTAAAGCTTGTTGGTGTATACATAACAGAAGCAGTTACAAACATCCATGGTGCGTTACCTCTGCAAATATCAACTAAGATATTTGAAACACCATCCCAATAATAAGGAGTTGAAAAAGTATGTGTATTAAAACCTGCTACTGGTGTAAAATTGGCCTGGTTAAACACTTGAGTTAAACCTGTATTATCAAAAGCTGTTACCACCGAGTTTGTAGTACATTTCATTTTTATAGTATAGTTTGTTAAGCTACCAATACCATTTGTAGTGGCCACATTAAATGCCATACTGGTTAAATAACCTGCAGAAACGCCTGAAGCTAATAATTCTGAAGCACGATAGATCATCTGTATATGCGTATCGTAATAATACTTATCATATACCGTTGGTGGTTGCCATGAAGGATTTGATGTAGTTGACGAGCCCACATCTTTTAATAAAGGTGTTGCACATGCCGGACCAACGCCAACAGTAGAGCAGGGTGTACCTGGTAATGTGCCTAAAATTACAGAAGGGGTTAGCACACCACCCTGGCAAACCGTTGCCGTTAAAGGTGTAACCGTGTAAGTTGGATAATCGGTAATCGTAACCTGTACTGTTTTTGTTGCAGGGCATGAACCAGGAGAAACAGTTACACTGTATACACCACTCATAGTTGCGGTAGCATTTGTAATAGTAGGGCTTTGTGTGTTGCTGGCAAAATTACCCGGACCAGACCATGTATAAGTTAATGCAGTTGTAGGATTTGCAGAAGTAAGTACATTTAAACTTACAGTTTGACCTGCACATAATGATGGAGTAGAAGTAGAAGCGGTTGCGGTAATGATACCTGCAGGTGTCATATTTACATAAACATTGTATTCTTCAGTTTCACCAAAACCGTAGTTGATACAAGGGTCAATTGTTGGGCCATTAGTAAAATAAGCACATCTAACACGCATTCTGTAAGTACCTGTTGCTTGTCCTACAGGTACTGTAAAACTTGCGCTGTTAAAGCTTTGTGCTGCCGGAACGCCCGGTATCGAGCAAACACGCTCATTGGTTAAATTATAAACACCATCCTGGTTCCAGTCAATAAAACACGTAAAACCCTGGCTGAATGTTTGGCCTGACTGAAAAGTACAGTTAACAACCTGTCCGGGAGTTACCACTAAATAATGCTGGCAGCCAAAATAGAAAAAGTTACGAATACCTACAGCAGGAAAATTTTGAGCATTACATCCCGAGTTGTTATTTGTAATATTTACGTTAGCGCCGGTAGTACTAAAACTATTGATAAAGTCATTAATGAAATTACCAGGTGAATTAGAGGGCCCCGGTTGGTTACAAGGTATTTGAGAATACAATGGAAAGCAATAAGGAGCAGGACCAACACCCGGTTGAGCAAATAAATTCGCTTGCGAGAATACGATCAATGCAACTATTAAAACGCTAATTTTATTTAATATGTTTTTCATTTAAAAGTAAATTACGGTTTGTAAATAAGTTTATTAGCAGGTAATAACACAATTGCATCTTTAAAGCCCGGAATAACAACTGTTGATTCTTCATTTGTTTTTCTATTGCTTTCAAAACGGCTAATATCTATTAACGCTTCATTCATCGCTTCGCCCGAAGCAGAATGATTACGCTTGATGTAAAAAGACTCAGAAAAATACCACATCTCTTTAACGTACTGGAATTTATTATTCTCTTTCCAGGTCTTATATTCTGCGGCAGTTGATGAATGTCTGAATTGAACATATGGTTCAAATTGTTTTTCTTTAACAGGATCAAGCTTTATCTTGCTCCAATCTTGTGAAAAAGAAAAAAACGACATCGAAATAAAAATGCCAAGAAAAAATAGTTTAAGATTTGTTTTCATTTTTGGGTCTATTTATTACCTCAAAGTTAACCCAAAAAAAAGTAAATTTTTATAATTTCACTAAGTTAAACGGGGTGTTTACTCATTAAGACAACAGCAAAAAAATGCAATAGGTTGGGTGATCTGTAGAAATTAAATCACATCCAATAAAAATCAACAGTTTGTTAACAAATAAAAGGTTAACTTTTTAATTTAAAACATTGATTATTAAGATATTACAGGTGGCGGTTCCATAACAGTGCCACATTTTTTACAAGTTCGCAGATCTTTATTTTCATAAAAGCGTTTAAACTCGGTTTGAAATTGCGAAGTAATATCTGTTAACATAAAATAAGCCGCATGTAAGGGGTGATTACATTTTTCGCAAAACCATAAAAGTCCATCTTTTTCATCCGGTCTGCGTTTTCTTTCCATTACCAAACCAATAGTGTTTGCAAAACGGCGGGGATTATGTGGCACTTTTGCAGGTAAAAGAAAAATATCGCCTTCTTTGATATCTACTTCAACCGCTTTTCCATCTTCCTGTATCTGAACTTTAATATCACCTTCCAGTTGATAAAAAAACTCTTCACTCTCGTTGTAATGATAATCTTTACGTGAGTTGGGTCCGCCAACAACCATTACAATAAATTCTGCATCCTTGTAAACAACTTTATTGTTTACCGGAGGTTTTAATAAGTGACGATTTTCTTCGATCCACTTTTTGAAATTGAACGGACGTGTTACCATACCTTAAAGTTAGAAGTTAAAAGTTAAAAGTCAAAAGTTTTTTACAGTTTAATCAGGCAAGAACTTTATCTGCTACAATTATTTTTGAAGCGATCAAATGCTCTGCTATCTGTACAGCGTTGGTAGCAGCGCCTTTGCGAAGATTATCTGAAACTATCCACATGTTTAATGTTTTTGGTTGCGATTCGTCTCTTCTTATCCTTCCCACAAAAACTTCATCTTTATTATGCGCATTCATTGGCATAGGATAAATTTGATTTTTTATATCATCCTGCAAAATAATGCCGGGGGTTTTTGACATCAATTCAAAAATATCTTTTACTTCAAACTCATTTTCAAATTCAATGTTCACGCTTTCGCTATGGCCTCCCATTACAGGAATTCGAACAGTTGTAGCTGTTAAAGAAATTTTATCATCGCCCATAATTTTTTTAGTTTCATTCACCATTTTCATTTCTTCTTTGGTGTAACCGTTACCTAAAAAAACATCAATTTGTGGTATGGCGTTCATATCAATTTTATATTTATAGGCCATCTCATCACTCTTTCCATCTTTACGCTCATTCATTAATTGCAATACGGCTTTAACACCTGTACCTGTAACACTTTGGTAAGTAGAAACCACAACGCGTTTTATTTTATATTTTTTATGAAGCGGATTTAATGCCACCACCATTTGAATAGTTGAACAATTTGGATTGGCAATAATTTTATCATCCGCAGTTAATACATTGGCATTTACTTCGGGCACAACTAATTTTTTTGTTGCATCCATTCTCCACGCCGATGAATTATCAATTACAGTAATTCCTGCTGCTGCAAATTTTGGCGCCCATTCTTTTGAGGTATCGCCACCGGCCGAAAATAAAACTATTTGCGGTTTTGCATCAATGGCTTGTTGCATAGAGTGCACTTTATACTTCTTTCCCTTAAAGATGATTTCTTTTCCAACCGATCTTTCAGATGCAACCGGAATTAATTCACTAACAGGAAAGTTTCTTTCTGCTAAAACCTCCAACATTTTTGTGCCTACCAAACCGGTAGCGCCAACCACTGCAATTTTCATTTTTTAAATAATTTTTTATAAAAATAATATAAATCTAGTTTTCGCTTTCTTCTTTTTCTGAATCTTTTTCAACTAAATAAATGCCATCGGACTTTATTAAAATTTTACGGTGACGATACAAAATACCAATGGCTTTTTTGAATGTAGCTTTACTCATGCTTAAGCGTATTGAAATTTCTTCCGGCGTGCTTTTATCGTGAAGGTTAACAAAACCATTATTTTTTTGAAGGTATTCTAAAACCACGTCGGTAGAATCCAACACATTTTTAAAACCGCTTTTTTGAAAGCTGAGGTCAATTAATTTATCCTCGCGAATAGTTCGTACAAAGCCTTTCATTTCATCACCAATCTCTACCACTTTATAAATATCGTTATGGTAGATAAGTCCCTGGTGTTGCCCGTTAATGATAGCGCTAAAGCCTAATGGCGACTCTTCATAAACAATTAGATCAACTTCATCTCCTTCTTTTACTGTAAGTTCTTCATTGCTTAAAAATTTATCCACTTTTGTAGAGGCAACAATACGATTGGTTACTTCATCCAGGTAAACAAACACAACATAAAAATGATCTTCCGTTAACTTGTATTTTTGTTCGCTAAACGGAACGAGCAGATCCTTCTCTATTCCCCAATCTAAAAACGCACCAATATCGTTAACAGAAACAACTCTTAAATAGGCAAATTCATCAATGTTTATATAGGGTTTTGATGTGGTGGCAATGGCTTTTCCATCTGCATCCGGGTAAACAAATACCTCCAAATATTTACCATTCTTATATTTTTCTTTAGCATAAGAAATTGGCAGTAAAACCTCGTTCTTTTCTTCATCTCCCAAATAAAAACCTACTTCAGTTTCTCGCAAAACTTTTAGTGTGTTTACTTTTCCAATTTCTATCATTCTATAATTTTTCACAAAGATAGGTTTTAATTAAAGGTTTAGAAAGTTTAAAGTTCTAACTTCGCACCATGCAAAACAAAAAGCTGGCCTGGTCTCTGCTCATCATTTTATCGTTGGTGTGGGGCAGTTCATTTATTTTAATGAAACGTGGCCTGGATGCCTTTAGCAGTGATGAAGTTGCGGCTTTGCGCATTTCGATTGCATTTTTATTTTTGCTTCCTTTTTTAATTAAATATTATAAGATCAATCTTAAGAAATATTTGCCCGGATTAATTTTAATGGGCGTTTTTGGAAATTTATTGCCGGCATTTTTATTTACCAAAGCCGAAACGCAAATAAGCAGTAGCCTGACTGGTATGTTGAATGCTTTAACACCTTTATTTACCGTTTTGGTAGGCTTGGTTTGGTTAAAAATAAGACCAAAAGCAATGCAAATAGTGGGCATAATTATTGGATTTATTGGTGCCGCATGTCTTATGATCTTTGATACGGGTGGTGGCAGCTCAAAAAATATCATTTACAGCTTATTGGTGGTTGCGGCTACCTTCTTTTATGCCATAAGCGTATGCGGTATTAAAAAATACCTGGGCGATATTAACTCTATTACTGCTACTGTTTGGGCGTTTTGTATTACAGGGCCTATTTCTTTGATCTATTTATTTGGTTTTTCTGATTTTACAACGCACGTTAGTACTTCGCCAATGGCTTTGACTTCTTTAGGCTACATAAGCATTTTGGCCATTGTTGGCTCAGCCTTATCGGTTATTGCGTATAATATTCTTATTAAAAACTCGGGTACTGTTTTTGCTGCCAGTTGTACTTATTTAATACCCGTAGTGGCCATTGGCTGGGGGCTTTTTGACGGCGAAACCGTTAATTTTTACCAGGTTTTTAGCATAATTGTCATAATTTTAAGCGTTTATTTAATAAACCGCGATTAAATTTTTGCCGGTTAATAAGAATTGACTATATTTGCGTCCCCTTTTTAGGGATATTATTAACAATTTAAAACCAATTTAGATGTACGCAATTGTAGAAATAGCCGGGCAACAGTTTAAAGTGGAACGTGGAAATAAAGTATACGTTCACCGCCTAGAGGCTAACGAAGGTGCTAAAGTTGAGTTTGACAAAGTTTTCTTATTAGATAACGGCGGCAAGATCTCAGTTGGCAATCCTACCGTAGATGGCGCTAAAGTAGCAGCCACAGTGATCTCTCACTTAAAAGGAGATAAAGTGATCGTTTTCAAAAAGAAACGCCGTAAAGGTTACCAAAAATGGAACAATCACCGTCAATCTTTAACTCAGATCCTTATTCAGGGTGTGTTAGCTAAAGGTGATAAATTAGAATCAGAATTAACAGCAGAACGTAAAGTTCGCACACAAGGCGTTAAAAAAGCTGAGGTTGTAAGCGAAACAGCTGTTGAGAAAAAAGCACCTGCAAAAAAGGCAGCAGCTAAAAAAGCAGCACCTGCAAAAAAAGCAGCAGCTAAAAAAACAACTAAGAAAAAAGAAGATTAATTAATTTAAGAATTTAGATTTAAGAATTCATAAATCTTAGATCATAAATCATAAATCTAAAATAAAAAAAAATGGCACACAAGAAAGGCGCGGGTTCATCGGATAACGGTCGCGATTCGCACAGTAAACGCTTAGGCATTAAAATTTTTGGCGGGCAAACTTGTATCGCAGGAAACATTATCGTTCGTCAACGTGGTACTAAACACAACCCTGGTGTTGGTGTTGGTATGGGTAAAGATCATACTTTATACGCTTTGATCGATGGTAAAGTAGTTTTCAAAAAGAAAAGAGATGATCGTTCGTATGTATCGATCGTTCCTGTTGAAGGGTAATAATTACTTTATATAAGCTTAAAGCCCTCCATTTATTTGGTGGGCTTTTTCTGTTTATAAATGTTCTTATATTCTTTTAGCATTTCCTGTCATCAATCATTAAAAAATTAAATTTGTATTAAAATAAAATCGAACTTTTATGTTGCAACTAAATTATATCAGAGAAAATAAAGATGACGTTTTAAAACGTTTGGCCATTAAGAATTTTAAAGATGCTGAAAGCATTATTAATTCTGTTTTGATAAAAGATACGCAACGCAGATCTATTCAATTAGAAGGCGATAATATTAAAGCCGAATCAAATCAAATTGCCAAACAAATTGGTGAATTGATGAAAAGCGGCAAAAAAGAAGAAGCAGAAAAAGTAAAACTTCGTACTGCTGAATTAAAACAAAAAGAAAAAGAATTGGATGAGCAATTAAAAACAGTTGAAGATGAAATTCACCAGTTATTAGTGCTTGTTCCAAACACGCCCAACTTAACTGTGCCTTTAGGCAAAACGCCTGAAGATAACGCGGTTGTTTTTGAACATGGCGAAAAACCAAAATTAGCTGCAGGTTATGTTCCGCATTGGGACTTAACTACAAAATATAATTTAATTGATTTTGAATTGGGTGTTAAAATTGCGGGTGCAGGCTTTCCGGTTTATAAAGGCAAAGGTGCTCGTTTGCAACGCGCTTTAATTAATTTCTTTTTAGATCGTGCAACGGCAAAAGGTTATTTAGAAGTACAGCCACCAATTGTGGTGAATGAAGACAGTGGTTATGGTACCGGACAATTGCCTGATAAAGAAGGACAGATGTATCATGTTGGTATTGATAATTTATATTTAATTCCAACTGCCGAAGTACCGGTTACAAATATTTACCGCGATGTTATTTTAAAAGAAAGCGAATTACCGATTAAAAATACGGGTTATACGCCTTGCTTTAGAAGAGAAGCGGGAAGTTATGGAAAAGATGTTCGCGGTTTAAATCGTTTACATCAATTTGATAAAGTAGAAATTGTACAAATTACGCATCCTGATAAAAGCTACGAAACATTAGAAGAAATGCGTGAGTATGTTGCAAGTCTTTTAAAAGAATTAGAATTACCGTTTCGTACTTTAAAATTATGTGGCGGCGATATGAGTTTTGCAAGTGCTTTAACTTACGATATGGAAGTATGGAGTGCTGCACAAGAGCGTTGGTTAGAAGTAAGCAGCGTTAGTAATTTTGAAACATTTCAGACCAACCGTTTAAAATGCCGTTTTAAAGATGCTAATGGTAAAACACAGTTAGCGCATAGTTTAAATGGAAGTGCTTTAGCTCTACCGCGAATTGTTGCTGCTTTATTGGAAAATAATCAAACAGCAGAAGGAATTAAAATTCCAAAAGTGCTTGTGCCATATTGTGGTTTTGATATGATCAACTAAAATGATAAAAGCTGCTAAAAATAGTTTGTTGATTTTATTTTTTGCAGGATCATTTTTTCAATCGTGCAGGCAAAACGATGTTTATGCTGCAAATGTAAAAGCATTAGATAGCTTAAGTGGCGCTGTTAACGCGTTGGTTAAAGAAGATCTGAAAACCGATACCATTATTTTAGCAAAAGCCATTTCACGTTTAATGCAATACAAACAATTTATTCAGCAAAATGTAAAAGATACTTTAACTAAAACCGAAGCAGATTTTTTACAACAGTTTTATACCAGCGGAAACAGTCTTCAAAATTTCGAGTTAAATCGTAAGTCAGTTAAAGCACGCATCAATTTAATTAATTCGCAGATAGAAAAATTAAAGCACGATGCTAAAAAGAATCTGATCCCTGAAGAAAAATTAATTGAGTTTACAAACGCTGAAAAAAAAGAAGCGAACGGCTTAATTGAAGCGGGGCATAACCAGCAACAACTTTTTTATACCAATCTACAAGAATTTAAAACATCATTAAAAGGTGTGGAAGAGCTTATAAAAGCCAGGAATAATGGACAATTACCAACTATTATCAAAGATACCTTATCACTATAAGTATGGCTGTTTCATTTCAAAATCAAGAAATAGAATTTAAATTATCAGAAAAAGCAAAGATCAAAAGCTGGATAAAAACAATTATTGAATCTGAAAAGAAAAAACAAGGAGAAATAAATTTTGTTTTTACAACCGATGAAGAGATCCTAAAAACAAACATTCAATTCTTAAAACACAATACCTACACTGATATTATTACTTTTGATTACTGTGAAGAAAAAATAATTAATGGTGACATTATTATAAGTATAGAGCGTGTAAAAGAAAATGCTAAAAAATTTGATGTTGATTTTGAAACAGAATTAAAACGTGTGATCATTCACGGTGTGTTACATTTGTGTGGCTATAAGGATAAATCAGAAAAAGATGCCGCGCTTATGAGAAGTAAAGAAAATGCAGCTCTAAAAAAATACCCTGTTTAATGGGCATATTTATTTTTTCTTTGGCTATAAGTCTGTTATGTATTTGGGCAAGTACAAAGATGTTAAACATTTATTTTAAAGTTAGAGCCTGGAAAAAGACAATGGCAATTGTAATTTCTAAAAAAATAGAGTTGCATAAAAAGGTCTCAGTAAAAAACGCACCTTATGCTGTAAGGATAGAATATAAGTATGTTGTTGATGGAAAAGAGTACTTAAATAATAAAGTGTATTTAGTTGAATTACTTGGCGGGCAGGCAAATCATATGGAATCTTCTGCAAAAAAAATAATTGATGAATTAGGTAATGAAATTGAAGTACGCGTTGATCCAAAAGATCCCCAAAGTTCTGTTGTGTTTTGTAAAGGTGTAATAATGAATTTTTTTATTCTGTTTATTGGAATAATCAGCTTATTGATAGGAATTAGTTTCCTTTAAAATTACTGCCCAAATTGATTGCTGCCCGTATTATCTTTATTGATATTTCTTAAACTAAATGTAAAGGGGTAGGTAGTTTTATATCTTACAAATTTGCCGCCTAAAATTGCTGGTTGCCATTTGGTGAGCTTAATAATGCGTAAAGCCTCTTCCGTGCAGCCCGCACCAACGGGTTGCTTAACGGTAATACCACTTACATAACCGTTTGTTTCAACCACAAATTCTACAATTACTGTGCCTTCAACCGATTTTTCTATTGCCAATTTAGGATATTCAATATTACCTAAAACAAATTCCGTTAAGCCCTCGTCACCATTTTTATAAAATTCAGGCGATTTATCTGCTTTTGTATAAATTATAAAACTACTATCGGCAGGCAAAGGCTTTTTAATAGTGAATTTATTTTTTTGTTTAAAGTACTTGTTGTATTTATCGGTTGATAGTTTAAACATTAAAAAATACGGACGACTTTCGTTTGGCAAGCGCAATGTTTTATTGAACTTAATAAAACCAAAAATGCGTTTTATCTCTTGTCTTAAAACATTATTCGTGCCTCCGTCAACTCTTATGTTTACAGCTTTTCCTGTAGAATCAAGGTCGAAAAAAGTAGTCAACTCGGTATCAAAATTTCCTGTAAGCAGGGTTTTTGGCAATGTTAACTGGGTCTCCAAAATTTGCTCTATCTGTTCTTTACCGCCTATGGCTTTGGCTTCAAACTCAGGGCTGGTGGCAGATGTTTGGGCGTTTGTACAAGTTACCCAACTGATTACTAAAATGAATATATACTTTTTAAGCATATATAAAGATAATTCAAAAAAATTGCATTCAAAAAAAAATCACCGCCAAACTTTATAACTGGTAAAGTTTGACGGTGAAAATGGTTAAAAAGAACTCAGGGATATAATATCTTAATCTTTAATGATCTTAACGGTTTTGCTAAAATCATTGCCCGATATTTTTACGAAATAAATGCCGCTGTTTAAATTTTGAACATTTACATTAGTTGTGTTGCCGTTGCGGATTCCGCTATAAACTACTTTTCCGTAAATGTCAGTAATGCTAATATTAAAATCGGCTGCATCGCTTTCAATGGTTAAAGCATCTTTTACAGGGTTAGGATATAAACGGATCGCAGCGGCTAATACGTTATTTTTAACAATACCAGTTGGTGCAGCACTTAATACGTTAACAGTTGCCATTTGCATGCTATTGCTTGATTTAAAAATATTTTGATTGATACATGTTGTTGTAGAAGAACCACAAGAAACACTTACCGTTAAACAAATATTATAAAAACCTGCCGCAGAATAAGTATGCGATGGATATAAACCTGTGCTTGAAGAATTATCCCCCCAGTTCCAAACTACATTACTAACATTTGATGGATAAGTTGGATAAGCATTCCAAACAATTGCTGAGGTATTAGTTGAATCTTTTACCATACCAAAATTTGCGGTAGCAACACACGGAGCATTGGTAATAGCAAATGTATGAGTAGCAGTACTGCTGCAATTAGTAGTTATTGAATCGTTAATATGCAGGGTTACTGTATAAGTTCCATTGGCATATGTTTGCGCAGGTGGATTAGAACCAAAGAATGTAGCTGAGTTTCCAAAATTCCAATATTGAAAAGCAGTAGGAGACACACCGGTTGATGTATTAGTAAAATTTACTGTTCCGTTATTAACGTTAAAATTAAAACCAGCCGTTAAAGTACAAGGTGGAATTGTAACGTTTATGTTTGCCGTATAAGACGCAAAACAAGTTACCGAGTTATTGTAAGCAGTAAGGGTTGCCGTATAATTGCCTGAATTAGGATAAGTATGACTGATAGTGCTAAAAGCATTGTTTGGCCATGTACTTGATGAGTTATCGCCATATTGTAAATAATACATGGTTTGAGGAATGGTACCGGTTGAAGTATTAACAAACGTTACAAGGCCACTTGGGTTAACTGTAAAATTAAAGCCCGGGTTAACATTGCAGGCTACATTTGTAATTGTTACAACGGTACTGTAAGTTGCGTTGCATGGCTGAATACTGTCTGATCTGTGTAAGATCACCAGGTAACTTCCATTAGCACCGTAAGTGTGAGTAGGGTTAGTTTGTGTGGAAAACTGGTTGTCACCAAAATTCCATTGATAAGTAATGCTTGGGCTGTTATTAGGTTGCGAATTATTTGAAAAACCCACAAGGCCATTTGCGCCTACCGTATAAGTAAAGTTGGCTGTACATTGGCTTTTTGCATTGCTAAAGATAAAGCAGGCAAAAAGGATTGCGATAATTTTAAAGCTGGTAATTTTTTTCATGGTTCTTAATTTTTGAATTTATAATTCTCTTATCTAACTAGTACAAAAAGATATCTTTAAAGGTTGGGCTAATAATAAATTTTATTAAAGGCTTGTATTTATACCAATTGTAAAGCCACTATTTACCTTATTATCAATACCATAGCCTAATACATAATCAAACCTTAAAACGTTAAAAATATTCTCAAGGCCAAAATTTATCTCATAGTACTGTTTTAATTTATTGCTCATTAATAAATGTCCGCCAACTACTTCCTGTACTTTTAGTTTTTTTAATACCGGTATTTTATTAATTATAAAACCATTAAAATGATGTTCGGCATGTGCTTCAGAAAACCATTTATCTGCACTAAATGTATAATAAGGCAGTAATCTAAAACTACTTAAATAATCATTGGTATTAAATAAGGTTTGGTTGCCCAAAAAATATTTAAAGTCCATGAAAAATAATTTTTTAGTGTTTACAAAGCCACCACCTTTTAATCTAAAACCTAAACGACCAAACAAGCCTAAATTTATTTCATCATATATCATGGCACTTGCAAGATCATAATCGGCTGTAGTATTTAAAACAGGAAATGCTTTTTTGTAGCTTACGCTTAAGCGCGGATATTTACTACCGGTAACAATTTTTTGATTGGGAAGCGTAACATATTTTTGCTTAAAACGGAAAGAGAATGTTATTTCAGCAGTAAAGGCATTATTAGTATTAAATAAAGAATCGTGTGTGGCACCATTGCGTGGATCGTTACTGGTAAATAATTTCTTTTTATCATCAATAATCAAGCGATCGCTTGTGTTTCTTAAAGCGTCACGCTCCACATATCTTGCAATAGTTGAAAAATAAACGCCATTGGTGAGTTCTGTAAAATAATTTGTTTCAACTCCTGTTTCTTTAAACATCTTCATAAAATTCTCATTCATGTAAAGCGAATACAGTGAATTTACCAATGGTGAAATGGGATCCAGTTGATTGTACTGTTCACTTATTGATTTTAATTTTACACCAAAGCGCGAGAATTTTTTTGGATTATAAAAATAGTTGTAGCCTATTTCACCTCCCCATAAATAATTACTAAAACCATAACGTATCCTGCCGTTAATGCGATGAGCTTTTTTGTTCTCGTATTCTTTCGTTGCCAAAAAATCATAACTCACATTTACTCCTTCAACCGTATTGTATTGTATACCACTGGTTATTAATCCGGGAAGTACCACACGAATATTTTTTTTTGTTTTATGATAGGTATAGCCTAAAAGAATATTTGCCGGTCTTAATTTATTCCAACGCCTGTCAACCGAATCTTTATACCGGTCGGTCTCTTCTATTTTTTCGGTGCTGTCTTTTTTTCTGTAATCTTTGTTTTCTTCAGATGTTAAAGGCACGGGGCGGTTTACGTTCCAGTAATTAGAATCTTTTTTATTGGCACCATCTTCTACAACAAATACTTCGTTACTAAAAAATTTATCGTCAATTGCAGGTGTAAGGTTGTAATTTTTTACGATCGCATTTACATAACCGTTACCGGCAATACCCAATATTTTAAAATAAAAGCCCAGGTTATAGTTTACAGGCATCCAAATACTATCGCCGGCAACAGGTGCAAATAATTGTTTTATTGTAAGCGTGTCTGCATATTTTATTTTATTTTCTTTTGTCAGCTCAAGATCTATTCCTGTTAAGCGCCAGGCGTTTTCCTGTATATAAATAATGCCCGTAAAGCAAGGGTCTGTTGGCCGTTTTGGCTTAACTGCGATCTTATTAAAGATCTTTCCATCTTCATTTATTGTTCCCAGTAAACGAAATTTATAATATAAAAACGCATTTTTATTTAATGGCGAAACAAAAGGCCGGTCACTTAATCCTTTTAAAGGAATTAAATTCTCGTAAAAATTAAATTTTAACTGACTCAGCTGGTTAAAGCTAAAGCTTTTGCTGGCGCCGCTTACGCGACTGCTAAACATTATTTCTTTTTCTTTATTTGGTTTTTTAAAATAATAATTGCTTTCACTTTCACTTAAGTAAATAACACCATATAAAGTAGAATCTATTTTTTCGCCGCTCATGGCCTTTACCAGTTTCTTAAATTTTTCAGGCACATTGGTTAAACGTTGAAGGCCTTTGATATAGGATTGGCAACTGTATTCATTTACTTCATTGGCATACACTTTTCTTTTTTTGATGGCCTTTCGCATAATTGGATAGGCAGGGTCTTCACCGGCCTTCACCACAATTTCCTGTAAAGCAATACCATCTGATTTTAAATTAATGTTGAGTGTTTTATTTTCTGTTAGGTTAATTTCTTTTTCCTGTTTGGAGTAACCTACATATTGAAATACAACAACGTATTTTCCCGGATCTAATTTTAAAGAATAACTGCCTTCGTCATTACTGTTAACACCTTTGGTAGTACCTTTTAAATAAATGGTTGCAAAGGGAAGGCTTTCGCCATTGCCGGTAATTTTTCCTGAAAGAATAAATTGTTGAGAGAAATAATTTTGAATAAGAAAGGACAAAATAAAAGTGAAAAATAATTTATGGCCTTTTGATCTGCGCATAAATTATTTCTTATCAAAACCCATAAAGGCGTATGAAATTAAATTGGCTCCCATTTTTAAAGCCTTGCTTCTTGCTTCTTCACTGTCTTTGTGAATCTCAGGGCTTTCCCAGCCATCACCCAGATCGCATTCAAAATCATAAAAACAAACCAATCTACCTTTATAAATTAAGCCATAACCTTTTGGCGCGCCATTATCATGTTCATGAATTTTTGGTAGGCCGGTTGCGAAATCATATTTTTGATGATACACCGGATGATCGAAAGGCAATTCGATCAAATCTAATTCCGGAAAAACTTTTTTTAATTGTGTTCTTACAAATTTATCCATGCCATAGTTATCGCTTACATGTAAAAACCCACCGGCAATTAAATAATTACGCAAATTTTCAGCTTCCTGGTTAGAAAAAATAACATTGCCATGGCCTGTCATGTGTATAAACGGATAGTTGTATATTTCTACACTTCCCGCATCTACTGTAGCCTGCTCGGGATTAATGGTTGTTTTAATATTGTCATTACAAAATTTAATAAGATTAGGCAATGAGGTTTCTAAATTAGCATACCAATCGCCACCGCCGTTATATTTTAAAACAGCTATCTGAAAGCTATAAGGAGGTATGATATAATAATCACCATATTTTAAAGCAGATCGTCCTTCAATAAAAAAGAGAACACAAATAAGAACAATTATTTTTTTTAAAAAGTGCATTTTAAAACAATGATTTTAAGAGAACAAATTAGCAAAAAAACACGAATTTGAAGAAGAAATGCTAAAACATTTTAATGAAAATTGGCTATTGAACTGTTTTGTAGAATTCTACCAGTTCAATGGCTTGTTTGGCTTCCGTTACATCGTGCACTCTTAATACGGAAGCACCGTTTAACAGCGCGATTGTATTTAAAACTGTAGTTCCATTTAGTGATGTTACAGGATTAGTGCCAATTACCTTATTGATCATGCCCTTGCGCGACATGCCCGCCAATAGGGGAAGATCTGAAAATTGTTGTAAATTTTTTAGTAAAGTGTAATTATGTTCGGTTGTTTTTCCAAAGCCAAAACCCGGATCTAAAATTATTTTATTAAAATTTAATGCTCTTAATTTTTCTACTTTTTTCAAAAGCTCTTCCTTTACTTCTTTAACAACATTGGTGTAAGAAGGGGCTTGCTGCATGGTTTGTGGTGTACCCTGCATGTGCATTACAACATAAGGCAGATTTAATTTTGCAATGGTCTCAAACATAAGCGGGTCAAGGTTTCCGCCGCTTATATCGTTAATTATATCCGCTCCTTCTGCAGCACTTTTTTGAGCTATAGAAGCGTAAAATGTATCAATACTTATAAATACTTTTGGAAATTTTTTACGAATTTCAGGTAAATACTGTTGTAAGCGTTCCCATTCTTCTTTCTCTCCAATATCTTTGGCATTAGGCCTTGAAGAGGCTGCACCTATATCAATAATATCTGCTCCATGTTCAATTTTCTCTTCCACATCCCTCAAAACATCGTTTAGCGTACTGTATTTTCCACCATCGTAAAAGCTATCGGGCGTAATATTTACAATAGCCATTATTAATGGTTTAATAAATGTTAATGTTTTGCTGTTAACGGCGTATTCCATTGGGTAAATTTCGTTATTTTTAGTGTCAATTCTATATGCAAACTACATCTCAACAATACGACGCAGCCATTTCTCAGTGCAAAGATATCTTTTTAAAGAAAATGAAAGATTATGGTACGGCCTGGCGTAATTTAAGACCCACTTCTTTAACCGACCAGATCTTTATTAAGGCTCAACGCATTAAAAGTATCGAAGAAAAAGGTACTCAAAAAGTAATGGACGATATTAAAGGCGAGTATATTGGCATTATTAATTATTGTATTATTGCCCTTATTCAATTAGAATTGGCTAATGATACACGGGTTGATGTGCCTTACGAAGAAGTGGCTAATTTATATATTAAATACGCCGATCAAACCAAGCAATTAATGGAAGATAAAAATCATGATTATGGCGAAGCCTGGCGCGATATGCGTTTAAGCTCACTGACCGATCTTATTTTAATGAAAGTATTTCGTGTTAAACAAATAGAAGATAATAAAGGCAAGACCATTATAAGCGAAGGTGTAGATGCCAATTATATGGATATGATCAACTATTCGGTATTCTCACTTATTAAACTCACAAAACAATAGTTAAAATATCTTATTTAACTTTTGATGAAACGATAACTAGTTAACTTTAAAAAAAAGCATTTCAACACATGAAAAAATTCTTTGCCTCAAAAGCTTTTCGTTTTATATGGTCGGTAGGTTTAGCCGCCATTATTTATTTAATAATGCCACCATGTTTTAGTAAAACAACCACCATTGTTTTACTGGCTATTGAATTATTATTGATCAACGGGGCTGCTTTTATTGCCAAAATACCAATGATAACGCATGTTGCGCGTGTATTGGTTGGTGGACTTTTTATTTTTTCAGGATTTATAAAAGCAAATGACCCACTTGGCTTTTCTTATAAGTTAAAAGAGTATTTTGAAGTATTTCAAAACGATACAGGTTTATCTTTATTTGAAGGTTTTGCTCATATTGCACTTCCATTAGCAGTAATTATTTGTGCCAGTGAAATTATTTTAGGCGTAATGTTATTAATAGGCTATAAAACAAATTTAACTTTATGGTTATTGTTTGCGCAAATAGCCTTCTTTACTTTCTTAACTTTTTATTCGGCTTGCTACAACAAAGTAACACATTGCGGTTGCTTTGGCGATTTTTTAAAATTAAAACCATGGGAAAGTTTCTGGAAAGATATTGCATTGATGATATTGATAACCGTTTTATTTGCGGGTAAAGATAATATCCGAGAAATGTTTGCACCAATGATCTTAAGCACCATCTTTTTATTGGGTGTGTTGTTCTCTTTTGGCTTTCCAATATACGCTTACCGTAATTTACCGCCATTGGATTTCAGAGCCTATGCGCCGGGAATGAATATTAAAGAAAACATGAAAGCGGGAGCAGATTATCAACCTGCCAAATATGAAACACGTTTTAAGTATGAAAATTTAAAAGATCATACGGTAAAAGAATTTGATCTTAAAAATTATCCATGGCAGGATACTGTAACCTGGAAATGGGTATCTACCGATAATGCAGAGGTTCAGGCCGCTGTTAATCCACCAAAGATCACCGATTTTACTGTAAATAATTTAGATGGTGTAGCAATTACCGATTCTGTTTTAAATGATAAGAATTATAGTTTCTGGATAATTGTTTATGATCTTAAAGAAACAGATACTGATCCTACTTTAATGGCTAAGATCAACGATTTTTATAAATTAGCCATGCTGGATAAACATAAGTTTATGGCTTTTACAGCCAGTGGTCCGGCAGATATTGATAAGTTTAAACATGAGCATAATGCCTTGTATGATTTTGCCATGGTAGATGGTATCGTTCTAAAAACAATGATCAGAAGTAATCCGGGTTTAATGTTGATAAAAGACGGAACCGTTATTATGAACTGGCATCACAACAACTTCCCAACGTATAGCGATGTGAAGCAAAAATTTATGAAATAAACCTGAGTTAAAAGTTTAAAGGTTTAGAAAGTTTGAAAGAATAAAATTTTAAAACCCTTTCTTAGTTAACAGGAAGGGTTTTTTATTAAAATGAAAGCAGCAGGCATAAGCGAAATAAAAAAAGAACTCGAGCATCTTTCTCAAAAAGAGTTATTAGATCTTTGCATTGCTGTTGCTAAGTATAAAAAAGATAATAAAGAATACCTTGGGTATTTATTATTTGAAGCGCACGATAAAACTCAATTCATTAAAGATGTAAAAGAAGAGATTGATACAAATTTTGAAGCGCTTAGATCGCAAACTAATTTATATTATGTAAAAAAAAGCCTGCGCAAGATCTTGCGTATACTTTCTAAATATGCAAAGTATACCGATGATAAAGGTCTTACCGCAGAATTATATATTTATTTCTGCTTGAAATTAAAAAACTCAGGTATCCCTTATCACAAAAGCCAGATGATCGTAAATATTATGGAAGGCACTCTCAAAAAAATAAATACGCTTATCTCTACTTTGCACCCAGATCTGCAAAATGATTTTTTAATTGATCTTGATAAAATAATCAATTAAGATGCTTGATCAACCTAATCCACAATTATTAATTGACCTGGTAAAAATGCCAATGCCTTATGGCAGGTATAAAGGCGTTATCTTGTATAAATTACCCGTATCTTATTTAGAATGGTTTGCCCGCAAGGGTTTTCCTGAAGGTAAATTGGGTATGTTATTACAAACGCTTTATGAAATTAAGCTCAACGGATTAGAGTTTTTGTTCGAAAGGATCAAAAAGGAGGCCGGTTTACAATGACTCATAATTATTTTTAACTTAGTACTGGCTTTTTCCCTTTTGGTTTTAAAATGTTTCAGTACAAAAAAATATATTATTCACTTTTGTTACTAAGCTTTTGTTTTTCTGCTTTTGCGCAGGATGATAAACTCGTTGATTCTACAAAGAGGGTTTATTACAAAACAAGCATTGATACCAGCAAGCTACAGCTATTAAGCGACATAGCTTATTATTATAACAATCTTGGTGAATTTGACTCTTCTAAAAAATATGCCGGTATTGGTTTAGCATTAGCACTTAAATATGAAAATAATAAAATTGCTATTAAAATGTATTCAAGGCTTGGTGTATCGTGTTGGAACCAGAGTGAATATACAGAAGCGTTGACTTATTATAACAAGGCAATAAAAATTTCAAGTAGCGAAGATGAATTGTCCCCAATATATAATAACATGGGCCTTGTGTATTGGGATAAAGGAGATCTGCCAACTGCTTTAAAATATTTTTTAAAATCATACGATATCGATAAAAAAGTAAACAATCTGGATGGCATGTCGTCAAGTGTTTTAAACATGGGACTTATTTACGATGATATGCGTGATTATAAAAACGCATTAAAATATTATTACAATGCCCTTAATTTATCAAAGCAAATAAAAGACGAAAAAGGCGTGGCCTTGTGTTACAATAATATTGGTCAGCTTTACAGTACGCTAAAAGATAATTATAAAGCCATGGATTTTTATATTAAAAGCTTTACGCTTTCAAAAAAAATTGGTGATAAAAGAAATGTGGCTATGTCAGGTAACAACATTGGTGTTTTAAAAGTAGAAAAAGGCTATTTTAAAGAAGCAGAAGAGTATTATGATGAATCACTTAAATTATATAACCAGATAGGAGATATTGCGGGCCAATCAATGGTGATGAATAATATGGGAGATCTTTATAACAGGCAGGGTAGATACACCGAAGCGTTAAAACTATTAAAAGACCTTATTGCATTTGATAAAGCAAATGGCCTGCTTGAAGACCAGGCATTAGCATACAGGGCATTGGCATTGGCGCAATCAAGAACTGGTAAATATAAAGAAGCATACGATAATTTTACAGTATACTTTCAACTGAACGATAGCCTGCTTAAATTAAATAACACCAGCCAGCTTACAGAAATGCAGAAGCAATATGAAGTAAAAGAGAAGGAAAAGGAAATAAACATGCAGCGCGCTGCAGATCAAATGATAGCAAAAGCAGAAAAAAAGAAGCAAACCTATATTATCATAGGTACTTTGATCATCCTGGTATTGATCATCATCTTTTCTTTCTTTTTATTTAAACGTTTTAAAGTGACGCAGCGCCAAAACGAGATCATTCAAAAACAAAAACATTTGGTAGAAGAAAAACAAAAAGAAATATTAGACAGTATTAATTATGCCAAACGCATACAATATGCTTTACTGGCAAGCGATGAGCTTTTAGAAAAACATTTGCCCGAACATTTTGTATTATTTAAACCTAAAGATGTGGTGAGTGGTGATTTTTACTGGGCCACACCAACCGATGACGGATTTATTTATGCCACTGCAGATTGTACCGGACATGGTGTGCCGGGCGCGTTTATGAGCTTATTGAACATTAGTAAATTAAGCCAGACAATTAATGAGAATGGAATCACAAGACCTGATCTTATTTTAAATAATGTGCGTACCGAAATAATTAAAGCATTGAACCCCGGCGGAAAAAAAGAAGAAAGTAAAGATGGGATGGATGCGATATTGTGTAATTTAAATGTGAAGCACATGCGTTTGCAATATGCAGCGGCCAACAATTCGTTTTACATAGTGCGCGATAATAAAATAATAGATTGTAAGGCCGATAAAATGCCTGTGGGCAAAGGGCACGATGATAGTATCTTGTTTAAGCATAACGAAGTTGAATTACAAAAAGGCGATACCATTTATACTTTAACGGATGGCTATGCCGATCAGTTTGGTGGCGAAAAAGGAAAAAAATTCAGGTACAAACAATTGGAAGAATTATTAATTGCCATTAATAATGAACCAATGGAAAAACAAAAAGAAAGACTGGATACCGCATTTGTAAATTGGTTAGGTGAGTTAGAGCAGGTAGACGACGTTTGTATTATTGGAGTGAGGGTATAACCTTTTATTATTCTTTAACAACTTTAAATACCTGTTGTCCTTTTTCCGTATCCACTTTTAAATAATACAAACCGTTTTCAAGATAAGAAAGATCCATTTCTTCTTTTTGATTCTTCGAAAAACCTGAGTACACATTTCGTCCGAGTTGATCTGTCAGCGTTAATCTATATAATAAACTCACATCTTTAAATTCAACGTTCAGTTTATCTTTCACGGGGTTAGGGTATAAAACACAATTATTTGATTTAGTAATTATTTCAGCTATTCCTATGGTAGAAAAGCAATCAACATTTATTGGTATATTTTTGTCAATATATGTTCCATCACCAAGTACGCCATAATTATTGTATCCCCAAACCCATAATGAACCATCCATTTTAATTCCGATTGAATACTTATATCCGGCATATATATGTTTCCAATAGTTAGAGGTACCAATTTGTGTTGGAATTGTTCTGCTTATATTTGTCCCATCACCAAGTTGACCTTTGCTATTTGAACCCCAACCCCATAAAGTTCCATCTGTTTTTATTGCTAAAGAATGATCGCCGCCAGCAGATATAGATTTCCAATTTGTTGAACTACTAATTTGTACAGGAATATATTTATCTAAATAAGTTCCATCACCAACCTGTGCACTATCATTAAAGCCCCAGCCCCATAAAGTACTGTCTTTTTTAAGACCTAATGTATGACTTCCTCCTCCTGAAATTCTATACCAATTCGTTAAATTCCCTATTTGTGTTGGTATGGCTTTCATTACTGCACTTCCATCACCTAATTGCCCACCTGCATTTAAGCCCCAACCCCACAAAGTGCCATTTGATTTTATAGCTAGACAATAGTACGCGCCGGCTGATATGTACTGCCAATTATTATCATTACCTATTTTCGTTGGTATTGTTATACCGGTAAACGACGTCGAACCATTTCCAATTTGTCCTGCTGTATTATCACCCCATGACCAAATGGTACCATCAGTTTTAAGACCTAAGGAATGATTTACTCCCGCTGTAACAGCTTTCCAATCATTTGCAATCCCTATTTGAATAATAGTATTTTTATTTATAGTTGTACCATCTCCTAGCTGACCATTTGCATTATATCCAAAAGCCCATAATGTACTATCCAATTTAATTCCTAAAGAAAATGCTCTACCCGCAACGATTGACTTCCAATCATTTGTACTGCTTATTTGGCTAATTAAGTTTTTATTTATATTAGTTCCATCTCCTAATTGACCATAATTATTAATACCCCAAGACCATAAACTACCGTCAGTTTTTATTCCTAAGGAATGAAAACCCCCAGCAGCAGCACAAGACTGCCAACATTGTGCATTATAGGTTAAAGATAACGTGCAAACTAAAAAAAATGTACATATTGATATTCTCATTCTAATAAGTACTTCGATTAATAGTAAAACTATTCTCATGACCTATTGTTTTACAAATTTTTTAAGTGCCTTCACTCCATCAACAGTTATACAATAAAAATACAAAGAATTCGGGAGGTTTGCAATGATGATATAGTTGTAGATATATTTGCATAATACTAAGTTATAACACACAAAATTTATATATATTTAATATCACAAAAAACAAACGATGAAAAAACTTTTCTTTATTTCCTTAGCATTTTTTGCTTTTCAGATCAGCTATGCGCAAAAGCCTGTTTACGATTCGGTACTAGCAAAAAAACTGGGTGCTGATGATTACGGTATGAAAAGTTATGTAATGGTGTTATTAAAGACCGGCACCTATAAAGCAAAAACAAAAGGCGAATCTGATTCACTTTTCCGTGGACACATGGATAATATCATTGATCTTGCAAATAAAGGTAAGTTGGCTGTGGCAGGGCCTTTTGGTAAGAACGACCTGTACCGAGGTGTATTTATCTTTAATGTAAAAACAATTGAAGAAGCAAAAGAATTAACGGCAAAAGATCCTGCCATTAAAATAAATTTATTTGCGGTTGATTATTTACCTTGGTATGGCTCTGCGGCGGTAAGCGAAATAAATACTATTCACAAAACCATCGAAAAAAAATCGCATTAGCGTTTAAATAAATGAGAGGTATTTTAATAATTCTTCTTTTCTTTTTAGTTAGTACGATTCCTGCCCAGGATTCGCGTGTGGATTCTTTATACAAAGAACTTAAACTTGCCAAACACGATACATTAAAACTTGGGCTGCGTTGCAGGATAGGTTTGGCGGCAACCATAATAAGAGTGTCCTATTGGGATAGTATTTTAAACGAGGCGCATAAAGGTGGTTACAGATATTATGAAGCTGTTGCATTAAGGGGTTTGGGTATTGTGTACGATGAGATGGAAGAAGAATCTACAAATGCGATAAACAGTTTTAATAAAAGTTTAAAGATCTTTGAAGAGATAGGAAACAAAAAAGAAGCTTCCAACAATTTACATATTCTTGGTTTTGTGCTTCACGATCGAGGCGATTCTGAAAAAGGTTTAGAGTATTTTAATAAAAGCTTAAAGTTGCGCGAAGAAATAGATTTTAAAAGCGGGATAGGGGAGTCGCTAAATAATATTGGTTTTATTTATCAGTTGCGTGGAGATATTAACCGTTCGTTGGATTATTATCTTAAAGCCATAAAAATATTTGAGCAGATAAACGATAAAAAAAACGAAGCCTATCTTATTAATAACATAGCCTTTTTATACCAGGGGCAAGGCGATACAACCAAGGCTTTAGATTGGTATTTAAAAAGTTTAACGCTGGCACAAAAAATTAAGGATAAGCCGGGTATTTCGGGCGCATATAATAATCTGGCGGTGATAGCACTAAATAAAGGAGACGCTGCTAAAGCGTTGGATTATTCTCAAAAGAGTTTAGCCATTCGCCAACAAACGGGTGATAGAAAAGGTGTTTCTGCTTCTTTAAATAACATTGGGTCGGCTTACGAAAAAATGGACGATCTTAACAATGGTGATTACACCAGGGCGCTAAAATATTATTATGAAGCCTTTGAAATAAGAAAAGCCATAAACGATAAAAATGCCGTAGCGCGGTCTTACAACAGCATTGGTGCTATTTATTTTAAACAAAAAAAATATGCTTTGGCACTTGAAAATGCCGAGCAGGGTTATAAACTTAGCAAAGAACTGGGTTTCCCAATACAAATAAGTGCTTCGGCAAAATTGTTGTATAAGATCTACAAACAGATCAATAAACCGCTTAATGCGCTCGAAATGCATGAATTGTTCATACATATGCGCGATAGCATCAATAATGAAGAAACGCGAAAGTCAAGTACAAAAAAACAATTTCAGTACGAGTATGATAAAAAAATTACCGCAGATAGCGTTCGTATAGCCGAAGAAAAAAAGACCGTGGCCATACAATTAAAACAAGAGCAAACACAGCGTTATGCGTTATATGGCGGCTTATTATTGGTTTTAATATTTGCTGTGTTTATGTTTAACCGTTTTAAGATAACACAAAAGCAAAAAGTAGTTATTGAGCAGCAAAAGCACATTGTAGAAGAAAAACAAAAAGAGATAGTAGATTCCATTACCTACGCCAAACGTTTGCAGGAAGCTATTTTACCGGCAGAGATACATTGGAGCCAGAATTTTAAAAATGGTTTTGTATTTTATAAACCAAAAGACCTGGTTGCCGGAGATTTTTACTGGCTCGAAAAAGTAAACGATCTTGTTTTATTTGCGGTGGCAGATTGTACCGGGCATGGTGTGCCGGGCGCCCTGGTAAGTGTGGTTTGCAGCAATGCTTTAAACAGAAGTGTGTTGGAATTTAAAATCACCGATCCCGGAAAGATATTGGATAAAACACGCGAATTGGTAATAGCTACTTTTGAAAAGAGTGGTGAAGAAGTGAAGGATGGCATGGATATTAGTTTATGTTGTTTAAATACCAAAACAAAAGAATTATTATGGGCCGGCGCCAATAATCCCTTATGGTTTATGAAGGCACAAGCCCGGGGGCAAGAGGATGAGGCCTTAATGGCCGAAATAAAGCCCGATAAACAACCTATAGGCAAATATGCTTTACAAACGCCTTTTACCACCCATAAAATACAATTAAACGCAGGCGATACCATTTATTTGTTTACTGATGGCCTGGCCGACCAGTTTGGTGGCGTGCAGGGCAAAAAATTCAAATACAAACGCCTTAAAGAGTTGCTTTTAAATAATAAGGCAGTAACTATGGATGAACAGAAAGCGCTTCTTGAAAAGGCTTTTATTGACTGGAAAGGCCAATTGGAGCAGGTAGACGATGTGTGTGTGATCGGGATGAGATTATAGCCTTCTTTTTTTGTATTATTTCCGGTTTTTAAAGCTTTTGTTTTGCGTAAATCAGTAGTTGCTTCTTGTTATTTGCAAAAAATGCAAAACGCAAGATCCCCACTTGCACAAAGCGCTGTTTTCTGTAAAAATCATAACTATTTAAAATTCTGCTTCAGTATTCAATAAGTTTTCCGGCTGCGTTAAACGCACCTTTGTTTTATAAATTATTAATTAACTATAAAACAAACACAACATGAAAACAAAATTATTTGCACTGGCTTTTTTACTTTCAGTAACATTAATAAAAGCACAAACATGGATCTCTTATAATGAATCAAATGGTCTGGCTCATAATAATGTGCAGGCAATCGCAATTGATGCCAACGGAACAAAATGGATAGGTACTTATGGTGGCGGAATTTCGAAATTTGATGGCACTAACTGGATTAACTATACTGTTAATGAAGGTTTGGTTTGTGATTTTGTACGCGCCATTAAAATTGATGCGTTTGGAAATGTATGGGTGGGAACAGATGGTGGTGTTTCAAAATTTGATGGAAATACCTGGCAGAATTATACAGCGCTGGAAGGTCTGTCAAACAATCTTGTGTATGCAATTGAAATAGATACAAATGGTAATAAATGGTTTGCAACAAATATGGGTGTTTCAAAATTTGATGGGAATAACTGGACAGTATATTCAACCGCCAATGGACTGGCCAATAATATTGTAACAGCAATGGTAATAGATAATGCCAATACACTTTGGTTAGGTACCTGGGGTGGCGGCGTTTGTAATTTTAATGGTAGTAATTGGACCACCTATTCAGAAGCCAATTATGTACATGCAGTAAAAGCAGAAACTGATGGAACGCTTTGGTTTGGCACTGCAACGGGCATTAAAAAATTTGACGGAACAAACTGGAGTAATTATAGTACAACAAATGGCCTGGCTTCAAATAATGTTTATGCCATTACAATTGATGCAGAGAATAACAAATGGTTTGGCAACTCCGCAGGCGTTTCAAAATATAATGGGAATAATTTTACAACCTATAATACCAACAATGGATTGATTGGTGATATTGTAAATACATCTGTTACCGATAATACCGGGAATGTTTGGATAGGAACAATGGATGGCCTGTCAGTTTATATGGATACACCTAATGCAATAAAAGAAACTAGTAAAACTGATGTTATTTCTCTTTTTCCAAATCCAACACAAGATAAAATAAATATAAATTCACTTTTAAATGTTATTGGTACACGTTTTTTAATTGTTGATCAAACAGGAAAAACAGTAATGGAAGGTGTTTTAGAAAATGATCAATTAAGTATTCAACATTTGGAAACAGGTATTTATACTTTTAGTTTGATTGGTAAAAATAATTATACAAAAAAGATCGTAAAGAATTAGAACAATCTTTTTTATTGCTCCGCAGGATTTATAATCCTGCGGAACATTCAAAAAACAAATGAATTTGTAATTCAAGAATAAAAATTCAAATACATTATATAATTCGGATTAGAATGTGTTTCTGAGATCTTAAAAAAAGTATCTTCTACTTTAATAAAGCCCGCCTTTTTATAAAAGCGGAGGGCGGGTTCATTCTCTGTCCACACATACAACCACATGCCTTTTTGTAAATGTTGTTTTGCGAGTTCTACATTAAAATCAAATAAAGCTTTGCCTAAGTTAAGTCCGATAAATTCTTTTTTAAGGTATAAGCGGCTTAATTTTGTAATATTTTTTTCTTTGATGCTTTCATAAGCCGCGTTAAAAATGATGTTTGAAAAACCTGCGGCCTTGTTATTGTAATAAATAATGTAATAATTGTTCTTAGGGTCGTTTAGTTCGTTCTTAAATGTTTCTAAAATAAAGTTGCTTTTAATATAGCTATTTATGTCTTCTTTAGGGCCCGAGTGTCCGTGTGATTCCATAAATGAAACCTTTGCTAAGTCTGTAAGTGTAGCAAGATCGGTTAATGTTGCTTTTTCTATCTCAGTCATTAGTCTAAAAGTAACAATTTGTTTGATGGTTTTAAGCAATTTTATGCCTGCTATTTTATAACAATAAATTAAAAGCCTTTCAGAAACACTGAAAGGCTTTTTGGCTTATTACAAAATTAGATGAAAATCATAAAACTAATCTGTGTAAAAGCCGTTTCCTTTTGGTGCTGCCGAAATATTTTTATCTTTAATCAGTTGTTTTAAATTTGTCTCTATTGTATGTGCAATGGCAGTTACTGGTGTATCTGTTGCATAGCCCGAAAAGGGATCCTGCATATCTTTTGCCGTTCTTTCAAGTAACAGGAATGGAACCGAAATAATAATGAGCAGCGGGATCTCAAATAAACCATCTATTTCTGACAAAGAGATGGAGAGTAGAATTATAAAAATGTAAATAAGGCTATGAAGAAAAAAGCTGTAAGTGGTAGGAAAAACAGTGGTCTTAATTCGTTCGGCTCGGCCCATCGAATCACAAAGGCGCAATAATGTATCATCAAGCTGGATCCGGTGAAATGAATCAATTTCTCCGGTTTCCAATAGTGATCTTATATCACGGCTATGCTGATCGATCATAACTAATGGCTTATTGTTGTGTTCAAATAATTCTTCAAAATCCTCCTTTGATAAAAAACTACTAATACCAAAAGCCGCGTGTCTTTCGCGCAGTGATTGGCCAAGACAATAACACCAGGCAATCTGGCGATTGGCAATTTTTGCAATCATATCTTTATTAGCTGTTTTGGTAAAATTTTTCACCTCAATTACAAGTGTACGGGAGTCGTTTACTATTGAGCCCCATATTTTTCGGGCTTCCCACCAACGTTCATAAGACTGATTTAGATTAAAGGATAGAATAAGAGAAATAGCTGTTCCCAAAAATATAGGAATACTTACTGGAATGGAAGGCAGAACATTTATAAGTTGCCGCTGTATAAAGTAAATACAAACAGATATAATACTTACGGTTATAAAATGTTTTTGTGCTTTGCGAAAAATATATGAAAATGGAAGTCGTTTATTTAATAACATAAATTTAGATTAAGATAATAATGTTTCTAATTCGTCAAACTCTGATTTACCTTTGGTTAATGGCCATTCTATTTCGTATACAGGCAAATTGCTTTTTCTGATATATGAAAGTATATCCAGAGCATTACCCGTTTTTTTTAATAAATAATGTTTTGGCACATAACATTCTTCTATTTTATGCGCACTAATAAAGTTTTTAAAGGCATTTTTATTTATGCCATGAAAGAGTTCAATATGTACAGCAACAATATTTTTTGTAAACCTGTTCTTTAAAATAGAAATAGCATCATTAAATGAAGGTTTTAAAAGCGAGTTAATTATTTTTTGTTGCGAATAAAACATTAAGTCAACAATAGAATCAGAAAGAAGTTGTCCGCTTAAAAGCACCACCGTTAACTCTTTATCGGAATTGAGCAATAATGCCTGTTTTAAAACATTTAAAGATTCGATGCAAAAATCGGTTGGAATGAGAATGGTTTTTTTCATGTCATAAAATTTATCGATACAAAGCTCAATAAACCTTATTAGAGACACTTAAAAGCCGGATTAGAATTGGATTAGAGTTTATTTTGATCTCGGAAAACGCAGTTGTGCAGTTACACCCATGTTTATAGCAGACGATACCTGCAAAGTGCCTTTGTGTAAACGTATAATGTTACGTGAAAGAGGCAGGCCAATACCATAACCTTCAAAATTACGTGTGTTTGAGGCACGAAAAAAAGGATCGTAAATGTATTTTAATTCCTCTTCAGGAATACCAATGCCCGAATCTTTTACAATGATAACAACATCACTATCAGTTGTTGCAATAGAAATTTTTACTGGTTTATTTGAAGAATATTTACAGGCATTACTAAGAATATTTGCCAACGCAAGATGAAGCAATTGTGCATTGCCATTAATAGTAAGCTTTTCGGGATTTTCGGGAACCATATTCATATCTATTTGCAATTGGTTGGCCGGATTCATTTTGTCAATGGTTTTTTTAGCTTCCCATAGAAGTTCGTCAGCGCGCAGTAACTCCATTTTTTGTTTTTTTCCGTCAAAGCCGGTTTGCGCCAGAAATAAAAGTGATTTTGTAATTTTGTCAAGTCGTTCAGCCTCGTTAAGTATAATGTGTAAGGCATCGGTATATTCTTTAGATGTTCTGTCTTTGCTTAAAGTTACTTCAGTTTCACCAATAATGGCTGTTAATGGAGTGCTTAATTCATGCGATGCGTTGCTTATAAAATTATTTTGTGTTTCAAAAGAAGTTTCCAGTCTATCCAACATATTATTAAAAGTTGTAATAAGCTCGCCCATCTCATCATTATCAGATTGGGTTTTCTCCAAACGCAGATGCATGTTCTCGGAGCTGATCTCTTTTACATTATCGGTAATTTTTTTTATAAGCTTAAAAATGCGTTTTGAGAACAGGAAAGATATGATCATGGAAAGAAGAGAGGCAAGGGGTAATGCAATAAAAAATATATTACGCAAGTGAAGTAAATGTTGTGTATCATAATCATTGGTGGCCGATACAATAACAATGTAATTACCTTTTAATCCTTTGTAATTTATTCCTGAAAAAAAAAGATCGCCTTTTTTTAAAGTAGAATTTCCTTTGTTAACGATCTCTTCAAAAAATTGCACCGGTATTTCTAAGTGCCTTGCGCTATCTGCAAGATCCGATGTTGCATCGACCTTAAAAAAATAATCTCTTTCGCCTGTTAGTTTTTCGAGATGTTTTTCCCGCATTTCTTTAAAAGCCGAAGCTTTTTCTTCTTCCGAATCTAACTGTGATTTTGCAGCTAATACAGCACGTACTTCTAATCGCTTGTAAAAATCGGTAAAAGAATAACGTGAAGAAAAGTAATACACCGAAATACTTAAAAGCAATATGATAGACAGTGTACCTGTAAAGAAAATAAGAGCTATTTTAAATTGACTTTTCAATCCAATTCCTTTAATACATAGCCCATACCAACAATGGTATGGATGAGTTTGTTCTTTTTATCCTTGTCTATCTTTTTTCGCAAATAATTCACATACACATCTACCACGTTGGTTCCCATATCAAAATTAATATCCCAAACATTTTCCAATAAATAGCTTCGCGATAAAACCTTGCGTTTGTTTTTTAAGAAGATCAATAGTAAACGGTATTCGGTAGATGTTAGTGAAATTGGTTTCCCGTCGCGTTTCACCGTTTTGGTTTCATCATTCAGTTCAAGATCATCAAAAGAAAATAAAACCCCTTCAGTACTTTCAATACTATTATAGTTATTTCTACGAATGAGTGAATTCACACGGGCCTGTAGTTCAATAAATTTAAATGGTTTTACAAGATAATCATCCGCACCTTTATCAAGACCTAACACTATATTTTCTGATGTGCCAAGTGCAGTAAGAAACAAAACAGGTGTAAGAATGTTATTTGCTCTTATCTCGTCGCAAACATTTAACCCGTTTTTTCCCGGCAACATAATATCAAGAATTATCAGATCGAAACTATGTTTTAAAGCCATTTGTAAACCTGTTTCGCCATCCAGGCAAACAGAAACATCATAACTGCTTTCAGTAAGCCCTTTTTTTATAAAAGAAGCCACATTTGTTTCATCTTCAACCAATAATATCCGTTTCATCTCAACAAAAATAGCAAATTTAAAAAGACATTATTTTATTGCTAATGTTTTCACAACTTTTGGCTTTATAAGACATGCACAAATTAAAACTTTATTCCAATTATACAAACATCGTCTACCTGCTCTAATTCTCCTCTCCATTTTTTAAATGTAGTATGTAAAATATCATGTTGCTCTTTTAAGTGGAAGCCCGCGTTTGCTAAAAGCAATTCATTAAGCTGTTTGTATTTGAATTTTTTTCCTTTTGGTCCACCAAACTGGTCGGCATAACCATCTGTATATAGATATAAGGTATCGCCTTTTTTGATATCAGCATTATATAATTTAAAATCTTCATTTCTTTCACCTACACCAACAGGCATACGATCCGATTCTAATTCATTGATGGAATTATTTTTAAATAGTACAGGCGAATTATTTGCGGCGCTATAGCTAAGTGTTTTTGTTCTTTGATCATAACAAACAAGTATCCCGTCAAACCCATCACGCTGGCCTTCTTTACTAATGGTAGTTGTTAAACGTTGGCGCACAAAGTTAAAGATCTCGTTAGGCTGTTCAATTCCTTTTTCGTTAACAGCCTCAGAAAGAAAGCCAATGTTGAGTAAGCTCATAAAAGCACCGGGTACACCATGGCCTGTACTATCGCAAATTGCAAGATAAAATTTATCACCTTTTTTTGCAGCCCAATAAAAATCGCCGCTTACAATATCTTTTGGCTGAAACAGAATAAAATTTTGAGGTAGATGCTCATTAATAAAATTTTGGTCGGCCATCAACGTATCCTGAATACGTTTAGCGTAATGGATACTATCTAATATTTCCTTACGATGTTCTTCAACCAATTCTTTTTGAGTTTCAATGATCGATTTTTGTTTTTCAACTTCAGTTTTTTGTTGAGTGATTATCTCGTTGGCTTTCTTTTTTTGTTTATAAGCCCTGAAAATGAATGCCGCAATAAAAAGTACACATAAACCAACAATAGCCAGCGCAAAAATATATTTACGCTTTTTTTCATCTTCTAAATTTTGTTTTTGAATAAGGATCTCGTTCTTGTTTAATTTCTCTGCCTGTTTTAAAAGTTCATAATCTTTTGCATTGCTTTCATACATGGCGTTTAAGGCATTTAGCTGACGGATGCTCTTTTCTGAAAAGATAGAATCTTTGATCCTGAAATAAATGCGGGTATATTTTAATGTGTTTTTATGATCGCCCATGTTTTCATAAACACTGGCAAGCATTTTAGAGGTCTTTTCAATATTCTCTAAAAAGCCAAGCTTTAGGCTTAATTCGTATCCTTCGGTAGCGTATTTTATGGCTTCATAATTTTTTCCCAATTTACTGTAGGTCGTTCCAATATTTGTAAGCACATAAGCAAGGCCTCGTAAATTATTTTCTTTTCGTAGCAAAGTGGCGGCTTTTTGTAAATAGATCTTTCCTTTTTCAGGATCGCCTTTTAATGTATAATTGATGCCAAGATTAGCAAGTATTTGCGAATAAGCTTTAGAGTTTTCGCGCACCATATTTAATGCCAGCGTTAAATATTTTTCTGCCTGTTCAAAATCTTTTTTTTCAGTGTACAGCATACCAATGTTTTGATTGGTGGTAGCTAACATCAAGGTATCTTTTTTATTTCCGAAATAATCAAGGGCCTCGTTATACGCGCCCATTGCTTTAGCTTCATTGCCAAGCTTGCCGTATATTTGCGCAATATTATTTAAAGCATAACCTTTTTTGTCATCTTCGTAAGCCAGGGCTTTTATATAATTATCGAGTGAGGCATTTAAGTTGCCTTTTATATAATAACATACACCTAGCTGATTGTAAAAAAGAGAGATCTTCTTATTGTTTTTCTCTTTTAAATAATAGTTAAGCGCAAATTTGTAAAAATAAATTCCCGAGTCGGGTTTGTTTTGTTGGTAATAGTATCCAAGGTTGTCACTGGCAAGGGCAATACCTCTGTCGTAATTGTTTTTTTGACTGTAATTAAAAAATTCGGTAGCTATTTTTAATAAAGCAGGGCCTTCACTATTTTCGCAGATCTGATAATATAGATCAGCTTTTTTATCAATGCTAGTTTCTTTAGATAGCGCCTGTTTTAAAGAATCAACATTTACAGCCAATGAAAATGCAGGTAAAAATAAGAGCATTAAATAAAAGAAAGCTAAACGCATGAAAACGATTGATTTGTATAAATATACATGGAAATAGCTGAAATAAAAAGGAGATTTTATACGAATTTTTAATTGATAAAATCACTGGAATAGGCCATTTTATTAATAACAAGCATAACGGAGTTTACATTTTTTAGAATAATGTATCTTTTTATTACTTTAGGGCTTATATGGCTAAGAATATGGTAAAAAACAGACTTACACTTTTAGCAGGAATATTAATATGTGTTGCAAAAATAAGCTACGCCCAATTAAGCATTGATACTACTTTATCTGCCGAAGACATGGTAAAAACCGTTTTTGCGGCATCTGATAATGATTCTAAAATTGAAAATGTAAAATACAAAGGCTACAAAAAATCGCTGGGCATTTTTAAATGCTCAATGGTGTATAACAAAGTTATTTCTAAAGGTTTGATCCTTTCTACAGGTAATGTATTTGATGCTATTGGACCGAATAATACGCCCGATAAAAGCTCTAAGGCTTTGAGCAATACCGATGTTTCGTTAAGCGCTATTGCCAAAGGGCCAACATACGATGCTGCTATTTTAGAATTTGATTTTATTCCCACAGATGATAGTATAGCTTTTAATTTTTTCTTTGGCTCAGAAGAATACCCTGAATATGTAAGCAAGAATGTGAATGATATTTTTGGTTTTTTTCTGAGTAGTGAAGACCCACCGGGCAGAAGAAATTTAGCAATGCTGGAGAGGCATATCCCTATTACAGTTGACAATATTAATTCGATCGTAAACAAAAAATATTTTATCCGTAATTATTTGTGGGATCCTGAAAATGTTGCCAAATGGGAAAGTAATAAGCCCGGAGGCGAGTTGGCTTCTACGTTTCAGTTTGATGGTTTTACAGTTGTGCTGCATGCCGGTGCAAAAGTTGTTCCGGGCAAAAAGTACCATATTAAAATTGCCATTGCCGATGTGGGTGATAGATTATATGATTCGGCTATTTTTTTAGAAGCGGGTTCTTTTAAAAGTATGTCGTCAAAAACAGTCTCGTTTGAAAAATTTGCGAAAGAAGAATTTGGTGAAAAAATATTTAATGATCTTGGTAACTCTATTTCGGTTAACTTAAATATTAATTTTGAAACCGGTTCTTATAAAATTACAGAAGCAGAATCGTTTGCCCAATTAAATAAAGTGATCAATCTTTTAAAGAAGGATGCAAAGATGCATTTGGAAGTGAACGGACATACAGACAATAATGGCAGCAAAGAACAAAATAAAACTTTGTCATTAGACCGTGCAAAGACGGTAGCAGACTATCTGATCTCAAAAGGAATAAAAGCAGATAGAATCACTTACAATGGTTTTGGTGATACAAAACCCATTAGTGATAATAAGGCGTTGAATAGACGGGTGGAGTTTGTGTTTGTGAAGTAGGTCAATCTTTTAAAAAATCTTCCATCACCGGAATTATCGGAAAAGTATTTTCTTTCCCGAATTTAAGAGTAGTTATTTCACCCATATATTCTCCGTGACCACCGGGAAAAATTTCAAGTTTACAATTCGGTATCAGTTTTGACATTTGCTCCATATGTTCTGTAGTTGCAA
>JBGASD010000003.1:0-918990 GCA_044229885.1 Bacteroidia bacterium | reverse complement strand
ACATCTCTATGTATTTCACCACTACATGTCATATTCCGCCCACAGCAACTGTACTCAAGCCCTACAGTATCAATGGCAATTTTTGGGTTAAGCCCAAAGATTTCACCACTGACTTATAAGGCCGCCTACGCTCCCTTTAAACCCAATGAATCCGGATAACGCTTGCATCCTTCGTCTTACCGCGGCTGCTGGCACGAAGTTAGCCGATGCTTATTCTTACCATACTATCAGCTCCCCTCACGAGGGGAGGTTTTCTCCGGTATAAAAGCAGTTTACAACCCATAGGGCCGTCTTCCTGCACGCGGCATGGCTGGATCACCCTTGCGGGCATTGTCCAATATTCCTTACTGCTGCCTCCCGTAGGAGTCGGATCCGTGTCTCAGTATCCGTGTGGGGGGTAGTCCTCTCAGATCCCCTACTGATCGTGGCCTAGGTGAGCCGTTACCTCACCTACTAGCTAATCAGACGCATACTCATCTTTAACCGTCGGAACTTTCAACTCCAAGTGATGCCACTCAAAGTATTATGGGGTATTAATCTCTCTTTCGAAAGGCTATCCCCCTGTTAAAGGCAGATTGTATACGTGTTACGCACCCGTGCGCCGGTCGCCAGCGATATTGCTACCCTGCTGCCCCTCGACTTGCATGTATTAAGCCTGCCGCTAGCGTTCATCCTGAGCCAGGATCAAACTCTCCATTGTAAAAAAAAGTTTGTCCCTTTTGATAAAAACCCCGAAGGGCCAAATCAAAATTTGCTAAAATAGCTCATTTCATATTTTTATTATCTTAAGGACGTAATGTTGTCTGTATTGCAACATCCCTCAAGGGCTAGTGTTATGTATTACTACATAATGCTTGTGTGTTAATTCTAGTATACTATTATTATCGTTGAGATAATAACGAGTCACTTACTATTAATCTTATTTACCAATCTTGTCAATGAACGTCTTTATATTCCTTTAAGGCGATCCGGCTTCCACTATTACGTCTAGCTGCCTTCCTCCTCTTATCAAAACCTCTTTAATGAACTTACCCGATTCCTTTCTAACACTCTTTCTCTTTCGGGGCTGCAAAAGTACACATACTTTCCTTAACCTCCAAATATTTTTTCAAAAAAATTAATCTTTTTTTTAAATCTTAATCCTTTATCCAAATTACTCACTCAAAAAACGGGACGGCAAAGATACTACTTCTTTTCTTCCAAACAAATCTTTTTGGCAAGTATTTACAATAATTGAGCGCTTTTTAACTTATTTTAGTCTAAAACAAGATTAAAACTTTTTATTGTATCTTTGTTTTTAGTTCGAGAGGCTAAATTGTTACTAACATAGCAATGCTTAATAAAATCTTTAAGCTAAAAATGCCCGCCTCAATTTTAATTTAACTTTAACCCTTAAATACAGATGGAATACAACACACAGTTAGACAGATTAATTATTCCCGAATACGGAAGAAATATCCAGGGAATGATAGAGTATTGCTGCAAATTAAAGGATCGCGAAGAGCGTAACCTTTGCGCAAAAGCAATTATACAGGTAATGGGCCAGCTTAACCCACATTTACGCGACATTGCAGATTACAATCATAAATTATGGGATCATTTATTCATCATCTCGCAATTTAAATTAGATGTTGATAGTCCCTACCCGATTCCTAAACCGGAAACCTTTAAAGAAAAACCAAAAAAATTAGATTATCCTAAAGGAAAGATCCGTTTTAAACATTACGGAAAAACCATTGAAGATATTATTAAAAAAGCTCGCGAACTGCCTGAAGGCGCTGAACGTAAAGAACTAACAAGACAAATAGCCAACCATCTTAAAAAATCTTATTTCAACTGGAACAAGGATTCGATAACTGATGATGTTATTTTTAAAAATCTGGCAGATCTTTCAAACGGAGAATTAAAAATGGATGAAAACGCTGTACTTAGCTCGCATCAAGAGTTACGCGGCACCAAAAAGTTCTTCCACAAAAACAATAAGAACAACAAGAACAATCATAAACATAAAAACCAAAGAAAATTCTAAACACCTCTTATGGCAATTTTTGAAGTACACGGCGGACATAAATTAAAAGGCGATATAATTCCGCAAGGCGCTAAAAACGAAGCTTTACAAATTCTTTGCGCGGTATTATTAACCAAAGAAAAAGTTGTCATAAGCAACATTCCAAACATTGTTGATATAAATAAACTTATTGAATTACTTGCTGAGCTAGGTGTTAAAGTTCAAAACACTGGGCACGAAGAGTACACCTTTCAGGCAGATAATGTAAATGTTGATTATTTGGTTTCACCCGAATTTAAAAAGAAAGGCGGTAGCTTACGTGGTAGCATGATGATCGTAGGCCCTATGCTAACGCGCTTTGGCAAGGCTTATATGCCAAAACCGGGTGGCGATAAAATTGGCCGCCGCCGTGTAGATACCCACTTTATGGGCTTTGAAGCTTTAGGTGCAAAATTTAATTATCAAGCCGATAATGAATTGTTTGAAGTTGAAGGAAAAAATTTAAAAGGTGCTTACATGTTGTTAGATGAAGCTTCTGTTACAGGAACCGCTAACATTGTAATGGCCGCTGTTTTAGCAGAAGGCAGAACAACCATTTATAATGCTGCCTGCGAACCATACTTACAACAACTTTGCAAAATGCTTAACAGCATGGGCGCAAAAATTTCAGGCATTGGTTCTAACTTACTTTACATTGATGGCGTTAAAGAATTAAAAGGCACAACGCATCGCATATTGCCAGATATGATAGAGATAGGTTCATTTATTGGGATGGCAGCCGTTACTCAATCAGAGATCACTATTAAAGATGTGAGCTATGATAATTTAGGAATTATTCCAACTATTTTTGGAAGACTGGGAATTAAAATGGAACGTCGTGGTGATGATATTTTTATTCCTGAACAAGAAAGTTACGAAATAGATACCTTTATTGATGGTTCTATCCTTACCATTAGCGACGCTATTTGGCCAGGCTTTACGCCAGATCTTATAAGCATTGCTTTAGTGACTGCTATACAAGCACGCGGAAATGTTTTGGTGCATCAAAAAATGTTTGAGAGCCGTTTGTTCTTTGTAGATAAATTAATTGATATGGGTGCAAAAATAATTCTTTGCGATCCGCACCGCGCAACAGTTATGGGACTTGACCGTAAAGTTCAGCTGCGTGCCATACAAATGGCCAGCCCCGATATACGCGCCGGTGTAGCTTTGCTAATTGCCGCTATGAGCGCAAAAGGCAAGAGCACTATTTTCAACATCAATCAAATTGACAGAGGTTACCAAAATATTGATACACGCTTAAACGCTATTGGCGCACAGATCATCAGAAAAGATAAATGAGAAAACTACTTTTTTTTGTAAGTGCCTCTCTACTAATTATTGTTGCTTGTAAAAGCAAAAAAAATACCACCGTTACCCAAGTTACACCTCAACCAACTGAAGTTGTAGCAGCCTTGCCGTCTGCAACTGTAGAACCTGTTGTAGGCCTTGGTCTTGGAAATCTTGCTCCTGAAATTGCACAACCAAATTTAAAAGACAGTGTAATAAAACTTTCTTCTTTAAGAGGAAAATTAGTGCTTATTGATTTTTGGGCCAGCTGGTGCGGCCCTTGCCGTAAAGAAAATCCAACGGTTGTAAAAGCGTATAACAAATTTAAAGATCAAAAATTTAAAAGCGGAACTGGTTTTACAATTTACAGCGTTTCGTTAGATGCAGATAAAAACCTGTGGAGCAAAGCCATTCAAAAAGACGGATTGATCTGGCCAAATCATGTAAGCGACTTAAAAGTTTGGAGTAACGAAGCCTCTCAGAAGTACGCTGTTGAAGGTATTCCATATAATGTACTTATTAATGATAAAGGCATCATCATAGATAAAAATTTAAGAGGAGACGATCTTATTTCTGCATTAGAAAAACAACTGATCACGCAATGAAAAAACTTTTTTTTATAGTTTTTATTTTTGTTTCAGCAACATTCATTGCGCAGAATAACACCTTTACCGTTAAGCCCGGCGATAAGGCGCCCGGCTTTGTTCTAACTCAGCAAAACTCCATCCAAAGCTTTAATATGCCTTATCTTAACAGCGCTATTTTATTGCATTTTTGGAGTACTGCAGTACCTCAATCAAAAGTAAAGAATAAAGCTTTGAACCGTTTAGCCAAACGTTACAAAAGCGCTATCTATAAAAATGTTGATGGCTTTGAATTAGTTGCTATTGCTGTGCAAAACGATAAAAAAGCATGGCTGGAAGATGTAAAGAACGATTCGCTTGATAATTTTATTAATGGTATTGCCCAAAAAGGTTTTACAGATGATGTATGTAAAAAATATGGCGTTACTTCTTTACCTGCTGATGTATTGATAGATGAGAATGGTTTTGTAATTGCTATTAATCCAAAAATCACAACGGTGGAAGATATGTTGGATGAAAAGAAAAACTTTCTTCCTATTAAAAAAGATATTGAAGGCACTATTGCGCATACCAGCAATAAAGATGAGATCATTAAATTTGGTAAGCTCTATTTATTTGATGCATATTACGATTCTATTGCCACCACTGTTACCAACATAAACGGTGGCTTCTCGTTTTACGATATAAAATTAAACCAGGATTTTATTTTAAAAACAGATAATAAAAGTGATATCAACACCTCTGATCCATTGGCTGTTTACAATACTTTAGGCCAAATGATCTCAGAGGGAAAAACAATGTCTAATGGTTTTGTATTTTATATTCCTTCAAACATTAGTTATAAACTTACCGAAGATAATGCAGAAAATGCGCTTAATGGCTCAATAACACAAATAACCGTTACAAAAAATTTAACCTTTGGCCCAAATGGTGTTGGTTTGGTACCTAAAGATGAGCATGAACTTCAACCGATCTTAACCATGCTGCAAAAAAATAAAGATCTTTATGTTGAGCTTACAACGCACACAGATTCTAAATCCAACGATAAAGCAGCATTTGATCTTACAACAAAACAGGCAAAAAGCATAAAAGATTATTTTATAAAAAAAGGCATTGCGGTTACGCGTATCAAAACAATTTCTAAAGGAAAATCGGCCCCTCGTAAAGTTTGCAAAGCACATACCGATTGTTCTGATAACGACCATAAATTAAACCGCAGGGTAGAATTTTTGGTATCAAAGAACTGACAAAACTTCCTCTAAAAAAGTCTGGCAAAATTATTGATTTACCTTAGTTGAAAAACTATTTTAAATTGATAAATACCATGCAGAACCCCGAAAATAGCGTACCTGAGGAAAATATAGAGAATGTTGAAAACAATACAGAATCTGCCAATACGACCGAAAACGTTGAAAAAACTGACGAAACTTCCGTTAATTCAAGTACCGATTCTGAAGCAAAAATAAAGGAATTGAACGACAGGTATTTGCGCCTATATTCTGAATTTGATAATTACCGTAAACGTACTGTAAAAGAAAAATCTGAGATCATTAAAACAGCCGCCGAAGATGTGTTTAAAGCCATTTTACCGGTTATAGATGATTTGGAGAGGGCTATTAAAGCAAACGAAGGTGTTGAAGATGTAAATGCTATTAAAGAAGGCATGCTGCTTATTTCAAACAAATTAAAAAACACTATTCAGAATAAAGGCTTAACTGCTTTTGATAGTCTTGGCGCGGTTTTTAATCCCGATACTATGGAGGCCATTACACACATTCCGGCAACAAGCGATGATCAAAAAGGAAAAGTAATTGATGAGCTTGAAAAAGGATATAAATTAGGAGATAAAGTAATTAGATTTGCGAAAGTTGTAGTAGCACAATAATGAAGTAGAACAAAGTTCACTTCATTATTTGAAGTGATTCTGCGCTCAATTAAAAAAATAAAATGGCCAAAAGAGATTATTACGAAATATTAGGCGTTGCTAAAAATGCAAGCGACGAAGAAATAAAAAAAGCTTATCGCAAGCTGGCAATTAAATATCACCCGGATAAAAATCCGGACGATAAATCTGCCGAAGAAAAATTTAAAGAAGCTGCCGAAGCTTACGAAGTGTTAAGCAATAACGAAAAACGCCAGCGTTACAACCAATTCGGTCATGCCGGAGTTGGCGGCGCATCGGGCGGCGGCGGTCACCATGGCGGGATGAACATGGATGACATCTTTAGCCAGTTTGGTGATATTTTTGGCGGTGCATTTGGTTTTGGAGGAGGCGGTGGAAACCGCGGTGGCGGAAGAAGAATGAACCGTGGAAGCAATTTACGTGTTAAAGTAAAATTAAATTTAAAAGAGATTGCCAACGGTGCCGAGAAAAAAATTAAAGTAAATAAATACGTTGGTTGTAAAACCTGCAGTGGCAGCGGTGCAAAGAACGGACAATACGATACCTGCAAACAATGTAACGGTTCCGGCGTTGTTACACGCGTGCAACAAACCATTTTAGGCGCCATGCAAACGCAAACAACCTGTAATGCTTGTAGTGGTGAAGGAAGAATTGTAAGAGATAAATGTAATACCTGTCACGGTGATGGCATTGTAAGAGAAGAAGAAATTATTACAATGAATATTCCTGCAGGCGTTGCCGAAGGTATGCAGTTAAGCATGCAGGGTAAAGGTAATGCGGCTCCCCGCGGCGGTATTAATGGTGATCTTTTAATTGTGATTGAAGAAGAAGATCATGCAGATCTTAAACGTGAAGGAAATCATTTGATCTACAGCTTAAACATTAGCTTTCCTGATGCGGCAATGGGTACAAGTATTGAAGTACCAACCATTGATGCCAAAGCAAAAATTAAAATAGACGCCGGCACTCAAAGTGGTAAAGTATTGCGCTTAAAAGGCAAAGGCTTACCGGATATTAATGCTTACGGGCGTGGCGATCTTTTAGTGGAGATAAGCGTTTATACACCAACCAATTTAAGCTCTGAAGAAAAGAAAATATTGGAAGGCTTTAAAGAATCGAAGAACTTTCAACCAAATCCAAACAAAAAAGAAAAAGGATTTTTTGAAAGGATGAAAGATTATTTTGAATAAACAAGTGTCATCCTGAGCGGAGTCGAAGGATGCTTAGCGAAAAATATTAAAGGGCTTTGGCCCTTTTTTTATTATCTTAGATCAACAAAAAGAACAGCAATGAGCAATTGTAGTTACCGTTGGTATAAATTTAAAATGCAGGTAGCCTGCTTAAAATGCGGCACTAAAATTCCTATGCAAAGCCTTGACGGTAAACCGCATTGCCAGGAATGTGGAGAAATATGCGACACCAACTGGGAAGGTATTTGTGATATTGCCGAAATAAAAGATCTTAGGAGAGGAGAAACCAGTAATAAGAATGTATTTGCATCGGTACAAATTGCTTTAAGCACACAAGCTGTAGACGCGATAAAATGTCATCATTGCCAGGAAAAAATTATTTTAACCGAAGATGTTATTGAACAAAAAAGCTGTGATTGCCCGGCCTGCAAAGAAAAATTAAATTTTGAAAGTATTAAATTACATAACGATTTTGCATTTTACCGTTATGTGAATCAAAAAATAGATCCGGCCCATCAAAAATCAGTAATTGCTGTGCATTGCGCTGCTTGTGGCGGTCCGCTGCAACAAGATCCGGGTAAGATAAATTACAACTGCACTTTTTGCGGCGTTGAAAACATTTTACCACTTTCGTTAAGACAAAGAAAAGTATTGGATGATATTTTTGCCGGCGTTCAAAAAAAGACCTTATCGCCAAAAACAATTCTAAGCACTAAAAATCAGCAACAAATAGTTGAATGCTTAAAAGCAAATAAAAAAGAAAATTTTGATGCGGGAACATTGGATGGCTTAATGGAAAAATTCCCTGATAATTTACAAATCTATCACCTTATTGTAAACGATATAAAATATGTTTTCCCTTCGGCCACCTATGAAAAATTATGGGAAACTTCTAAAAGCACGCCTTTCTTAAACATTATTGCTTCAAAATTAAATAAAAGCGAGAGTGAAAAAAGATCGAAAATAAAAGTACAGGATAAAGATCCAAAAAAACAAAATTCGAAAAATTCAAAACAAAAAAGCGGACTGGCAAAACTATGGGATTGGCTTATTTCGCCTTAGCCTCTACTTCTCCAATATCATAAACTCCGTTCTACGATTTTTTGCTCTTCCGTCTTCAGTACTATTATCTGCAACCGGTTTTAATTGTCCAAATCCTTTGGCATTAATGCGACTACCGCTTATACCCATTTCTTCTAAAGTACTTTTAACCGAAAAAGCACGATTGGTACTCAACGCCTCATTCGCTTTTGGATTACCAACGTTATCGGTATGTCCATGGATCTCAATTTTAATACTTGGGTTTTCTTTTAAATACCCTGCAAACGATCTTAATACCACTTTACTTTCTTTGGTAAGCTCTGCACTATTGGTAGCATAAAAAATATTGTTTATCACAAAGGTCTTACCCGGCAATGCTTCCAGCAATTCCATCTTAATATCTTTTGGTGGCGCTTCAAAGGTTAGATCTTTTACACTTACTACTTTTGATGTAAAAGCATGTTCTTCTTTTTTTACAGTAACCAAAATATCATCTTTCTCTTTTAAGTTTACCGCTGCCATAAATTGCCCGGTAGAACTATCCACAACCGCAAACGATTTTGCCTCTGTTTTAATATTTTTAATTTCAACAATAGCACCTGTAATTTCGTTTCCTACATGATCTTTTACATCGCCTTTAATAAATGCTACCTGTTGCGGACGCGCTTCTTTATAAAGATCAAAACTGTAAAGGTCAAAACGGCCAACCCCTTTACCTCTTACTTTGCCTTCGTCGAAACTAAAAAAGTATCCTTTTTTTGTATCGGTACTTACAAAAAACCCAACGTCATCGGTACTGCCGTTAATGGGCGAACCAATATTCTCCGGTTCTTTCCACTCCCCTTTTTCATCTTTACGCACATAAAAAATATCCAATCCCCCAAAACCAAAATGTCCATCACTACTAAAATATAATGTTTCGCTATCAGAATGTATAAAAGGCGTTCTTTCATCACCTTTGGTATTTACATTTGGCCCTAAATTTTTTGGCGCGCTCCAAATACCTGTTTTTTGATCTTTAACGGTAACATAAATATCTGTACCACCAATACCACCAGGTCTATCACTCACAAAATATAACGTAACGCCGTCTGCCGCAATGGTTGGTTGCGTATCCCAATACTTAGGATGGTTTACTACCGGACTTAATTTGCGATAAGGTTTCCATTCATCGTTAATATTATCGCTTACATAAATATCTGTATTCTTTTGCGCGCCACCTTCATCGCGCTCCATAGCAAAATACAAATGTTTGTTATCAATAGAGATGCTGCAGCTACCCTGGTTCTCGCCATTATCATTAAAAGGGTAAGGCATTTCTTCGCCTTTATCAAAATTACCGGTATTGTCGCGTACCGCACGCATAAATACTTCCAGTTCTCTATCGCTGGTGTAAACTTTATCTTTTGAATTAACAGGAACCTTACGCACAAAAAAACAATTCTTATCATCAGGAGAAATGTACGCGAGGTATTCATCACGCTCAGTAGAAACACCTTTTACTACTTTAGGATCAAAAGGCACTCCTTTTTTTAAAGCGTCTTCTTTCTTCATCGATTTTACCATCATCTTGGCCTGGTACATTTCCGCATCATAATCTTTGGCAAATTTTTTACCGTCCTCATCTTTAAAGGCAATAAATTTATCTAAGTATTTTTTGGCAGAATCATTTTTTGCTTCTTCATAATAAGAAAAACCAATATAATAATACGGCTCACTATGTATTTGCGGACAAGAAGCAATGGCCTTTTTAAAATAAGGTGTCATTGGCGAGAATGAAAGATTCTCGAGCTTAGCGCGCACGATCATTTCTAATCCCATAAATAAATTGGCCTCCGCAAAATCAGGTTCTATTTGCAAACATTCCATTAAAAACCCAATACGCTCAGGCTTTTTGTATTTCTTTTTATCAATGGCTTTTAAATACAGCTTCATTGCTTTTTTATCAATATCATCTCTGCAAAAAGTAGTGGGTGTTTCATCATCCTGCGCTAAAACAGAAAATGAGAAAACAAAAAACGGAAGTATAAGTAAGAATTTTTTCATATAATTTGATCCAAAAGAATATAAGCAAAAGTAATTGCTTTGGTTACACTAATTTACTAAGAAATATGCTGTTTGTTTACGAAGTGATGTTAAAAAGCACTAACAAATGTTTATAAAATCAAAAAACTAATACAAAGCTTACGGTTACATTTACTTAACTAAAAAAAGTATTATGGATTATATTATGAAGTATTGGTGGATCCTTATCCCCGTTTTATTACTGGTGTTTTACAAATTAATTTTCCGTTTGTTTGGGATCATTTTTGTGCAGGAAGACAAAATTGGATTGGTAACAAAAAAATTCGTGCTTTTTGGAAAATCAGAATTACCTCCGGGCCGTATTGTGGCTGTAGAAGGTGAAGCAGGTTTCCAGGCACAAACATTAGCGCCGGGTATTTATTTCTGGAAATGGATCTGGCAATACGAAATTACCATGCAGCCTTTAACCGTTATTCCGCAAGGTAAAATTGGTTTATTAGTTGCAAAAGATGGTAAAGAATTAGAGACCGGACACATTTTAGCGCGTAAAGTAGAATGCGATGGTTTCCAGGATGCTGTTGCTTTTTTAAATAAAGGCGGACGCAAAGGTCGCCAAAGCGCATACATTACAGCGGGTACTTACCGCATCAATACTTTTTTATTCGAGATCTTTACAGTGGATATGTTTACCGTAAACGAGAACATGGTGGGCGTTGTAACAACATTAGATGGTTCGCAAATTGAAGAAGGCAGCATTGCCGGTAAAAATGTAGAAGGTCATAACAACTTCCAGGATGGCGACGCGTTTTTGGCAAACGGCGGTAACAAAGGTTTACAGCCACAGGTAATTTTAGCAGGTTCGTATTATTTAAACCCATGGTTTGCTGTTGTGGAGCAAATTAAAATGACAGAGATCCCGATCGGTTCTGTTGGTGTTGTAATTTCATATGTTGGTACAGAAGGAAAAGACTTAAGTGGTGCGGAATTTAAACACGGTAACATTGTAAGCAAAGGCGAAAAAGGTGTTTGGGCAGAGCCTTTAGGGCCGGGTAAATATCCTATCAACACATTTATTATGCGTATTGAATTGGTACCAACCACCAACTTAGTATTGAACTGGGCCAACGCGCGCAGCGAGGCGCATCAGTTAGACAAACATTTATCAACCATTACCGTGCGTTCAAAAGACGGTTTCCCTTTTAATTTAGATGTAAGCCAGATCATTCACATACCAACCAACGAAGCGCCAAAAGTAATTGCACGTTTTGGTAATATGATGAATTTGGTTGGCCAGGTTTTAGAACCAACCATTGGTAACTATTTTAGAAACTCGGCGCAAGACAGTGATGTAATTGCCTTTTTAACTACCCGTAAAGAAAGACAGGATGCCGCTAAAAAACGTATTAGCGAGGTGTTAGACCAGTATAACGTAAACGGGGTTGACACATTGATTGGAGATATCGTGCCGCCGGAAAGCTTAATGAAAACGTTAACTGATCGTAAAATTGCAGAAGAGCAAAACACTACGTTTGAAACTCAGAAAAAAGCAGAGATCACCCGCCAGACCTTAGAAAAAGAAACTGCAGTGGCCGATATGCAAAAAGAAATTGTGAAGGCCGACCAGGGCGTATTAATTGCAGAACGTATTGCCGATGCAGCGGTAAAAAAAGCAACCGGTGAAGCAAGCGGTGTAAAGATCTCATCAGTAGCGGAAGCAGACCGTTTAAAAATTATTGCTAATGCCGATGCGGAGAAAACAAAAGTAACGGCCAATGCGGAAGCTGAAAAAATTAAAATGTTAGCCAATGCAAATGCCGAACAAATTAGTGTAACCGGTAAAGCAGAAGCTGAGAAAATTTTAGCCATTGGTAAATCAAATGCCGAAGCTTATAAATTATCGGTTGAAGCGATGGGTGGCGATAACTTTACCAAATTAAAAGTAACCGAGCAAATAGGTAAAGAAAAAATTAAGATCATCCCGGAAGTATTAATTACCGGAAACGGCGATGGCCAAAACGGCCCCATTAACGGCTTATTAGGTTTACAATTATTAGATGGCATTATGGACCGCAATAAAAAAGAAGAAGGCGGAAAGAATGATCTACCGAAGAAGGATGATAAAAAATAATGTGTGAACTATCACGCCTATATACTGTATTTTGTTGTATAGGCGTGATAAAATCACTCCTATAAGTTAGTTATGCCGCATTGTTCAGACTGAAGTTTACCTCAAATTGGTCCAAAAAATAAATTTGCAGACATTCAAATAATTACTTACCTTTGACGTTAGTAACGTAAAAAGACAGTATGATCGTTTCATTTGGCGACAAGACCACTCAGAAAATTTGGGACGGTGATTGGGTTAAAGGTTTTTCGACAGATATACAAGAAATTGCCCGTAGAAAATTAAGAATGCTTAATAACTCTTTTGACATAAAAGATCTTATGATTCCACCCTCGAATAGACTGGAAAAACTCAAAGGCAATCTTAAGGACTTTTATTCTATTTGGGTAAATAATCAATGGCGCATAATTTTCAAATGGGAAAATGGAAATGCTGTTAATGTTGAATTGATAGATTATCATTAAAAATAAATGACAATGAAAAAATTAAAAAATATTCATCCAGGTGAAGTCTTATTAGAAGAGTTTTTAATTCCTCTTGAACTAAGCGCTTATAGACTTTCAAAAGAAATCTCAATTCCGCAGACACGTATTTCTGAGATTATTAAAGGCAACAGACGAATTACTGCCGACACAGCCTTAAGACTTTCCAAATTTTTTGGCAATTCAGCTAAATTCTGGCTCGGACTTCAAGACGACTTCGATATTGAAGATGAAAAAGCACATAAACAAAAGGACCTAAACTCAATTAAGCAATACGTTCACAACGCTGCATAACAGCGGCTAAGCGAAAGGCGGGCGGAACGGCAGATCGCAAAGCAAATTTTTGTCCCGCCGGCGCGGGAACTTTTTCATTTTGCTTTGCTAATAAACATTACTACATTTAATAAACGTTTCGGCGATAGACAAAGGAAGTTTCATAAATGCCCTGCGCCTAGCCGCAAAACGTTAGCGGTAAGTTTGCGGACAGACATCACGAAATTAAAATGGCAAGGACAAGAATAATGTACATAGAAAACAAGAGCGGCGAAAACGACCTAATTGGCGACGCGCGTATTGGACTTGTGACATTCTCCAAGACAGGAAAATCTATTCACTATAACGGGCAGACTTTTCAAACTCTAAGCGGACAAGGCTTTAAAGCAAATTATTTCGACGTTGACACAGGAGGACATTACTGGATCTCAGGTTGCAAAAAAGACGGCACTGACAGACTCTACGGCGAGAGACTTCCAATTTACATCGACGACGACATCAGAGAAGAATACTGGACAGAAATAAGAAACTTGCCAAAAAATAAAGACGTTAAAGTAATTAACGGTTGACACGAACAAAAAAATATGCAGACACGTAATCAGACTGCAAACTGTGTGCGCAAACCATACCGCTAACAGCGGTCTTGCGACCACTTTTTGTGGGTTAGCGCCCAAATGTGTAACTTGACATTACAAAAAGCGGACGCAAGGCCGCAAAACGTTATGCGGCATTATGACGAACACTAAACTAAATATCCTCTTGACACTCGCTGTTCCCGTTTTGACTTTCGGACAGGACAAATTTATTGGTGAATATAATCGGCTAATGAATTTTGCCGACACGTTGGAAAAACCAACTCCCGAATATATCGATAACCGACATTTCACAATTAACTCAGATCACACATTCATTTATTACGAAGAGGAAAATCCAACGGCATTTAACCCTGCAATTAGAGAAAGTTTTCAAGGAAGTTGGACTTCCAAAGGAGATACAATTATCTTCGGCAATAAGGACTTTGTAAAACCTAAAGGAATCAAAATTAATTATCTTGAAAACCAGAACTTCACTGGAATAGAAATTATTGTCAAAGACTTTAAAGGTCATGATTTACCAGTTGATTGGTGTACTATCGACTATAATTCGTACAAGAATTTATCAAAAAACAAAATCATCGTCAAGGACCTAAAATATTCTCACCTGACTCTTCATCCTCGTGGATATTGTGCTGACTTCAGAAAGTGTGAAGTAAGCGTAGAACTTTCAGGATTAAAAAGTGGGACACTTGTCGAGGTAATTTGCTATTCTTCTGACATGGAAATGAAATTCAACTATTTAAAAATGATCCTAACAAAAAACATTCTTCACGACCCTTCTTATAAACCACTAAACGCGTACTCAGAGTGCTTCATAAAGACCAAATAACGACCGCATAACCAGCGTGCAAGCGACCAGCGGGCGGAATCGGTCATCGTTCGCGCGCAGAATTCGGCCACTTCGTGAAATTTATTTGCGGCTCACTAATAAACTAAGTATCTTCAAATAACCTTTGGTAGGTTGGGAAAGGTGATGCTTCGTAAGCCCGCCGGCGCCTGCACGCCAAACGTTAGCGGTCAGTTTGCGGACAGACATTCTGGTAGGCAAAAAACAGACGACAATGAAAAAAGTAATCACGACCTTTCTAATTAGTTTTTTGTGGGCAATCACAATCGGACAAACTATTGACTCCAAATTTATTTCGGGAAAATGGAAGCTAATAAAGCATTCCGTTATAATCGATGGTGACAGTAGTAAGCCCGAAATATGCAATCTCAATGAAGTGACCAGTTATTATGAGTTTAATATCGACGGGACATATACATTGCATCATAAAGACAAAGTTCTTGAAAGCCTAAACGAGGGTAAGTGGAAATTGTTGCCTTCCGAAAATAGTATTTCACTCTATCAAACATTTCATAATAATTCTTCAAAAGGAATAATAAAAAGTCCAGGCAATGACCACTTTCTTCTGCTTAAGACTATAAAGGACAAAGTTTTTACACTTTACGTTTCCGAGGACGAGTTGTTTAAAGAATTACACACACTTTATTACGAGAAACAAAACTAAGTGTAGGCAAACACGTCAACTCGACGTATCTGTGGGCGCCCTACTTCAGCTAACAGTACCTAATGCAATTTTTTGCGGGTTAACGCTCAAATGCGTAAGTTGGATTTACAAACCTTTGTGAGTAATAGGTCCTAGAACTTATATCATCTTCTTAAGAATTAATTTCTTACTTGTTTAACTTTATGAGTATTTCTTCACTGCCCTTCCATTTCAGTTTTTTAAAGTCTTTTGAAACCACTTCAAGAATTTCTTCATTTTCAATGCCAAGTTTAATAAAACTTCCATCCGATAGTTCTGCAAGTTCAACTACTGTTGAACCATTGTTATACATCAACTTGTCATTTTCCAAATAAATTTTTCTGATCAATTTACTTTTGCTCAATTCATATTCCCCAACTAATTTCTTAGCAGTACTTTGTTTTGTTTTCTTAATAGTAAATCCTCTTCTGGTAATATACTTCGAATCTATAAATGTATTGTAACCTATAAGCATTTTTCCAATATACGGTGCAATGCCCCATGAATTAACTCTATCATAAAAGCCCAGCCCAAGATTTGTTAATACAATAACGCTTAAACTATCGCCTACGTACTTTACAATTTCTGTACCTGTTATTCCTGTATGACTAAGAACCAAGCCCTGATTAGTGTTTTTAACGAACCAGCCAAATCCATATCCTGCGTATTCTCCATTATTTAATTTATTCGGAGCCCACATTAAACTCTTACTTTCACTAGTAAGCAAGTTATTGGTGTTTAAAACAGAATCCCATTTACTTAGATCTTTTACATTTGAAAAAACACCCGAATGCGAAGGTATTTCAACATCCCATACTCTTCGGATATTAACAAGTTTATCTTCTCTTAGTGTATATCCCCGCGCTTCGAATGGATGAATAGTAGTTTGATCCAAAATATATGAATCTTTCATGCCTGTTTTATCAAAAATTTCTTTTTGAATGAAGTTGCGATAGCTACCTGTTACTTTATTCACTACATGTCCCAACAGTTCGTAACCAACATCGCTGTAACTGAACCGTTCACCGGGTTCAAAATCCAACGTATCTGTTTTCATTGTACTAAATGCCAATTCTTTATTTAAGTTAAGCCATAGTAGCTCCACACATTGTTGGTTATTCATTTTTAAAAATCCGGAATACCCATTGCCCATGGAAGGCAGACCTGATGTATGAGTTAGCAGATGCCTGATCGTTACCTTATACCATGCCGATGGACAATCATCAAGATATAATTTTATAGGATCAGATAGTTTTATTTTATCTTGTTGCACTAAAAGCATGATGGCGACCGCTGTAAATTGTTTGGTAAGTGAGGATAGTTCAAAAACTGTATTATCCTTTACAGGACTTTGATTCTGAACATCTGCCAGCCCGTATGATTTCACAGTGATCAATCCATTTTTACCACATATTCCATAAACTAAACCTGGAATTTGCCTTTTTTTCATTTCGCTCAAAATGAATTCATCAATAACGGTAGATCTTTTCTGAATGACATTAGTGATAGTTTGAGCGAAAATAGAATTGCTTGCACTTATTGCTACTATTGACCAGAAAATTAAAATATTTCGCATATAATTTTTTTTTGCTTATAAATTAATACACTTGTTGTTATACGAAGTTCATTTTCGAGTAATATTATTAGCCAGGCGCCAGCAACTTCTAATATATGTTTCCGGCGCACTGCATATATTAGCCACTCAGCAAGCATGTTTTGCGAATTAACACTCAAATGCGTAACTTGACATTACAAAAAACGGACGCAAGGCCACAATACGTTACCACCAATTTTTGGACGGACCTCAATGACAAAAAAATTGACATATAAATTTATCTTTTCTCTTTCGATTTTAGCATTCGTTTGGACCGCATTCGGGATGACTCAAAACATTTCGAAAAAAAACAAAGTATCTTGGAATATCGGCGAAACGACAAGTAAGTTTTCAATTACAATACCAAAAGACTATTCATCTGAATTAATGGTAGTCGAAAAAGGACATTTTCAAACAATGTTCATCAAAGGGCCTAACAATTTGCCTGACAGTGAAAAATATCAAATAAATATTCGAACAGGTTTCTTTCCAACTTATTGGTATAAAGAAATTCGTTCGGTAAACCTGCAACAGGACAATATAAACGCTAAGTTTTTAGGACAGAAGTTGCAATTTATGGTTCATTTCGACCCTTCAATTCCTCTTTATCTTATTGAACAAATTATATCTTTAGACAATGTGAGACAAGGATTAAAAGTTGACGTTAGCATTTCCGGTAAATATCAAAAGGATAGCGAAAAAATTATAAAAATTCTTGAAACATTAAACCTTGAAAACGCAAGTACAGCTCCGGTACCAGCCATAGTAGCAATTAACCCAGACACCAAAGGTATTTTCAACAGACATAGACAAGTCGTTAAGTATGGTACAATAAATCAAAGAGGCGAAATAATGTCCGGTAGCCAATATTATTATAACGCCGACGGTTCACTTTCAAAAATAGAAATATACAAAGACGCAAGTTTTGTTCGTGACTCGGTTATCGCTAAATAATCAGCGGACACCGACATACTGTGTATAAAAACTGGTGGTAACAGCGGTCTTGCGACCACTTTTTGTGGGTTAGCGCACAAATGTGTAACTTGACATAGCAAAAAACTAAAAGTAGCTGCCATCCGTTAGGTCAAAATCAATAAAATCCAAAATAATATGAATCAAGAATTAATCAATCTAACTTCCAAAGAAATAGACCTTTTAGAAGAATTTCATGAAAAAGCAAAATCAAAAATCATGTGGACGTCAATTGGATTTGTTATTTTATGGATAATTTCCATGGTCGTTCCATTAAAATTTTTGCCAAAACGCCGTGCTAGAAATATTAGTGAAGAAAATCTTAATTCCACGGTTTTAGAAAGTTTAGGACCTATTACTTTTATAATTGCGACCATTATTATTGCCACTGCAATTGGAATCGCTATATATTACGAAACCAGAATAAAAAAAATAAAACTTGACTTAGAACAAAAGAAGAAAACAATTATAAAATCAAAAATAACTGAAATGTTATGTGTAGAAAACGAATGGACTGCATTAATTGAACCCGTAAATGATGTCAAAAGAATTCAGTTGGGTGATCATGATCATTCGTTTAAAGCTGGAGATGAAATTGAGATTGAAATTTTTCAACATTCTCATTTTCCAATAAAATTTTTAAAAACCGTTAGCGCGAATTTTTAATACGTGCCTAGAAGAAATGCAGATAATTTAAACTTGACATGTGATTTATGTCGCTTACAACAAATAAATAGTAAGTTTACATCTATGAAAATTCATTTAATTTTAGCCATCATATTATTTTCTGTGCCCTTCTATTCACAAACATCGTTTCATTTAGTCTATAAAGTTACCAACATTCCTGAAGACACCAACGCGCAGCATTTAAATACATACACCAAGAAAGGTAATTCAATTAATGATATGAGCAGTGACAGGGATAGTATTGTTTGGAACAGATGCATAACCCTTAAAGATCAACCAAAATACAAATTTGATTATTATAGAGAAACGTATTTAAAAGTGCCAAATGAACAATTAAAAAAATATAAAATTAAAATTTTTGGCTTGGATACTATTGCTTCAAAACCCTGCACAAAGATCAGTGTGCAGGCGTATAATAATGATTACAAAGTTCTGCTTTGGGTTCCAGGTAAAGGCAAAAATTATGAAAAATACACAAGTGGATTTGTTCAGGACATTGATTTAGTTAAATTAAATTTGGCCTTGCAGGATTTTAATTTGATTGGTTTTCCAATCAGAATTGAGTATAGCGGCGATCATGGACAAGTTTATGATCTAATTGCCGCCGAGTTATTTGAAATTGATGATGCGTATTTTGCAGTAGGTGTAACAAAGAGCATGAAAGGGCAGTCTGCTGAAAAATTAAAAAAGCAGGGAAAGGTGACAGAGGAACAATACAATGCCATGAAGGAAGCCGAAGAGGCCGCAAAGAAAGATGCTATGGAACAAATGCAAAAGAAGTAACCTTTACTTGATGGGAATAGTTGCTTGCGATTTAACCCTTAAATTTATACCTTAACATTATGTGGTCTCTCGGTAAACTTATCTTAATAATTCTTCTTGTCTCAACAAAACTTTTTGCGCAAGAATCCGAGATCGATCGCTTGATGCAAAGCGAACTTAAAATGACCTTTCCGAGTATTCATTTTAAACATCAGTCTGCAGATTATGCTACTATGCCCTACTCTGTTGACTCCTGCCTTAAATACATTGCTTCTAATTTTGATGAGAATGTTAATAGTCTTGTTATTTGGCGAGATACGTTAGAGACAGAAGCATTAACGAATAAACGTATTAAGAAATTAAAAACAGCGCTTAAAAAATATTTAAAAACAAAAGAGTTTGAAATTTATTCGATGGAAAACGAACAAAAGGTGTCGCGGCACACCATTAAAATGACGACGGATGATACAAAAATAAACTATCTGTTAACACTTAACAGTGTATTTGACATTTCAAAAACCCGCAGGCCTTTCTCAAAAAAATTATCGCATTTATACAGGCCAAAATTATTTTGCTGGGCCTGTTTTAAAAGCTTTTATCATCTTGATAGAAAATCACGTAACCTTCGCAAAACCGCCAGGCTGGCTAAAGAAAATTCGCAGGAAAAAGCTAAGCAATAGTAAAAATCCGTAAATTGAATTAAAATTCAATACACTAAAATCAACATAAAATGGCAAAACAAATCTTTATCAATTTAGCAGTAAAAGACCTGCAAAGATCAATGGACTTTTATACTGCATTAGGCTTTACCAACAACCCGCAATTTTCTGATGAATCAGGAAAATGTATGGTGTGGAGCGAGAACATTTTTTTAATGATAATGACACACGAAAAATTTGCCGGCTTTGCAACTAAACCAATTGCAGATACAAAATCAAAGTTAGCCGGACTTTTTTCTTTATCATTAGATAGCGTTGACGAAATGAATAAACTGATGGCAAGCGGGCTAAAAGCCGGTGGTATAGAGCCACATGAAATGAGAGATCATGGTTTTATGCAACAACGCACCATTGAAGATTTTGACGGACACACCTGGGAAGTTTTCTTTATGGACCTTAGTAAATTTCCTCAACAATAGTTGTGGTATAATCCAAATATGTATTCATCCATTAAATTAATACTTCTTCTTTTTATCTCTTTAAGTTTTCAAGCGCAAACTTCAGAGATCAATATAAGATTGGAGGTTGGTGAATTGGATATGACCTTTCCGAGTATTTATTTTAAACATAATTCAACCGAGTATGCAAACATGCCTTATTCGGTTGATTCTTGTTTTAAGCATATTGCCATGCACATTAAAGATGTAACAGGTAAACCCATTTGGAGAGATAGTTTGGAAGCGGAAAAGTTGAGCATTGAACGCATTAAAAAAATAAGAACAGACCTTAGCAAATACACCACAAAAAAATTGGCAATACAGTCAATGAAAACTGAACAAAAGATATCGCGCAGAACCATTAATTCGGGCCTCGATTCAGCACAGGTTAATTATTTATTGTCTTTAAATAGTGTGTTTGACATAGCAAAAACCCGTTCTCCAAAAACAACACAAAGCTCACATGGCTTATGGATCTTAGGAACCTGCTTTAAATGTATAATTGGTGATATTTTCCGTAATGGCTCCTCGCTTGGCAAAAGCGGAAGGGAACATTGCAGAATGGATAGACGACATATGCAAAAAAACAATTACAACTGATCTTAATCATGGCAACAACATTTACACTTCACTCACAAACAGAAAAGAACTGGGAAAGCGGAACCGTTTCTACCAATGACTATTTATTCGAACCTCAAAATAATATTAATACCTTGCTTAAAGATTTTTTTACCGAACAAAATTTTAAGCTTGCTGATTTTAGTAAGACCATTCGGGATAATAAGGAAGAGGATTTTTTGGGACATGCATTTAATTTGCATTTATTGGAAGCTGAAGATTTTCAAAAGAGATCTTTAAATGACATGAATGCTTTTATAAAAAAATTGAGTGGTGAAGGAATAAAAAAAGAAGAGTTTCACGCTCAGATAAAATATATTACTGATCTCTTAAATAAAGCCGGAACGCAGGAATTTTATTTAATTTCAGCAAACATGTTCGATCTGGCACATCCAAAAAACAAGAACGGTGCTTTTTACACCTATTATCACTTAATAATTTGGTTTAATACAAAGGAATCTAAATTTACCGTTTGCCAGGTGGCAATGGAGTAAGATAATTTCGCAGTATAGTCTATCCATCCTGAATATCCGGCTCAACCAATTTCGTTAATTTATCTATTGAATCCTGCCAGCCCAAATAACACATATCTGCCGGAATAAGTTCAGGAATATTTTCCTGTATTATCTTAAGATCGGTACCTGCTAAATTTTTTTTGATCCAAACGCTTGTGGTCATTTCGCCCGGTAAATTTGGGTCGTCAAATTTATCGCTGTATTTTAAAAACTCATTTGGTTTTAATTCTAAATATCTTCCGCCAAACGACTGACTGTTTCCGGTTGTAAAATTGGTAAATGACATTTTGTAGGTCCCTCCTACCTTCGTATTCATTTCATGCACTGTACATAAATAACCATATGGTGGCAGCCAAGAAGTCATGGCAAGAGGATCGGTAAAGGCCCGGTAAACTTTTTCCGGACTAGCTTTAAGCACTTTGTGCAATGTTACGCTGTTATTATTCATAATACTAAAATTAAATTCTTACTTAGTTTAACAGTTCTATAATAATAAAGTTCATTATAAATTTAAAAAAAACATTTACTTTTAAAAAACTATTCTTAAAACAAAATGGATAAAGCAAGAATCTATAAAATATTATTTTCGAGCGTTTATCCTTTGTATATACAAAAGGCCGAGAAGAAAGGGCGCACAAAAGAAGAAGTGGATGAGATTATTTTTTGGCTGACCGGTTACACTAAAAAAACTCTAAAAGAGCAAATAGATAAGAAAAGCGATTTTGAAACTTTTTTTGCCCAGGCACCAAAGCTTAACCCAAACGCTTCAAAAATTACCGGCTTTATTTGTGGCTACCGTGTAGAAGAGATCGAAGATAAGCTGATACAAAAGATGCGTTATCTGGATAAGCTGATAGACGAATTGGCAAAAGGAAAAACAATGGAAAAGATCTTAAGAAAGTAATAGTACATGCTTCATCTGTATAGTATACTGTTTTAAATAAATGACATTAGAAGATCTAAATAAACATATTATAACCAGACCTGATGTTTGGACAAGTTTTGGCTCTGCTGAAGACTTTGATAGATTACCATTAGTTCATAAAGACCAAATACATTTTCTGGATAAAGAAGCGGTTAAATTCCTGGATATGTACTTAGAGTATTCGAAGATCATTTCCGAGCCTCATTCAAATGAAATTTTTAACAGTTGGCCATTCCGTTTAAATTATTTTAGATCGGTTGATAAATTTGAAGTCACAGATAATGAAGATCACTTAAAAAAATGGATCTTTAATCGTGGTATACCCTTTTCTACTGAAGTATATGTGATTCCTGATGATGGTCACAGTTTTATAACTAACTGGAAGATCATTACGAAATATGCCCCTGATATTTTTTTTCGTAACGACACAATTGTTTTTAACAGAACATTAAATTGGGCTTTATTTTATTTTCATCATGATGTTTTATATTTCGGGAAAGAAAATACAAATGATCCTGAAATTGATTACAAAAAAATGGAGCAGATCAATTTCTTAAAACGGCAATTTCCAAAAGCTAATTTCCCTTATTAAAAAACATGCGAATTTTATTTAATTTAATCCTCTTACTTATTTCATTGAATAGTTTTGGCCAAGGTATAGAAGCGAAACTCGAGATTTTTCACCTAACCGATAACTTTTATATTTTTAAAACTTATAATTTTTATAAAGGAGATAAGATCCCCGCAAATGGCATGTATCTTATTACCGAAAAAGGCGCAGTTATTATTGATTCGCCCTGGGATACAACACAGTATCAACCGCTGATAGATAGTATAAAAGTAAAGCATAATAAAACTGTTTTAATGTGTATTGGCACTCATTTTCATGAAGACCGAACCGGTGGCTTAGAATATTTTAAACAGCATGGCATTAAAACCTATACTACAAAACAAACAGATGAGCTAAGTAAAAAACATGGCATGAAACGCGCTGAATTTTTAATAAGCAAAGACACTGTTTTTACTATCGGAGAATTTTCTTTTCAAACCTATTATCCAGGGCCAGGCCATGCACCCGATAACATTGTTGTATGGTTTGAAAAAGAGAAAATACTATATGGTGGTTGTTTAATAAAAAGTATTGATGCGGGCAGTCTTGGCAATTTATCAGATGCCAATGTAAAAGAATATCCCACAACGTTAAAAAAAGTTGAGAAGAAATGCAAAGATCCCAAGTACATTATACCCGGTCATGACAATTGGTTGGATACAGGATCTTTAAAACACACTTTAAAAATGGCGGAAGCAACAAAACGTAAAAATTAATAATGAAGAAGATATTATTGCTATTTTTTTTAATGCTCTATTCAGCTTTTTTCAGCCAGGACAGTTTGAAGACACAGAGGATACTGATCGTTGCCACAAATGTAAATTTAGTAGGCAAAAATCAAAGCGGAACTTTTTTACCCGAGATCGCAACACCCTTTAAATATTTTATTGAAAAAGGTTATGATGTTGATGTTATGACGCCTAAAGGCGGACAGGCGTCCATCTATTCATGGGGAGACGTTGAACGCAACGAATTATTCATTTCTAAAACAAAAAACTCTTTATCACCTAATGAAGTAAAACCAGGCAATTATATTGCTGTATTTTATCCCGGTGGTCATGGCCAGTTCTTTGATGTTGTAAAAGATACATCTATCTGCAATCAGGTAGCAAAAATTTATGAGAACGGTGGCTATCTTGCCGCTTGCGGACATGGAATGGCTTCGTTCATTAATATTAAATTAAGCAATTCAAAATACCTTGTTGAAGGAAAAACAATGACCTGTTTTCCAAATTGGTCTGAGTTGCAATCCATGAGTATTTCAGATTATGGAAAGTTGTTACCCTTTGATATGGAAAAGGTATTAGCCGAAAGAGGGGCCTTTCTTAAAGCTTGTCCATCTCAAGCTAAAACAAGTTTAGAATGTACACGCGTGATTGATGAAAAAAACCGCATGATCACCGGCGCTTTTGCCGGTGACGCAAAATGGGTTGCCGAAGAAATAGTTAAGCAAATACAAAAAAAAATAAAATGACAGAACAAATATCAAAACAATATGTTTTAAAACGAACCAATTCTGACGACCCTGATTTTTTACCACTGGTGCGTGAGTTAGATAAAGATCTAAAGATCCGAGATGGCGACGACCACGCGTTTTTTGCACAGTTCAATAAAATAGACAGTATTAAACACGTTGTAATTGCATACCAAAATAACCAGGCAGTTGGTTGTGGTGCTTTTAAGCCTTACGAAGAAAAAACAACAGAAATAAAACGCATGTATGTACCACCACAACACCGTGGTAAAGGCATTGCTTCTGGGGTATTGTCAGAACTTGAAAAATGGTGTAAAGAATTGAACTATGATAGATGTATTCTGGAAACAGGTAAGAAACAGCCGGAGGCCATTGCCTTGTATCATAAAAGTAAGTATAAAGTAATTCCTAATTTTGGCCAATATGCCGAAGTGGAAAGCAGTGTTTGTTTTGAAAAACATCTTTAGGTTATAATGGTATTTCAATTTCTCGTTTGAGTTTTGTATATTTAACTAACCGAATGAAAAATTACCCCTTCATACTATTCATCTTTCTTTTTGTCACGAATTGGCTACTTCCCTTCAATTCATTTGCACAGGACGCAAAAGAAATTCCCGGTCTTAAAAAACTAACCTTAAAAATAAAAAATTACGATACAGAGCAACACACCCTGCTCAGTGACACACTTATCATCAAAGAATTTGATAAGAATGCGCAACTAAGCTATTATCTCAAGTTTGCGAATAATAAAGACACGGTCTATTTTGAAAAGACCATATTTAATGATAAAGGAAAACCTGTAAGCAAAGTTGTAAAAGAAACCAAAAGAGATTTTTTTGTCGGCTTTGGCACCGGTACAATTGATAAACTAGTTAGGTTTGCTAACTACTCTTATCAATATGATCTAAAAGGTAATGAGATAAAAATGGTTAAAGACTACGGTGAATTTGCCAACGACACGCTCTGGAAAAAGAAAAACGGGCAATTCATTATTACCACTAGCTACAAATATGCTGCAAACGACAGTATTTTAACTATTATTAAAAAAAGTCCGGGCTCAAAAGGTACACTCTATTTTGAAAACAATAAATATGGACCATTTGGAAAAACTTACAGTAAAGTAGATGACGATTTAACTTATTTTACTGATGACAGCGTAGTTTACAAATGGAATTATGATAAAACAGGAAACAAAACCCGTTTAACCGCATTAAGCTACTATTCCAAAAAAGTGCGGTTGAGAGAAAATTATTTTTATAGCAATAACCAGCTTTTTAAAATTGAAAGAACAAAAGATGCTGAACCGGCACAAAAAAAAGTATTTTATATCAGTAATAACAAAACCGACAGCACCATTACATATAAAAACTCAGAACGCGTAGATTGGATCCTTGATGCAGTAATTGCAAATGATACTTTGCCAAAACTATCATTCTTTGCTTATTTCAGAGATGATTATCCTTATTACAGGAAACTGACATTAGATAAAGAAAATCGTGTAACGATGGCTTATTTGGATTTTGATGGCATCCCACGCTTAGGTTTTTTTGAATACAAAGACAAAAGTATTTATCCTTCAAAAATTGAAAGATTTAGCAAAAACCTATACGAAATAGAAGAAGCAAGGAAATATCCTGATTATGTAATGGAATACCAGTACGAGTTTCATTGATCTTTTTATTTCGCTTTTTTAATCTGAATTTGAACAAGATCTATGGGCTACAAAAAAGTTTGTTTTACATGTAGAAAAGCATTCAGCGTTTATAAAAGTACCGCTGAAAAGATCGATCTTGCCTGCAATGAATGTGGCAAACCAACCATTATTTTCAGTCATTTATTTAAACCACCCAAACAAACCGATCTTAAAAAATGGAAAGTTGTAGAATTCTTAAAAGACCATGGCTTTGTTTACCAGCGCGTTTACGAAACCTATACCCCTTCTATTCTTACTGGTCAAAAGGGTTATCCCGAAACAATGGAAGAAGCGAAAAAATTCATACTCAAGTACAAAGACCAGGCACGGCTGCTTGTTTGGGATGATGATAAAAAAGAATTTGTAAGGGCGGTATAATAAAACCTTTTGTATCTTTAATGAAGAAACCGTATTAATGAAAAAAACAATTTTTCTTTTTTTCTTTTCTTGCCTTTTTGTTTTCCAAACAAATGCCTGTCTTAATTATTATTACTCGTTGGATAACGAAGGTCACCTCCACCCTCTTGGTGATACGTGGAAATTTCCTTTTAACAAGAATTTTAATTTAGATATTAATTTCAATAAACTAAAAGCGCTTGAGAAAAAATTAAAGCAGGAAAAAAACTACATGCTCCTTTCAGATTACTCAGTTTGTTTAATGAAAATAGGAAAAATAAAAGAAGCATTAATCATCCTTGCAGAATTATACAAACATTATCCCAATGAATTTCAGTTGGCTTCCAATCTTGGTACTGCTTATGAATTAAATGGAAAGAACGACAGTGCTTTAAAATATATTAAGCGAGGTTTACAATTAAATCCTCACGATCATGAAGGCAGTGAGTGGATCCATGTAAAAATATTAGAGACCAAGCAAAAATTGATCACCGAGCCTGCTTATTTAAACACACACAGTGTTCTTGAATTAAGCGAAAAACAAAAAAAAGATAGTCTCGTTCGCAACCAATTAAACATTCAGTTGAAAGAACGTGTACCTTTTAGTCCCGGCCCGGATGCTATTATGGCGAGCTTGTTCAATGACCTTGGTGATTTATCGGCTAATTTAAGATCGATAGAATATGCCCGTGCCTATTATCAAATAGCAAAAGAATACTACGGTGGAAAAGCAGAAATATTAACTCCAAAAATAAAAGAAATGGAAAAGCTGATAAGTAAATACAAAACTGTTCAGCCAACACGTGATACAATTAATTTTGGCGAAAATGAAAAAATCGGTTATATAAATTATAAGGAATTACTTAAAGATAATAGTATTGATTATATAATAGATCTAAAGGAAATTAATACTAATACAACTGAACTCTTAGCAATGGCAGACCTTTCAAAAACAGTTGAAGAAGCTAAACACTCGGTCGCAAAAGATACAGGAGAGCTAAAACTGAATAAAGAAGACGCTGATATTACTTCTCCTAAACCAATTACTAAAGAATGGAAAAATGAACCCGAAGAAAAAAACAACCTGCTTTTTTATATTGGAGGTGCAGCGTTGGTTATACTAACATTTTTGTTTTACAAACTGAAAAGGAAAAAATAGAATGCGCCTATAGTACTACTTTTATTATACATTATATGTACCAGGGTAGCTATTATTATTCCACTTTTTACGCTAATGACAACAATACCATCATTAACGGCGGTGATTGGATAAGCACAAGCAACACCCCCCTGTAAACCTTGCAGCACTAACAACCACAACGGTTAACACCCAGGTCAATTTCACCATTCCCTAACCTTTTGCAGGAATCTAAAAATTTGCTATATTTATAGTCCCCATTTTTAAAAATTAATGGCTGCAAGGGGTTAGGCGGTCAATAAATGTATAACACTATATTACTATGTGGAGGCTACTTGAAATAATTGCTGCGGCAGCGATCGTGCTTATTGCAATTACCGAATTTTTTTATCCGCTAATTGCGGGCAAACCTATTTTTGGTTCGTTCAGAAAAACAAAAAACAACACAACAACTTCGTCAACTGTTGATGGCTCTTTAAATGAAAAAATAAATAAGGCCAAAGAAAAAGTTGAAGAAATTAAGAATGTGCAAAACGAGGTAGATAAAAATTTTAAAACTGCCGAACAATTAAAAGAAGAATCAGATAATCTATTAAACAAAAATAAATAATGAATACTTTCGTCGAAAAATCAAAAAGCCTATTTACCAATTTAAACACTAAAAAGATCCTTATGTTAGGATTTGGTGTTTTGATCCTTATTTTTCTTCTCTTTTCAGGCCGTATGGTTGAGAATGTGGATAACTCAGAAATTGTTATCATTCAAAGTGCCTTCAGTGGAAAGGTGTCTGTTCATACAACTCCCGGACCCGTAGCTCAAAACTTTGGAACAGCTACACATTACAAAAAATCAAACCAGTTTTGGTTCAGTAATAAAAAGGATGAGACAAATAAAGAAGCGTCAAGATCAAATTCATCTGAAGATAATTCTATCAAGATCCGTTTTAACGATGGTGGCCACGGTACTATTTCCGGATCGGTACGTTGGTACATGCCACAAGATGAAAAAGCGATCTTAAAATTACATACCGATTTTGGTTCTCAATTGGCAATTGAACAACAATTGATCCGCCAGGTAGTGACTAAGGCTGTGTATATGACAGGACCATTAATGTCGTCAAAAGAATCATCTGCCGAAAAACGTAACGATCTTTTATCTTATATAGAAGATCAATCCATTAATGGCGTTTACCGTACCAAACAAGAAGACATTAAAGTACATGACGATTTGATGAATACAGATAAAACAGTTACCGTGGTTAAGATCGTTGAAAAAGGAAATCAACCTTTACGCCAGGAAGTTTCTGCTATTAAACAATACAATGTAAGCTTACAAGGTTTAGCGCTTAACTCAATTGATTACGATGAAGAAGTTGAGAAACAAATAAAAGTGCAGCAACAAGCTTATATGCAGGTACAAACTGCAATTGCCAATTCTAAAAAAGCTGAGCAGGATGCGATCACTACCGAATTACAAGGTAAAGCATCGGCTGCAAAAGCTAAATGGGAACAAGAGGTAATAAAAGCGCAGGCCATTACTCAGGCACAACAGCAAAAAGAAGTTGCGGAGCTGGAAGCTCAAACTGCGGTATTGGAAGCACAAAAATTAAAAACAGAAGCAGATGCAAGATCTTACGCCAACTCAAAATTAGTGAACGCCGGTTTAACACCGCAAGAGCGCGCTCAGTTTGAAAAAGACACTAAAATTGGTGTAGCGGAAGCGCTTTCTAAAATTGTATTGCCATCTACTTATATGAATGGTGGCAGTAATAAAGACGCTTCATTACTGGAAAGTATTTTAGGTGTTAAGCTTTTAAATAACGATAAGGCAAAATAAAACACTTCGTACTTTAAAATTCAGGTCGCAGTTAAAAAAATGTTAGCTGCGATTTTTTTTATCTTTATACTTAAAGCAATAATATTTTGTAACTTTAAAAATATGAATACCGACCTGGTAAAATATTATAAAGACAGGGCAAAAGAATACGAAAAGATCTATTCAAAACCCGAAAGACAAGAAGAATTAATTACGGCATCAAAAATTTTACAGGAAACCTTTAGAGGAAAAAGTGTTTTTGAAATAGCCTGCGGCACAGGTTACTGGACAGAGCATATTGCTAAAACAGCGCATGCTATCATAGCAACCGATATTAATGAAACAGTACTTGAAATTGCTAAACAAAAAGAATATCCTTTAAAAAATGTAAAATTTGAAGTAGTAGATATTTTTAATACTACTTTAACCAAAAAACATGAAAGCTTGTTTGCAGGTTTTATCTGGAGCCATATTAAAAAGCAAGATCTAGCTAACTTTATAAAATCGCTTAGATCCATGATCAAACCTGATGGCACAGTTGTTATAATGGATAACAATTATGTTGAAGGAAGCAATCATCCTATCACTGAAACAGACGAATCTGGAAACACTTTTCAAACCAGGAAACTGGACGATGGAAGCTCTCATTTGGTACTTAAGAATTTCCCAACAGAAAATTATTTTAAAGAAGTAATGAAAGAGTTTTCAGGCGAAATAAAATTCATTAATTTAAAATACTATTGGATAGCGATACTTTCCAACTGCAAATGAAAAGATCATTAAAAATATTAATGTTGTTGTTGGTTTTATGTAATGTTGCTTTTGCGCAAATTCCATCAACTGCTTCATTAATTAAAAAACTAAACAACAGTCAGTTTACGATCATGCACAGCGAAAAAGCTTCTTTTACCATGAACAGTAAACCTGCTTTGCAATTGATGAAAAGAGGAATTTCCATTTCTCAAAAATTAATTATTGCATTAAATGATACAAGCAAAACCATTATGGCACATTTGGTTCTTTGTCATATCTATTTTAAAGTAGCAACTTTTGCAGGACCAAAAAGCGTAATACAAAACGATAAAGAGATCTTTAAATATTTTTTGGGACAAAAAGATGGTGAAGGTTTGATCATTAGTGAAATAAAAGTAGCAGATACTTATAAAATGTATCTTGAAGAAAAAGACCGCGCTGCAATAATAAACTATTGGAAAGATAAGACCTCTAAAAAATAATTAAATTAAAATGGAAGCCTTAAAAGAATTAGATTTTATAAATAAAATAGAAGACAGTTTTCCGTTCGAAAATTATTTGCATTGTTTAAAGTTAATAGATGAAGCCATTTCCATTTCTTCAAATTCTGTATTTGCGGTAATTGACGAGATAGCCAAGATGGCCGGAAGTGATTCGGTTTCGGATGAAACATTGGTTAATCTTTTAAAGCATATAGATAAAAAATTTGAGCATCCTTTACGTAAACTGCTTTTAGAAACCGCGCAGAATATTATTTTTGGGGAAAAAGTAAGTATTAAAGTAGCAATTGCCAATATGGAAAGGGTAAGAAAATATCCAAAACAATATGCAGCATTAAGTACTTTGTATTTTTCTGCACCCGATAAAGATGGTGAGTTAGAAAAAGTATGGAACAGTATTACAGATGAGTGGAACAAGAACGATGATCTTTTTGAAGAAGGAGAAGAAGAACACAACGATTAAATTACCATTTACCCCCTGAGCCGCCGCCGCCCGAACTGCCACCACCGAAACCTCCAAAGCCACCACCGCCTCCACCACCGCCCCAACTGCCGCTACCGCCACCCCAATAGGTTGAACCACCACTGCTGTAAGTGCGGCCTCCACCAAAACCACCTTTGATCATAGCAATAAAGATCAGAATGATAACAATGGTTAAAAATATGGTCTTAAATTTTTCGCTAGAATTATCTGAATAATCTTTTTCGCTGATCTCACCTTTTGCCAACTGCATTAAAACAGTTGTTCCTTTATCTAAAGCCGTAAAATTTTCACCATTCTTTAAATAAGGATTCATTTCATTTTCGCGAATGTGCATTGTAGTAAGGTCTGGTATAGCACCTTCCAAACCATAACCAATGGCAATAAAAAGATCGTGGCTGTTTGGTTTTAAAAGAACAACAATCCCATTATTTGCATCTTTTTTGCCTACCCCCCATTCGTTAATTATTTTTGTAGCGTATTGTGAAGGCTCCAAACCGTTAAGATCATCAACGATCACAACACAAATTTGGTTGGAAGTTTCTTTACTGAAATCAACCAACTTGTCTTCCAGTTGCTGCGCTTCTGATGAATTTAAGAATTGTGGAAATTCACTAGAGAGATTATTGTAAAGCCTTTGTGGGCTTGGCCTCTCTGCAACCTGCGCAGAAACCAAACTAAATAAAAAAAGAAATATAAAAGTAAAGGCCTTATTCATGATCAAAATGAAATAGTATTGGTTAATTCATTCGTATCATCTTCTTTTCTCGGAAAGAACTTAGCAAGTTGATCACCGCACTCGCTAATACATTCAGATAATGCATGGGCCTTACTGCTTTCTTTAAACTTTTTAATGAGATCATTCACTATTTTTTGCCAGAATTCATCTCCTAATTTTTGATGAATACCCTCATCTCCAACAATTGCAACTTTTCTGTTCAATACGGCAATGTATATTAAAACGCCATTACGTTCTTTGGTTTTATGCATTTTTAAGTGTGCAAAAACTTTTCCGGCACGTTTTGTTTCATTACCAAAACAATAGTTCTCAACATGCAAACGAATTTCGCCCGATGTTTTTAATTCAGCTAAAGCAATGGATTCTATCAACAGGGACTGCTCCTGCTCAGTAAAAAAATTCCGGGCGGTTTTCATTTTAATTAAAATTCAACTTTAGGTGCTTTTTCAGAACCAGCATACTCTTTAAAACCTTCTTTTTTAGCGAATGTTTCTTTATCAAGAAACATTCTATTAAAAAATCCACGAATATGTGTATTATATGCTTTGACAGATTTATTATAATTTTCACGAGCAACTGCGATACGATTTTCTGTACCTTCTAGTTGAACCTGGAGACCGGTAAAATTTTCGGTTGAGCGAATTTGAGGATATGCCTCAAAAGCAAGATTAATTGCAGTATTTATCTTTCTTCCTGCAATATCCATATCTTCGGGAGTTTTTGCGTTTACAATTCCAGCACGAGCTTCTGTGACTTCTTTTAAAATTCCTCTTTCATTTGCTGCTGCACCTTTAACTGTTGCAACCAATTGAGGGATCAGATCTGCTCTTCTTTGGTAGGTAACTCCCACATCACTCCATTTCTGGTCTACATCTTCTTGTAGATCAACCGCGGTATTATAAGAACCTCGGTACATCATGAATGCAATTAGGCCGAATATACCTAATACAACAACAACTCCAATAATTATAATTTTTTTCATTTTCTATTTTTCACTAAAGATAATAGTTAAAACCCATTCACAAACACAGGCTTAACATAAATTCTATTTGTTTTTCAAATATAATAAACAGGCGGTAAAAGGTCATTTTCTTTCTGTAAATTAGTATAAACCGGCGGTCAACTAAAAACCCAAATTTTTTGACAACATGAATAAACGAAATTTTTTAAAATCATTGCTTTTTACAGCAACATTGCCTTTAACTGTAAGGGCAAAAAGCCTGGGCGAAGAAATACCTTCGGTATGGAAAATCGATGATGAATTAGACAAATGGCAATCCATAAGAAATGATTATAAACTAAAACCCGATTATATTAATCTTGAAAATGGTTATTACAGTATCCTTGCGCAACCTGTATTAGATGCCTATCTGGAAGATCTTAAAATGGTGAATATGGAAGGCTCTTATTATATGCGCACCGTACAATACGATAATAAACAAAAAACTAAAGAACGGCTGGCACAACTTTTGGGCTGTAGTGGTGAAGAGCTGATTATTACCCGTAATACCACAGAATCTTTAGACACTGTAATTTCCGGTATTGACTGGAAAGCCGGCGACGAGGCTGTGATGGCTGAACAGGACTACGGCAGCATGCTGGATATGTTTAAACAACAAGCCAAACGTTATGGTATGATCAATAAACTAATTTCTATTCCATTAGATCCAAAAAGCGACGAAGAAATTGTAAAGTTGTATGAAGCAGCTATTACACCTAAAACAAAATTATTGATGATATGCCATATGATAAATATTACAGGACAGATATTACCTGTAAAAAAGATATGCGATATGGCACACAGCAAAGGTGTTGAAGTAATGGTAGATGGAGCGCACGCTGTTTCGCATATTGATTTTAAAATAAGTGAGCTTAATTGTGATTATTACGGAAGCAGTTTGCATAAATGGTTAGGTGTACCCTTGGGTGTTGGTATTTTATATGTAAATAAAGAAAGGATCAAAAAATTATGGCCAATTTATGGTGAGTTTAATTTTAAAGAAGATGATATCAGAAAATTAAATCATACAGGAACTATTTCTGTAGCAGCAGATATTGCCATTAACCATGCAATAGATTACCAAAATGGAATTGGCATTAAAGAAAAAGAAGCGCGCTTACGTTATTTGAAAAATCTGTGGGTAAGTCAGGTAAAAGATCTTAAGAAAATAAAAATAAATACACCTTCAGATAAAATGCGGAGTTGTGCTATTGCCAATGTAGGTGTGGAAGGAATAAAGCCTGCAGAATTGGCTAAGATCTTATTGGAAAAATATAAAATATGGACGGTGGCCATTGATAGTTCAAATGTGCATGGTGTACGAGTAACGCCTCATGTATTTACATCTGTTGCCGAAATAAATAAACTGGTTATTGCCTTAAAAGAAATTGCAGCCTAAAAATGGAAAAAATAAATATTAAAGATAAGCTTTCGCTTTTTTCAGATCATTGGAATCCCAGAATTGTTGGTGAATTGAATGGACAGCATGTTAAACTGGTAAAATTTAAAGGTGAGTTTACCTGGCATAGCCATGAGCACGAAGACGAATTGTTTTATGTTATTGATGGTAAATTTAAAATGGAATTCAGAGACAGAACAGTTGATGTATTACCAAACGAATTTTTAATTGTACCAAGAGGTGTAGAGCACCGGCCGGTGGCCGAACATGAAGTATCGGTAATGCTGTTTGAGCCCGCCAGTACTTTAAATACAGGCAATGTTAGAAATGAATTCACTAAAGATGATCTGAAGAAGATCTGAAATGAAATCAGTTACAAATAAACCCTTACATAAAGATTCTATCAAAGAACTAAAACAAATTCCGGGTGTTGGTATTTCAATAGCCAACGATCTTTGGAATATTGGCATCACTTCTATTAAAGATCTCAAAAATAAAGACCCTGAGGTTTTATATGACCTCTCTAATAAATATGCAGGCGTAATACAGGACCGTTGTTTATTGTACGTTTTTAAATGCGCAGTATATTATGCAAAAACTCCTATAGAAAAAAGGGATGCGGAGAAGCTTAAGTGGTGGAACTGGAAAGACGCACTATAGCTTCCTAAAAAAATCTAAAAAATAAATGCGGGTTATTAACCGTTTTCGGTTCAAAAACTATTTTATCTAAAACCGAACCTTTTAATTTTAGTCACGTACAAAAAGGTAACTATAAACTCAAACATACCCGATACCCTTATCTATCCTACTATATAGAGGGGCTGGTAAAAAAGCGACTCAACAGTTTATCCGTATCACAATTTAAAAATTTAAAAATCTTATTGAAAATGAAAAATTACACACACTTAAAACTTATTCGTTATGAAAACAAATCTCTACCTTCCAACAATGTTGGCGGTTATCATTCATGCAGTGGTATTCGGCCAATCAGGCAACCAAATTACTCAGATTAGAAAAACACTGATCAGCCAGGAAAGCAAGATAATTACGGTTACCTATTCTACAAAATCTGTGGCCCTGGAATTGAACGAGCTTCTTAAAGAAGCAAAAGAACTAAATCTTACCGCACTCGCCTTTAAAAATGCCGCTAAAACAAAACGCGGCGATGAGAAAAAAGAGTTAAATATTGAAGCTCTTTTCTTTGAAAAACAATTTGTACTGAAACAAATTGAGATCTCAGAACTACTGGCAAAAGACACTTATCAAAAATTATATCAAAACCGAAACTACATTAATGTGTTGTTGAAGATCATTAAAAATGATGATGTCACTACTGCATTGGCTGTTAGCCTAAATACCGAAGCTGAAAAATGCATACGTATGGCTAAAGAAATGCGTGAAGAAGCATATGCTCAGGCAAACGTTGTTTCTAAACTCGGAAATCTTTCTAATGCAGAAGATGAAGAAGTAGTGGCATTAAATAAACAACAACAGGTTTTTGATATTATTGAAAGAGTTAATCCAAAAGTAACCGTACGTTAAATTTACGTGATGGAACGCAGATGAAACGGATTAAACAGGTTAACACAGATCATTTTAATCAGTGTTATCTGCGTTCTATACATTTTGAACTCTTGTTTCTTTTACATAGCTTTAAGTAAACAAAAACTAAACTATGAAAACAACAATGAGATCATTTTTAGCCGTTGCAGCTTTTACGCTGATATCATCGGTAGCATGCGCACAGTATAAAATGGATAGTGACGGTAAAACCCTTCGCAACTCCAGCAATTCATCTGTAGGCCGTATTGATAGTGATGGCAAGACCATCCGTAATTCGAGCAACAGCTCTGTTGGAAGCGTTGACAGTGATGGCAAGACCATCCGTAACTCAAGTAACTCTTCAGTTTTAAGAGTTGACGGAAATGATATCCGCAATTCAAGCAATAGTGTTATTGCTAAAATGAGTGATGTTACAAGTGCCATACAAGGTGCAAAACAGGAAGCTGTGTATGTAGCGCTTTGGTGGTTTATTGTAAAAGGCAATAAGTAATTTTAATTTTTAATAAAAAATCCCCGAAAAATTTCGGGGATTTTTTTTAACGTTTTCTTTTCTTAGCGTAATTTTCTCTTAAGCGTCTTATTTTTTCCTGGCCACGCTTACCACCTAACTGTACTTTTTTATTTTTTTCTTTCTTTTCATGAAAAGCTCCACCGCCGGTGACCTCTATCTTTTTTTGCTTTGCTAAATTCTTATCACGCTTAACCGGAATTTCATCCTTTGTCAATTCCTCATCTATCTCCACATCTTTTGATAGTTTAAGAACCGGTATCTTTTTATTCATTAAAGCTTCAATAGCCAACTGAAAAGGTTTTTCAGCATCTGTAATAAAACTTAATGCTACACCTGCTTTATCTGCCCTGCCAGTTCGGCCTATACGATGTATATATGCACCAGGCTCGTTAGGAATATCAAAATTTATTACGTGAGTTACATTTGGGATATCTAAACCACGTGCTATAATATCAGTAGCAATTAATAAACGGTGTACCCCTTCATCAAAATACTTTACCGAGGCAAAACGCTGCGGTTGCGATTTGTTGGAGTGAATAACACCTGTCTCGGTTGGAAATTCTTCTTCCAGTATTTCATAAATATCGTCAGCTATTTTTTTATTTTTTACAAATAACAACACTTTTGTAAACCCTTTTTCATGCGCGATCAACCATTTTAATAAATTGATCTTGGTATAAAAATTAGGAACAAAATAAGCGTATTGTACGATCTTTTCAAGAGGTGTTCCTCTCGAAATTAACTCAATATATTCAGGCTGATTAAAATATTTTGAGATCATTAATTCAACATCCTCATTTAAAGTTGCCGAAAATAAAATGTTTTGTCTTTTAACAGGTAATGAATCCAATATCTGCGTTAACTGTGCCCTAAAGCCAAGATTAAGCATTTCATCTACTTCATCAATCACTAATTTTTTTACTGAACCTAATTGCAAAGTGCGGCTTAAAGTAAGATCAATAAATCTTCCGGGTGTGGCCACTAAAATATCCAAACCATCATATACTTTTTGTTTTTGCGTATTAATGTTAGAAGCGCCGTAAACACCATAAACCCTAACACTCATAAATTTAGCAAGCTTTTCAATTTCACCAACAACCTGCGCTACCAATTCACGCGTTGGTACAAGAATTACAACCCGCGGCTGACGTTGTTCGGAATAGGTTAATTGCTTTAATATTGGCAATAAATAAGCATAGGTCTTTCCTGTACCGGTTTGTGCAATACCCACAGCATCTCTGCCCGATGCAATAACCGGAAATGCTTTTTCCTGGATGGGCGTTGGATTTGTAAACCCAATCTCATCAATTGCGCGTAAAAGTTGTTTGGAAAGATTAAGATCGCTAAAAGTGCTCATTTGTGTTCATTTACACAAAGATACTTTAATTAATTTAATGTTCTTATTTTATAATGAAGCGAATTACATTCTGCTTCATTGCTATTTTTCAAGCATTCCTTCAGAGATCCAGCGACGGAATTGATCCAACTCCGCTTCAGTAAGGGTTTCATCTGGTGGCATGTTCTTAATATCTAAAACATGTGTTTTTAATTCACCTTTACCACCAAAATATTTTAGATTATCGTAGATCTTAAAATTCATTCTTCTGCGACTCTCATCGTGGCAACCGCTTGTATTACAGCTTTTAGCCAATAAAGGTTTTAATGTTTCATAAGTTACAGGCATAACATCTGCCTTTGGTGTTTCAACCGGTGTAGTGGTAACAGGTGTGGTTATTTTTGTTTCTTTTTTTGTTTTGCAGGCAATGATCGTAGTTAATGCAACAAAAGAAAATATAGTGATTGCTTTTGAATATTTCATACCATAAATTTTATGCCTGCGAAGTAACAAATTTATTAGCATATAAATTAATTGCTTTTATTAACACTGTTCCAAAATATATTGATTTTTATTTTTTTAACTTTACTTATCCCTTTTAAAATGGACAGAAAAGACTTCTTAAAATTACTGGCATTATTCCCTTTAACAGGCGCGGCTATGAAATTAAATGAATTAAATAAATTAACCGAAACATTTGGCTCAACCGAACAAATGCCGGCATTGTTCATTGGACACGGAAATCCTATGAATGCTATTACAGATAATGAATTTGTCACCGGCTGGAAGACCATTGCAAAGAATTTACCTAAACCAAAAGCCATTTTATGTATCTCGGCCCATTGGGAAACCAATGGCACTTTTGTTACTGCTATGAATGCCCCAAGAACTATTCATGATTTTGGCGGTTTTCCTAAAGAATTATTTGAAGCTAAATATCCGGCACCGGGCAGTCCTGAATTTGCATTGGAAACAAAAAATGCAATTAAAAAAACAACAGTTGGTTTAGATGAGAAATGGGGCTTGGATCATGGCACCTGGAGTATTTTAAAACCCATGTTTCCTAATGCAGATATTCCTGTTTTTCAATTAAGTTTGGATTATAATCAACCGCCACAATATCATTACGAATTGGCAAAAGAATTAGCAAGCCTTCGCAAAAAAGGTGTTCTAATTATTGGCAGCGGCAACATGGTACATAATTTAGGAATGGTGAAAGCTACATCTATGGCCGATCTGGATAAAGAATTTGGTTTTGATTGGGCCATTGAAATGAACACGATCTTTAAAGATAAAATTACAAAACTGGATCACAAGGCATTAATAAATTATGAGTCGCTGAACAAATCAGCAAAATTAGCTATCCCTACCCGCGAACATTATTTGCCATTATTATATACTTTGGCCTTACAGGAAAAAAATGAAACTGCTAAGTTCTTTAACGATAAAGCCATTGCAGGTTCATTAACAATGACATCTGTTTTAATAAACTAGACTTTGGCTTTTTTCTTTTTAGAAATCACTTCTTCTAACTTTCCTTCTGTATCGCCCAAATGCCTGCCCCATTTGGCAATGCTCTCAACAACCGGTAATAAAGTTTTGCCAAATGGAGTAAGAGAATATTCTACGCGCAAAGGTACTTCGGCAAAAACTTCACGGTTTATTATTCCATCTTCTTCTAAACTTTTTAACTGAAGGCTTAGCATTTTTTCTGTGATATCAGGAATTTGTTTTCTTAATTCACCAAAGCGCATGGTTTTGTTTCGCAAATACCATATCACAACGGTTTTCCATTTACCGCCAATAAAATTCATCGTTACATCCATAGCACAGTGAAATGTATTACCACGCAATTTGAAAACGTATTCTTTACCTTTAATGATCATTTGCTAATTTTTTGTTAAATTATAATACTGTCAAATTTGACAGTTATTGCAAAGGTAAATAAGTATACATATGTTTGCAACTATAATTTTGATAGTAACAATCGATGAGGCAGATCAAAGATCGCTTCATCACTAAAAAACAATACTTATGAAAAAAATAGCAATACTAGGAACAGGAACTGTTGGGCAAACATTTGCCACACGTTTAACCGCATTGGGTTATGATGTAATGATAGGCACAAGAAATCTGCAGGAAAAATTAGCTGCGCCTGGAAAAGACGGTGCCAAAAATTCATTTGCGCAATGGTACGAAAAGAACAGTAATATTAAAGCGGGTACATTTGAAGAAGCGGCTGCTTTTGGAGAAATGATCTTAAATGTTTCGAATGGCGCCAATACAATAGCAGTTTTAAATTTGGCCAAAGCAAAAAATTTAGAAGGAAAAATTTTAGTTGACATTTCTAATCCATTGGATTTTAGCAACGGTATGCCTCCGGGATTAATTCCTGAATTGAGCAATTTTAATTCTTTAGCTGAAGAGATTCAAAAGACTTTTCCCAACGCAAAAGTGGTAAAGACTTTAAATACTATGTGGTGTGGCATTATGGTAGATCCTTCTATCATAAAAGTAGATCACATAAATTACATTTGCGGAAATGATGAATCTGCAAAAACAGAAGTAAAAACATTCTTAAATAAACTTGGCTGGAAAGATCAGAATATTCTCGATCTTGGAGACATAACATCCGCAAGAGGTACAGAAGCTGTGTTACCGGTTTGGTTACGCATTTACGGCGCTAAAAAAATGGGTGCATTTAATTTTAATATTGTATCCTAATTCAAAGTTTAAGGTTTAGAAAAGTTAAAAAGTCCGGAGTAATTATTCCGGACTTTTTTTTGATCAAAAATGATAGCAAGATGTGTTATCTCTCCTTAACCGCCTTACTTTTCTTCTTTTTGAACTTTTTTTCTTTTTGAAATTAAAAAAACTATGTCTTCTTTTAATTGAATTATTTTTTTTAGTGCAAATTGTAGTTTTTGAATTCAGATCGCTGCCACCGGCAAGAGAATTATTGAAATTATTTTTATTCTCTTCAGGCTTTAGCTTTATTTCCTTTCCTACTAGTTTTCTGTATTCATCATCCGCCAGCTTTTGATATTTATGGCACGGGCAATTGGGGTTGCGCGGATCATTGATATCATCCCGATAGCTATCGGGACTGCTTTTTAAAGAATCTTCTTTCACTGTTGCACTTGCAAAAGAGAATTGAAAGAAGAATAAAACGAAAGTTAAAATTTTCATTGTTATTAATTTTTACGTCACTTGGATTGAAGTCGAGAAGCGGTTTATGTGTCTCGACTCCACTCGACATGACATTATATTATCAGATAGTTGGTTTTTTAATGGTGATCTTTTCTGTTGAGCTCCATGTTTTATATTCATTCGTGTAATATAAATACGCTGAAGAAGCAGGTGCATCATATTCTCCCGGCATTTCTGCTTTAAGATCCAAATTAATTTCTTTAACCGAAGAAGGAGCCATGCCTCTATAGTAAATAGCAATATTGTTACCTGATATCTCATAATAATCAAATACATGTTTCTCTTGCATTTCTTTTAATTGCCATGGTTGTGCGCTAAAGCCTGCCGGAATTCCAATTAATACCATGGTACTTGGAATGCCTTCATTCTTTTTATTGCTAACAGTTGCAGTTAAACGAACTGTTTCACCAACATTAACAGATTTCTCAGCCAATTTGGTTTTAAGGTCTACTGCACATGCTTTATTACTGTTTGGCAAAGAAGTATTCCAGCTAACAGCAACTGAATAAGGTAATGGTGTTTTTACACCAACATATTTTACTTTTACAGAATGTTTACCTTCGCTTGTAATAAATTTCTCTAAACTGTCTACTACAATTGCACCTTTATCTCCTGCTTTGTAAGATCTTGTTCCGATCTTTTTATTATCAACATATAATTCAATCGTACCATCTTCAGTTGTTTTTTTACTGAATTTAGCAAACTCTGTTAAAGCTTTTAAAGCTAGCACAGTACCCTGCGTTGTACTAAATACACCATAGCCACTACGTGCACTTACTAAGAACTGAACAGCATTATTTAATTCAAGCGCGTTTTTATTTGATTTTAAAATGGCCATTATTGCCATTGCTGTAGTTTCAACAGTTAATGATTGACCTTGTGAATAGGTGATAGAATGCGTAGAGCCTGTCCAGCTACCATCTTTAGCTTGTAAAGCTAAAAGGGCTGTCATTAATTCATCACCCTTTTTAGTGTCTTTAAAACTATAAGCCGCATTTGCCATCATGGCTAATAAATAAGCGTCTTTTGTTTCTAACGCTTTCTTGCATGACGCAGTAAACTCATCTTTTACATTTGTGTAGCCTGCTTCTGCAACTGCATAAACTATATAAGCATTCATTACATCTTCACTTATACGCCCGAAATCATGATAAGCATTTGTATTTCTTGTAAAGCCACCTTTGCCGTTTTTGTGGTTCATGATCCATTCGGCAGTACGATCGATCATTTTTTGATCTACATCTCCACCTGCTTTTTTCATATCTACAAATTCCATTAAACCAAAAGCTGTTAATCCTTCGTGGCCGGGCGATGCGCCGAACCATTCGTATCCTTTTTCTTTTGTTTCGAAAGTAACAAGGCGTTTGTAACCTCTGTCTAAAAGTGTGCCCGCGTAAGCCAGTGTTTTATCATCTTTGCTTTCGGTAGCTTTTAAATAGTCTAACACCATTGCATTTGGATATGCACTCATAGATGTTTGCTCAAAACATCCACCCGGTTCACGAAGAATTCCTTCTACACCTTTCATCAGATCAGATACAACATTTGGATATGCTGTAAATATTGCTTTTGTTGAACCGTTAATTACTTTATTCATCACGAAAGAAAATTCGTTTTCTACATCCTGCCCCGAAAAAGAAGCAGTAACAGGAAAACCTTTTGGTGCAATTTTTATTTTTTGTGTAAAAGCATCTCCTAAACCACAGGCTTTAAAGCCAAGCGTAAATTCACCGTAACCAATTTTATCTAACACTTTATAATCTAAATAAATTGTTTTTGCAGCACCCGGCATAATGGTTTGAATAGAAGGTGTTGTAACAACAGCCTGTAATGCAGCGGGAGCGATGATATTCAACAATCCTCCAAGAGGTTTATCTGTATTATTTTTTAAGGTTAAAGGAATAGATACAATATCTTCTGTTGCTACTTCAACCGGAATTTTTGTGGTCATTGCAAAAGGTAGTTGTGAAAAGAAATTCTTTTCTGCTCTTCCTAAAGTACCATCAGTTCCAATGCCTTCAATGGTTGTGCGGAAAGAAGTAATATCATCCGATGTATAAAATTCAATTGTTCTTTTTCCCGAATAACCAACTTCTACACTTGGGTTCCAGTAAATAGTATTTCTAAAATCAGTTCTTGTTTCTACGTTCTCATCATTTTTGTAAACCGGTGAGGCAAATTGCCGGGCGCGGTAATATTTTACAAGATTGGCATCACCATTAATATTATTATTACTTAAAACACGTCCGCCTTGTCCAAATTTACCATCACGGCGATCCATCACTTCCGAAGCAGCAATTTTTTCCATCTCCTGGTTTAAGCTTTTTATTGCTACTTCTCCACTCATATCTTTCTCAGCTTTCTCTTCTTTCTTTTTATTTTCGTTCATTTTTACTTTTCCTTTTGCCGCATCTACTTTTTTAAGATCGTCAAAAACAACCGGACCGGCCATATTTACCGCAGGAACAGCCATACCAGCCCCTTCATTTACAGCAAGATCTTCCATATCATTAGGCATCTGCATTCCTTTTTTTGCACTTTTAGAGCGCGATGCAGGCCAGGATTTTGTTGACTTATAATAATTGTTGTAATAATTATTTGAATACAGGTACACTGTCATATCTTGATTATAGTTTTGGATATATTGTGCCTGATCTCCATAGCCCGGAGCTTTAAAAGTTATTGTTTGTGCGGTAGAAAGATCGATGTTTTTTACAAAAAATTTACCTTCCCAATCACCTGCATACTCCATGCCACCATTTATTTTTACAACCGCGTTAGGAATAATTTTTCCGGTATAAGCATCCATTACTTTTCCTGAGATGATCGCTTTTTCTTCTTTATAATTTACTGTTGGTATTTCATTCTCAATTAATTTTTCCCAGCTAAAGCGTCTCCACCCGGATGTCATTAAAAGATAATCCAAAGCTTTATCTGCTTTCTTTTCTTTCTCATCAAAATAAAACGCCGGCTCTTCTACTTTATCTTTAATATCCTGTTGCAATAAAAATTGCGATAACATATTACCTTGTTTATCGTCTGCAAAAGATAATAGCTGATCGTTAACAACAGCCATTGAAAGGTTTGCCGGCATTGGTAATCCACGTTCATCTTTAACAAGCAACGTCATTTTTACTTTTTCACGTGGTAAATATTTTTCTTTATCTGTTTCAATAGAAATATTTAAATGTTTGTCTTTATTTACAAATACTAAACGTTCAGCACGAGGAATAGAATGCGAATCGAATAAAGTTATTTGCGATACACCAATTGGGAAATTAGTAGTTGGGAAAGTTACTTTGTTTGAACCTTTTTTTGCATTGATAACAGTTGTGTAAAATGATTTACCACGCACCTGCGCAATTAGTGATAATTCTTCTGCTTCAGTTGAATTGATGTTTAACGTTAATTCTTCTGCTTTTGAATTATCTATATTAAATGCATAGCCGCGTTTTAAAGCTTCGGGTAATTTATAAGTTTCTTTAATGCCTTCGGGTTTTGTAATTTTTACAGTATACTTTTCTGAAGCCAAAGGATTTAATTTAAAAGCTCCCATACCCTGGTGAAAGCTACTGAATGTTGTAACTGTTGTGCCTTTTTCATCCAACACCACACCTTCAATATCGGCAGGCTTACCAAATTCATTCAAGGCACGAAAAGCAATGTTATTGTCAAAACCGCAAAGCAGATCACCACCTTCAGGAAATAAAGCAAGATCAATATCATTTAAAATAATTGGAATTGAGCGTGAAACGCTTTCAGTGCTTCCGTTATAATCGATCATTACATTTAATAAGCCATCACTTGTTTCTAATTTTGCAGGTAAATTAAATTTAATGTATTTAATACCTTCTTCATCGGTTACTTCTGCCTTCTCAATTATTTTTTTTCCATCTAAATTGGCAACAAATTTTATTTTATAATCCGCTAAGGGTTTATTTTCGTTTGTATTTAATTCTAACTTGGCAATTACCTGGTCACTGGCACCAAAAGCTTTTTTCTCAAAATTCAATTTCATTTTTAAATTCGGAAGGATCACATCTTGTACTTGCACATCACGTTCAAACGCATTTTCTTCACCATCGTTTTTCATCCAGTTAGTGAAAGCGCGGATCTTATACAATCCTCCCAAAGCTTCATTATCCAAAGAAAAATCGCCTGCAGCTTTTCCGTTCTTAGAAATTAAAGTGATCTTTTTTTCGATACCGCCTTTTGGGTTTATTAATTCAACATGAACGATATCACTTTTATGTGACGCCTTTAAAGTCTGCCCATCTCGTACATAAGCGCTAAACCAAATACTTTCGCCCGGTTCGTAAAAAGGTTTATCAAAATGCAGGTAGACCCTATCCTCAGGAAGCGCATCATTGTATTTAGTTAATTTCCTTTTTATCATGGCAATAACTTCGTTATCCATGGCCAGTTTATATACGCCGGCAGGTGTAACCCATGCTGCAAGCGATAAGGTAAGTAAACCTATAGCTGTGTAGCGGGTTGTTTTGGAGGTAAATGCTCTTAAATTCATGGCAAAATATAATTTAGTTGTTAGTTTTTATATTGAGATGCGGGATTTAAAAAAATTCCATAAAAAAATAATTAAATCATCCAAAAAGCCTGCAAATACTGGGTTTATAAACAATTACTATTTGTATCTTTTTACTTTATTATGACGCACATATCAGATATATTGTTATCTTCGGTGTAATTTAATACGCATACTACCCATGAATGCCATTCGTGAACAAAAAAAGATAAATACCCTGAAATTTGAGGTCACTTTATTAGATGATGGTATTGTTGAAAATTATATCAAGTCAGGTAATGTTATTGAAATGGAAGACCTGGAAGAACTAAAAAAAATAAGTGCTGAATTGGCAGGTCATAAACCATATGTTATTTTAGTGACTTCAGGAGAGTTGGCTTCTTTTAGCAAAGAGGCGCGTGAGCTTTCTGCCAGCAAAACTTTTATTACTAATGCCAAGGCTAAAGCCATTATTGTTGATTCCATTGCAAAAAAAATAATTGGTAATTTTTACCTTAAGGTAAATAAACCTTATTTGCAGACTAAGCTTTTTTCTGAAAGAGAGAAAGCCCTGCAATGGCTAAGAACTTTTTTATAGCCTGGTCTTTACCGTAACAATAACTCAAAAATGGGATTTTATGAACTTTCAAAACCTGATCGCGTTGCCTTAGTAGCCGAAATTAAAGCGGCACTTTTAAAGGATCTAAAGAATAAGCAACACACTTCCTTTCTTAATTATTTTTCTGACGAAGATACTTACATTCGTAAATCAGCTTATTTAAACATTGGTCGCATTTATTTTGAAAATGTAAGCCTGCAAAAAAAGATATTCTCCCTTCTTGAAAAACTACAAAAAGAAAAAGATTTTAAAATACGACAAACAGTTATTAATGCTGCCGGTGAAATTGGTATTAAAGATTTTGAAACGGTTGAACATTTTTTTGATACAGGTTTATTCGATCAACATCATTCGCCACGTAATGCCGTAATTGGCTCAATAAAGAAAATGGGCGAAAAAAACCCAAAACCTGTTTTAAAATGGGCGAAAAAATATCTTCACCATACAGATAAGGAAATTCGCCGCGAGATCTGCCATGGTATAGAATTAAGAGGCAGAACACATCCACAGGATATTTTACCATTATTAAAAGAACTTCAATTTGATACTACCGCAAGAGTTAAAACTACTTTAGTGCATGTACTGGGGCAAATTGCTTATAAAAAAGGCTGTATTGAAACGGTGATAGCAGATCTTAATACCTGGAAAAATAAAGAAGTGGTTTTAAAAGCTATCGACGAAATAATTGATGTGCACTACCGCTACAGAAATTTTTCTGTGCTTACTCAAAAACAAGCCATTGAATACATAGGCAAACACTTCAAAAAATAAACAAATACTAATTTAGTATATTTGTGTTTAGAGAGATGAAACTGACTAAACTATTTACAGATTTTTTTGAAAGTGAAAAGGCCGGTGGACTTATTCTTATTCTTTGCACTGTTATTTCATTAATACTTGCGAGATCTATAAAGGTGAGCTGTCTGACCTTAAATCTGCTTCGTTACCTGCATTTGCAGCTCTTGGCGGCATGCTGGTACCTGCCGGAATATTTTTCTTATTTAATTTTGGCACTAATTCACAAGCAGGCACAGGCATTCCAATGGCTACAGACATTGCATTTGCGGTTGGCGTTATTTCGCTTTTAGGAAACAAGATACCTACCTCGTTAAAAGTTTTTTTAATGGCCCTTGCCATCATTGATGATCTGGGGGCAATAATTGTAATTGCTGTCTTTTATACTTCAAGCATTTCTTTTTTAAACTTATTTCTTGCACTGGCAATTTTCGGAGCCTTGCTAATATTAAACCGCCTTAAAGTTCACAATCTCATTCCATATTTAATTGGTGGTATAGTTATGTGGTATTTTATGTATCACTCAGGGGTTCACGCAACAATTACAGGAGTATTATTAGCCTTTGCAATTCCGTTTGGTAATGGAGACGAAAGATCTACCTCTTATCGCCTTCAACATTTTCTTCATAAACCTGCAGCGTTTTTTATCCTTCCTGTTTTTGCTTTAGCAAATACATGCATTATAATTAATGGAAATTGGCATGAAGGTTTAACGCAGGCAAATAGTATTGGCATAATTGCCGGTTTAGTAATTGGTAAACCATTGGGTATTTGTTTATTTGTATTTCTCGCAACACTTTCAGGTATTTCAGCTCTTGGAAATGACCTTAAATGGAAACACATTATTGGGGCAGGTATCTTAGCAGGAATTGGTTTTACAATGTCTATTTTTATAACCTTGCTGGCATTTAATAATGCAGAACAAATAGATCAATCAAAGATCGCTATTTTAATAGCTTCATTAACTTCGGGAGTCCTGGGATTCTTGTGGTTAAAGATGGTTTTGGTTAAAGAAGTTAATTGATAATTTATAAAGCCTGCACAATTATACATTCTGCAGCCTTGGGACTAATATTCACTTCTTTTTTCTGGCAAATTAATACTATAGAACTATCAAATTCTTCTATTGTTTTAATACTAATAGTTGCACCTATTATTAAATGGTGTTTATCAAGATATTTTAAAAATGCTGTTGAATGATCGGTAACACCCATTACTTTATAATTATTCTTTAGCTTAACTTCTGAGAGTTTAATAAAATTACTTTTCTGGATCTTTCCCTTAGCATCAGGAATAGGATCACCGTGTGGATCGTAAACCGGATTACCTAATATCTCAGCTAATTTATTAATAAGCTTATCGTTCTTTACATGCTCCAGTTCTTCTGCTATAACATGCACCTCATCCCATCCAAAACCTAATTCTTTTACAAGGTAGGTTTCCCATATCCTATGTCTTCTTACAATACCAAGGGCCAGTTTAGAACCCGCAGAAGTTAATCTTGTACCATATGATTTTTCGTAGATAACGTATTTTAACTCGTGTAGCTTACGCAAGGCCTCCGTTACCGAAGCAGGGTTAATATTGAGTTTATCTGCCAATTGCTGGTTAGAAACCACCAAAGTATTGTCTGACGAAAGGTTATAGATCGTTTTAAGATAATTCTCAACGGTTTCTGTTCTCATAAATTAATTTTTAGGCATACCAAAATTAATAATTATAAATCATTAAAAGAAATCCAACTTTGTATTAAAATTAAAATACATGTTATCAAAAAAATATATTCTTTATTTATTATCTGTTCTTTTATTTAGCTTTACAGCCTGTAAAAAACTATTACCCAAAGCGCCGGCCGAAGATGAATTGCTGGATGGGCCCATTGAAGGTTTAAGCGCTGAACAAAAAATTCAATTTCTTGCCGGTGACGCTGCTTTTAATGACGAGATCTTTACTACACAAACCGGTTTAGGACCTTATTTCGTTGCCAACTCATGTGGTAGTTGCCATGCGGGCGATGGCAAGGGTCATCCTTTTACTACACTCATACGTTTTGGACAATCTGATACAAATGGAAACACTTATTTAACAAAAGGCGGGCCGCAATTGCAAAACAGAGCTATTCCGGGTTATGCCCCAGAGCAAATACCTAGTGGTGCCAGCTTTTCAAAATTTACTCCGCCCGCCAATACAGGACTTGGTTTTTTAGAAGCATTAACAGATGCGCAATTATTAGCAAATGCCGATCCTTTGGATGCTAATGGCGACGGCATTTCAGGTGTAGCTAATTATGTTCATCCTCCAAATTATTTTCAAGCAAAGGCACATCATTTAATTTCTAACGGAAGATATATTGGACGTTTTGGAAAAAAAGCTGCGGCCATTGACCTATGGCATCAAACAGTAAATGCTTATGTGCAGGATATGGGGGTTACTTCAGAGTATGCTTCATCAGAGCCTGCCATAAATGGTATTGTTGGTCCGTATGGGGATAATACACCTGATCCGGAAGTAGCATCTTCAACAGTTCAAAATGTTATTTTTTATTTACGCACTTTAAAAACACCTGTACAACGAGATCAAAATAATTCAAACATAATAGCCGGAAAAAATATTTTTAAAAGTATTGGCTGCGAAAAATGCCATATTGCAGATTGGAAAACGGGCAAAGCAGATATAGATGCTTTATCCTACAAAGAATTTCATCCTTACACCGATCTTTTATTGCATGATATGGGCGCTGCGTTGAACGACAATTATACAGAGGGCATTGCTAAAACAGCAGAATGGAAAACGCCTGCTTTATGGGGATTAGGTCTTTCAAAGAATTCGCAGGGCGGAAGTTATTTTTTAATGCATGATGGCAGAGCAACTTCAATAAACGAAGCAATTCTATTGCATGGTGGCGAAGGAGAAAATAGTAAAAACAAATACCAGGATCTTTCGCAAAGTGAAAAAGATGACCTCATTAAATTTTTAGAGAGTTTATAATGGACAGGAAAGAATTTTTAAAAGTTTGCGGAGGAAGTTGTCTTAGTTTAATAGGCATTTCGTTATTGAACCAATCCTGCACAGGTACACATTATGTACAAAGTACGGCAACTAATGATCAATTACCGGTTTTGAGATCAGAATTTACCGAGATCAAAAAAAATAAAACGGAACTGAGAAAATACATTGTTGTTAAAAGCGATAAACTTGAACAGCCTATTATTGTTTACCGTAAACCCGACAACAGTTATGAGGCCTATTTATTAAGATGCACACACCAGGGCATTGAATTGAATGTGAACGGTGATATTTTAACCTGCTCGGCTCATGGTAGTGAATTCAGCAATAAAGGTGAAGTGATACAAGGGCCGGCAGATCAAAAATTAAAAAGTTTTCCGGTATCCAACGATGAAAAAAATATTTATATCCAACTCATTTAAAATGAAAAAAATAATACTTCTTATTTTATTATTTCTTAACCTGCATTTTTTTGCGCAAACAGATTCTTCATTTGTAAAGCGTACACCGGCAGATACCAGTAAATTAAAAATGAATATGGACGCGGTATATAACCGTCCGTTTTTAACTATGGGTAAATTTCCTGTAGCGGTTGGCGGTTATGTAGAAGCTAACAGTTCTTATTTTGGAACAGATGGTGTAACAGAAGGCTTATCCTTTCAAATCCCACGCTTAACTATTTTTCTTTCTTCTTCTATTAAAAAAAGAATTAAATTTTTATCTGAAATAGAATTTGAAGAAGGCGGAAAAGAAATAAATATTGAATTTGCATCGATGGATATTGAATTGCATCCCTTATTGAATTTACGTGGCGGCGTGATCATGAATCCTATTGGAGCTTTTAATCAAAATCACGACGGGCCAAAATGGGAATTCATTAGTAGGCCATTTTCTGCAACCACCATTATTCCTAGCACATGGAGCAATGTAGGTTTTGGTTTATTTGGGAAATATGCGAAAAATAATTTTGTATGGGCCTATGAAGCATACTTGACCAATGGTTTTGATGATAAAATAATTTCGAACGCACAAGGTCGAACCTGGTTACCTGCAAGTAAACAAAATCCGGAGCGTTTTGAAGAAAGTTTTAACGGTGTGCCATTGGTTACTACTAAAACAGCAATGCGTCATCGCAAAGTTGGAGAAATTGGTTTATCGTGGATGGGCGGTGTATATAATAAATTTGAAGAAGATGGCTTAGTGTTGGACAAACAAAGAAGAATAGATCTTTATGCGATCGACCTCAACACTACACTTCCAAAAATAAGAACGTACATAAATGGTGAATGGGTTTGGGCTTTTGTAGATGTTCCGGGAACTTATTCACAAGCGTTCGGCAATAAATTACATGGAGGATTTTTAGACATTGTACAACCTGTTTTAAGAAGAAAAATTTTAGGCTGGGAAAACAGTACACTGAATATTGCCTTCAGAACAGAGTATGTAGATTATAATGTTGGTACGTTTAACGAAACGCAAACAAATATTGCCGATCATTTGGTAGCGATCGTTCCGGGAATTAGTTTTCGTCCATCGCAACAAACCGTAATACGTTTTAATTACCGCTACCAATGGCAAACCGATCTGCTGGGCAATTCTGCTTCAAGAACGGCGGGATTTCAGTTTGGGTTTTCTACTTATTTTTAATACAGTAAAATAACACAGTTTAACAATTTATCTGCAGTTAGTTACTGAGTAGCTTCTTCACTTTAGTTTCAATTTGTATCTTTATTAAACAACAATTTCATGAAATCAAAATTTATAAAAGGACTTACTTTAGGCAGCTTTATTATTTTAATGGGTGGATTTGTTGCTTACAGAAGTGGAGTATTCTCAGAAAAAAATCATGAGACCACGGTTTCAATTCTTAAAACAAAATTGTTACTAAACGAAAATCTAACAGCCATCGATTCTCCAACGGTTAAAAAAAAGGTTACCGATCCAACAATGATGTCAACTTTAAAATCTTTGATTCTGCTGGATGATGATTTAAAAATCAAGCCAGCTGATTCTTTAGACATAAAACTTACAAAACAAAAAAAGAAACAGGAAGAGGATTCATTGCTTCTTAAAAAAATAATGATGATGGCAAGCTCTAAATCGGCTGTTATTTTTACACCGGAACAAAGTGCCGACACGCCAAAAAAAAATGAAATCGTCCCTAAATTTTTTTTACAGGAAAAACAAATCATGAGTAGTTCAAAGTCTGTCATACTTGCTCCTGGAATTTTAACGTTTACAGATGTAGTACCTCCTAAAAAAAAGTAACTATTTTTGATTTTTTTTAAACTCATAGAAGCAACAGGCCTAAGCATACTTTTTTTATTATTGGTTTTTGTGCCAATGGAAAAAGTTTTTCCTGCAAAAAACAAGCAGGGTATTTTAAGGCCGCAATGGCTTCTTGACCTTTGTTATTTTTTTGGACAATATTTTCTTTGGGGTGGATTAGTGCTATGGACGTTGAGCTATTTTAGTTTTTGGCTTAATAATATTGTACCACAAACTTTTCGTAAAGAAATAGCATCACAATATTGGTGGCTACAAGCCCTTGAAGTAATTGTGTTAAGCGATATTGTTATTTATTGGGGGCATCGTCTGCAACACAAGATTGGCTTTTTGTGGCGTTTTCATAAGGTACATCACAGTTCAGAACATTTAGATTGGCTGGCAGCGCATCGCGAGCATCCACTTGACTCCATTTATACTGTTGGTTTAATTAATTTACCGGCTTTTATTCTTGGCTTTGACCTTTCAACATTAGCCGGTTTAATTGCATTTCGTGGAATTTGGGCTATTTATATTCATTCAAACGTGCGTTTGGAAATTGGACCGTTAAAAAAAATAATTGGTTCGCCCGATCTTCATCACTGGCATCATGATCTTGACAGGGATGCAGGAAACTATGCTAATATATCACCTTTAATGGATATTATTTTTGGAACCTATGTTTGTCCGGATCATGAGCCTGAAAAATTTGGCATCAAAGAAAAATTTCCTAAAAATTATGTAGGGCAAATGATGTATCCACTTTTACCAAACTCAGTAACAAAAAAACTGGATACACTTCAACTAAGAAAAAAAGAAGAAGTAAATGAATTGCAAAATACAGAAATGAAAAATATTTAATACGGATAATTCATCTGTTGCCACAACAGATCTTTTAGCATCACAATATTTTTTTGAGTAGCTGATGAAAAGAAAATAAACGGCACTTTATTTTTACCGGTTAAACGTTTTTTCAGGTCGGCAGTTATTTCTTTTTCCAATTCATCATCCAGCATATCTGCTTTACTGATGGCGAGAATTCTTTTTTTATCTAACAACTCAGGATTGTATTTTTTTAATTCGTTCAGTAAGATCTTGTATTCTTTTACAATATCGGGGCTATCACAACTTACTAAAAATAATAATGAAGAGTTTCTTTCTATGTGTCTTAAAAATCTTAAACCTAATCCTTTGCCTTCGCTCGCACCTTCAATAATACCGGGAATGTCGGCCATGACGAAACTTTTATGATCGCGGTAACTTACAATTCCTAAATTAGGAACAATGGTAGTGAATGGATAATTAGCAATTTCGGGTTTTGCAGCACTCACTACCGATAGTAAAGTTGATTTACCCGCGTTTGGAAAGCCAACCAAACCCACATCGGCCAATACTCTTAATTCTAAAATTTTCCATTCCGATTTTCCTTCTTCGCCCGGTTGAGCAAAACGTGGATTTTGTTGTACGCTGTTTTTAAAATTCGCATTTCCTAATCCCCCTCTTCCACCTTTTACTAAAACTATTTCCTGCCCGTCTTCTGTAATTTCACATTCTACTTCACCTGTTTCTTCATCGCGCGCAATAGTTCCTAAAGGCACTTCCAGGTATTCATCCGCACCTTCTTTACCGGATTTATTGCCGCTTGAACCATTAGCACCGGGCTCACAAACAATGTGCTTACGGTATTTTAAATGTATGAGTGTCCACAATTGTTTATTGCCACGCAAAATTACGTTTCCACCTCTACCACCATTTCCACCATCAGGCCCTCCAAAGGCAGTTAATTTATCACGGTGAAAATGCACAGAGCCGGCACCGCCTTTACCGCTGCGGCAACAAATTTTTACGTAATCAACAAAATTATTATCCATCTTCTCAGTACTAAAATATAAAGGCCCAATGCAATAACGCATCAGGCCTTTATATGTTTAATTATTTATTTTCTTTTACCTGATTTTTTTGCTTTTGATTTAGCAACAGGTTTTTTGCTAGCTTTTTTAATCGCTTTTTTTGGTGCAGATTTTTTAGCTACTACTTTTTTCTTAGCAACTTTTTTTACCGCTTTCTTAGCCACCTTTTTTGCTACAGCTTTTTTAACTGCTTTTTTTGGAGCTACTTTCTTCTTTACCACAGCCTTTGTTTTTTTAACCGCTTTTTTAGCAACCGGTTTTGATTTTTTTACGGGCTTAGCTACTTTTTTTGTGGCCGTTTTTTTAGCCGGTGCAGTTTTTATAGCAGTTGGTTTTGGGGTTTGTTTTTTGTTTGCTTTTTCTTCCTCTGCTTCTTCTGCCTCAATGCGTTTAATAGCATCTATCTCTAACAATAATTCAGGTTCCATTTCACTTGCAACTTCAAAATCCTGAATTGTAAGATCCAAATGTTCCAGATCGCTTTCTAAAGCAGTAAGATCCATTTCTGCATTTAAAAAAGTAATACGGTCTACCAACGATCTAAAGATCTCATCAATTGTTCCAATACCTTTTATAGAATGGAATTTACCTTGTTCATTATAAAAATTCTTTAAAGGCAAAGTTTTGTTATTATACTCTTGTATGCGACGACGGATCACTTCTTCATTTCTGTCATCTGCGCGTCCGCTCGATTCACCACGCTTTAATAAACGCGTAGTTAATTCTTCGTCATCTACTTCTAAAGCCAACATACCACTAATGCCGGTACCTTTCTTTTGTAAAAGATCATCTAATGCTACAGCTTGCGCAGCCGTTCTTGGAAAACCATCAAAAATAAAACCTTTGGCATTGGTGTTATCATCCAGTTTTGACTCTATCATTCCAATAACAATATCATCACTTACCAGTTCACCTTTATCCATTATCTCTTTAGCTTTTTTTCCCAAAGCTGTTCCTCTTTCAATTTCGCTACGCAAAATATCGCCTGTGCTTAAGTGCACTAAACCGTACTTACTGATTAAGTTTTCTGATTGTGTACCTTTGCCTGCTCCCGGAGGGCCAAATAAAACAAGGTTTAGCATTTTTTTCATGGTGTTTATTTTTAGTTTTTATGCAAGAACGTATATCTCTTTTAAATTTCTTCCAAGTCCGTCATAGTCCAAACCGTAACCTATTACAAAATCGTTCGGAATTTTTATGCCACAATAATCCACTTTAAATTCTTTTTTATAAGAATCGGGTTTCATCAATGCAGTTGCAACTTTTATTTGTTTTACATTTTTTCTTTGCAAAACAGCTATTAACTTTTCTAATGTAACACCTGTATCAACAATATCTTCCACTATCACCACACTTCTTCCGCTAATATCTTCCGACAGGCCAATTAACTCTGTAACTGTACCGCTGCTTGTTGTACCATGGTAACTTGCCACTTTAATAAAAGAAATTTCGCAAGGAATAGTAACTTCTTTTAAAAGATCGGCAGCGAACATAAAAGAACCATTTAAAACTACTAAAAAAAGCGGCAACTCTTTTTGTAGATCTTTATTTATTGTACCTGCAATTTTTTTAACAGCCTCTGAAAGCTGTTGCTGAGTGATATAGGGTTTAAATTGCTTATCTTTTATGGTTATGAGTTCACTCATGGGGTAACAAATATAAGGTTTTTTGATATTCTGTATATTTGCACAATGGCTGAAACAGGAAAAAATAGCGATTTTGCGGCAGAACTGCTCTTAAAAGGCAAACTGGTTGCGATTCCAACCGAAACAGTGTATGGTTTAGCGGCCAATGCCCTTAATGAAAAGGCAGTACTTTCGGTATTTGAAGCCAAGCAGCGACCTTTTTTCGATCCTTTGATCATTCACCTGCCCACTATTGAAAGTATTGCAAAATATGCTGTTTTAGAGGATAAACGCTTGCAAAAACTGGCAAAAGCCTTTTGGCCGGGGCCTTTAACCCTTTTACTGCCAAAAAAAGACAGTATCCCGGCAATTGTAACTTCGGGACTGGAGCAAGTAGCAGTGCGCATTCCCAACCATCAACTTACCCTGGAGCTTTTAACTAAAGTAAATGTACCACTGGCCGCGCCAAGCGCTAACCCTTTTGGCTATGTTAGTCCAACCGAACCTGCACATGTAGAGAAACAGTTAGGAAATAAAATAGATTATATTTTAGATGGAGGTGCTTGTGAAGTTGGCTTGGAATCTACCATTGTTGGCATTGAGAACAATAAAATTTGCGTTTATAGACTAGGCGGCCTTGCCATTGAAGAAATAGAAAAAGTAATTGGCGAAGTTGAACTGACGATAAATTCATCCAGCGATCCAAAGGCGCCCGGGCAGTTAAAAAGTCATTATGCACCAAAAAAGCCGCTATTTATTGGAGATATAAATGGATTAACAGAAAAAAACAAAGAAAAAAAATTAGCCATTATTTGTTTTGGTGAAGAGAATTTTTCCAAACAGGATTCGATCATTTTTAACCTTTCAAAAACAAAAGATCTTCGCGAAGCGGCTATTAATTTATTTAAATTTTTAAGGTTTGCTGATGAAAGCAATGCCGATGTTGTACTTTGCGAAAAGTTACCCGAACAAGGTCTTGGCCGTGCCATAAACGACAGGCTAAAAAGAGCAGCGTTTTAAGCTCAACTTTTTTATATTTTTTTTGTTATCTTGTTATATAAATTCACTCTCATGAAAAAACATTTTCTTTTTTCGGTATTAGCAATTTTTATTTCAGTATTTGGGCAAGCTCAATTTTATTCGTGGGCAAAAACAATTGGCGGTGGAGGCACACAAGGCAGCGCAACTGCCTATGCCATGAAGCTGGATGCTACAGGAAATTTATTTGTGACAGGCGTGTTTAATTCTACCTGTTATTTTGATCTGCCCGCTGCAACGTATAGTCTTGCTGCAACAGCTGGTGGCTACTATGATTTTTTTATTGCCAAATATGATAACAGTGGAGCTTTTGTTTGGGCAAAAAAAATGGGCGGTGTTTCGAGTGATATTGCCAATACTATAGATATGGATGCCGCAGGAAATATTTATGTTGCCGGAACATTTTCAGGCACTGCTGATTTTGATCCAGGTGCAGCAACACTTAACATAACATCTGCCGGTATGCGCGATGGGTTTATTGCAAAGTATGATAATAATGGAAACTACATCTGGGCTAAAAAAATTGGTGGTAGCGATGAACAGAGTATTTCTGAATTAAGAGTGGATGCTGCCGGAAATATTTATGTAACAGGAAACTATAAACAAACAACCGATTTTGATCCGAGTACTGCAACTGCCACATTAACTTCTAATGGCTTTGACGATTTTTTTATTGCAAAGTATGATAACAGCGGAAATTATGTTTGGGCAAAAAGCATTGGCGGTGCTAATAATGATCAAAGCAATTCTATTCAATTAGATCATGCCGGAAATATTTTTATAACAGGCTATTTTCAGGGTGTAAGCGTTGATTTTGATCCGGGTGTAGCAACAGATTATATCTTCTCATCGGGTGTACAGGATATGTTTATTGCCAAATATGATAACAATGGCAATTATGCCTGGGCAAAAAACATTGGCGGTACAGGAAATAATAATACAAATTCATCTTACGTATTGCAGCTTGACGCAAGTGGAAATTTATACATAGCAGGGGCATTTGCAGGAACAGTTGATTTTGATCCAAGTGCAAGCACTACCGCCACTATGATATCCACTGTTGGTTATACAGGTTTTATGGCCAAGTATGATGGCAACGGCGCTTACGTTTGGGCAAAAAATACTGGTGGCCAGGGAACAGGAATTGAATTTACAAGTGTGGGAACTATAATTATGACGGGTTCTTTTGGAGGCACAACCGATTTTGATCCGGGACCAAATGTAGTTAACCTGTATTCCAACGGATACGCCGATATTTTTATTTCGACATATGATATGAGTGGCAATTATTTATCTGCTAAAAAAATGGGAGGTATTAGCAACGATGTTGGAACAAATATAAAATTGGATGCACAGGATAATATTTATGTAACAGGTTATTACCAGTACATTTGCGACTTTGATCCGGGGCCCGGCACAGCCAACCTAAGTTCGTATGGCAACCAGGATTGTTTTATTGCCAGGTATACCAATACATTAACGGCCATACAAGATCATAAACTGGATGAATCAACCATCAATATACATCCAAATCCTTTCAATAACAAAGCTGTTTTAAAGATGCAGTTAAATGATGGTGATGATATGGAATTAACTTTATATAATATAATAGGACAAAACGTTTTATCTAAAAGAAATGAGGCAAAAGGTAATGGAGAACATGTTTTTGAAATTGATGCGCCCGAACAAGGAATTTATTTTTTACACGTAAACGTTAATGGCAATTCAGCAATAAAAAAACTAATAAAGACCGATTAATTATTCTACTATAATTTTTTTGAATTTAGTAGTATTTTCTCCTTTGATCTCTAATGTATAAATTCCGGGTGTAAGATCTTTTACATTAAGCGTAATGTATTGATCGTAAAAAGAAGTTTCGCTTACTTTTCTTCCTGAAACATCTACTAAAGAAATTTTATAATCATCGCATGCGCTCATGCTGATGTTTAATGTTTCGTTTACCGGGTTAGGAAAGAAATTAAACTCGAAATCTTTTTTATTCTCTGCAATACCAACCGAAGAAGTATTGGTATACCAGATCGGTGATGTTACGATCCACTGTCCGTCGTGCTGTTTTATCTCGGCAAAATAATAATACTCTACATTGGTTTGCATAGCGCTTACATCGCTATAAGTTGCCGTATTATTATTTAACGAAGTATACACAACGGTTGGCAGTGTGCCGGTATGATTGTTGATACCTTTCCATATTTTAATACTATCCGCTTGTTCACCATCCATATCGTTATGCACCACGTTAAAAACAGGATTGGTGCTTCCGGTTAATACAGAACCCATAATATTTCCATTTGTATTAAAATCAATTTTCGCATTCCAGTCATCACTGCCATAAAAATGCATTTGCTGCATAGCGGTTATTAAATTAGCGCGGGTTAAAGAGGGCATTAACACAACTAATCTACCGGCGGTGCTGCGGCCAAAAGTGGTGTAATGGTTATCATGGTCGTAACCAATACCTAAATGATAACCTACAGACAATAATTTTTTATAATACGCAAAATAATCCCCAAGAGGATAATCGCTATAATCAGTAAACGTACTAAACGCTAAACCACTGCGCAAAGGTGTGCCAACAATAGCGCTATCGTAAGCCGCATTGTAAGGTGAATAAGCTAAAGCCGATGCAGATGTACCATTTGTGGCATAATCGCTAAAGCCCGGATGAGCAAGGTAACAAAAAGCATTTGGATTGTTCTTCACTTTTTTAAAAATACCGTCGTAATCTGTTTTTGAATTATAAATATCATAGTTATTTCCTGTAACTCCCGGCACCGAAGTTTCCCAACCTATTAACTGATTGAAGCCATAAATAACAATATGTCCATTATAGGTTGAAGACACTCCCCACTCCATACCAAACAGGGATAAAAAAGTTCCGTCTTGATTTGCAGCATTGGCCTGATTTAAGCCATTGGCATAATTTTGTTTTCTGAATCCCGGGTTTTTACTGCTTGAATAATGATTATGCTCTGATACGCCTAAAAAATTAAAATTCTGACTTAATTGTGCATAAGAATAGGCTCCGGCGGGCGTACTAACACCAGTAGAAGCTGAATCTTTATTACCATCGCTAAAAGCAGTGTGCGAATGTAAATTGCCAAAATAATAATTATAGGTTTGCGATGAAACATTGCTAAAACCAAATAAGGTAAGTGTAAAGAGGATAAAATATCTCATTAAATAAAGATAAGAAATTAAATTTTCTGTATTTAGAATTTAACAGGGATTTAATTATTTCTTAATAACAAACCCGAATTTAGCGAACTACTTCTCGACTCCGCTCGAAGTGACAGAATTACTTTTTATAAATAATAAATTAAAACTTAGTTGGCAAACCTCTTTTAGTGCGCCACTCAACAATTGGTTTAAACGGTCCAAATTTATGTTGTATCTCAGGAAAAGTGTCAATATAAGGGCCAATACCATAATCAATAGGTTTTGATTTTGTATTTGGGTAATTAGTTGTACCATTATTTGTAGGGCGTTTATGAATTCTATCATCATTAATAAATGCAGCTACATCAAAAGCTTCTTCTCTTGTTAGAAAAGGTTTTTCGTAAGTTGCTTTATTGTTTGGCATATTACAATAAATAAAAGTGGCCGCTTTAACTACCCTGTGCAAACTGCTTCCGGGTTGGTAACTTTTAAGACCCCACAAAGGCGGATATTCATAACACACATTATCAGCGCGCATTTTCCCTTCTCCGTCAGCACCATGGCACGATAAGCATTCTCTTTTGTAAACGATCTCGCCTTTTACAGGATCGGCGGCCACATCAGGAAATTCTATTTCCATTGGACTATCACCTTTTACATGTTTATTTACAATAGCATTTTGACCTACCCATTTTATATAACAAATTATGGCAGTCATTTCTTTACCTTCAATTGGCAAAGGTCTGCCACTGTGCGGCCTTTCTATACAATTATTAACGCGCTGCGATAATGATAAGATCTTATCTTCACGCGCACGATATTGGGGATATCTTGCATGTGTACTTGAAAAATTAAATCCATACATAACAGTACCCGCTTTTAAATGGCAATTGGTACAATTCATAAAATTTGCCGTGTATTTACCAACAGTGCCGTTTGGACCAATGTAATAAGCAGTATTCAAAACTAACTGCCGGCCATACTTTATTGCTTTTCCGTCCTCATTATCCGGAATGTTGTTTGTATCGGGAGCTTGCCACGCTTCTTCAGCAAGCTTTGTTTCATTAAAAACAGTTGTTTCTTTAACAACAGGCTTTTCAGTTGTGACTTCAGTTTGACAGGCAAGTAAAACGCACAGAAAAATTGCGCTAATAAAAAATGTTCTTAGTACTGTTTTCATTTTGTTAAGGTCTGTTTAAATACTAAATTTTACATCAAAAAAAATAAAATTTTAATATTTAAATATAAGATAAAAAAAGCAAAAATTAAATAGCGCAGAAAATGTAATGACTTATTTTTTATAGATCAGCGCAACGGCATACGCATTTACCCCCTCGCCTTTGCCAACGTAACCCAGCCTTTCGTTTGTGGTGGCTTTAATAGAAATTTCGTTTGGGGTAACTTCTAAGAGGGGCGCCAACACTTCCTGCATTTTTTTTATGTGAGGGTTAATTTTGGGATCTTCTAAAGATAACGTAGCATCAATATTGCCAACGTAATAATTATTCTCTTTTAATAATCTTACAACCTCAGCCAATAAAAATTTACTGTCCGCGCCTTTGTATTTAGGATCGGTATTTGGAAAATGAAAACCAATATCGCGCAAATTGGCTGCGCCCAATAAGGCATCACAAATAGCGTGTAATAAAACATCGGCATCACTATGGCCAACACAACCTTTATTGAATTCTAATTTAATGCCGCCCAACCAAAGCTCGCGACCTTCGCCTAAAGGATGTACATCATAACCAAAACCTACACGTATGTTCATTACTTAATTTTTTTTAATGAGCGCGACAATTTCCATACACTCCACTTTCATTCAAATCTCTTACCTCTCTGTTAACTTCCTTTTTTGTTACATCTTTCTGAGTGGTGGCAGATTTAGTTCCATCAGGTTTAACACAAGTTATGGTTCTATCTTTTCTACAAGATGAAAATATAAAAACCAAAATTATTAATTTCAACAAATGCATTTTACTACTGTTGAATATTACATTTAGAATCTGCGGTTGAAAAATCCTGGCAACGTTTTTTTGCCTGGCTTCTTGTTGCCTCAATCTCTCCGGCAATATAAGTTGTGTTTGAGTTCTTACATTCGCACACATAATTTCTTTTGCAGGAAAAAAATCCTGCCGCTAAAAAAATCAAACTACAAACTATTGCTTTCATATTATTTGAATTTTAATTTACGCTTTAACTGCTTCTACGCCGGGTAAAGTACCTTGCTCAATGTATTCTAATAAAGCACCACCACCTGTACTTACATAACTTACCTTATCAGCTAAGTTATATTTATTAATGGCCGCAACGCTGTCTCCACCACCTATTAAAGTATAAGCACCATTTTTTGTAGCTTCTACAATATCAAAAGCGGCTTGTTTGGTACCATTCTCAAAACTGCTCATTTCAAAAACGCCCATTGGGCCGTTCCATAAAATGGTTTTTGAATTTTTAATAATGTCTCCAAATGTTTTTATTGTTTTAGGTCCAATATCCAATCCCATCCAGCCATCCGGTATCTTATCAATATCTGTTTCTTTTTTGTTAGCATCGTTAGCAAAATTATCTGCAATAACGGCATCAACCGGTATACATAAATTTACACCTTTTGTTTTGGCTTTGCTAATTAATTCTTTTGCTATCTCTAAACGGTCATCTTCGCAAAGTGATTTACCAATTTGGCCACCCATTGCTTTCACAAAAGTAAAGGCCATGCCACCGCCAATTAAAATATTATTGGCTTTATTCATTAATTGCTCAATGATCAAAATTTTATCGCTCACTTTTGCGCCGCCAACAATAGCGGTAAAAGGTTTTTGTGTTTGATTTAATACTTTATCAATACTTGCAACTTCGCCTGCCATTACAAAACCAAAACATTTAGCTTCGGGTTTAAAGAATTTTGCAATTACAGCTGTTGAGGCATGTGCACGATGCGCGGTACCAAAAGCATCGTTCACATAAATATCGCCGTGCTTGCTTAGCTTTTGCGCGAAGTCTTCATTACCTTTTTCTTCTTCTTTATAAAAACGTAAATTCTCTAATAATAAAACTTCGCCATTTTTTAAAGCTGAAGATTGTTCAAATGCTTTTTCGCTAATACAATCGTCTGCAAAAGAAACAAAGGTTCCTAGTTGTTTGCTTAATTCAGCTACAATATGTTTTAAAGAATATTTATTGGTTGGCCCCTCTTTAGGGCGACCCAAATGACTCATTAATACAAGGCTACCGCCGTCTTTTAAGATCTTTTTTAAAGTAGGGATAGCTGCGCGAATGCGCGTAGAATCGGCTACTTCAAAAGTATCGTTTAAAGGTACATTAAAATCAACGCGAATAACTGCGCGCTTGTTTGAGAAATTTATAGAATCAACTGTTTTCATAGGAATACAAAAGTAGTTATTTGCTTTTAGACTTAAAAATCAGAAAGAGATAATACGCACATTCAGTGCTAAATAATACTATCACTTATAAAACTGTTGTAATAGACGTTGTGTTTTTTCATAAATTTACTGCATTCTATAAACATGAAAAGATTAAAACTGATCGCGACTTTTGTAATTGCATTTTGTTCGTTAACTGCACAAAACTGGAATGTATTCAATTACGTTTACAGATATAATTACATTTACAACAACAATGCTTTAATTACAAACGTACTATTTATTGATTCAGCTAAAATTAATGGAATCGATACGATATACCACATGAATCGTATTGGCATAGAATGTTCGGGCGGCTGTCCTACTTTGACAACATCAATAACGGGAACCGTTCTTGTTGTAAACATACCTCAATTTTTACAACGAAAAATCATTAAATACACAAATGGTTTAGTAATGCTTAAAGACACAGCTAAACTTATTTTAAAACCAAACTGTACACTAAATGAAACCTGGCTATTTGATAGTGTGAATATTAAAAACGCACAGTGTATAGGTATTAATAATCAAACAACTTTCTCGGTTACTGATAGCGTTAAAACGATCTTAATAGATGGCATTGATACATTAAAGTTGAGCAAGAACTTTGGTATCATTCAATTTCCGGACCTATATAATAAAAATAAATATTACAAATTAGTTGGTATTGAAAACAAATCAACTTATGATCAAACTGCTTTGTACGGCCTTAAAGTACCTAATGATTGGGATTTTTACAATTTTGCTGTAGGCGATAAGTTTTGTTATCAGAATTTCCAAAAGTTGGGCAGTCCTAATTCGATTAATGACAAATATAATAATAGATCTGTTGAGATAATTGCCAAAACTGTTATACCCAATACTGGTTATTCATATACAGCTATTATAAAGGAAGATATTAAAACAGCTTATGCGCATAATTATTTTGATCCACCTATATATAATTTTAGTCTTACAAGTAATACTACAACTTTAAGCTATAACACAAGTACTGCATCCCTTTCAAATATTATGTACCCCAGTCAGGTTATAAGAACAATTACTTATTTTGATATCAGTCATGGACAAGGTATATACCCTGCCTGTTCCAATCTTGTTAAGTTTGGGAAAGATAATTTTGGCAAGTTTTATAAATATGACGGAGGGAATTGTCAAGCTTATGCCAACCCTATACTTCCTAATAATTCAATTACTCCAAATAGTTATACTAATTTTTATCCGTCATTTCCACCTCCATATATTCAGCCCAATTATAGTTTCTTTGTGGGTAGTGTATTTGGAGAAGGTTTAGGTATGATTACAAGTATATATAATGTAAGATATGAATACTACGAATGTCTTACTTGTGCTGTAAAAAACGGTTCGTTATATCTTGGTGAAGAGTTTTTTGTTGGAACAAAAGAGAACAATAAAAATGGAAACACTTTGTCTGTTTATCCTAACCCTGTAACTAGAGAGCTTTTTATCGATGCTAAAACAAACAGTATTTTCAAAATTGAATTATTTAATAATTTAGGCCAGCTAATTCTAACCAACAATACAAAAGAGCAAATAATTAAAATAAATCTTGAAGGATTTACGAACGGAATTTATTTTTTAAAAACCTATTCAGAGTCGGGTTCTTATGAAATAAAAAAAATAGTTAAAGAATGATCTTAAACTAATTTTTTTAAACTGTTTTCAAAAGCTTTTATTGTTTTATCAAGATCGGCTGTTGTATGCGCAGCGCTTACAAAACCTACTTCGTAGCCACTCGGCCCAAGATACACACCGTTCTCTAAAAGAGAATGATATAAGGTTTTAAAATAACTCATGCTGTTAGCATCAATTTCATCTGCATTATTTATATTTTCTTTTTCGGTAAACGCTATCCAGAAAATAGAACCCAAATGAAATAATTTAAATAATTTGAATGGATTTATTTTATTGATTCCATCTACCAAATATTTGGTTTTAGCTTCAAGATCTGTATAAAAATTTGGCGCTAAACATTCTGTCAGTTGCGCGATACCGGCACTCATGGCAACAGGATTACCACTTAAAGTACCCGCTTGATAGACTGCACCTTCAGGCGAGATATTACTCATAATCTCTTTGCTTGCTCCGTAAGCACCAACCGGAAATCCACCGCCAATAATTTTTCCGTAAGTAATAATATCGGGTTGAATGTTATATAAACCGGCAACACCGCAAAAGCCCATTCTAAAACCGCTGATCACTTCATCAAAGATCAATAACGTTTTATTAGCAGAACAAATTTCGCGCAGGAACTCTAAAAATTCTTTTCCTTGCAATAATAAACCGTTATTTGCAGGCACGGGTTCAATAATAATGCAGGCAATTTCGTTTTTAAATTTTTCAAAGGCTTCTTTAACTGCTTCTTTATTGTGAAGCGGAACGGTAATTGTTTCGTTCACAAAACTATCGGGTACACCCGCGCTGCTGGAGTTGCCAAAGGTTACGAGGCCACTGCCCGCTTTCACCAAAAGCGAATCTACGTGTCCGTGATAACAACCTTCGAACTTTAAAATTTTATTGCGCTTTGTAAAACCGCGGGCTAAACGAATAGCGCTCATTACCGCTTCGGTACCACTGCTTACAAAACGTATTTTTTGAATGAATTTGTTGTTTGATAAAATAAGATCTGCCAACTCATTCTCTAATTTAGTTGGCGCGCCAAACGATGTGCCATTGCGCATTGTTTTGTCAACAGCATTTAACACCTTATCATTGGCGTGGCCTAAAATTAATGGCCCCCAGCTGCAGCAATAATCAACATATTCATTACCATCAGCATCCCAAATGTGCGAACCTTTTCCTTTTTCAATAAATAAAGGATTACCCCCAACGCTGCGAAATGCGCGAACAGGAGAATTAACACCACCGGGAAAATATGTTTTTGCTTTTTCGAAAAGCTGTGCCGACTTACTTGTATTCATTGGAAAAATTTTTGGCAAAAATAACTAAAAGTTCCGGGTTTCTTGTTTCAGGCTTCTAGTTTTAGGCCTTCTAAAAGCTAAAATTTAGATTGTTTAAAAGTGTTAAAGTGTCTATTAGAAATATTTTTTCTATCATTGTGGTTCAATTATTGGTAACTTTATCTAAACAATAAAAATTATGAAAAAAATTATTTTAGCCCTTTTAGTAGTAACGGCATTTGCTTTTACCTCATCACGTGGAGACGGTGATAAAATTCCTGCAATTACTGTAAAAAAGCTGGATGGCAGCAAAATAAGCACCAGCACTTTTGCCAATGGCGGTAAACCAATGATCATTAGCTTTTGGGCTACCTGGTGTAAACCTTGTAAAAAAGAGCTAGATGCAATACAAGAAAATTACAGCGAGTGGACCAAAGAAACAGGTGTTAAATTAATTGCCATTAGTATTGACGATGCCCGCAGCGCAGGCAAAGTAGTGACTGATGTAAAATCAAAAGGCTGGGATTATGAAGTATATATTGATGAGAACTCAGATTTTAAACGCGCAATGAACGTAAATAACGTGCCTCATACATTTTTAGTAGATGGTACAGGCAAAATTGTTTGGAGTCATAATTCATATACAGAAGGTGATGAAGAAGCCTTGTATGAGAACGTGAAAAAGTTGGCTAAAGGCGAGGCTTTATCGCACTAAAAACCACTTATAAATAAGGGAAATAATTTTTTGTTTTTAACACAAAAATTACCTTATTTTACCGCATGCTAAAAAAATATTTTAAAAGTAGCTTAACAGCTACTTTTTTATTGATGGCCTTGCTAAATGCTTTTAATACTAAAGCCCAGAGCATTGCAGACGAAGTAAATTCGGTACACGGCTATTTTCAGATAGACGCACAATATTATAAACAGGATACCTTAATTGGTGCGCCGATTGTACCCGAAAAAATGCTTTCAAATGCTTTTGGTAATATTAATTATACCAAGGGTAAATTCTCTGCCGGCGTAAGGTACGAGGCTTATAACAACGTAATGCAGGGTTTTGATTCACGTTACAAGGGACAAGGAATTACTAACCGTTTTGCGCGTTACCAGGATCAGCTTTTGGATATTACTGTGGGTAATATTTATGAGCAATTTGGTAGTGGTTTATTATTTAGAACCTATTATGAGCCGGGTTTATTATTTGATAACTCTTTAGATGGTATCCGTGTTATTTCAAATCCTTATAAAGGTTTTACTTTTAAAGGACTTGTTGGTAAGCAGCGCTCGTTCTTTACGGTTGGCCCGGGCATTGTACGTGGTTTTGACGGTGAATGGAATATTAACGAAACATTTGATACCTTATTGCAAAACATTAAAACAAAAGTAATTTTAGGTGGAAGCTTTGTAAGCAAAAACCAGGCCGATGACAATCCTGATTTTGTTTTACCTGAAAATGTTGGAGCCTATGGTGGAAGAATAAACATTATAAGAGGAGGATTTAATTTTTTTGGTGAATACGTGCAAAAAGAAAATGATCCGAGTCTTGCAAATAATGCAATAGTTGGTGGAAAATCATATTATAGTTACCAGCAGGGTGATGCCATGTTTTTTTCTACCTCTTATGCAACAAAAGGCTTTTCAATTTTACTTCAAGGTAAGCGTATTGATAATATGAGCTTTAGAAGTGACAGGGATGCCACCTTACAAAATTTACTGATCAATTATTTACCTGCTACAACAAAGCAACATACTTATTTATTACCGGCCTATAGCCCTTATGCTACACAGCCATCGGGCGAAGTTGGTGGTATGGCTGAGATACAGTTTAAAGTACCAAAAGGTTCGGTTTTAGGCGGAAAATATGGAATGGATATTACACTAAATGCTTCACAGGCAAACCTCTTAAAACCTATTAACATTAATGACAGTACCACCACCTCTAAATTATACCGCACCAATTACGAAGAGTTTGGTGGTGAATTATATCATGATTTTTTTATTGAGATCACAAAAAAATTCACAAAAAAATTCAAAGGTACTTTTATGTACTCTAATCAGTTCAACAATATCAATATTGTTCAGCACAATACGCCGAAAGGGCCTTACGGAACTGTTTTATCAAGTATAGAAGTAATTGATCTTACCTATAAATACAAACCAAATTCTGCCATTCGCATGGAGTTACAAGGTATGCAACGTGATAACAGTGATACTTTAAATTTAGGCAGCTGGGTAGTTGGTTTGTTAGAGTGGACCCCAAACACCCATTTTTTTGTGGCTGCAATTGATCAGTATAATTATGGCAATCCTGTTGAAGCTCTAAAATTACATTATGTATATTTTAGCGCCGGCTATACCAGTGGGCCACATAGAATATCGTTAAGTTATGGTAAACAACGGGCTGGTATTTTCTGTGTTGGCGGGGTGTGCAGAACCGTTCCGGCAAGTAATGGCTTTGCTATTTCAATTACCAGTAGTTTTTAGTATCTTTATATATAAATTAATTGATCATGAAAAAGTTAGTTTTAATATCATCCATTTTAGTAAGTGTTTTTTTTATCTCTTGCGATAGAATAAAAAGCCCTATTGTAAAAAAGAATACAATTGTTGGAACTAATTTTGTTACCAAAAATAATTTTGCAGTTAGTAATTATAAAAAAACGCTATTTGAAGAATTTACAGGCGCTCAGTGCCCTAATTGTCCTAACGGTACTATTATTGCAAAAAATTTAGCTACTGCAAACGGCGGTAGTTTGGTTGTTATTGCCATTCACGCAGGTGGATTTGCAAAACCTCTTGCTGTTGGCGAATTTACAGCCGACTACAGAACTGATGCGGGCGATAAATTACAAGGAAGTTCGGGTTATGGCATTGGCGTTTACCCAAGCGCTTTAATAAACCGTACGGCTTATCCTCCTAGCGGAGTTATGGCTTTTTCATCTGCCTGGACATCTATTGTACCTACTGCAAAGAATGATCCTTTTATTGTTAAATTAGATGTTACCACAAATTACGACACCATAAACGGCGCATTAAATACAGATGTAAAAGCTATTTTTCAATCAGCTTATAGCGCAAACCTTAATGCCTGTATTTATTTGATCGAAGAAGGAATTGTTGGTCCGCAGGATGATCAGGGTGTGGTAATTGAAGAGTATGAATTTGAGCATATGTTCCGTGGAGCTGTTAACAGTGTTTGGGGTGAATCATTAACATCATCACCTAAAGCAGCAGGCGATACCGTAAAATATTCTTTTAATAATTTTAATGTAAAAGGCATGACCTATACAATTATTAAAACGCCACCGGCGGTAAACGAAGTTAAACCAATTGTTGTGAACGATAAAAATCTTTATGCGGTAGTATTTGTTTGTAATGCAGCTACAAGAAACGTTTTACAGGTAGAGAAAATAAAGATCAGGTAATATAAAGCATTAAACAAAAAAAGCAGCTTAAAAATTTAAGCTGCTTTTTTTATGAAATACTATTTCAAAAAATTAATACTGTTCTTTATCGCTTGGAAAATCTTTACTTTTTACATCGGCAATATATTGTTTAAAGGCATTGCCCATGCTTTCGTATAAATTTAAATAACGGCGTAAAAAACGCGGACTAAATTCGTGTGTCATTCCCAACATGTCGTGCGTTACCAATACTTGTCCATCAGTACCTGCTCCTGCTCCAATACCAATTACAGGAATTGAAATACTTTGCGAAACTTTTGTTGCTAAGGCCGCAGGGATCTTTTCTACCACTAAAGCAAAACAACCATATTGTTCTAATAATTTTGCATCCTCCAATAAACGGTCAGCTTCTTCTTCTTCTTTTGCTCTTACGTTGTAAGTTCCAAATTTATAAATGCTTTGCGGTGTTAAACCTAAATGCCCCATTACAGGAATACCCGCAGTTAAGATGCGTTCAATACTTTCTTTAATTTCGCGGCCACCTTCTAATTTAACACCATGTGCGCCACTCTCTTTCATTATTCTGATGGCAGAGTTCAATGCTTCTTTAGAATTGGCCTGGTACGATCCAAACGGAAGATCTACTACTACCAATGGTCTGTTTATGGCTCTTATAACACTTGACGCATGATAGATCATTTGATCTAATGTAATTGGCAATGTTGTTTCATGACCTGCCATAACATTACTGGCACTGTCTCCAACCAAAATAACATCTATACCCGCGCTATCAATAATTTTAGCCATGGTATAATCGTATGCAGTAAGCATTGCAATTTTTTCGCCACGGCGTTTCATTTCCTGTAAAACGTTAGTGGTTACTTTTTTTATTTCTTTATGAACTGACATGCGAAATTATTTAGGTAACAAATTTAAATAAAAAAACCCAAGCGGTTATCCGTTTGGGTTTTTGATAAGTTTATTTATGATTAGTATGTAGAGAAACCTTGTTTATCAGTTATTTTGTGCTCAATTAACAAACCAACGCAGGCTGCATCTGTAGCTTTGTGTTTATCTTTTTCAGTAGCGCCTTGCGGTACAACAACTTCAATGATCAACTGACGTGTACTAACGCTTGCAAATTCAAACACCTGAGTGTCTTCTGCAGTAGCGTTATTGAATAATAACTCATTTGTACGTGAATCGAAGATCTTGTAGCTTACTTTATCTCCTAATACTGTTTCGCAGCATACAGAGATCCTGTAATCCATTCCTTTATAAATTACGCAACGTAATTTAGAAACCATACCCTGGTTAAATAAACCGCTTTTGCTTTGCGCGTTATATTGCCAATCGGCTTTATCTTTTTCGAACTTACAATATTTTTTATGGAAGTTTCCACAAACACCTGCCTGCGCGAACGATGACGAGGTGATTACAACTGCTGCTATTAGGGATAAAAAGTATTTCATGGGATAATATTTATTATTTAGTTAATGTATAAGAGTTACGGATTGATTTAATTTTTGCAACGATCGCTTCGTAAACTTCTTTTGTAATGAACAATTGTTTTCCACCACCAAGCATTGCTGTTTTGCTTCCTTCTTTGCCGCCTGCAGCAGTAGCATCTTTTTCGCTGATCTTGTTGAACTCAGCTAATAAACCGTCAAAATCTGCTTTTACAGCTGCAACGTTAGCGTCAGATTCGTGTTTCTTTAAAAACTCAACTAAGTTCTCTAAAGTATATTTTTGATCAGCTAAACGCTCAATAACAGGGCTTTTTTCTTCGAATTTTGCAAGGTTAATAGCAATGTAAATACTTTCTAACCATCCACCTGCAACAACTAATGCTAAAGTTGGACCTTGTTTACTATCTTCCAAAGCTTCGAAAGATGAAAAATAAACGTCATCAGTAATTACAGCTAATGAATCAGAAGATCCTACATTGCTCTCTAAACGTTTTAAAACTTCAGGTTTAATTGCAGTAGAAACGCCAATTTGGTCGCCCATTACTTTTACCGTTTTAAAATATTTTAAAGCTTCTGAGCCAATATTAAAAATACTGCAGTAGCTAAGATCGCAACTATAAATACCAAAATTTAAAGCTTTTGATTTAGCGTCAGTATAATTTTTTTCGTTTGCAGGAGTATTTAAGAACGACACATCTTTAGTGTTTTTTCCAACCATTTTAATAAAGGTTAGCATCTCGCCCGGAGATGGCACCTGGAAAAAAGTTTCAGATACCGGGTTGATCTGTGGTTCTTCTGTTTTTACAGAATCTCCTGTTTCAATTTCTTCGGATTTTTCTCCGCCTCCGCAATTGCTAAACGTAAACGCAGCCATTGCAGACAAAAATAATAGAGTTGATTTGTTCATCGGTTCTTGTTATATTTTTTAAAGATATTGTTTTTTTTAGTTTTTTAATAATTTATTTACAAGTGCAGCTGCTTCATGAAATTCAATTGCAGAGTATACTTTTAAGCCTGATTGATCAATGATCTTCTTAGCTTCTTCAGCATTTGTACCTTGTAAACGCACAATAATTGGCACATTGATGGTACCCATGTTTTTGTAAGCATCTACAATACCTTGCGCAACACGGTCGCAACGTACAATACCACCAAAAATATTAATTAAAATAGCTTTTACATTTTTATCTTTTAAAATAATACGGAATGCTTTTTCAACACGCTCAGCATTTGCAGTACCACCAACATCAAGGAAGTTAGCAGGCTCGCCACCGCTTAATTTAATAATATCCATTGTTGCCATTGCCAAACCTGCACCATTAACCATGCAACCAACGTTACCGTCTAATTTCACATAGTTCAATTCTGCCTGGCGAGCTTCAACATCAGTAGGATCTTCTTCTGTAATATCGCGCATTGCTTCATAATCAGGATGACGAAATAAACCATTGTCATCAAAAGAAACTTTACTATCTACAGCAATAATTTTATCATCACTTGTTTTTAAAACAGGATTAATTTCAAATAAAGAAGCATCAATACTTTCGTAAGCTTTGTATAAAGTCATTACAAACTTTACCATTTCTTTAAACGCGTTACCACTAACACCTAAGTTAAAAGCAATTTTACGTGCCTGAAACGCCTGAATACCAATGCGTGGATCGATCTCTTCTTTCCAGATCTTTTCCGGAGTTGTTTCTGCAACATGCTCAATATCCATACCACCTTCAGTGCTATAGATAATTGTGTTACGGCTCTTAGCGCGATCTAAAAGAACACTCATGTAAAATTCTTTTATTTCTGAAGCGCCCGGATAATAAACATCCTGTGCTATCAATACTTTATTAACCAATTTACCTTTTGCAGTGGTTTGAGGTGTAATTAAATGCATGCCAATAATAGCAGATGCTTTTTCTTTAACCTCATCTAAATTCTTAGCTAATTTAACGCCACCGCCTTTACCACGGCCGCCTGCGTGAATTTGTGCTTTTACAACAACCCAATCGCTGTTATATTTTGTTTTTAATTCTTTTGCAGCTGCAACAGCTTGTTCAGCAGTTTCGGCAACGATTCCTTCCTGGATTGCAACGCCAAAACTTTTTAAAATGCTTTTTCCCTGATATTCGTGAATATTCATATAATTGGTTTAAATAATGAGCTTCTTATACTTACCTAATGTGCTTCAAATTTAAGGTTTTATTTGGAAAAGAGAAGTTTTAAGACAAAAAAAATCCCGATAAATTAAATTACCGGGATCTTTTTTTTAACCTTAGATTTTTTACCTGTAAATACTTACGTTACCCTTTTTCTCGTATTCGGTTCCGTCTTTACCGGTTGCTTTAATAATGTAAAAATAGGTTCCTGCAGCAGCATCTTTACCCGACATGTTCTTTCCATTCCATTCAATGTTACCTGTATTACTGTTTGTTTCATAAATTTGATTACCCCAGCGGTCAAACACCTTGGCATTTATATCGCCCACATTTTGTACTTTTAAGAAAAATACATCATTGCTACCATCACCATTTGGCGTAAATACGTTTGGCACCTCTAATTTAGATGGTAATTCAACGGTAATTACTTTCATAACTGTATCTGTACAAGCGCCTTTAACAACATACATGGTTACTGTATAGGTACCCGCATTGTTATAAACGGTACTTGGTGAGATATTGACGTTGGCTGTTACCGAGCTGGTTCCGTTACCAAAACTCCAGGCAGATGTTATACTTGCTGTTGGTGTGGTGGATGAAGATGAGGCTGATGCATTAGTAAAGTTAACGCCTAAAGGCGCGAAGCCTGTTTGTGGACTGGCTGTAAAATCTCCGTTTAAAGAGCCATTGATAACCTCCACATCACCATAAGCCACACAACCGTTTGATGGGTTGGTAACTATTATCTTATACCTACCCGGTTTATTAACTGTAGTAATTGAAGTAGTAAGCGGACCAAATGATACCGTTGGCACTGCTACCCATGAATAAGTAAAGCCGGTTGTGGTTCCACTTATTATTGGATAAATAGTAGCATTGGTAGTTGCAGGTGGACCACAATCCAATATAAATGGTCCCGGTGCAACAGGAGTATTCACGATCGGATAAACTCTGTTATCGGTTATAGTTTTAGTTGCAGTTGCTTTACAACCATTATTCATATCCATAGTTACCATGGTGTAAACTCCGGGTGTATACGCTAAATAAGTTGAACTTACCTGTGCAGGTTCTTGTGGTGATGGCCCCGTCCATGAATAGCCTATAGCAGATAATGGATGAACGAATACACTACCTGTTGGTGCACTTGAGCTGCCATTGGTTAAGTTAATACTTGGTGTTGTACAGGTAATTTGATTAGAACCTGTTATCAACGCTATTGGTGGTTTGGTATCCTGGTAAATAGTTAAAGTACGGGTGCTTGTACATTTATTAATGTTATCTGTAATGGTTAATGTATAGGTACCAACGGTTTGCGTATTTACGGCAGTTGTGGTGCTTACAGAAATAGTATCATTTGGTAACTGACCTGCCGGTGGGCCTGCAAATGCCCAGCTATACAATACGTTTGGTGTACCACTCACGCCCTGTAATATTGTTTTTGGAACAAAACAACTTAAGGTTGGTGTAACCGCTGTAGCAGTTATAGTTGGTACCGCTGTGTTGCTGATAATAGAAACCTGAACATGGGTTTCACAGCCATTGGTCATATCTTTTGTAATTACTGTATAAGTACCCGGTACGTTTACAGAGTAAACAGAGGTACCACCCAATGTATAAGTAGGGCCTGTAAAGCTTGGTGGCAATACCGTATAAGTAACAGGACCTCCTGTTGGCGGCGTATTTGGAGCCGTATAGGTATTAACGTTTGAAATATTTATTGTTGTTACGCTGGTTGTACTACAACCTATTGTAAATTGCTGCGGACTGGTCACACTGTAAGTTGGAAATGCTGCCAATGATGCTACTGTAAAGGTAGAACAGCTTGAACAACCATTTACATTGTTAACGATGCAATGTGTAAAGGTGCCCGGAGTACCCGGTAAAAATATGGCTGTTGGCGTACCTGCCGTTAGTGTTCCACCTGCAGGTGACATCCATGTATGGGTAATATTGTTAGTTGGATTAGCTACTGCTGTTACCGTTGTTACTGAAGATAAGTTACAGGTAATATTTTGTGTTAACGGACTAACCGTAGCGCTTGGCACAGTTATGTTTTGACTTACAACAAAAGTTTGGGTCGCTACACAGCCGGAAGGGTTAGTTCCTGTTACTGTCCATGTACCCATATTAGCAGATGTAAAAATGCCGGTAGTTCCGGTTTGAGGTGCGGATACACCATTTGTCCACGAATAAGTATAACTGCTTGGATTGGTATTTATTACAACGGTTGGTTGTGCGCAGGTTATAGTATAAGAACTTGCCCCGGGAACTAAATTAAATACAGAAGGTGCCGGTGTTGGATTAATGCTAAAGCTGGTAGTAGTTGAACAGCCACCCGCTGCAGTAATTGTAGCATTGTATTGACCTGCTGCTATGCCTCCGGTAGCAGAAGTTTGTGTTGGCCCGGTAACACCGTTTGGTATAGGTGCCCAGGTAACTGTATAACCCGGAGTTGGTGATACCGGTGTAAATGTTAAGCCTAAATTAAAGGCATTAACGGTGCTTGTACAGCTAGATTGTGTAACCGTTGGAGCAGCGGCCGGTTGTGGTTTTACAGTAACCGTAGCCACAGCTGTTTGCGTAACTACCTGGCTTTGGTTATTAGTTCCTGTTACATATACCGTATAGTTGGTTGTTGTTAAAGGTGTAACAACAAAAGTAGGTGTTGGTGAAGTTTGTGCTCCCGGATTTATTGAATAAGAAGGATTGGTAAGGTTAGAAGCATTATTTGCAGTAATTGTAGCAGAACCTCCTGCACAAATAGATGAATTATTAGCTAATAAACCACAATTGGTAGTTCCATTTCCACTTATCTGGTTAAAAACAATATTTTGTGTTACGTTAGAAAAGTTAGTGATCAAAACCATATAATATTGCCCGGCAACAGCATTAACTATATTACAGGTTTCAGTAGGGCTTGATGAGTAGCTGCAATCAACGACGTTGTTACCATTGTTAGGACTTAAGCTATTGCAAATGGTAGAAAATGTTGTAAATGGGCCCCAGCAAATAAAATCAACGTCTTGGTTACCTGTACCCGCGATATACAAATCAATGTTTCCGCTTGTTGACACCTGTAAATAATACCAGGCCGGATTTGGTGTAGTTCCCAAACAATTATATGAACTTGGAAACGCATCCGGTTGATTGGTACTCGCAGGAAAGTTAACTCCGGATGTTCCACCCGCACAAAAAGGTTGCGCATTGGCACAAGTAGTTTGAGCGTTTGAATACAAGCAAACCAACATAAAAATAAGTGAGATAATTTTTTTCATACGTGACAGTTTTTATAAATAGATAATGTGCTTTTAATTGTTATACTGTAAAGCGTTGCTTTTATTTTTTTGAAACAAAAACTGTTTCATAAATACAAATGTACAAATACCTTACCAAATACTGTTAAATCTAAAAAATCCAGTAAAAAAATATTTTTCTGGATTTTTTAGATTTAGATTTTTTACCTGTAAATGCTCACATTACCCTTTTTCTCGTATTCGGTTCCGTCTTTACCGGTTGCTTTAATAATGTAAAAATAGGTTCCTGCCGCGGCATCCTTGCCTGACATATTCTTTCCATCCCATTCAATGTTGCCTGTGTTGCTGTTGGTCTCATACACCTGATTACCCCAGCGGTCAAACACCTTTGCATTTATATCGCCCACATTTTGCACTTTTAAGAAAAACACATCATTGCTGCCATCACCATTTGGTGTAAATACGTTTGGCACCTCTAATTTAGATGGTAATTCAACGGTAATTACTTTTTGTACTGTATCCATACAACTTCCTTTCACCACATACATGGTTACTGTATAAGTACCCGCATTGTTATAAACGGTACTTGGTGAGATATTGACGTTGGCTGTTACTGAACTGGTTCCGTTACCAAAACTCCAGGCAGATGTTATACTTGCTGTTGGTGTGGTGGATGAAGATGAGGCTGATGCATTAGTAAAGTTAACGCCTAAAGGTGCATATCCTGTTTGTGGACTGGCTGCACCCCGTTTAATGCTGATAACTTCTAATTTCCAATTGTTGAGCAGCTGTTAACAGGATTAGTAACAGTTATCCTGTAAATTCCTGGTTTATTAACTGTAGTAATTGAAGTAGGTACAAAAATGATACCGTAGGAACAGCTGTCCATGAATAAGTAAAGGGCCGGTTGTGGTTCCAATTTTATTATTGATAAATAGTAGCATTTTGTAGTTGCAGGTCACAATCCAATATAAATGTATTCCGGTGCAACAGGAGTATCTACGATCGTGATAAACTCTGTTATCGGTTATAGTTTTAGTTGCAGTTGCTTTACAACCATTCGTATCCATAGTTACCATCGTATAAATTCCAAGTGTATAGGTTAAATAAAGCAACCTACCTGCAGGTTCTTGTGGTGATGGCCCCGTCCATGAATACCATAGCAGATAATGATGAACGAATACACTACCTGTTGGTAATCTTCATTGCCATTGTCAGTTAATTTTATAGCTGGTACAGGTAATTTGACAAACCGGCATCAACGTTTATTGCGGTTTATATCCTGTAACAGTTAAGTACGGTGTTTGTAACATTTATTAACGTTATCTGTAATTTGTTAATGTGATAGCAGCACCAACGGTTTGCGATTACGGTTGGGTTGTAGTGTTTACAGAAACAGTATCATTTGTAACTGATCTACGTATATCTGCAAACGCTCAATATACAATACGTTTGGTGGTACCACTACGCCCTGTAATATTGTTTTAACAAAACAACTTGGTTGGTGTAACCGCTGTAGCAGTTATAGTTGTACTGCTGTAAGCTGCTGATAATAGAAACCTGAACATGGGTTTCACAGCCATTGTCATATCTTTGTAATTACTGTATAGGTATTCGGTACGTTTACAGAGTAAACAGAGGTACCACCCAATGTATAAGTAGGGCCTGTAAAGCTTGTACCAATATAAGTAACAGGACCTCCTGTTGTATATGTATTTGAAAACATAGGTATTAACGTTTGAAATATTTATTGTTGTGTTACGCTGGTTGTACTACAACCTATTGTAAATTGCTGCGGACTGGTCACACTGTAAGTTGGAAATGCTGCCAATGATGCTACTGTAAAGGTAGAACAGCTTGAACAACCATTTACATTGTTAACGATGCAATGTGTGAAGGTGCCCGCCTGACCAGGTAAGAAAATAGCAGTAGGTGTACCTGCTGTTAGTGTTCCTCCTGATGGCGACATCCAGTAATGTGTAATATTGGTAGTTGGATTAGCTACTGCTGTTACCGTTGTTACTGAAGTTAAGTTACAAGTGATATTTTGTGTTAATGGACTTACTGTTGCACTTGGTGCACCAACACTTTGTGTAACAACAAATGTTTGTGTAGCAATACACCCGGAAGCATTAACGCCTGTTACTGTCCATGTACCCATGTTGGCAGATGTAAAAGTGCCTGTTGGTCCACTCTGTGGAGCAGACACACCGTTAGTCCATGAATAAGTATAAGAACTTGGATTTAAATTTATAGTGACTGTTGGTTGTTGACATGTTACAGTATAACTATTACCACCCGGAACTAAATTGAAAGATATTGGAGCCGGCGGAGGATTAATGCTAAAGCTGGTAGTAGTTGAACAGCCGCCTGCCGCAGTAATTGTAGCGTTGTAAAGACCCGGTGTTATATTACCACTTGCCGATGTTTGCGTTGGTCCGGTAACACCATTAGGTATAGGTGACCAGGTAATTGTATAATTTGGTGTTGGTGATATTGGTGTAAACGTTAAACCTAAATTAAATGCACTGGTTGAATTAGTACATGTAGATTGTGTTACTGTTGGAGCAGCTGCCGGTTGCGGGTTTACAGTTACATTTGAAGTTGCGGTAATTGTTTGGATAGCATTATTACTATTTAAACCGGTAATATAAGTTGTATAGGTTGTTGTAACCAAAGGTGTAACAACAAAACTTCCTGTAGGAGAAGTTTGTGCGCCAGGATTAAGTGAGAACGACGGATTGCTTAATGCAGCAAAATTAACCGGAACTATTGTAGCACTTGACCCCGCACATATCTGGTAATTTGGATTACAATTTGGATTACATGATAAACTTGCTGTTCCTAATGATTGAAAAGAAACCAAAGTACTTACTCCACTATAATTGGAAATACAAATGATAAATTGCTGGCAGGCATTTACAGCTAAAGGTGGTTCAAAGTTCGAAGCCACACCACCAACAGCACTTATGTTTGCAGGTGAGGCAATTCCTGTTCCACCAGACATAGATCCATTCCAGTTACATCTTATTGGAGGAAGCGTATTATTCATAATATTAGCACAGGTGCTTGGAGAATATGGCCACATAGCCCAATCATAAAAACCAACTTGTGGATTAGCGCTGTTACCAGCTCCAAAAGCAAATTCTAAATTTCCTGCATTACCAATGGTGATCAATAACCATTGCGGTACGTTCTCACCTGAAAGTAAACAACCCGAATTTGTTGATGCCGGATTGTTTGTAGGATTACTAATATTAGAATTTGTTGGTATATCATTTACGGCTCCATTGCCGGCTGTAGGATAAAATGTAAAATTTGGAGTTGTACACAAAGGGATGGCGTTTATACAATCGGCATTTGTTTGAGCGTTTACTTTTATTCCAATAAAAATAACCGCAAGCAAGAATATAATTTTTTTCATTTTATAAAATTTATCGGGTTATTAATTTATTGATAGATTCAAACACTTTATCAGAAGCAATGTTCTTGTAAACCTCAACACCATTAACATCATAAACAGTATTGCCATTCGCTAAATTTGTAAGATCAATTTTGTTTAATTGGATCAGTTTTGTTGCGCCATCTTTACTTAAAATAATAGATGCACTTTCACCATCTTTATTTATGGCAACGCATATAAGTCCCTTTAAACCGCCTTTTAATTTGGCAAATTCGTATATGTTATAAACTTTATTGAATTGTTTGTTTGCTTCGCGAGATGCCTGATCATTGGCAGACCAAACATTAATAGCAATTAATCTGTTCTCTGTACTAATTTCAGGGTGCTCTTCCTGAATTGCCTTTTTAACTTTCGAAAAAAGATCTGATTGTGCATTTAAAAAAACAGATAATGCAACAAATAAAAGTGTTAATGTAATTTTTCTCATGCTCTAATTTAATCAAAAAAATTAAATAATAAAAAAGCCCCGTCTAAATTTAGACGGGGCTTTTATTTAAATAGATTAATTTATTTTTTAACGGTAAATACTTACGTTACCTTTTTTCTCATATTCAGTTCCGTCTTTACCACTTGCTTTAAGTGTATAGAAATAAGTTCCTACAGGCATATCTTTTCCTGAAGCGGTTTTACCATCCCAGGTAATATTACCAGTGTTACTTGTACTTTCATACACTTGGTTACCCCAACGATCAAAAATAAACATGTGGATATCACTTACATTCTGAACTTTTAAGAAGAATGTATCATTGCTTCCATCACCATTTGGCGTAAATACGTTAGGTACTTCTAGTTTAGAAGGTAACTCAACAGTAATTACTTTTTGTACAGTATCCATACAAGTTCCTTTTACAACATACATAGTTACAGTATAAGTACCTGCATTTGCAAAATTAGTAATAGGTGAGATACCTACGTTAGCTGTAACTGAGCTTGTACCATTTCCAAAACTCCAAACTGAAGTAATACTTGCTGTTGGTGTTGTAGAAGATGATGACGCAGATAAGTTGGTAAATGTTACTCCTAATGGAGCAAAACCTGAGGTTACGCTTGGATTAAAATCACCGTTCAATGCACCGTTTATAACAAATACATCACCAGGAGTAGAACAACCATTCGCAGGATTAGTTACTAAAATATGGTACTCACCCGGCTTATTTACAGTTGTCATTGATGTAGTTAAAGGTCCAAAAGAAACCGTTGGAACCGAAGTCCAAGAATATGTAAAACCAGTCGTTACTCCACCCATAATAGGATAGATAGTAGCGTTGGTTGTAGCTAACGGACCACAATCTAGTATGAACGGAGATGGTCCAACAGGGTTATTCACTATCGGATAGATCCTGTTATCAACAACTGTTTTTGTTGCTACAGCGAAACAGCCGTTATTGTTATCCTGTACTGTTAAAGTATAGATGCCTGGTGTGTAAGCAATATATGTACTGCTATTAGAGAAGGTTGGTTGAGGTGAAGGACCTTCCCATAAATAACCTGCTACGTTCAGAGCATGTGGGAACGGCGCCGTTATAGCATTGGTAAAACTAGCATTGGTTAAGTTAATAGTTGGTGTAGTACAGGTAATTGAAGGCGAACCAACAGGTGTGATACTTGCATTTGGTGGCGCTACATTTTGATAAATGGTCAATGTTTGCGTACTCTTACACTTATTGATATTATCTGTAACACTTAAAGTATAAGTACCAACCACCGTTGCAGTAACAGGTGATTTAACAAATACAGATATTGTATCATTTGGCAACTGGCCGGTACTAGGCACATTAAATGCCCAGCTAAATGATGTATTGGTATTTGTACTTGTACCTTGTAAAATTGTTTTTGGTGTATAGCAAGATAAAGTAGGTGTAGCTGCAACAGCGCTTATTTGCGGTGCAAAAGTATTTGAAATAATAGATACCGCAACATGTGTCTCACAATTGTTTGTATTATCATGTACAACTACTGTATATTGTCCCGGTACGTTTACAGTATATACGCTCGGCCCCGTTGTAGGGTTTAATGTATATGTACCTGAAAAACTTGGAGGCAATAAAGTATAACTTACAGCACCACCTGTCGGAGGACTGGTAGATGAAGTATATGTATTTACATTAGAGATATTAATTGAAGTTACACTTGTAGTACCGCAACCAATTGTAAATTGTTGAGGACTGGTAACCGAATAACTAGGGAAACCACTTAATGTATTAATTGTAAGCGTTTTGCAGGTTGTACAACCATTAATATTATTGGTTACACATGCAGTGTAAACACCCGGCGCAAGAAACTGTTGAATAGATACTGTACCATTACTTGTTGCAGCTCCTGGTGAGAAAGGTGAATACCATGAAAATGTACAATTGGTCATAGTATTGGTTGTGTTAGCTGTAAAAGTAGCAGGTGTACTTGCCGGGCAAATAATGTTTTGCACGGTAGGTGTAACCGTTAAGTTTGGCGCAGTAAGGTCAGTTCCAATACTGAAAACAGAGAAGGTACTGCAACCTGTTGCAGGATCTGTTGCTGTTACTGTATATTGTGCAGGATTACTAAAAGTAACATTGCTTCCGGTGGCCGTGCCACTTAAACTTACCCATGTGTATGTTAAACTACCAAAGGTATAACTGGTGGTAGCTATGTAATTAATAGTTGGATGTGCACAGGTAATGCTTCCTGAACCTGTAACGTTAGTAATACTAAATGTAGGAATTGGAGGTGCACTGTTAATATTTACAACTGCTGAAGCCATACAACCCAATGGATCGCTTGCTGTAACAGTTACAGGGCCTGTGCCAATTGTGTAAGTTGCTTGCGTTGTTGAACTGTTAATAGAAACTGGTGTTGGCGACCATACTATAGTAGATGCAACCGAAGCCGATCCTGCAGTTGTACAAGATGCGATTGCAAGAGTACCACCGCAAGGTGCCTGTTGTACCGAGGCAACTATTTGAGGTGCCGGTGTAATAGAAACAGTAATAACACGGATAATCGGTTGGCATGAGCCCGGAGGGTTCATACTTAAAGTATAAATACCTGAAATATTTGTTGTGTAAGTCTGATTAGTATATGCCGGTGTGGTAAATGGAGGACCTACACCCGGACCTGCCCATGAATAAGGCCCTAGTCCACTCGGAGCAACTATAGTAGCGCCTGATGAACCGCAAGTTGGTAAAGTAATTGAAGGTGTACCTGCGGCAAATGGCTGGTTATTACCAATGATCGTCATTGGACCGCATTGCGCATCAAAATAAACATAACCATAGTGACCAGAAGCTGTACAATCTGAAGCAACAACATCAATAGTGATGCTTTGACCAATATAAGCAGTTAAGTCAATAGAACTAACTTTCCATTTATTGTAAACTAAAGTACCTGTACCTGAATACGGAGTTCCTGCAGGAGCATTATAATACTGAGGTAAGTTTGTTCCTGCCTGAGCACATTGTGTACTTGGTGCAGAAACTGTAAAGTTTGGACAAGGAATAACGGTATTAGCGGTTGCATTTGTTAAGATGATCTGGAATGCACCAGCATCACAACAAGTATGACCTGTAGAGAATACAGAGATAAATGCAAACTGGAATAACGCATTGCTTGATGTTACAAGAAATGTTTTAGATAATTTTGAAATTGAATAGTTATTAAGACTGCTGTTGATCCTGATAAAATTAGTACCATACATGTTTGGAATTGTAGGGTTAGCAGTAGGACCATTATTTGCTCCTGTACCAAAAACAGAATAAATTGGGTAGTTACCACTAATAACCGGATCAATATATCCTGTTGCAGGTGCAGTAATTAATTCACACTCAGTCGGAGCACCGGTAAGCGGAGGTAAATTACAAGAGTTATAAGGAGACATATTCGAACCTGAACTAATAGTCCAACCATTTATTTGGTTAGCGGTAGTTACCTGTCCGGCAACTGAACCCTCAAAATCTTCGTTAACGCAAGCAGCAACTGCCATTGTTTTAACTGAATTGTAAGTTGAATTTTTGTATTTAACAAGTTTTGGAGCAATACCGTATTTGGTATTAACATAAAGACGCTTTAACTGCCACATTCTTACTTTAAATTCTTCGCCTAAAAATCCTTCTGAAATAGCAGAATTTCTAGCAGCAGTCTCATCAAAACCAGCCAAAGAATCGGCAGTAAAGACGTACGTGTGAAATTGTGGTAACGCTTGAGCTGTTTTGTTGGTTTGCGCAAAGCTTGCCTGACAAGCCAATAGCAAGGCAACCACAAACAGTTTAATCATTTTTTGCATTTTTTTCATGTTTTAAATTGTAATTAAGGTTGTAAATATAACTCTTTAAATTATTTTAACAAATAGCATCAACATTCGTGCCAAAGTCGCAAAATTTGTTAAAATTTAGAATTTTTTGCTGGTTTTTTTGGTGTTAAAATTAACTTACCTTTGAACTTTATACAATTAAAATATGCAATTATTACAAAATAAAGTAGCCCTTATTACAGGTGCAACACGTGGTATAGGACGCGGAATAGCTCTTAACTTTGCTAAAAATGGTGCAAACATTGCTTTTACCTATGTTAGTTCTGAAGAAAAAGCCAAAGCCTTTGAAGCTGAGCTTCAAGCTCTTGGAATTAAAGCCAAAGGCTATAAAAGTGATGCTGGTGATTTTAAGGCGGCAGACGATCTTGTTAATAATGTTGTAGCTGAATTTGGAACTATTGATGTTTTAGTGAACAATGCCGGTATAACACGTGATACTTTGTTGATGCGTATGAGCGAACAACAATGGGATGAGGTAATGAATGCCAATCTTAAATCTGTTTTTAACTTAACAAAGGCCGTTCAGCGCCCTATGCTTAAGGCTAAAAAGGGTTCCATCATAAATATGAGCTCGGTTGTTGGTGTTAAAGGTAATGCAGGCCAAAGTAATTACGCCGCTTCAAAAGCCGGGATCATAGGCTTTACAAAATCTGTAGCCTTAGAGCTTGGTTCAAGAAATATTCGTTCTAACGCCATTGCCCCAGGCTTTATTGAAACTGAAATGACAGGCGCTTTAGATGAAAAGATCGTTCAGCAATGGCGTGATGGTATTCCGTTAAAACGCGGCGGTACTACAGAGGATGTTGCCAATGTTACTTTATTTCTTGCAAGTGATATGAGCGCTTATGTTACCGGCCAGTGCATTAATGTATGTGGCGGTATGCTTACCTAATGAAATTAATTTCAACCAAAATTGCTTTCAAAAATAATAGTTAACAGTCCCTGGTATTTTTTTTTATTGAGCCTTTGTCTTGGTTTGGCAGTGGCTTTACTACTCTATTACAGGAATAAAAAAAACACCGATGTACCTAAAAATGTTATCAGGCTATTATTTGTTTTGCGCTTTTTAAGTGTCTCTTTAATTTCATTATTTCTTCTTTCAATCTTTTTAAAACAATTAAAGAACGAAACGCAAAATCCAATTATCCTTGTTGCTATTGATAATTCATCTTCAATGGTGATGCAAAAAGATAGTTTGGAGATCAAAAAAGATCTACTTGAAAAATTAAGGTCATTCAAACAAACTATCTCTAAAAATTTTGAGGTAAAAACGCTTTTGTTTGGAAATACTACAAGCAGTTCAAAAAACGAACCTTCTTTTACTGAAAAAGAAACAGATATCTCTAATTTAATTGCAGAGATAGAGAATAATTTTTCTAACCAAAATATTGGTGCGCTGATAATTGTAAGTGATGGTATTTACAATAAAGGCGCTAATCCAATTTATGCTTCCGAAAAATTAAACTTTCCTGTATATCCTGTTGCCATTGGTGATACAAGCGAAGTAAAAGATGTAGCCATTCAAAAAATAAATCACAACCAGGTTGCTTATTTAGGAAATATCTTTCCTGCAGAAGTTGTTGTTTCTGCTAAAAATTTTATCGGCAAAGAAGTTGTTGTTAGTCTTTTGCAAAATCAAATTGAAAAAGCAAAACAAACTATAAAGATCACATCAACTAATTTTTTAGCAACTTGTAATTTTACTTTCAATGCAAATACAGCCGGCGTTTTAAAATACCTTGCACGTGTTACTGTTTTAGATGGTGAAAAAAACACTTTAAATAACCAGCAATCTTTTGTAATTGATGTGATAGATAACAAAGAAAAAGTTTTATTGCTTGCTTCGGCCCCACACCCCGATGTTGCGGCTATAAAAGATGCAATTTTAAACAGCACTAGTTTTGATGTTGAATATGGATTGGTATCTGAATTTAAAAAGCCAATAAAACCTTATAGCTTAATTATTTTACATGGCCCGCTAACCAACAATAGCAATTTGATAATTGATTGTAAGGCAAACAATATTCCTTATTGGGTAATTAATCCGGGCTCGTCTGAAAATTTACAAGGTGTTAAGATCGTTTCGGCTTTAAATAAATTTAATGATGCCGAGGCTTATATAAATTCTTCTTTTGGCTTGTTTACTATAAGTGATGAATTAAAAAAATTCACGAAAGAATTTCCGGCCATTAAAACTTTTTTTGGAAATTACTCATTGGGCAATGGCAGTAATGCTTTAATAAATCAACGTATTGGTGTGGTAGAAACAGATAGCCCAGTTTTATTTTTTACAGAAGTAAATGGTGCAAAAAGCGCTGTGTTTATTGGTGATGGTTTATGGAAATGGAAAATGAGGGATTATGCCGAACATACCAATCATAGTTTGTTTAATGAATTGATCAGTAAATCGGTTCAATATTTAGCAGTTAAAAGCGATAAAAGTTTTTTTCGTATCACCGCTCCAAAAACAATTAATGAAAACGAACCTGTTGAAATTGGAGCAGAGGTTTATAATAAGAGCTACGAACTTATAAATGATCCGGATGTTACATTAACGCTCTTAAATCCCGAAGGAAAAAAATTCAATTATACTTTTAGTAAAACTTCAAACTCGTATAAATTAAATCTTGGTTTATTACCTTTTGGAGAATATAAATACGAAGCAAAAGTAAAAGTTAACAACGAACTTTTTGTAAAACAAGGTATCATAGTTATTAAAGAAATTGTTTCGGAAAAAATAAATACTGTCGCCAATCACCAGGTATTAAATGCAATAGCAAAACGTAGTGGTGGTAAATTATTTTATAAAGATCAATTAGATCTTCTCGAAAAAGAAATTTTAAAGAACGAACAAATAAAACCTATCACCTACTCTCAAAATAACACTACTTTATTGATAGATCTTAAATGGTTATTTTGGATAATTTTAATTTTTCTAACCATTGAATGGTATTTTAGAAAGCGATATACCTCTATTTAAATTCAAATTATGTTAAAAACGATCTATACCATTTTTATGGTATTTTTTTGTGTTTCATGCTTCCAATTTTGCAGTTTAACGGCTATAAAAGACGAATCCCCAAAAATAAATAGTGTGGAAATTGGAACTAAATTTAAAATTAACCTGCCTGAAGATCATTCGAACGGGTATTTATGGCAATTAGGCGAAAACTACGATCATTCAAAAATAAAAAACTGTGGAGCTGTTTGGCATGGTGTGGAAAAAGGAATTGACTTTAACCTGGAAGCCTTATCAACAGGGCAAACCACACTTTTTCTTGTTTTACAAAAATACAATGACACTGTAAGTAATAAAAATTTTATTGTTAATATCGTTAACAAATAATTTTTATAATGTCGTTTGTAATGCTATCTTTACGACACTAAAAAACACAAATAAATTTATTGCAAATGAACAATCAAAATGTTATTCGTTTTAATAACGCGAACCGACAGTTTTATACCGAACTAAAAAAACGGGTCGATCTTTATTTCAGGGATAATAAGATCTCTAAAAGTGGAAACATAAACATGTATCTTAAAACTGTTTTTATGTTTGCAGCTTACTTTGTTCCGTACATTTTAATTTGCACCGGCGTTTTTGAAAGCAAATTGGTATGGTTCTTCCTATCTGTTATTATGGGCTTTTCTATGGCAGGTATTGGTCTTTGTATCATGCACGATGCTAATCACGGCAGCTATAGCAAAAATACACGTTTAAACCGCTTTTTAGGCTATATCTCTATCAACTTGCTTGGTGGCTATTCTTTAAACTGGCGCATTCAACACAATGTTATTCATCATACCTACACCAATGTACATGATGTAGATGAGGATATTGCACCTCCGGGCTTTATGCGTTTTGAACCGCACGCTAAACACAAATGGATCCACAAATTACAATTTATTTATGCCTGGTTTTTTTACGGTATGATGACGTTAATGTGGAGCACTACAAAAGACTTTAAACAATTAGTACGTTATAATAAAGAAGGTCACTTAAAAGCAGCAAATACAACATTTGGTACCGAGTTGGCATTATTAATTCTTTTTAAAATAGGTTATTACGCTTACATGTTATTGCCTTATTTCCTTGTAAAAGAAATGACCATCTTAAACTGGCTTTGTGGCTATTTAGTATTGCATTACATTGCAGGTTTGGTTTTAGCAATGATCTTTCAGCCTGCTCATGTTGTTAGCGAAACTGAATTTCCATTACCATCTGAAGAAGGTAGCTTAGAAAATCATTGGGCAGAACATCAATTAAGAACTACCATGAATTTTGGTACTAACGATCCTGTTTTTTCATGGTTAGTTGGTGGTTTAAATCATCAGGTTGAGCATCACTTGTTTCCAACCATTTGCCATGTACATTATCCAAAAATTTCAAAAATTGTAAAAGAAACTGCTAAAGAATTTAATTTACCTTATCTTGATAAAAAGACCTTTGTTGGTGCTCTTTGGTCGCACGAACAAATGCTTTGGAAATTGGGCCGCGCGGCTTAACAATTCAATAACATTATTCCAAATGGGCTTTACTAAAAATAAAGCCCATTTTTTGTTTTCAACTCTCTCATTCTATTTCCAAAAAAAATGTAACTTCGGGTAGATTTTTAATCTTTTTATTTATGGAAAAATTTGATGTTACAATTATCGGAGCGGGTCCTGGTGGATACGTTGCTGCAATTCGTTGCGCACAATTAGGTATGAAAACCGCTTTAATAGAAAAATATCCTGCCCTTGGAGGCACCTGTTTAAATGTAGGCTGTATTCCTTCAAAAGCTTTATTAGATTCGAGTGAGCATTTTCATAATGCCATGCATAATTTTAAAGAACATGGTATTGATATCAACACGCCAAAACCAAATATCAAACAAATGATAGAACGTAAACGTGGTGTTGTAAAAATGACAGTTGATGGTATTAATTTTTTAATGAAAAAAAATAAGATCACTGTTTTTACCGGGCATGGATCTTTTGTTACGAAAAATCAAATCGAAATTTTAAAAGCAGATGGTTCCAAAGAACAAATAGAAACTGCAAAAACAATTATAGCAACCGGTTCAAAACCTTCATCATTACCGGGAATTGAAATTGACAAAAAACGTGTGATCACTTCTACCGAAGCATTAGAATTACAAGAGATCCCAAAACACCTCATCATTATTGGCGGTGGTGTTATTGGTTTAGAGTTAGGAAGTGTTTACGGACGTTTAGGAAGTAAAGTAACCGTTGTTGAATTTATGGATCGTATCATCGCAGGTATGGATGGATCGTTAAGTAAAGAATTACAACGCGTTCTTAAAAAAGAATTAAGCTTTGAATTTTTAACCAAGCATAAAGTTACAGGTACCAAAGCAACTGCCAAAGAGGTAACCGTTAGTGCATTAAATGCAAAAGATGAAAAAGTAGAAATTAAAGGTGATTATTGTTTAGTTGCTGTTGGCAGAAAACCTTATACCGATAATTTGGGTCTTGAAAAAATTGGTGTAAAAGTAGATAACCGTGGTAAGATAGAAACCGATGATCATTTACGCACAAACGTAGAAGGCATTTATGCTATTGGTGATGTGATCAAAGGCGCAATGTTAGCGCATAAAGCAGAAGAAGAAGGTGTGTTTGTTGCAGAACAAATGGCCGGACAAAAACCACACATTGATTACAATTTAATTCCGGGTGTAGTTTATACGTGGCCTGAAGTTGCTGCAGTTGGTTTAACCGAAGAGCAATTAAAAGAACAAGGCAAAAAATATAAAGTTGGTAATTTTCCATTTAAAGCAAGTGGCCGTGCTCGTGCGAGTATGGATACCGATGGTTTTGTAAAAGTTTTAGCGGATGAAGCAACAGATGAAATTTTAGGCGTTCACATGATCGGTCCACGTACTGCTGATATGATAGCTGAAGCAGTTGTTGCAATGGAATATAAAGCGAGTGCAGAAGATATTTCGCGTATGAGCCACGCGCATCCAACATTTACTGAAAGCATGAAAGAAGCATGTTTGGATGCAACCGGTAAACGCGCTATACATATTTAAAAACAGTGTCATGCTGAGCGGCCCCGATAGCTATCGGGGCGAAGTATGAGTAAAAAATAAAAACATGAGCAATCCTAAAGTAGGAATTATAATGGGCAGTAAAAGCGATCTGCCAACCATGCTGGCCGCTGCCGATATTTTAAAAGAATTTGGTATTGAATACGAAATTGATGTTGTATCTGCTCATCGTACTCCCGAAAAAATGTTCGACTATGCAAAAAATGCGCATACGCGTGGCTTACAGGTTATTATTGCTGGTGCCGGTGGTGCCGCGCATTTGCCTGGCATGGTAGCTTCATTAACACCATTACCGGTAATTGGTGTGCCTGTAAAAAGCAGTAACAGTATTGATGGCTGGGATAGTTTATTAAGCATTGTACAAATGCCTAATGGTGTACCGGTTGCTACAGTGGCAGTTAACGCTTCGCAGAATGCCGGAATTTTAGCAGCACAAATTTTAGGCGCTTCAGATAAGAACATTCTTGAAAAAATGATCGCTTTTAAAAACACTTTAAAAGAAAAAGTGATCGAGGCAAGTGATGCGATGAAAAGCACAAGTCCTAAAAAATACTTGTAAGATATATAAATATGAACAAGCTATTCGCATTATCTCTTTTAATCCTATTTATATCAGGTTGTAAAAAAGAATACAAATGCAATTGCTATACTGTTCATCCTCGCAGGGGTTCACAAAATTCGGTAGATTATACTTACAAAGAAAAAAAAGAATCTGACGCTCTCGCCAAATGTATTCAGTCATATGAAGAAAGCGGTTTGGCGCTTTATGGAACAAATTGCGTCATAAAATAAATGGCAAAAAAAAGCAATCTCATAAAATTGGGCGATGCCATTGACCGGTTATTTAAACAGGAAAAACTGGATGTAAAGATCTCGCAGTTTACTGTAAAGAATAATTGGAAAGATATTGTGGGCGAAGTGATAGCAAAAAGCACAACTGAGATCTTTTTTAATGATAAAACTATTTTTGTTTCTTTAAATTCTGCAGCACTTAAACACGAACTCTCTTTTAGAAAGGAAGAAATTGTTGCAAGCGTTAATAAATTTTGCGGTTATAAATTAATCGAACACATTGTTATAAAATGAAATTATTTAAGTTCATCCCTATTCTATTCTGTTTTGTTTCTGTATCTCAAAATGCAGATTCCATCGCGCTAAAAAAGATCTACAATTATTATCTGACCAAAAGCAAATGTTATTCTAATTTAGAATACCTCTCTACAAAAATTGGGGGGCGATTAAGCGGTTCTCCGCAAGCAGCGCAAGCCGTTATTTGGGCAAAAAAAGCAATGTATGCCGCAGGAGCTGATACCGTTATTTTACAGCCCTGCATGGTACCGCATTGGGTGCGTGGTGCAAAAGAAAAATGTAATTTGACGTCTACAAAATTAAAATTAAACAAGGCTTTAAATTGCTGCGCACTTGGTAATTGTATTGGTACAGGTGCCAAAGGTGTTAACGCGCAGGTAATTGAAATAAAAAGCTTTGAAGAACTGGAATTATTAGGCGCAAAAAAAATGGTAGAAGGGAAAATTGTTTTTTATAACGTATTCTTTGATCAAACACATGTGCGTACAGGTTCTGCTTATGGTGAATCGGTAGTGTATCGCGGCAAAGGTGCCAGTTACGCTGCAAGATACGGCGCGGTGGGTTCTATTGTAAGAAGCATGACATCAGTTGCCGATGATGAACCACACACGGGTAATATGAATTACGATAGCACCATCAGTAAGGTAAAGATTCCTACTCTTGCCATTAGTTATAAAGCTGCTGATCTTTTAAGTGAGTCATTAAAAAAAGATTCAGAATTAAAAGTATATATTGAAACACATTGTCAAACTTTACCTGACGAACCTTCGTTTAATGTTGTTGGACAAATTACCGGTACCGAAAAACCGAACGAATTTATTATTGCGGGCGGACATTTAGATAGTTGGGATAATGGCCAGGGCGCGCATGATGATGGCACCGGTATTGTACAAAGCATTGAGATTTTAGAAGTGTATAAATTGCTGGGCATAAAACCAAAACACAGCATTCGTGCTGTTGCATTTATGAATGAAGAAAATGGTTTACGCGGTGGCGAAGCTTATGCAAAATTTGCAAAACAAAACAACGAAAAACATTTAGCAGCTTTAGAAACAGATGCCGGAGGATTTACACCGCGCGGCTTTGGAGTTGATACTACTTTTGGTTTGTATAATTTAGTTTCAAAATGGAAAACATTATTTACACCATATTTTGTAGAGCGTATTCAAAAAGAAGGTGGTGGGGCCGATCTTATAGCGCTTGAAAAATTAGGCGTACCTTGTATTGGTTTTGAACCGGATACACAACGTTATTTTGATATTCATCACACGGCTCAGGATACTTTTGATAAAGTGAACAAACGCGAGTTGGAACTTGGTTCTGCGGCTATTGGTGCATTGATTTATTTGTTGGATAAATACAAATAAATAGCCCCTTTTCTCTCTAAAAATCAGCGTTTTTTCTTATATTTGTGTATAAATCTTTTATTATGATCGATACTATGACAAAGAGCGCAGAATTAATGGAATTAGAAGAAAAATTCGGAGCGCATAATTATCATCCCATTCCTGTTGTTTTAGAAAAAGGTGAAGGTGTTTACGTTTGGGACGTTGAAGGAAAAAAATATTTTGATTTTTTAGCCGCATACAGCGCGGTTAATCAAGGGCATTGTCATCCCCGCATCGTTAAAGCTTTAACCACACAAGCGCAAAAATTAACCTTAACTTCCCGCGCATTTTATAATTCGCAATTAGGCGAATACGAAAAGTTTATTACAGAATTTTTTGGTTACGATAAAGTATTACCAATGAACACCGGTGTTGAAGGTGACGAAACTGCTATGAAATTAGCACGTCGTTGGGCATACACTGTAAAAGGTGTAGAAAAAAATAAAGCAAAACTGGTTTTTGCAAAAGGTAATTTTATGGGCCGTACTTTAGGCGCTATCTCCGCCAGCAACGATCCTAGTAGCTATGAGAATTTTGGTCCGTTTATGCCTGGTTACGAATTGGTAGAATACAATGATCTTAAAGCTCTTGAAAATGCCATCAAAGACCCAAACACAGCTGCATTCATAGTTGAACCTATTCAGGGTGAAGCAGGAGTTGTTGTGCCTGATGAAGGTTATTTAAAAGGTGTAAGAGATCTTTGTACAAAATATAACGTTTTGTTCATTGCCGACGAAGTGCAAACAGGTTTAGCAAGAACAGGAAAAATGTTAGCATGCGATCACGAAAATGTAAAGCCCGACATTTTGGTTTTAGGTAAAGCATTAAGCGGTGGTATTTTACCGGTAAGTGCTGTATTGGCATCTAACGAAATTATGATGACCATTAAACCCGGCGAGCACGGAAGTACTTATGGCGGCAATCCTTTAGCATGTGCGGTTGCCATGGAAGCATTAAAAGTTTTAAAAGACGAAAAACTTGCTGAGAATGCAGAGAAATTGGGAATTATTTTCCGTGAGGAAATGAATAAATTAAAAGCAGAAACAGATCTTATTACAACCGTTAGAGGCCGTGGTTTATTTAACGCCATTGTTATTAAAGAAAAAGATGGTAAAACTGCATGGGAAGTTTGTTTAAAATTTGCAGAAGCAGGTTTGTTAGCTAAACCAACTCATGGAGATATTATTCGTTTTGCACCGCCATTGGTTATTACAAAAGAACAATTAATGGAGTGCGTAGCCATTATCCGTAAAGTAATTTTGAATTTTTAAGCTGTTACGTAAATGGTAACATACAATCCAAAAGACTGGCTTAAACTCATACTGCGTTTTCATAAATCAGATACGGTTCGTATTTTAACGCCTGCACTTTTAATTATTGGTGGTGTAACTGCGGCTATAAGCTATATTGAGCAAAATCACTTTCATGATTTTTTACCTGGCAACTTAACTATCTTTCACCAGATCTCCGGTTTTATTATTTCGTTGGTACTTGTATTCAGGATCAACTCCGCGTATGATCGTTGGTGGGAAGGGCGTAAATTATGGGGTTCTCTTTTAAATAATGCAAGAAATCTTGCTATTAAATTAAATGCGCTTATTCCTGAAAAAGATCTTGAAACACGCAGACAGCTTCAAAGTTTAATTGGTAATTATGCATTTGCCGTTAAAGATCATTTACGCAACAACACGGGCTATTTTGAAATTGAATTCAGCAATGAGTTAACAAAAGAAAACTTTGATAACGCATCACACAAACCAAATTACATAGCCAAACAGCTTACTACTTTTGCATTGAACATCTGTAAAAAAAATCCGCAAACACCGCATGACTATTTGATCATTAGTGAGAATCTTGATGACTTTACAGAAATTTGCGGCGCCTGCGAGCGTATCAAGAACACCCCTATTCCCTACTCTTATAGTATCTTCATTAAAAAAATAGTTTTTATTTACATCATTACCATGCCAATTTCATTTGGCCTTACAACCGGTTATTGGTCAATACCAATTGTAATGATCATGTTTTATGCCTTTGCTTCGTTAGAATTAATAAGTGAGGAAATTGAAGATCCATTTGGAACAGATGATAACGATCTGCCAACGGATGAGATCGCCGAAAAAATAAAAGCAAACACCAAAGAAATACTTTTACATTGAAATTAAAATACGATTTTTCACACACCGGTGATTTTGAAATGAAGGTCACCACTTTTTTTGGTCTTGAAGAAGTTCTTGCTAAAGAATTATTACATCTTGGCGGCCGCGATATTGTTGAGTTTAAACGTGGCGTATCGGTTGTTGGCGATATTGGTTTTTTGTACAAGGCCAATTTATGTTTACACACTGCTTTAAAAATTGTTATTCCTATTACAAAATTCACTGCCGATAACGAGTACGAATTTTACGATAATATTAAAAAAATAGAATGGGAAAAATTCATTTCTGTTACTGATAGTATCATGATAGAAAGTGTTTTAAATTCAGAGATCTTCACCCATTCCTTATTTGCCAATCAAAAAGCAAAAGATGCCATTGTAGATCGCTTTCGCGAGAAAACAGGCAGCAGGCCCGATGTAGATCTTATCAGGCCCATGTTTAAATTATACATTCATATTTTTAAGAATGAAGTAACGTTGAATTTAGACAGTAGCGGTGATCCTTTATACAAACGCGGTTACAGATCGGATATTAATGAAGCACCAATGAAAGAAGTGCTGGCTGCAGGTTTGGTGAAATTAAGCGGTTGGGAAAGACATTTAGAATTAATTGATGGTATGTGTGGTGCAGGTACCATTGCTATTGAAGCGGCGTTGTGGGCAAATAATATTCCACCGGGTTATTACCGTTCGGATTTCACCTTTATGCGCTGGCGTAATTTTGATGAAAAATTATATGAGACCATTTACGAGAGTAGCATTAATAAAATAAAAGAAAACGAAGTAAATATCATAGCCAATGATATTGAAGAAGATACTTACAAGAAAGCGATCATCAATACGCAAAACGCAAAGGTAGATGATGCTGTTACCTGCGTTAATCAATCTTTTTTTGACCTGATGCCAAAGCGTGGCAGCGGTGTGGTTATTTTAAATCCACCATATGGTGAACGTTTACCGGTTCCGGAAATTGAAAAAATGTATAAGGAAATTGGTAATAAACTCAAAAAAGATTTTCAAAATTATAATGCCTGGATAATTACAAGTAGCCCGGAAGCCATTAAGAGCATAGGTTTGCGACCATCACGCAAAATTCATATTTACAATGGCTCGTTAGAATGCCGTTATTTAAAATTTGAATTATACGGTGGCAGTAAAAAAGCGGTGAAAAACCCGAAGACAATGACGAAGCGCTAACTTAAGCCTTTACTAAAAATTTCCCTTTCATTACAGGTACAACAGGACACTGATTAGGTGTTAAGCAATACTTAATATCTCTTTCTAAATTTAAATTTGCTAAACGGTTACGGTGAGAAGAATTGGCTAAATATTTTACAAGATCGTGTTTTGCTAATTTATAAAGATCAATTGCAGCTAATGTAGAATCGCAATTGGTATCAAAACCATGTTTAAAAATTAATTTATCTGCTACAGCACCTGCTAATAAAGTATCTTCTAAATTAAATTTATTTTTCCAGCCTGCACATAAAAATAATACGTCTTTTTTTTCTGTATTTAAAAACTCTATAACCGCATCTAAATTTAAAAAACTGGCAATAATGATCTTATGTGCTTTTTTTGCTGCATCAATAGCCTGGGTTCCATTAGTGGTAGTTATGGCAATGGTCTTTCCTTTTACTTTTGAATTCATATAGCCAAAGGGGCTATTGCCAAGGTCAAAACCTTCTACAATTTCGCCGTTTCGCTCAGCGGCTACCATAAAACCATTGTTCTTATATTCCAATGCCTCTTCAACAGTGGCAACAGGTATCATTTTTGTAACGCCATTATAAAAGGCAGTAGTAATGGCAGAAGTGGCTCTCAGCACGTCTATAACCACCACCACCGAGTTTGGGTTATGAAAGAGCGGGTATGCCTGGGGGGTGAAACAAACTTCGATGATCATCGTTAAAACAGTATTTCTATAACAAACTTAAGGTTTTAAAATTACAATTAAAAAATTACGACTAATTAAGCCAAAATAGCTATAAAAAACATAAATTTAAGGCATGATAAATTTTATAAAATCTAAAATTGAGGGGTCTATTGCTTTAAAATCCTCTTTATTATCAAATACCGAGATTTTAAATACTGTAAACAACGTTGTTAACGATATTGTTGCCTGTTATAAAAATGGTGGAAAAGTTTTGTGGTGTGGCAATGGTGGCAGCGCTGCAGATGCACAACATATGGCAGCCGAATTAAGTGGCAGATTTTATTATGATCGTCCACCGCTATTCTCTGAGGCATTGCACGTAAATACAAGCTACACAACAGCAGTAGCAAACGATTATAGTTACGATATCATTTACAGTCGTTTGGTAGAAGCCATGGGCAAAAAAGGAGATGTGTTGATTGGCCTTAGCACCAGCGGTAACAGCGGCAATGTAATTAAAGCTATTGAAAAGGCAAACGCTATGGGCATTACAACCGTTGCATTTACCGGTGAAACAGGTGGAAAAATAAAAGGCTTAAGTAAATATCTTATTAATATTCCAAGCACTGATACACCAAGGATACAGGAGTGTCATATGTTATTGGGGCATACCATTTGCGAATTGGTTGAAATGAATTTATTTCCGAAAACATAAACTATGCTTAGCCGTAAAATAATTTTTGTTTTATTTTTCGTTTTTGCAGCAACGGCTATTATACCCGCACAGATCTCTGTTGGAAAAAGAGACAGTATCAATAAAAAGATCAGAACATCGCACGACACCTTAAAAGTTCTAACCCTTTGTAAACTTTCGCGCATAATGGTTGGCAATAGCCCTGATAGCGCACTTATATTTGCAGATAGTGCCAATAAGATCGCCAAACGCATTAACTATCAGCAAGGCCTTGCGCAATCATATGCCAATATTGGCAGCGCACAAAACACAATTGGCAAATATGATCTTGCTATTAAAAATTTTATTTTGGCAGCAGATTTGTTTGAAAAATTAAAGAATAAATACGGCATGTCTAACGTACTTAATTCTATTGGTAATGCTTATTTAGGAATTAAAAATAACGATAAGGCCTATGAGTATTATTTAAAGGCATACGATATTGCCAATCAGGAACCTGTGAATGAGAACATGATAGCTGTTACATCATTTGGCATTGGAAGTATTTTAACCGAACAAGGTAAAAGCGAAGAAGCAATAAAATATTATAGAAAAGCAGAAGCAAGTTTTAGGAAACAAAATATTTTAAACTACGCTGCCATGGCAGTATCGATGATTGGTGAAACTTATTTCAGGGATTCTAATTTTGTTGAAGCAGAAAAAACTTACAAAAGTGTAATTCCGGTTTTTAGAGAAACACAGGATGATTATGGATTAGCTTCTGCCCTAGCAAATATGGGTGCTATTGAGCTTGAAAAAAAGCAATATGCAAGTGCAACAGGTTATTATAAAGAGGCTATTGATATAAACTTTAAGCGTAATGCTTATGCAAATATTTTAACCAATGCAAAAGCCTTAAGTACTTTAATGGAATTGCAGAATAAACCGGCAGAAGCCTTAAAATATTATAAGACCTATACGCAATACAACGATTCTGTATTAAATATTGAACGTAATAAAGCGTTTACAGAAGCGGAATCAAAATATGAATCGGAGAAAAAAGAACAGCAACTAAAATTAAAGAATTTAGAGCTCGAGAAAACACAAATACAATCTTCACAACGCGGCATGATGGTTTACATTTTTGCCGGAGCCATGATCATTTTTATTGTTCTTTTATTTTTTGTGTACAAACAATTCAGCGAAAAGAAAAAAGCAAATGTACTGTTAACGAATAAAAATGAAGAAATAGAAAAACAAAAATCAATCATTGAAGAAAAGAATAAAGATATTACCGACAGTATCAATTATTCTAAACATATTCAGCAGGCAATTATTCCTTCCACCATAAAAGTAAAATCAACATTAAATGAATCACTTATATTTTTCAGGCCAAAAGATATTGTAAGTGGCGATTTTTATTTTATTGAAAAGATAGGCAGCTCAATTTATATTGCTGTAATTGATTGTACAGGCCATGGTGTGCCTGGAGCTTTATTAAGCGTATTTGCCTATTCAAATATAAAAAATATAATAAGCACCGGAAATTACACCACAAACCCAGCAGGAATCTTAACTGAGCTTTGTAAACAATTTAAATCTAATTTACAATCGCACGCCATTAAAATTAACGATGGTGTGGATATGAGCATTTGTATTTTAAATACCGATACTCAAAAATTATATTATTCGGGTGCCAAAAATAATATGATCCAGATAAATAAAGACGGTTTAAAGGAATACAATGCCGATCGTTGGGGCGTAAGTGGATCTAACGAAGAAGCGCAAACTGTTTTTACCAATCATGAATTGGTTGCTAAACCCGGTGAAAAATATTTTTTATTTACAGATGGTTTTGCCGATCAGTTTGGCGGACCAAAAGGAAAAAAATTCAAATTAAAACAGTTGGAAGAATTATTGTTGAGAACACACGATATGCCTTTTGAACAACAGAGCTTTACCTTAAGCGAAACATTTGTAAGCTGGAAAGGAAATTTAGAGCAAATAGATGATGTAACCATAATTGGGTTTGGAATATAATGATCACAACCGCCATTATATTAGCCGGTGGCTTTGGAACACGTTTGCAAAGTGTGGTGAGCGACCTGCCAAAACCTATGGCCCCTGTTAACGACCAGCCGTTTTTAAATTACCAACTCAATTATTTAAAACATTACGGTATAAAAAAAGTAATTCTCTCTTTAGGTTATTTACCTGAAAAAATAAAAGATTTTTATGGTGATAATTTTAACGGAATTAAAATTGATTACGTTATTGAAAAAGAACCTTTGGGTACAGGTGGCGGCATTCGTTTGGCATTAGAAAAATGCGATGAAGAAAGAGTATTTGTTTTAAATGGTGATTCCTTTTTTGATGTTGATGTTAATGAATTTTTCAAATTGCATTCAAATAATAATTCAGATATTTCTTTAGCGCTCCGCAAAGTAAACAATGCGGAACGCTATGGCACCATTGAAAAGAATAAGGACAACAGGATCATTTCATTTAAAGAAAAATCAGGCGAGGTAAAAGAAGGTACCATTAATGGTGGCGTTTATATTTTAAATAAGAAAATATACTCAGCATTAACACCTGCCAATAAAAACTTCTCAATAGAAAAAGATTTCTTTGAAAAACAATTGCAGTCTGTTAAAATAAGTGGATTTGAGTTTGAAGGTTATTTTATAGATATTGGTATACCTGAGGATTACACAAAAGCGCAACATGACTTTAAAGGATTTAAATATAACTAAAGACTGGACCTTGTTCTTAGACAGGGATGGCGTTATCAATAAAAAATTGGATAACGACTATGTAAAGCATTGGATAGAATTTGAATTTTTAGAAGGCGTTTTTGAAGCGTTAAAAAAATTAGATACAGTTTTTGGAAAAATTGTTGTTGTTACCAATCAACAAGGTATAGGCAAAGGTTTATACAGAACAGAAGATCTTGAACTGATCCATAAAAACATGTTGTACGAAATAACATATTTGGGTGGACGGATAGATAAAGTTTATTTCTCTCCATATTTAAATTCATTAAATCATCCAACCCGTAAACCCGGAATTGGCATGGCCTTACAGGCACAAAAAGATTTCCCTGACATTGACTTTTCAAAAAGCATTATTGTTGGTGACAGCTTAAGCGATATGGAATTTGGAAGAAATGCAGGAATGAAAACAGTTTTTATTTCGGAAGAAAAAAAGAAAGACGAACGAATTGATATGCAGTTTAATTCGTTAATAGAATTTGTAAATAATTTATTTTGAAGATCTCCATCATAACTATTACTTACAATTCTGCTGCTACCATTGAGCAAACGATCAACTCTGTTCTAGATCAAGACCACAAAGACCTTGAGTACATTATTGTTGATGGAGGATCTACTGATAACACATTACAGATCATTGAAAAATATAAAAACAGGATCTCAAAATTTATTTCAGAAAAAGATAACGGATTGTATGATGCGCTTAATAAAGGCTTAACGCTTGCTACAGGGGAAATTATTGGCATTTTACATTCTGATGATTTTTATATTGATAATACTATTCTTGGAAAATACGCGAATACATTTATTAAAAATAATTCAGAAGCCGTTTACAGCGATCTTTTTTACGTAAATAAAGATGATACCAATAAGATCATTCGTAAATGGAAAAGTGGTAACTATAAGACCAGTTCTTTTTTACATGGTTGGATGCCGCCCCATCCTACTTTTTTTGTGAAGCGAAGCGTCTATGAAAAATACGGAAAATTCAACCTTGATTTTAAACACTCGGCAGATTATGAATTAATGCTTCGTTTTATTCATAAACATAAGATAAAACTAAACTACCTACACGAATTTACTATTAAAATGCGTATTGGCGGTCAAAGCAATGCCTCTGTTCAAAACAGGGTAAATGCTAACTTAGAAGACCGTAAAGCCTGGAAAATAAACGGTTTAAAGCCACATTCTTACACCTTATATTTAAAACCCTTAAGAAAAATACTCCAATTTTTTTAAGATTGCAGGGTGCTACATTTGATTTATAGATTTATTTTTATATATTAGTATAATCTAAAATTTATCAAATGAAAAAAATCTACCCTGTAATTATTGCACTGGTTATTTTATTGTCTAATAATACATTTGGCCAATGTTCTTTATACCCTGTTTCGTTAGCATCAAAGATCAATAACAGTTCTTTGATCGTTGAAGGAAAAGTAATTTCACAAAAATCATATTGGAATGCAGAAAGAAATTATATTCGTACTTCTAACGTTATTAATATAACAAAGGTTATAAAAGGTGAACCAAACTCGGTTTTTGTAGAGGTTGTTACAGAAGGTGGCGAAGTAGAAATGAATAAACAGATAGTTGACCCTTCGCTTCAATTAGTAATTAATGATGAAGGCATCTTTACCTTAAATTCATGTAATCAGCCTTCGCAATTCGGACATCCTGTGTTCCAAGTATATTCTGATCAGCAGGGTTTTTACAAATTCAACACAAAAGAAAATACCGCTAATGTACCATTCAAAACTTATGCAGATATTAATAATGTGTATAAAGAATTTGAAATGCTTTTGGGAATTGACATTCCTGATTTTAATATCAATGGCGCAAATAAATTTTCTTCATCAAGCTCTGTTGCAGCTATTACCGGCATTTCTCCCCTTACGATCACAGCAGGTACAGGCAGTGTATTAACTATTACCGGTAGCGGTTTTGGCGCCACACAAGGTTCATCAATTGTTGAATTTAAAAATGCTGATGATGGTGGTGCTTCTTTTATACAGCCTCATTCATCGCAATATGTTTCGTGGAGTAATACACAAATACAGGTGATAGTTCCAACGAGATCATCAACATTAACAGGTATTGGCACCGCTGGTACAGGACAGGTTAGAGTAACCGTTGGTTCATCTACTTTAAGCGCGCAAACACTTACTGTTGATTATGGTGAATTAAATGTACTGATAACAAATACTCTTGCCGCGCAACAAGTTTATAACACACGACACATTGATCTTAACACAATGAATGGCATTACATGGCAAATGTTTACAAGCTTTAATTCCAACAGCGCTGCTAAAACTTCTTTTTTAAGTGCTTTTAATACCTGGCGCTGCAATACCAATATTAATTGGTTAATAGGTCCTGCGGTTACTACAAATTCGATCGGAGCTGACGGTGTTAATGTGATAAGATTTGATATTAATAACGAATTACCCGCGGGTGTTCTTGGTCGTTGTACCAGCTATTTTGGTGCCTGTAACATGGGACCAAACATTTATGTTTTTGTAACCGAGTTGGATATTTGTTTTGATGATCCTGCAACTAGCTCTATTACCTGGAATTTTGGACCTGCATTGGCAACTGCAGGGCAATTTGATTTTGAATCTGTAGCTGTGCATGAGTTGGGCCATGGTCATCAATTATCGCACGTTATCAATACAAATGATGTAATGCATTATTCAATTGCTGCCGGGCAAAATAAACGCACATTAATTGCCGCTGATATCAACGCGGGCAATGATGTAATGTCGAGAAATACGTCTGCCAGCATTTGCGGAAAAGGAAATATTGTACCTATAACTGCCAGCCTTTGCTCTGTAAGCGCTCCAACAGCCTCCTTTAACTTAGCTTCATCTGTTTGTGTAAATCAGCTTGTTTCGCTTACCAACAACTCAAGTGGAGGCCCTACAAATTTTAGCTGGACCGCAACCGGTGGAAGCACTTCTACATCAACATTACAAAACACATCTACAACTTATACTACACCCGGAACTTACTCGGTAACCTTAATGGTAACAAACGGCATAGGTACTTCGTCTATCACAAAAACAATTTCTGTTCTGTCTATTCCAAGTGTTGTAGTTACATCTTCTAACATTTGTTCAGGAAATTCGGCAAACATGTCGGCAACAGGTGCCACATCTTACACCTGGAATCCGGGCGGATTAACAGGTGCCAACCAAACATTAAGTCCTGCAACAACGCAGGTATATACAGTTATTGGAAGTAATGGAACATGTACAAATAGCTCTACAGGATCAATAAATGTAACTACAACGCCAACTGTGGCGGTATCAAATGCAAGCACCTGTGCAGGTACACCGGTTTTAGTTACTGCAAGTGGGGCAACCAATTATACTTTTAACCCTGGCGCTTTAACCGGTGCCTCTCAAAATTTAAATCCTGCAACTACTACAACGTATACTGTTACCGGAGCTAACGGTTCGTGTACTAACGCAAAAAGCTTTACTTTAACTGTTGTATCTAATCCAACAGTTGGCGCTTCGGCTTCAGCTACTTTAATTTGTGCAAGCGCACAAACTACAACATTAAATGCAACAGGGGCTACTAGTTATGTTTGGAATCCGGGTAATATTGCCGGCAACAATATTCCTACTACACTTACATCTACTACAACGTTTACTGTTACAGGAACTACAAATGGTTGCTCTAATACTGCAACCGTTGCTATTTCAGTTTCACCTTGTACAGGTATTGCAACAGTTAGCGGAGCAGGTAATTTTAAAGTATATCCAAATCCAACGCAAGGTATGGTAACATTAAATTTTGGCGAAGCATTTACAGGGCAAGTTGCTTTATTTAATGCATTAGGGCAATTATTAAGTGATCAAAAAATAAATGACTCTGAAAAAACAGAGCTTAATTTAAGTGCATATCCTAAAGGAGTTTATTTAATAAAATTGATGCCGGTTAACGGAAAAGAAAGATCTGTAAGAATTGTTAGAGATTAAAAATAAAAATTTCTGAAATAAAAAAAGGAGCGATGTGTATTGCTCCTTTTTTATTTTAATATCATGTCGTACCTGTGAAGGTCTTTGCCATACCCATCATTAGTGATCTTTGTAACTACAAAACCCATTTTTACAAAAAAAGAATAGGTATGCTGAGAGGTATCTAATGATATATTACTTTCAGGATACATTTGCCTGATCTCTTCTAATCGGTATAATAAAAACTCTTTTCCTATACCCATTTTATGATGTATATTATCTACCATGCCCCAGGTCATTTTAGCATCGATTCCGTTGGTTAAATAAAAACCACCACAGGCTACTATCTTAGAATTTTTTTCTACCACATAAAAATGTTCGGCGTGATTGTTCTCATAAGCGATCTCATTCTTATCTTTTGAATCGAGCCAATTTTCAAGTAAAGGAAATTCTTCTCGTGCAAAATATAAAGGCATATTGCTTTTAAAAATAGCAATACAGGCAGCCCTGTCTGAAGCTTTATATTCACGGATCAACAACATTTCGTTTGCTATCACAATTATTTTTACTCTTGTAGTCAATATTACGATTTTTTATTTGATTCTTAACCCTCTGTCAATTGATGCTCAGTTAATTTTTTTAAAGCATCACTTAATGTTATTTTGCCTTCAATATATTGGTTCCAATACAAATTACAACCCTCAACAGTAATTTTAAACTCAGGGATCTTTTCTTCAAATTTCATTTGCACATAATAAGGTTCAAATTTTTTCCATTGCAGCTTATATTGTTTTTCTAAAACATAACCGGTGGTATAAAAAATAATATTATGCCATACGTTGCTACACTTTTTAGCATCTTTATTATCTTTTATCAGCAAGGTTATTTGTTCATTTACTTTATCTACCAAAAAATGAGATGCTTCATGAAAAACAACTTCAGTTGCAAGATCTCCCTGGTTTGCTTTGCTAACAGTAGAATAGACAATGTGTTCAAATAACGTATTATAACTGTAAGCGCCTGCCCAGGTAGCATAACAGGTAAGATCTACTCTTATTTTTTGCTCGGGCAATTTTGTTTGATAAATTTTTTCAAGTTCAGGTACTACGCTTGTCTCTAATTTAATAAGCTGCTCTTTATAAGCAGCTAACCAGGCCTTGTTGGTTGAATCAATACCTGTCCAATACAATTTTGTAAAATACGGTTGAAATTTTTTAAGAACTTCCAAAGCCTCTGCCTGCCATTTTAATTTCAATTTAATTTTCGACTTGCCTTCATCGCTCAAATAATCGGAAAAGCCTGTCATTCCATCATCAAACAAAAGATCTTTTGATGTTAATGAATCGCGATAATAAAGCATGATGGTATTTAACTCTACAACTTCTTTTGGATCAAGGCTTGCATATTTATCTTTGAAAGAATAGTATGCCAGCGAATCGTTTGGTTTTTTGGTAAATTTGCAGCCCATTGCCCTGTTATATAAATACAAGTGCGCATTTAATTGTTTGCTGCTTTGAAACGAAAAATACTTGCTTTCAAATAATTCTGCTTTTTTTGAATAGGCTTTTGTGCTAACGAAAAGTAAAGACAAAGCTAGCGCAGTAAAACATGTTTTCATGATCTAAAATTTTTAATTAATAATAAAACTGAACGTTAATAAAAAACCCTTTCACTTAATAATGAAAGGGTTTTTTGAGGTCTAATAATCTAAGTTACCGTAATCTAATTTTTTCTTTTGGATCGCTAAAACTAATCTAAGGATCAAAATAAAGAACGGGATATACATGGTTGCTTTTGGCAGATCAAAGTGATTTAAAATGATCGTTGATTTACGTTTTAATCTTTCTGTTATTAAATACATTGATGGGATCAATAACAAAGTAAGAATAGTTGCAAAGATCAAACCAAAGATCATTGTCCAGCTTAAAGGACCCCAGAATACGACACTGTCACCACCAAAGAAGATATGCGGATTTAATTCAGAGAATAATGTTTCGAAATTGATATTTAAACCAACTGCTAACGGAATTAAACCAAGGATAGCTGCAATAGCGGTAAGAATTACCGGCGTCATACGCGTACGACCCGCTTCAACGGTAGCTTCATATAAGCTCATGCCACCTTCACGCGCAAACTCTGCAAATTCAACCAATAAGATACCGTTACGAACAACTATACCACCCAATGCTATGATACCTACACCTGTCATGATGATACTCATATCCATCTTAAACGCAGCCACACCAATCAATACGCCAATGATACTGAATAAGATCTCTGACAGGATGATCAATGGTTTACCTAATGAATTAAATAAGCCCACCAACACCAACAGCATTAAACCAATTGCAATACCCATTGCGCGACCTAAGAAGCCCATGGTCTCTGCCTGATCTTCGGCCTGACCACCAAACTTAACAGTAACACCGCTTGTAGGTTTATAATCTTTAATTGCTTTGGTAACTTTTCCGGCAACCTCGTTAGGGTTATACCCTTCTTTCACATCGCCGGATAAAGTAATGATACGTGTGTTATTTTTACGCTTAATACCTGCATAGGTATAATCGTAATGAATATCACTTACAGCTGATAAAGGAACGCTACGCACTGCACCACCCATATTCATATCACGGTAATTAATTTTTAAGTTGCGAATGGTTTCAATATCAATACGCTGATCATATTTAAAACGAAGATTCACAGGGTATTCGTCATCTGTATCTCTAAACTTAGTAGCTTCATAACCAAACACAGCGCTGCGTATCTCAAATGCTAACTGTTGCGTTGATAAGCCTTCACGTTGTGCGCGCTCACGGTCAATATCAAAAACAATTTCGGGTTTGTTACTTACGAAATCTGATTTTAAATTATCTACGCCTTCAATTTTTGCATTAAGCAAGAATTTTTTCACGGCATCTGCATTAGCAGCAAGTGCTTTAAAATCATCGCCTGTTACTTCAATAGTAATTGGTTTTGCCTGTGGTGGACCCGCCTGCTCTTTATTCACCGTAATTTCAACACCCGGCAATTGCCAATCAAGAGCTTGCAATTTTGCAAGATAGTCAGAGGTAGATTTACCATGACGCTCTTCGAACTCTACGAAGTTGATCGCTATCTTTCCTTTATTTGGATAAGAGTTTTGATCACCATCACGAGGATCGGTTACACCAATGGTTACGTTAGAGATCATAGATTCCACAACAGGATCATTCTGATCAATTACAGTATATACTTTCTTCTCAACCTTTCTCATTACAGCATTTGTTACTGATGGATCTGTACCTTCAGGCAACTTAACGTAAATGTAAACGTTGTTTGGATCGCCCTGAGGGAAGAACACAACTTTTGGACCACGCGCTGCAAAGAACATGAATGAGAAAACAAATAATGCTAATACTGCAACCAATGGTCTCCAAGGTTTACGTAAGCACCATTGAAGCACTTTTGTATAACGGTTAACAAATGCAGGCCAGATGCGGAATTGCCATGCCTCAATAGCTTTGTACAACCACAACCTGTGCAATACTAAAAAGAATGCAAGGAAAATAATAAAGTTACCTACTCCAACATGGCCGCTCATATAACTTAATAAAGCAACAACAGCGTAAAGTATTAATTGCATTCTTGCTTTTTTGTTTATTTTGCCATAGTTGCTATGCTCTTCTTCGTGCGATTTCATAAAGTCAACCGCAAATACAGGATTAATAATGTAAGCTACAAAGAGTGATGCGAGGAGTGATATAATTAACGTTATCGGTAAAAAGTACATGAACTTACCAATGATACCTGTCCAGAATGCCAATGGAATAAATGGTGCAAGGGTTGTAATGGTACCCGAAAGTACCGGCATGAACACCTCACCTGCCGCCATTTTTGCAGCGGTTTTAATATCACGCTTACCATTCTCAAACAAGCGGTGTGTATTTTCAATTACCACAATGGCATCATCTACCACAATACCCAGCGCAAGAAGGAACGCGAATAACACGATCATGTTAAACGAAAATCCAATGCTTGGCATTACCAGGAAGGCAATAAACATAGATAACGGTACCGAGAGTGCCACAAACAAGGCATTGGTAACACCCATAAAGAACATTAATACTATTGTTACCAAAATAAAACCAATAATAATGGTATTGATCAAATCCTGTAAGGTTGTTTTTGTTTTAGCACTTTGGTCACCGCTGATACTTACTTCAAGACCTTCTGGAAGTTTGCCTTTTTTCATTTCGGCAATTTTCTTTTTAATATTATCGGCTGCATCAATTAAGTTCTCACCCGAACGTTTAATGATGTTAAGCGTGATAACGTTTTGTCCTTTTGAGCTGGAATAACTTTCTTTTTCTTTAAAGCCGTCTTTAACTTCGGCAATATCTTTTAAGAATAATTTAGCACCTACGGCAGAAGTAATAATGATATTTTCAATCTCTTTAGGATCTTTAAATTCACCTTTGATACTTAAAGTAGGTTTCATACCTTCCAACGGCAAGTTACCACCCGTTATGGAAAGGTTTTCGCGTGCTATAGCACCTGAAATATCCTGGAAGGTAAGCTGTGCTGCCTGCATTTTATATGCATCCACATTCACCTGGATTTCGCGGTCTAAGGCACCAACAATTTTCACTTCGTTGATCTCTTTTAAACCTTCTATCTCATCCTGCAGATCTTCAGCATATTCTTTCATTTGCTTAAGATCATAATTACCTGCAAGGTTGATGTACATGATAGGGATCTCAGAAAAGGCGATCTCCTTGATCATTGGTTCTTTTGTAAGTGTGGCCGGCATATCGGCGCGGGCCTCATCTACGGCGTCTTTTACCTTTTGTTTGGCAACATCTACTTTTACATCTGTTCTAAATTCAACAATAATAACTGAAACGTCTTGCAACGAAGTACTGTTGAACTTTTTAATACCTGAGATACCTTTTAAGCGTTTTTCAATTGGCTTAGTGATAGTGTTCTCAATATTTGTAGGTGAGTTACCCCAATTTATGGTATTAATATAAATTGTAGGTACGGTGATATCAGGAAAGTTCTCTTTTGGTAAAGAGTTATAGGCCATGATACCGGCAAGCGTAATAAAAATGGTGATCAGGTAGACCGTCATTTTATTATCTATTGCCCAGCTGGACGGTTTAAATTCTTTTATTTTATCTAACATAATTTGTAGTTTTTATATATTGCACTTACGTGAACTGGTCTATCCTTTTGTTGTTTTAACTTCAGCACCTTCAACCACAAGATCGTAACCTTCTGTAATTAAAAGATCACCTTCTTTTAAGCCGCTTGTAATTTCAGCGACACCGTTATATTCGCGACCTATCTTTACTGCTTTTTTAACCGCTTTACCGTTTTCAACCACCATCACAAAACTTTCTTCAGCACCTTTTTGAATATATTTTACAGGCACAACCACTTCAGGTTTTTCAGATTTATAATCGTTAATTTTTAATCTTGCCACCATGTTTGGATGATATTCTTTTGAATTATCCAATAACACCTCAACACCAAAAGTTCTTGTTAGGTTATTGATGCCTCTTGATGCGTAATGCACTTTAGAAGTTAATGAATCCTTCATATCAGGAAATAAAACCAATACTTCGTTTCCCGTTTTAACGCGGGCTGTGTAAGCTTCAGCTACATCTGCTTTTACTTTTAAATTAGAAAAGTTAATTACTCCAATAACTCCCTGGCCCGGATTTACAGCCTGACCAAGTTTAAGATTAAGATTATCAACTGTTCCGTTGATTGGAGAAATGATCTTACTCATTCTTATTTGTTCCTGGATAGCATTCATTTTATTTTCAAACGATTCTTTATTTGCTTTTGTTTGAAGGTATTGTAATTCAGTACCAATTTTTTGATCCCAAAGATTTTTTTGTTTTTCAAAGGTTTGTTTAGCAAGATCCAAAGCAGTTTGTACATCAGCCAATTGCTGGTAAACGGCACGTGCATCTGTTTCAGCAAGTACTTGTCCCTTACTAACTTCATCACCCACCTTTACATTAATTTTGGTAACAGTTCCTGGTATTTCTGAAGAAAGTGTTACGTTCTCATCAGCATCAACTCTTCCCTGGATCTCGATATATGTTTTAAAGATCTTATTCTCTACAGGTACAGCTACCACTTCCATTGCCTTTTCTTTTTTAGTGGTATCGGTTTTAGCCAGCTCTTCTTCAATGGCTGCTATTTTGGTTTCTAACTCTGTTTTTTGCTTTTTCAGCTTTTCTAATTCTGCTTTTTTATCTCCGCCTCCGCAGGCTGAAACCAAAGCAACCATTACAAGTATTAAGATTGAATTTTTCATTTTGTTGTTATTTAAAGTTGTGGTCATATAATGTTTTTTAGTGTTGTTATTATTTTACAAGAGTGCCAATTGCTTTTTGATAATCTATTTTTGCAACGATCATATCGAAAACCGAATTATAATAATTGGTTTGCGCTTCTTTTAATGAAGTTTCAGCAGTAACTACCTCCAAATTGGTACCAACGCCACCCGAGTATTTTTTTTGAGCTACATCTAAAACGTGTTGTGCTAATTCCATATTTTTTTTCTGGATAAGTAAACTTGAATAAGCATTGTTGTATGAAATACTTGCTACGTTTGCTTCCAATTCTGCAGCCATTTCGATGCTATGAATTGTGTTTTGATTTTTTAAAGCTGTGATCTTTGCCTGCTGTATCTTGTTATGGCGTTGAAGACCATCAAAAATATTCAGGTTTAAAGTAGCTCCTATTAAAGCAATGTTAAACCATTTATTTGTTGGATCGGTTTTATCAGTTGAAAAGAAATCGAATTCATTTCTTTGTTTATTATATTGGTAAGAGCCATAAGCGGCTAATGTTGGCATATATCCCCATTTTAAACGTTTCACATCAATATCCAATAAACTTTGTTGCGCTTTTAATAATTGATAATCCGGGCGCTGAGTTATATCTATTTTATTTGTGCTTAATTCTTCAAAATTATCTGTGTTAATATTTAAGCTATCGGTTAATGTTATAGGATCGGCGAATTTATAACCCATCTGAAATTTCAACATGGTTTCAGAAAGTCCGATAAGCTTCAACGTTTTTTCTTTTTCGGTATTTAAATTATTGAATTGCACTTCTAATCTCTCTACATCTATCAACTCTGCAAAACCTTGCTTATTAAATGCTTTTGTATCGTCAAGAATCTTTTTTAAACGCACAACATTTGCATCTAATAGTTTAACACGATCTTTATTGATCACTACATTATAATACGCTTTTGATACCTGTGAAACAAGATCGGCTTTACTACGTGTAACGCTTATCCGCGAAAGATTAATAAATTCTTTTGATGCTTTTAAACCAAAAATATAATCGCTGCTAAATAATAACTGCGAGGCACTTACTCCGGCAGTAGCATTATATTTTGTACCAAACTTAACGGGAATGTAAGTTCCGGCAGGAGCGCCAAAAAACTGACCCGGTAATAAAGAGGTAGGAATTTCGATATAATCTTTTATATCAATACTTCCTGTAACCTGTGGTAAACCAAGGCCTGCTACTTCTTTTCTTTTATATTCTGCACTTTTCTGGTCCAGCTCGGCATTCATGTAGTTAGGACTGTTCTTTAACGCAAATTCAATAGCTTGCTGCAAACTATAATTTGTTGATTTGGCTTCCTGGGCCCTGATGTTAGCACATACTATTAAGGCAAAAAGCAGTGCGTATTTTTTTAACTGTGTCATATATATAATTTTTATTCTTCTTCTTCTTTTATTTTTTTGTAATTATTGATGAGCTTATGCCCTTTCATGGTACAAATTCCATACGCAAAAAGATCCAATATTAACTCCGATGTTTTAATAAAACTTATTCTTTCAAAAGAAAAATAACCTCCAAACATTAGCATATCTATTTGCGCCAGGCGATAACGTGCAGTAAACTCTACATCAATATCGGCCCTGTAAATACCTAATTCTTTTCCACGCTTAATATTGATAAGCACATTTTTGTATGCACAATCTTCTTTAAAACTTTGAAAGCGTTTAAAAGCGGTTGGATAGAATTTTTGCAGATCCAGGAAAAAAATGGGGTTGATGTTTTGCATCAATTCTCTCATTTTAGTAGAAATTAACATAATTTCATGGATCGGATCCTTAGCATCTTCGTTCATTTTATTGAAAGCATACTCCTCTATCAACAATACATTATCGCATAATTGGTTCACTAAATCGTCTTTTTCTTTGTAAAACTGGTATATCGTTTTTTTAGACATACCCAGCTCTTTCGCAATGTCATCCATGGTTACACGCTTAATACCATATTTAAAAAATAGGTTTAAAGCTGTTTTCTGGATCTTTTCTTGTGTTTCCATTTTCGTAATTCGGGAACAAAACTAAGGAAACTTTTATTGTCCCGCAAGTTTCCGTGAAAAAATATTTTTTTGCATCTTTACGGTCTGAATGGTGGATCAAAAAAATACCCGTTTACAGAGATTTGGTGCGTTTTTGCGCAGTAAGTACCGCTTGGTGATCTTAAACGACAATACTTTTGGCGAGAAGGTATCGCTACGTCTATCGCCATTAGGCCTAATTATTGGTATTTCTGCCGTAACCATACTAATGACAACGCTTGTAATAAGCCTTGTGGCCTTTACGCCTTTAAGGGAGTACATTCCGGGTTATGGCAATGTAAGTGAAAGAAAGGAAATATTGGATCTGAGCCAAAAAGCAGACTCCATGGAACAAACTTTAGAGGCCAGGGCCGCTTATATGCAAAGTATTTTAAATGTTTTAAATGAAAAATTTGAAGCAAAACCTGAAAAGCCTAAAAAAGATACAACCGGTAAATATGCTAAAGTAAATACCAATGCCAGCAATAATGATATTGAATTTAGAAACGATTACGAGTTAAATAAGAACAATTCTATTGCCACAAAAGCAAAATATAAAGGCTTAAGTGATGTTGTGTTTTTTACACCTGTAAAAGGTTTAATTACCGAATCGTTTAATTTATCACAAAACCATTATGGTTTGGATGTTGTAACTAAAGCAGATGAAACGGTTAAATCTACTTTAGACGGAACAATTGTATTTACCGGTTTTTCAGCAGAAGATGGCAATATTATACAAGTACAACATAGCAATAACCTTACAAGCATATACAAACACAATTCTGCTTTGTTAAAAAAGACTGGTGACAGAATAAAAGCCGGTGAAGCAATTTCAGTTGTTGGCAATACCGGCGAAAAAAGTAAAGGACCACATTTACATTTTGAATTGTGGTTTGATGGGCAACCGATCAATCCACAGGATTTTGTTGCTTTTTAAGATTGTACGCCTGTACAATAAAGATAGTATAAAAGAAAGCATAAAAGCTTAATCCCGCCTGTGTTTCAAGAGTATCTTCCAAAATAAACGAGATACACAATATTAAAAAGTAGGGCCAAAATAAAATGTGTAATTGTTTTTTTAATTTAATTACCGGATAAATAAAACTAAAAAGAAAAACAAGTAAGCCAAACAAGCCAAGCGAAACTGTAATAGTTATAAATTGATTATGCGGCCGCTTGAACCAATCTTTACTTAAAGGGGAATGAGTTTCGACATAGGTTTTATTCAATTCGTCCTGCACATCGCCGGTACCAACACCAAATAATAAATTATTTTTAATGATCACACTTGCTGCTTTCCAAAAATACAAGCGCATAGTAAGTGAGTGCCCGTTTATTCCACGGCCGTTAATAAACTCATCGTATTCCCAAACAAATTCATAGGCCCGCTTTTGCATAAAGCTCCATTCGGGATATTTATAGTTGGTAATATTATTTTGAATGTTCTTAAAATCATTCGCATTTAATAACGACATGCCTGCGGAATCTTTATAAACACCTTTACTGGCCATATATCTTATTAAAACATTATAACGTTGTAAATTATGAGAAGGTGTGTAAGTAAAACTATCCTGCGGAAAACGTCTACTCCATTCTTTTTGCAATTCAATGGTTTGGATGTTCATGTAAACGTAATTACCATTTTCTTTTTGTGTAGAGATCTCAGAATTAAGAACAAGGTTACCGGCTGCATTATACATACGCGGCGTATTGCTTTCGTTTTGCTGCGCTATTAATTGAGAATTTAAAAAGGAAATAAAAAAAAAGGCAACATAAAATATAGCTGTTATTAATATTACAACGGATGTTATTTTAATGTATAATTTTTGGCGGAATAAAAAAACAATCAAGGCAAGAGAAAAAAGTACGGCCAGGTTTACAAAACCCGATGCCAGGCCAAGCGCATACAAACTAAAAACAAAATACAAAAGCAGTAAACCAAATAAAACTTTATAAATGATCTTTAAATTTTGTACCATAAAATAAAAACAGCAGGCAATGGCCACATTTAAATACAGACCAAGACGTATATGACTCATAAATCTTGATGCGTTTCTTGCAACATCGTTTGTATGCAGTATATAATTATATATCAGGCACCAACCTGTATTAATTACAGAGCCTGCAATAAAACAGTATAGCAGGATCTTGAATTCTTTTACATCAATTGGTTTAGAGCTTAAAAAAAGCCCGGGCAAGAACAATAATGGCAGTTTAATACGAAGATCGGTCAATCCATCGTTTGTATTATTTGTATATAACATGCCAATTAAGTGTAAAAAGAAAATGGAAGTAATGGTCCAGAATAATTTATTTGTTTTTAAAAGATTGAGTTTTCTTTTATAATCGCCTTCAATTATCCAGTTGCCTAACAGAATAAATTGCGGCACACTGGTTGGCACCGAACCAACCATTAAGCCAAATGCAAGGGAAAAAAGCCCGAACAGGAATAAATATCTATGGATCTTTGGCGAAAACATGATGGCTTATAAAGAAACGAAAAAAAAGGAAATATCGTATAATATAACCCTGAAAGTTTTGAATTAAAGGTTTGGAATAAAAAAATCCCGCTTATTTTTTAAACGGGATTTATTATTAGTTCCTTTATTACAATTAATTTCCGAAATCAGATAAGAATTTAATTCTCATTACCCTTATCTCTTCTTCTGTATAATCATTTTCACCTAACTCTTTTAAAGCGTCGGCAACGCTATCAGTTTTACTTTCTTTAAAATATTCCATTGCTTCTTCCTGCTTCTCTTCATCAACAATATCTTCAATGTAATAGTTGATATTTACTTTGGTACCTGATTCAACAATTGTTTCAATTTCAGTTAATAAAGCCTGAAGCGTTAAGTTTTTGCTTTTGGCCATATCTCTTAAGCTGATCTTTCTATCAATATTTTGAATAATATAAACTTTTAAACCCGATTTATTTACAACCGATTTAATGACCATATCAACAGGGCGCTCTATCTCATTCTCATCAACATACTTTTTAATAAGATCAATAAAAGGCTTACCAAACTTTGCAGCTTTACCTGCACCAACACCACTTATCTTCGTCATTTCATCCATTGTTATAGGATATTGAATTGACATTTCTTCTAAAGATGATTCCTGGAAGATAACATAAGGTGGTAAATTTTTTGCTTTTGCTGTTTTCTTTACAAGATCTTTTAATAAAGCATATAATGTTTCATCAGCTGCACCACCGCCGCCTTTTCCACCAACTACTACATCATCATCGCTATCTCTATCGGTATTATTATAATCGTGATCGCGGGTTAATTTAATACTGTGGGGTTTCTTTAAAAATGCATGGCCTTTATCTGTAACGCGTAAAAGACCATAATTTTCAATGTCTTTAGATAAATAACCATTTACAATGGCCTGGCGTAAAATTGCTTGCCAGAATTTTTCATCTTTATCATGATCAACACCTTTGCCCCAACTTTCTAAATTATTATGCTTGTATGTTTTTGCCGTAGCAGTTAATGTGCCCATTAACACATTAATTACATCTTTTAATTTATGGCGCTCTTTAATTTCAAGCACAGCTTCAATAGCTAATTCAAGATCTTCTTTAGCTTCAAATTTTTGTTTTGGATGACGACAGTTATCGCACATTTTGCTACATCCCTCTTCAGCAAACTCTTCTCCAAAATAATGCAATATAAATTTACGGCGGCAGCTGCTTGTTTCGGCAAACGAAGCTGTTTCTGCCAACATTTGTTTTCCAATTTCCTGTTCGGCAACAGGTTTATCTTTCATGAATTTTTCTAATTTAAGAATATCATCATGACTATAAAATGTAACGCAATTTCCTTCTCCACCATCACGACCCGCACGTCCTGTTTCCTGATAATAACCCTCTAATGATTTTGGAATATCGTGGTGAATGACGAAACGCACATCCGGTTTATCAATACCCATACCAAATGCAATTGTAGCAACGATCACATTTAATTCTTCCATTAGGAACTGATCTTGTGTGCGCGCTCTTTCTTTTGCATCTAAGCCAGCGTGATAAGGTGCTGCTTTAATACCATTTACTTTTAATGCTTCAGCTATCTCTTCTACTTTTTTTCTGCTTAAACAATAAATGATACCGCTTTTACCGCTGTTTTGTTTTACGTATTTAATGATCTCTTTATTTACGTTTTGCTTTGCGCGAACTTCGTAATATAAATTGGCACGGTTAAATGACGATTTAAATAAATTGGCACTCATCATGCCAAGATTTTTTTGAATATCCTGTTGTACTTTTGGCGTTGCAGTAGCTGTTAAAGCCATTACCGGTACATTTCCAACCGCATCAATAATTGGGCGCAACCTTCTGTACTCCGGGCGAAAATCATGTCCCCATTCTGAGATACAATGTGCTTCATCAATAGCGAAAAAAGAAATTTTAAATTCTTTAAAAAAAGCAATGTTATCTTCCTTAGTTAATGTTTCAGGTGCAACGTATAATAATTTTGTTTTGCCAGAGAGTACATCTTTTTTCACTGTAGCTATCTCTGCTTTATTTAATGATGAATTTAAAAAGTGTGCAATGCCATTTTCATTGCTAAAACCACGAATAGCATCTACCTGGTTCTTCATTAAAGCAATTAAAGGTGAAACCACAATAGCAGTTCCCTCTGATATTATTGCAGGCAACTGGTAGCATAAACTTTTACCACCACCGGTAGGCATTATTACAAATGTATCCCTGCCAGCCAGCAGGTTCATGATGATCTTCTCCTGAGTCCCCTTAAATCCGTCAAATCCAAAAAAGCTCTTTAATGTATCTAGAACTTCTGTTGTTTCGACCTCGCCAACCATACTTTTCATTGATTAAATTGTGTCTTATACTGAGTAAATAATTTTATTTCTACTTTAAAGATATACAATTTATTTTTTATAAAACAAAACTTTTATCTATAAAAGGTTAAAATATAGATGACATTGGCAATTTTTTAGATATAATTTTTTAGCCTTTACAGATTTGGGTTCATTTTAGGATAAAACCTCAACAGGATAATTATAAAAATAAAAGACACCGAGCAATTAAAATAAAAACCAAAACCCAATTGGTTGGCAAGGATATAAAAAAGTGTTTTTGCAAATACAGATATGATGTATAATTGCACGCCCCATTGCTTAAAATACCAAAGTCCTACACAAGCAATAAAATTAGCAGCAACCAAAATACCATATATTGCCGGCATAAGCACGCCCAGTTTTTTTATTTGCGGAGAGAATACCTGCGGAAAAGTAAACACTACCGATAAATAACCGATAATGCAGATAAGGGATATGATCTTTGGTCGTATCATTTCTAATTACTTCTTATTGCTTCTACAGGATCTAATTGCGAGGCGCTATAAGCAGGAATAAAGCCACTGATGATGCCTATTAAAATAGAGATAGTAAATCCTAAAATAATATTGGTACTTGTTAGGCTAATATCCATTTCAATAGCATCTTTACCAAGCACTGTAATTATGTACGTGACTAGTAATCCAAAAAAGCCACCAATTGTACTTAGCATAACACTTTCGCCCAAAAACTGAACGAGTATAAAAAAATTCTTAGCGCCAAGGCTTTTTTGAATACCAATTAAATTAGTTCTTTCTTTTACAGAAACGAACATGATATTGGCAATGCCAAAGCCTCCCACTAAAATTGAGAAGCCGCCAATGATCCAACCTGCTGTGCCAATAATATCAAATAAACCATCAAAGCCTTTGCTTATTAAGCTGGTTTCGTTCAAAGCAAAATTTGGCTCGCCCATTGGTTTTAATTTACGAATGGCGCGCATAATACCGGTAAGCTCACTTATCATTTCGGCATTAGAAACGTTTGGTTTTGCTTTTGCATAGATCATAGGATCTGCGTTTTCGGATTTCACATCTAAAAACGAACGTGCAAAATTAAAAGGCGTAATAACCTGGTAATCGAAACTAATACCCAGTAAACTTTCACCTTCTTTTTTTATCACACCAATTACTACCGCTTTATTTCCGGCAATTTTTATTTCTTTACCTATAGGGTCTTCGTTCGGAAAAAGTCCTTCGGCAATGCTTGCACCTATTAAAGCTAAATGATAACCTGCATCGGTTTCGTTTTGCGTAAAGTAACGACCGGAAGTAAGATCGAAATTTTTTATCTTATAAAAATCGTGTGAGATGCCTGCAACAACTGCATTTTGTATACTGTTTGAACGGTATTTTATGGTACGTCTTCTGCCCATACGATAAGCCAAAGCCTCGGTACTCTTACATCTTTTTTGTAATTCATCTAATTCGTAATACTGTGGAACCGGGCGGTTAATGTATTTCCACCAGGGATAATCAGGGCCAAAATCCCAGGGCCATTTTTGTATGTAAACTACATTATTGCCTAATGATTGAATGCTGCCACGGATATTGCTTTCCAAACCATCTACAATTGTAAATACAAGAATGATAGCAAAGATACCAATGGTAATGCCCAACAGACTTAAAAAAGACCGCAGCTTATTTGATACCAGCGATTGCCAGGCAAATAACAAACTCTCTTTAAATAATACCCATAGCATTGTTAATTAAAGGTACGATTTTATACAGTTATTGTGTGAGTTTTAGTACGAAAGGTAATTAGGATACAGGACGCAAGACGCAGGACTTATGATTAAAGACATTTATTTCTTGCTGATATTCTTCTCTTCTTCTTTATGCTTAAGATAGGCTTCGTGTTTTTTACGTTGACGTTTGCGCATTAAATAAATAATGGATGCTAAAATAAAAAATCCAAAAAAGAATACGGCACTGTCATTATCTTTCATGATCAAAAAATAGATCACTAAAATAATTCCAAGCACAACTCCAACCAACCAAAGGCGTTCTAAAAAAATAAATGTTTTATTTTGAAAATCAGAGTTCATTGTTCTTTAATTTTATGGTTCCGGTTACTTCGTTAATTGAATATTTTGTAAAATCCTGGTTGCTCTTTAAACCTTTACCCATTATAATTTGGTCGGCTGTGGTAATTTTCACAAAGGCATCGGTATAAATGGTTTTATTAAATTCATCCCAGGTTAATTTTTCTGTTTCTAATTTTTCTCCATTCTTATTTAAAACTTCCACTTTATAACGCGCTTCCATTTTTTTTGACTGATCGTAACGGATGCCATAGTCTGCTTTTAAAGTGCTGGATATTTTTTCTTCATTATCAAAAAAAGTAACAAAAACACCTTTAGGTAAGATCGTAAAAGGCTCAGTTACATTTTTAGTAAAAATAAGCATTCTGTTGGCCTTTAAAACTATTTTAAGTTGAGCACTATCGGTAAAAAGAAGCGTAACGCTATCACCCACCTGCGAAGGACTTTTTTTATTGTTTGGCAATGCCATCACATCTTTAAGATCGTTTGTGCAAGAGCCAAAAAAATAAACAATGGCTGCAATAAAAACTATCAGCTTAAGTTTTAACACGCTTTAATCATGTCTGAATTTTTGAAACCATCTATCGGTAAAATTAAAACCGAAATTTACTTTCCAGTAATTTTCTTTTGTAAGATTGTTGCTGGTAGTACCCATTTGGCCGTATTGGGCACTAATGTTTACCATAGATGATAAGCGGCCAATACCTACAGGTATACCAACTCCCACGCTAATACCGTAAGAAGATATAGTAGTGTTTTTAATGTTAATGTACCCGGTTTGATAATTTACACCACAACGATAATTTAACTGTTTAAAAAACGCGCCGCTTCCTGATGCGTATTTTTCAGGCACATAATTTACGCCCAAAGCAATCCGGTAATTATCTTTAAGATCGCTCACATTATCTAAATATTTAAACTGCGACCAGTTGGTGATAGCGAAATCGGCCACCACATTTATTCTTTCTCCTTTTTTTAAACCTATACCAAAACCTTGTTCAAGCGGTAAAGTAATAGTGCCTTTTTGACCGGCAATATATAATACAGTATCTCTTATTACTTCAGAACCGGAGTTTAAAATATAATTCAACACTTTAGCATCGTAATTTACTTTAAGCGCATTGTTTAAAGCCATAAAATAGCCAAAAGTGATCTTTACTTTTTCGTTTAGTCGCCTTTTGTGAAAACCCATAGTTCGGTTTAAACTATCTTTTACCTGCTTTAATTCTGTATCGGAATAAGCGCCAAGTCCACGCAATTTTTCAATTTCCGCATCAATCCTTTCACTTCTTGCTTTTTCATTTGAAACGCTATCAATGGTCATAGCCGTTTGCAAGCCAAAATTACCTGTAAAGTCGCCAAGATTTAAAGAACGCTCACGATAGGTATTATTAAAAAATATTGAGCTTGGGTAAACAACCCTTGCAGTTTGCTCCATGCTCCCAAAAATATAATTGGCATTAAAACCAATAGAGAGATCGCTTAACAACTTGCTCCCAAATTCTCTTATTCTATAGGTCCTGTATCTTAAGGTATCAACTTTTGTATAAAGGTATTTGGTTCTGAACTTAACCAACTTGTCTTGAAAAGGCATGATGCCATAACCTGCAAATACTTTATTTAAACCGCCACTGCCACTGTATAAATATTCTACCGAACCTATACCATCTTCAGCCACCGTGTTTTTAAGATCGTAGCCTACACTGCTGTATGGCATTATGCCAACACAGGCACCACCATTATTCCTGATCGGAAAACCCAGTGCACCGTAAGCAAAATTAGTGGCCCATTTATTTAAAGAAGAATTGTTGCCTGTGAAAGTTGAATTAATAAAGGTGCCACCTACCTCAAGGCAGGTTAATTTTATTAATGAATAAGCTGCAGGATTACCTGCATTTATAAAAATAGGTCTTAAAGAATCAGGCTTTAAAGCTACATAGGCCCCACCCATACCGGCAGTGTGCGCAAAAATTGTGCTATTAATATCACCCAAGCCATAACGTGAGTAAGGGCTAAATGTATTATTCTGAGCCTTGTAAAAAGAAGACGTTAAAACAAAAAGAAAAAGCAGGAATGCGAATCTATTTTTCAAGGTTATAATTTAAAATGGTATTTAAACCGTAAAGCAATAAGTTTTGGTTGGCAAATAAACGATTTTTAAGTTGTTTGCCCAAATAATCAGAGTCGCCACCGGTTAATACCACCTGTAAATTAGCATAATTTAAGAGGTATTTATTGATCATACCATCCACCTCGGCAACCGCACCTGTTAATGCACCACTAAGCATAGAATCTTTGGTATTAGTACCGATCAATTCTTCGAAATTTTTATCTACTTCAACTACCGGCAAGGCATGTGTAAACTCTTTCATAGCCTTTAAGCGCATAGGTATACCCGGCGATATGGCTCCACCAAGGTATTCGTTATTGGCATTTACAAAATTGTATTTTATGCAGGTTCCGGCATCTATGGTCAACACATTTTGGTTTGGATAAAAACTATAGGCGCCAACCGAGCCTGCGATTCTATCAGAACCAAGTGTTAATGCACTTTTATACAGGTTTTTAAGTGGAATTGGCGTATTGGCTTCAAATAAAATTACATTTCTGCCTTTTCTTACAGCTTTTATAAATTCGGCATGCATGCCTGTAACTGAGCCAATTAAACAATTTTGAAATTGAGGGATCTCTTTTACTGCTTCTATTAAGCCTTTTACTGAATTAAATACGTAAGAGTGCTGTAACTCAGCACCATCGAACATGCCGGCTTTGATACGGGTATTTCCAAAATCAACAACAAAATTCATTCTTGTAAAGATAGATTTAAAATATAAAATGAGATTTTAATTAAGATTTTTTTAGAAATATTTTGCAGGCTAAATAAAATATGTATTTTTGCACCCTCGAATAAAGAGTGAGCGGTGCCTTAGCTCAGTCGGTAGAGCAAAGGACTGAAAATCCTTGTGTCCCTGGTTCGATTCCTGGAGGCACCACCAAGTGGGGGATTTCAAACAATAGTTTGGAATCCCCCATTTTTATTTCCGCCATATCCCGCACCAAATGGGCGATGTACGTGAATACCGAATTTACTTTTGTGGTTCGACACTGGTTAATTTTTTTGCTGTAGCGGATTCCTTCAGGAAAGAGTAAAAATTGAAGCAATTGTTTGTCCTTATAAGCCATTAAACCCCACGCTTTCGGGAGGTTAGCGGCAAAGTCCATTATAATATTTACGCAATTTTCGAGGTTCGACACCCTCTTTTGGGTTTTTACAAGGTTCTTCTCCAAATCCAATCTTTCCTGCTTTAATTTCTCAGTGAACTTATTGAAAATTTCAAGGGTTAATTCCTCATTTATTAGCCTTTCCTCTAACCTTTCGAGTTTCTTTTCAATCTCCACAATTTGGCGTTTTAAGCCCTCCTTTGACTGATCCTTTTCTTTATGCTCCTTATTATAGTTTGCCATGATTTGCTTCGCCACAAAGCCCCTAATTGCGTCATTTCCGACCAAGCTAAAGGAAGCTAATACCTTCTCGAAAAAGGTATGGATTTCCCTTGCACTTTTGTTATTACCGCACCCCTTAGTGTTGCACTTGTAATAAGGCAGGTTTTTGGCTTTTACCACGTACCCCCTCATAAAGGAGCCGCAATGATCACACCGTAAGAATCGCTTTAATGGAATATGCTCCGACTCTTCGTGGCATGAATAACCGTGCTTATTCTCACTTAAAATTTCATTCACTTTCAGGAACACTTCTTTTGAAACCATCTTCTCCTGATTGCCTTCCACCAATTGTCCTTTCAAAGCTGAATGCGCCATAAGCCCACAATAAAAAGGGTTTCTGAAATATCCCGATAATCGCTTCTCGTCAAGTTTTAATCCGAGTGCTTCTAATCGTTCAGAAATTTCTGTGTGCGTTATTCGTTCATTTGCTTTCCAATGAAATGCCCTTTGTAAAAGTTTGCCTTTTTCATTCAGTACAATTTTACGTTTACCGTTCTCTTTAATTTCATCGTATCCGTAGGGTGCTTTATGACACCATTCTCCTTTCATTAAAGCTTCACGAACTCCTGCCATACATTTTTCTCTTCGCAACTGATTATCATACTGCGAAAAAATAATTTGAATGTTTTGTTGAAAGTCTCCACTCGATGTTGAAGCATCTCCGGGTTGCGTAACCGCAACAAGATAAATTCCTTGTTCCCGAAGTTGATCCTTAATATAAATTGCGTTTGCACCTGATCGAGAAAATCGGTCAACGCTATAAACAATAATGTAGGAGATTTTCTCTCTACTCTTTTTTACGAATGAAAGCATCCGGTTAAACTCTTTACGTTCATCTGTTTTTGCACTTTCATAAGTTCCGCCAAAAACTCCCATCACAGAATATTGATGCTTCTTAGCGTATTCTTCACACGCCTTTCGTTGCGTCTCTAAACTGTAACCCAGTTCTTGTTCTTTACTTGATACCCTTGTGTAAATAACACAATTGTTTGTTCGCTTAAGGTGTTGCGATTTACCCTTTGCAAACTGATCGAATAAAACTAATCCTTTCATGCTGCATTTTTTATTGGTTCATAATTGTTATTTGTTTCATTGTCTTCAATTACAATTTCAGGTTCGTATTGCTTTTTATAGAGGGAATAAAAAACCGTACTTACTGTTCTAACAAAATCAACAACTTCCTTCGCTTGTTCTTCGCTGAGGTTTTTAAATTCCTCTGTAGCTAAAACTTCTTCAACCGTTATATCATGCTCTCTCGCCTCGTCATTACAGGCGTTTCCAACCTTCTCCATTTTTGTTATTATTGAAAAATTACGTACACTTTTGGGAACGTGGTAGCGATTCCTGCTTTCTTTTTTTGAGGGGAAAAAATCAAGGGAATAAACTTGCACGTTCAAATTATTAATGCCATACTATTTTCGAATTAGCTCTATGAATCATCAAATAGGGAGTTTCCCGTCACCACAGCGGGAATTCCTGAAAGTGTAGTTTTTCTCATCATCATCGGGTACGAAGGTAGAGGGGCTATTTGTGCTGCTGTCTTTATTCGGGGACGAGCTAAGGCTTTGTGTCAAACAAACATTATTTTTGAGCAATTCGGCTGGCTTGTGTCCGTTTGTACCTGATTGTTTTTTTTGAGACTTTTGCATTTATGAAACCCAATATTTTTAACATCGCCACGAAGGAACTTAGTCAGGATGCTTTTATAACTTGGTTGCTCTTGTGGGCAGACCCAAGCAACAAAAATGAAAACGAACTTTTGAATGCTTGCGGTCAGAACTTCATAAAAGAGTTAACCGGATTATCTGAACTTGACTTCATGAAAGTTGAAGCAGGAAGGCAATGGAATAATGTGGACGTATGGGCAGAGATCAATGACAAGCATTTAATTATTATTGAAGATAAAACCTTCACAGGGGAGCATTCCAATCAGTTAGAAAATTATAAAACAATGGCATTGGAGTACGCCAATGAAAAGGGAATGGACTTACATTGTGTTTATCTAAAAACAGGAAGTGAGTCTTTGGTGGGTCTACAGCGCATACAAAACAAAGGGTACAAAGTTTACAGTAGAAAAAATCTCCTTGATTTATTGAATAAGTATAAAGAAATTAAAAACGAAATATTCCTGGACTTCAAAGACCGGATGCATCAATTAGAAATTGCTACAACTGTTTTTGAAAGCAAACTAATAAAAGACTGGGACGGGAACTGTTGGCAAGGGCTATTTCAGTATTTAGAAACGAACCTCCCCATTCAAACTTGCGGATGGCATTACGTTAATAATTCTTCGGGTGGATTTTGGAACATGTGCATTAATTGGCAAGAATATAAAGGCTTTCCGGTTTACTTTCAATTAGAACAAAATCGAATCGGGTTTAAAATATGTACGCACCCTGATGAAATAGATGTGGAAGGAGAATTTAATCGTACTGAAATCCGTAACCAGTGGTATACACTACTTAAAAAGGAAGCTGAGGATAGTGGATTCCCGGAGATTGAAAAGCCGGAGCGATTTGGTTCAGGAAACTATATGACTGTTGCTCAAATAGGCAGCGAACACTGGCTTGGAAAGCCGGAGCAGTTGGTGGATAAAACATTCGTATTAAATAGCATAATGAAATACGATACGTGGTTTAAAGCATTTACAAAAGAATTGAAATAATGAGCGATGTTTTTAAGAATTGCAGGGGCGAAAGAAAAAAGGAACTTGTCAAACAATACGAGATCACACCAATACTTAGAACCAAATTATTAAAGGGTCAAAGTAAAGATGGGTGTTGTGGTGAACTTACGGATGTTTACTATGTTTTTAAATACAAAGAAAAGGGCGGTTCAACAGAAGGCTCTTTCTATGTTGGTGGCGATTGTGGCAAACAGTTTCTCGATTTAATTGGTAAAAAGGAACTTCCTTTTTTATTTAATCCATTAAAGGAAATATCCAATGGTGGGATTGGCTCTCAGGGGAATTCAGGAAGCCCTGCTGATGGTAAAAAACAATTTGATCCACTTAACAATGAACTAATCTGTGCCATCGGATTACTTATTGCAGCGTGGAATAAACCTCTGAACGGTTTAGCATTAAGCATTTTTGAATACACTAAGCGATATTCTGATAAACCTAACCATAAAGGTGTAGAGAATTTTAATAACCACATTCTTTCAAAGGATTACCATAAGCGTTCGTTGAAGTCAATTTATGAATCTCTTAAAAAAGAGAATAACCTAAAGGAATTTACTTTTGAACGTATGCATAACCATTTGATTGAACAGGGTATTGAATCTCACATAAAATGAATTATTGAACTACTCCCGGAAGTCCTATCTTTTCAATGATAGTCCTTACTTGGTTTACTGTATATAGTCTACCATTCTTTTGTCCGATTTGTTCTTTAAAGGGTTTTAACCAACGGTAGATTGTTTTCTCTGATACCTTATATATTGCTGCTAATTCTTTTGTTGAATACGGTTTGATTTCCAATTTTACATTTTCTATACTCATGTCTCTTTATTTTATCAATTAAAAACTCTTTATTACACATATCGTCCCCTCTTAAGAGAATCTTGACAAGAACTCCTCTTGCTCTAAATGAAATAGATGAGCTATTTCTTTAACACTTAACTTTTGTTTTGTCCTGTAGTTAGTTATTAGATTGCGAAGCAAGGCTGGATTCTCTTTTACAATGTCAAGTTCAGGTGGTTCTCTTCTGCGTATTTGCATTGCATTGAACTGACCTACTAAATACCTTTTTTGATTATCAGTAATTGCACCCAATTCATGCGCTCTGTATAAGATTGCTTGCATGGAGATACGCCATTTCTTTTTCAATTCAGATAATCTTTGCATGGTTAAAGGTTGGTCAAAATCCGGCATAATGTCTTTTTCAGGCATAATAAACTCAGCAGCAAACTTTATCGCTTCCTGCGTAACATCCGTACCAAATTTTTGTGCAGTATGCGAGTGCATGATTAAATGCCCCAACTCAAATGCAAGGGTAAATCGCAAACGATCCCCTAACAAGGATTTATTTACAAAGATTACCGGATGACCATCCTTGGTAACAAGACTGCGTCCATCGACACGCTCTGTTCCAAAATCAAAAGCAACTACAAGGATTCCATGATCCTCTATAAGCCATGTCAGATTTTCAACAACGCCCTTACTGATTTTCCACACCTTTTTTAATTGGCGAGCGACTCCCTCCGGTGATCCATATTTTTCAACGGAAAAATTCGGAAGGTTTGCCGCTTCAACTTTTATGGAGCTAAATAACTGCTCAATATTAAAGCGGTAAATGTTAATGTTCGCTTCAATTTCCAACAAGGTCTTAAAAGCAACTTTATCCCTTTTCCGGTAGAATGCCGGAGGCAGGATTTCTCCTTCCTGAAAAAAGAATCCTTCAGGATATTTTAAAGTTTTTTGGATGGTTTTGAATACATCTTGGTTCACAGCGATAAACTCTTGCTCCATTTTACTCAAATTTGATTGTGAAATGGAAAGCTTATCGGCCAATTCCGACTGTGATAACCCTCTTGCCTCTCGTGCGAGCGTCAACATCTTAGGGTTAATTTTTACACTGCTCATTTTTTCTCCTTTCTTAATTGTTTCGTTATACAAATGTAGTTTAATTCTGTATTTATGCAATTTATTATTCAATTATTAAACACAAAATATATTCAATTAGTTGATTTTCAATGAGTAAATTTTCAACCATTAATCCCCAATCCGGATTTATTCCTCCCGATTTTGTATCTTTCGGAAGATTTCAGACGAGAAAATAATGGACAATATCATTTACCTTGACAATAATGCTACAACTCGCATAGACCCGGCAGTACTGGAGGTTATGATGCCATATTTAACCAATAGCTACGCCAATGCATCAAGTAACCATCAGTTTGGGGTTCAGATCGCAGAAGCCGTTAAAACCGCTCGCAAACAGGTTGCGGATTTGATTAAAGCAGAGCCATTCGAGATTGTGTTTACTTCTGGTGCTACTGAAGCTATAAATCTCGCTTTTAAGGGGATTGTAGAGAATTCTAAAAGAAAAAAGAACCATATTATCACAGCCAGTACAGAACACAGTGCTGTGTTGGACTGCGCCAAATACCTTGAGAAAAAGGGATGCGAAGTCACCTTCCTGAACGTGGGGAAAGATGGACTCGTTGATTTAAAGGAACTAAAAGCCTGCATGACAGAGGACACCGTTCTTGTATCGGTTATGTTCGTTAATAATGAAACCGGAGTGATCCAACCAATTAAGGAAATTGCAGAAATCGCTCACGAATTTGGTGCAGTGTTTATGACTGATGCAACACAGGCGTTGGGGAAGATTCCTTTTTCCGTTGAAGAAATGGGAATTGATTTAATGGCTTTTTCAGGACATAAAATATATGCACCTAAAGGAATTGGTGGCTTGTATGTCAAGAACAGAAAGGGGCGCAAAGTTAGTCTTGAAGCACTTATTCATGGTGGTGGTCATGAAAAAGGAATGAGAAGCGGAACATTAAACGTACCAGGGATTGTTGGTTTAGGAAAGGCATGCGAAATTGCTCAGTCTGAAATGACTTCCAATACAAAGAAAATAAAAGATCTCCGGGATTATTTAGAAAGTGAATTATTAAAAGTAGAAGGCTCGCACGTTAATGGTTCGACAGAACACAGACTTTATAACGTATCCAATATTCGTTTTGAAGGCATCGACAGCGATGCTGTTATTACCGGCTTGGAAAATATATCTGTTTCAAACGGATCAGCGTGTACATCTACTTCCATTGAACCATCACATGTTCTTGTTGCTATGGGGTTGACAGATCAGGAAGCCTACTCTTCTTTAAGACTAAGCTTGGGCAAGTTCAATAATAAAAAGGACGTTGAAGCCACTATTAAAGCAATTAAAGAAGCAGTAGTGAATTTAAGGGTAATGAGTAATGGATAAGACCGAGTGGCTATCAAGCAAAGAAGTGCAGAAAAAACTAAAAATCAAGTCTTGCGATTTAATGCATCTCAGGGAAGCCGGAAAACTCAAATTTAAAAAGGTCGGTAATGCATTTTTTTATTGGATATCTGACCTCTCAAAAAATAATTAATTAAATCAATTAAATTCCTCGAATTTTATGTAATCTGCACCAGAATTAATATGGTTCTGATATCTAATATATTTTAATATTTGGTCGTGATTTTTACTAAAGTAAGTCATATACTCTCGTAACTTATTTGTGATATTTACGATTTTAGTTTGGAAATTAACAGTCTCTTCATCGTTGAAATTAGCTTTATTATTTTGAAATTGATTAAACACAAATTCCTGAAGGAATGACAATTTCCTGAATGTTTTCATTTCAATGAATTGTGTTAATTGATTTAATGGTATAAGTGTGTTATTTGACTTATTTAAAAAACCATCAAATTGATTTTTAACAACATTAAAGTTTTTATAATCAATTAAAAAATTGGCCTCAACGTAATCGACAAAATCTGAAAAAGTGCTATTACTAAATGCTTGATTAAAAGTGGTATTAAAATCAAAATCAATTTCACTTAAACTTTTATACATACTATTCTTTGATTTTTCTTCCTTCAAAATTTGTAAAAATTAGTTCCCCCATTTTATTGTAAAGAACATTAATAGATTTACTTGTTAAAGGAAATTGCTTCGGTTCTTGATTATCAACAAAATCAATATTTGCAGCCTTGATTAAGTTAGTCTTAAAGTAATCGTAACTTAATTTCTCTTCTTCATTTTTTGCACGTCTGAGTAATTCAATCAATATCCCATATAAAGCATGAAATCCAATAGTCGTATGAAGAACATTAAACGCTGAGTCTAAACTCCAATAGCTGTTACCTGCATTATCCACGAATGCATCACGAACAGCTTTAAAATATGTATTAATTATTTGAGCAATTTTAGAATCTTCACCATTTAAATAGTAATTTCTAAACGGCAAATACTCATCATGCTTAATCTTTTTCAGATCTGCTCTGGATTTCGTTTTTGCAATCTCTGCCTGCTTCAAATTAGGACATATTTGAAACAAAATCATTTTCACAAACATAGCTTGTGAGAGTGGTGGTATAGCTTTGGCTTTGTATTTAGCTCCTGAAATCTTTATGCGATTAAAAAATGGTGTTTTCTCAGATGCGTTTAAAGCTAAGACAACTTCTAAAGCTGTCTTTTGGGGCGAATCACTTTTGCTTAATCCAAACAGACTGTACACCAAATCCTCAGGCACTTTAGTCTGTGTTCTATTAATCGTTGAAAAAACCATAGCTTGATAATCCAAAGTAGGATCAATAAAAAATGTTACCACAATCTCAAAATCCTCGAGACGTTTTAATAATTCTCCCTTGGCTTTTAATTCAACTTCAAACTTTTCTGTATTAGATGTGTGCGTTCTTATTGCGTATTCAAGATTAGAAATCTCGTCTTTAACTCGTTTTATTGCTTTTTCAATGCCAGCGAGCCTATGCTGACCATCTATAATTGTTAAATAAGTATGTCCTTCATCTTTTTTATTTTCTTTTTCAACAAAGTCATTTAAGATGATAGCGGATCTCTTTTCATCAATCTCTTCTATTTCTTGAATTGCAATCATAGGGACTGCAACTACAATATTAGTCGGAAAAAAAGCATCATTATCGTGAATGAGGAAATCAGCAATACTATCTACCTTCGTAGGACTAATTTTACGTTGCACTTCATCATTATACTGAGGAATATTTGTTTCTTCATCAAAATCAAGAACAATTCGATGTGTGAACTTTACGAATTTTCTTAACTCAGACATTCTAAAAATCCCTAATAGAAAGCCTTGATTATTTTGATTAACCCTGAATGTCTCAATCCGTAATCCGCTCATTGTAAATTATCTTTAATGGATTTAACACCTGTGGTTATTCCTTCTGCAAAACTTTGATCAATATACTCTTCTTGAAGCAGGAATAACTTATTAGAAATTTTAAAACTAAAAACCATACCTAAGGCAGTCAATAGAATCATAAATAGTGGTTTAGCTATCCCACTAAAAGGATTAAAAATTGCTTGTATCGCAAAAATGGAACTTAGAAATAGGTAATAAACAAAAGCAATTGAAAGCATCTTTTGTCTTGTATTAAATATTTTTAATCCAAAATCCTGCTCTTTCTTTTTATCAAACTTCAATAAAAAATATCCTGAAGAAACAAGTAAACCGAGACCTATTAATGGAATCGAGCCATTTAAAAGCAAATTAACAATTGACTTTATAACAGATTTAAATTCCACAAAAGAATATTCTTTAAACCCCACAAAGCTTGGAGAAAAGAAATAGAACATGATAGTTATTAAAATTGTTGCAACTGGAAAAAAAAGATTAGCAATATTCCACGTCTTTAAATCTTCTTTTGCGTTTTCACGAATTTTGGAGAATATCTCTTCTTCTCCTTGATTAAACAATTTGTAACCCATAACAATTAATTATGATTTATAAAATTGACTGATCTCAATTAACTCAGCCTTCTTAACTTCTTTCATATTAGTAACCGCTTGACCTTTCTGAATTTTCTCCATGTTTCGAGCAAGTGTTGTACTTTCTTTGTCTCCAACTCCAAGGAATTTGCAAAGGCTTTTCAAATTGGTTTTATCTTTAATATCAAACAAGAATGCAGTCTCACACATACTTGAGAAATCAAATGTAGGTTGGTTAAATTCATCTACACCTTGAGAAAGTAATATCACACTCACACCTTTTGAACGAATCTCTCTCAATATTTTTTCCAGTAAGTCCTGGGATTTCTTATCCTTAAATAAATTGTGCGCCTCATCAATTAACAACACATATCTAATGCCTTGAAGATTGTCATCAATTGGAGCATTCTCCATATTCATGAAGGTGTTGTAAATGTAGTTGATCACCAAGAACGTTGCTGTAAATCTCACAGAGTCCGCTAAATCACCGGATAAACTCAAATAGTAGTTTTCGTTCAAGAAGCTCTTGTTTACATCAGATTTCGATTCAAACAATTCAACTTCACTCAAGCGTTCTAAGATTTCTTTTAATGTACTTGCTTTATCCCCTGCCAATTCTATTACTTTATCGTAAATTTCCTGCAAGTTAGGATACTGTCCGTTCTTCTTCTTATTGAATACTTCCTTCGTTGCTTCCTTTAAAGTCTGCTCCTGATTCTTTCCTAAGTTCGAGTATTTAGCAATGATATCAACGAATTTGTTAATACCTAAAATTTTATTCTTTTCGTTGATATTATCAATAAACGTAAGAGGATTTAAAGGAAATGGTTTTTGAGGAGCATCAATTAATGTACAATTTGTTGCATCAAAGAATGGCTGTAAAGATTTCCTATCTGAATCCTTAACACCCTTGTAATCCATAAAGATAAACTTCACTTTACCTTTTGATGCTTTAGAAAACTGCGACAATAAACTCAATGCGAACTGAGTCTTACCTGTACCGGAATTACCCGCAACAGCTATGTGTGCATTGTTGTGTAATTGCGTATCATTAATATTTAGAGTAATTGCATCCTTGCCCTCAAGCTGTTTTCCTACTTTCAATTTAATAGCACCGGAGAAATAATCCTTTGATATTTTTTGATTGTTGTTTTTTACTGGATCAAGAGAAATTTCTGAAGCATCAAATGAATCAATACCTCTTTCAATATTTTCAATTAGAAAATCAAGACCAGTATAATTTCTATTGCTCTCAAATAATTTATTGATAAGCTCCAAACCATTATCTACGTGCATTTTGATGTACTTGCCAACATCTTTATCCGTCTTATATAAACCATAGTGTTGACAAACTAATGCCATGTAGTAGTCCTTATATTTCCCGAATAAAATATCTTCTTTATATTCTTTTCCTTTAGAATCTTGTATATCTTCCAAATCAAGCTTTAATCCTTTAGATAAAGAATAGGCAAAAGCAATTCTTGAAATCACGTTCTCCGCTCCAAGATTTAATCGCCTTGTTAGTTCCTGAACAACTTGCTTGTTCGCTTCGGATGTCCTGATATTAATTAGCATTGTTGTAAATCTTGTTATATGTTTTTATCAAATTCTTTGGTTCAACTGGCAGGAACTCCGATTTATCCGGAGTAACATTTTGAATCAGGTATGATTTAACGACTTTAGGGAATAATAAATCATACTCTTTCGCTGACATCTCTTTATTGATTAATGGGAATAAAACCACCTGATCCGAAACTGTTGGATAGAAATGCTTAACGATATTTTCAGCATGTTCTTCATCAAATTTCTGCATAGGAGAGTCAATAAATACAGGGAAATCAATATCCGACTCTTCAACTAATCCTTTTAATAAAGCCGTTGCATACATTTGCTGCTCACCTTTAGATAATCCTTCCTTACGGATAATTTCATTTCGTGAGTTATACAAATGGATATCAATGTCCTCATTAATAATCTCCACTTCAACACGCTTGATAAAGCCTTTTTTGTGCATTAGAGTTTTCATTCCTTTCAGGATTTGATTTTCTAATGACTTCTTTTTCTCTTCTTTGAAATTAGCAATGAATGCTTTTAATTCAGAAACCAGTCGGCCAGTTACTTCATCTTTCTTTTTATTTGTTGATGATACTTCCAGTTTTTTAGCCAACTCATTTCTTTGTTTTTCAGCCTGTCCTCTTGACGATTTAAGCGTTTCAACTGCAACTCTTAACTCAATAATTTTCTCATCGATAGAACGCATCTCGCCATCAATCTGTTCTTTACGTTCACGATCAGCTGCAATAATTGGGTCTTCCTGTTTGGCTTCCGCATCTTTTAATTTTCTGCGAATTGAATTTAAATCATTTCGGGTTTGATTGAAATCACTTGTAATTCGCTTAAAGGATTCTCTGAAAGAATATTTTAGGTTACTCAACAAAGACATCAAATCGTTCTTCATTGTATCGGAGAACTCATGAATGACTTTAAAATCCTTTGGTAATTCAGGAATGTCCGAGAAGAAATGTTTTTTAATCAGTTTACGAACGCTACCATTGTAGTAGTCCTGAATTTTAAAATCAACAACACCTTTAAAGTTCTTTAACTCTTCTGATAAATCAGTTAAAATTTTATCAGTAACGCCCTCAACATTTTCATTTTTGAAAAGCGCAATTTTATGGTTGGTTTCATTTTCCAATTGTTTTGAAACCTCCATAAATTTCTCTCCGGCAATTGCGAAAGGAATAATGTCGTAAGAGTCTTTTAATTCTTCCTGAAGATCTGCCAGTTTTTTTGAAAGTGCCTCTTCTTGTTTTTTTAGCTCAGTCAATTCTTCAACCGTAATGCTACTTCCTGCACGAATCAACTTTTCCTGTAGTTTATTTGAATCAAATCTTAAACCGTCTTGCTTTTCTTTCAGCTCCTTAATCTGTTCCTCATTTGTTTCTATACTATCAGTAGCATTTTTAATGTCAGCTTCCAGTTGATTGAATAAAGTTTTCTCTTTGGGGGTAGCAGATGCTTGACGCAATCGGATTTGTAACTCTTCCAACTCACGTTTCAAATCCTCAAACTTCTTAATTCCTAATACTTCAGTGTAGGCTTCGCTTAATTTTCTCCTTTGATCAGGAGAGTTAACTTCAGCAAGACTTACAATTTTTTCAGCATCGAAAAAGAAGAATTTTGCAATTTCTTTTGGTAAAATAAAATCACGAATAAAAATCTCCTCACCAACTTCCTTCGTTAATTCATTAACGTGACCGTCAATTAATATCTCTACTGTTTCATTTGCACCAGTCTCGGTGTTGTAGGTTCGTGTTATTTTAATTTCACGACATGGCACTTCAGGTATCGATATATCTGAAAAAGTAACAGAAACAGAGAACTTTGTTTCGCCTTCTGCTTTTGCTTGTCTGTTTAAACTATTCGCAATGTACTTGGCATATGCTCCCTGATCCGCAATCTCTTTGCGGTAGAGTTCATCCACCTCCTGCATGCTTTTTCCGTATAAACACCATACCAATGACATCAGGAAAGTGGTTTTACCAAAACCATTCTTACCGCTTACAACGATGATGTTTTTTCCTTTCTCTGTCTGGAGTTCAATTTTATTGTACCCCTGATAAATGCGAAAGTTATTGAGTTCAATTTCCTTTATGATCATATCTTACTTTTTCTTTTTCACCTTTACAAAGTCTTCAATTCGGTTTTCTAAATCGGATTGTAATCCACGTTTTTTAGCCATTAAAGTCTTCGTCTTTTGCAGGATTAGCAACTGTTGAATAAGCTCAAAATCTTCAGGATTTTCATCACACGCAGTTTTAAGGAGTTCCTCTTCCTTCTTGAATTTTTCGTCGTGCTTGCTCATGTTAATGTTTGTTTTATAGATTTTATTATAAATGGAGGAAACGTTGTTATTGAATAAACCATCTCTATACCACTGCAATTGAATTGCGACTAATTCCTGATGAGTAATCAAATCTATATTTCCCTGTGATTCTTGTATTTCCTTTTGTGCTTTTAAAACTTTTTCTAAAAATAATGCTCTTGATTCCGCTGTATATGGCCCAAGTCGACCTTCTCTTTCAACACCGTCACGCCCTGCCTTTTCACGCATACTTTCATTATCTCTTGATTCCGCAAGGATATCACGAATCTCAACTAAAGGCCACATCCATTCTTCTCCGTTTTCAATCAAACCTTCCATTGATTTATCACGTTTTACAACAGTACATACCCAACAACCAAAGCGACTATTTCCGCATGAAGGTGTTGTATCGTCAATTACCAACGGACAATCGCCACTGTTAGCGTTTTTGTATAATGTAACAAGTTCTTTATTATTCGCTCCCCAAGGAGAAGGCACTTGCATCAGGTATTGCCACAACTCATTTGTTTCAACATCTTTGATCGGAGCATACACATAAGCGTTTTGCAACATGTGCTTTCTCAATCGCTGCCCTTTGATTTCATGCTTTTTGATGCTCTTTGCACGATTAGAACTTTCAGCAGAGCGAGTTCCTAAAAGAATAATTGCTTCACCACGCTCACTGATTTTATCCAAAATAAAACGAGTGGTCGGATTGATTTTCAATCGCTCTGTACACCACCTGAAAATGTTATTCGGAGCAGGATATCCTCTTCCAATCAATCTTACCCAAAACGTATCTTCCAATCTTGGCATCGTTTTATGCACGGTAATTGGTAAGCCCTGTTGCGGTGCAGCTTTCTGAATTTTCTTTAATGTCTTTTCAATAAAAGTTACGATGTGCGGATTCTCCACCATCGTGTCATTACACACAACGTAAACATCTCTTCTTCGTTCTTCTCTTGGTATTTTCTTTAAAGCGTTCCAAACTACCTGTAACAACATGGTAGAATCTTTTCCGCCACTAAAGCCGATGATCCAAGGACGGCTGTAGTTCTCATCGAACATGTACTGATCGATGATTTCTGATTCTATGTGATTTATGTCTAATGCCATACAATTATTTCCTAAAAATAAACTCCTTTACTAAACAAGTGGGTTAAGGTTGTCACCACTTTCAAACACTTGTTATTCGTATTCATTAATCAACTTTTTAAATTCATCATTCAATTTTTCTCCGTCCATCCATTCCGGCAGGATGTAGAAATATCCCTTTAATCCCCGGATTCGGTATTCTTGAACCCTTTGATATTTCACTGCCTTATTCAGCAAGGAAGAGAATGTTTTTGCTTTGTCTGCAAAGAACTTCACATTTGAATCCACTCCTTCGAGAAACTCCAACAGCTCCTTTGACTTTAACGGTCTGTTTACTTTGCGTAAAACAAAAACCATCTTACTTACCCAAGTCCAATCTTTGTTATAACCACTCAGAAGATTCTGATCTCCTGTTTTTAAGTGGTCAGCCGAAACTGTATTCTGTTTTTCAGAAGAAGGAAGGTTTAAATGCTTCAACTCTTCATTTTCCGATTTTAACTCCTCAATGAACTCTATCAATTCCTCTCTGTCCCAGTCCGCATAAAGGGCAACAGCCCCTTCTTTTTTGGCAAGTCGTGCTTTCGATTTCCATTCCTGCTTGCTTTTAACCATGTGTTGGATTTTGATTCGGTAAAGCTATGAATTTTTTAGTATTCTCATAATTTCATCTACCACTAATCTACTATAATTCTGATTCAATTCTACTATAAATCTTACATGGGTCTACTAAAAGTCTTCCACTTCTCTATCAGCTAAAAAGCACGCCCGTTTCAGACAGTTTATTCCCATTTAAGCTCAATTTTTCCGACTGCTTTCCATTTCTGCAAAAATTCACTTTTTTATTCAATTTTCAACTTTGTTTGACCAAAAATGCCCTCTTGTTCCCGATCCGGGACAGTGAACTTTTTTACCGCCACAACTTTGTCCTCGAAATCACAAACAAGCAAAAATCAACTATAAAAAACATAAAAAGAAAGAGAGGAAATCATGAGCGCAATTAGAAAAACAAAAAAGAAAGCACAAGCAAAAGGAAAAGTAATTCAATTAAAACTTATCCCGGTACAAAACCACGAAAGAGAAAAGTTCATCAATGGAATTTGGAAAGTAGCACAAAGCGCACTTTGGATTAACAAAGATTTTTCATTAGTAGAACAGGAAGAATTAAAACAATTAGTTGCAGAACATTTTGAAAACAACAAAAATATCAAACGCAACTTCAAAGACCTTGTTGAGCGCATCTGTTTAGCGAAACGATTTGTATCACGCAGAAAAGGAAGATACATCTCTAAGCCAATAGACTGGTTAAATATCAATTACCACAACGGATTAATCGGTACAGCTAAATGGTTAGAAGACGTGAAAGAGCAACGCAAGCTTGTACCACACTACAATGAAGGTATTACAACGCTTGCTAACGGTATTCTGAAATACATGGAATCTCCAAGCATGCTCGTGTTTAACCGTTACAGAAAAATGCTAATTGAAAAAAATCAATTCGACTTACTACAAGTTTATTACAACACCATTATTAACCTACAATATGCAATCTAACATGAGCACAACACAAGAAACCAAAAAAACATTTTATGTAAAGCCCTACACAATCAGTGAACTTGCGGCTTTCTACAAAGTAAACGTTCGCACATTCCGCAAATGGATTAAAAACATTGAATCGGAAATCGGAGAACGAATGGGCAGATACTATACCGTGAATCAAGTAAAAGTCATCATTGAAAAAATCGGGTTGCCAAAATCCATTGAAATATAAAGCACAAACAGGCACAACCGGACAAAGTCAAGACATGTTTTGCATTATCCGGTAAGCACTACGCAATCAAGGACAGTGAGTCAAACCACCGCCTCAACTTTGTATCCGAAATCATAAACAACTAAATCAAGGAGGTAACATGAAAGAAAATCAAACAAGCACAGACAGCACAAGCAATATGTTTCTCACCGGAACAATTCTGCTTGCCAACCTGGACTACTCAGGTCTTGCCGATTATGCGCTTAAAGCACTTGTAGGCGGAGTGATATGGATGTCATTCAAAGTAGCAGGAGATTATATCAGTGAACGATTAAAAAGAAAGTAATGGAGACTTGGAAAAAAATAGCAGTAGGAACAGTAGTGGGCGGTGCGCTCATTGGCGGGACGGTGTATGTGGTGCGCCTGAACAAGATGAACGCAGAACTGGAAACTGTACCGATGGCAAAAATACACAAGCTTGATCTTTCAGGGTTAACAATCAGAGTTGACGTGCAGTTAAAAAATCCGACACGCACTCCATTTAAAATCAAGTTCCCTTTTATCAAGCTCGTGTACAAAGGCACAACGGTTGGCTCTTCGCAGGTAATTGACAAAGACATCAGCATCCCCGCTTTCGGTGAGGCAGTGGTTGAACAAATGATGATACGAGTTCCGCTGATGAATATTTTTTCTCTGTCGGGTAGTTTGTTAAGAGCCATACAAAACAAAGAACCGGTGAAGATTGATATCAAGACACTCACAACAATTGATTTGGGTTGGAAAAAAGTTCCTTACACAAAAACAGATACACTAACACTTAGTCAGCCAAAAGCATAATGGAACGCAGAGAAGAAGTAAAAATAAAAAGCGGTGCAGAGTTCGATCATCTTTTCCCAAAGGCAATGTTGATGACCATTACCAAAAAGAAAGGAGCAACAGTTTCTGATACGATTCGCTTCATTCCGCAGGTGGTAAGAGAAACGCTTTTTCATACTGATAAAATTGCAAAGCAGCTAAAGCGAAACACAGTGTACGAAACCTGCAAAGCGATATGGCATTTTGTTTACGACCACATTGCTTACCGAAAAGATGAAGATGGAAAGGAACAAATCAGAAGCCCGGCAAGAGCATGGCACGACAGGAAATACGGAGTGGATTGCGATTGTTACACGGTGTTTATCAGCAGTATCCTGAGCAATTTAAAAATCAGGCACATCCTGCGAATCACCAAATACAAAGAGGATCACTTTCAGCACATCTACCCGATTGTTCCTTTAGGCGATGGCAGTTATATCACCATCGATTGTGTAGTGAGACATTTTGATTACGAAGAACCCTACAGCGAAAAAAAAGACACAAAAATGGACTTAGAATATTTAAACGGAGTCAACGACTCCTCAAACAAAAACATCGATGCTGTTGAACTGATCGGGATATACGATGACCGTGAAGCGATGGCAGAACTCGGCAGGCTTTTCAAAAAGAAAGCCGGAGGTGGTGCACCAAAACAAAAAAGCGGAGGCTTCAAACAAGTCTTCAAAAAAGGAGCGATAAAAGAAGCCTATAAAAAAGGCGGTATCAAAGCGGTGGCAAAAATGGGCTTGCACATTACCAACCGATTAAACCCTGCAACGGTGCTTATCCGTAACGGAATTTTAATCGCTCTTAAAACTAACATGTTCAAGATTGCTCAGCGTCTGCGCTACGCATACCTGAGTGATGATGAAGCCCGCAAGCGTGGAATCGACATGGGAAAGTTTGCAAGACTGAAACAGGTTAAAGACAAACTGCAAGGCATCTTCTACGGTGCAGGTGGTATCCCTGAAAACTTCCAAAAGGCAATCCTTACCGGAAGAGGAAACAGAGACAAACAAGTAAGCGGGCTTGGATATGTTGCCGATGATATGAGCGGACTTAACAAATACTCTTCAACAGAAGAATTATTGGGAAGCGACATTTATCAAAGCGAAGCCTTGGATCAGTTAAACGGACTTGGTGAACCTTACTCGGCAGCAGCTTCCGTAACAGCAGCAACAACCATTCTGACAGCAATTGCAGGATTATTAAAAGGAATCGGAAATATCCTTCCTAAAAAAGACAAAGGAGCAAAAGACTTTGAAGAAAGTGGTGGCGAAGGTGGCGGTGGAGAATCAGGAGGTGGCGGTGGAGAAAGCGGTGGAGATACTTCTTCCTCTTCATCAGGAGAAAGTGGCGGATCTGCGGATATGAATTTCGACAGCGGAAGTTCAAACAGCAACAGCAGCAAACCAATAGTTACCACTAAAACAAACTCACCGTCACAAAACGAAGATTCAGGAGGAGGAGAAAACGGTGGCGGAGATTCAGGTGGAGGCAGTTCCGGTGAATCAGTCAGTGCAAACAAATCTGCAAACAGAGAAGCTTCATCGGGAGGTGATACATCAAAGCCTGAAGGATTCTGGGACAAGAATAAAAAATGGATCAAACCAGTAGGCATCGGAGTTGGCGCATTAGGCTTGATATACGCAGGATACCGAATGGTCACCGGAAGTAAAAAAGAAACAGCCAAACCCGCACTTTCAGGAATTCCAAAGAGCAAGAAGCAAAAGAAGAAAGGAGGTAAAAAGGCAACGGTGAAAAGTAAGAAACAAAAGAAGCAGACAGTTGAATTGCTTTAATAAAACAACAAAGAAAAAATCAAAAAACATGAAGAAGAAAAATTCATACGAGAAAAAAGCGCAGAAAAAACAACTCCTTGACGGAGTAGCTGCGGAGCATGCCAAAGGCGATATCAAAAAGACCGCACTGGAAACAGGTCGTGATATTTTGATCGGTGCAGTTGGTGGTGGCTTGGCAGGTGCGGTACTCGGACGTTCTTCCTTCTTGGTGGGAATTGCAGTAACAGGTGTTGGGCATTACATGGGCAGTAATGGAGCAGCAGCTTTCGGTGTGGGCATGATGGCTTCGGGCGGTTATCAGGCAATTGCCGGGGCAATGAACGGAACAGAGAAAGAAAGCTTCGAAGGCGTAAAAGAACGCATGGCAGCTTTCAAAGAAGAGTTCAAACGAAAACTGTTCCTTGACAAAATCATCAAGAGTAAAAAGAAAGAGGAAGAGAAATCCGAAGAAGGCACAAATGGTATGGGCGAAGTGCAATACTTCACTTATCCCAATGGCAAAGAACTGGAAGGCGCAGCCGATCATCTGAATGTGTTAGACCGCATCGAAAAACAGGTGGAAGAGTCAGCCAAAAAATTTGAAGCCAAACAATCTGTTTCAGGCGGGTTGCAGGGTGAAGAAGAAATGGGAATGCTGGACGTAAGTGAACAGAATTTCTAAACCTGAAAACATCATCATCAAAAAGTAAAATAAATAATAACCATAAAAAACGAAACAATATGTTAGGCGTATTAGACGGAGTAGAAGAATACAACAATGCAGGAGCCTTATTAGGCTTGGATGCAGTTGACAATGAAGAATTGCTTGGCGCATTAAGACGCATGAATCCAATTCAGCGCATGCGCACCATCAACAAACTGGCAAGCGGTGTTCCTGCAAGCAAAGGATCACGTGCAGAAATGGAAAAACATTTTAATGAGTTGCCACAGCACATTAAAGATGGTTTATTAAAAGGCGAGTTGCGTTTGGCCGATACTGTAATATACAGCATCAAAGCGGTGAACTCCAAAACCATCAAGATGTTTGAAACACAGGATGACAAAGAGGTTGGCTTGCGTAACATCAGCAATGCGAAATTGCCAAAGAACCAAGCCTTGCTTGTAAGCGGAATCTTTTTGCTTGCCGGAATTCCTGCCGAAGTAAACAAGGATAAAATCATCGGAGCGAAATACGATGGCATTGAAGATTTCGCTGCTTTATCAAACGGAGAGTTCTCTTTGAAAAGCAACAAAAAAATCATCATGCCTGAAACCGTGAACACCATTTTTAAAACCAAAACAATGAACACTGTTCCTGTTGGGTATTACAAACTGGCTAATCCACGTATGATCCACGATGATATCCTGATTGAAGCAACCATCGACTTGGGTTCAATGGAGGGCTTAGACCCGAAAACCCATGTGTATGTTGGATTGCATGGCACTATCACTACTCCATAACCGGGGTACTGAGTCCGAAGTTACGCAGCCACATGTGCTGCGTAACTCGGAGGACTCAGGTGTCAGGGACACGACCAATTATTAATTCATTAAAGAAAAAACAAGATGTTAAAACCAGTAAAGAAACGCTTTGACCTTCAGGTGACCGATGCAAACAAGACCGTAAGCAAAACTTACGAGCTTGATAAAAACATCAAGGCAGTGAAAGGTGTGCTGATTACATCGGATAAGGACGACCTGCTTTATTTCAGGGGAACTCAAAAGATTGAGATCAACAAAGAAGAGTTCTTCCCTGATAATTACGAAAGCAAACTGCTTATGTCCGGAATCAATGTAGCTCCAAAACAACGCTACTATGATTTGGGAAATGTAGCACCGGGAAATGGTTTGGTAAAACTCACCTTCACCGATGCCGATGATTTAAGAACGCCCTTTGCGCCTTACCGGGTGTCCTTATACCTGGACTGTGAAATGGAGGATGAACTATCATGAAAGAGCAAGTCTTAATAACGCAGTTACGCATTACCAAAGCCGGACAGGTGAAGCACTTTCAGGTAAAGCTTCCGAAAAATGCCAAACGCATCATCGGAATTGAAGTTGGAGGTCGTTTGATAAAAACACCTAAAACGGATGGAACGAACGGAACAGGCGGAACAATTGGAACAGACGGAACAGTCATCGGTGTAACACCAAAAGAAGAACAAATAGCAAAGCAATAACAAAACCATGCGAGCAGAAATTTTAAAATCACTGATTCCATTTAAGCGCAATACGCTCATCGGAGAATTGAAACTGCAAAGTTGCGAAGAGGCAAATGTCTTTTATGCCACCCATCTGCAAATAGATGAGAACCTTGGTGCAGGAGATTTTTCGCAGAACCGTAACTGGAAAGCAAGCGCATTTACTCATCAGAGTAAAACCGAAGAGGATATAGTGATTGTAGACGGAGACAGCACCATCATTCAGGGAATTTACAAAGACCGTATTGGTGAGATGAACAAAGGAGATTTTGAATACATCGTCAATGTCTATGTGTGGATTGAAATTGAAGAAGAAGGAGGTAAATCATGAACATAGCATTAGCCTTGGAATACATCCCCCGCAGAATGGATGAACTGGGATTTGGAAAAAATTATTACATCCGCTTTCGCCACTTGGTGTTACAGCCAAACGAGCATTTGGATATTGAAGCCTACAACCAGTTCTACATCATGGTGGATGAACCTTCAAACATCAATATCACTTCCGAGTTCGGAATCTTTGATTTGAGTGTGGACAGAACCAATGAGCAGTTGTACGAACATCAGGGATACATCAGTATTCAAAACTACTCATCGTCCGTAAATCATGCTCGCTTTATTCAGGTAATACCAAAACACATCGCATTAAAACAATTGAAAAATGGCAAAGATAATTGAAGCATATAACCCGCAAAAAATAGAGATCATCAAGCGTATGCTTGAGAAACAATCCTCCAAAGGAAGTCCGCTTGCTTACGAGGTATTTGTAGACAATTTTAAAGTAGTGATGAAAACAACTGATTTATCAGAGTTCGACAGCTACGAAGATGTAATGACCAACGATACAAAATACATCCGTATCAATGTTTACAACTCTCCTGCGGAAACCATCAGCCACACCAAATATGTGTTTGAAGTAGAAGAAAGAAAACCACAGGTACAGCAGGCATTGGGTGAAGTAACCGACATCAATGCTAAAATAAAAGAATCAATTGCTGTGGAACGTGAGCGATGGGACAGAGATCAGTTAATGAAAGAACTGGATCGCACCAAACTGGAATTGCAGGAAGCAGAAGAATACATTGATGAACTGACCGACAAACTGGAGAAGGTAAAACAAAAACCTAATCACTTCGGAAAACTGGATTTAGGTTCTTTAGCAGGTTCTGCGATTGAAGGTGTGATGCGCAGAAATCCGCAATGGCTGACCAAAGTTCCCGGACTGGAAGGTTTGGCAGGAGTTATTGTCGATGAAAACACCAATGGAAAACGCATTGATGCTCCGGCAGAAGAAACGGAAGTTACAGTGACAAAAGCAAACGCTGCTCCCGCATTAACAGAAGAGGAAAAATCTTATCTCGCTTTTGGAAAAGAGGTAGCGGAAAATTTTGAAGATGAAGAAATATCTGTGCTGATGAAAATTATTCACCAGTTAAGCAAAGATACTTCTCAGCTCAAAACCGTTGCAGAACTGCTGAACGTTCCGGCTTAAACAATCAATTTTTAAATCATGACAGTACAAAATCATTCCGCAAAATGCGGGATCAGGGAAGCACTGTCTCTAAACGAAAAAACAAATGGCAAAATTCTCATTCACCATGACCATCGAAGCTTCTTCAGAGCAGGAAGCAGAGAAAAAAGTTAAAGCACTCGGAGTGCTTGCTTCTAAACTGAAAACAGTTGAAGTGGAAAAGCTCGCACACATTGTAAAAAATGACCCGGCAAAAACAGCATTGGCAAAAGCATACTTAGGACTTCAGTAAAATGGAAACCGCAATCACTACATATCAACCACAACCAGTTCCGGTTCAGGCTGTGCAGCCCACACAGCAGGATAAGGAAACATGGACACTGAAGGAGAAAATCCTGTTCAGTTTACTTGGTGTGGTGGTGGTTGGAGGAACCATCTACATCGGCAGGAAAATCATTCTCGATAAAATCGCCAACAAAGAAGAGAACAAGAGTTTTGAAGATGGCACATCCGCCACTTCAGCTAAACAAATAAAAATGGCATTTGAGAATGACGGATGGCCGGGAACAGATACCGAGAGTTTGCGAAGCACACTCCGTGAAATCCCAAGTAAGGAAGAGTTCGCCAAAGTCGTAAAGTCCTATCAGAAGCTCTACAATGGCAACCTGATAAAAGACATGAGCGATGAGTTGCAATCCACCGAATACAATGAGATGCTGCAAATTCTCGCTGCAAAGCCGGATAAAAAAGGACAAGCACCAAGCCCGATTGCATACACTGCATGGGCAAAGCGAATGAAAGCAGCCTTTGATAAAGAGTACGGATTTTTTGGAGGCACAGATGCGGAAGCAATAATAGCGGTCTTTAATGAAATACCAACGCAGACAGCCTTTGTGAAAGTGGCTGTTGAATACAAACGATTGTATGGAACGAATATGCTTGAGGATATGAAAAGCGAGAGCGAGTTCGGACAGTACGATGACTGGATGAAAATCATTACAGCAAAACGAAAATAACATGGAGCAGACAATAACACAGGAACAGCACCCATCAGGCAAGGGAAAAAAGATATTGCTTGTAGGATTAGGAATAGCAGCTACAGGAACATTGGGATACTTTGGTTACCAATGGTGGCAAAAACGCAAACAGTCAGGAAGTGATGCGGATACTTCGGGAGAAACACCTGACCTGGACTTAACTCCTCCTGCAAAAAATAGTTTTTCTCTTCCTGCTGCTCCTAAACGCAATGATGATTTCCCATTAAAGAAAGGCAGCAAAGGTGCGAGAGTAAAACAGGTGCAGGAAGTATTGCTTGCTAAACTCGGAAAAGATGCACTCGGCAAAGCCGGAGCAGATGGAGATTTCGGAAGCAAAACAGAAGCGGCTCTTCTTAAAGCAGGATATCCAAGCACCATTGATGAAAGCACCTTCAATGTGATGACTCAGGGTGAAACTTTGGATGCTTCTGCAACAGCAAAGGAATTGTACAGCGCAGCCATCATTAAAAACTTCACCGGAGCAATTAAAGCCCTGCAAAAACTAAAATCAAAAGATGATTACACCACAGTTTCTGATGATTTTAAAACTAACTACCGCATCGGTGGAGTTCGTCAAACGCTTGTCAACGGAATGCTCAACAGCTTTAGCGATGAGAAACAAAAACAAGCGATCCGTTTGCAGTTCACCCGCATGGGATTGAATTACGATGGAAAGAAATGGTCGCTGTCCGGTATAGAAAGTTCCAGTATCATCACCAAACATCCAACACTGGTGTGGGTGCATTCAAAGAAAGCGATTAAAGTTCCCTCCAATATGGTGCTTGGGAAAGTAATCGCACAAAAAGGAAATCACACATTATTTGAAAACAACGGAAAACACTTTTTAGTGGAAACCAAAACCATCAATTACTTATGAATTCAAGAAACATCAAATACATCGTGGTGCATTGCACAGCAACGCCCACCACAACCACTCTCGAATCCATCAAACGCTACTGGAAAGAACAGCGTGGATGGGGCGATACTCCCGGCTATCATTATTTCATTAAGCGTGACGGAACAATTGTTCAGTTGCTTGATGAAAAGAAAAACAGCTACGGAGTTTACAAACATAATTCTGAATGCATCAGCATTGCTTACGTTGGCGGTATTGATAAAGACGGAAAGCCTGTGGACAACCGCAGCGATGCACAAAAGCATGCGATGTTTGACATCATTGTACGCTTAACGGAAAAATATCCTAATGCAGAAGTACTTGGACACAGAGATTTTCCGGGAGTAAAAAAAGCCTGCCCCTGCTTTGATGTAAAAGAGTGGCTAAAGAATTACGAACCTGATTTTAATTCCGCAGCATAATGATATTACAGAAGTTAAGAGCAATACTAAAGCACAATGGTTTTAAACTCTATACCCGCCAGTATGAGTTGAACATTGTAGGCTTGCGATCTGCCAGTACAGTTCCGAATCGCTTTGATGACGAGATTCATGTGTTTTATAAGGTTAGCCCAATCAAATGGAACTATCACGTTTACAAAGCCACCACCGATCCGGGAACATTTTGGCTACGCAATCCGATGCAGCCACAGGGAACTGCCATTCTCGCCCAAGGGCAATATGAGCATGCTTATGAGATGGACTTACACCGTGGACAGTACACCGCTTTGGTACAGCGCAAACCTGTAACTGTTATCCGGGATTATGACCGTGATGCCATGCTTGATTTTTACAACGGTAAAAAAACGAAGGGCTTGTATGGAATCAATGTCCACAGAGCCAATAAAACAGGAACAACCAAAACCGTAGATAAAAATTCAGCAGGATGTCAGGTATTTGAAAATGCAACAGCCTTTCAGCAATTCATGCTTCTGTGTGAACGCCATCGCCGGATGTACGGCAATAAATTCACTTATACTTTGATTGATTTCAGAGCAGTAAAAAGAGAAACCTACAGGCGCATCGCAGTTGGAGCAGGAATCGTTGGTCTGCTTGCATTAGGGTACATCGCTTTCACCGGAGGCGATAAACTCAAAAACATCGCTGAACAAATCAGCGAAACATTTAATCACCTATTTAAAAAACAAGAACAGCAACCATGAAGTTAAAAGACATCTTACACCAGTTACTAAAAGACAAAGACGGAAATTTCTCTTTAAGAGAAGCCGTTACGCTGACCTACGTGCTTATGTCAATCATTAGCTGGGTGTCACAGCAGTTCTTTGGTATGGAGGTTCCTGAATACATGTTCTATGCATTCATCAGTATGATTGGTGCAGGTACGTTCGGTTACTCTCTTGAGAAAAAGTCGTCGTCAGCGACGACAGGCAATTAATTATTAACCAATAAAAATTAGAAAAAATATGAAACGAGTTCCATTAGTTATTTTATTTACAGCATTGATCACAGGTTTGTTCCTGTCACTGAGTACCTGCAATACCGGAGAGAAAGTAAAGCCGGATAAAACAGAAATCATAAAGGCTTCAGAAAAAGCGGAGAGCATTGATACCAGTTACAAAACTGCTTTTGAATCCTTACAAACACACAGCGACAGTTTACAAAAGGAACTATCCTTCACTCAAAGCAAACTGAAAGCAACCAAGTTCAAGTTGAATCAATCTCAAATTGCGCTTGTTGCATTAGCTGAAAAACAAAGCGACACCCTGAGTTTTGAGCAATTGATGAATGACTGTGATTCCTTAAAACAGCAAACACTCGCTTATGTGTCATGGGTGGATAGTACACAAAGCATCTACGACACCAACATTGTGCAGCTACAGGAAATGGTGGCAACGAAAGATTCGCAGATTGTTGTTTGTGCGGCCTCCTATTCACAGATAAAAGGTTTGTTGGATGAGAATTTAGAAAGGGAACGAAAGCTCACAGAAGATTTGAATACAGCTTACAAATCACAGCGCAGGAAAGTGCTGCAAAATAAACTGCTTGCCGGAGGCATGCTCATACTATCAGGAATCGCTACAACACTTTACATCAACGCCAATAAATAATGAGAGAAAAAACAATCGTATCATCCGTTACACTCGCTGCTTCACTCATCAGCTACTTCTACGCCAAAGAAACGCAAAAGGACACCATTCCCTTTGTAATGATTGGCGGGTTCATGGGGGCTGTAATCGGTGAAGTGATTGTGGGAGCAATTAACAACAGTAAAAACAACCAAGACAAAAAGGAGGACTAAATGGCAACAGAAATCATCAACAACGGATCGAGCCTTAAAATTATCACAGATGGCTCACCACGCTTTGTGCTGAAAAATCAAATCAAAGAAGTGGAAGTGGTAAGAGATACCATTATCAAAATCGACATCGGTCAGGGAGCATTGTACAATGTGTTTGTAGATCAAACCGAAGTTACCAACCCGGCAAGTGCAACTGTGGAAGAGTTGAGAGATAAAATCATCGACATGCTTCAAACCGCAGCAGCAGTTGGTTTAGCTACGGAAGCAAAACAAACCGAAGGAAATGCGGAGATCGTGAATTTGAAAAACTCGGTAGCTCAATTATCTGAAAAGGTAACGAGCATGAACGACAAAATCTTCTACGAGCCTAAACTGGTAGATGAAACAAATTCAAATGTTGTATACAAAGGATTTGCCAATCCGGGAGCAGCAACCGACCAAGCGGTGTGGGCAATCTTAAAGGTGACCAACAACAAAGGAGTTCTTTCTTATCACTGGGCAGGTGGAAACAAAAACTTCGACAAAGTTTGGAATAACAGAAAAGTTCTTGCCTACAGCTAAAAACTTAAACTAAAGCCGGGCTTGACTGCCCGGCTTTTAATTAAACAACATGAAAACACCAATCACATATTACGGAGGTAAACAAACTATGGTAAAGTATTTACTTGATCTCATACCGGCTCATCGCATTTATTGTGAACCATTCTTTGGTGGCGGTGCTTTATTCTTTGCCAAACCTAAATCAGAAGTCGAAGTCATCAACGATAAGAATGGCGAAGTGATTAATTTTTTTAAGGTCATCAAATCAAAATTTCCTGAACTGCAACAGGAAATCCAAGCAACACTGCATAGCCGTGAACTTTATAAAAAGGCAATGGTAGTGTATGAACATCCGGATTTGTTTTCTGATGTTAAACGTGCTTGGGCTTTATGGACATTAACTAATCAAGGATTTGCAGGACTTATTGGTTCTTGGGGTTTTGGTAAAACAAACTCCAAAGAAAAATCACTTGCAAACAAAAGGGAAGATTTTAATCACGCTTACGCACAGCGTTTAAAAATGGTGCAGATTGAAAACAACGATGCGTTAAAAGTAATTGAACGCTGCGATGCAAAAGATGCTTTCATTTATGCCGACCCACCATACATTGGTTCGGATATGGGACATTACAAGGGTTATTCAGAGAATGATTACAAGGAACTATTGACAGCCCTTTCCAAAGTAAAAGGAAAGTTTCTGTTGAGTTCTTATCCTTCGCCAATCCTTAGTCAGTTCATTAAGAAGTTTAAATGGCGAACTAAAAAGGTGGAGAAGTCGGTGGCGGTTACAAAACATACCGATAAAAAGAAAACGGAGATGCTTGTTTTCAATTATGATGCCGGAAAAACAACACCGACTAAAACCGAACCAAAATTGAAAAACATATCAGTTAAAGAAATTGAATCCAAACTCAAACGCTTAAAATTCGCAGCATAATGAAGGGAACGAAAATAACAACCGACAACTACTTTGACACCATTGAAGAAGTGGGCTTTGAGAATTTACCGTTGATTCTTAAACAATCACACATGGTAATCATGACCAAAACTGATATGGGCAATGATTGGAGTAAATACAAAAGTGATGCTGATTTGAAACGCATGATTAATCTTGCCTTCAGAAAGCTGGAAGAGTTAATCAATTCGGAAAATGATTATCCGGACAACTCTCAAATTAAAAAATTCAAAACAGAGTATGATCTTATAAAACGCTTTTTGGAATTACATAATGCCACTAAAACGCATGCTGAATTAAAGTCGTTTTTAAACAAACTTATTGAGAGTATAGAGCAAAAGAAAATCAGAAAGACATCTCCAGTAGCTAATGAGATTATGTTTATTCAAAATGCACTCATAGCTAAATCAAAAGGGATGGCTTCTTCAAAAATTAAATTAGCTCTAAAAGACTCAACCATTCAAACAATGGAAGATGCTCTTCAACTAATCAGTGAGCAGAATATTCCAAAAGAGACGAAAACTCCTAAAAAGAAACCCGACAATAAAAACCTGAATGGTTTAACAGAAACTGAACCCAAAACGGAAACTTCTGTAAACCTTATGAAAAGCACCGATTTTGCGAACCTTCAATTTAATACCATCGGATTTAAAGATAAGTGGCTTTCGTTTATAGGCGATCCTGCGCCCGGTTTTACTGCTATGGTATTTGGGATGCCTAAAATGGGAAAAAGCTATTTATGCGTAGATTTTGCAGGTTATTTGGCAAGAAATCACGGCAGGGTGCTTTATGTTGCCAAAGAAGAGAAACTCGACAAGACGCTTCAGGATAAATTGAATGATAAAAACGTAGCTCATGACAACTTGGATATAGCCGATGCGCTGCCAAAGGATTTAAATGGCTATGATTTTATTTTCTTAGACTCTGTCAACAAACTCGGTCTTTCACCACAGGACTTGGAGAAATTGAAAGCTGAAAATAAAGGTCGCTCATTTATCTATATTTTTCAGGCAACTAAAAATGGTAAGTTCAAAGGTAATAACGAATTTCAGCATGATGTGGATGTTGTGATTGAAGTTCCGGAGCAAGGTAAGGCTGTGCAGTTCGGAAGATTTAATCAGGGAGGAGAAATGGATATATTCAGCTCAGAGGAATTGTCCGGTGTAAAACAAAGTGTTATTGAAATTGAAGCAGAGCTGCCCATTGCTTTGGAAGAGATGTTTATTTACATCAAGCGTACAGGTGAAAAGTTAGAAGATATTACCTCTATTTTAGATGATCAACCGGAACGTGGCGTTGCGGAAATCAAAGAAATTGTAAATGAAATTATTAAGAAAAAAAAGGCAAATGTGCAACTACTGGATGTTGAACATTCTTATAACGATTCCTACAATGTAACACACGGTGTCGCCTATTTTACGGTAAAATTATCCGGAACTAAAGCTGACCTTAGAAAGATTGCCGGAGAAAACAAAAGCATTGTTTATGACTGGGACGGTGGATTAAATGGGCGTTTGAAAAGAAATAGCTTGCGTGTTCCAAAAGATGTATCGATGTTAGCTGGCAACAAAAAAGAGCCAATGGAAAACGGTAAACTTGGAAAAGAATTAAAGGTTAAGATTGAGCATCATTCATGGGGTGATATCATTGTTTTAAAACATGGAATTGACTGGCATGCAATACTGCATCCGGACGATATAAAAGCCATTGCTAAACTGCGTATTTGGGAGAAAACAAAAGTAAAAGATGAACAAGGTTACACTTGGGAAATTACTAATAATGGTGAAGGCTTCAATCTTAATAATCTTTACAGCAATTACAAGGGGCATTTTAAGATTGACAGGGAGTACCTTAATGCACAGGAGAAAGGTAAAGCAATGAAAAAAGCTGCTCCGGTAAAAGAGAAAAAGTATCCTGCTTGGACTTCTTCTGAAGACTTAAATGAAAGAGACAAAGAAATCCTGCGCCATATTTACGATCTATATTCAGAAGGGAAAATGGATCAGGCTATGGATTACGCAAGCAATGTTGGAGACACTGTAATTCGTGAGGCCATTCCTTCTGATATTTGGGTTGCTCTTGGTGGAAAGCTAACAAAGACAGGAGAAGATAGTCTCAAAATAACTAAACTTAAAGATGAGGCTCTGAGTAAGATTGAACGAATTTCTGAAGTCACAGACTTACTTTCTAAAGATAAGGATGCCAATTGGGGCAACGCAGGTTCATTAGCCAACCTGCACGAAACCTTGGGGACTTATTTGGAAGATGGGTACAAAGAGCATGAGGGTTATTCAAAATCTTTGAACGAAAGTTTAAAGCGTCATTCTTCAGCAATAAGAAAGTTATTGAAGAGAATTACAATGAGAGTTGACCGTTTTGTAAAATATAAACACACACCGGAACTCGCACATTTAAATCAACTGCTATCTGAATGCATTGATTCTTTTAAAAACCTGAAAAAGAAACAGGATACTACAAACGATGAATTCACCCCACCAAAGGGCATCGATTACTCGGATGAATTCCGGGAGTTAAGAATTATGTATGAGGATAACATGGGCAGGAAATTTACTGACGATGAATTCAATGCGATTTTTGAAACTGCCCTTAGAAAAAATAAACACCTCTATAAAAATGCCATTGACTTGCAGAACAATTTTATGGGCTTTCTAATGGCAATGGACGCAGCGACCACGGAGTGGGAGTCTTAATTATCCGATTAAATTTTAGCGAGTGGAAAAATTCCACTCGCTTTGTTCTTTGAAATGTTGCGCCCTATTTATGCTTTGGTATTTCAATACCGGAAATTTTCCTATATAATTCTGTCGCAAAAGGATCGGTCATACCGCTCACAAAATCAAGAACTGAAAGTACTCGTTCGTAAGTCTTAGCTTCTTGTGAGTGTTTGAATTGTTTTGGAATTAGAAGCAAAGCCTTTTCATCTTTTTTAGAAGGCTTTTTCTTTATTGTAGCCGGAATCAATAAATCCAATAACTCAGACATTACATTATAACCCGCAATTTCAATCTCCACCACTGTTCTGTGATTGTAAATTCGCTTGGTAGATGTTTTTTGTATATCCTTTAAAATTGTACAGCTTTCCTTGACAGCTCCAAATAGTGATTTATTAAATTCACCTTTTAGTATAGCAGGTATATTATTCATGAACACTTTTGCTGATTGCTCTGTAAGTGCATTGATGCATTTGGCTCTTAAATAACCCAGTTTTTCATTCTCATCATCTATTACAGTAAGTCGTTTCTCTACATTTGCTATTTGTTTCTCATCACTGTTACATTTTAAAATGCCAATAAAATCTTTTTCTACTTTATCGTAAGATAATATTCCTAATCGATGAGCATCTTCATAATCGATAATTAGATTACAAATATCATCTGCTGCCTCAACGATAAATACAAAAGGATGACGTTTATATATCAAAGGCTTCTCGCTTTCTTTTATCATATTTAATTCATCACAGATTTGTATCACTGTTTCTTTTTCTGCTTGAAAAAATCCATACTTACTTCTGTGCTTTTGCCCTCCTGTATAGTCAATTGCTGTCGATTCACAAGGATACTTTAACATAGAGGCAATGGTTGTGTATGTTAGCATTAAGCCTCCTTCTGACTTTCCATTAAATTTTGAAGTAAGTACCCTGATGCCATTAGCATTCCCTTCGAAGGTAATTAAATCAGTCCACTCTTCAGGTGAAAAATAATCTTTCAATTTTACCTCTTCGATTACTTCTTCAGCATTTTCAACAAAGTAATTCCATATAGCTTTTTCACCTGAATGACCGAATGCAGGGTTGCCTATATCATGTGCAAGACATGCTGATGCTATTACTGCGGAAAGTTCATTATTATAAAAGTCTTTCATGTCAGCATTTACAGCATCTGTCTTTGCCAGTTCTGATCCAATCATAGACCCCAAGGAACGCCCAACACTGGCCACTTCCAAGGAGTGTGTTAAACGGTTGTGTACAAAAGTAGAACCCGGTAAGGGAAACACCTGTGTTTTGTTTTGCAATCTTCTGAATCCAGAAGAGAAAATTAATCTATCAAAATCCTTTTGGTATTCAGTACGTACAAATTCGGGCTTTCCTTTTGCTCCTGTTCTTGTTGTAGAAACGATATTATTCCAGTTCATAAAATTCTCTTTTTATAAAGGTAGGAATTTCATCGATTTAACAATTAATATTTGGAACTGTGTTCACGTTTTGTTAATTTGGTTTTTAAACCTAATTCTTATGGAAACACTTAATACTCTTCGTTCTTGTGCAGCTATTCCTTTAAATGTTGCTTTTACTAATGAAATTGAAAAAGATAAATTTACTATTGAACAAGTAAAGGATAATAGAAGTCATCAACTTAAAAGAGCTGTTGAAATAGATAATCTTGAAATTAGTATTAATGTTACTAAATATCATGCTGAAGGCGAAAGTTTGATTATGTATTTGTTAGGTGATGAGGGACTGTGTCTTCGTAAACCTTTTTATATAGGTAAAGATTCTACAATTCATACTTTTATTCCCGATAGTGAGGATCTTGATTTCTTTCGTGATAAAAAATTTGATAAGATTGGTTTCATAACTAATAATAATGAAGTCATCTTTTCATTTGATGTTAATGAATATTCAGAGGAAGAAAGAGGAGGTTTTTTGGATCTACGATGATTGTTTTTTGAGCCATCGCAAAAAGACAGCATGAAAATGATTAAAGGTTTCTCTCGATGCTTCCAATGTTTTTAAATATTTGGAACATACTTTTTTACGATCATTGAATGCAGCATTACGGTATTGTATTAAAAAGCCATCGAATTTTTCGTGAAATTTACTGGCATTAAGTCGCTTTGTATAGTTCTCATAACTTTCAATTCGGTCATCCAAATCTTCATCGGCTCTTTCAACTTCCATTTTACAAAGAATGATCATTAGTTTTATATCAATGAAATAATCTTTAAGTCTTTCCTTTTTTATTTCCTTCTCGAACTTTAAAAGATTCGGTAAAAGAGTTTTAAAATTATTTTCGAGGAAGCGAATTACAAAAGTGTTCATCTCAATTCGTAAGGCCATATCATCAATTTCACTTTCATAAAACAAATGCATATTGTCCTTTGTGATTTTATCCAAGTTTTTCAATCCAAATAAGTCATTTGGCGGTTGGTTACTTTGCAACGTGAACAAGGTTTTTAGCTCAAACAATTGTCGTGAGATAAACAAAACAAGATCAGCATTAAAAACTGGCAATGTAAAATGTCCAAATAGTTTTTGTTGAATATTACTTAACGTGGAATCAAACTCAAAAGGTTCATTTACTATCAGAGCAGCATAAAGCCTCTCCAACTGAAAGAAAAAGGTTGATGCATCGATGATTGAATTTTCTGCCTGTGAAATCTTCGGATCATTTCCTCCGTATTTTTTAAGGTTTAAAATCGTTTCTATTGGAAACAGACTCATGTTTCCTTTACCATTTAGTATCTCATCAAATTCTCTTCGTTCCCTGAAGTACATGTTCAACAAAGCGTAAAAAGCCGCTTTATTAAAGTTCACGTTTGCCATTTTGGTATCCTGCTCGGAATTTTTTAGCGCAGAATATGCTTGCCTTGCAATCTGTGAGAATCCCATGTAATCAGCATGAATGATATCAAAAAACGCTTGTTCCTCTTCGGATAGTTTCCCGGCATACTTTATAGTTATGATCCATGAATATGCCTTAAGAGCAAGGTATAAGATTCGTTCCGTGAGATTTAAATCAGTAACATTTTTCAGTATAGTAATGGCCTCCAGAAATTGCTCTGCTGAAAGCTTAAAGAGTTTCTTTTCATAAAGTGCGAAGCTTGTGTCAAGTAAATCTTCAACTTTTCTTTCAATTGCATCTGTGCCTTTTTCACGAAAATTCTGCATAAGGAATTTTAAAAGCTCTTCATGCAGTTTTTGGTTTAAGTCAGGAAGACTATCCGTAAGCGTCCTGGACTCCTTTTTTATTGTTGACTCAGAAAACTCCAGTTCTTTTTTTTGCTTGAGATACAGATCAAAAAGTTGTATGTATTTATGTCCCTTGCTGTCCGATGGTTTCTTTCTTTGGGCAAATGTTTTGAATGACTTGACTTCAGATTGATCGAGTCTTTTAACCATGCTGAATATTTCTTCCGGTAGCTTATTAAACATTTGCCTTTTTGAAATTAAAATTGCACTAAAATCTATTTATCAAATGTATGGAATAAAACAATTACTTCATATTATATTGATATACAATAGTTTTGTGAAATTAAATACCATCTTAGAAAGATTTGCCTTTTTGAACTTATGACCTCCTTTTTCTGATGAAATTCTTGTCTGAACTTTACAACGTAAACTTAAAATTATATCCAATGAGTAAAAAAAGTAATCAGCGGGCAGATGTAAAAAACCCGAACAACCCTGCTTTTAAAGCAGCACAGGACAATAGGGCGAATCAACTTAATCCTGAACACCTCATCAATAAACCGGAAATAACGGTTGAGAGAAAGGAGAAAGCCTGAAGTCTAAAAACGGTCAATTCACGGAATGTTTAACTTAAAAAAAACACTGCAATGGGAAAGCCAGTAAATGCGCCAAGCACAACAGGAAATCCATCAGGTGGGGGAAGAGGAAATAACCCACCTAAAGGAAAGTAAAAGAAAAGAGCCGGGAAACCGGCTCTTACTTTTTTGTATTAAGGGTTAAACGATTGAAAAGACACATTGTAAACACCCTTATTTCAACTTTGCTTAAAATCTTCAAAAATATCATTTTCAAAATCAATCAACAGTAACACTTTTTCTATTTAATGTTTAACTAAAAAAATGTGTTCTAATTTTTCTTTTTGGGCTTTTTTCTACATGGGCTTTTTTAGGTCTTAGGGATTTTAGTTTTTCCATTCTTAGTTAAAAACAATTTGGTTAAACATGCTTCCTGACCAGTTTACTAATGGTAGATTAAACGGGCTTAATTTTTTTTCTCCGTACTTGTGCATTCTCCAAGTATTTAATTTCTCTCTTTAGTAATTTGTAGATAGAGACGGAAGCGTTATCCAAATACTTCGGGTACTTATAGAGATCAAGCTTTGCAGCTTCATTACACCAATCTAAGAATTCCTCGTAAAGATCTTCTTCCTCGCTGATGCCCATGAGGTGAAACACTGTATCACTGGCATGGATATAATAATCACCCTCCAATCCTAAACGGTGAAGCCCGTCAACCAACCGGGTAACGATCAGGTGGTCTTTTATAAGCGTAATAATTAATCTTTTCCTTTTCATAGTATTGATTTAGAGATTGTTAATGAATTTTTCTACTAAATCTAAATTACGTACAACTTCCTAAATAGTGCGTTTTACTAACTAAATAATTCGTGTAAATCACTTTTTAACACGTAAGACGAATTATTTTATTAAAAAACTTGCATTTTGAAGGTATTTTATCCATGCATTTTGGATAAATTTGAACATGACTAAAAAGATTGTGAAAGAAAAAGAGAAGATTAACAGGATCAAAGTGGTTCTTGCTGAGAAGGATATTTCATACAAGGCTTTAGCTGAAATGGTAGATAAGACCCCAAGTAGTATTTCCCGCATCTGTAATAATGATTTTCAACCGACCTTGGGTTTGTTGCGCAAAATAGCACGTGTTTTAAAAGTAGATATAAGAGACCTATTAATACCCACCAACGATTAATGAAGACCTTATCAAATTTCGGCTTTAACCCAAAGCCATTCGCAAGAGGTATATTTAAGTCATCTCAGTCCGTTAAAGGCTCTAAAAGTCCGGTAAATTCCAGTATTTTATGGAAATCCTCGACTTCATAGTACGACCTTTCCCCCATTGGGACCACATCAAATGCGAAAACCCTATCATTTTTATGATAGGGTTTTTAGTTTAAATGCTAAACGAAAAAGCTTGCTTTTGAAGTGAGGTATTTAAACTAAAAACTTTGCGAAGCATAGGTTTTGCATTTGCAGGAGCGGTTTGTTAAAGGAACTGGCGTAGCCGAATCCTGGATACACCAAATAAAACAAAAAGTACATTTGCGAAGCAAAGGTTTATTCTATTTGCAAAATTGGATACCAAAGGAACTGGCGTAGCCGAATCCTGGAGGCACCACTAAAGTAAAAAAAGCCTTTCATCAAAAGTGAAAGGCTTTTTTATTTTTGAAAGGTATAAAAGCCTTGCTTCAACGTTTATCCTTTTGTTATTTTATATACTTCACTATCAGGGCGAAATACAATTTTTTGTTTTTTTAAGTTAATTCCTTTTTTCTGTGATTTTCTCTAAACATTTTATAGATACCTTTGTTTAACATTTTGTACCATTAATTTATATTTAACTAATTCGCAAGAATTTTTATCTTTACTATGTTTGAAGAAAATATTACTATAATGAAAAGCAGCTATCTTTTTGAAGCAACTAAACGCTCACCGAAAATAAATTTCGAATCGAACGGAAATTTCTGCATTTCAGGTAATTCTTACATCGAAGATCCCGAAAAATTTTATCGCCCTGCCGTTACCTGGTTAAATGAATTTTTAGAACTAAATAAAAACGAAATAAATTTTACAGTTAATTTAGAATATGTAAATAGTTCAAGTTCAAAAATAGTACTCAATATGCTAAATGCTATCATTGCTTCCGGTGTTAAACTCAATGTTATTTGGGAATACGAAGAAGAAGATTTTGATATTTTAGAATTGGGTGAGAGCTTACAAACATTAACAAAATTAAATTTCAATTTCAAACCCATTTCTTAATTTTTTCTAGCATCATTCATTTGCAATAACTGCAAAGTTATTTAAGTATAAGCTTTTTCTGCTGCTTTTAATTTCTTGTTTATTTTATCAATGGTATCTTCTGCTATTTCAGCATACTCATCAATTTTTTTATTGCTCATCCTTATCTTCTCTTTTAAATCATCTGCCAAATCCTCAGCCCCTTTAAATACTTTTTTGCGGGTATCGGTACCTTTTGCCGGTGCCATTAAAATGCCAATTGCAGCGCCAACTGCAGCACCCAGTAATAATAATCCTAATGAATTTTTCATAATTTTTAATTTTTAAAAGTTTAACAAATTGTTCAATATATATATGCGAAATTTATGCCAACAATAAATTCACTCTTTATTTTAAGATAAGTGTGTGTGTTTATTTTAACGGATAATACGTTTAAACCATTTATACCAAAAACTGTTATCAACTAATATTGAAATTGTCTGTATGGTAGATTCATTCGTTGCACTTATTTCTTTAATTGCCCTTGAAGTAATTCTTGGTATAGACAACATTATTTTTATTTCCATTTTAGCAGATAAGTTACCTGAGGAGCAAAGAAATAAATTACGGATCTGGGGTTTAACACTGGCAATGCTTATTCGTCTTGCATTATTAGGTATTCTTTCATGGATCTTAAAGTTGGATACGGTTTTATTTACGCTCTTTAACATTGGCTTTTCGGGTAAAAGTATGATACTGATATTTGGTGGGCTTTTCTTATTATACAAAAGCACAAAAGAGATCATACAGAAAACAGAATCCGGTTTGGAGGATGAAAAAATAAAAACAAAGACAGGCAATTTTAAAAAATTACTTTCAGAAATAATTATACTGGACCTTGTATTTTCTATCGACTCAATAATTACTGCCGTAGGAATGGTTCAGGAATTGTGGATCATGTATACAGCTGTTATTGTAGCGGTAACTATTATGCTATTCGCATCAAAACCAATTAGTAAGTTTATCCAAAAACATCCTTCATTTAAGATCCTTGCAATATGTTTTTTAATGATGATCGGGATTTCGCTCATTGCGGAAGGATTACACTTTACAATTCCGAAAGGTTATATTTATTTTTCTATGGCTTTTGCTTTTTTAGTAGACTTTATTCAACTGAAAAAATTAAAGAGATAAATACTCAATAATTGTTAAATGTTCTATCAAAAACCTCTTTTTAACAGAAGAGATTCACATCATCCTCTTTTTATTTTTTATCTTTAATACAACAAATAAAATTTCGATCATGAAAATTATTTTATTTATACTCTCAGCTATTTTCAGTTTTGGTGCATTTGCTCAAGATACTTTGTATACCACAAAAGGAAAAATAATTACAGGTAAAGTTGCCGAGATCACACCAACCGAAATTAAATATAAAAGAGCTGCTAACCCGGATGGGCCTTTATATGTTGTTGATAAATCAGAAATTGTTCTTATTCATTATAAGAACGGATCAAAAGATGTTTTTGAAAGTTCAGAAAGCGTAAACCCAAACAATACCCAAACTACTTCAAACGATAATACTGTTATTGTTGATCAAAGACCACGTGTAAATGTGGTTGTTGGTTCACCTTTGCCATATATTGCATGGGGTGCATGGGGCTGGGGTTGGAACAGGCCATACTATAACCGCGGTTATTGGGGTGGAAATTATTGGGGTGGAGGACATCACCACCACCATCATCATCACGGACATTACGGACATCGTCATTAATTGTATTTATTTTATTATCCCTAAAACACTTAAATGAAAACACTTTACCTATCGTTTCTTTTAATAATAGTTAGTATCTCAGGGTTTGCACAAGACACACTCTTTACAAAAGAAGGCAAAACAATTAATTGCAAAGTTTTAGAGGTCCGGTCTTCTGAAGTAAAGTATAAGAGTAAAAACGATGCCTCAAAACAAATTTTATCATTAGCAACTTCAGACATTTCGTCAATTCATTATCAAAACGGTACTTACGATATATTTGAAACGCTTACAGATTCCTCTTCTTTCAGAACAACCATTATTGACGGAAAAAGTATTCCAAATCAACCTGCTGATCCTATCTTTGATAATCAAAACGCATATGCAAAAAAGGCTGCCAGACAACAGGCAGTTGCAGATGGTGTTATGGTTGGCTTACGTGTAGTTGGTTTTATATTAAGGGTTGCCTTTGAAGTGGCCGTTGCCGTTGCTTCTAACGATTGCCATTCACATTCTTCAAATCATAGTGGCGGTAATCATAGTTCAGGCACCAACCATCCAAGAGGACATTAATGCTATTTTCAAATAATTGCTGAAAAGCCACACTTAATAAATTAAAGCCGGCAGCCTATAAAAGCTACCGGCTTTTTGTTTTTGATAACCTCACCTTTGAGGTATAAATTAAAAACAATGAAAACCAAACTCTTTTTATCAGTATCAATTACAACACTTATTTGTGTTGTGTTATTTACCGCCTGTTTTCAAACACGGCCAAAAGTAAACGACATTAACCCTGCGTTTGGCAAGTACATTTCGGGTTACACTTCAGGTATGGTGTCGAGAAAATCAACTATTCGTATTGAATTGTCGCACGGCATTAACGAAGCAAAGAACGGAACACCAAATAATCAGCCGCAAATAGCAAGTGTAAACTCTACACAGGTATTAAATACAGCAATGCCTGCACTTACCATATTACCTGATTCTTCTTTGCTGAACGATGCTTTTACTTTTGAGCCAAATATAAAAGGCCGTGCTGTTTGGATAAGTGATAGAGTGATAGAATTTATTCCTACAGAAATTTTACCGGCCAATCAATTTTACAATGTAGATTTTAAATTAAAAGAGGTTACCACAGTAGATGATGGTTTTGAGAATTTTAAATTCCAGCTCTCAACCTTTCCTCAAAATGTATTTGTAAATATTGATGGTTTAAGATCTTATGATGATTATAATATTGAATGGCAAAAACTAACAGGTAAAATAACAACATCAGATTATGAAGACACTGCATCTATAAGAAAAGTATTAACGGTTACTCAAAACGGAAAAGCAATGCCGGTGCAGATAAACTATAGTTATAATAACAACGAGTTTTATTTTTATGTTGACAGTATTGAAAGAAAACAAAAAGCAGGTCAGCTTATTGTAAGCTGGAACGGCGAAAAGATAAATGCTATAAGCAATGGAAGCCAGGAAATAAAAATTCCTGCTTTAGGCGATTTTTCAGTTTCAGAGGCAAAGGTTATTGATAACGAAGATCAATATGTAGAACTAACGTTTAGCGATCCAATTGATTACACACAAAATTTAAAAGGCATTGTTACCATACAAGGCATTGATAATTTAACTTATGCTATTGAAAACAATGTTGTAAAGGTCTTTTTAAGTAACCGTATTGTTGGTGAAAAATTACTGACTGTAACAAGTGGGATCAAAAACTTTAAAGGCTACAAAATGAATACAGCTTTTACACAAAGCTTAACTTTTGAAGAACCAAAACCATTAGTGCGAATTAAAGGCAACGGCAGCATCTTACCAAACTCAAATGGTTTGATCTTTCCTTTTGAAGCAATAAGTTTAAAAGCAGTTGATGTGCGAGTAATTAAAATATTTGAGAACAACGTTCATCAATTTTTACAAACAAATAATTTAGATGGGCAAGATGGCTTAACACGTGTGGGAAAAATTGTTGCAGAAAAAACTATTAAACTGGATTATGATAAAAAAACAAATTTAAAACAATGGAATAAACATGTGATTGATCTTGGAAAACTGATCACTCCTGATCCTGGCGCAATTTACCGTGTTAGTATAAAATATTCTAAAAAATATGCATTGTGCGATTGCGAAGGTGTGGAAGATGAAGTCACTGAAGAAGGTGAAGAAGAGGGAACTGTAGCTACTACAGACTCGGAAGAGAAAGATCCATGGAATGAAGATGATATCCACCGCTATGGTTTTGATGGGGGTTACGATAGTTGGGAATATTATTATGACGGAGGCTATTCACCCTGCAATAGTAATTATTATTACGGTAAAGCAGTAAGCAGAAATATTTTAGCATCAGATCTTGGTCTTATTTACAAACTGGATGATAATAAATTCTCTCACGTGTTTGTTAGCAATATGATCACTGCTAAACCAGTTTCCTTTGCAACTATTGAATATTACGATTACACAAAGCAATTAATTGCTCAAGACACAACCGATGCAAATGGTATGCTTGACCTGCAATTAAAACGCAAACCTTTTTTAATGTTGGCTAAATCGGGTAAACAACGTGGCTACTTAAAATTATTGGATGGTTATACCAACTCATTAAGCAAATTTGATATAGAAGGCGAAGTGGTACAAAAAGGGGTGAAAGGTTTCTTATACGGTGAACGTGGTGTTTGGCGTCCGGGTGATTCATTATATATTAATTTTATTATGGAAGATAAGGAAAAGCGTTTGCCTCCCAATCATCCGGTGAAGTTTGAATTATTAGATCCTGCCGGTACAATTATTTATCAAACTACAAAAACAAAAAATTTAAATGGTCTTTACGATTTTAGAACCGCAACTGCTGATGAAGCTGTTACCGGGAATTATACTGCCATTGCAAAAGTTGGTAACCGCGTATTTTCTGAGAATTTTAAAATAGAGACTGTTAAACCAAATCGTTTAAAAATTTATCTAGACTTTGACCCTTCGACAGGCTCAGGAAGAAAAATAAATGATAGTACTGCTAAACTTTCTGTAAAGTGGCTACACGGTGCTGTTGCAAAAAATTTAAAAGCATTGGTAAACGTAAGCGTTAATCAAACCAAAACAAGTTTTGAAAAATATAAGAACTATGAATTTGACTCGCCAATAAGAAATTATTATTCAGAAGCCGAAACCGTTTTTGATGATGTATTAAATGATAAAGGTGAAGCTAATCTTGATACTTATATTAATGTTGGACAAACTGCGCCTGGTATGTTACGCGCCACTTACATCTCAAAAGTATTTGAAGAAGGTGGTGACTTTAGTATTGACCGTTACAGCGTACCCTACTCGCCTTACAAAACATATATTGGTTTACACTCCCCTGAAACAAAAAGTTTTGACAATACTTTGCAAACGGGCAACAATTATAATTTTGATGTAGTTGCTTTAAGTGATAAAGGCGCTTTGGTAAACGCAAATAAATTACAGGTAAAAATTTACAAAGTGCAATGGCGCTGGTGGTATGATAAAAGTGATGACGATCTTGCTCAATATATTTCACGCTCAGGCACAATCGTTTTAAAAGATACTTTAATTAAAGCAACAGAAGGAAAAGGTTCTTTTAAATTCAATGTACAATATCCTGAATATGGTCGCTATTTAATTACCGTTACCGACCTTTTGGGTGGACATCAAACCGGAAAAATAGTTACAATAGATTGGCCGTATTGGAGTCGCGCTAACCGCAGCAATAACGAAAATGCCAACATGCTTAATTTTGCCTGCGATAAAGATAAATACGTATCAGGTGAAAATATAAAATTATCTTTTCCATCTCCGGCAGATGGTATTGCTTTGGTCAGTATTGAAACGGGTAGAAAAGTGGTGAAAAAATTCTGGATCCCAACTAAAAAAGGAGAAACCGTTCATGAGTTTAAAGCTGATGCAGATATGACACCAAATGCTTACGTACACGTTACATTAATTCAACCACACGCCAATACAAAAAACGATCTTCCTATTCGCATGTATGGTGTTGTGCCAATAACTGTAGATGAACCCTTAACTCATCTTGAGCCTGAAATAAAAATGATAGATGTTATAAAACCTGAATCGTTCACAAACATTAAAGTAAAAGAGAAAAAAGGAAGAAAGATGACCTACACTTTAGCAATGGTGGATGAAGGTTTGTTAGATCTTACACGTTTTAAAACACCACAACCGTGGAATACGTTTTATGCGCGCGAAGCTTTGGGTGTAAAAACCTGGGATATGTATGATGCTGTAATTGGTGCCTATGCTGGAAAATTAGATAAATTATTAAGCGTAGGTGGTGATGGTGATGCCAACGCCGGCAAAGGTGTTAAAGCCAACCGCTTTAAACCAATGGTAAAATTTATGGGCCCTTTTACTTTAGAAGCAGGCGAGGAAAAAGATCATGTTGTTGAAATTCCAAATTATGTTGGTTCTGTAAGAGTAATGGTTGTCGCCGAAAATGAAGGCGCTTATGGTAACGCAGAAAAAGCGGTTGCAGTAAGAAAACCATTAATGATCCTGGCAACTTTACCACGCGTATTAGGCCCTGGTGAAAACGTGTATTTACCTGTAGATATTTTTGCAATGGAAAAACATGTAAAAGATGTGAAGATAGATGTGGAAGTAAATGAATTTCTAGAATTAGATGGTACTAAACAGCAGAGTATGCACTTTACACAAGTGGGTGACGAAGTAATTAATTTTAAATTGAACGTAGCACAAAAATTAGGTATTGCTAAAGTAAAAATTACTGCAACCAGTGGAAAAGAAAAAGCAGTGCAGGAAATTGAACTAGATGTTCGTACACCAAACCCTAAAGTAAATGAGGGCGAAGAAATGGTTTTGGAAGCAGGCAAAGAATGGAACACCGAAATTAATTTTAAAGGCATCGTTGGGAGTAATAAAGCAACTATTGAATTCTCAAGCATTCCCGCAATGGGATTAGAAAAACGCCTGGATTATTTAATTCAATATCCTCACGGTTGTATTGAACAAACAACGTCTTCGGTATTTCCGCAATTGTTTGTAATGAATTTAATGGATATGAAGGATTCACAAAAAAATAAAGTGAGTAATAATATAAAAGCAGGTTTAAAACGTTTGCAATTATTTCAAACAGCTAACGGCGGTTTCTCTTATTGGCCGGGCGAAAGTTATGATAGCGAATGGGGAAGTAATTACGCCGGCCACTTTTTAATTGAAGCAGAAAAACAAGGTTATAGTTTGCCTGCCAACTTAAAAACAAAATGGGTAAAATACCAACAACAACAAGCCCGCAATTGGTCGCACAATAATGGCATGTACAATCACCCGCACGGTAACGAAACCAATGAAGTGATACAAGCCTACCGATTATTTGTATTAGCTTTAAGCAACAATCCTGAAATGGGTGCAATGAACCGCTTACGGGAAGAGAAAAATCTTTCGGCCACAGCAAAATGGAGATTAGCTGCCGCCTACAAATTAGTTGGACAAACTGAAGTTGCACAAAAATTAATTGAAGGATTACCAACAACCGTGAAACCTTACAAAGAATTATCGTACAGTTATGGCTCTGAAGTTCGTGATGAAGCAATGATCCTTGAAACACTTAGTTTGTTGCACGAAAAAACAAAAGCATGGCCATTGGCAAAACAAATTGCAAAATCATTAAGTTCACAAAGCTGGATGAGTACTCAGGAAACTGCTTATAGCTTATTAGCTATGTGCGAATACACAGGCGTAAAAGAAAATAACGGCGAAATGAATTTTTCTTATGCCTTGAATGGTGAAGAGAAAACCGGCAGCTCAAAAAAATCTATTTACCAGGTAAAATACACAGATAGTGATCTTGATAAAAAAGGAATGATTTCCCTAAAAAATAATGGTAAGTCTACCTTATTTGCAAAAGTAATTATTGAAGGTGTGCCTTTGGTTGGTGACAAAACTGCTTCGGCAAAAGATTTAAAAATGGAAGTGAAATATAAAGACATGAAAGGCAAAGAAATTCAACCTGATAAATTAATGCAGGGAACAGAATTTTTAGCAGAAGTAACTATTTCTAATCCGGGTACAAAAGGTTTTTTAAAAGAGATGGCATTAAATCAAATTTTTCCGAGTGGTTGGGAAATTCACAACTCTCGTTTATTTGAAAACGGAACAAGCTCTGCAGCCCGCTACCAGGATATAAGAGATGACAGAGTTTACAGTTATTATGAATTGGCAGAGAATACACACAAAACATTTACCATACATTTAAACGCAACTTACTTAGGTAAATTTTATTTGCCAACAGTGTATAGTGAAGCCATGTATGATAATTTAATAAATGCAAAAGTACCGGGCCGCTGGGTAGAAGTAGTAAAGGATGCAGGCGTTGTAGCGCAAAAGTAAAGCGTTTATTTTATGCAGAAGGGTTATAGGTTTACCCTTCTGCATTTTTTATTAATTACTATTATGAAAAGAAAATATAAGATCACATTTATTGCAATTTTACTTTCAATTTCCGGATATATTATATACCGCATGGTCATTACTTCCAATCCAAATCCGAATTTTTATGTAGGACAAAAATTAGATAGCCTTAACGGTGTGTATGTTTATTACAATGGCGGTGTTGGCCATACCGGTAAAAGAAATTTAAGTGAAGATGGTTATAACATCGGGTTAACTTATCAATGTGTTGAATTTGCAAAACGTTATTATTATCAGTATTACAAACATAAAATGCCGGATGCGTACGGTAATGCAAAAGATTTTTTTGACCTAACAATTAAAGATGGAAAACTAAATACAAAAAGAGATCTTTTGCAATTTAGCAATCCAAGTGTTTCAATGCCCAACGTTGGAGATCTTATTATTTTTGATGGATATACAGGAAATAAGTATGGTCACGTCGCTATTGTTTCTGATGTGAAAGAAGATGTAATTGAGATCATTCAACAAAACCCTGGTCCATTTGCTTCTACAAGAGTAAAATATAGTTTAATTATTACTGAAGGTAAATATTTTATAAATCATGAAAGAATTCTTGGCCGGCTCAGAATGAAAGAATGATCTACAATTCTTCCAGCATTTTCATTACTTCAGGTCTTTTGCGTGTAGAAACTGGCACTGAGCAACCATCATTCATTATTAAATAACCACCATCAGTTTTTACAAACTCTTTAATGTACTTTGTATTTACCAAATGAGATTGATGAACCCTATAAAAACCCTGATCGCAAAGCAAATCTTCAAAATCTTTTAGCGTTTTTGTTACCAATAATTTTTTACCGTTATTAAAATAAAACTCTGTGTAGTTTACACTGCTTTCACAACGTACTATTTCATTAATATTCACAATATGAATTTTATCTTGTGTATGTAAAGCTAAACGTTCGTGAGGTTTTGTATGATTTTTTAATGAATCATTAAGCAATTGATATTTTTCATTTTCATTTACTTTATGCTCGCGGTATTTTTTTAACGCGCTTACTAATTCATCGGGATCAACCGGTTTTAATAAATAATCAATAGCCGCATACCTGAAAGCTTTGATGGCATGTGCATCGGAAGCGGTAATAAAAATGATCTTAAAATTAATTTCCTTTAAAATATCTAAAAGGTCAAAGCCGCTACCATCTTGCATTTGAATATCTAAAAATAAAATATCCGGCTTAACAGTCTTTAAAAGTTTAGCACCCTCCACTACTCCATTAGCTTCACCAATAACTTCAATATCCTTAGCATACACCTGCAGATCTTTTTTCAGGGTGATGCGTGCCTGCTCAATATCGTCTATTATAATTGCTTTGATCATATTTAAAAATACAAATTTATTATGTTATAGGTATCCTTACTATTACTTTTGTCCCTATTGCGGTTCCAATAGCATCATAAAGATCTATTATTTCTAACGATCGTATGTTCTCGTCTTCTTTTAAAAGATCCAATCGCTCTTGTGTTACCAATAACGCGGTTGACTTATGATACGTTTCTTTACTTGCTTTATTTAATTCTTCTGCTTTAACCCTGCCAATTCCGTTATCGGTAACAGAGCATTCTAGCAAATTATTTTTCTCAGAAAAATTTACTTCTATCAATCCTTTTTTATTATCAATATATTTTAAGCCATGTTTAATGGCATTTTCAATAAAAGGTTGTAACAACATGGGTGGGATCTTTACATAATCCTTCTCAATTGTATCATCTATTGTAATTTTGTAATCAAAACGGTCGCCATTACAAAATTTTTCTATCAATAAATAATTCTCCAGTGTATTTATCTCCTCTTCCAGACTAATACTTGTATTACGTGAATTATCAAGGATCTGGCGCATTAAATGAGAGAATTTTGCTAAATAATATCTTGCAGCCTGTTCATTATCGGTACCAATTTGTGATTGAATAGAATTTAAAGCGTTAAAAATAAAATGCGGATTCATTTGTAAACGCAATGCTTTCTGTTCCAACTCCACTACTTCTTTTTCGAGTTGTAATTTTTTTTGCATTTCTTCTGCTTTTGCTTTAATGCGATTTACCCGCCATTTAAATACAGAAAAAATAATTCCAAATAAAACAATAACAACTAAACCAATAAACCACCAGCTTTTCCAAAAGGGTGGTGAAATATAAAATTTAAATGTAACAGGCTGCTTGTTCCAAACGCCATCTTCGTTACAAGCCTTCACCATAAATGTATAATTGCCTGATCCAAGATTAGAATAATTCACATTTTTTTGTGTGGTTGCCGACGACCAGTCTTTATCAGATCCTTCCAGTTTCCATTGGTATTTTACCGCATCAGGATTACTAAAATTTATACCTGTAAAATCAAAGCTTAAATTATTCTGATCAAATGGCAACTCAAGACCTGAAATTACATTCCAATCGCCTGCAAATTTTTTATATTCTGTTTGGGAAATAGTTACGTTAAATAATTTTACATCTGTAATTGTTGTAATAGGTTCATTTTCGTTCTTTACTAAATTGGCAGGATTATATTTCGTTAAGCCATTAATAGTGCCAAACCAAATGGTGCCATCCGCATCTTTAAATACAGAATTCTGACAGGTCTCTATACCAGTAAAACCTTCGCCTTTGCTATAATGCCTTATGTCTTTTGGTTTTCTTTCTGCATCAAAATAAATATGATCTAAACCTGTTTCAGAGCCAACAAATAAATTGTTAGCGTTATCAAACTTCAGCAAATAAATATTAGATGATGTTAAACCATTTGTATGATCGTATCTTTTTAATTTAAGATCTCCCTGGTATAATGGAAAACTCAAAAGCCCATCACCACCGGTGCCTGCCCATAAATATCCATTCTCATCTTCGGCAAAACAACGGATAGAACTTGAAGGCAGGATTTCTTTACCCGAAAAAACAGGGCGTTTAAATTTATTATTCTCTAAATATCCTATTAAATTATTTTCAGTTGCATACCACAACCTGCCTTGCTTATCGTAATGCAAAGCTGTTAAACGTGGATGTAACAAACCTTCTTTTACATTAAAATTTATCAATAAGGGTGATCCCTTTAATACCAGTTTATATAAACCCGTGCCGGCAGTGGCTATCCAAAGATCACCATCTTTATCTTTTACAATAGCGCGAATGTATTTTTTATTTAATTCTGTAATGGTATTAAATACCAAACCTTGTTCATTATTAAAAACAAAAACACCTTGTCCATCAGTACCAAAATAAATATTGCCTGCATTATCTTCATTAATGGCTTTTATTTTTACATCGGCAAAACCATTTAAAGCATTATAGTTGACGAAACGGGAACTATCAAAAAGGGTAACACCTTTATCAGAAGTGCCGGCCCACAAACGCTGCCTGCTATCGCGAAAAATACTGTAAATAAAATTCCCACCAAGGCCTGATGATTTATCGTAAACAGTAAATTGCTTCCCAAAATAATTACACACACCGCCACCCGAAGTACCAAACCAATAATTGCCGCTTTTATCCTGTATAATACTTCGCACATGGTTATTACTTAAGCCTTCATTTTCGGTTATCCAGGCAAATGTTTTTGAAACGGTATTGTATTGCGCCACGCCATGGTTTAAAGTAGCAAGCCACACATTGTCTCGTTTATCAAAATAACAATCCAAAATAGTTTGTTTGTATAATTCTAAATTTAGATCTATTCTGTAAAAGCGCGAACCGTTATATACATATACACCATCTCCGTATGTCCCTATCCATAAATTGCCTTTGGTATCCTGTTTAATACATGGAATTGAATTGTTGGTAAAGCCATTCGACTTATCGTATTTTATTTTTTGAAAAGAATTATTGTTTTGTGTTATCTTATACAATCCATCTGCATTACCATACCAAACATTATCCTGCTTATCCACAAGTATGGAAGTGATAACTGTTTTTTTATCTTTTAACAATTCTGAAATATTTGTAACGCTATTATCATCCAATAATAAAACACCAACATTTGTTGCTATCCATTTTCTATTCTTAGTATCAAAATCAATACTTTTTACACTTACCTGTGCCGAATCGCCAACCAATTTATATTTTTTAAATGCAACCCCATTATATTGGCAAATGCCATTCATAGTGCCTATCCATAAATTATGTTTTGCATCTTCTTTAATACAGGCAATATAATTATTGCTTAAGCCATCCTTTACAGTATAGGTTTTAAAATTTACACCATCAAAAGAGGTCATCCCTCCACCCTGCGTGCCCATCCATAAATAGCCGCGACTGTCCTGCAATAATGAATACACCTGTGATTGAGCAACGCCATCCTTCACCGAATAATTATGGAAATTATATTGCTGGGCAAAACCGCCAAAACAAATAAGCGCCAGAAAAAAATATGTTAGCTGTCTTTTTATAAAAAGGAGTAATTCGATTAATCAAAGATAAAAAACACTTTCCACTAAAAGGGCAGCGAATAATAAAAGGCCAAAAAATTATTTTTTATGCCTCTTACCTTTACGCTGTAAATGATAACAACTGCTTTTAAAACCTATAAAAAACATAAAACTCACATTAAAAAGTGGCGAAACAGGTTGCTATTATTGGGTCTTGTGGCTTTTTCCGTTTGGTATATTAATTGCCTGCCCGATCAATTATTCAATAACAGCACCGCAACCGTTTTGCTGGATAAGGATGGAAATTTACTGGGAGCCAAAATTGCTGCAGACGGGCAATGGCGCTTTAGCCCTGGCAAAAGTATTCCTTCAAAATTTGAGACCTGCCTTTTAGAGTTTGAAGACAGGAATTTTTACAAGCATTATGGTATTAGCGCAAGAGGCATTGGCAGGGCCATTTCACAAAATTTTAAACATAAACGGGTAGTAAGCGGTGGTAGCACACTAACCATGCAATTGGCCAGGATCATGAAAAAAAATCCGGCACGAACCATCAGCGAAAAGATTTTGGAAATGATACTGGCCACCCGCATGGAAATTCGCTTTGATAAGACCGAGATCTTAAACTTTTATGCCGCCAATGCGCCTTTTGGCAATAATGTGGTTGGCCTTGAAGCTGCCTCATGGCGGTATTTTGGTAGAGACCCCAATTCTTTAAGCTGGGCCGAAAGTGCTACATTGGCTGTATTACCAAATGCACCCGGACTTATTTATCCCGGCAAAAATCATAAACGTTTGCTTGATAAACGTAACCGTTTGTTAAAGCGTTTATACGATATAAAAAAAATAGATGAAACTACTTTTCAATTGGCGCTTTCTGAGCCTTTACCCGAAAAGCCTTTGCCATTGCCACAATTGGCCCCTCATTTATTAGCCAGGCTTATTAAAGAAGGCTATAAAGGAAAAACCATTCAAAGCACAGTTGAAAGTGATCTTCAGCAAAAAGCCATGCAATTGCTACAAACGCATAGTGAAAGAATGAAGGAAAATAAAATTTACAACGGCGCCGTTATTATCACATCGGTAAAAACCGGAAAAGTTTTGGCTTACGTTGGCAACACGCATTCGGATAATAAAGAGTACAGTAGCGATGTAGATTGTATTATGGCACCAAGAAGTACGGGCAGCATTTTAAAACCTTTTTTGTACACCAAATGTTTGGAGGATGGCTTGATAACACCTAATATGTTAGTACCTGATATTCCAACACAATTTGGAAGCTTTTCCCCAAAAAATTTTACCAAACAATACGATGGTGCAGTTGCAGCAAATAAGGCTTTAGCAAGAAGCTTGAATATTCCTATGGTAAGAATGTTGAATGAATATGGCTTGGAAAAATTTCATCGCGATCTTAAAAATTACGGTATTACAACATTGCACAAACCTGCAAAACATTATGGTCTTTCGTTAATTTTAGGTGGTGCCGAAGCCAGACTGGATGAGCTTTGTACAGCTTATACACAAATGGCACAAGAATTAAAGTTTGGAACAAAGGATATTTTATTTGTGAACGAAAAAAACAAAAAACAAAATAAAAAGTCGAAACAAAAAAATAGCCATAAATCAAAAAGCGATAAAGCATCTATTTATTGCACCTTTCAGGCAATGGTAGATGTTAACCGGCCTGATGAAGATGGCAATTGGCGCGCATTTTCATCCTCACAAAAAATTGCATGGAAGACAGGTACCAGTTTTGGCTTTAGAGATGCCTGGGCAATTGGTGTAACGCCTGATTATGTTGTTGCCGTATGGATAGGCAATGCTGATGGAGAAGGACGGCCCGGTTTAACAGGTATAAAAGCCGCTGCACCATTATTGTTCGATCTGTTTGCGCAGCTCCCACGATCACAAGCATGGTTTGCAGAACCGCATGAGGCAATGAGCCAAATTGCAATTTGTGCAGAAAGCGGACACCGCGCTTCTGAACTTTGTGAAAGAACAGAATTGAGTTGGGTCCCAAAAAATTCTTTAAATACTACTTCATGCCCTTACCACCAAATAGTGCATCTCACAAAAAATAATTTATACCGGGTAGATAGTGATTGTGAAACTATTTATAATATGAAACATGTAAGTTGGTTTGTTTTACCACCATTAATTGAGCGTTATTATAAATTCAATCATCCAAATTACAAAGTGTTGCCTGATTTTAAACCTGAATGTTTGGCTAAAGTTTCAGATAAAGCCATTGCTGTACTTTATCCAAAACCTAATAGTAAAATTTACGTACCGGTTGAAATTGATGGCAAAACCGGCAGAACAGTTTTTGAGGCCGCTCATAGAAATATTAATACAAAAGTTTACTGGCATTTGGATGATGAATTTATTGGCGAAACAAAAGAGATCCATCAATTGGCTTTAAACCCAACGGTTGGAAAACATAAGTTACTTTTAATTGATGAAAATGGCATTGCCCTTTCAATGAAATTTGAAACATTAGGAAAATAAACAGATTCACCCCTCAGTTTGGGTAATTGAAACCCATATTTTGCCTACCTGCATGCAAATCATAGCTGGCATTAAAATTGAAACGTATAATTAAGTATTAGAAATAATTATAAATTTTAAAAAAATAATGTCATGGAAACTAGTCAGGTATATACCAGAGAAAAACATTTAAGAAGAAGTGAGTCACATTTTTCAACAATAAGTATTGGCGTTGGATTAGTAACATCGCTGGCTTTAATTATTTATTTTGTACTTATAAGATCATTTGCATTGGAAAATGTAATGTATTTGCGCCTTGCAAATATCTTTATTTTGTTAACCGGTTTATTGATTGGTGAGCGTTTATGCAGTAGTCGCATTGCTCATAAGATCGATTATTTAAAAGGGATCAGAATAGGGACTCAAATAACACTTGCAGCTGCTATTCCGTATAGCATCTTTATCTGGACCTACTTAAAAATGGATTCTGAATTGCTGGCTTTTATTCAAAATACAAATTTTGGTAGATACCTTAATCCATTACCCGCTTGCGCTGCAGGTATTGTAACTATTGAAGGCTTTGTATCAGGTTTGGTTTTAACATACGTGATCATGCCTTATTTTAAAAGAAAATAAATTACGCTAAACAAAAGTTTAGCCGGATTGTTAAATATATAAATACCGGAAGCCATGAAAACGATATTGGTTCCAACCGACTTTTCAGACGCGTCAAGAAACGCAGCTATTTATGCAGCCGAGTTTGCAAAAATAATGCAATGCGAAGTTGTTCTGTTTCACACTTATTTGGTGCCAATTGTAATAGCTTCAGATATGCCAACTACCATAATGATGGATCCTGAAGTATTAAAACAGGAAACGGTTGAGCTCTTAAAAAAAGAAGCGGAAGCTGTAGGAGAAATTACGGGTATTAAATTAGGTTATGAAGTGATTGAAGGAGATCCTTTAAGCGAGATCATTGAAATAGAAAGAAACAAAAAGCCCGATCTTATTATAATGGGTATAAATGAAAGCGGACCATTAAGCGAATATATTATTGGAAGTATAGCAACAGACGTGATAAGACAAAGTTTAACTCCTGTAATGGTCATTCCAATACAAGCCAAATTCAAACAATTTAAAAAAATAGTATTTGCTACCGATTACAGTTTAGAAACAGATACACATTTATTGGAACCTATAAAAGAGTTTTGCAGGATCTTTTATTCTAAACTGTTTATCTTAAATGTTGTTAAAGAGCTTGAATTAATTGGTGTTGAAAAAGAAGTTTCGCGCATGAGGATCCAGAATTATTTTGAAGACCTTGAGCATAAACATTATTATTTAGAAGACAACGATATTATTCATGGCTTAAATAATTTTATTGATGAATATGGTATTGATATAATTGCCATGTTACCTCACAGGCATAATTTATTTTCGCGGATCTTTAAAGAAGGCAGCACTAAAAAAATGGCTTTTCATACACATATACCTTTACTTACTATGCCTTCAAGAAGCTTTTAATACGTATTAACACGTATTTTTTATTTTATCAAACAACATAACAAACAAGGTTTACTTTTTGTTTATTTTTTTGACGGAAAATTCTATGAAAAAAGCCTTCATTTTTGCCACTTTTTTATCTCCATTTCGTATATATAGTAAATCCGGTAAAACGGTTTAGTATTAACTGTTCATAAAACCCGCACTCAAAATAAGATGGTACTAAAATGCGCTATAATAGATGATGACCCATTTTTTACTGAGCTTATTGGGCACTACCTTTCACAAGTTGAAAGCATAAAATGCTGTGGTATATATCATAGTCCATTTGAAGCATTGAATAAAATAAATTTTCAGGAAATTGATTTTTTGTTCCTGGACATTGAAATGCCGGACATGAACGGCCTCGAATTTTTAAAGAATCTTAATACGTTTACGGCAATAGTTTTTGTTTCAGGAAAAAATACCTATGGTGTTGATGCCTTTGATAACAATGCTATTGATTATTTGTACAAGCCGGTATCATTTGCAAGGTTCTTAAAATGTGTAAATAAAATAAAAGCGCATTTCGAGCATGTAAAAAACAGTACCCAAACAAAACAGCAAAATATTTTCATTAAGCATAACGGCATTCATATTCGTTTGGCAGTGGATGACATTTTTGTGATACGCGCTCATGATAATGATGTAACCTTAAATACAAATGTGCGCTCCTATAAAACACATTTACGCTTAAAAGATATTTATGATATGTTGCCATTAACTGATTTTATGCAGGTGCACAGATCTTTTATTGTGCAACTGGCAAAGATTGATAAGGTAGATGGCGAAATAATTGAAATTAACGGGCGTACTATCCCTGTAAGCCGTACATACCTTGGCGAGCTTTATGAACGTTTAAAAATAAGATAAAATGGATGTTCAGGCTTTAAAAAACTATCTTAATTGCGATAATGGCTTTTTATTAAGCCTGGTGCATAAATTTGTTGAAGAACTTAGCGATACTACCAATAAAATAACCCTTGCCTGGCAAAATCAAAACCTTACAAGTATAAAACTAAATGCCCATAAGCTATTAAGTTCAGTAAGAACATTACAACTTAAAGAATTGGCAATATCCCTCGAAAAAATAGAGAACGGAGCGGCATCAAAAACAATCTCACCCGAATTGGAAGAAGAAATAAAACAACTTGATATTTCAGTAAAAAAGGTGATAAACGATATGCGCCTTACTATTGAAGAGTTAGAGAACTAATTCACCCACAGTTTAAGACTTTCCACCCCTATTTTACTACGACCCATCCCTTTTGTGTATTTATCCTTTTTTGGTTTACGTATAATAGATATGAACTTTATTATACTAAAATGAACTCAATAAAATCAAAAGAAACCAATTTAGATAAAGCCATCGAGGAAGCAATAGAATTTGGATTTACAAAACAATTAATATTAGTGAACGGCATATTAAAAAACTTAGTAAGTGGCAAAAATTTTTTAAAGGAAGAATTTGCGATCGTAAAAACATACCCGATCGTTTCAGGTAAAGGTTATAAAGGAACTATATCGTACGTTGTATTAAACGATGGTACATTAGGTTACTTATTAAAAGAAACTAAAAAAACAGTTAAGAAGAAAATTTACGAAGTAGAAAAATATTCTCATTTTGAAATATAATTACACATAGAAACAAAACAAAAAAAGCCCGGCGCATAGCGAATGGCCTAATACGCTGTAATTTAACAAATTAGAAACATTCGGCTAAATGTAACTACGGCACGGGATTTGGCGTTATATAAAATATGATTATGAACTTTTAAATACCAGTACTCATGAAACCGTTGATCGTTTTTTATTCAGTTTGCATTTTAATGTTTTATAGCCTTATTGTGTATATCGGACACCGCAACAAAAATTACAAAAGTGAAAGAAGCGGCTTACTGCAAGATGTAAGTGTTCCTTCTGCCGATTACAAAATAAGCAAAGCAAAATTGCTGTCGCAAAACTTTGATAATGCCAGGATCTATATAAAGATGGAAGAACCAAAACTGGCAGCCGATGAAATTTACAAAGCAATTATTATATTGGCTAAAAATGCAGGCGATGACGAAAATTATGCTAACGCCACGCTGAATGGTCTTTTAAAAGATTTGAGCATTTGTTATCTCGATCTGGCAAGGCATGGCAAAACAGAATTGAACATCAATAAAATATTCGAAAGCTCTGAATTGTTCATTGCTTACGGTTATATACATAGATCTAAAAATGAGATCAAAAAAAGAGATCTGTACGATGCTATGGAAAATATTTCGAGGGCACAGGAATGCCTTGCACTTTCTGCCAAATATGTAGAAGGAGACGATCTGAACACACATATTGATCTATTGAATGAAACTAAAGAACTTTTAAATATTTTAACACCCGGGCAAAAATAATCTTAAAACAATTTTATTGGCTTGTTTGTTTTAAATATCATAATACAAAATTATGAATCGGAAAAATGATTCTTTTAATTGCAAATACAGTTCAATATTGGGCAAATAGTTTTTACCCTACCTCTCTACCTAATTATATTCTAAAGCCGGTCGATCTTGACTTTAATGCAAATCTCCGTCAAAAAAAGCGATCTCTTTCCAAAGGCATTGGCAAAATGCCAAAACGATCGGTTGTTGATCATTTAAAATGTAAATTAAAAAAACGTAATAATAATCTAAAGCGCAAAACCCATTCCTATGAAATCTCCAAATCATTTTAATGTTATTGTTTTAGAAGACAGCGATTTTTACAATAACATTCTCACCCGCCAGCTGCAAACCTATACAGATTCAATAGCTGTAGACAAACATTTTAGTTACGATATACAATCCTATACCAATATAGGTGACTGCATACGTAATTTAAAACCGGAGACGGACATCGCATTTCTTGATTATTATTTAAATGATGGCAATGCGCTGGAAGTAATGAAAAAAATAAAACAACGTTGCCAGGATTGTAAGATCATTATTCTTTCACAAATAAAAAACATCAGAACATCCTTACAAACCTTAAATGAAGGCGCTTCTGACTTTATAAGTAAAGACCGTTACGCATTGGCAAGATGCTGTTACATTTTAGAAGAAATAATAAATCAGCGATTACGCTTAGGCGCCCAATAATTTTACACGTTTCTTTATAAATACATACACTTTTTTTATTAACTTAGGGTGTATATATGCTCATGAAGAACTTTAATTTATTCAAATGGTTTAATAATATTTCCATAGCCAAAAAGCTTTATTTTACGGTAGGCATTATGGCTTTGCTGATCGGCATTGAATTGTTCGCACTTTTTTTTTCCATTAATACACTTTCTTCAGTAAGGGCTTATGTGGAAGGTGAAGGGCTTTGGTCAAAAGCACAAAAAGATGCCGTTTACCATTTGCTGAGATATGGCATTACACACGATGAAAAAGATTATAAAAAATTCAATGAATTTATTAAGGTGCCTCTAGGCGACAGCAAAGCCAGGAAAGAATTAATGAAACCAAATCCTGATCTTAAAATTGTAAGACAGGGCTTTTTAGAAGGCCGTAATCATCCAGAAGATATTGACGGCATGATAAAACTATTCAGTCGTTTTAACAGCATCTCCTATATAAATAAAGCTATTTATTATTGGGGTGAGGCAGAACCCATAGCCTTAAAGCTTATTCCAATTGCCGATAGTTTACATAATGAAATAAATTCTTCTGCGCCTTCTTTAGAAAAAGTAAATGAACTACTAAAAAAGATAGATCCTATTACAGAAAATATCACAGGCCCGGAAGATAATTTTTCTTTCACGCTTGGCGAAGGATCTCGTTGGCTGGAAGACCTTGTTTTAAAATTATTATTTGTAATTGCTTTAAGTGTTGAGATCTCAGGTCTCTTGCTTGCTATTTCGGTAAGTCGCAGTATTCAAAAAGGTTTAACAGAGATCATCAGCGCCAACGATTCGTTTGCGAAAGGAAATTTGGATACAAGGGCAAAAGTGTTTTCAAAAGATGAAATAGGTGTAGTTGCTACTTCATTTAATACTATGTCGGCCGGCCTGGAAAAAAGCATGAATGAACTGGTACAGGCCGAAAGAAAATTTAAAGGCCTGTTGGAAGCGGCCCCGGATGCAATTGTCATCATTAACAACGAAGGACTTATTAAATTGGTGAATGCGCAGGTAGAAAAATTATTTGGGTACGAACGCAGTGAGCTCTTATCCAAAAAGATAGAAATGCTTTTGCCGGTTAAAAATAAATTAGCAGGTTTATTGGAAACTCAAAAAAATGAAGGTCTGGTAACCGATATCCTGGGCCGAAAAAAAGACAACACTCCTTTTCCTGTAGAAATAAGTTTTAGTCCGCTTCATACAGAAGAGGGTTTATTGATCTCTGCGGCCATCCGCGATATTTCGGAACGTAAACATATTAAAGCGCTTGAAAATAAAAATAAAGAGCTTGAACAATTTGCCTACATAGCGTCTCACGATCTACAAGAACCTTTAAATACCATAAACAGTTTTATTAATTTATTTGAAGCAGAAAATAAAATAAAGCTGGATGAGGATGCTAAAGCCTACCTTAGTTATATTCGCCAGTCGGCCGACAGGATGACGGAATTGATCACCGATATCCTGGAATATTCAAGACTTGGCGGTAAAAGTCAAACAGATAGTGTTGATTGTAATAAGATCGTAAAAGATGTTATTGATGACATGCAGGCCAGTATTCTTGAAACAAAAACAAACATTGAAGTAGATCCTTTGCCTACTATAAACGCTTATCCGGTTGAATTAAGACTACTTTTTCAAAACCTGGTAAGCAATGCTATTAAATTCCGTAAAAAAAATACCGACTGTATCATTAAAATTTCTTACAAAAAAGGCAACGGAGACCATCATTTTATCGTAGAAGATAATGGAATAGGTATTGATGAAAAATATAAGGATAAGATCTTTATTATTTTCCAGCGATTACATGGTCGTAAACAATATGAAGGCACAGGTATTGGGCTTGCCCATTGCAAAAAAATTGTTGAACTTCATCACGGTAAGATCTGGCTAGAGTCGGTACCGGATGTAGGCAGTAAATTTCATTTTACCATACCAGAAAATGATTAAAGACATGAAGAAAAAATTAAAATGTGTTTTGCTCGTTGAAGACAACGAGTTCACAAACATTTATAATCAAAAGCTTATTGTAAATTTAAACATTGCCGAAAACATCTACGTGACCGAAAGTGGCGAAGACGCCCTTGATTTTATTGGCCGTAAAGGGAAATATGGTTCTACTCAAATTAAATATGCCGATCCGGAGATCATTTTTTTAGACATCAATATGCCGGGCATAAACGGTTGGGAATTTATTGAAGAATATAAAAAACTAAATGCGCAAAAAAGCAATCCCGCACAAATAGTTATGCTTACCACATCACCCAATCCTGATGATGAACAAAAAGCAAAGCAGATCAACGAAGTAATAGCATTTAAAAGAAAGCCTTTAGCTCAAAGTGTGATCGTTGATATTCTTAAAGAACATTTTGCGACACACCTGTAACACTTTATTTTAAGATTTTAAGAAACGTAAAGGCTTGTATTTGTGGTGATACGGTTTACGAGATCATATGCATAATCCATCGTAAATGGTTTTGCCATATAAGCTTTTGCTCCCAGTCTGTAAGCAGTTTTTACAACATTAGGTTGCGATACTGAAGACATTATCACAATAGGCACATGGTTAGCTTCTAAACGCGAATGCACAGCGCTCATAAAATCAAGACCATTCATTCCGGGAAGGATAATATCCAGCAACATAACGCTTGGCTTTAAAAAATTCACTTTAAAATAAGCATCGTCTGCATTGGAAGAGGTGGTTACCTTGTAATTTTCTTTTTCGAACCTGGCTTTTAATGTCCATAAAATAAATTCATCGTCATCGACTATGAAAATATGTTTTTCCCTGTTTTTCATGATTACATATTTTAGTTTTTAAATTGGTGACGATGCTTAAGCTAGGCTTTGTACTTCTCTATCTCATCTTTCAAATCATTCAAAATAACAACCATATTCTTATCAATAAAACCTATAAATTCTTCAATGTGTTTTTGTTCTTTTCTGTTACCCACATTTTGTTCAATGTATCTTAATTTTTCGTAGAAGTTAATAAGTCCCATAAAGTGAAAGGATGGAATGGCTTTATGTGACAATTCTTTTACCTTCTCCCAATTACCAACAATCGAGGCGCTTTTTAGTTGAAGCAGTATTTCGGATGCACTTCTAATGAATATCTCGAGCATATTCACAACAAATTCTTTGTTACCATTGCTTAGTTGTAATAGCTCGGTAAGATCATAAGAATATTCTCTGGTAATATTTGTATCTGGTTTATGCATAGAGTCTTTACTTTATAAGATGTACCAAGTTCGTGCCAAGTTGGAATTAAAATCAAATTATTTTATAAGTTTAACACACTTGTTCGCTGGCATGTTTTTTGCATATTTTAGTTCCTAAATCTATTGTTATGATGTACCAGATACTAGACCTGCCCCCTAATATGATAGGCTTTAAGGCCGCCTGGAAGGTTACAAAAAAAGATTTTGAAGAGGTAGTAATTCCCTGCGTTGAAAAACATGTAGAAAAAATGGGGCAAATTAATTACCTGTTGGTATTAAAAAGATCGGTCAAAAACTTCAGTTTTTTTGTTTGGATGAAAGATGTTTTGTTAAGTCTTAAACATTTAACAAAATGGAACCGTGCCGCTATTGTTAGCGATTCAAAGATAGTGAAAGTGGCAACTACTATTTTTAGCTTTATTATTCCGGGCGAGTTCAGGGCATTTCCTCATAAAGATATGAACCGCGCTATTAATTGGGTTTCTAAAGGGATTCTTTAAATTACGCTTTTTTAAGGATCAATAAAGAAGGAATCTGCGTTAACCATTCCGGCTCATTTTCAATAAAATAATTCCAGGCATTAAGACTTATCAATAACAGGTCTTTATCTTTTAAAAATTCGGCATTCATTTTTGATCGCTCGTAAACCGCAATATGATTTGGTGCACGTTGTTCAATAGCACGAATATTCTCTTTTAAAGCGGCGTTTTGTTTTATCTTATCATCATGATCAATTACCATAATGCGCGACTCATTGTTGTTGATCATTTTTTGCGCGTAATTAATTAAAAAATCATCCTCGTTACCAAGCATTAAAATAATTACATCGTCAACTTTCTTTAATCCCTTATCTGCAAAAATACCCAGCTCCATTTTTACTGAACGCACAATGGCATTGGTGCGATCATCAAAACCATTGTTACCAATTATTTTTTCGTTACCGGTAAGTGTGTTATATAGTTTTTCAGGGTTGATGATCCTTGATGTAATGCCAATTAACCTTCCTAAAAAACTACCCTCATACATAGATTGACCCATGCCCACAATTAAGAGATCATAATCACCCTGATTAGCGGTATCTATGATTTCTTTTTCAAAATCAAGTGTAGGTTTAAATTGTGTTTTGATGCTAAGGTTGTATTTATTTGCTTCACGCTTCACAAGCTTAAAACTTTCCCGCTCCACTTCCTTAATATTATACTGGTGCAATTCGTTACTTGGTTCAAGGTGCAGGGCCGAAACAACAGAATTATTCATCGTCTTTCCAACAAGACTATTCACTAAACGCACCATGCTTTTTCCGCGCTCCGAATCACCAAAAGAAAATAATATTTTGTACTTATTATATTTTTCGGCTTCAACTATTTTTTCATCCTGTTTCTTATCTTTAAATAAATAATTTATGAGGTCTAGCGCCGGGCCTGTCATGAACGTAGTTACCAAGGCCATAATTACCATCATGGCAAAAATAGAAGGCGGAAGAATACCAAGATCAAAACCAATATTCAACACAATTAATTCCATTAAGCCACGCGTATTCATTAATGCGCCTATCATTAAACTATCTTTCCAAGGTTGGCCTACAACCCTTGCTGCAACAGCGCTTCCAAAAAATTTACCGGTAACAGCTACGGCTACAATTAACGCGCAGGTTTGCCACATGCTTACATCGTTCAATAAACCAATTTGTGTTCTTAAACCGGTAAATACAAAAAACAAAGGCAATAATAATACAAGCGAAACATCTTCTACTTTTTCAATGAACACATTTCTAAAATGTAAATTCTGCGGCATAATAGCACCGGCCATAAAGGCACCAAACAAAGCATGAATGCCAATGATCTCGGTGAGGTAAGAAGAAATTAAAAGCGTTACAAAAAAAATAGCCACTACCGGTTTACTTAATGTATCCTGGTGAGAATAAATATCGCCCAAACGTTTTAAGAAAGGCTGAACAACTTTTAGCATTAATATCACATAGGCAATTGCCATTAGAATTACATATATTGAACTTACTACAGAACCTGCTTTTACAATAGCAATTACCACTGCCAAAATACACCAGGCCGTAATATCATCTGCAGCGGCACAGGTAATAACAATGGTACCAATGCGTGTTTTAGTTAATTGCCTTTCCTGCACTATTCTTGCGAGTACAGGAAATGCCGTAATGCTCATGGAGATACCAATGAATAAAGAGAAGGATAAAAAGTTAATATTTCCGGGTGCATATGTTGTATAAATAACATACGCCAAAGCCATACCCAAAGCAAAAGGAAAAATAATGCTGGCATGACTAATGATCACTGCTTCATGCGCTTTCTTTTTTAAGATCTTAATGTCCAGTTCCATTCCAACAATAAACATAAATAGTATTAAACCTATCTGGCTTATGAATTGAAGGTTGGGCAATGATGATTTTGGAAATAAGAAAGTCGAGAATTCAGGAAAGAACATGCCAATAAATGACGGGCCTAAAAAGATGCCGGCTATTATTTCACCGATAACTGTTGGCTGACCTATTTTTTTAAAAATAAAACCAAATATCCTTGCTACTACAATAATTGTAATGATCTGCAATAATAAAATTGCCAATGGGTGTGTAACATTGTGGTGAAGCGTTTCTTTGATCTGCCCTACACTATTTAGCTCAGACACTTTTTTTACTTCAGTGATCTTTCCAACTTCTAAAGGCTCGCCTCTTAAAACGATGAAATACATTAAGCAAAAAAAGCCGCCAATGGTTAACACATAGAAAAGCCCGTTTCTTACATTGCTCATATTTTTGAATTATTTTTTTTTGTGAAATAAAATACAAATCCTGCTACAGTTCTTAATCCTGCATGCCATCTTGTTTCAAGATCAGAGTTGTAGAAAGGTGCAGCCTCAAAAAACAATCCGGCATTTTGAAATGGAAACGGAAATGCTTCTACACCTACAGGTATTACTACACCATATTTATGGCCGGTTGAAAAATTCCAATCTGCTCTGCCACCAACACCTACATGAAATCTTGCTTTTTCCATAAACACTACCCTATAAATACCCGATAGTTCTGTAACAAAAGATGACACGCCGGGTTCATTATAAAAATTGGCTCTTGTTACCCTTGTATCAAAAGAAAGCCGCTTATCCTTGTTCAACCTGAATCCAATGCCGGTTTCGGTACCGGTTGGATAGATGCCAATGCCCACACCGGTTTGTGCCTTTGCAAATACGCAACCTAAACTTAAAAATAGTAGAATTATCTTCACTTTGCTATTACAAAAATAGCATCTCTAAAACGATCAAAGCATTCGCTAAAAGGAATATGTAACAAAAGGCTGAAAAAATGTAACGAAATTTTTATTGCGGCTTTACCTTTTGCCTGAACTCATCTCGGTAAACATCGCTTAATACTAAATTTACTTTTTCGTTAGATCTTAAGGTAATAGAGTCTGCCGTAAAATGCTGCACCGCTTTTAGTGCGATAATATCTTTTTTATTGATGCGGCAAAATTTAGCCAGAGGCAACAATGCTAAAATTTGTTCAAAAGAAATATTTTTAACGGTTGTTTTGTTTCCGTTTTGCAGGTACACTAGCTTATCACGACTATCAGTGTCAGACGAAGTAATGTATAAAATATCATTAAAATTAATGAGTGTTTTGCCTTTATCTGTATTCCATAAAGCCTGATTTTTTTCTTCGGCATTTTGTGAGTTTAAAATACTTTTTGCCTTGGCAATTGCCTTTTCAAAACGTTCTTTTTGAATGGGCTTGCGAATATAATCTACCGCATTAAGATCAAATGCTTCTGCACCAAATTCTTTATGCGCGGTTGTAAAAATGATCAATTTATCCTGTAAATGTTTAGCCACTTCCAAACCTGTAATACCCGGCATTTGTATATCTAAGATGCAGGCATTAAAATCCAGATGCTGAATGGCCTCTAAAAATTTTTGGGGTTGGTTAAATGCTTTTACAACTTCCACATCCGTGATCTGTTCGCACAAAACTTTTATATAACTTAAAGCAGGCAGCTCATCATCCAGCAGCAAGCATTTTAGCTTTGTATTCAAACAAATTTAATTTTAAGTGTGAAATAAAAACGTCGTTCTCCACAAACTGGTCCAGCTTATAGCAATCTTTATAAATTATATCCAAACGCTTTTGCAGATTTTCTTTTCCAAGGCCGCCGTTCGATTTTTTTAAAGGTGGTTTTGAGCTAATTTTATTGGCAACGGTTAACATAAAAAATTCATCTTTTAACTCAAACGTAATAGAGATGAAAGAATCGCCGCTTTGTATATCTGCATGCTTAAAGGCATTCTCAATAAGATCTACCGAGATCATAGGCGCCAGCAATTCCTGGTTATACAACAAATGTTCTTCGTTAACTTTATTCTTTACTTTAATATCAAACAGCGGACTCAATTTTAATTTATTGATCTCGATCAGATTCAAAGCAAAATCCATTTCTTCTTTTATACTTACAAATTGTTTATCGGTTTCGTATAAAATATAATCCAATACATTGCTTAACTTATCTAATGAGAAATAAGTTTGATAGGCATGCGACTGAATGGAATTTAGAATATTCTTAAACAAATGCGGGTTGATCTTGTATTTTATTCCTTCCAGTTCAAACGAATTTATTTTATTCTCCAACACTTTATAATCCGATAAGATCTTTTGATTGAGCTTAGCCAAACGTCTTGCTTTCAGCCATAAATAAACAACATAGCCCATTAATAAAAAAATAACGACGCAGCAAAAAAGTATGGCTTTAGAAATATACATGTTGCAAAGTTACGAATTATTTATTTTGTGTAAATTTAGGTCACAATTAAAACAACATTATGCATTCAGGAAGAAGGTTTACTTTAAGCGAAGTGGTTTATTGGACCAGGCGCGATCTTTATTTTTTTGTGATAGCGGCCACCATCCCTACTTCACTTTATTATTTTTTAGAGATAAAATGGTTGGTCATTCCCTGGGTAGCTATTGGTTTGGTTGGTACGGCCGCAGCCTTTTTGGTGGGTTTTAAGAACACCCAAACTTATGCACGTATGTGGGAAGCAAGACAGATCTGGGGTTCTATCGTTAACACCAGTCGCAGCATTGGTATTTTATTTAAAGACACCGTAAATAGTGATAAGGCTGAAATTCAAACTTTGGTTTACCGCCATTTAGCGTGGCTTACCGCCTTACGCTATCAAATGCGGGAAGAAAGGGTTTGGGAAAACATGCATTTAAAAAGCAATAGAGAATATGCCCGTTTTTACAAAGTGCCCGAGCATGAAACACCATTAGCCGACGAATTAAAAAAGTATTTAAGTGAAGACGAAAGAGCCTATGTGTTAACTAAAAAGAACAGGGCTACGCAGATCATTGCCCTTCAATCAAAACATTTAAAACAACTAAAAGAAAAAGGAAAATTATCGGAACTCGATTTTATTGAAATTGAACGTGCGCTTAGCGCGCTTTATGATCACCAGGGCAGATCGGAGCGTATTAAAAATTTTCCTTATCCGCGTCAGTTTGCAACCGTTAACCAAATGTTTATTCGTTTATTTATTGGCATTTTACCTTTTGGCATTTTGCAGGAATTTGGCAAGCTTACTGCAGATATTGGCGATGCGTTTATCTGGGCCACTGTACCCTGCTCTATCATTGTTGGTTGGGTTTTTCATGTGATGGAACGCATTGGTGAAGCAACCGAGAATCCGTTTGAGGGAAGCGCTAACGATGTACCTATTTCTAACATTAGCCGCACTATTGAAATTGACCTTCGCGAGATGCTGGATGAAACAAATATTCCGGGACCGGTGTTGCCGCAAGGGAATATTTTGATGTAAAAGCCTTCGGCACGTGTCACTTCGAGCACGGCAAAGCGATTAAGCTTTGAGCGGGGATTTGCGTTTGCGAGAAGCGGAAACAAATCCGTTGCATGTGTCTCGACCGCGCTCAACATGACAAACGTGAAATTTTAACAATTTTCCCTGTAAGCAAAGCTCTTTTCATTCGTATATAGTATTGAAACAAACTACCATGAAAAAAATACTGTATTCATTTACACTTTTATTTAGCATTTTTCAATTATCATTTGCACAGCGCGTTGTGTTGATCGAACAATTTACCAACTCGGGCTGTCCGCCCTGTGCGGCTTCTACGCCGCCTGTTTTTAATTATGTAAATAACAATCCGACAGATGTAGTGGCTATTGGTTATCATACCTCTTTTCCTTACAGCGATTCTATGTATTTTGAAAATCCGGTAGAATCAAATGCCCGTGTTTCATATTACACAGTGCAAACCGTACCCTATTCTATTGTTGACGGAAATTATTACAGCAATTTTTCTTCGAGTTTTAATTCAGTTATTGCTAATACCATTAACACACGTAAAGGCATTGCCAATAAATACAACATCACCAATTTAAACACAAACATTAGCAGCAACACCTTAAATACAAAGCTTGTTTTTGAATCGTTAGCTGCTTCAAATACAAATGATACTTTGCGTGCACACATTGTGGTGATAGAAAAAAATGTTTTGAAAAGCGCTTACGCTGCATCTCCCGGTGCCAACACAGAAACCAATTACGAATACGTGATGCGCAAAATGCTGCCTAACCAAAACGGTTCTTATTTAGTGAATCGTAATTTAAATGGAAAAGATACCATCACATTTAACTGGCCCATGCAAAAAATTAAAAGCAATGCAGAGGTACGCGTGGTTGCTTTTGTGCAAAATAAAACTACCAAAGAAGTGTACATGGCTAATTTATTTACTACCAATAGTTCTACCGGTTTAAATGAAATGATGCCTGATGGTCTTTCGTTCAAAGCATTTCCAAATCCTGCCAACGATTTTCTTTACATTTCAGCCTCCGGCTTAATGAATGATGCAACGCTTACTGTTATTGATCTTTTGGGCAGGCCGCTTTTATCACAAACTGTTACGCCAAACAAAACTTTGCTTTTAAATACTTCTGATTTTAAAAAAGGCGTTTATTTTTTGCTATTGAATGATGGCATGAATACGGTTTCGAAAAAAGTGGTTATAGAGTAAAGTCAACTATTTTTAATATTTCTTCTTTACTTTTCCTTAGTCGAAATTTCTGGCGTCACTTTGTGTGCTTACGCGTATAGATTTTAGTAAAATTGCTTTGCGGTCAGTTGAACGGGTTATGCAATTTCGATCTTTTGCAGAGATAGTAGCGAGCTAAGCTAGGCGCATTGTTGATTAAGCGCTTAGAAGAGTGCTTAGCGAGGCAATGGTTTTTCTTTCGATGCCTCTACTTCTCGAAAGAAAAAATCTCCTTCAAAAGATCGAAAGCGTTTTGGTTACTTTTGCGCGCCAAAAGTGACAAAAAATACTTAAACAGCTTTTTGATAGCATTGAATTTGCCCATTTCTTATCAAGAAAAAAAACGAAATAGCGATCTTTCCCAATACAAAAAACCGTATTTTTACTTGAGCAAAAACAAAATTATGTCGTTACGTATTTACGGTAAACTGCCTACAGGCGAACGCCTCAAAAGAATTCAAGCTTCACCCAATTATAAGGACGGTTCTTTTCAAAACATCTCCAAAACAAATGCTATGGCCGAAGATGCTTCGTTCTGCAAAATGATGAAAGAGTTTTTAAATAAACCTAAGAACGTTGCGCCGCCAACAATTTTACCTTCAGAAAAAACAGATCTTAAAAAAATAAATAATACTGAGCCAACTATTGTTTGGTTCGGACATTCTTCTTACTTCCTTAAAATAAATAACAAAACCATTTTAGTTGACCCTGTTTTCAGCGGCAATGCAGCACCGGTTTCTTTTATGGTGAAAGCCTTTAAAGGTGCCGATGTGTATACGCCAGAAGATTTTCCTGCCATTGATATTTTATTGCTAACACACGATCATTACGATCACCTCGATCATAAAACGGTTACAAAATTAAACAGTAAAGTAAAAAAGATCGTTTGCTCTTTAGGCCTAGGTTCACATTTAGAACACTGGGGTATTTCAAAAAATAAAATAAACGAGCTCGATTGGTTTGAGAGTTTTATAGATGATGATCTTTACTTCACTGCCACGCCTGCAAGGCATTTCACCGGCCGCGGCATTAAACGCGGACAAACATTATGGTCGTCATTCGTCTTAAAAACAAAAGCGCATAATTTATTTTTGGGTGGCGACTCCGGTTACGATAAGCATTTTAAAGAGATAGGTGAAAAATTTGGTCCTTTTGATATTGCCATTTTAGAATCAGGTCAGTACAATAAATCGTGGCCAAACATTCACATGATGCCGGAAGAAACCGTTCAGGCAAGTGTTGACTTAAAAGCAAAAATATTATTGCCGGTGCATTGGGCAAAATTCTCACTGGCCATGCATGCCTGGGATGAGCCAATTGAGCGCATCCTACAAAAAGCAAACGAGTTAAAAGTAAAAGTTACAACCCCGCACATTGGTGAACCTGTTATTTTAGGCAACAGTATGCCAAACAAAACCTGGTGGCAAACGCTTTAAATTTATGAAGCTATACCTTACAGTAGTATTTTCTGTTTTTTGTTTTTGTGTTTTTGCACAAGACACACTTGTATTGTGCGAAAAGAAGGATCCAACAAAAGAATATAAAATAGAATTAAAAAAATATCCTGTTAAGATCATCTCTTTGCAAAACGATATTTACCATGCCTTTTTAATGGATTACAAAGATTCAGTTTTATTTATCCGCAGCCGTGATTTTAGCAGGGAAACCAACCAAAAAATAAAAGAGCTGTTTGAGAAAGCCACCAACCTGGCCGACTCCCTTAAATTAAAAAGCAAAGAGGTTGATAGTTTAATGCTAACGGTAAGAAAAAAAGAAACTGAACTCATGTATGCTATTGATACGAGCATTAAAATTTCATTCATCAAAAAAATAAAAATAGAGAACCGCTTTAGGCCCGAAATAAAAAAACGTGTAAAAAATGTTGAACGTACCAGTTACATTGCACTTATTGGTACGCCGGTAGCGCTGGCACTTTCCGTTTTCTTTTTGCCGCCAACCACTTTACCTTTCATTGTTGTACCTGTTTTTACTGCAGGTGTGGGTTTTGCTATTGCCACACTTGTATTGGAAAAAAAGCGCTTGAATTTTAAAACAACCTGGACGGTAAAGACTTTAATAAAATCCTAATTCGCCACAAACACTTGTCAATAAAGGATTAGCCGGCATCTTCCAATTTTTAAACGTAAAATGTTAAAATCAAAAAATAGGTAATTTTACCTATTTCTTTTCTCCTGCTGGTAATTTATATTTGGTCATCTCCCTTTGTGTGAAAAATAAATTATGAGTGAAAAAATTACTGAGTTTACCGTAAGGGGTAAATCAGAAGAAGAACTATTGCAGTTGCTGCGTGACTATGAACAATCGTTAGAAAACGAAAAAAAATATCACGCTACCTTAGATCATATGATGGAAGGTTTCCAGATCATTGATTACGATTTTCGTTATACCTATGTGAACGATACGGTTGTAAAACAAAGTAAATACTCCCGTGAAGAATTGATTGGCCATACCATGATGGAGAAATACCCGGGTATTGAAAAAACAGAACTCTTTAAAACGCTTACCAAATGTATGCAGGAACGCATTGCCACCAATTTTGAAAATGAATTTGATTTCCCTGATGGCAGCAAAGGTTATTTTGAATTGCGCATCCAGCCCGTGCAGGAAGGCTTGTTCATTCTCTCAATGGACATTAGCGAACGCAAGCTGGCAGAACTCAGCAAAAAAGAATACATAAAAGGTTTGGAAGAAATGATCTTTATGACCTCGCACAAAGTACGCCAACCCGTTGCGCATATTTTGGGCATCTCTATTTTATTGAACGACTCTGTTAACTCGCAAGAAGACCTCAATAAAATGGTAAGCTATATGAAAGAATCTGCACTCTCTTTAGATGCTTTTACAAAAGAGCTCACGAGTTTTATTAAGAAACTGGAACTGAATGCGAGGGGGTGAATGTTTTGACTACAACAAATTTATTTTATCTTTGATAAATAAAACTTATAAAAATTACCTTTAATGATTGTAACCATTTAATGTTAATTAACTAATGAAAATAAAAACAGACATTTATGATATATATGAAACGGGTTCAATTATTTCGATTAATAAAAAACCCATTGATTTTATTTTTGAAGATTTAACCTTTAGATTTACTTTTGAAGACGATACAACTAAAGAACAAAATAAACTTATTGCTGAAAATCTACCAAATAACCAAAAAGGACTAAAGCTTATTTTTTTTAATTTTAACGAAACGCTTGGAGTTGGAAATACAGTCCCTATTCCAATTGGATGGATTCAAAACCGAGATTTATTTTTAAATTATCGCATTTATTGTTTAACTCCAGAATTAGATAAATTAATTCATTTTACTTGGTATTTAGGGGAGGTGCGTAATGGATAATAATAGCGTCAATAATATTGCAGAAATTAATAAAGCACTTGCGAAAAATTATATACATTATGATCCTAATAGAACCGATTATTCTGTAAATAGCTTTGAATTAGAATTGATTGAACAAACCGGCAGTTCAATTTGGAAAGATGTATTCTTAGCATGTTTGGGCATAGGCATACCTTGTGTACTAAATGCGATACATGATTATTCAGATCTACCTATAGATGCCAAAATTTTTACTGCAGATATTTTCCTAAATATGCTATTTGGTATTTTATCTATGGCATTGGGAATTATTTCACTAATTGTTTGGCAAAGAAGTAAAATAAATTTTAAAAAAGTTATTGCGGACATAAAAAATAAACCAAAATACGAAATGCCAAATAAATCTTAAAAAACTTTACCCCTTTCTTTAGCGCGGATTTGTAATCCGTGCAATTAAAAATCTGTATCTTTATTCTATGATACATGAAAATATCTTTGTTTTTTTAAGAACCGGCGAACTATCAAATTTTAAATTTGGTATGGATCAAAAAACGATCATTAGTATATTAGGTGAAACTTCATGGACAATTCCTGTGAGTACAAAGGATAGAAGACACGCTCTTATTAAATATGACATAATTGAATTTTATTTTAACGCGTCTGAGTCTCAAAGTCTATATGCCGTTCAAATAACTTATTCTGAACCCGGTAATAAAAATAATTTAAATATAGATTACAAAAATTTGGATAAACCTTTGCGTTACTCAGAGATCAAAGATCTTTTAAATAAAAACAGTATTTCTTTTGAAGAAAAAGAATCTGATTACGATAGATCAGATAATGTAATTGAAACTCAGGGAAATGTTACATTTTATTTTGATTCTGAAAATAAAGTCCAAAAGTTTGGCCGCTTCATTAAAGCAGATTAATTTATTGTTACGATTCTGCCATCAGCGAGGATTTGCAATCCATTCAAATTCACTTTTCCTCTCCCGCCTTACTTTGCGCTAACAAAATTTTAATTATATTTGATAAAACCTCTATCATGAAAAGCATTAAAATTTTAGGATCCGTTATTTTATTTAGTATTTGCCAGTTGTCGTTTGCGCAAAGTGATAAAGAAAAAGCATTGGAAAAAGGCATGCAGGCTTTAAAGTATATGGATAATGGCCAGGTAGATAAAAGCATTACGCTTTTAGAAGAAGCACAAAAACTGGATCCTGAACGTTTTGATTACCCCTACGAAATGGCCTATGCTTATCATCTTAAAAAAGATCATAAAGAGACCATTAAGATCCTTGAAAAAAGTGCAGACTACAAAGGCATTACCGAACGCTATTACCAGCTTTTAGGAAACACTTATGATGAAACAGGTAAAAGTGAAAAAGCTCTTGAGGTATATGATGCAGGCCTTAAAAAATTTCCAAATTCAGGCATGATCTGGTTAGAGAAAGGAAATGTTTACTGGGGCAAAGAAGATTATAATAAAGCCTTATCATTTTACGAAAAAGGTATTGAGCTCGATCCTAAATTTCCTTCTAATTATTACCGCGCAGCAAAAATTTACTGCAACTCTACCGAAGAAGTATGGGGTTTATTGTATGGTGAGATCTTTATGAACATTGAACGCGGTAGCGCCCGTACTTCTGAAATAAGCAAATTACTTTATGATACTTACAAAAGCCAGATAAAATTTAAAGAGGACGGTTCTTTTTCTGTTAGCTTTAGTAAAAACGCAACAATGGTTATTGACGACGCTAAAGATCCAAGCAAAATGAAATTACCATTTGGTATTGGTGTTTACGAACCTATGCTAATGATGTCTATGCTTAGTGTAAAAACAATTGATCTGAATTCGCTAAATACAATAAGAACAACTTTTGTAGATAATTATTTTAAAAACGATAACGAGAAAAAATACCCGAACATTGTATACAGCTACCACAAAAAATTAAAAGAAGGAGGTCACCTGGAGGCATACAATCACTGGATCTTAATGAGAGGTGATCAAAGCGCTTTTGACGAATGGCATACTGCTAATACAGATAAATGGGATGCTTTTGTAAAATGGTTTACCGATAATAAATTAAAATTAGACGATTCGAATAAGTTTTTTCAATATCAGTATTGATATTATGCCTTAACATTTTGTAACAAACTAATATCCTGATTAATTTTCTTTAACTATTTATTTTTTGGGCCACTTCTATCTTTACGAAAAATTAAAACCCATGAAAAATTTAGCGATCATTATTGCAGGCACTGCCTGCCTGGCTCTAAGCAGCTGCAAAAAAGAGTATACCTGCACCTGTACAAGTAGTTATGACGGAAAAGTAGTTTCTGCCGGAAAAGGAAGAAATACAAAAGAAAAAGCAAAAGAAAATTGTGAACGCGTTCAAAACGATAGCGGATGGTTATCTCCAGTAACATGTAACCTGGATTAATTGAAAGTTAAATACAATTAAAAAAAAGGAAGAAAACGAAATTATCATTTTCTTCTTTTTTGATTTAAACTCCTTCAAGAGTTAAATGTTTTTGATCTTCATTGCGAGCGATAGCGAAGCAATCTAACACCTTGTGATTTGAGATTGCTTCTTTCCCTTTTGCTTCAACGCAAAACTCCTCGCAATAACGGTTTATTTCGAAATAACTTTAAACTCTACTCACCCCGTTGGCGCGGATTTATAATCCGTGCTTTAAATAAAAAGATCAAGGGGTTAAATCTCCCTAAGTCTCCCGATGCAAGCTCGGGACTTACTCTTATAAAAAAGGGAATTAGCGCAAATAAAAAATGGAAGACACTATGCTAAATACGGCCTTCCACTTTTATAATCCTATTTTATTATTTCAGAATAATCTTTTGAGTTTGTCTTCCCTCATTATTATACATGGTCAAAAAATACGATCCTTTTGAAAATTCACTAATATCTATTTCACCATCAGAAATTTTTAGATTGCCGGATTTTATAATTTTTCCGCTTACGTCACTAATATAAAAATTGAAATCTGCATTTTGTCCGATTACACATTTAATTTTTCCGTCGGTTGGATTTGGGTATAACAAAGAAAAATCATTGCCATTGTTTTCTCTAATACCAACTAGTGTACTCATTTTATGGATGAATATATCATGCCACCCCGATGGAGAGGAAATAAGATTAAATACTCCCGTGGTTGGATCAAAATCTACAGTCTCGCTAAAATAACCTGTAGAATATACATTTCCATAATTATCAATCTCGATGCCTTGTCCGGTAATATTTCCTGTGCCGCCTAACTGTACCATTTTAACCAGGTCGCCATTAGAATTAAGCCGAGTAATAAATACATTAAAATTTCCACTAGTAGAAAAAGTGGCTACTCCGGGCCCCGGATCAAAATCCATAACACCATTTGAATAACCGATAAAATAAACATTGTTAACATTATCCAGTGCTAAATATGTTGGTCGGTCAGCATCAGTACTTCCAAATTTCTTTGCCCATATAAAATCGCCATTAAGGTCATATTTGGTTAGTAAAATATCCCAGCTTCCGGCTGAGCCGGGCACAGTGTAAGTTCCAGGTCCGGGATCACAGTCCACGGCTGTTGTACCTGATAATTCACTTAAAAGGTGTATATCTCCAGCCGAATTAACTTTAACAGACTTTGGAGCAAAATAACCCAGACTTTTTGCCCATACAAAATTTCCATTACTATCATATTTGCTTAGAAAAGTACCAACAGCCGGAAGTGTATACGTACCGGGTCCCGGATCAAAATCAACGCCTAATCCATAAGCACCTGTAATTAAAATTTTGCTTGCAATATCAACACAAATGGATATTGCATTAGAGGCAGCTGGCCCGGTAATATTTTTGACCCATAAAAAATTACCGGCCGCATCCAGCTTTAAGATATATGCTGAAGAATTACTACTTTGTAATGTAAAGGTACCTGGCCCCGGGTCAAAATCTACAGTGTCTTTAAAATATCCTGTTGAATAAACATTAGCAAGTGAATCAAGCGCCAACGATATTCCTTCATCCCAATTATTATTTCCAATCGATCTTGCCCAAACAAAATCTCCATTTGCGTTTAGCTTCGTAATAAACGTATCAAAGTTACCTGCCGGAGAAGTTAAAGTATACGTTCCCGAACCCGGATCAAAATCCATTGTATGTGCAAATTTTCCCGTAGCGTAAACACTTCCGAACTTATCAGTTGCTATTGATAAAATATCACCATCACCTAAGCCTTCGTAGCTTCGAGCCCATAAAAAATTACCGGCAGCATCAAGTTTACAAATAAAAGCGTCAGAAAGTGAATTAGCAGCAAGAGTATATGTTGCTGGTCCAGGATCGAAATCAACTACATTTTCAAATCTACCCGCTGTATATACATTGCCAAAAGCATCAGTTTTAATAGCAAAACCAAAGTCATCGTTAACACCCCCGATTGATTTTACCCATTGAAGTGTTTGTGATTTGAGTGATTGAAAAAATACAATCGTGAAAACCAAAAATATATTTTTTTTCATGCTGAATCTTTTCACTAAGATACCTTTTTAAATTTGTTTCTGCTAAATTAAAAATATTTATGGCAAAAAAAGAACAGGTATTATTTAAAACGTCTTTCTGTTTTTATTAAATTCTTTTAAGCGTTAAGTGTTGTTCATATTTGTCATTTCGACGAAGGAGAGATCTCATTTCACAGATCCCTCATTCTTCGGGATGACATTTAGATCAATCTCCTACCCTTTATCAAAGGGAAAGTAAACCTGTTAATACAGATCTGCACTCATGATAAGTCCAGCGCTTCAATACATTAATCCGATACATTTATTTTTCTTATATTAGTCGCATGGCTAAACAACTTACGGGCAGGCAACGCAGCGAAGCAAAGCGTGCAATTACAATTACAAATCCTTCGGTTTGTTATTACTGCAAATCAACAGGCTTAACAAGTACTGATAATTTTTGTCCTAATTGTGGGTTCCCCCAACGCGGCACACAAATATCAATGAAACGTTTTATTAATAACATCCGCAATAAACATATTTTATTGGCCGATCAAAAAAAGGCAATAAGTAAGGCACGCAACATCTTATTTGCTCTTTCGGGTCTGTTTGTTCTTTATGCATTTGTGTGGGCTTTTGCTGATGGCGAATTTAGCGCGGTAGTGCTTATTGCGGGACTTGTTATTTCAGCTATTTATTTAAGTCTTGCGTTATGGAGCCGCAAACATCCATTTCCTGCCATACTTAGTGGCTTTTTCTTTTATACAACTTTAATTGTGCTTATGGCTATAATTGATCCGGCAAGTATTTTTTCAGGTTTAATGTGGAAGGTGATCATCATTGGTGCATTTTATTACGGATACAAAGGCGTAAAAGATTCGGAAGTTTTAGAAAAAGAATTAGAGTTCATTAAAAAAGCAAAAGACCTAACTATAAAAGATGAAATGTCAGAAGTGCCAGACTGAGCATACCACTGTTTATACATTTTGCAGTAAATGTGGTACCAGGCTTCGCGCCGAAGCCCTAAATACTTCACAAAGTTCTGTAGTTAAAACAAAGGTTTTCTTTTTTGTAATGCTGGGTTATATAGCATTACTAAATTTTATTCCCTTTGGTGGCGGTTATATTGGTGAACTAACCGTAGATGCCATTTTTGCAACACTCGTTACTGTTTTTTTAATTATCAATTACAAAAGCATGCTGCCATTATTTATTCCCAAAAAAATAAATTACAGCTTTCTTATTCTATTGTCACTTGGCATGTGCGCATTTGCTTTTATAATAACGCACGGTATAGATTTTTTGTTTCCGGATAATGAACATAATTATTTAGAGAATTTCAGTAATGCTCCTTTTCCATTGTTATTTGCGATCATTTCTACCGGCATTGTACCAGGTGTGTTTGAAGAAATAGCCTGCAGAGGAATTTTGTTCAATGAATTAAAGAATATAATGTCTGTAAATGCAACTATTATTTTAACGTCAGTACTATTTACCATTTTGCATTTATCACCTATCTCTTTTATCTGGATCTTCCCTATTGGGATGTTTTTTGGTTACCTTCGCTCAAAATATGATACCATATTATACGGAATGGTAGCACATTTTATTTACAATTCGAGCATTGTTTTGATAGAGTATTTTGGTTTGTAAATATAAAAAAAAGGAAGAAAACGAAATTATCATTTTCTTCCTTTTTGATTTAAACTCCTTCAAGAGTTAAATACTTTTGCTCGTCATTGCGAGCGATAGCGAAGCGATCTAAAACAAAGGGTTTGAGATTGTTTCAAATGTCAATCCCCCTACCCCCTTTTTTCAAAGGGGGAATAGAACTGTTACTTCGAAATAACTTTAAACTCCACCCTGCGGTTTATTTGTCTTCCTTTTGCAGTAGCGTTGCTTACAGCAGGTTGTGTTTCGCCATAACTTTTTAAAGTTACCTGCGCTTCAATAGTTCCTAATTTACTTTTAATATATTTTGATACTGCCTCTGCACGTTTGTGCGCTAACTGATCGTTGTATTTTTTCGGACCAACATTATCTGTATGTCCTGAGATCTCCACCTGTAAAGCAGGATACTCTTTAAACAATTTCACCAAACGGTCTAATTCATAATAGGATTCTTTTTTCAATTCTGATTTATCAAAATCAAAAAAGATATTGTTGATAGAGATCGATTGCCCTGCTTCTATTGGCGTGATCAAAAGATCCTGTCTCATTTCTTTATACTCCGGCAATTTACTCAAATCAATGTTTGAGTTAACTGAAATAAATCCGGGTTTTTCTGCCAGATAACCATAGCTTGTGCCTGAAGGCAATACAATGGCGTACTCTCCTGTTGTTGGATTAGAAACTGCAATTCCAGCTTCTTTACCATCTGCTAAATTCTCAAAGAAAATTCTCACACCCGAAACAGGCTCGTTGGTCTTACTATTCATTACTTTACCTTTTACCAAAACAACGGGTGTAGGTTTTAATGTTTTTACCAATGCTAGAGAATAGAGATCGTAATCTCCCGGTGTTTCACCTTCTGATGTAAAATACACTTTATTACCTGAAGCAGAAGTAGTGAAAAAAGATTCATCATGTGAAGTATTTACTTTAGGGCCTAAATTTTCAGGAATGCTCCAGTTGGTCCATGTGTCGTCTAATCTTCTTGTCATGTAGACATCAGCTCCGCCATAACCCGTTAACCCATCAGATGTATAATATAAAGTACGGTCGTCTGCCGCTAAAAAGGGTGCACTCTCAATCCCTTTTGTATTTACCTGCGCTCCAAGATTAATTGGTTTTGTCCAGGTACTGTCTGCTTTCATGGTACTTACATAAAGATCTAATCCACCATAAGTATTCTTTTTAATTTCTTTAGCCATTAATAAATATTTCTGGCTGTTAGAAAGATAATAAGCCACCAGATCGCTGCTGTTAAAATCATCTTCTATCTGTATCGTTTGCGGAAAGCTCCAACCCGTTGGGGTACGGCGACTAATAGAAACGCCTTGGCGCATAGATCCATCTTTACTGTAAGCATTTCCCAATAAAACAGTATTACCATCCGGCGAAATAGAATTTATAAAATTCGGGAAACGGTTATTTAACGGCTCGCCCATATTTTTTGCTTGTCCCCAGGCATTTGCTTTTGCGTCCCACTCTGCATACCAGATATCTTCATCATCATCTTTACCACCTACATTGGAAGGATCGCGGTAACGACTAAAATAAAGTGTGTTACCATCCGGCGAGATCAATGGGCCCATTTCAGGATAAGGACTATTTACACCACCCATTAATTTTGTAGCTACCATGGAGGATTTTACAATATCCGATTCGCTTAATTTTATTTCCATTGGTTTATCCGATTCTAGTAAACCAATAGCATCAATAGCTACCGGAATATCTTTTACAGACTGAAAAATAATTTTTACTGCTGCAATTTTAAAATCAAGTGCAGAAGCATCTACATTTAATAAACGGCTGCCGCTTAATCCTTTTTTAAAGGTGTAAGACATCACTTCTCTTTCTTTGTCTAACGAATCGTAAGCGATCACGCGACTGATATAGCCGGGATGATTGGATTCTGCCACCAAAATATATTTTGCTTTCATTGGTGTTAGAAAACTTACTTTAATGAATTCTGTTTTTTCACCGCTGCCTTTAGGCTCCCAGGCATTTGCATTCTTGCCACTTCGCGGTAATACGTTTGGTCTTCCTAACACTTGTTTGGAAGAATATTCTTTTGTACCTACCTGCGATGAATGGTCAACAACTTTATAGGCCCATTGCACATTTTGAGAAGTAAGAAAGAAGGGTAATACAAAAAAGAAAAGGATAATAACTTTTTTCATAAACAATTTTTAATTGTACTGTGGCAATTGTTATTCCTGTGGGTTGTATTTCATCAAACTGTGGAAATACGGAGTTCACATAAATTGATTTTGGGTAGTGTTTCTACATTGTGTAGATTCTTTTCCTCTGTTTCAGTGGAGATGTCATGTCGAGCGGAGTCGAGACACATAATGCTTCTCGCAACGCTCAGCCTCGCTCAAAGCTTAATCGCTTTGCCGTGCTCGAAGTGACAGTTGTTATTGATAGCTTAAAACTCCAATCTGTAACTTAACAGCGGCAATAATGGTGTTTGATACCAATATTTCACACTACCTGTTTTCATATCAAAATATTGTCCGCCAACATTTTTACGATTGGTTGTATTTTGAATATCCAGAGCTAAAGTGCTTGTTACGTGTTTGTAATTACGCTTTACACTTATGCGGATATCTAACCGGTAGTAATCAGGGTTTTTACTCTCAAAGGTTTTTTCAGCAACATATTTTGCTTTTCCCGCGGCCATTGAAGCAGGCAGGTCGATAGGCGTGTAACGGTAACCTCCCACGTAAATAGATTTAATATTAAAACCTATCACACGACTTTTTCTTTTTTCTGATAAGGTCCATTCTTTACCGGCAGTAAATGTTACAGCATAATTGGTATTAAAACGTGTGTTATACCAAATATCGTTTGCCGCTTTGTATTCTGAATTGTATAAAGAGCTCGACAAAATATAATACAAATTTTTATGCAGGAAACGTTCGTAGGTTAATTCCATTCCATAATTTCTACCAAGACCTTTATTAACCAAAGGATCAGTGTTATATCCATCAGTTGCGTTCAGCATTGAATAGGTACTTGTTTTATCCGTACTAACCGGTACATTAAATAAATGCTGGTAATACACTTCTGTTTTTATGTGCGAGAAATCGTTGATGATACGATCGTATCCTAAAACCAAATGGTGCGCTTTACTTAATTGTAAATTTTTATTTGGTGTAGCAAATGTATTGTCATCGTTTTCCTTCTTTGCAAAATAAACACCAATTGGTTGTAACTGGCTATGTAAGCCATAACCCATGGTGAAAATATTTTTTTGTGTGGCTTCATATTTTAAAGAAGCGCGCGGCTCCACCGAAATAGAATTGTTCAACAACAATTGAAAATAATGCAAACCAACATTAGAAGTTAATTTAGGTGTGAGTTTATAATTCCATTGAAAAAAAGCCTGCGCAGTTTGCGTACTACCTTTTACGTTGATACGTTCAATTAAAACAGTAGAATCGCCCATATCGCTTTGTGAAAGGTTATAACCTAATTGATTTAAAATAAAACCGCTACGCATATTGCTTTTAGCATTTATCTTTTGCGTGTAAACAGATGAGAGTGTAACTTTTGACTGAATGAAATTTTGTTCGTACTCTTTTGTTAGTGTACTATAATCCTTTCCTAATTTTTTTTCGATATCGCCGTTTTGTGTCCCAGAAAATACCAAAGCTGTTTTTAAATACGATTGGTTGCTGAATAATTTTGTGTTGGTCAATCCAATAGCACCGGTATTTGCATAAAATTTAGAATTGTAACGTAACCACTCATCCTCTTCCCATTTTAAAGAATCTTTTTTTGCATAAGAAGTTTGATCACTAATACCGCCGAAGCCGAACATGCTGAAGGAACCTACTTTTTTTGTTGGTAAATAAATATTAAAAGAAAGATCCTGGAAGTTAGTAATGGCATCGCCTAAAGGCACACCAATTTTTCCAAGAACAGATAAAGTTGAGTAACGATAGTTTATCAAATAAGAGCCATCGTATCCTTTTTTGAAAGGACCTTCCATGGCAACATCTGCACCCAACACACCTAGCTGAAATGTATATTCGCGTTTTTGATTATTACCCTTACGCAATTTAAGATCAAACACACCTGAAAGCGCGTTGCCATATTCTGCAGCAAAAGCACCGGTAGAAAAATCTGAATTATTTAAAAGCTGCGAACTTAAAATAGAGATGCCACCACCCGAAGTACCCACATTAGAAAAATGATTTGGATTGGGGATCTCCACCCCTTCCATGCGCCACAATAAACCGTTAGGTGAATTACCACGAATAGAGATCATGTTATTGCCATCCGGTCCCGACACTACACCTGCAAAAGCCAGGGCCATACGCGCAGGATCATTAGCTGCTGCCGCAAACTTTTGTGTTTCTTCAACCGAAAAAGCCCGTGTACTTACGGTTGACATTTCATTTAACGGTTTATTCTTTTGCACTTTTGCGGTTACTTCCACTTCATTCATTTGTTTTACATCTTCTTCCAGATTAATATTCAACACTAATTCTTTACCGGAGTTTACCGAAAGGTTTTGAAGTGCCGAAGGTTTATACCCCAAATACGTAATATTTAAACTTTGTTTGCCAACAGGTACTTTGGTAAAAGTAAATTTACCGTTCTCATCTGTTGTTGTTACCATTGCCGGGTCTATATTCAAAACCTGTATAACGGCTCCGGGTATGGGCGTTTGCGAGATCTTATCAACCACAGTACCACGTACCGTTTGATAAAGAGTTTGCGAATTTAAAGTGCATACAATGCCGCTCAGCACGAATGCCAATAACAATTTTATTTTCATAGTTTAATTATTTTTTAAATGTGGGTTACTCTGCCGGAGCCGCTAACATTAACTGTAACAATGGGCGTGCCTCTGTATTTTATATCACCGCTGCCTGATATGGAAGCGTTCAACGTTTCGGTTACATTTACCGTAATATTTCCTGAACCGCTGATCTTTGCATCCATGGCTGCAGAAACAGCATATTCAGCATCAATATTTCCTGAACCGCTTATACTGAATTTTCCCGATTGAATAGCCCCTCCAGGAATTTTTATATTTCCACTACCACTAATATGGGCTGTAACCGTGTGCACATTTAATGTACTTGTAGTAATGTTTCCTGAACCGCTGATTTTAATATCAAGCGCATTTGCATTAATGTTATTTTGAATATTGATATTTCCGCTTCCACTAATAAAAACCGACTGTAAATTACCAACATGCACGATCATTTTTATTTTATTGTGGCGCCATACGCGCTTTCTGTAATCGATAATTAAATTGCCATTATCAACTTTGGTGTCCAGTACTTTTAAGATATTTTCCTGTCCGGTGATCTCAATGCTGAAGGTAGAGTCGCGAACCAATTCCACATCTGCATCGCAACGCAGATCGATGCCTATAAATGCGCCCGCGTTTCTTGTTTCGCTAATATTACTTCCTTTTCCGTGAATTCCCCAGATCCTACCTTTATTACAAGCCTGTAAGCTTAAAAGGATAATTATTGCGGGGATCAAAATTTTAAATGCTTTCATTTTATTTGTTTTTTCTGTTATATAATAGAGACAATTGAATTTTTAGTTACCCCTACTCTTTATTAAAATTAATTATAGCTAAAAATGATATTTAAGTTATGCGATAAACGAAATTTGAATTTCATATCCCAGTTCAATAACCTTGCTCCTGCACTTTGTTTTGTTTTTTTTGTTTTAAAAAAAGGATCCAGGTTGATTGAATTTGCATTTTGCAACTGCAATAACTTGTATTTTTTGCCTGTAGCAAGAATAGTTTTATCTGCTGAAGCTTTTGCTGTTAAAGCCGGATCGTCATGCCCTAACAATAGTGTTTGCAGAACAAGAATAAAGCATAAGCTCAAAACTATTTTCTTAAAATTTTTCATGTTATATGTTTTCCTGTTCCTCTGAGATCTCTTTCACTGCTATGTTGGATACAACATAAACGGCTATTACCAAAAGAAAAAAGATACTTAGTTTCATAGATTGTTTGTCTTTATAGATTAGAGACAATCCGGAAAGAATAGACCCCTACTTAAAAAGAAAATAATTTAGAAAAAGCGGATAGAAACTTTTCCGCCAACCCAGCCTTTCAAATTAAAGCCATTATCGGTTGTATGATCGTAGAGCGTGTATGGTGCAATGTTGCTGTATTTTGAAAGATAATCTGCAGAATAAGTATCCGACACATATAAATTAAGCACCGGTCCGGCAGCTACTGAGAATTTTTTTGTGAATTTATATTCTACACCCCAATACAATCTGTATAATTCGCTTTCAGCATCTTTAAATTCGCCTTTGCTAACATGGTTGCTCATTAAAGTAATATCGCTGCGTAATTTATTTTTAATAGTAAACGAAGTGCCTAGTCCATAACCAAAGGACCATAAAGGCTCTGAAGAAGAAGGATCAATACCCGCATTAAAAATATTATAGAACTTACTAACGCCCGTTCTGAAACCAAGATTGGCTTTAAAAATTTCATCTCCCGATATTTCTAATTGATGAACGCCGGTTTTTACAAAACTAAAAAAACCTATTGGCAAGCCCTTACATGAATCTGAAATATTTACTACTGCTACCTGTAAACCCTTTTTTACATATTTAGCATGATTAATAAAACCGGCAATTTGAGTTCCTTCCAACTCTTTAGCATGATTTATAAAACCTGCAACCTGTATTCCTTTTACATCACGTAAAGCGCAGTTCACAAAACCCGCAGCCTGTAAACCTTCAACCTGTTTTGCATAATTCACATAACCTGCCAGCTGAGCACCTTTTACCTTACCAAAATTTGCATTTACAAAACCGGTAGCACTTACACCGTTTAACTCACCCAAATTTATATTTGTAAAACCTGAGGCCTGGAAACCTTTCATGCTTGATCCTGTAACATTAAAAAAGCCTGCTAGTTGTGTTCCTTTAACCGTATCCCCCACAAGGTTAAAAAAACCGGCCATCTGCGCACCTTTTACATTTTCTTTGTCTACGTTAAAAAAACCACCGATCTCTAAAGCATCTGTACCTCTTGCATAACCACCAAAAATATTGAATGAATATTTATTGGTAACACTACCCGAAAGCTTATGATTAGTGCCAATGAAAGGAAGCAGTGATACCTGTATGTTACGGTGTAAAGTATCCTTAACGTTCATTGTATTTATATACGCTGAAAATTTATTGGCAACCTTAACAGTAAAATTCTCTAACTCACGTAACTTTTGTTTCCAGAGAACAGAATCCTTTTTTGTTGAATCAACCGGACTAAGATTAATAAAGGTCATGCTGTTGGTTTGCAGTTCACCAAGAATAATAGATGTATCCTTATAATTTTCTTTATTAATGATGATGCTTTGATTTTTGATGGGAATAGACATAGAGTAATAACCATAATCATCGGTTGTTACAGATTGTAAAGTAGTTTTATCGTAGATGGTAACATTCGCTAATTTTTTATCGGTTGCTTTATCATATACATAGCCATTCAATTCTGTTTTCTTAGGATTTTTTTCAATTACTCTCTCTTTAAGAATGATATAATTGTTTTTTGCTTTGTAAGAAATTGAATTAGGAAGCAATAAAGCTAAAGCTTCGCGCACCGTTTTATGTTTTATATTAATAGAAACCGGCGGCAGATCGTTAATGATATTAGATGAATAAGAAAAAATCAAACCCGTTTGCTCTGCCATTTTATTTAAAGCAACGCTTACACGCTCATTAGTAAGCGCTAAAGATACCTCCCTTTCAAGCGGCGGAGTAACTGAGAAACAAAAAGCAGAACTCAGTAAAAAACTAAAAAGAATAATAAACCTTTGCATGGATCTTTTTATTGCACTTTGGTTTTGCTTTTAAGAATGACCGAAGTATCCCGCTTCTCAATTTCAAGATCGAGGGTTTCGGCAATGATACTGATCACAACATCTACAGGCTCGTTATTAAATTCAACCGATAATTCTTTATTGCCCAATTGTTCATCATCCAGATCAATATTTACATCGTACACATTATTAATTTGCCTGATCACTTCATCCAATGATGTACCGTTAAAATTAAACACTCGTGAACGGTAGCTTGCTACATTCTCTGCCGGTTGTAAAACACCTTTTACAAATTGTTTGGTAGTAATATTATAAATAGCTTTTTGTCCTTTAGTTAAATTTAAGCCAGAATCGGTTGATGTGAAAAATTGTACTTCACCACTCTCTACCATTACTTCAATAGTGTTAGTGCCGGGTATAGCTTTTACATTAAAGGCAGTACCAATATCTTTTATCACTACATCATTAATAACAATTTCGAAAGGTTGCTTTTCGTTATGCACTACTTCAAAAAACGCTTCGCCTTTTAATTTTACACGGCGCGCACCTTTATCGGCCACATAACTTATTTCTGAATTTTTATTGATAAATACTTTACTGCCGTCCGGTAATGTATCCAATACTGTTTTGTTTAGGGCTGCATATTGAATTGGTTCTACTGCTTTTGGATCAACAATAAATTTTACTAAAAAGCCTAAAGCAACCACCACCAATAAGGCAGCGGCAGCACGTATAATTATTGCGCGTTTAAATAATGGAATAACTTTTGCTTCACCCGAAATACGTTCATCTAATTTATTCCAGGCGGCAGCAGTGTTTACATTGTATTCTATCTTAACATCATTAATCGCAGAAAATAATTTTCTACTTTGTTCAAAATACTCCTTGTTCTCTTCCGACTCATTTTCCCATGCTTTAACAAACGCAATCTCTTCCTTTGATGCATCTCCTGAAAGCACTTTTGCAATTAAGTCGTCTTTATTTTCCATATTCACCATATCAACAAATTAATTAATGAATAATAACCAAATTAATAAATGCAAATGATCTTTTAATCGCTCTCTCATTATCTTCAAGGCCTTGCCCATATGATTCTCAACAGTTTTTACAGAGATGTTCAATTGCTCGGCGATCTCTGAATATTTTAAATTCTCAAAGCGACTCAATTTAAAAACAACACCGCATTGCTCGGGTAATGAAGCAATAGCATCGTTGATCTGCTTACCTAATTCTTTTGCCTGTAATGTTTTTGAAGCATCATCGAAACCAATATCTGCGGTTTTTTTATAATCTTCGGCATACACACTTTTTATTTTTACATGTTTTATTTTATTTAAACAATCATTATGCACTGCGCGGTATAAATACGATTTAACAGAGCTGTTTATCTGTATCATTTCCCGCTTATTCCACAAATTATAAAACATGTTTTGCACTATTTCTTCCGATTCGTCAATATCTTTAAGTATAGAGCAGGCATAATTGCACAAAGGCTTATAGTATGCTTTGAAAACCTGTTCAAACGCATTTTTATTGCCTTCGCTTATTAATTGCCAATATTGTTGTTCGCTTATCTCCACTTTTCGGAAAAAAATCCCTACAAAGATACATTTTAACCCAAACCACAAAAACGAAAGCCAATAATAAGCTAAAAGCCTTGTGTTATTGGGGTTTTTACAAAAAACAATATGCCCTAACAACTATAAGACAATCGAAAAAGGAGGTACCCCTACTACCTTTTAAAAATAATTTCAGGCGGTTTTTTGAGCTTTGGCCGATCTACTGAAGGCCTTTTTGATATAGAGGTAATCGATATAATATAAAACCTTGATAGAGATCATATTATTTTGGGCAGTATTTACTGAACCTTTAAAATTTTCGTAATAATCATTAATGATCTCACTATTGCGTTTTAAAACAGAATTTTTCCAAACAATGTTCAATTCACTGCCCGGAGCAAATTGCCAAAAATACACCATATCAATATTAAAGGCATTATAATTTACGTTATGATCGTTTTGATAGGCATATGAGTTTAAATAACCGTCATCACCCAACTGATAATACTCACTGTATTGTGCTTTAGACCAATAATGTCTTAAACGAAACGATAAAGACATTTTATTGGTAAATTTATAAACACTGGTAAAAGTATTACTAACGGTTTGCGTATTGCGACGTCCAAAAGTGATGGTATCGCTATTTGGATCATAATTTACAAAGCCAATGTCATCGGTTTTAATATTATTAGCAGCTTCGTAAATAAAAGATAGTTTATTGCTTGCCCTGTAACGCGGTGTTATAACAAGATTCATGTAGTTACGGTTGTTCTCGTTAAATACCCTGTAATTGGTAGAAATATCCAAAGCAAAAGGCTTACGGTAATCACTCGAAATAAAGCCGCCAATATTATAATTTACAGGATATGTATAAAATCTGCCAAAAATACGGGGCTCGTAATAATCATAAGTAATAACAGGTTCAGCCCCATAATTTATACCACAGGTAAAAAATTGTTTTGTAAAAGTAGTTGTGTGATTGCCATAAATACCAAAATTCCAGAAAGCATTGGGTACATACATGCGCTGGTATGAAATGTAAACGTTGTTGTACATATTATTTACTTTCCAGAATGGTTTGTAAATATTATAATTCAGATCAAGTCCCGTTTCAACATTATTCGAAAGCAATAAAATACCAAGATCGTTCGGGTCATATTTATCGGTATTGATAGAATTGTAAACGTTCCATTTAAAATTACCGCCGCTCTTTCCAAAATCTAGTTTGGCGCTGTAACCGGTATAAGGCCCTGCGCTATCAGGATACAACAAATTACTGGTTACAGCGCTTCCACCAATTGTATACATGTTAGCCTTGTCGTTAAATCTAAAGCCTGCACCGGTAACATTGGCATCGTAAAAATGCCCTTCGCGGGTAACATTTGTATTTATAAAATTAACGAACGAATTGTTTTTTAGTGCCTGATCTAAAACCACAATATTATAATTGGTAAGCGGTGAAGTTAAAATACGTCTTGTATTTCCTAACGTATCCTGAACTGTAGCATACGTATTGTTGGATAAGGAATTAAAAACACCAATACCTAATTTATTACTTGTACGGCCTGATAGTTTTGTTGCATTTAATAATTGAGTTTGTGCCGGATTTTTAATTACTTTTTCTCCATCCTGTAATTGCGAATACACTTCGCCATAATTTATAGGCACACCACCAACGCGGCGTGAGTAGAACAATCCACCTTTATTAAACAGCTCAGTACCTTCGGTAAAAAAAGGTCTGCGTTCCTGGAACTGCACTTCAAACGGCGATAAATTCAAAACCTGGTTATCGGATTGCACCTGGCTAAAATCAGGAACCAGTGTCATATCCAACGTAAAAGCATCAGAAAGGCCATACTTTACATCCATCCCTCCGCTCAAATTATAGGTAAGATCTTTTACATCTTTATCATTATAAGGATAATGATTAATGATGCTTGCTATATAAGGAGAAAAAGATAAACGCACAGGGGGCTTAATATCTTTTAAGCCTGTAAGATCTCCAAATTGCCTTACAAGCGCGTTGATCTTGGGATTCACAGGATTCCAAAAAGAATTTTCACGCAAACGACGCACTTTACGGATGATATTAAAGCCCCATGTTTGAACTTCTTTTTCGGCAAAACGCAATGCAGAGTATGGAATGCGCATTTCAACCGCCCAGCCTTTTTCGTTGATCTTTACTGAGCTCATCCACACGGCGTTCCAGTCAAAATCCTGCGTATCCGGGCTGTAGCGTGCGTCTATCTGCGTTCCGGCTGACGTTACAAAAAAGCCATAGGCATTTATATCATCGTTATACGTATCAAAAAAAACACCAAACAACTCAGCATTGGCTTCATTGTCACGGGTGCTTAGTTCTTTTAAAATGCTATCGGGAGATGTATCATAAAGATCGGCAGCAATATAAATAGCCACATCATCATATAATACTTTTACTTCTGTTTTTTGTTCGGTTGGCAAACCCGGGTGAAGATCCCGTTGTATAAAACCACCAGCTATCTCTGCCTTTGTCCAGCAAGTATCATCCAATATACCGTCTATTTTAGGGCTAACAAAAGTACGAACAGCATTAAGCGATTTTTGCTGCGAAAAACCGGTATAGCACGAAATAAAAAATAAAAGTATAAAACGGGCCTTGTTCATAATGCCAGTACTAAAGTAGCTATCCATAAAATGCTATTTATCCCCCTTTTGAGGTGAAAATCTACAAAGTACATTCATTCGTAAATATTTTTAATAAATTAACATTTATATTGTAAAGATACAAGACGATTTTATAGAGATTTTTCTCAAAAAAATTCCAATATTAATGTATCTTTAGCCCTCTGATTACATGGAAAATGTAAGAAAGATGGATTTTATTTATAATTGAAACAAGAAGGTACTTAATATGTGGAAATATTTCTCGGGAGTTTTATTAAGAAATAAATTAGCATTTACGATCAGTGTTGTGCTTTTAACCGCTTTTATGGGTTGGGAAGCATCTAAAATGGAACTTTCTTATGAGTTTGCAAAAATATTACCCGATACCGACAGCACTTTTATTGAATACCAAACTTTTAAAAAACGTTTTGGCGAAGATGGCAATGTAATGGTAATGGGTTTTGCAGATAAGAACCTTTTTCAATTCGAAAAATTTAAAGATTGGACCAAATTAAACGATGATCTTAAAAAGATACAGGGTGTTAAAGCCATCATGTCGGTACCAACCGCTTTCAGATTAGTGAAAGATGACAGTTTGGAGAAATTTAATTTTGTTCCGCTTATTCAAAATCCCATCTCTTCACAAAAAGAAGTAGATAGTTTAAAGAACGAAATTTTAAACATGCCTTTTTATGAAGGCATTATTTATAACAAAGAAACAGGTGCTAACCTTGTAGCTATTACATTCACTAAAAAAGATCTTGATTCGAAACGCCGTTTAGATATGGTGAAAGAAATAAAAGCTTTGGGTGATGTGTTCTCAAAAAAATACAATGTAGATGTGCATTATTCGGGCATGCCTTACATTCGTTCGCAATTAATGACCAAGGTAAGAGCAGAGATGACCTTGTTCTTAATTTTAGCCGTGATTGTTACAGCCATTATTTTGTGGTTATTCTTCCGTTCATTTTCTACCGTTCTCTTTTCACTGATCGTGGTGATCATGGGTGTGATCTGGTCTATAGGTATTATGTACCTGTTTGGTTATAAGATCACCGTACTTTCAGGTTTAATTGCGCCATTAATAATGGTAATAGGTTTACCTAATTGCATCTTCCTCATTAATAAATACCAAAGCGAATTTTTAGCGCACGGTAATAAAATGAAATCATTATCAAGAAGTATTGAGACGATTGGTGTAACTTTATTTTTAGCAAATATTACAACCGCTATTGGTTTTGGTGTATTGTATTTTACCAAAAGCTCAATGTTGGTTGAATTTGGTGTTGTGGCCGCAATAAGCGTTTTGGCAACCTATGCCATTACTTTAATTTTAATACCGGTAATTTTAAATTATTTACCTAATCCAAAACCAAAACACACCAAACACCAGGAAGGCAAACGCATAAATAAAATATTAGACATTATTGACATGCTGGTGCAAAAGCGCCGTATGGCTATTTATGTTATTACAACTTTTATTACTGCAATTTCTTTATGGGGAATGATGTTTATTGACATGAACGGTTATGTGGTTGATGATCTTCCTGAAAAAGACCCTGTTTACACCGACCTTAGTTTTTTTGAAAAGAATTTTAAAGGCGTTTTACCATTTGAAATTTCAGTAGATGCAAAACACCCTAATGGCTTGATGGAAAATAACGCACGCGCTATTTATAAAATAAAACGTTTGCAAAAATTAATGGCCGAGTATCCCGAATTCTCAAAGCCATTATCTATTGTAGAAGGACTTAAATTTTCTTACCAGGCCTATAATGATGGTGATGCAAAATATTATTCATTACCAGGCATTAGCGATCTTAAAACATTATCAGGCTATTCGGGTTCATTAAAAGGGCAAAGCAACCGCTTGCAAACCTTTATGGATACTGCTAAACAAGTTACACGTGTAAGTTACCAGGTAGCAGATATTGGTTCTAAAAAAATGAAAGAGTTGATGAAAGGCCTGCGCCCAAAGATCGATTCTATTTTTGATCCAAAAGAATATATTGTTGGTACAACAGGACACAGTTTAGTCTTTTTAAAGAACAACGATTATTTACTTTCTAATTTATTAGAGAGTTTATTGATAGAAATTATTTTAATTGCCATTGTTGGTATTGCTTTGTTCCGTTCCGTTAGAATTATCATTCTATCAAAATTGCCATGTTTAATTCCGCTTATTATTACTGCGGGTATCATGGGCTTTTTAGATATACGTTTTAAACCTTCCACCATTTTAATTTTCAGTATAGCCTTTGGTATTTCATCCGACGGTACTATTTATTTTTTAACCAAGTACAGGCAGGAATTAAAAAAAATGAAGAGTCCGGCGGAAGCAATTTCGGCTGCCATACATGATACAGGTTTAAGTATGATCTACACTTCTATTATTTTATTTTGCGGTTTCGCCATTTTTGCAGCATCTAGCTTTGGTGGTACAGTGGCTTTAGGCGTTTTAGTATCATTAACATTATTAATGAGCATGTTCACTAATTTAATTTTGTTACCGGCAATATTACTATCTATCCATACCAAAAAAACAAAAAAAGAAATTACCGACGAGCCCTTGATCGATCTTGAAGAAAGCATGGATGAACGTGGTAAAGATCTTACAGATATTTGATTGAGCTGAAGATTAATTAAGCATATTAATTTTTTAATATGGATCCCACTAAAGGGTATCAATACAAATATAAGAATGACAATATTATTGGAGCTTTCTTAGTGGCTATAATATTTGTAATTCCGTTTTATTTTGCTCACGTTAATATCGTAATACAAATTATTTTTTATCTTTTTATGGTATGGCTATTATTAGCTTTAAACTATACGCATTTCAGATTTACAGAAAAATATATTATAGGTATTAAACGTCATAAGCCATTTACAAAATTTGTAAAATATCCATTCACTGATATTGAGAAAGTTCGAATAGGAATGAAAAGTAAAAATGGTAGGGCTTTAGTAGTTTATTTTAATAATTCAAAAAAAATAATTCTTCAACATTTGGGAGAACCTTTTGAAACTTATAATTTTTTTTCTCAGAAAAACATAGAAGTAATAACAGATGATCCGTTTCTTGAAAACCAAATTCTTCATTTTTTGAATGACACTAAAGCAAACTATCAAAGAAGAAAATTAAGGAAAGAAAAAAGAAATCTATTGCATTTTTTTACTAAATCAAAATAAAATGCCCGACATTAATCTTATTTTTCGTATAGGCTCAATAAAAGATAAGGCTCAACTTAAGCAGCTCGGATTAATTTCTTATGCACAATATGCTCCCATATTAACGCCTGACAATTGGGACAAGTTAAGGGCCAATCTTCATGATGACGAAAAATTAATTACACTTATAAACCAAAGTACAATTTTTGTTTGTTGTGACAATGAAAAAATAATTGGCATGGCTTATTTTGTACCACACGGAAATCCCTGGGATATTTTTAAGACGGAATGGTCTTATATACGCATGGTGGGTGTTAATCCTGCATACACAGGTAAAGGCATTGCAAAAAAATTAACTCATTTATGTATTGAACAGGCAAAGAAGACAAATGAAAAGATAATTGCTTTACACACATCTGAATTTATGGATGCAGCAAGACATATTTACGAAAACCTTGGCTTTAAAAAAATTCAGGAAATACCTGAACGACTAGGAAAGAAATATTGGCTGTATACTTTAGAACTTTAATATGCATAAAAGAAATACATTTTATTTATTATCCTGTTTGGCTTTCATTTGCCTGTTTACTTTGTTTTCCTTTAATACGAAAGAGATCTCAAACGCTGATAAAATTATCAGTTATACTGTAGACGCTAAAACACAAGACCTTAAATTATACTGGAAAGATGATAGCGCTAAAAATTTTAAAAGCATTTTAAGATTAAAGAATTGGTTGGAAAGTAAAAAGAAAAATTTAGTGTTTGCTATGAATGGCGGCATGTACATGGAAGACAATGCACCACTTGGTCTTTTTATACAGGAAGGAAAAACAATAAGATCAATAAATACAGCTACTGCCGCTAGCGGAAATTTTTATTTAATGCCAAATGGCATATTTTATATTACGGATGATAAAGCTGCTTATGTAAGCAAAACTGCAGATTTTGTAAAAACCAAGAAAAGTCATAAAATAAATTATGCTACGCAATCAGGACCCATGCTACTAATTGATGGAGAAATTCATTGTGAATTTAAAGAAGGCTCATCAAATTTAAATATTCGTAATGGCGTTGGTATTTTACCAGATGGTAAAGTTATCTTTGCCATGTCGAAAGAGCTAATTAATTTTTATGATTTTGCTATGTATTTTAAAAAACTGGGGTGTAAGAATGCTTTATATCTTGATGGTTTTGTATCGCGAACTTATTTGCCTGAAAAAAACTGGACACAAACCGATGGCAATTTTGGAGTTATTATTGGTGTAACTACCAATAAGTAATTACAATTTCACAACCTTATCTGCCAATACCAGATAATAATCCGAATCTTCTTCCTTATCCAATAAATACAAGCCTGTCAAGTCACCAAATGCAGGTAAAATAAACCGGGCACCATTAAAATAAAAACAAGGTAGTTTTACTGATTGCCTGGCCTCACCAAATAATTTTATACCGGGATGAATATGTCCACAAAAATTTATTTTAGTATGTTGATCCAAAGGATGATGAGAAAAAATCAAATTGTTCTCTACAAGATATTCAGCCTTCAGTAAATTTGGCATTTTATAATGATCATCTTTTAAAATATCGTGATTCCCTTCAATTAAAATAAATTGTATTTGCGGATATTGAAGCAATAAAGATTTAAACCACAACCATTCTTTATTATAATCACTATGAAAAAGATCTCCTAAAATTAAAACAGACTGAGGTTTCCATGTATCGAGTAAAAAATGAAGCTTGTCAATGTCTTTTAAATGACTTTCCATTGGCATTGCTATTCCCTGCTTCCTGAAATGCGAAGTTTTACCTAAATGCAAATCACTTAAAATAAGTTGTTTTAATACAGGGCGATAAACAGCCTTTTGAGGTAACAAATACAAAACCTCATCCGCTAAATTTATTTCAGTATATTGATATTTCATTTTTGTATGGAAGTTAAAATTTTATCAATACGGCTTTGAATATCTTCGTTACTGAATTTTTCCCTTAAGGTATCTACTAAAATAGGAAATGAGAACGGTGTAGGTTTTTCCGGATAGGTTACAGTTATTTTTTGTTTGCTTATACGGTCAAAAGCATTTTGCATGCGCGTGATCTCGAGCTGAAAATCAAGTATCTCATCATACGATTGGCGCAGCAATAAATTTTCCTTTTCATAATCTTCAAATACTTTAAAAAATAATTGTGAAGAAGCCTGGATATGCCTTGTCTTTTTTTGATGACCGGGATAGCCTGTAAATATTAATCCTGCAATAGTAGCTATGTCCCGGAATTTTCTGTTAGCCAATTCAATTGAGTTCATACTTTTTAAAACATCTTCATAAATAAATTCGGGTGAAAACAAATTATTGTCCATCACAAGGTCAACATCAACTTTTTTATCGCTCAATAATTCAAATCCGTAATCATTCATAGCAATAGAAAAAGTAAAAGGTTCTAACAAACCAATGCGGTATGCCAAAATTGCGGCCATTCCCTCATGAACAAACCTTCCTTCAAAAGGATAAACAAACAGATGATAACCTTCGCGTGTTTTAAATTGTTCTACCAACAATTCATTCTTACCCGGTAAATAAGAAACTTTATTTTGTAATTCGAGTAAAGGTGCCAGTTGCTGCAACTCTTCATTATCAATTTTATTATTTTTATAATCATCCAGCTGTTTACGAATACTGTTAGAGAGCTGGTATGATAATGGCAGCCTGCCACCCAGCCACGCCGGAACTATACCGGTGTTTTTTTTACTTGCCTTTACACGTGCTTCCATATCTTTTACAAGGACCAGCTCCAGATTTCTGCCGCCAAACCAAAACACGTCACCGGGCTTTAGTTTAGAAATAAAATTCTCTTCAACCATACCAATTTTCTTTCCGCCCATAAACTTTACATGCATCATACTATCACTTACTATGGTACCAATACTTAAACGGTGACGCATTGCAATGGTGCGATTGGTAACTTTATACAATCCATCAATAAAGACTACTTTATGGTATTCATCATATACTTTTAAAGAATTTCCACCGGTTACAATAAAATCAATACACCAGTTAAATTCTTCGCGCGTAATACTTTTAAAACAATGTGTACTTTTAACTTCGTCAAATAATTTATCGGCAGTAAAACCGTCAGAAACGGCCAATGTTACCATGTATTGAATAAGTACATCAAACGAACGAATATAGGGTATTCTATTTTCTAATAAATTATTGTCAATAGCATAACGAATGGCACTACCTTCAATTATTTCCAATGAATTGGTTGGCACAAACCATATCTTACTTAATGCCCCGGGATGGTGCCCGCTTCTACCTGCGCGTTGCATAAATCTTGCAATACCTTTCGGTGAACCGATCTGGATAACAGAATCCACACTGTGAAAATCAACACCAAGATCTAAGCTGGATGTACAAACAACGGCTTTTAATTTGCCATTATGTAAATTATCTTCTACCCATTTGCGTGTATCCTCGCTTAAAGAACCGTGATGTAATGCCATTTGTCCGGCAAGCTGTGGCGCTTCTTCCAGCAATTTTTGGTACCAGATCTCAGCCTGTGATCTTACATTCACAAAAACTAAAGTTGTATTGCTGGCCTCTATAATAGGAATGATCTTAGGCAAAAGTTTAATTCCAAGATGTCCGACCCAAGAATATTTTTCTACTACATCCGGATAAATTGTTTCGATGATAATTTCTTTTTCCAACTCCGCTTTTATGGTCACTGCATCTTCATTCTTATCACCAAGTAGTATTTCCCTGGCTTCATCCATATTACCAATAGTTGCTGAAATACCCCATATCTTTAATGCCGGATTAATAGCTTTTAATCTTGATAAGGCCAGCTCAACCTGTACACCACGCTTACTACCCATTAATTCATGCCACTCATCTACAACAATAAATTCCAGGCCGGAAAAAAATTTATCATATTCTTTTGATGCTAAGATCAATTGTATGCTTTCGGGTGTAGTGATCAAAGCATGAGGAGATTTTTTACGTTGCTTTGCGCGTTCAGCTGTTGTGGTATCTCCTGTACGTAACGCGATTTTATAATCCAGTTCCAGATCTTTTGAAACCTGTTGTGTTGCTAGCAAAATCTCTTTTGATAATGCCCTTAATGGCGTTATCCATAAACAATGTAAGCCACTATCTTTTGTTTTTTTCTTTTGTGGATATTTTTTATAATAAGCTTCTAAAACCCCAAACCAAATGGCAAATGTTTTCCCGCTACCTGTTGGTGAATTCAATAAACCACTTTTATTTTCATGAACAGCCTGCCAGGTTGCTTTTTGAAAAGCAAAAGGTTTCCATTTTTTTTGTTTGAACCATTTGGCAGCGATGCTCATAAATGTTATGTATGTTAGTTCGAGCGGAGTCGAGAACATTATACACACTTTTCGACTCCGCTCAAAGTGACAGTTTATTAAACCGAATTTAATAATTGTAAGAGATCTTCTTTGGTATTGATCTCTTCTTTCTTTTTATCTTTTCTCCAACGCAATATTCTCGGAAAACGCAAAGCAATACCACTTTTATGCCGTGGTGATGCATTAATCCCTTCAAAAGCAATTTCAAACACCAACTCCGCTTTTACACTTCTTACCGGACCAAACTTTTCAATTGTATTACGTTTTATCCAGTTATCTACTTCCACCAATTCTTTATCCGTTAAACCGCTGTATGCTTTTGTAAATGGTACCAGCTCCCCATTATCCCAAATAGCAAAAGTATAATCCGTATACAAATTTGCTCTTCGTCCGTGGCCCGATTGCGCGTAAATTAAAACCGCATCTACAGTGTAAGGATCTACTTTCCATTTCCACCATTTACCTCGGCGGCGACCTGTTTCATAAATGCTGTCTTTATGCTTTAACATCAAACCTTCACAACCAAGTATTTTGGATTCATTTCTAAGGTCGTTTAATTTTTCCCAATCATTGCATTGTAATAAAGGCGATAATTTTAAAAGGTCGTTATTAACCTTTGTAATTAATTCTTCCAATAATTTTCTTCTTTCACGTAAGGGCTTTTGACGGACATCTTCGCCATTATATTCTAAAAGATCATAACACATCATACATAAAGGCACTTCACTTAATGTTTTTTTAGACACATTTTTACGTCCTATGCGTTTTTGCATTTCGTTAAATGACATTATTTTTCCGTTCTTAAAAGGTAAGATCTCGCCATCTACAACCGTTCCGTTAGGCAAAATATCTTTTAATGATGTAAATTCAACAAATTTATCCGTCATTAATTCTTCTCCCCTGCTCCAGATGTGAATTGAATTATTACGAACAATTATTTGTCCACGAATACCATCATATTTTCTTTCAATTTGCCACTCATTAATACTTCCAAGATCTGTAAAAGGAACATCTAATTGATACGCTAAATAAAAAGGATAGGGTTTTGAATCATCAAAAGAAGAAGACTCATCCGATAACAATTCTTTTAGATCTGATGTTTGTGGTAGCCATGTACCCATTAATTTATGCGCGATCGCCTTATCATCTATTGAATAGGTTTTGGCTAAGGCTTTAAATATTAATTGTTGAGATACACCAACACGAAAACTTCCTGTGATCAATTTATTAAATACAAATAACTCATCTTTTGAAAAATTATTCCAAAAAGAAAGTAGCCATTCTTTTTTTTCTTCCTCCGTTTTAGAATAAATTAAAATAATTTCATCCATCAAATCACTTAACGATCTATCAGAATTATTTTCATTAGATGGAATTAACAAACTGATCGTTTCAGCCAGATCACCTACTACATCATAAGACTCTTCAAACAACCAATATGGAATACCCGCCAATTCTGTAGCCCAGGTTTTCATATCCGTTGTTTTAATGGGGCGTTTTGGTCTGCGCCCTGTTAATAAAGCAATGGCCCAAATAGCATCTTTTGAATTGGTACTATTAAAATAATTAACCATAGCATTTACCTTTTCGTTAGTTTTTGTAGTTTGATCCAGCTCGCTATATAATTGGGTAAATGCTTTCATTCTTTTTCTTCCTTTACATTTTCAGAAGAATCATTCTCAATTCCTTCGCCTTCATATAAAGTTTCCACCTCAACGGCATTTAGTTTATAATTTTCCCTCAACCATTTTGCATAAACAGATTTATAACCATGTGTTACGTAAATATTTTGCGCGCCGGTTGCAAGCACTGCTTCATTCAATCCTTGCCAGTCTGCATGATCGCTCATCACAAACCCTTTATCTGCATTTCGTCGTCTTCTTGCTCCGCGTAATTGCATCCAGCCACTGCAAAATGCCAATTTATAAGGATCGAAACGACGAAGCCATGGTGAACCTATAACTGAACCGGTTGCAACAATAATGCCCGGGTTGAGCTGCTCTTTTTTAAAGTCTTGCGTAAATTTTATATAACGCGAATTATCAAACCCTAATGCCTCATTGGTATTATAAATAGTAGAATGCAATAAAATTGGTTGCTCGGTTCTTAAAGCATGTAATACTCTTTGTGCCTTTCCTAAAGCATAAGCAATGATAATTGAATTTAATCCTTGTGCAGCGTTTTCGTTCACCCATGTATTTAACTGCAAATTTATTTCTGAAGCCTGCGGAAAATTATAAATCGGCAAACCAAAAGTAGATTCGGTTACAAAGTGCTGACATTTTACCGGCTCAAAAGGAATAGTAAAACCATCATTCTGCACTTTATAATCACCCGAAATAACCCAGGTCTCACCCATGTATTCTAAACGAACCTGTGCTGAACCGATTACATGGCCGGCCGGATGAAGACTTATGTTTACGCCATTGATATTTATAGTTTCGTAGTAATTTAAAGTTTGAAGAACAATGTCACCCAAACGATAACGTAAAATAAATTCAGAATCTTTATGCGCCAGGTAATATTTGCTGCCTGTTCTTGCATGATCAGAATGGGCATGAGTAATAATAGCTTTATTAACGGGTTTCCAGGGATCGATATATACATCTGCCTGCCTGCAATAGATACCACTATTTGTAAATTGTATGAGCACTTTTAATAAACGCTATTTTACAAAAAAAGTTCATTTATTTAGGGAAATATTTTTCCCAAATTGTGGTATCGGGAAGCTAAAATATCTTAAATTGTTTTTTATAGAGCGGTATTGAGTTTGCTATTTATAGCAACATGAAACCTATTATCAATTTATTTTTACGAAGTGCCATTATCACTATCAATCCTGATATGATCATTTTTAAAGATATCATATCGGTTGAACAAGCTCAGGATCTTATTCTAACATTTACAAGAAAACTAAAATAATGATCAAGGATAAATTCATATATAAATTTTTATTGGTTATTCTATTGCTTCCATTTATTGCATTTTCCTTACGGTGCGGCATAAACATTCATGCGCTTACACAAGAGCGGGCAGAAATAAAAAAAGATTATAGCGAATTAAACAATATTCAGCACGGTCTTTTATCGGTTGATGCCTGGAGTGCGCATGTTAAAGAAGTAGTAAATGAGCAAATAGATTCTTTTGAATTTAGTGATGTACAGGAAGATACTCTAAAAGCCCAATTAAATAAAATACTAAATTCGGTTATTACCAAAGCCAACACTATGGTAAATAAAAAGCAAACACGCATTGATAAAAGAATTAAGAAGTTTGCTATTAAACAATTTGTTGATGTGGATAAAGTACGCGAAAAAGTACCTGAGTTTTCTGAAACGATCATTAAAGAATTAAAAAAACCGGGCAGCAGGCAAAGGCTTAAATTTTTGGCAAAAGATAAGGTGCAGGAGTTTGCTGAAAAAACGCACGACAGTCTTGATTCTGATGCAAATGTTGTTGAACTTTTGGCAAAATATAATGCCTCTACAATTCCGGAATTTAATGGCTATACCACAACTAAAGTACAGCTGCTGCAGCAAAAAACATATAATCTCACCTATGGTATGGTTTCATGCCTTATTTTTTTCCTTTTACTGTGGCTCGCATTAAAAAATCAAACACCACTTCATAAACCTTTTTTTGTTTTATCTGTATTGCTTGGATTGATAACATTGGTAATAGGTTTAATGGCGCCAATGATAGAAATCGACGCCCGCATTAAAGAGCTTAATTTTTTATTAGTTGGTAAACCTTTGGTATTTAACGACCAGGTTATTTTTTATCAAAGTAAAAGTATTTTAGATGTTGTACATATTTTAATTGCAACCGGCAAAGCTGATTCTATTTTTGTGGGTACGCTTATTTTAATTTTCAGTGTTATTTTTCCAATTACAAAATTGATTTGTACAGAAGTTTATTTATTAGGAAGTGAAAAATTACGCGCCAATAAAGTAATCGATTTTTTTGCTTTTAAATCCGGCAAATGGTCTATGGCCGATGTAATGGTAGTTGCCATCTTTATGGCTTATATTGGTTTTAAAGGCATACTGGATTCGCAGTTAGAGCACTTGAATGTAAGAACAAAAAATCTGGCTACCATTGCTACTAACGAAACCTCTTTGCAGCCGGGTGTAATTTTATTTGTATGGTACGTGATATTTGGTTTAGTGCTGGGCGCCATACTTAAAAAAATAACATTAAAAGAAAAGATATTTGATGTAAGTAAACTCAGATTTATTAGAGGGAGAAAAATAAAAGAAGTAGAGGTACCGGTAATTGATCCTGATAAAAGATAATCGTTCATAATGGTCAATTTATTCACTTCAAATTTTTATAACCCCGCAATACATTCTTCAATTGTATTGTACTTAAATCTGAACCCTTCTTTCAATAAACGCTCAGGTGCAACATAACGGCTCTTTAATATTAATTCTGTTTCTGTTCTTATAAAAAAAGCACCTATCTCCAGCAGCCACGCTGTTGCCGGTAGACCAATAACTACTCCTGCTTTTTTACGAAGTAAATGCATTAATTTTTTATTGGTTACGGTTTGCGGTGCAACAATGTTATAAATTCCATTCGCATCTTTATTCTCAATTGCCCAGCTCATCATTCTGCAAAAATCATTTACATGTATCCAGCTAACCTGTTGCTTGCCGCTTCCCATTGTTCCGCCCAATCCTTTTTTAACAAGGCTCAATAACGTTGGTAATACTCCACCCGTTGTACCAAAAACCAGCGAAATACGAAGATTTATCTTTCTTGTTTTTGGTAAACTGAATTCATTAAAAGTTTTTTCCCAGGCCTTACATACTTCAACCGAGAAGCCGGAACCTATTTCACCTGTAGTTTCATTCATAGGCGTATCAAAACTCTTACGGTAAATTGTTGCGGAAGCACCATTTAACCACAGCTTTGGAGGATCAATACATTTACTAATGGCATGGCCTATTACTTTTGTAGAGTCGAGACGGGAAGAAAGAATCTCTTTTTTATTTTTTTCAGTGTAACGGCAATCTACACTTTTACCGCACAGATTTATTACCGCTTCAGCCCCTTCCAATTCTTTACACCAATAGCCAACAGTTTTTGCATCCCACCGTATGTATTTTACCTTCCCTTCAACCTTATTTTTATTTCTTGACAAAATAACTATTTCATCATATTCATTTTTAAAATGACGAGCGAGTTCTTGCCCTAAAAAACCGCTGCCTCCGGCTATGACTATTTTTTTCATGTTATTATATTTTATATGACCAATGAATTTAAATTATTGAATATTTTGTGTTTGATCTTTAGGTTTTTGGATAATAAGCATGATGAAAAAATTAAGGAATAATAATAAACCCAGGATCAAAGTAAAAACACCAAGCTTAGATGCCAATTGCTCAATGGTTTCCTGACCATCTGCTAATTGCTCCCAGGTAACTTTACCATTGCGAGAATGCGCAAAATGTTTAATATGCATTCGCATAAATGAAAAGCCCAAAGCAATTAAATAAAAACCCGTTTGTATAAGGTTGTTGGTAGAAGAAGCCAACGCATCATTATTATTGAATTTTTCAGTTAAGAATGCTTTTGTGTTTTTGTGTAAACTTCTGGCGATCCATATACTTAAAAAAATAGTAGCAGGAATGTAAACGCTGTAAGCAATGATGTTGTAATTCATGATTTCTTGTTTTTATTGGTTAATAATCTTTTATTTAAAAAGTATAAAATAATTTTTGGAGCAAAAATGATATTTGTATAATGCATAATTCCTAAAACAAAAAAGATGATACCTTGTGATGAAACAATAAATTCCATTACCTGCACAAACGATGTTAAGTGTTTTGTAGTTCGTAAAAAGAAGAAGGCGAAAGCTGTGTTTAGCAAACAATAGCCTATGTATAAAAAATTATTTGCACTGGTACTCATTTCTTCATCTGTACATTCGCCAAACAAATAAATTTTACCGTTCTTACGAAGCGAGTTGCCAATAACAAATACAGTAATAATGCTGCAGAAAAGGTAAATGATATAAGCAACAATCGTATACATGATTTTTATTTTATATTACTTTCTGAACTTTCAATAATTATTGAAATATTTTGACAAATTTTTTTACTTGAATAGTTTAAATAAAGTACCCACTAAGGCATTCTCGTCTAATTTTATGGCTTTCTCTAAAGCAAAATCTGCTTTTTCAACCACGCTTTCAATATTTGTTACAGCATCAATAAGTGCCTTATGTTTTTTATCAGTCTTATTTCCTTCCACTTGTTTTAATTCTTCAAGTACACCTAAAACCGGTTCTATCTCACGCTTGCGACGTTCTTTTATGATCTGTTTTGCAACCTTCCAGATATCTTTTTCTGCCCTGAAAAATTCTTTTCTTTCCCCGGCTTTTAATTCTTTATAAACAAGCCCCCAATCCATAAGGTCACGAATGGTCATATTGCAATTGCCTCTAGAGATCTTTAATTCTTCCATTACCTCTTCAGTGCATAAAGGTTCCGGACTGATCAACAATAAAGCGTGTACCTGGGCCATGGTGCGACTAATGCCCCAGCTACTGCCTAATGTACCCCAGGTTTGAATGAATTTATCTTTTGCTTCGTTGTATTTCACGGTACAAATATAGGGTGGATTTCTGAACTTTCAAAATAATTTGAAACATTTTATTAACAGGTCAGAAACTGTTAAAAAAAATTCAAACTACAATTCATAGCATGGGATAAAACAGAGTGACAATACCTTTGTTGAAACAGAAGGATATGCAGCGCATGATAAAAGATTCAGAGGCAAGGGTACTTGAAAAATTAAACATTTTATCGGATGCAGCAAAATACGATGTATCCTGCTCATCTAGCGGCAGCAAGCGCAAAAACGATAATAAAGGCTTAGGCAATGCTACTCATTCAGGCATTTGCCATACATATACAGAAGATGGACGCTGTGTTTCGCTTTTAAAGATATTGCTTACAAATTATTGCATTTTTGATTGTGCCTACTGTGTTTCGCGCAAAAGTAACGATATTAAACGTGCTGCATTTACTATTGAAGAAGTTGTTGACCTTACATTAAATTTTTACAGGCGTAATTATATTGAAGGTTTATTTTTAAGCTCCGGCATTTTTAAAAATGCAGATTTTACTATGGAGCGTTTGGTTACCATTGCGAAAAAATTAAGAACCGAACATAAATTTAACGGCTATATTCATTTAAAGACCATTCCCGGGGCCAGCGAAACGCTTATGAAAGAAGCGGGTTTATATGCAGATCGCCTAAGTGTAAATATTGAAATGCCAACGGAAACAGCTTTAAAAAAACTGGCGCCCGAAAAAAATTTCGCCGACATTGTTACGCCAATGAATTATTTAAGCGAATCGATCATGGAATATAAAGCAGAAAAACAATTAATTAAAAGCACACCCGTTTTTGCACCCGCAGGACAAAGCACGCAAATGGTAATTGGCGCAACACCTGAGACCGATCGTGATATCATGTTTACCGCAGATAATTTATATAAGAATTATAATTTAAAACGCGTTTATTATTCGGGTTATATACCTATTAGTAATGATGAACGATTACCGGGTATTGGCACGCCCGCGCCGCTGATCCGCGAACATAGATTATACCAAAGTGATTGGCTGATGCGATTTTATGGTTTTTCTGTGCAGGAAATTGTAAATGAAACGCATCCTGTTTTAGATGTTGATATTGATCCCAAATTAAGCTGGGCATTACGAAATATTCATGAATTTCCTATTGACATAAATACGGCTACATACGAAAAAATTGTGCGTGTGCCGGGAATTGGCGTACAATCAGCAAAAAGAATAGTGGCCGCGCGCCTGTTTGGAAAATTAAGCTGGTATCAACTTCAAAAAATAGGCGTATCCATAAATAAGGTAAAATATTTTGCAATTTGTAATGTGAAAGACCTGCTGCATTTAAAAAACGATCCCGCTTTTATTAAAAATAAATTATTGGCAATGCAAAAAAGCAAATTTGCCTCTGCTTATTCTACACAATTAACACTTTTATAATGCAACAATTAATTTATGATGGTTCGTTTGAAGGTTTGCTTACCACTGTTTTTGAAATATATGAACGAAAATATTGTTTTGTAAATATTGTTTCGTTAAACAAAACTGAAGCCATGGTCTTTTCAGACAATATTACTGTAATATCCGATGCAAAAAAAGCAGATAGGGTTTGGAGGGGGCTTAAAAATAAATTATCGGCAGAAAGTCTGAAGAAAATATACTGGGCCTATCTTTCTGAGATAAAAGGAATAGAAAATACCATATTTGAATTTATTAAATATGTTTTTTCTTCGAAAATAAATATTGAAACAGATTATGGTAATGCATCGGTAATTGAAATTACTAAAACTACCAAAAAAGTCGGTCGCGAAAAACATCGTTTTGAAGCGTTTATCAGATTTGAATTAATGGGCCCTGATTTGTTTTATGCGCCAATGGAACCGGATTTTAATGTATTACCAATTATTTTACCACATTTTAAAAAACGTTATGCGGATCAAAACTGGATAATTTATGATACGAAAAGAAAATTCGGGATGTATTATGATAAACATTCTGAAAAAATAAATGAAGTAATAATTGATTTTGATAAAGGAGCGCACACGCAAAATTCAGGTTTATCTTTCGATCCCGAAGAAAATAAATATCGGGATCTGTGGCGGAGCTATTTTAAAAGCACAAATATACCGATCCGAAAAAACATGAAACTTCATTTACAACATGTACCAAAACGTTATTGGAAATATCTTATAGAAAAGTACTAAACAATTTTACTTAAAAATTGTTAGATAAGAAATAACATTTTGCTAAATGAAAAAACTGATCCTAATACTTATAACACTCATTACAGTTAATAATCTATTTTCACAAAGTCCGGCAAATACAGGAGGGATAAGACCTCCGGATAACGTTAACGACAGTTTTACTAAAAATCACCCTAACGTTGTTCCTAACTGGAGCAAAGATGGGGAGAATTTTAGAGCTATTTATGAAGACCCTTTAACACATAAAGGCGTTTTGATCATTTATAATAAACAGGCAGATGTTATTCGTTCTGAATTTGAAATTGATAATGCTGATCAACCAAAGCCCATTTCTGATTATTACAACAAAAATTATCCACAGGAAAAATATAAAACCTGGTCAACACAAGACCATACCGGCGTAAAAACATATTACATTATACGTAATAATGAAGTTATGTATTTTGATAAAGATGGAAATTATACGCCTTCTAAAAATAAATAACCGTTATATATGATTGTTTAAAATTAATTTGCTCTTGCCTTAAAGAATGCTTATTTTTAATTATCAATCAAAATTATGACATCTATTCCATTTACTACCATTGATTGGACCGGTATTGAAAAAACAGAACACAAAGGAGAGACCGGCACCTCTTTTTGGCAAACCTTACAATTTGGCGGCTTACGCATACGCATTGTTGAATATTCGGAAGGCTACCTGGCCGATCATTGGTGCGAAAAAGGCCATGTTGTACATTGCCTTGAAGGAGAATTTACAAGCGAATTAAAAACCGGTGAAAAAGTAATTCTTAAAAAAGGAATGAGCTATGTTGTATCTGATACCTTAAGTTCGCACCGCTCACTTTCAAAAGTACCGGTAAAATTGCTGATAGTTGATGGCGATTTTTTGACAGCTTAGACTGTTGCTTCCTTAAACTTGCCCGCTTTCTTTTGGTGTTTTTTAGTTTCAAAAGCTATTAACGGGGCAATAAAAACCGCGGGCCCTAACCACAAAACGATGTTTGGAGCAGGTATCACCGCCGAATTATTTACTACAAAAGCAGTAATGGCACCAATGTAACTTCCCATCATACCACCAATATGTGCCAGTAACCAATAATTTTTAAACACTAAATTCTTTTTAAAACGTTGCCAGGTAGCATAATTGCCTCTTACACCTAAAACACCAAATACCAAACTAATAATTGCAAAACTTGTATTTCCTTTAAAGAATAAATACAAACCAACTATAATAAAAGCAATGTGCATCAACCCAAAAAAGATCTCAATCGCCCAATCAAATTTTGTAGGTTTTTGATCGAGATGCAGCTTTTTTAATTTTAAAGATCGATAAGCTGTTAAACAGGAATAATACGTAAAGAAAGCCACGCAAAATAAAAACGGATTAATATGGGCAATAGACATGTATATGGCCGAGACAAAAATAACCGTCATAGCCCAAAAGTAGATCTTACCTATAGGCTTATGGATTTTAACTTTGTTGCGAAAAATAATGGCAAACAAACCGCTTAATAATGCCAATGAACCGGCGATGATGTGAAGGATAAGAATAATTTTGAACGTCATATGTTTTTTATTTTTTACAAATGTACACCTCCCTAAGCCCGCAAGTCAAATTAAAGGGCTGAAATGCAATAGTTTGGGATAACTGAAAAGATTTGGGATGAATAACAAAGCAAATGAATGCCCTTTGGGAGGAAGATGGCTGTTATTTTATGGTCTTCAACTTACCGAGGATCGAATTTCCATAATTTCTTGATACCGGTACAAAGCAATTTTCAATCCCAAAACTTAATTTGTAGCCGGCGGCGTTACCCTCCACGTTTTTTACATTTTTTAAATTAACAATAAACGTACGGTGGCAACGAACAATAAGATCCGAATTAAGCTGCAATTCAATTCTTTTAAGGCTACTGCGGATAAGTTGTTTTTTTATTTTTTCGTTTTCAATAAAAACAATGTTCGAATAATTATCGGCCGATTCAATATATAAAAGTTGATCTGCAATTAATTCTATTTTATCTTTTTCATTTTCGGCAATAAAAATAAGTTTAGGAATAACTTTTATTTCATCGGCAATATTATCCGGCATATTTGGAAGGGGAACTTCATCGGGTACCTTTAGATCATTATCTGTTTTTATTTCGGTTGGATGTAAATATTGATTAACGCTAACAGCTTTTTCTAAATTTATCTTCAAAAGCTTATTATGTTTCCTTAAAACATGAAGTGTTACCGGAAAAATACCAATTAATATAACCGAAGCAAAAGCAAATAAAAAACCATTCAATGAAAACGGCATCATATTAAATAACTTTCCGTAAAGCATATTGCCAATAGCTATACATAGTAATATGGAGAGGATCACAACTATCTCTTTACCAATGGTCCAGTTATCTTCAATATTTTTTTTCTGAATGATCTGAATAATAAGAGTGCTTACAATAATAGGTATGATAAAAGATACCATGCCAAAACCCGACAGCTTAAGCGCTTTCATATCTGTTTGCCATTGCGATATATCAAAAGGTTCAAATACAATTAAAAATAAAGCAACAAAACAACCAACAAAAAAATTAGTGATCACAGAGCGCCTATTAATTTCAGATCGCGGGAAAGGTTTATTTAAAAAAGACAGTATCATAGAGGCTGTGCAAAAGTGTACCTGTTTGTATAAGTAGTACGATCACCATTTGCATTAATATATGTTTTAATTAAAGATTCAATTTTTAGATCTTTATTCATTAATTGAACAAGCTTATAAGTAAAGATCGTACGTTGCTCGTTAAAAACATGGCCCACTGTGAGTCCTTTTGTAACCTCTTCAATTTCAAACTTCACCTCTTCCTTATTTTTAGATTTACCCGAGCCATATTCAAAATTCCAACGACCATTTGCCTCAAGTAAATTACTACCATACATTTCTCTAAAATTAAAAGTGCCATCTCTTTTGATGTTTAGCACTAAGCTATATGGAAAGATATATATTATCCCAACACTACTGTTTTCTGTTTCATTAAGTTCAACCTTTGATCCATTAAAAGTGAGATTTTGATTAAACGGTGGATCTGTTGTTGATAGATGGGTAATTGAAGCGTTACCGGATTTCATGCTCCATTCGCCCGTTAATCTTTGTTTTCGTGTTCTGATAGAAAACTCAGGATCTTCCGGTCCTTTTTTACAGTTGGAAAAGAACAGACCTAAAAAAAATAAAATAAACAGTAAATAAATATTTATTCTCATAGCTCTAAAATACAGATGACTATTAGAGTTGAGCAAAAGTATAGCGACTTGAGAAGCCAATCTTAACACCATTTGATGCTGTGTAGCTTTTATCCAAAGCTTCAATTTTCAGATCTTTATTTCTTAGTTCAATCAACTTGTAACTAAACGTAGTTTGTACCTGGTTAAAAACGTGATCCTCAGGAAAACCTTTTGTAGCAGCATCAATTGTAAATTTTACCTCTTCTTTATTTTTTGTATCACCCGATCGCTTCATAAACTCCCAATGTCCATTTCCTTCATATATATCACCAACAAAATTTTCTCTAAAGGTAAAAGTTCCGTCTTTTTTAATATTTAAAGTAAGATTGTATGAACCGGTATAAATAGTTGCCGGACCACCGGATTCAGTTGTATTTAATTCTACTTTGGTTCCGTTAAATGCATAATTATTATTATAAGGTGCTTTGGTAAGGGCAGCACTTCCCGATTTCATTAACCATTCTCCTTCTAATCTTGCTTTACGGCTTCTGAAAGAAATGGCAGGATCTTCCGGCCCTTTTTTACAGTTTGATAAAAAAAATACAGATAGGATCACTGCACATATCACTGGGATTTTAATTTTCATTGGGTTTTGTTTATACAGAACTAAAGTAATTAAAACAAAGCATGTTTTGACGAAAAGCTATATTGTTGACTTATTTTAAGTTATATATTATTGATTATCAATTTGTTAAATAAGTTTTGCAAATTTGTTCATTTTAAGATATATTTGTTTAAATCTTTAAAACGAATAAAATTTAAATTCCTCAATACAATCACACCTCCCCCATTTGCAATTCGTTTAATTTTTTAAAATTTATTGGATTTTTAAACACGCAAATATGTTATGGAAATTGTGCATATTGAAATTTAGATCAAAGATATAAGCAGTTTTGGGTCACACCCTTTTTCTCAAAACTGTTTTAAATAAAATAAAAAGGGAAAAATAAAAAATAAAAAAAATGGAAAAAGGAACAGTAAAGTTTTTCAACCAAACAAAAGGATTCGGATTCATTAAAGTTGAAGGATCTGGAAAAGAAGTATTCGTACACGTATCTGGCATTAAAGAAGAAATTCGCGAGAACGACGAAGTAGTTTTTGAAATTCAAGAAGGCAAAAAAGGATTAAACGCAGTTAACGTTAAGTTAGCTTAATTCTTTTTTAGTTAATTAAATTATTGCGATTACAAAACTTATAAATATATAAACCCAGTACACAATTTTAATTAACAAAAAACCCCTTTCGAAAACGAGAGGGGTTTTTTATTTTATATTAAAAGAAAATTATACAGTCATAATTTCTTTTTCTTTTTGCTCAATATGCTTATCAACTTTTGCAACACTTGCATCCGTTAATGTCTGAATCTTTGCTTCTCCGCTTTTTGCCTCATCTTCAGGCAAACCATCTTTTTGTAATTTTTTAATTTGTTCCATGCAATCTTTACGCACATTGCGGATACCTACTTTTGCATCTTCACCAAAACTTTTTGCAGTTTTGCTTAATTGTTTACGACGTTCTTCGGTTAAAGGCGGCACCATAATACGAATAATAACACCGTCGTTTTGAGGATTAAAACCTAAGTTAGCTCCCTGTATTGCTTTTTCAATGGGAGTTAACATACTTTTTTCCCAAGGTTGAATCACTAAAGTACGTGAGTCTTGTGAATTCACACTTGCAGTGTTGCTTAATGGAACCATGCTTCCATAATAATCTACCATTACATTTTCCAACATGGCAGGACTTGCTTTTCCCGCCCTTACTTTTTGGAGTTCAGATTCTAAATGGCTGATGGCTTTTTCCATCGATACTTTTGCGTTTTCTAATACTGTATTTATATTGCTCATAATTTATTTGTTACACGTTAGCTTTTTACTTTTTCTTTTGTTTCAACTTTAAACAGTTCAACTAAATTTTTTATTGTAAAATCAATTTCTTCTTTGGTAGTATATTTACTAAAGCTAAATCTTACAGATGGGCGCTCCATATCGCTTCCAATTCCTCTTAATACATGGCTACCTTGATTGCTACCACTGCTACAGGCGCTACCACCACTAGCCGCAATACCTGCAATATCCAAATTAAATAATAACATTTCTGCATCAGGGTGTTTTGGAAAACAGCAATTTAAAACAGTGTACAACGATTTTTCATCTGATGTTTCACCATTAAATGCCATACCGGGAATTAATGCAGTTAATTGTTCGCGCATGTAATTTTTTAATCCGCGAATGTGTTTTTGATGTTCTTCCATTTCATCAAAACAAATTTCCAAAGCTTTTGCCAATCCTACAATACCATAAACATTTTCGGTACCGCCACGCATGTTACGCTCTTGCGCACCACCATGAATAAATGGTGTGATCTTACGTTCGTGATTAATGTATAAAAAACCCACACCTTTTGGTCCGTGAAACTTGTGCGCGGCACAGGTAACAAAATGAACTTTCAAATCGCGAAGATCCATTTTATAATGCCCCATAGTTTGTACGGTATCGCTATGAAAAATGGCATCGTACTTTTCGCAAAGCTCGCCAACTTCTTTTAAAGGCAATAAAGTTCCTAATTCGTTATTAGCATGCATTAAAGAAACGAGGCTGCGCGAATTATTTTTTAAAAGCGCTTCAAGATCTGCAAGATCAACATTTCCTTTCTTATCTAATTTTACCCAGCTTACTTTTACTTTGCCGGCTTTTTCTAAAGTTTTTAATGTGTGCTCCACTGCGTGGTGTTCAATCAAACTAGAGATAACGTGCTTAATATCGTAAGTAACGATAGATTGATTAATGGCCATGTTATCAGCCTCTGTTCCACCGGATGTAAAAAATATCTCAGCCGGCGTTACATTTAATAACCTGGCAACCGTTTTACGCGCTGTTTCTATTGCTGCACGTGTTTTTCTGCCAAAGGCGTGAATAGAAGATGGGTTTCCAAAATCCTCCAGCATTAAAGGCATCATGGCTTTTAATACATTTTCATCCAGTTTGGTTGTTGCGGCATTATCTAAGTATACTTTCATTTACTTTATTTTAATTCTTGATAATTTCTTTTATATCGGAAATAATTTTGTTTGCTAAGTTATCTGCAGTTGTTGCAGACTGGCTTTCGCTATAGATCCTTATAATAGGCTCTGTATTGCTTTTGCGTAAATGCACCCACTCTTTATCAAATTCTATTTTCACACCATCAATAGTATTGATAGGTTGTTTTTTATACTTTTCACTAACGTCTGCCAAAACTTTATCTACATTAATTTGAGGTGTTAATTCAATTTTATTTTTAGAGATAAAATAGCTTGGATAAGATCTGCGTAACATAGAAACACTTTTACCATATTTGGCAAGATGCGTTAAGAAAATAGCAATACCAACTAAAGCATCTCTGCCATAATGTAACTCAGGTAAAATAATACCACCGTTACCTTCTCCACCAATAACCGCTTTAGTGTCCTTCATCATTTTTACCACATTTACTTCACCTACTGCCGAAGCGGAATAAGATCCGCCCTGTGATTCGGTAACATCACGTAAAGCGCGGGTACTTGATAAATTACTAACAGTATTTCCTTTTTTATTTTTTTGAAGTATGTAATCTGCAACTGCAACTAAAGTATACTCTTCGCCAAACATTTCGCCATCTTCGCAAACAAATGCCAAACGATCCACATCCGGATCAACACTAATTCCTAAGTGTGCTTTTTGTTTTACAACAGCTTTACTCAAATCAGTTAAATGCTCAGGTAACGGTTCGGGGTTATGTGCAAAATTTCCTGTAGGTTCTCCATGAATTACATGAATATTCTTTACCCCTAATTTTTTTAATAAAGCCGGTACAACAATTCCACCGCTCGAATTAATGGCATCTATTACAATTGTAAAATTCGCTTTTTCAATAGCCTTCACATCTACGTATGGCAGACCGATTATCTTTTGAAAATGAACATCAATAAAATCAGTATTCTTAGAATATTTCCCAAGTTCATTTACTTCGGCATAATTAAAATCAGAATTAGCTGCCAGCTTTAATATTTCCTGTCCATTAGCCTCGCTAATAAATTCACCTTTTTCATTCAGTAATTTTAAAGCATTCCATTGCTTTGGGTTGTGACTGGCAGTTAAAATAATTCCACCCTGCGCTTTTAATTCAGTTACAGCCATTTCAACGGTTGGTGTGGTGCTTAGGTCAAGATCAACTACGTTTATACCTAGCCCAATAAGGGTTCCGGAAACAATGCTCGATACCATTTGGCCACTTAGCCTGGCATCACGGCCAATAATAACGGTTATATCTTTTTGTTTTGGATGATTATTTAAGATCCATGTTCCGTAAGCTGATGTAAACTTAACTACATCCAATGGTGTTAGTCCGTCATCGGGCCTTCCACCAATGGTTCCCCTTATACCGGATATGCTTTTTATGAGAGTCACAATAAATAAATTTTAATCTGTAAAGATAGGAAAACTACTTAAGCTTTAAAACCATTTAAGTTAACAAAATTTGTTCATTTTTTGTTTAAAATACCGCTCCTGCAAGCATTTTTATTACGAATTTTAGGCTTAATGCGCCTTAACACCATTCTTATAACTATTTGCCTGTTTTTTCTTCAAAAAGCAGGCTTTAGCCATACTGCTGTTGAACAAAAGTACTATTTGCTGGATGAGAATATGGTAATAATAGATTCTGTAATTACAGCCGAAACATTTAGTACCCAGGAAAATAATAAACAACGTCCGAATCCGTTATTAAAACTGTTTAAAGCAAAACAAAAAAAGAATAAAAGAATTACTGCAGCCCTTTTGGCTTTTCCGTTTCCATTTGGCATTGTGGGCCTGCATAGAATTTATTTAGGAACCGCACCTTATGTACCGGTTGCTTATATTGCAAGCTTAGGCGGGGTTTTTGGTGTATTACCCTTTATCGATTTTTGCGTTTTGTTATTAGATAAAGACGAAAAAAGATATATCGATAACAAGAAAGTTTTTATGTGGGTTAACTGATGTGTGGCATTGCAGGAATAATCTTAAAACAACGATCGGGAATTAATTTAGCAGAAAAGATCGCTGCTATGACCAATGCCATTGCGCATCGTGGACCTGATGGTGAAGGGTTTTTATTAGCAAGTGAGCAAAATACAATACCGCATTTTAACACCTTACAACAAAATTACAAGCGTACAGATCTTAACTACATTCCAAAGAGTAATTTAAATAACACTAATCAAAATTCTTTTTTGGCATTTGGGCACCGACGATTATCTATTATTGATCTTTCAGAAACAGGCCATCAACCCATGTGCAATAAAGAAGGAAAAACATGGATAGTTTTTAACGGAGAGATCTATAATTACATCGAGGTAAGGGAAGAATTAAAAAAATTGGGTCACGTTTTTATATCTGAAAGTGATACAGAAGTTATTTTACAAGCTTATAAACAATGGGGAACAAATTGTGTAGAAAGATTTAACGGCATGTGGGCCTTTTGCATTTACGATGTGGAAAAACAAATTTGCTTTGCTTCGCGTGATCGTTTTGGAGTTAAGCCATTTTATTACATCAATAATAAAGATCTTTTTGCATTTACCAGTGAGCAAAAAGCTTTTGTAAAAGCAGGATTGATCTCGCCAAAAATAAATTCAAGTGCCTTACACACTTACTTAGTGAATGGGCTTTTAGAAACAACTGCAACTAATTTTTTTGAAGGCATTAACGAGTTAATGCCAGGCAATAATTTGATACTTGATATAAAAAAACAAGAAGTAAAAATTTCTACATATTACAATTTAACTGATCACATTACTTTAAAGAACGACAATTTAAGTGAAAAAGAATTGATAGAAAAAGTGAGTTACGCTTTTGAGAATGCTGTTAAATTAAGATTGAGAAGCGATGTGGAAGTTGGCACTTGTTTAAGTGGTGGTATTGATAGCAGTGCGCTTGCGGTAAGTATTTCTGAAATCACCAAGCAACCATTAAATTGTTTTACTTCTGTTTTCAGAAATAATCCGATAAACGAAGAACATTTTGCAGATAGCGTAGCTAAAAAAATACAAGCAAAACATTTTAAAGTAGAACCAACCTTTGAAGGTTTTTTAAATGAAGCGGATGATCTTATCTATTCGCAGGATGTACCTATTTGGGATACCAGTACTTATGCTCAATACAAGGTGATGGAGCTGGCAAAACAAAATAAGATAAAAGTAGTTTTAGATGGACAAGGCGCTGATGAATTATTTGGTGGTTACCACCATCATTTTTTAGCCAAGTGGAATAATTTATTTTCGCAGGGAAATTATAGGATGGCCATGAATGAAATTTCAATGAGCAAAAAAACAATTGCCAATCCTTTACAATTTTATTTAAAAGAAAAGGTAAAACAGAAGAATTATTTAAATAAAAAACATTTTAATTTATTTTTTAAGAACGAATTTTTAAACAGTTCAGAAATAAAAAATCCATCTGTTTATTTTAATTCTGTCAATGAACAATTAGTAGATGATATTTATAACACACGCTTAAAATCATTCTTAAAATGTGAAGACCGTTGCGGCATGTGGCATAGTGTGGAAAGCCGCACACCTTTTGCGGACGATGTTGAACTGATCAATTTATTATTTTCTTTTAACGGCAACAAAAAAATAAAAAATGGTATTTCTAAATACTTATTGCGTGAAGCTGTAAAAGATAAATTACCGAACGAAATTTACAGTCGTTACGATAAAAAAGGTTTTGAAACACCAATGAATGTGTGGATGAAAAAAATGCGCCAACAAATTCTTTCAGAGATAAAAACTGCAAACTTCGAATTTGTAAATTATGTTGATCTTGAAAAAAGCAATACCGAAAGTAGTTTTCATAACAAACTATTATTTAAATTATTCGTATTAAGCCGTTGGCAGAAATTGTTTGGCGTTGCATAAAATTTAAAATATCAAAAGCATCAATCCCCCTTACCCCCTTCTCCAAGGGGGAATCACGAAATCAATTATGCATAGGCTTTGTGTCCCCTTTATCTTCCATAAAGCGATATTGAATTCCAAAGCTTAAACCGAAACCGCTTGCTCTCCATTTTGTAATTGCGATGTAGGTATTAAAATCTTCGTTGTTGGTGGTAAGCTTATTGTAGTTTGCAAAAGGTGCAAATAATTTAAAGTTAATACCAAATCTTCCAAAATATATTCTTGGATTGATGTATGGAGAAAAATACATACCGCCGCCGGATAAAATTAAATTTAAACTATCTTTTGCCTTGTATTTAAAGGTAGAATACCCCACATTAGCACCAAGTACCAGGTCAAAATTCTTTTTTACAACCGGGTGATAATTTAATTCAATTAAAAAATCATTGGTCTTTACCTCGGGTTTTACTTTCGTAACTGAATCTCTTGTTGTAAAATAATTATTTGCTTTGTAGCGTATACCAACACCAAAATTTTTGTGCAAACCATACTCCACTGCAAATCCAAAATTGGTATTCGCTGCACGATCATTATAAGATGTATCGCGTGTACGATTAGGGTCTTTTAATTTGACTTTTAAAACGGTATTATAATTTTCGAAACCTGTATTTAATTCGGTTACAAGTGCTCCTTTATAAAAAGATTGCGCTTTTAAAGCAATTGAAAGTATAAGAAATAAGCTACTTAAATAGGTCTTTTTCATGGTATAAATGTTGGAGTTTATACCAATATGTCGTTTAAAAAAGAGCTTACCCTATCCTTAAATTAAATTATTTTGCAAATACCTTAAATTCTGTACGTCTGTTCTTGGCCTTATTTTCGGGGGTATCGTTCTTTACTTTTGGCTTAAGATCGGCATAGCCTTTGTATTTTAAACGTGCAGCGTTGATCTTACTGGTGTTGATCAGATAATCGTAAACCGATTTTGCCCTGTTTTCAGACAAAGTAATATTATTCTTACGAATACCATCGCTATCTGTATGTCCGCCTAATTCAATTTTAAGGCTTGGATTCTTGATCAAAAAAGCCCCTAGTTTATCTAATTCGGCTTTACTTTCAGGTTTAAGATCCCATTTATTTACATCAAAGAAAACGTTCTTTAATTCTACTACAGTTCCTGTATCAATAGGATCTAATGGTATATCCAACAAGAAAGGTTTTGTAAAATCAGTTTCTTTTCCTTTTAAGCTAAAGTTATCGCTATAAAATAAAAATCCATCTTTATTCACGTTCACTAAATAATTTTTATTGGCTGTAAGTGTTACAAAAAACTCACCATTTTTTTGAGTATACGATTGTGTAACGGTTTGCTGCGTTTCAAGATCTACCAATTCAAAATTAGCTTCTAAAGTTTCTTTTGTTTTCGAATTATAGATCTTTCCTTTTACATACGTAATTTTTTCAGGTCTCAGGTCTTCAGCTAATTCAAACTGATAAATATCGCTATTACCATAACCTCCCGGCCTCGAACTTGCAATGTACGCCAGTTTACCTGCAGGATCAACCAACAAACTGCTCTCATTTTCAAACGTATTTATAGGGTAACCTAAGTTAATTGCCGGGCCCCAATCACCGTTTGGCTGACGACGGCTCATAAAAAGATCACTTCCCCCCATTCCGGGATGACCATCACTTCCAAAATACAAGGTCATATTATCGGGATGAATAAAAACAGATTCTTCGTTACCTGCAGAATTTACATTTGCATTTAATTTAACTGCCGGTTGAAACTTGCCGTCATCACCGATCACACTCATGTAAATATCAATATCTTTATTCATACCTCCTCTACCTCTAAAGCCTTTTATAAAATATAAGGTTTTACCATCGCTGCTAAAGCTGGGCTGTGTTTCCCAATTAGCGCTGTTTATGGCATTACCGGCGTTGCGCGGACGAGTCCATTTACCATTTATTTTTTGAGAATAAAAAATATCACAGCTTCCTGATCCTTTTCTATCTTGTGCTCCGTAATCTCCAAAATTATCTGCACAGGAAGCAAAGAACATAATGTTACCATCTGATGACAATGAAGGAGCGCCTTCATTTCCATTGCTATTAATATTACTAAGTGGCGTGGCAGTCTGCCAAACGTTATTAACTTTTTCACTAATATAAAAATCCTCATTTACCGCTTCCGGATCGTTAGGTACATTTGGCCTGGGAAGCGCGCGCGTGAACATAAATTGTTTGCCATCGCCTGTAATAGCAGAAAAGTATTCTCCGTACTCTGTATTAATTCCGGGACCAACGTTTATTGGCTTAAATGGTTTAGGATTTTTTATGGCTATTTCACCAAACTTGGCTGTTTCTAAAAGCTGTTGCGCATTTTCTTTTGTATTTGGATTGATGCGTTCAAACTTTAAAAACGTCTCTAAATTTGCTTTTGCTTCGCTGTACTGCCCCATTGACAATTGCGAAGCCGCTAAAAAGAAAAAAGCGCTTGGAAAATATTTTGGATTGATCTCGATACCGCGTTTAAAATACGTTATCGCTTCTGCGTGCTTGCCTGTTACCTGGTACAAATTAGCTAAGCCTAAGGCTGCTTCCACAAAGTTCTTATCTTCTTCTAACGCTTTTTTCAAGGCTTTTTCTGCGGCAACATCATTCTTTGTTTCAAACGCGGTTTTACCTTCTTCTAAATATTTAATGGCTTTTTTATTAGTGCTGGTGTATTGGCCTGGCGGCATTTGCTGCGCAAATGCAAATGCAAATGAAAATACAAAACAAATAAAAAGTAATGTTTTTGAATGCATATTTTTAGATCTTTTCATATAATACAAATTTCTTTTCTAGTTACAATCCAACCCAGGCACGTAAGGTTTGTTTTTGTTTATCCGTTAATTGCTGTTTTAAGCTTAACTGATTTTTACGAATCGTTTTTACTTTTTTAGCAGTAGCGGTTAATGTTTTCAATTTATATTTTTTTCCTTTTTTTCTGTAGATCTCCATCGTAACTTTATCACCTTCTTTTAATTTTTCGTAATAGTCGGTTATTATTTCTTTTATATTATCAATTTTTAATTCAACACCATTTAGTTTACTTAACTCATCGCCTGTTTTAAAACCCAGGTCTTTTCCAAACTCATCCATATCGGTTGTACTGGCAATAAACAAACGATTGGTTTCTTCATTATAATTAAGGTCGGTACTACCTAGTGAGAATTCGTAAGTAATAGATTCTTTAGAAAAATCAATTCCTATTTTATCCAACACTTCTGTCATTGGTAATGGTGTAGTACCTGAAACATATTTTCTTAAAAATGCACCTATCTCGGGATACGTGAATTTTTCAATATCATTAAAAAGATCTTCATCGTTAAACGATTTACTTTTACCGTATTTGGTGGCAAGGTCTTTCATTAAATCTTGCGTGCCATATTTTCCATCACTATAATGACGCAGTAAAATATCAAGGCACATACCAATTACAGCTCCCTTTTCGTAAACGTTAGAATACTGAGCATGAATTTTTTCTTCCAGTACATGTTTGCTCATATATGTAAAACTCATAGTATCATTATAGCTTGTAATGCTGTTATCATACTTTTGCATCATAGTACTCACCAATTTATCAATATCGGTAATACCACCTTTAGTTTGCGCATGATGTGCAGCATACTCGGTCATACCTTCATACAGCCAAAGATGTTCGCTCATTACGGGCTTTGAAAAATCAAAATCACCAATTTCTTTAGAGTGAATATTTAAAGGAGTAACAATGTGAAAGAATTCGTGTGCGGCAACATCCCTTACTTCCTGTTGTACAGAAAGACTATCAAACTCCTGCAAAACATAAAAAGAAGAATACGAATGTTCCAAAGCACCGCTTGCACCCGAAAGTGTAGCTCTATCAATAAAATAAAATAAAAAAGCGTATTTGTTTACCGGCAATTCTCCGCCTAAATAATCTTTTTGTGCGTTTAATAATTCTTTAAGCGTAGAAGCAATAAAGCGTGAGTTTATTTTTTTGTTTGGAGAATAACAGGCAACAAGCACTTTTGTATTCGCTACCTGTATTGTTGCCGTATCGGGCAAAAAATACATAATAGGCGAATCTACCAGATCATGATAATCAAAAACAGAGATCACATCTTTTGTTTCTCCCAATTTTATATCAGATAAGCCTGTTGCAGGATAAAAGCCTTTTGGCTTCTCAAATTCTAAAATAAAATTTTTATTCAACATGCCCTTTATAAAACCAAACATGCTGTGTGTATTCATTGCAAAATTCTTTCCGTCTTCAAAATTTGTCCCTCCCGGCTCAAATACTATTTTTTCTTTTGTATCAGGTAGGTCTGTTTTATCCCAGGTATCATCCACATCATACATTATTTTATCAATTGCTGTAGCAGGAGAGATCTTGTAAGTATTGATATCCGACTTGGTTACTTTTATCACAGTACCATTCTTACCTGTAACTTTAAAGTTAGAAATGAACCTGCCAAAATTGTAAACCTCGTACGTACCCGGTACCATTGCAGGAAACGAGAATTCGATCTCATTTTGCGTAATAGTGGGAGGCGTTAGTTGTATTGAAACTTTATCATTAACAACTTTTGTAAGGTTAATCGAATAACGGTAGTTATCATCAGCCTTTAAAAAGCCACTCACTATCAACGCCACAATAAGAATTAAATTTCTCATATATTTTATTTTAATATTAATTTAAAATTGGTCCAACGGTATTTTTTCCAAAAAATAAAAAAAGTGATCAAAGCCAGGATAATAAATATAACAAATTCTACCACAGGATCATCTGACTTTACTAAAAAGATAGCATCTGTTTTTAAAACACCCGTAGGACTGGTAACCAATAATGAAGAAATAAAATTATTGGCAAAATGTATACCCAAAGCCAGCTCCAAACCTTCATCCAATAGCGTAAGCAAGCCCAAAAAAGCGCCAAATACAGAGTAATAAGGCAGCATTACCCACCAGCCATAAGCTTTTGCTTCTGGATTATCCATATGTAACAATCCAAAAAATACGGAGGTAATTATTAAAGGCGCAATTCCATTTCTAAATATCAATGCAATACCCTGCATTAGATAACCACGTATCAATATTTCTTCAGTACTGGTTTGAATTGGCATAAGCACTGCAGACACTAAAACCAATAAAAGAAAATTAAGCGGATCGAATTGCACCACTACACTTTCAGGAGAAATAAAATAAGCGGAAAGAGTAATAATGATGATCAATACTGCCCACACAGTAAATGCAAAGAAAAAACGCTTGTAACGTAATTTATTATAGGCAGTAATAATTGAAATTAAAGGCTTGCGATGTATTCTTTTAACAACAATAAATAAACCTACCAGCGCAAAAGCAAACATAGACAAGAGCATTGCCAATAAAATATTTTTGTTTATGCCCAGGCGTTCAACATCAAATAAAATAGCAGGATTGCTTTGGATCTCGGAAAACGAATTACCGTTATTTAAAGCAAAGGCCATTAATGGAAAAGAGATCAATATCTGGCAAATAACATAACCCAGCATGGCAGCTAAAATACCCGTAGCATACATCCACCAATAATTATAGCCGTGTACTACAGCCGAGTTTAAAAAAAGATTATTAAATGGCAATTCTTTTTTGGGAATATCTTGATCTGTAGTATCCATTAAAATTTAAGAGGCGCTTGAGATTTTTTGAATAAATTTGTGGTAAATTATATTGTATAAATATATCTAAAATTTAGAGAATAGGATAGAAAGGCAACTTAAAAAACATGAAATCTTCACACTTTTTAATACCAATACTATTGTTGATTATTTCCTGTACGGAGACAAAAACAGAAAAAATAATTGTTACAGAAGCGCAATTAGGTGAGGCTTTATATTTTGATCCTATTCTTTCGCGTGATAGCAGCGTAAGCTGCGCCAGTTGTCACAAACCCGAGTTTGCTTTTGCCGATAATACACCTGTAAGCATTGGTGTTTATCATCAGAAAGGCACACGCAACACACCTTCCTCTATGAACCAAAGCAACCGCAATGCTTATTTTTGGGATGGCCGCGCCGAAACCCTGGAAGAACAAGCGCTTGGCCCAATTGAAAACCCGGTAGAAATGGACCTGCCTATTTCTATTGCTATTCGCCGCTTATTAAGACACGAAAAATATAAGAATGCATTTGTTTCTATTTACGGTAAAGAGACTTCGGCAAAATTATTGGCACAAGCGCTTTCCGGTTTCGAAAAAACTTTAGAAACAAGTAAAACTGCTTTTGATAAATACATGGATGAAAGTGATACCACACTTTTTACAGAAAGCGCAAAGCGTGGGCTGGAGCTGTTTAACGGAAAAGCAAAGTGTTTTGATTGTCATTTTGGTGTTGACTTTAGTGGCAACGATCATTATAAAAACATTGGCTTATACAATGGAAAAGAATTGAATGACAAAGGCCGTTACGAGATCACTAAAAACCTTAAAGACCTAGGAGCCTTTAAGACGCCTGGCTTACGTAACATTGCACAAACGGCACCTTATATGCATAACGGCATGTTTAAAACACTGGCGCAGGTAATAGAGCATTATGACACACCCGATAAATTTGTTAAAGGCGCAATTAACAGGGATACAAGCATGAATAAACCTTTGGGCCTTAATAAACAGGAAAAAGAAGACCTTATTAATTTTATGCTGAGTTTAAGTGATGAGCGTTTCCTTAAAAAAAGTAAGTAAAAGCTTTTGAAAAAGTCATAACAATTAGTGTTCCATTAGAAAAAATATTAACTTTGATAGAGAGAGAATTTAATCACCCATAAAACCCATTCTCATGAAAAAAATATTTATTCTTTTATCGCTCACGTTTTTTAATACGCAATTTAAAGCACAATGCTGGAAAACGATTGGTGGAGAAAGTGATCTCTCCTTAGGCATTAGACCCGATGGCACTTTATGGAGCTGGGGCAATGGCTATCATGGCACAGGCCAATATTCCAACTCTAAATTAATTCCTACACAGGTTGGTACAGATAATACCTGGAAATCAATTGCAGCCGGATCGTTTAATGTTGTTGCTATTAAAAACAATGGCACATTGTGGACCTGGGGTGCTAATTTTAACGGGCAATGCGGTACAGGTAGTTATAACACAATAGAAATAAACCCTATACAAATTGGAACAGCCAGCAACTGGAAAACAGTATCGGTAGGTGTTTACCATTGTGTAGGTATTAAAACAGACAGCACTTTATGGACATGGGGCGGTAATTATTCCGGTCAATTAGGTGATGGTACCAACCTTGATAAAAGTGTACCTACACAAATTGGAACCGGCCATGATTGGAAAATGATAGCAACAGGTCATTACCATACATTGGCCATAAAAACAGATGGAACTTTATGGGCGTGGGGAAATAATACGTATGGACAAATTGGTGATTTTAGTACAGGCAACAGCAGATACAATCCCGAAAAAATTGGTACAGATACTGATTGGCGTTCCGTTTCGGCCGGATTAAATCATAGTATGGCTGTTAAAAACAATGGTACTTTATGGATGTGGGGATATAACAATGCCGGCCAGCTTGGCAACAACAGTACCAATTCTGCTACCAGCCCTACTCAGCTTGGCTCAGCTACAAACTGGATGACCATTGCAGGGGAAACCGATCAAAGCTTTGCCATTAAAACAGACAGTACCTTATGGGCCTGGGGAAATAATACTTATGGCGAATTAGGTGATGGAACAACCACCAATAAATTAACGCCTACACAAATAACTGCATTTAATAACTGGAAAGATATAAATGGCGGTCGTAATCACAGCCATGCATTAAGATCGAATGGTGACATGTACAGTTGGGGAAGAAACGCGTTTGGACAATTAGGAGATGGCACAACCACTGATAAACTAACTCCAACTCTGTTTAATTGTTTGGGGCTTGGTATAAACGAAAAAAACTTGAATGATAATTTATTCTCTGTTTATCCAAATCCTGCAACTGATGTAATTCAATTTAAGAATCCAAATAATTATACAATAGATAAAGTAATTATTCTTGATCTTGCCGGAAGAACAGTTTTAGAAACGAACGAAACTACTTCAGTAAATATTCAAAGTCTGGAAAAAGGAATGTATCAATTACATTTATTTTCAGAAGGAAAAGAGCAGAGTTTTAAGTTTGTGAAGTGATCTGTTTTTCTTTAATTGAATTTATCCATTCCAAAGCAGCTTTTTCATTAGAGAACAATTTAATTTTTTGCTCCGGCCTGTTTATTCGCATGTAAAAATTTGCCAGTAATCTTATAGCCAGGTTATTCATCACGATCGCTTCTGCAATAATATTTTTTCCTTTTTTTGATGCAGCATATTTTCTTGCTTCATGAGAAGATATACTTCCTTCGCCCGGAAAAACCATCAGGTAACAAGGCCTATCACCGGTTAAGGCTTTCAGGTTTATATTCAGTTCGTCAATTTCAGGGATTTCAATTTCTGCGTCTTCAAAAGTATAGATGTAAACGATATTACCCTCTTTAAGGTCCATTTTACAGACTTCATTAGAAATACTTTGTTGGGAGCTTAATTTTTCTTCAGACACGTTTAAAAATAACATTATTTTTTTACAAGCAAAAAAATAAATGTGGGTTTTTGTTATTATCACACAACTTTATAAAGTACAGGCTTACTTGGGCTGGCATCGTTCTCAAAAGGAGCGATCTGTAAATTTAAAATATAAGTACCATCAAACACTTCATTAGGCACGTAAATAAATTCGGTAATTGTTTTATGAAGTTGCGTGTTAGCAGGGTAATTCCAGAAAGCATGATGCGCTTCCAGCTTGCCCCCATCCTGCTCGCGATCAATACTAGGCATATCTATCAATAAATGCATAACACCCAACTCATTCAGAAATTCAATACCTTCTTTTAAAACATATGGCGGGTTGGTATTACTGTAATTGATGTGTAATTTATTAGTGCCATTGCTCAAAGTTCGTATCACAACGGCTTCGGGTTTACCGCTATCTTTTAATAAATTTTCTAAAGCCATGCGGGTAATAACAAAATCGCCATTGTCTAATTGCTCAGGCAATACAGTAATTACCTCAGCAATGAACATAAAGCGATCTAAATTTTTATTGATGGTATAAAATTCTTTGCTAATATGGCCCACACACTCTGTATGTGTACCGTTACCATGTGGGTTAAACGTAACGGTTCGGAAGTTGACGCTGCCACCTTTGTTTACATCCCCCACCCAATCGCCCATTACAACAGGCTCTAATTTCATAGGATTTACATACCAGGCACTGGCACAATCCTGGCCGGTGTGTAATGGAATGGAAATATCTATTGGTTTAAAAAAATCAACCCTGAATTCTTTACCAAGATGAAATATTGTTGCGATCATAATAAATTCAAAGTTGAAAGTTAAAAATTCAATGCTTAAACCGCTACAGCTGCTTTAATGTGTGGATGCGGATCGTAATTCTCTAATGTAAAATCTTCGAATTTAAAATCAAAGATCGATTTCACATTTGGGTTTATCTTCATAGTTGGCAATGGTCTTAACTCGCGTGACAATTGTAGTTTGGCCTGCTCAATATGATTAGAGTATAAATGCGCATCACCAAGGGTATGAATAAAATCACCCACCTTTAAATTACACACCTGCGCTACCATCATGGTTAATAAAGCATATGATGCAATATTGAAAGGCACGCCTAAAAAAATATCGGCGCTACGCTGATACAACTGACAACTTAATTTTCCATCGGCCACATAAAATTGAAAGAAGGCATGGCATGGCGGTAATTTCATGTTATTGATATCTGCCACATTCCAGGCACTTACAATTAATCTTCTTGAATCAGGATTTTTTTTGATCATATCAATTACCTGTGTGATCTGATCAATATGCCCACCGTTTGGTGTTGGCCAGTTGCGCCATTGATAACCATAAACAGGTCCAAGATTTCCGTTCTCGTCTGCCCAATCATCCCAAATGCTTACACCGTTATCTTTTAAGTATTTAATATTGGTATCGCCTTTTAAGAACCATAACAATTCGTGAATGATACTTTTTGTATGCAGTTTTTTTGTGGTGCATAAAGGAAAACCCTCCTGTAAATTATAACGCGACTGGTAACCAAAAACGCTCACCGTGCCGGTTCCTGTTCTGTCTGTTTTGGTAGCCCCAACATTTAAAACATGTTGCATGAGATCGTGATATTGTTTCATAGTTCTTTGCTGTATTTATACAAAAATAAAAATCCCCCGGTTTAATAACAGGGGGATTTATTAAAAGTTTTTAGAAATTTTACCTTATAAGGTTTACATGGCCTACAAACTCTTTATAGCCCTCGCCATGGGTTCCCAGCACCTTTATTTTATAGATATAAGTACCTAATTCAGCAGGTTTGCCTCTAACGGTTCCGTCCCATCCTTTACTGTAATCTCTTGAAAAATAGATCTGGTTACCACCACGGGTCCATAATTCCATAATAAAATCATCGGTAGAAAAACCAACACCCTGCACACGGAACAATTCATTTAAACCATCACCATTTGGCGTAAATGTATTTGGAATGTAAATACTGATATCATCAATAACTTCTAAAATCTGAAATACGGTATCTGCACAACCTTTGTCAGTTATAGCAATAAGTGCAACAGGATATGAACCTGTTTTTTCAAAATAACGATCAGGTGTATGTTTGCCGGTCGTATCCATACCTGCAACGCCGGTACCGCTAAACATCCAGGTTTGCGAAACAACAGGATTATTATAATTTGGATAAAAAGTTACATGGTTATCTGTTAACGTCGGAAATTCAGGTACGTGATAAAAACTTGCTTCCGGTCTTGGATAAACAACAATTTTATTAATGTAGTTAAAAACACCCGAACAGCCGTTAGTACCTTTTGTATGAATAGTTAAATTATACTCTCCCGGTTCATTCAAACAATAATACATACTATCTTCATTATATTGTTTAATTCCTCCAAAATCATACGTCATTGAATAAGTATCTGAACCTAACTTGGCATTATACAACTGGCAAAGCGGTGCACAACCTTCTGTTTTCTCTAGATCAAGTAAAGGCTTAGGCGGCATTTTTACATTTATTGTAAACGTGTGAGCAATTGTGTAAGTAGGACAAGCAATATCATAAGCATATAAATTATAAATGGTTGTACCCATAGGTGTAACGGTTTGAATGCTGCCTGTTGGTGAACTTAAGAAAACAGGAGGATTCCAGGTGTAAGCATAATTATTGCTACCACCGGTTGATCCTGCAAATAATTTAATGCTATCGCCCTGGCACATAGATAAACTATTTGGCACCATTGTAAATTGTATTGGTGAAGCAACATTCACAAGAATAGTTTGCGTTGTAGAACAAAAACCTAATGTTGCAGTTAAACTATATGTGCCTGCTTGCGCTAAAGTAACATTTGTCATTACTAAATTTTGCGCATTAGAAACTATACCACCTGCATTTTGCCAGGTATAAGAGCTTGCGCCTGAAGGACCCGGAATGGTTAATGTTGAATTGTAACAAAGAGAAGTAGACAACGGTAATGTAAACGATACAACCGGGTTTACTATAAGATTTAAAGTGCCTGTATTTAAACAGTTAATAGATCCGTTACTATAAGTTGTTGTAATAGTATAAACGCCGGCAGCTGTAACAGGGGTATTAAATAAAGTAGCATTTGGTGTTGCTGCAGTATAACCACCAGGGCCAGTCCATGAATAAGCAACAGCACCAACCGAATTAGCTGAAAGCACATTTGTTTGGCCTGCACAACCATTCATGATTGAATTGATAGTGATTGAATTTATTTGCACCACATTCATTTGCGAAGTACCTGTATTTGAACAGCTCACTGTACCAATAGAGAATAATGCAGTAGCAGTATATATTCCTGCGGCGTTCGGTTGAATATTTGCAATTGAAGGCGCTGCTAAATTAGATGAAAAACTATTTGGTCCAACCCACGAATAAGAAACAGCACCTGTTGCATTCACATTAAGATTTGCTGTTGAACCCTGGCAAATATTTGCAGGAACTGTAACATTCAGCACCGGAGTGGCAACCACCGAAACGTTAGCAACTGCAGCAGTGGTACATGTTAAAGCACCGTTTGAAAAAGATGCGGTAACTGTATAATTTCCGGCACCAGCCGGAAGAATACCGTTTATTGTTGGATTTTGAAGTGCAGAGGTATAAGCCCCGGGCCCATTCCATGAATATGAAATCGCCGAGGCTGCATTAGAAGTTAAATTCACGTTAACTCCTTCGCAAACTGTAAAATTGTTTGCTACCACCACCGTATTTGTTCCTACAACACTTACCTGATTGGTATTGGTAGTTGTACAACTAACAGTTCCTATAGCAAACATGGTTGTAGTTGTGTAAATACCCGAACCGTTAGTTTGAATGTTTGGAATAGAAGGTGTTGCAATGTTTGATGCAAAACCATTTGGGCCGGCCCATGCATAAGAGATGGCACCCGTTGCAGCCGCAGTAAAATTAGCGGTTGCATTTTGACAAATATTTGCAGGATATGTAATAGTAGTTGTTGGTGTAGCAACTACCGAAACGTTAGCAACAGCGTCGGTAGTACAGGTTAAAACACCGTTAGTGAAGAAAGCGGTTGCGGTATAATTTCCTGCACCTGCGGGAAGTATACCTGCAATAGTTGGATTTTGAACTACCGAGGTATAAGCGCCCGGCCCATTCCACGAGTAAGAAACTGCCCCTGTTGCATTTGAAGTTAAATTTACATTAGCCCCTTCACAAACTGTAAAGTTTGTTGCTACTGCAACCGTGTTTGTTGTAACTACACTCATTGATGCGGAATTTGCTGTTGTACAACTAACAGTACCCATAGAGAACATGGCAGTAGCTGTATATATACCAGAGGCGGCCGGTTGAATATTTGTAATGTTTGGAGTAGCGCTGGCTGAAGTAAATGTATTTGGGCCTGTCCAGGTAAAACCTGTTGCACCTGTTGCAGTAGTAGTCATATTAGCCGTAGCATTTTGACAAATATTTGCAGGAACAGTAATATTAACCGGCGATGTGGCAACCACCGAAACGTTAGATACCGCATCAGTAGTACAGGTTAAAACACCGTTTGAAAAAGAAGCGGTAACTGTATAATTTCCGGCTTCGCTTGGTGTGATAGCTAAGCGCGTTGGGTTTTGTATTGCAGACGTAAATCCACCAGGGCCAGCCCAGGAATATGAAACCGCACCGGCAGCACCTGAAGTTAAATTTAAATTTGAACCCTGGCATAATGTAAAGTTTGGAGTAACAGCAACAGTATTTGTTCCTACAACACTTATTGACGCCGTATTAGAAGTAAGACAACTTACAGTACCAATTGCAAATAATGCATTTACAGTATAAATACCCGAGCTTGCAGTTTGAATATTGGCAATAGAAGGTGTGGAAATATTGGAAGCAAATGAATTTGGCCCCGTCCAATCGTAACTTAATGCGCCGCTTGCCGTAGCTGTCATGTTTGCTGTAGCATTCTGGCAAATATTTGCAGGAACCGCCATGTTAATGGTTGAAGTTACAACAACCGAAACATTAGAAACTGCAGCTGTTGTGCAGGTTAATGGTCCGTTGGTAAAATAAGCTGTTGCAGTATAATTTCCCGCTCCGGCAGGCAATATGCCGGCAACAATCGGATTTTGTGAAGAAGACGTATAAGCCCCCGGCCCATTCCATGAATAAGAAACTGCGCCGGTTGCACTAGAGGTTAAATTTAAATTTGCTCCCTGGCATAATGTAAAGTTAGGTGTAACGGCCACAGTGTTTGTAGTCACAACATCTACCTGTACTGTATTTGATCGCGGACAAGTAATGCCGTTAAAATTAATATTGGATGTAACAGTATAAACACCTGATTCTATAGGCTGCATTGTATTAAGCACAGGATTTTGTGCGGCAGAGTTAAAACCGTTAGGTCCTGTCCATGCATAAGCAGTAGCAGTTGGCATAGAAGAAGTTAAGTTTACTGTACCATTCATACATACATTGGTATTTGAACTTACGGTAATTGTATGATTTGGTGCAATATTAACTTGAGTTGTTTGTGTACCTGTACACCCATTGGTATAACTTGCTGCTACAGTAAACGTTCCAATATTTGGTGTAGTAACATTTGGGTAAGCAATAGATGTTGTTGCAAAAGAAGTTGTAGGAGCACTCGGACCTGTAACATTGAACGTACCGGTACCGGCAGGACTCACAGTAAAAGTTGCATTACTACCATAACAAAAATTAGTTGGTGTGGTTATTGAAATTGGAATGATAGGGTTAATGTTTAGTGTAAAGGTTGTTTGATCTGCAATTGGCACACCTCCCAAATTTGTACCCTGTGCAGTAACTGTATACACTTGTGTAGCTAAAGAGCTAACGGTAAAAGATGGATTTGTTTGTACCACATTACCCGGTTGTAATGTGTAGGTTCCACTTGCCGAATTTACCCATGTGCCTGTAAATACTGCAACTTGCCCGGGACATGCAGTTTGATTATTGAATAAGATAGGATTGCATGAAACAGCTGCGCTACCGGTCATTGAAAACGACACAGGGGTATTTACGCCACTAGGATTAGTGATCAAAATAATATATTGCTGGCCCTGTATAACAGGAATAGAAGGCTGAAAGTTGCATGGAGAACCGCCAAAAGGAACCGTTCCCATACCTGTACCACCACCACCGGTACAATTCCAGTTACATGCAACAGGAGGCAATGTATTATTAAAAATATCATTACATGCTGACGCTGAATAAGGCCACATGATCCAATCGTAATTTCCTGCCTGTGGAAATGCAGAACCATTTGCTCCAAACGAAAAACCAAGGTTACCTGTGGTGGTAATATTTAATAATAACCATTGCGGGTTTGCCACATTTGTAAACATACACCCGGCGTTAACAGCTTGCGGGTTTGTAAAAGGATTACTAACAGTTAATCCCGGAGTTAAACCAGTTCCTGAATTTGCACTGAAACTAAAAACAGAATTTGTACAAAGATTAACAAGGTTATTACATGCTGCGGGATTTTGTGAATAAGAATTCTGTACTGAACTTACCAGTAGTAAGCATGCAATAACAAGTATTTTAAAAATTCTTTTCAATTAATTTATATTCTATTCTTTAATTCACATAAAAAATTCAGGCCAATAGATTTAAAATCCTAAAAGGTTTTAAATAAAAAGCGATACATTTAAACTGAGCCTGAAAAACACTTAACAAAGTTATTAATTATTATAAAATTATAGGATTTTTCCCTAGGCAAAACGGGCTTTTTACTCAATAAAATCGACTAAATCAAAAAATACCCAGTTAAGGGTATAAAAAAAATCCCTCAATAATTTGAGGGATTTTTTAGCTTAATAATCGGATAATTATTTTATTTCATTAGGGTAACATGCCCAATGTATTCTTTTTTACCTTCTCCGTTTGCTCCGGTAGCATAGATCTTGTAAATATAAACGCCATCCTGCGATACCACACCTTTTGCAGTTCCATCCCAGCCTTTTGTATAATCTTTTGTAGCATAAATTAAATGGCCCCAACGGTCAAATATTTCCATACTATAACCGGTAGATTTTAGACCAAGGCCTTTTATATTGAACACATCATTGTTTCCATCACCATTCGGTGTAAATGCATTTGGAATGTATACATTAAAGTCTTCAATAACCTCAATAAATTTAACTACTGTATCAACACAACCCATATCTGTACGTTGGATCAACATTACAGGGAACTTGCCCGGATTTTCAAAAACACGTTGTGGATGCTCAACATTGCTTGTATCGTATCCTTCAACGCCGGTTCCTGTAAACATCCAGTTCATGCTGGTAATTGGTCCGTATTTATGAGTTGGATCAAAAACTAACTGGTTGTTGCTTGTTGTTACTACATCCGGATTCCAACCAAAATCAGATTGAGGTTTAGGCCATACTACAATTGGCGCGCCGTAATCATAAATACCAATGCAACCATTTTTACCTTGAGAAGTGATCTTAAGATTATAAGTTCCGGGTCTGTCAATGCAATAACTAAAACTATCAGATTGCATGATCATAGAGTTTCCAAAATCAAAAGTTGTAACTGCAGATTCGTTTTGTGTTTTTGTGTTATAAAACAAACATAACGGTTGGCAGCCTTGCTCTTTTTCTAAAACAAGATCAGGCATTGGCGGTTGATTAACCTCAACAGTAAATGTAGCAAATACTGTGTAATGAGGGCAAACAATATCATGACCCGAAAGTTGATATATTGTTGTTCCTAAAGGATGACCATATTGTACACTGCCTGTAGGCGACCCTAGAAACACTCCCGGTGTCCATACGTATGCATAGTTACCACTACCACCTGTTGAACCAGCAAATAATTTTACACTATCTCCTCTGCAAATAGTTTGATTAGGAGGTGTTAATGTAAAGGCAAGAGGCGTTAAAACCTCAATCTGTATCTTTTGAGAAGTGATACAAGGCCCAAGCTGAACGTTTAAAGTATAAGTACCTGATTGACCAGGTTGAATACTAGGAATGAAAAGATTTTGAGTATTAGAAGTAAAACCCGTAGAGCCAACCCAGGTATATGTAGTAGCGCCACCCGGACCATTCACATTCAACATATCATTGTAACATAATCTTTTGAAAGCGTCCAATGTAAATGTGATCCTTGGATTTACAGTTAATTGTACTGTGTTTGAATTATAACAAGTAAAAGATCCATTGTTATAAGAAGTAGCTACCGTATAAATACCCGATGCCGAAGGTGTAGGTAAGAACAAGGTTGGATTGGCAGTTTGTGCCGAATAGTTATTTGGGCCAGACCATGAATATGTTGCAGCACCTACCGAGCTTGAACTTAAATGCGCATTATTAGGCTCACAAACACTTACAGTTGGCGTTACAATTACAGGGTTAACAGGTACAACCGCTAATTGATTTGAGCCCATTGTAGTACAACTTACACTTCCAATAGCGAACGTTGCTGTAACAAAATACTGACCACTATTTGAAGGCTGAACATTTGGAATATTTGTAGCCTGTAAATTAGAACTGAAATTACCCGGACCGGACCATGAATAAGCAATTGCACCCGGCGCATTAGCACTGATAGCAGCATTTGCATATTGACAAAGGTTATTTGGTAACGTAACATTTACCGGCGATGTGGCAACCACCGAAACGTTAGTTACTGCATTTGCAGTACAGATCAAAGTTGTGCTGGCACTTGTAAAGTAAGCTGTAACGCTGTAATTTCCTGAATTGGCCGGCATTAAATTAGGTATGCTTGGATTTTGTGTAACTGTATTGAATACGTTTGGCCCTGTCCACGAATAAGAAGTTGCACCCGCCGCGCCCGCAACAAGGTTTAAATTAGTTCCCTGGCAATTTGTAAAAGTAGGTGTTACAACCAGCGGTGCTACAGGCACAATGCCCATATTTGTTGTACCACCGGCCTGGCAAACACCACCATTTGTAAATGTGTTTATTACTGTAACAGAATAAGTTCCTGAATTACCTGGCACAGGACTGGCAATTGTTGGATTTTGTAAATTTGAGATGAAACTTTGTGGGCCTATCCATGCGTAAGATGTTACCCCTGCAACACTCGAATTTACTCCTAAAGAAACAGGTGTTCCCTGACAAGCGGGACCGGTGTTAGAAACTGTTATTATTGTTGGTGTTGGGTTAACAATCACCTGCGTAGTTTGTGTACCAATACAACCTGCTGTATTTGTAAATGAAACCGAATAAATTGTAGTGGCCGCAGGATTTGCCGTAACATTGGCACCAAATGTACCACTTAACGTTGCGCCAGGAGCCCATGTGTACGTAGGCGCGCCATTGGCTGTTAAACCAACGCTTGCACCCGAACAAATGGTGCCACCGCTAATTGTAATAGGATTAAGAGGAGTTGTTGTTACAGAAACAACTGCAGTACCTGTTTTACAACCGCCGGCATCAGCCACATTAACGGTGTAAGTACCCGAATTTAAACCCGTAGCAACTTGCGTGTTTTGGCCAGTTGGTGTCCATGTGTATGTATATGCAGGATTACCACCTAATACAGTTACAGTTGCGTTTGAAGTAGGACAAGATGGAGAGCTTGCTGCAGTAACAGTTAAGCAAGGACCGGTTTGCCAAAACATACCGGCCATGTTTAACGAGTAGCAATCACCTGTACTAGTGATACCATAGTTAGCAGTAGTTTGACCATTGGTTGCCGGAGCACCCGGAGCTTGAATATAATCCCAGCATTGTTGGTTTGCAACAGGATAACCCGCATTATTAGTCAAACTGTTCATTCGTAAATTTGGTGAAGAGATCTTTTGAAGATCGCCTACAACCATAAAGTTTTGAGTGTTTGTTGGGTTACCACAAACGTTAAAGCCTGAAATAACACTATTTACAGTTCCACCAATACCTACCTGGCAACCATCAGCAATTACAATACTTCCGGTTGTATTTAAAGCAGGATCAATATAAACAATGAATAAAGTAGCGCCATCCGTATCTAATGAAGGTGTTAAAGGCATAACCGGGCAACCCGATAAAGTATATGTACCATTACCGGTAATAATTGGAGTAACATTTGCGCGTGAGGTCCAGGTACCACCATAACCCCAGCATTTATCGGTGTGAAAACCAATTTGCGCCATTGGAAAGGTTTGACTTACAGAAGAAGGATTAACGATTGTGGCATTAAAGTTACCTGCACCGGTTTGTCCACCGCCACCGGCATATAAAAAGGCAGCCTGAATAATTGCACCTGCAGGAATACCAGCAACAACAATAGGACAAGGTTGTGTAGTACCTGTTCCCGGAGGTACGCCACTAAACACCCTTTTATGCAATCTGGCAGAAACCTGCGTAAAACCTAAACCACAAGCTGTTTGCGTATAATTAGTGGCAATTGAACCATTACCATTCATAACACTGTTATTTGAATTTCCACCCTTTGGGTTGCTCGGGGGAGCCGAAGGTGTATTTTGATAACAATTAGCACATGGCGTACCCGGTAAAGGGTTTGTATAAGTTTGCGCTAATAAAGATGCATTTAGCAGCAAACAAATGAACAGAAGTTTTATAGTAGTTTTCATTGCCAGTAAGGTTTCTATAAAGGTATTCAATAGGCAAAGGCATAACAAATTATTCCCTCATTTTAAGGCAGGCTTCACGAAGTATACTTTATCGAAATTTTTCATTTAAATCGTTTTAATAAACAAATTGTTTACTTTTTAATTCCAAATTGTAGATTACTTATTCTCACAAAACAAAAAGCCCTTCTTAAAAAAGAAGGGCTTTTAAATATTAAGTGCTTAGATTATTTCATTAATGTTACATGGCCAACATATTCTTTACGTCCCTGGCCATTAGCGCCCACTGCTTTAATTTTATAAATATAAACGCCATCTGGTGCTACTGCTCCTTTTGTTGTTCCGTCCCATCCTTTAGTAAGATCTTTACTAAAGAATAATTCATGACCCCAACGATCAAATATCTGCATACTAAATCCTTCCGTTTTAAATCCTAAACCTTTTACACTAAAAATATCATTTAAGGCATCGCCATTTGGCGTAAATGAATTTGGAATATACACGTTAAAGTCTTCAATTACCTCAATAAATTTAACTACCGAATCAATACAACCATGATCAGTTCTTTGAATTAGCATAATTGGGAATTTACCCGCGTTTTCAAATATACGTGTTGGATTTTGAACATTTGTTGTATCGTATCCATCAATGCCTGTACCCGAGAACATCCAGTTAATACTTGTAATTGGGCCGTATTGAGCATACGGTGTAAATGTTGTTTGATTATTACTTGTTGAAACAACATCAGGATTCCATCCAAAATCAGAATGTGGTTTAGGCCATACTATAATTGGCGCAGGATAATCATAAACACCTGTACAACCGTTTTTACCTAATGAAGTAATTTTTAAATTGTATGTTCCGGGCTCATCTAAACAGTAGCTAAAGCTATCTGCCTGCATTACTTTTATTCCTCCAAAATCATAAGTTGTTATTGCTGCTTCCTGTTGTGTTTTAGTATCATAAAACAAACATAACGGTTGGCAGCCTTGCTCTCTTTCTAATAAAAGATTTGGCATTGGTGGTTGATTAACCTGAACTGTAAACGTAGAGAATATAGTATAGTTAGGGCAAGCAATATCATGACCGGAAAGCTGATAAATTGTTGTTCCAACAGGATGACCGTATTGTACGCTACCCGTTGGCGATCCTAAGAAAGCTCCAGGGTTCCAAACGTAAGCATAGTTACCACTTCCACCTGTTGAACCTGCAAATAATTTAACACTGTCTCCTCTGCAAATTGTTCTGCTTTCTGGAGTTAATGTAAATGAAAGCGGTGTTAAGATCTCTATTTGTGTTTTTTGTTTAGTAACACAAGGCCCTAACGAAACTTCTAAAGTATATGTTCCGGATTGATTAGGCTGAACGCTTGGTATTGTAAGGTTTTGAGAGTTAGATGTAAAACCTGTAGAGCTTGTCCATGAATAAGATGTTGCACCCGCAGGCCCATTAATAGTTAACAGATCATTGTAGCACAATTGTTTATATGGCGTTAATGTAAAGTTTAGGACCGGATTTACTGTTAATTGCGTTGTATTGGAATTGTAACAAACCAATGCGCCATTGTTATAGGATGTTACAACAGTATACACACCGCTTATAGTTGGAGTAGTATTATAAAAGGTAGGGTTAGCGAATCCTGCTCCATAATTGTTTGGCCCCGTCCACGAATAAGTTGCTGCACCGTTTGAACTTGCTGTTAATTGTGCATTAGCAGGCTCACAAACAGTTACTGTTGGCGTAACAATAACAGGGTTAACTGGCACAACATTTATTTGATTTGAACCTGTTGTTGTACAACTAACAGATCCGATAGCAAATGTTGCAGTGGCAAAATAAACTCCAGCATTTGCGGGCATCATATTAGGAATAGTGGTTGCCTGCAAATTAGAACTGAAATTGTTTGGCCCGGCCCAGGAATAACCAACAGCACCAGGCGCTGAAGCACTAATATTAGCCGTAGTAAATTGACACAGATTATTGGTAACATTAACAACTACAGGCGAAGTTGGAACAACCGATAAATTGCTTACTGATGTCTGAGAACAAATTAATGTAGTAGTAGGGTTTGTAAAAAAAGCTGTTAAACTGTAATTACCCGAATTTACCGGCATTACGTTACTAATTGACGGACTTTGAGCATTTGAGTTGTAACCCGCCGGACCCGACCAAGCGAAAGAGCTAGGTTGTAAAGGTATAGTTGTATTTAAAGTTAGATTAGACCCGGGACAAAGAGTGTAATTTGCACTTGAAGGCATGGCTGTATTAATAATTACTGCCACCAAACTTGTATCTTTTTTACAAGATACTGTTGATGTAAATATCAATGGCGTATTTGGTGCCGTAGTAAAAACTGTACTGGCCAAACTTTGCGTGTAATTGTAAACAGCAGTTCCACTATAGGTTCCCGCATTTAATGAACTCGAGTTTGCTATTGATGGTGTTTGCATGTTTGACGCAAAACTATTTGGCCCTAACCAGGAATAAAGCGCATTTACAGTCTGACCTGCCGCTGCAACGGTTGGAGTTGCTGTTAATGAAAAGTTTAAAGTAGTACCCTGACAAGCCGGTGCATTTACACCAAATACCGAAATTGTAGGTGATGGTTTTACCATAACCTGCACTGTAGTTGCGCAAGCGCCAACTGTACCATTTGAACCGGCATAAACCGTGTAAATTCCGCTAGCCGCAGGGCTTGGATTAGGTATGAATAAAAATTGCGTAGTTGTTACAGTACCCGGACCCGGGCTTGTTTGGTTTATATAGCTACCAGAAGTTGGCGGTGCTGAAGGGTTAACAGGTACCGCAGTTGAATTTACTACACTGCTAAAACCACCAGGACCCGTCCATGAGAAAGTTAAAACACCTGTTGCAGTTGTTGTTATTTGAGCGGATAAACTCATTGAATTTAATGCAGGTGCCGAACGCGAGCACATTGCATAGCTCTCATTAACAGTTGGGTTTATACCAGGCAAATAATAAATACTTACATTTCCGTTTCCAGTTTGAGCTGCCGGTGCACATGTAGCACCTGCCGGATAAAAACTTGAACCGCCGCCACCGCCGCCGCCGCCATTTGCACCGGTACAACAACCGTCATTACCACCACCGCCGCCGCCATAATAACCGCCGCCGCCACCGCCACCGGATGCAGTTTGCCATGGACCACCTTGTCCGCCAACACCCAATACTCCCGGAGAACCTCCCGGAGGAGTTGCTGCCCATGGTACACCACCTGCACCGCCCGCAACTTGTGTTCCGCCGCCGCCGCCTGCACCAAAAGTATTACATCCTGCTGCGCCATTATTGCAATTAGCTGCGCCGCCACATACTGAATTTGAACCACCACCTGCGCCGCCGCCGCCGCCTGCTACTATAATTCTGTTTGCTAAAGCAAAAGGTGCGATCCTTATATCGGAAGCACCACCACCACCATACGAACTGTATGCGGCTGCTCCTGTGGAAGCATGACCTGTTCCACCACCGTTAAATCCTCCCGACGCAGCACCCTGAGTTCCGGCACCACCTACCATAATTTGGAATACCTGACCCGGTGTTACTGCATACGTTGCCTGTATTGCAGCCCCGTTACCACCATTACCTCCACCTTTTGCACCCCTCACAACAAATGTAACAGTAGTTACACATAACGTACTTGGAACAGTAAACGTTTGAATCCCGCCGGTAAAGGCGAAGCTTACAGACGTGGCCTGTGGATTAATTGGCACTAAAGGTTGACTGCTAACGCTGACAGATGCTAATAGCATTAAAAATATGATAAAATTTTTCACGAAATTTCTTTTAACGAATTTACGGCCAAGTTTTCAATTTCTCCTTTTTTTCACTCATTTAAAGTTGACCTTGAATAACTAAAAAGCAATTTTTAGCGAACAAAAAGCATTTTAATCAATTATAAGGCTGTTTTGCGCATGTTTATTTCTAGGTTTCTTAAATTTTGGCGAAATAATATCATCCATCTTAAGTTTATTTTTTAGCCCTTAAAGCGATAGTGTCCAATGATCACATAGGAAAAAAGCATGTCCTCCAGCACATTCCCACCACCAATATTATGGGCTATCAAATACCGTTTACCATCGGCCGTTCTTTGATCAGTTACAATGCCAATGTGAGTAATGCCACTTACTACCTTTTTGTTTTGAAGGTTCCAGGTAACAAGGTCTCCCGGCTTATAATCCTCTGCTTTATCCGAAATTAACAACTCTGCTTTCTTATTTTTAAAATAGGTCATTAAATTAGGTACGCGTCTATGGTCTATATTGCTATCCGGGCTTTTGAGACTCCATAGTTTCGGGTAATTTTTAAAATTTTTCACCATATCTTCATGCACTTGCTTTTGCAGATCAATTCCAACGCCCCTGTAAGCCCTTATTACAAGGTCGGTACAAACACCTGTGTTTGCAGGCACATCGCCATTTGGATATTTTATCTGCACGTAAGCCGGCACATAAGTTACTTTGATCTTTGTTTGATTTATGGCCTGAACCACCAGCTTTTGAAAAAATGAAGTATCCTGTTTAAAGGAAAAACAGGCAAAGAAGAGGCAAAAAAGAGTGATTTTATGGCTTTTTAGGTTCATTTTACTATAAAAGTACCAAATTTTACCGAAATGGCATTTTATTTGTTTCAAAAATATAAACGGTTTTTGATTTTAAAAAATTTGTACCTTTCAAACCATAAAAATTTAAAACTATGAAGGGAATTATTTTGGCAGGCGGCTCAGGTACACGTTTACATCCACTTACTTTAGCAATGAGTAAACAAATGATGCCTATTTATGATAAACCGATGATCTATTATCCATTATCAGTTTTGATGATGGCAGGTATCAATGAAATTTTAATTATTTCTACACCTCACGATCTTCCAAATTTTGAAAGACTTTTAGGTACCGGCGAAAATATTGGCTGTAAGTTTTCTTACGTTGTACAAGAAGTGCCAAATGGTTTAGCACAGGCATTTGTTTTAGGAGAAAAATTTATTGGCAAAGATAAAGTTGCTTTGGTGCTTGGTGATAATATTTTTTATGGTGTTGGCTTAGGCAGCAGCTTACAAAAAATAAATGATCCTGATGGTGGTGTCGTATTTGCTTATCACGTGAGTGATCCTGAACGCTATGGTGTTGTTGAGTTTGATAAAAATCATAAAGTAATTTCAATTGAAGAAAAACCAAAAGAGCCTAAATCAAATTATGCTGTACCCGGTTTGTATTTTTATGACAACAGTGTAGTGCAAATTGCAAAAGATCTTAAACCGAGTCCGCGTGGTGAATATGAAATTACAGATATAAATAAAGAATATTTAAAACAAGGTAAATTAAAAGTATCTATTATGGATCGTGGTACTGCCTGGTTAGATACAGGAACTTTTCCTTCGTTAATGCAGGCCGGGCAATTTGTGCAGGTTATTGAAGAGCGCCAGGGATTAAAAATTGGTTGCATTGAAGAGATCGCATTTAAAATGGGTTACATTACTAAAGAACAATTAATAAAAGTAGCTACACCATTAACCAAAAGTGGTTACGGAACTTATTTGTTAGAGGTAGCAAAACATTCTTAATTATTTTTTGTGGAGAACTATCAGTCATTACTTGATCTTTTTTTAGATCATCTTGAAGCATATAAAAAAAAATTAAATTCAAGATCACCTAAAGAACTTTACGAACCCGAAAATTATATCTTATCGTTAGGAGGAAAAAGATTACGCCCGCTGTTGGCATTAATTGCCTGCGATCTTTTTGATAAGGATCCAAAGCATGCTTTAAACTCTGCACTTTCAGTAGAGTTGTTTCATAATTTTTCGTTAGTGCACGATGATATTTTAGATGCGGCACCGCTTCGCAGAAATAAAGAAACGGTACATGTAAAATGGAATACCAACATTGCTATTTTAAGCGGTGACGTGATGCTTATAAAAGCAAAACAAGTGTTGGAGCATTACGATCTTAAAGAATTTAAAAAACTAAATACGCTTTTTAATAAAACAGCTATTGAAGTTTGCGAAGGCCAGCAAAATGATATGAATTTTGAAAGCCAGGATAACATTCATGTTACCAATTACATTGATATGATCACCAATAAAACTGCTGTGCTATTAGGTTGCAGTTTAAAAATGGGCGCTATTAATGCCAATGCAAGTGAAGAAGATCAAAATAATTTATACGCTTTTGGTAAGCATTTGGGCATTGCATTTCAGTTAATGGATGATCTGTTGGATGCTTTTGCAACCGACTCAAATAAATTCGGCAAACAAATTGGGGGCGATATTATTGCCAATAAAAAAACTTTTTTGTTTTTAAAAGCGCATGAACTGGCAAACGAAAAACAGCAAAAAGCGTTTGCGAAATTCATGAAAACAAAAGATCCTGTTAAAAAAGTAGAAGGCGTTTTAGGAGTTTATAATGATCTTGAACTAAAAAAATTATGCCAGCAAGAAGCTGACCTGCACACTTTACAAGCCATTGATCATTTAAATAAAGTAAATGCCAACGCTTCTAAAAAAGATATTTTAAAAAAATACGCTAAAGATCTTTTACACCGCCAGGCATAATGTTATATAAGGATTTTAAATATGTAACGCCTATACAGCTTCGTTTTAAAGACATTGACAGGCTTGATCATGTGAACAACGCTAACTACCTTACTTTTTTTGAATTAGGTCGCGTAAAGTATTTTAATAAAGTTTTAAATAGAAATATTAACTGGAATGAGCGGGGTTTTGTAACAGCAAGAACAGAGATAGATCATATTACTCCGCTTTATCTTTTAGATGAAGTGTATTGCTTTACCAAAATTTCGGCCATTGGCACAAAAAGCATTACCATACATGATTGTGTTGCAAAAAAAGTGAATGATCAATTTATTGAATGCGCCAACGGCGTAGGCATTTTAGTAGCAATGGATTATCTTAAACGAGAAAGTATTGAATTACCTATAAAATGGCGTGAATTATTTGAGGCTTTTGAAAAGTAGATCTAAAGTTCATCAAGATCAAGAATATTCATTTCTTTTCCGCCAAAAAAATAGATCTTATTCTTCATGATAATGCTTTTTTCTGCGAGGTCAAGTGTAGCCAATAACTCAAAATTCTTATTGATCACAAAGGTATTTTTAAAGTTATAGATCACTGTTTTATCTTTATAAACTTTATCCATTTTAAATAATTCGGTAAAGTGGTATTCGTACTGCACATCTACTTTATCTACTCCATACACTTTGTTACTTTCGGTCTTAAAATAAACCACATTATCATTAATAAAATTTAAGGGCACGTAATAACCTTCCTTCTCAACAAAATATTCATCCCCATTAATAAATTCTACAAAGCGTCCATACTTGTGATCATCCAAGGGGATAATACTTTCAAACGATTCTTCATTAGCATTGGTTTGAAAGATCCCTTTTTTATCGGCCAGTAAATATGAATGTTTTTGTTGTAAGAAATCGATCAGGTTTTCGGCAGATGTATATTTACTTTGTGTATTTATTTTACCGGTTGCAGCATCTATATTAGTTACAAAAGGCTTGCCGTATAAAACATAATTATCTTTAAACTGGCTTAAACCTAAATTAATTAATGTAACCGCCGAACCACTTTTGGTTAATATCATTTTTGAAACAGGTAATTCTTTTAGATCCAGTTCCCACTTTAACTCACCGGTTGTTTTTACAGCAATTAATTTTTCTTTACCGGCAAAATAAATTATATCACCATCAATTAAAATGTTCGATCCTAAGTGCGTAAGCAAATTATCCTCTTTAGTTGTTTTAAAAGATGAATTTATTTTTTGCACATTTTCTTTATGTACTACAGAATACACCAATGATTTTTGATTTTTTTCGGCGGTAACAAGTGTATGCGACCAAAGCAAACCTTTATGAATATTTATTGCATGTAAACCGTTAGCCGCAATAATTATAACCGAATCATTTAAGTATTTTACATCCATCCAGTCTTCTTTATGAGACAGGTTAGCTGTCCAATAAACAGTACCGTTTAAAAGACTTACACAATTTAATTCATCGGCATTTTTCGGGTTACTGTATGTTAAGCCTGAACTGTTGGCCACAATTGGATAAACGATCCTATCACTAAAATCATAAACTTCAAAGCCATGTTTTTTATCGTAGCGGCTTGTTTTTGCCTCGTTAGAAAAAAGTAAAAAATCGCCGGTAAGATTTAATTCAAAGCGAAGGCTTTCATATAACCAGTTAATAGAATCGGTGGAACAATTTAATCCTGCAATAAAACCTTTATTTACATATAATCTACCAGATGGATCTTTTTTACGTGTAGAAAATATTAATTGATTAGAAGAAGTATCTGATTGATAATCGTACAAAGGTGCACTTAAACTATAGGTTTTAGCAGTGATGGTTTTTATACTTGTTGCCGAAATACCAATATCTTTTGTATAAGATTTATAGTAATTCATTTGTGTTTGTGAAAAGCCTGTAAAAGCTAAAACAAATAGTATAACACTAAAAATAAAAGAGTATCTCATAACAATATTTTAAATTAAACCTTAACGCCAATAACCAACACATCATCCACTTGTTCAAGGTCACCCTGCCAGCTTGAAAGCGTTTTATCAAGATGATCGAGTTGTTCTTTTATAGGCATTGCTGAAACCTGTGTCAATAATTTTCTAAAGCTGCCTACCATAAATTTTTTTCCTTTTGGTCCGCCAAACTGGTCGGCATAACCATCACTGAAAAGATATAACTGATCGTTTTTTTGCAATTGTATAGTTGTGTTGACAAAATCTTCTTTTTCTCCAATAAATGCCCCAATCGGAAACTTATTAGCATCGTGTTGTATCAATTCGCCATTTCTTACAATGTATAACGGATTGTAGGCTGCCGCATATTGTAATTCTAAGGTATCGTAATTGATACAACACAAGGTAATATCCATCCCGTCTTTTGATTGTGTGCCTTTATTGCTCACATGCAATGTATTAATAACCCCTTCTCGTAATTTATTTAAGATCTCTGCGGGCTTAATAATATTTGTATTGCTGATAATGTCTTTTAAAATATTATGACCAACCAAACTCATAAATGCACCCGGCACCCCATGCCCGGTGCAATCTACAGCAGCAAAATAAGTAAGGTTGTTTTTTCTTTCTATCCAGTAAAAATCGCCACTTACAATATCTTTAGGTTTAAACAACACAAATGAATTTGGAAGTATTTTACTAATGATAGTATCTGGTGGTAAAATGGCTTCCTGTATTCGTTTAGCGTAATGAATACTATCTGTAACCTGTTTGTAAAGGATCTCCAGCTCTTCGTTCTTATTTTCGATCTCTGATTTTTGACGTACCACTTCTTCGGTACGCTCCATTACTTTTCGCTCTAAACTCCTTTCATTCTCAGCAAGGTCATCACGCATTTTTAATAAGGCATGGCCTAAAGTATCATCTTTACTTAATGGTTTGTAATTAGCGTCAAATTTCCCGGCACCGGTTTCTTTTGCAAATGTTGTTGTTTGTTCCATCGATTGAATAAGTTCATTCAGGGCAACGCCCATCTCCCCTATTTCATCGCCACGGGTTTGAATACGTTCTTTTGGCAGGATACCTAAACCCATAGACAGTAACATTTTCTTTAACACCTGTATGGGCTTTGTAATAGAGCGTGTAGTGTATAAGGCAATTAATAATCCGCCAATTACAAGTGTAATACCTAATAACTGCACAAAACCTTTTAAGAATTTAAAGGAGTCAAACATTTCATCTTTTACTTTCTCTGCGGCTTCTTGTTTAAAAGCGATTAATGAATTAAGGTTACGATAAATGGTTTTAATATTTACCTCCGAATCTTCGTAAGGTAAACGTGCCATCATATAAATATTTGGATCTTCGTATGCCTCGGCTGAGTTTAACTGACCAATAATTTCATTCTGATAGATTTTAAATAAAGTTTCTACTCTGCCAAAAATTACTTTTAACTGCGTTTTCTCATCGGCAGACCATGTAGCTGATAATGCCAATAATAATTTTTTCTTTTCGGGATATTCAACACGGATGATATTTTTCAGTTCATCTCTAAACTCAATATCATTAAAACTTTTATTGTAAAACCATTTTGATACGTTGGTGTGTGAGCGCTGCAATAAAAGATTTAATTCTTTTAATTCAGCAACACTCGGTGTTACCTGGCCTACCACAATTTCAGTTTGGCGCTTGCTATCGTTTAAGGTAACAACGGTTAAAATAAATGCTATCATTGTTAAAACAATGAATGAGCCAAACCCTAAGCCAATTTTTCTTCCTATTGTGAATCTAATTGCCATTAGTCTAATTTGATGTTTAACTCTTTACATTTCTTTTTAAAGTCTTCTTCTTTTGCTTTTTCATTCAGCATTTTATAAATGCTGTGAAGTGCTTCAACTGCTTTTACATTTTTATTATCAACTTTATAAACCTTAATAATAAATTGCTCGGCCTGCTTAGCTAATTTAATGATGTTTTCCTGCACAACATCAATTTGATTAAAGCTAGCGCCATAATCCAATTCTTTACCAAGGTTTACGGCCTGGTTGTAATACATGATACCTAGGTTAATATTTGCTGAAGGATTTTCAGGTTGCATATCCAACACCTTTAAAAGGGCAATTTTTGCTGTTTCCTGAGCTTCGGTATTTTTATTGTTCTTGTTAAAAATATCCGAATACAAACTTCCAACCGCTAAATAATACTCAATATCCCTTGCAGTAAAGTTTGTTCCGGGCTCTGCAATTATGAAGTTTTCTTTAAATCTGTTATAAGCAATTAAACTACGTTTGTAATTTATTGAATCCATTAACAATGCTTTAGAAAGATTAAAATAACCAGCTGCTAAATTTGATAATAATTTTTTATTGTTAGTAGCAAAGGTCTCATCAGGTTTTAAAGTGTTAGATCGTTTTAATGAAGAAATAATAGTATCACGTAAAGCAGAATTTAATTTTTGTTTATCAGTACGTTTGTAGATCTCAAAATAAATATAAGCGCGGGTGGTCCAGCTAACATAATCAGCTTTTGTTTCAGAATGAAGCACAACACTGTCAATAGCCAACTTTGCCTGATCTACATTTTTCTCCTGCAGTAATTGTTGGGCTCGGTTAAGCTTATCATTCTGCGCAAAACCATTTACCACGCATAGCATAAATATGCTATAGGTAAAGATCTTTATTATGTTGCGCCATTTGCTCATTTTAATCTGTTTTAATATTACTCTACATTAATTGCAAGTGCTTTAAAATCATCATTGGTTTTTAATCCCGCTTTTACGGCATTTGTTTTATTATACTCAAATTTTAATTTATTTTCTACAACCACAAAGTTGATGCTTGATCCTGTTTTGCAGGCATTCGGACTTTCGGCAACTACAAGTGTACCTTTTGATTTACTTTTAGATGATACATCGGCAATTGCTTTTGAAACATCGGGCAATAAATAAATTATTTGCGCTTGTATGGCCGCATCAAAAGCAAACGAATTTTTTATCTCAATATCCTGGTTACCTACTTTCTTTTTACTCGAAAGCGTTTTTAATTCGGTTATAAGATTGTCGTTCTTTCCAACAACATATATCACAAAGTTGCCGGTCTTTTTTTTGTCCGACCATTCAAAATAACGCGTAAAATTGTAAAGAAAAACTGCCTTTATCTTAGCATTGGTATCATAGTTGGAAGGTTGCTGAAATCTTAACGAGATCAAGCAGAAAATAAAGATCCAGTATTTGAAACTTTTACCCAGTTTTTTTAAAAATTTATCTAATTTACAAATATAATGCTTGGTTTTTAATAGCATTTAATGATATTTTAATAATTTAGCACTAAAATCATATTGCCTTTGAGCAACAACAGTAAATACAGCAGTTACTCTGATAACGACCTCATTAACACTTTTTTAGAAAAAGATGATAATAATATGGTTGGGGTGCTGTATGAGCGTTACGGCCATTTGGTGCTGGGTTTGTGCATAAAATACCTTAAAAACAAAGATGAGGCCCAAGATGCGGTAATTCAAATATTTACAGGCCTTTTAAAAGACCTGAAAAAGCATAAAATTGAGTTCTTTAAGAGTTGGTTGTATGTCTATAGCAAGAATTTTTGCCTTATGGAACTGCGTAAAAGGCAGAGTGCACTTAAAAAAGAGCTGGAATTGAAAGAAAATGTGCACCTGATTATGGATTTTTCAAATCCTGAGCATCTCAATGAAAAAGAGAAGCAGATTACCATAATGGAAAAAGCGCTCGAATTATTAAATACCGAACAAAAAAAATGTATAGATCTTTTTTATCTTAAAAATAAATCTTACGTCGAAATAGTGGATATTACAGGCTATACAGCCAACGAAGTAAAAAGCCACATACAAAACGGCAAAAGAAATTTGAAAATAAAAATGGAAACACTTATTAATGAAGAACCAGGAACAGAATAATAATTTAGATCAACTTTTTAATAAAGCAAAAGCGGATAAACAAGGTTTGGATGACTTTGAGAAGGACGCTTTTGCCGGTTTTGAAATGCTTGAATCTGAGCAGGAGGCCAAAGACCTTAAAGCTGCTTTAGATACACGCATTAATAAAGAATTATTTAAGAAAGAAGAAGAAAGAAATCCAAAGATCTATTGGTTTGCCGCTGCAGGCTTAGCGCTTGTTATTGGTTTAACCGTTTTATTTATTTCAAATAATAACACACTTTCATCAGAAAGCGACCTGGCTATATCAAACCCTGAACAAAAAGCAGAAGAAAAAATATCTACCGATAGTAAAAGCGAATTAAAAGAACAAAACGTTACACCAATTGAAGCCGCAACAGTTGTGGCTGATGAAGCGCCTGCCAAAGAAATTATTCAAAGTAACAATGGCAATGCCCTTAAACAGGACGAGCCTGCTAAAATTGTAAAAGAACTGGAAGTTGAAAAAGAAAATGAAGGCGTAAAATCACGTATGATAGTTGTGCCGGCTACTAAAAATGAAACAGCAAAAGATGGTTACTTTAAAAGTGAAAAAGACCTTAAAGGCCAGGAAGAAAGAAGACAAGAAAATGTTGCCACTGGAACAGGCAGTAATATTGGCGGTAATAATGATAAATCTTTAAGCAACCTGGATGATCTTGCAAAAAATGATAAGGCAAAAGAAAAAGTAAGCAGTGATTATAAATATGCCACTTCAGCAAAAAAAGCCGATCAAAACAAAGTGGTTGAAGATGCAGAAGTAAATGTACAAGATGAATTGACTTCTACCGAAGGCAAAAAAGGGAAATTGGATGAAAAGAATAAAGACGCAGACCTTGAGCAAAGTACTAAACAACCTGTTGTAGTTGCAAATAATAACACCAATGCAGGCGGAAGAGAAAATGGAAAATCAAAGAGCCAAAGGGCAAAAAAATCTGCTGAAAAACAAAATTCAAATACAGGTCCCGGAGATATTGCCTACTCAAGCACACCAAAAAGTACTGCTACACAGGAAGTTTCGGGTGAAGTTGTAGCTGCCGTACCTGCTGAAGCAGAAAACAAACCTATAACTACCTGCTTTTATACAGGTGGAGAAATTGCCATAACAAAAGATGTAAAAGAAAAATTAAAAACCGAAAATTTAGATCAGAAATTTGATGCGCTACTTTATATTAACGAAAAGAAAGTGGTTGAAAAAGTTGAATTTACAAATGCTCATGATCTTACTGCAAAACAAAAAGAGGATGTAACAAAAATTTTAAAATCATTAAGCAAATTCAATGTTCCTGCAAGTACAGGAAAAAAAGAGAATTTTACTTATAAATTGCTGTACAGGCCTTAACGTGAGGCAATGGAACGCAGATGACACTGATTCAACAGGTTTACACAGATCAAAATCAGTGGTAATCTGCCAAATCCGTTTCATCCGTGTTCAATCACGTTAGTTCATTTTTTAGTAAGTTCCTTAAAAACATCTTCCATCTTTTGCTCTTCTTTATTTAAGGTTAATACACTTAAATTATTGGCAACGGCAAAATTAAAAATGTCTTTACGCACATCGTCTTTGGAGGTAGAGATCAATTGCCAGGTATTGCCTTGCAAACGATTTACTTTTTCGATGGTATTTATGTTGCGTAATAATTTTTCTGATACTTCTTTATCAAACTCAACAGTAATAATTTGAGCGGTAGTATTTTTTTGAAGATTTTTTGTTTCGTCGTTCGCTACAATTTCTCCTTTATTAATGATAATTACCCGGTCGCAAATGGCTTCCACCTCTTGCATAATATGTGTACTTAACATTACTGTTTTTTCTTTCCCTAAGGCTTTTATAAGCCCGCGAATTTCTTCCAGTTGATTTGGATCTAAACCGGTTGTTGGTTCATCCATGATCAATACTTTGGGATCGTGAATAATAGCTTGCGCTAAGCCTACACGCTGGCGATACCCTTTACTTAAAGCGCCAATTTTTTTATTTTGTTCTAATTGCAAGCCCGTCATCTCAATCATCTCTTTCACACGGTTCTTGCTATTTTTAATTTTATAAATGCCGCCTACAAATTCTAAAAATTCTTTTACATACATATCCAGATACAATGGATTATGCTCCGGCAAATAACCAATTTGTTTTCTTACTTCTAAACTTTGTTGAGTAATATCAAATCCACAAACTTTGGCAGTGCCCTCTGTTGGAGGAATGTAGCAGGTCAGTATTTTCATCATGGTACTTTTGCCTGCACCATTCGGGCCTAAAAAACCTACTATCTCATTGCTGCCAACTTCAAACGAAACATTATTTAATGCTTTTTGATTGCCGTATAATTTAGAAATACTATTTACCTGTATCGACATTATTTATTCTCCCTGAAAACATTTGTTACTACCCAGCCTTTGCCCCAATCTGCTTTTTCTTCTTCAGTCCATATCTCAGGATAGAAAATTCGTTTTTGAAAACGTGGTGGTAAATATTTTTGCCAGTTGGTGCCACCTGTTGCTGCAATATCTTCGGTATTTTGTTGCAAATACTGTACGGCAGATTTATAATGCACTAATGGCCAGTTAATATTTACATTCACATCCAACTCTTTTAAAGCATTGATCACTTTTATATTTTTTTGATCAGCTTCGGGTAATGCCTTATATTTTGCCCACAAATTTTTTGTTTTGTATTCGTTTGCAAGAGCGATAAAATCTTTAGAGTATTTTTTCTCGAACTGTAACAACGTTAATGTTTTTTTGCCTGTGCTTAATTCTGTTGCCCCTTTATTCCAGTAAATATGATTGAACATTTCTTCAATTGAAGGATTTTTGTCTTTTAAAGTAGGGCGCACATCCTTATCTACCAAATTAAAAAAATCGGTTGAGCAGATCTCAATTTTTCGGTATTGCGCACTTTGAAAACCACTTGCAGGAAGCAGTGCCATACGGTAGCGTAAAAACTGCTCTTTTTCCATACCGTTGATCATGATCTCAAAAGATTTGGTCAAAGCTTCAAAATAACGGTTAATGCGCCCTACTCTTTCAATAAATAAATTAGCGTCCAATTTCTCTTTCCAACCAACCAGTTTACCATTAGGTAAAATATCTGGACCGTTATTTCCTATCTGCTCAAATTCATTTAAAGCTAATTTAAAATACAGTTCGGTGATCTGGTGATACATGATGAAGATCTCTTCATCCGGGAAATCAGTTTTTGGGTTTTGAAGCGTGAGTAAAGTTTCTACCTGTATGTAATCCCAATAGGTTAAATAATTAGATAACAGTAAACCGTCTAAATAACTGTTTATATCCTGGCCCATCTGGCCATACTTATCTTCCAGTAATTTTATTTTTTCTTCTATTTTGCTGTCAATTGCCATAACCAAATTTTATTTTTTTAATTTGCGAAATGCTTCGCAATAGCTCAAAAATACTAATTTTTTATCTTTTTATACCCTTTTTATCCATAGCCCGCTGGTAAGCCGCCGCATATTTGCAATGCTCATCATAGGTAGATGAAAAATCAGAGTAACCATTTAATGAAGGCTTAGCACAAAAGAAAATATATTTATGTTTTGTATAATTTAACACAGCATCAATAGAAGAAACTGAAACCAGGCAAATTGGGCCGGGAGGTAAACCTTTATGCTTGTAAGTATTATATGGCGAATTAATTTCTTTATCTGCATCTAGCACACGCTGCGCATCAAAATTTTTGTTGGCAAATTTTAAGGTTGGGTCAGCCTGTAATAACATATCCTTATGAATGCGGTTAATATAAACACCGGCAATTTTTTCCTGCTCACTCTCTATGGCACTTTCAGATTGCGCGATCGATGCAAGTGTGATCACTTCAGGAATAGAAAAACCTATCTTTTTTGCCAAAGCAACCCGCTTATCATTCCAAATACCATTATATTTTTGTTTTAGAACATCTGTAAACTCATTAACACTTATTGCCCAGCTTACTTCGTAAACGCCCGGCACTACCATTGCAAAAGCATTATCGGGATCTAATTTAAAATCATCAAATAATTTTGTTTCATCTGCTAAATAATTTTCAAGATCCTCATCTGTTAATTCTAATTTATCATCTGTATAAGCAACAAATTCATCCAGGTTGTGGATCTGCGAATTAAAAGTGAGTTTTACTCTTTCCTGTTTATTATATTTGATAAGGTTGATGATCTGACGTTTGGTCATACCATTGGTGATGCGGTATTTGCCCGGATGGATATTTTTATCCAGCTCCATTTTCTTTGCAAGAAATTCAAAAGCCTCAAGGTCATCTATGATGTTCTCAGAATTAATATCACTTATTACATCTTCAAAAGAATCGTTTGTTTCAATATAAACATAAGTATAATTCTTATCCTTTAAGTGAATAGCGCCGGCAATGTATTTTTGATAAATAAAATAAGCGCCGGCTGCTAATGCCAATAAAACTATCAAACTTATTATTTTACCTCTGCTTTTTTTGCTCATAAAACTTGTTCAACCTGTTGCAAAGCCATTTTCGCTTTTTGGTTTTGCGGGTTCTTTTTTAAGATCACTTCTAAATATCTTTTTGCTTCTTTTTTATTTTTTAAGAAAGCATAATAGCCCGCTAAATTTAATAATAAAGGCTCATAATCGGGGTCAATTTTTTGAGCAATTGTGTATAACCTCATCGCCTCTGCCTTTGAGCCTTGGCTTAACCTAATGAAACCCAAATTAGTAAGCGCAGAAACGTGTTTTGGGTTTTCTTTTATTATAAATTCAAACTGTGTTATGGCATCGTTAAAATTATTTAAAGCCGCTAAAGTTGAGCCTAATTTGTTTCTGAAATCTAAATTATAAGGTGCCAAAGTTACAGCTTGCTTAAACCATTTAACCGAACCGGGAACGTTATTGGTATTATAATACGATTCTGCAATTCGGTAACAGGTCCATGCATCTAAATTATCGTAAGACTGTTTCACAAAAATAGTATTGAAACATTTTTGTTCGCCTGCCTGATTCAGATAAAAGATAACTTTCTTAAAATCCTGTTTAATATAATATAGCTGTATCAAAGCACGGAGATTTGTAAACAGATCATTTGCCGATTGATCTTTTAATAATACAATGGCAGAATCCAAATATTTATTTTCTTGCTCAAATTTTTCGTATTGGTTTATATATGCCAAAGCTTTTGTTAATGCAGAAGGGTTTTTCTCATTTATAGAATATAAACCAACAAATGTTTTTATTTTATCCTGTTCTTTTTTTGAAATTGGTTTTCTTATATAATGATCATGCACCGAAACGTGAGGAATATCTGTAGAACCGGTGGCAGGCATATGGCAGCTTACACAATTATTCCAGTTTTTTAGTTGATGGTGAGCAGCTTCAAGTTGCGACTTTTGACTGTTAACTGCAGACTGATGACATTTATTACAGGCATCGTTAAAAACTTCTGTATTTGTTTCACGCACGCTTACATGCGGATTGTGACAGGTAACACAGGTCATTGCATCTTTATAAGGCTTTAAAGAATTTTTGTTCTTCGCTTTCTCATAAGACTTAATAAAACAAGCGCTTTGTTTTAAACGATCGGCGTGTGAGGCCATAATAAAATCCTCATCTGCATTTTTATACTTTGGAAGGAATACAGAAATGTAATCGCTCAATTTTTGCCCGGGTTTAAAATCATAAAAAGATTTACCTTCTTTTAAAACAGCGTTACCTTGCAAGTGACAACGCTGGCAAAGATCAAATTGCCGATCTATTGAAAGCTTTGCAGGATTTACAATTGAGTAATCAATAAATTTAGAAGTGTCTACTTTTGAACCTGTTTGCCTTTCAGCCACATGCATACTTCCCGGACCATGACAGCGTTCACAATCAATACCAGTTGGAATGCTATTGTATTTATTTTCAGAACCTAAAACAAAATTTGGATACCCGTTGTGGCAGCTCATACACTCTAAGCCTATCTTCCGAGTAAAATGTGTATTTACACCGTTCTCAAATCCCGGTGGAAGATCCCAATGTTTTTTTTGCGTGTAAAAGGTCATAGGCATTTGATTAAAATAACGATTAACCGATTGTAAATGCGAATTGGTGTGCTGACCGGAGCCTATAATAAAATTAACCTGTTCTGTTCTTGAAAAAACGGTATCACGTTTTTCCAATCTGTATTCTTTAAAATATAAACTATCACTTTTCCAAAATGCATTATAATGCATGTCAGAGTATTTATCATAAATGTTTGCATTAGAAAAATCGGCTGATGATTTTTCTTTTGTTGCAATACCTAAAGATTTACCCATTCCCGTTTTAATAAATGTGTTATAAATACTTTGATGGCATTGTTTGCAGGTATTCATACCTACATATTTAGCAGAATCGGAATGATTTAAATAAAGAGAGGAATCTTTTTTTGAAACCTGTTCGGTGATATTTGTATGAGGTGTATCACAAAATTTTAGCAAGCCAACCAGTGCAATGGTAACAGATAAAAATATATGAACTTTTTTAGACACCTGTATTTATGAGTTGTAGGAACCATACATCTTCAAATGAAACAATTCCTTTTTTGTGCCATGCTTTTTTCAAACCACATTTTTCAAAACCTGCTTTTTCAAAAAGGGCAAGACTTGCAGCATTTGATTGATTAACGTTCACATAAATTTGTTTTAAATGAAGTGTACTAAAAGCATAAAATTTTATTAACTCAATACACTCTAAAGCAAAACCATTACCACGATAATTATCGTGTATATAAATTCCTAAACCACAACGGGCATGTTGCGGCTCAAATTCAAAAAGATCAATAATGCCTATTGTTTCATTTGTATCAACTTTATTTACCATTAAGCGCAATTGCTTATTAGTATAAATATCCTGATAAGCTGTATTTACAAATTCATCTAATAACGCTTTAGAAAATGGCGTTTGTGTAAAACTCACTTCCCAAAGCGAATGGTTGTTTTCCCAGCGATACAAAATATCAGCATCTGACGGTTCCAATGCCCTAACCGAAATATTTTTTCCTTTTAAAAACATTAATCTTTATAATAAGGTAAGCGTTGTTCTTTGATTGTTTGATGCAATTGTTCAAGCGTATAAAAAGGCAATTCAACAAATCCGTTATGCAGATCAAAATTACTAGCGCTTGCAAATTCAAAATACTCGTTCTCGTTCATGCGCTTCATCAAATCAAAATATAATTCTTCTTCAATATTTGTTACTGCATAAAAATGCTCAAAAAATAATTTTAAAGGTGATAAGCAGGTGGCCTCGTATTGCCTTACCGGTTCAAATTTTGAGATCATTTCCTGTAACATTTCCAATTGATGATCGTAACTAAAAACCGGGTTCTTTTTTAATTTAATAAAAATGCTTTCAATTTTTTTTTGCGAGATCATTTTTAAGAGGGCTTCTGAAGAGACATTTAATTCGTGGCCTTTAATGGTTAGAGAATTATAATTGCCGTTGATCATTAAGCCAATATGTGGAGGAACTCTGTTTGCATGCAAAGCTACCAGCCAAATATCTTTGTGAAGAATTGCTTCACGAAGATCGACTGTATTCATTTTTATATTTATAGTTTCTACGATCATGCAATTTCAATAGTACCGTTAAAAACTCTTTGAGCCGGGCCAATTAACCAGATATTATAAAAATTTTGTTCCAATACGCGTTCAAATTTCACTTCAAGATTTCCGCCTAAGGTTTTTATCAAACAATTATTTTTTCCATTCGAAATTCCTTTAATAGCGGCAACTAATGCAGCAGCAGTAACTCCTGTACCACAGGAATAAGTTTCATCCTCTACCCCTCTTTCGTAAGTGCGTACAAATAAATTATCTTCTACTCTTTCAATAAAATTTACATTGGTACCTTCTTCTTTAAAACGATCATTATAACGAATTAAAGCACCCATATTTTTTACATCAAAGTTTTCTACATTATTAATGAATTTTACAAAATGCGGAGAGCCCGTATTTAAATAAAAATAATCATCTCCTACCTCAATATTTTTTACATCCTGCATTTTTAATGAAACTATTTCGTTCTCATCAATAGTTGCATCGTGTAATCCATCAATCGCTAAAAACTTTGCTGTATTTTTAATAATTCCAAGATGTTTTGCAAAAGCGGTAATACATCTACCTCCATTGCCACACATGCTACTTGGGTTACCATCACTGTTATAATACACCATTTTAAAATCCGAACCCGGCTCTAACTCCAAAAGCATTAAGCCATCTGCACCAATACCAAAACGGCGGTCACACAAAAAATGTATTTGCTCTGTAGTTAAAGAAATTTCGTTAGTACGATTATCTATCAAAATAAAATCGTTACCGGTACCCTGGTATTTATAAAACGAAAGCTGCATAATAACTTAATTAATTTTTGCTAATAATCCCGAATCAACAACTCTTTCAAGCGATTTAAAATCGGCGCCGTAAAAAAGCTTATAAACCTGGTCGGAGCTTTTAATGTAATATGAATTATCTAATTCATATAAAGAAACGTTACTGTAATCTAAAAAACCATAAAGCAAAACTTTATTTTTTGAAAAACGATAGCCTTTAGAGTTAAGGGGTGTTTTCCAAAATTCGATAAAATAAAGATCAGATGTATTTTCTTTTACTCCTGCAATATCAGATGCAAGTGAGTCGTTTTGCTCACCGGCCGGATTGATATGAATGATCTTAACATTTTTTACAGATAGTAATTCCTCTGTTGCAACATTTACTTCAGAATTATCGCGGATCAAACTATCAACTTCAGAATAATTTACTTTATCGCCTTTGCCTAAATTAATTTTAAAACGTTCTTTATTCTTACGTTTTTCTTCGTCTTCTTTATTTTCTGTTTTAACAGGTTGTTCAACAACCGTTATTTGCGATTTAGCAGAATCCTTCATCTTATTAAAAAGATCGTTGATCTTAAAAACAAAGAAGCCAACACCAACCAAAAGGCCAATAGATAATCCAAAAACAAAAGTTGGTATTTTACGACTGAATCTCATTTAATTTTTCAAGAGTAAATTTAGCATTTTTTTTGTTGCCCCGGTTAAGGTTTGTTAAAAAGAAACCAAAAAGGTAACAACGATATTAACTTTACGTTATTAATCTTAAAACCAAAAAAGAAGTATGAAAAAGTTGTTGTCAACCATGTTAGTGGCGTGTTTAGGTGGATTAATATCCTTTACAGGCGCCCGTTATTTTTATGAAAATGATAAAAATAACACCAGTCAAATTACAAAGCCGTTTGATCAGCAAAACATTAAACTGGCTAATTATACAGAAAATGCGGGACTTAATATTGATTTTACAAACGCAGCCGAAAAGTCGGTTAACGCGGTTGTACATATTAAGACCACAAGTGAACAGGTAAATAATTTAAATTACGATCCCTTTGCCGAATGGTTTTACGGTCCTCAAAAAAGGCAGCAAAACTATAGCATGGAAGGAAGCGGAAGCGGTGTAATAATTAGTGAAGACGGCTACATTGTTACCAATAATCATGTGGTTGCCGGTGCAGATAAAATTGAAGTTGTTTTAAATGACAGAAGAACTTATGTTGGCGAAATTATTGGCGCCGATGCCAGTACGGATGTTGCGCTTATAAGGATCAAAGAAAAAGGGCTTCCTTTTTTAAGTTATGGTAATAGCGAAACTGTAAAAGTTGGCGAATGGGCTTTGGCAGTTGGAAATCCCTTTAATTTGGAAAGTACAGTAACCGCAGGTATTATTAGCGCCAAAGGCAGAAATAATATTTTAGATGTAAATAAACGCCCTATTGAATCTTTTATTCAAACGGATGCTGCCGTTAACCCGGGTAATAGTGGTGGTGCATTGGTAAATACAAATGGGGATCTTATTGGTATTAACACTGCGATAGCCTCTAATAATGGTGCTTACCAGGGCTACTCTTTTGCTGTACCGGTTAACATCGTTAAAAAAGTTGTAAGCGATCTTGTAGAATTTGGTGTTGTACAACGGGCTTATTTTGGCGTAAGCATAAGAGATCTTGATGCAAAATTTGCTGCCGATAAAAACATAAAACTTTTAAAAGGTATTTATGTAAATGGTGTAACATTGGGTGGTAGCGCAGAAGATGCAGGTATACAGGAAGGTGATGTAATTACGCGTATTGAAAATGCAAATGTTGGAAGTGTAAGTGAATTACAGGAACAATTAAGCAAATACCGACCAGGCGATAAGATCAGTATTACTGCAGTAAGAAATAATAAAGAAATGAATATGGCAGCTACTTTAAAAAGCCTTGATAATACTACCAGCTTGATCAAAAAAAGTGAGATCATAAAAAAATCAATGTCGGCCTTAGGAGCAGATTTTGAAGAAATGAGTGCTGATGAACTCACAAAATTCAGAATAAATAATGGTGTAAAAATTAAAAAACTAAGTACCGGTAAATTAGCGCAAATTGGTATTAAAGAAGGTTTTATTATTACAAGTATTGATAAAAAGAAAGTTGGTAATATACAGGATATAAATAATTCTTTAGATAATAAAACAGGTACCGTTCTTATAGAAGGTTTCTATCCTAACGGAGCCAGGGCATACTATGGTTTTACCTTGTAAAAAACACTGAAAATCCAAAAAAGGCGAATAGTTAATATTCGCCTTTTTTATTTTATTAGCCTTTGATTTTACCTAAATTTTCATAATTTTGATTAGAAAAATTAATGTATTGAAAGCAGATAAAACTATACAAAATTTAAAGAAAAAAATAAAAGAGCTTGAGAAAGAGAATGCTTCTTTAAAAAAGAAAAAAACTGTTTTTTATACAGATAAACCTACCGTAAAAGCGCCCAAAGGAATAAAGCCTATTTTTGATGAAGCCGCTTTAACTGTAAAAAATTATTTTGAAACATTTAAAGCCAACCCAAGCTTATCAAAAATTGAAGTGAATGGCCAGCGTTATGTTTTAATGCGTGCCGAATCATTAGCCAATGATTTTTTTAAAAACATTATAAAATTATACTCCGACAGACCTTTGCCGGAAGCTATTAAAATTGGAAGGAATTTATTATTTGATATGGCTCACTTAATTGGTATGGAAGATGCGGAAAATTTTCATTCTAAAATGAAGTTGAAAGATCCACTTGCCAAATTATCTGCCGGGCCGGTACATTTTGCTTACACCGGTTGGGCCTTTGTAGAAATATTAGAAGAAAGCCGGCCAAGCCCTGACGAAAATTTTTATATTAAATACAATCATCCTTTTTCGTTTGAAGCCGACTCGTGGATAAGATCAAAAGAAAAACCAAATTTTCCGGTGTGCACCATGAATGCAGGATATTCATCAGGTTGGTGCGAACAAAGTTACGGTATTAATTTAACTGCCGTAGAAATTACCTGCAGGGCTAAAGGTGACAAGCATTGTACATTCATAATGGCACCTCCGCACAAAATAAATGCTTATCTCGAAAAAGAATCGGTAAAATATAAAAGAGTAAGAAAGTATGATGTGCCTTTATTTTTTGAACGAAAAAAAGTAGAAGAAAAATTGAATAGCGCGGTAAAAGAAAAAGAAACGCTTTTAAAAGAAGTACATCATCGTGTAAAAAATAATTTACAAATAATTACAAGCCTGCTACGTTTGCATGCAGAGAAAGAAAATAACGTAAATTTTTCTGAACTGGTTAATGAAAGTCAAAACCGCATACGCTCAATGGCGTTAATACACGAAATGCTGTATGCCAATTCAAACTTCAGCAATATTAATTTGGCAAAATATGCTACCTATATTTTTGATCAATTAAAAAGTACCTATAATAAACAATTTGTAAAGTTAGATCTCTCAGTACCGAACGATTTTTCTTTTGAAATGGATAAAATGATACCAATAGGTTTAATATTAAATGAACTTATAAGTAATTCATTTAAATATGCTTTTCCAAAAGATAGAGGAAAGATCAGCATTACTTTTAAAAAGAATACCTTAACAATTGCTGATAACGGAAAAGGCTTGCCAAAAAATTTTGATCAAAACGATAAAGAGAGTTTTGGGATTCAGCTCATACAATTACTAGCCGATCAGATTGATGCTAAACTAAGTATTGAAAAAAAAGAAGGAAGTTCGTTTTCTTTACATTTCAATTTACCACCAGAAAAAGCTCGATCATAAACAAGCCGCTCTTAATAGTTGCATATAATGCAAGCCTTTTTCACGTGCCAGCTTAATATTATTTTCAGGAATTAGTTCGGGATGTTTATATAAGGAAAGCGCTTTTGTAATACTTTCTTCTCTTAATAAATGTAACATAGGATAAACAGAACGGTTAGTATAATTGGCTGCATCTTCTTTGTCTGCTCCATCAAAACAATATTCAGGATGAAAACTTGCTAACTGGTAAACACCTTCGTACCCTTCTTCTTCTAATAATTGCTGGGCGGTATCAACCAGATCGAGGTAATCTTCAAAATCAGAAAAATTATCCGGCAAAATAATAAAAGTTGTTTCAATGCTATCATTCATATCCAAATGCTGCATTTCTTTTATTAGAGTTTCAAGCGTTGTTTCAATGCTGGCATTTTCTATAACTGAATAATGAATACTTTTTTTAAGAAGTGCTTTTGCAGCAAACGGACAAAAGTTAAGATCAATAACAACATCTTTTATCCATTTTTGAGTGCTTTCTATTATTTTATTTTTTTCTACCATCTTTTTTAACACGTCATAAAGTTGAACAAAATTTTTGTAATTAAACGCTACCTTTCAGAAGCGTTGATATCATTGAGTTTAAACAAATGAATTAACATATTTTTTATTTTGGCACGGTCTTTGTAAATGTTTGTTAAAATATAAAATAGTCAATTTAAAAATCAAACATATGAAACCAACTAAAAAAATCATCATTGTTCTTTTAGCTTTTATAGCAACCTTTGCTAATAAAAGTATAGGGCAAGTGGGTTTTAAATCCACGTACATCTTTACCGCCGATTCCGTTAGCGGCTTTGATGAAACTGCAGCTTCCTCTGCCGCATTAGCTAACGGCTGTTACGGAAAAGAATTTAAAGTTTTTATGTACAATCAAAAAAGGATCTACGTGAAGCAGAAATATAATTTAAAAACAACTTCTGCAAAAAAATTAACCTTGTTTCAAAATCCCGCATCGTTAAAAACATCTGCACTTGCTCCGGGTGGCGCTTGTAATAATGAAGATTTTGAATTAGCAACATCACAAGTGCTTGCTCCAACAGCAGTTCAAGGCTGGACCTTTCAATCAGGTTCTTATAATGGTGGATGTTCGCCTCCATCATTTGTTAGTACCGGTATTTACACAGTACACGCAAATCCAATTATCGATCCAAGAATTCCTGGACAGATCAGTTCTTACTTTGATGCACAATTAAACACAACTCCTTCGGGAAACAGTTTTTTACAATTAAATGATGGTTTTGCAGGTGCTAAAGCTGCACAGGCATCAAAAGCATTTATTGTAAACCCAAATAATGCTGTATATCAATATGCTTATTTACCGGTAATTGAAGACGGAACACATGCCTGCTGCGATCAGCCTGGTTTTGATATTAAAATTACAGTAACAAATACAGTAACAAATACCTCAACAGTTTTAGCTTGTCCTAATATATCAGTTGCGGTTCCTGGTCCGGGGTGTTCATTTACAATACCTCCGGGAGGTCCTAATTTTGTGCCATGTACTGCGGGTTATCCAACATGGGTATATTCAAACTGGACAGCCTCGGCCATCGATCTTTCTCCATACTTAAATAATTTGGTACAATTAGATATCACTGTTGTTGATTGTGGCTTTGGTGGGCATGGTGCTTACATTTATTTTGATTCGAAATGTTCTCCTATGACGATCATTGGAAACAACAATCCATTTCCTGCAGGCACACCTTCTATTACTTTACCAACCTGCGGATCAACCGGTGCTACAATGGTGGCACCTCCTGGCCTAGGCCCCTACTCATGGGCAGGTCCGGGTGTAGGTCCTCCATTCAATACACCTGCAATGAGTAATCAAACCTATACAACAAACATTTCAGGTATTTATACTTTAAGTATGAATCCTCCGGGCTCATGCCAACCAATTATTCGTGTTATTACTGTTTCAATTACACCTGCACCACAAATAGTAGCCTCTGTGCAACAGGCACCTTGCGGTGGTACAGTGGCCATTGCCTCGTGTACAACAGCAGGTTCAGCGTCTGTGGCATCAACTATTGTATGGTCACCCAATCCATTATCTATAAACAGTTCTTCAACGCAGGCAAATTATCCAATAGCAACAGGCCCTGTAACTGTAACAGCCTCCGACCCGTTAGGTTGTTTAGCAACGGCTACGGTAAATATTAATGGCGCACCTCCAATTCCTACATTTAGTATTACTAATGTTACAGGCTCGGGAAGTATTACCTGTGCGCATCCTTGTATTAATTACATTGCAAATACCAGTTATACTTATGGTACATTAACTTATTCATGGGTAAGCTTAAGCAGTACTAATTCAGGTACAAATGTTAGTTTTTGTAATCCAGGGCAGTATACTGTAACAGCAACAGATCTGGCAACAGGTTGCAGCACCTTCTCTGTTTTTGCAATTGGTCAGGATATTGCCGTTCCTGCATTTACCGTAACACCTACAACACAAAACATCATTTGTCCTGCGGGTTCTCCCGCAACATTTACAGCTATTACAAGTAATACAGCAACTAATATGAGTCATTCATGGTATTCGCCATTAGGAGGAACCTCAACTACGGGAGGAACAATTTCTATCTATAGCGGAGTAGTTGGTATTAGCACTGTTTGTGTTACAAATAATATCAATGGCTGCAGCACATGTAAAACTGTTACAGTTACTTCGTTATCAGGTTTCCCTACATATTCTGTTACAAGTCCTCAGCAATTTACAATTGGTTGCGGTACAACCAGTGTAACTTCAATTAATATTTCTAACGTAAATACTTATACTTCATCTAGCAGTCCTCCAACGGGTGGTGCTGTAAGTTATACTTTATTGCCTCCAAGTTTTACAGGCACTTACGCGATAGACCCGCCAACAGGACCAAGTGTATATACCGTAAATACACCCGGCCAGTATACGGTAGTTGTACATGATAATACTAATGAATGCGAAACACATGTAGTTGTATCTATCATCTCAAATACATTTGCACCGCAAAGTACCGCGGCGGCTGTAACCCCAACACTAACTTGTTATACGCCATGCACTATTTTAAAAGGTACAAGTACAAACACCAATACATCATTTAGCTGGGCATTTGCAGGGCCTCCTGCAGGTCAGTTGCCTAATGACACTATGACGATATGTACAACAACTGCTGTAAATACCACTACAATTGGTACATATACTTTAACGGTTACCGATAATATTAATAAATGTAAGAGCACACAAACCTTAACTATTTATCAAAATACCTCAAGGCCAAATGCAAGTATTACACCTGTTGGTTCGCCTTCAATTACCTGTACTACACCAACCATTAACTTAACCAATGCAAGTTACACAAATGCTGTATCGGCACCGTTCCCACATTCTAATGTTGTAACAGGTTATTTGTGGATGGGACCATCACCACAAGGAACATTGGCCAATTCATCTACTTATATAGCATACACTCCTGGGGTTTATACTTTAACAGCACAAGATGTTAACAATGGATGTTTTGCCGTAGCAACAAAAACAATTATTGATAATAGGATCTACCCTATTGTAAATACACCAAATCCTCCTCCTCCATATATATTAGATTGCGGGTCAACCTGTGCAACTATTGCGCCTTTGATCAGCGGATCAACAACTGGATTTACTTACTCATGGACAACTGTGCCAACAACATCGTTTAGCTGCTATAGCTGCTCAACAACATGTGTAAACAAACCCGGTGAGTATAAAATAACTGTGACTAATCCTGCAAATGGTTGTTCAGCTGAAGGACGTGTTGAAGTAATTAATGGCGCATTAAATGGCGATTTTAATGCAAGTACTTACAATGGCTTTGCGCCGCTAGGTGTAACCTTCACCAACTTATCGGCTTCGTCATCTACTTCTACCCCAACGGCAAGTATTACTTCTGCATGGAGTTTTGGAAATGGTACAAGCTCAGTTACTGCTAACGTAAATATTTCTCCGGTTACTACATTTACCAATGCAGGTACTTATACGGTAACTATGTATGTTGTAAAAGGAAGCTGCGTGGACACAGTTAAAAAAGTAATTACTGTTGAACTGCCATCTGTATTGGAAGTGCCTAACGTGTTTACACCAAACGGTGATGGAAACAATGATACATTCTTCTTAAAAGTTCAGAATGTAACCGAGATTCATGCTTTTATCTTTGATCGTTGGGGCAACCAGGTGTATGAAACTACAAGTAATACCGGAAACATTACCTGGGATGGAAAAACTGCTTCAGGAAAAGATATGCCGGCGGGAACTTATTTCTATACACTTAAAGCAACCGGTAAAGATGGAACTACCTACGATAAAAAAGGTAACATCAGTATCTTCAGATAAAAATAAATCTTAATTAAAATAAAAAACCCTTCCTGTTAGAGGAAGGGTTTTTTATTTAATAGGATTTGGTACTAAGATCAAAATCAATTACCCTTCGCTTGCTTTTTCTTAGCCAGGTTTGCACTACGCCATCTGCATCCGGATAATAAAAACTACGCTTTACCAAACCGGCTATCTCTTCGCGTGAGCTAAAATTATCGGTATTATCAAAATAACCGTAACCAACATAATGTCCATTCTCAATTAATACAATAGAGTTTTCATCGGCCCTTCTGCCTTTTTCGATTATTACAAAATCAGAATGATGAAAACTATATTGCTGAACTATTTGCAGCGCACGTTTATTGTACTCTTCTACTTCTTCTTCGCCCGCGCAAATACCATTACACTTTTTTATCTGGTGATTAAAACAAAAACTTCCTTCGCTGGTGAGTGCGCAGTATTGAAGACATAATTCTTTTTCATCTATCCATGATTCCAATCGTTCGCGTGTGGATGTATAATTGGTAAACGCTACAAGCGAACTCTCCGATTCTTCATAAGGCACAATTTTAAAACTAATTATGCCTTGCTTATTTTTAAACCAATCGATACTATGGGTAAAAATATCGGCTTTACTTTTTCGATTATACAAAGGTTTGTGTTTTCTTATTTCCTCCACCTCTAACAATAAAGCAATTAACTCAGTGCCAGTCTCTACAAAATCAACATTGTAAAGATCGTTCAACATTTTTTTGCCTTTTTTGTCCTCAGTTCCAAAATGTGTTTGCGCACGGTTATACATGTTCACGCTTTTGCCAATGTATATTATACCACCTTCTTTATTTAAAAAATAATATACACCGCAACTCTCAGGTAATTTATTAAGAATGTATTTTTTGATGTTATCTACGCGGCGTGTCATTATTTCAACCAAACCTTTATTTTTATATTGGGGATTGTTGTTCTTTAATTGAATTAAAAGATCGAACAGTTGCGCCGTAGCAACCGCATCGCCCTCTGCCCTGTGGCGGCCAAAGATCTCAATACCTAACGAAGCACATAAATGCCCAAGACTGTAAGAAATTCTTCCCGGAATTAATTTACGGCTTAAACGAACGGTACATAAAGTTTCGCGTTTGTATTTGTATCCTAAAGAGGCAAATTCGTCTTTTATAAAATTATAATCAAAGCCAACATTGTGTGCTACAAATACACAATTCTCTGTCATCTCAATTATTTTTTTTGCTACTTCGTGAAACTTTGGCGCATCTTTTACCATATCGTTACTGATATTGGTAATACTTGTAAAATAAGGAGAAATATTACATTCGGGATTGAGCAGTGTTGTAAATTTATCTACAACACTTAAACCATCATGTACCAAAATACAAATTTCAGTTATGCGGCCACGCTCGTAATTAAATTTACCGCCGCAGGTCTCTATATCTATAATGGCAAACACGCTGTTACAAAGTAACGGCTTTATTTTTGCACAATAAAAAAATGCTATAAAATGTAGCTGATTTTAAATGGAAAATGTAAGATATCAAATGGAAGATGGAGTTTCAATTTAACATTCTCCGTTTTACCTCTTCCATTTTACATAAATTATTTATCTAACCAGTGTTTAAAATCATTTACCCTTTCGCGGCTCACAACGCAATCTTCATCTTTTAGTGAAGAAGAATTTATTTTTAAACGGCTGTTAAAATAAGATGCTACATTTTGAACGCTACTTATATTTATGATCACTTTACGATTAATCCTAAAAAAAACATCGGGAGAAATTAATGTTTCTAAATTATCCAAAGTATAATCTATTACATAACGTTTGTTGTTTTCGGTAACCAGCAAAACCATTCCGTCTTCAGAAACAAAATGTAAAATATCTACGGTCTTAATAGAAGAAATGGTATCGCCTATCTTTACCATAAAACGATTTTTAAATTGTTTATTGATGCTTTGGTAAGCATTGGAAATATTTTCGAGTATTGCAGATTGATTGATACCATTTAATTTTTTATACTTATCAACCGCACTTTTCAGATCTTCTATCCCTATTGGTTTTAAGAGATAATCAACGCTGTTTATTTTAAAAGCTTTAATTGCATATTCATTATATGCGGTTGTAAAAATAACAGGTGTATCAACCGATATCTGCGAGAAAATATCAAAGCTTATACCATCGGCTAAATGCACATCTACAAACAAAACATCGGCTTTTAAACCTTTCTTAAATTCTTCCACACTTTTTTTTACTGAATCAAAAGTGGCAATGATGGTTATAGAGCTGTCTACCTTTTTTAAAAGTGTGGCCAAATGTTCGGCTGATAATTTTTCATCTTCTATTATTATGGCTTTCATTTGGCTGACAATAAAGGAATTTTCACAATGAAAGAATTTGTGTTCTGAATAACCTCAACTTCTTTTTCGGTAAAGAATTTGTAACGGTCTTTTATATTCTGTAGTCCTGTTTTAGAACTTACTTCTGTAGTTGTTCTTAATTGAAGATTATTTGAAACCTCAACCATTTCCTCATTCATTTTAACCGTGATCTTTAAAGGTAACTCATTCGAGATCTCGTTATGCTTAATGGCATTTTCTACCAACATTTGCAATGATAAAGGAGGCAGCATTAGATGCCTTTTTTCTTTTGGAATATCAATGTCGAAAGAAATATTCTTATCAAAACGTATTTGGATCAAATATGTGTAAGATTGTATAAATGTCAATTCCGAATCTAATGTTACCAATTCGCAATTCCTGTTATCGAGCAAGTAACGGTACACTTTTGAAAGTTGGTTAATAAAGCCTACTGCCTTATCCTGATCGATATAAACCAAAGAAGAAAGCACGCTTAAATTATTAAATAAAAAATGAGGGTTGAGCTGATCTTTTAAATTTTGTAATTGTGCTTGAAGGTTTTCGGCTTTGTATTTTTCTATTTCTATTAAAGAACGTTTCCAGTTACCAAAAAACAAAGTACTTATCTCAATAGTTAAAACAATAAAGGTTACTAAAACTCCCATTACTATAGCAGTGCCCATAAACGCGTCTTTTGCTTCATTAGGCAAGGCACACACAAATTTATCAAACGCTAACATAGATAGATAAATTGCAAAGGCACTAAACAACATACTTATTGGAAGATGAAATAATATTCTCTTCCCAGGACCTTTTTCCCATGGAAATTTAAGATTCATCAATGTGTCTATCCTTAAATTACCTTCCCAAACAATTATGGTAATTAATACAGAAATAAGAAAATCAAAGATCTTGTGGTGACCATGATCATCATGTTCAACAAGAAAATCCAACAAAAAGGAAATGATAATTCCCAGGATGATCATGTAAACAAAGCGTATCTTATTTCTTCTCACTGCTTAAATGTAATAAAAATTATGCTGCATTCTTTCCAAGCAGTTCAACTTTTTCGATCCACTTTTGTCTGAATTCTAAATTTGATTTGCGTATTGGCCCAATACCGGTAACCTTTACCGGTGCTATGCCACAAAAGCCCAGCACTCTCTTTTTAACCATATTTACCGAGGGTGCATTATAAAAGAAGTTGTAGTACCACACTGGTGTATCTGCAGTGTAAATGATCCTGGCAGTTCTTCCTTTTAAAAGTTTATCCCAAAAAACACTTTCTTCTTTATACTTAAATGCAAAGCCCGGTAACAATGTTTTATCAAAAAAGCCTTTTAATAAGGCAGGCACCGAACCCCACCAAACCGGATGCACAATAACAATATGCTCGGCCCATGTTATTTTTTCCTGCGCAAATTGTATATCTGCCTCCAATTTGTTTTGCCTTGAATAACCGTTCTGCAAATTCAGATCGAATTCTAATTCATACAGGTTTAGTAAAATAACATGGTTGCCTGCTGCTTTTGCTCCATTTTGATATACATCGCATAAAGCATTACAAAAACTATCTTTTTTTGGATGCCCGTTTATGATCAAGATCTTTTTCATGTTTAAAATTGAATTTTATAAACAAAGTTTGGAAAGAAACCTATTTGATAAGCTGTATTTATTTTATTTGTAACCGGATTATATCTTTGTGCAAACACATTTTTATTATTAGTTACGTTTTGAATATCAAACGAAAGAGTTTGAGATATTTTACTTTTGCGGCCGTTAAATGTAAAGCCTGTTTTTACATCTAATCTAAAAAAATCAGGGTTGCGTTCCGAAAAAGCTTTATCATCGCCTTGTAACACTTGTTCATGCGCAGCTTGCGACGCCGCAAGATCAACCGGGGTAAAATAACGTCCGCCGGCTTGTGTCATTTTTATACCAATAGAAAATACGTTGCGTTTTTCTTTACCGATCTTAAAATCTTTTCCGCCTAATACATTGTAAACATAATTACCGTTAAAAGCTGTGTTATGTTCTATCCCATCGCTGCCTTTATATTTTGATTCGTAAACTGTACCGGTTAGCAATACATAATACCCTTTGCTAAAAAATTTCTCCACTGTTAATTCTGCTCCATAGTTTGTACCCGTTCCTTTATTAACTAAGTTTATTTGATTGTTAGGTAAAAAACTGGCACCGGCATTTAGCATTGAATAACTGCTTGGCACTTGTGTTACCGGAACATTAGCCAGCATTTGATAATATACTTCTGTTTTTATGCGCCAGTCTTTAATTGGTAGCAGATCATGACCCACTACAAAATGCTGGCTGGTTGTAAAGCCAAGATCTTTATTGGTTGATTCATAAGTTCCATCAGCTTTTCTTGTGCGATAAAAATAAACATCGGCGGGCTGCATCTGACTATGCATACCGTAACCAACGCTTACTGTATTTTTTTCATTTAACTGGTATTTTAATCCGGCGCGTGGTTCAATTGAAGTTGAATTATTAATATCCAACAACTGACCATGAACACCTAAGTTTAATGTTAACTTATCTGTAAAACGATATTTTGCCTGAGCATAGGCCTGGTGCAATGTCATGTAATCATTAAAATCCCAGTATTTATTCCAAACCGAATTTGAATCCCTTACGCGTGCATCCAAAATCAAATTGATCACTTCAGATATTACACCCACTTTTATAAATAATTTAGGACTTATTTTTGAGTTAAATGAAGTGTTAATAGAATAATGAATTTGGCCTGATTTATTTTCTACATAACGCTCTAAAGGTTTTGTATCTGTTGCAATATTATCTTCTAAATAATTTGAGCCATTATAAGTTGCACCAATTATTGTATTAAAATAAGAACGCTCATTTACTTTTATAAAATGTTTTATGCCTACAATACCAATATCGCTCGTAAAATAGCTGTCTTTTATAGGGTTGGCAAACAGATCGGTGCTATCTATTTTAGCATGATTAAAATCAATTTTACTTTTTGCACCTAAACCAAATAAAGTGAACTTACCAATTTTTGTAGTACCGCCATTTATTTTAAAAGAAAGATCCTGATAAAAAGGAGTTGCAGTTGTACCGATAGGAATACCAATGGCTTGTGCAACACCCGTAAACGAATAACGATAAGCTAATAAATACGAAGACCCTTTTTTCTTGTTTATCGGCCCCTCGGTCATTGCTTCTAAACCGGTAAGAGCGCCTAATTGCAAAGTATGTTCGTGTTTTTCTGAATTGCCTGTTCTAAAACCAAGATCAAAAACACCTGCATTGGCATTACCGTATTCTGAAGGAAAAGCAGATGTAAAAAAATCGGAGTTCTTAATTACATTTGTATTGATAGCACTTACCGGGCCGCCTGTTGTACCAACTGTTGAAAAGTGATTTGGGTTAGGCACATTTAAACCTTCAATACGCCATAAAACACCTATAGGCGAGTTACCGCGAATAACAATATCATTGCGTGAATCATCCGGTGAGCTCACTCCTGCAAAGTTAGCAGCCAGACGAGATGGATCAGATCTTCCGCCTGCATAACGGTTCACTTCTTCCATAGAAAAAGAGCGGCCGCTTACACTTGTCATTTCGTTATTAGTTTCATTTTTCTTAGAAGCCGATACTTCAACTTCCGTTAATGAACTTATGTTTTCTTCCATACCAATATCCAACACTACTTCTTTACCCGAGGTAACAACTACGTTAGGCATTACAATTTCTTTATAACCCATATAAGATATTTTAAGATCATATCTTCCGGGATTAACATCAGTGATCTTAAAGCGGCCATCCATATCGGTAACCGAACCTTTAAGCGGATCGGTACCCATTATTATAACATTTGCGCCTGGAATTGTTGATTGCGATTGTTTGTCCATTATTGTACCGCGAACGATTTGGGTGGTTGTTTGTGCTATTGCGTTTGCAGCAAATACTGCAAAGAATAACAACAGCAGATTTAAATAATTTTTTTTCATTTTATGGGTTTTTTGTGAGGTCAAAACTAAATAGAAGATAAAGCACCGGAAATGATAAAACCGATGAACTGTTGAATTTTGACTGTGAATTGTAAAATCCCAAGATTCAATGATTTGGATAGATAAACTCAAAAAATCCTTAAAAATATACCCATGGTTGGGTATATTCTTTTATCTTTAAAGTGCCTACACTTGAAGAAGTAATTCTGAACCAAAAATTTAATATTTTTAAGGACGATTTGTAGGACAAATAAACGCAGATACGATTTAAAAAATTAAAAAGCAGAGAATGGAAAATTTAATTATTGCATCTACATTAAAATCTCCCGAAGTAAAATTCAATACTAACGGCGATCTTTTAATTGCAGGAAAATCAATTCCTGAAGATTCAAACAGTTATTATAAACCTCTTTTTGCCTGGTTGGAAGAATTCAAAAAAACATCGCCTCCAGCCATTAACTTAACCCTTAAGCTAGAGTACATGAATACTTCAAGTGTACGTATCGTATTAAGATTTTTGCAAAACCTGGTAGCCTTGTCAAAAGAAAATGTAGCACTTAAAATTAAATGGGTCTACGATTTTGATGATGATGATATTTGCGAACAAGGAGAAATTATCCAGGAAAGCATTAAATATCCCATCGAAATGGTAGAGCATAAGCCTTAATCGCTTACCCTTTGGCAGTGCCATAAGAGTAAGCATAAATTAATTTAAATGAAATTAGTTTTATCGCTCTTATTGCTTAACACACTTGCCTTTGCTCAAATTGATCAAAAACAAGTTGATTCACTTACAAAGATCGCCAACAGCAATTCACCCGACAGTATCCGTATAACTGCACTATCCGACCTCAACTGGCTTTTCGCCGTATCCAATCCAAAAAGATCAAAAGAATACGCAGTACAGGAAATAAGGCTGGCAATTAATGCTTCGCCATTATTAAAAGCACAAGCTTACAATGATATTGCCATTTCTTTTTATCGTTTAACATTAAACGATTCTGCACTATACTATAATAAAAAAGCTTATGAAATAAGAAAAGCTGCAGGCCGTAAAGATCTTATGGCTTCTTCATTAAGCAAAATTGCAAATGTATATACCGATCAGGGCAATTACTCACAGGCGCTTATCACAAATTTGGAAGCATTAAATATTTATGAGCAAATGAAAGACGAGCCAAAACTGGCTTTGCTTTACGGTAATGTTGGCCAGCTATACGAAAAATTAAATCGTATGGATAAACAAATTTATTATTGCGAAAAATCATTGGCGTTATGTAAAAAAATTGGAAACGAATATGGTGAAGCTAATTGTTTGGCAAACCTTGCAGGCTGTTATTTAAAAAAAGGCAGAGAAAAAGAAGCCTTTGAAATGATGGAACGTGTTGTGAATGTTTACACAAAGTATAACGATTCGTTAAGCCTTTCAAGTGCCTATAATAATTTAGGTTATATGCACCGTCTTATAGGCAATACTAAAGAAGGAAAAGCTTATTATTTAAAGGCCATTGTTATTTGCAAAAGAATAAACAATACACAAAGCCTGCTTTTGTATTTACATAATTTAAGTTCGATTTATTTAGTTGAAAAAAATTACCTGGAGGCCGAAAGAACAAGTAAAGAAGTACTGTCTCTTACACCATCCAATAATATTGATCAGTTACTATTAACCTATCGTTTGCTTGCAACAATTTATCCATACCTCAATAAACCGGATGAGGCCAATTTGTATCTTGATAATTTTACCGATCTAAAAGATTCTGTCTTTTCAAAAGAAAATGCAGGTGCTATGGCACGTTTGCAAACTTTATTTGAAACCGAAAAACAAGATCTTACCATTTTAAATTTGGAAAAAGATAAGACCCTTCAGGCTACTCAAATTAAAAAACGTAATACCACTATTACTGCTGTAACCATAGGCCTGGGTCTATGTCTGTTATTGATATTTGCCGTTTACAGAAGCTACCGATTAAAACAAAAAGCCAACCTCATTATTACCGAACAAAAAGAAAAAGTTGAATCGCAACGTGACGAATTAAAACATAAGAATGAGGTAATTGAAGAAAAACAAAAAGAAATTACCGATAGCATTAATTATGCAAAACGCATACAGGAAGCTATTTTGCCTACAGTAAATGATATCAATAAATATTTTCCTGAAAATTTTGTGCTTTACAAACCCAAAGATATTGTTGCAGGCGATTTTTACTGGATGCACGCCAACAACGATCTTGTTTTAATAGCAGCAGCAGATAGTACAGGCCACGGTGTGCCCGGAGCAATGGTGAGCATTGTTTGTAGTAATGCTTTAGATAAAGCCGTAAAAGATTTTGGCTTAACAAGACCGGGAGAGATCCTTGATAAAACAACCGATCTTGTTGTTGAGGCTTTTGTTAAGAACGGCGAAGTGACCAAAGGCGAAATGGGTGAAGAGATAAAAGACGGAATGGATATTTCTTTATTGTGTATTGATAAAAAAAATAAAAAAGTATTTTGGAGTGGGGCCAACAATCAATTATGGTATGTTTCACCCGAACTAATAATTGCACCAGCTCATGGTGTATTTAGAGAGATGAAAGAAATAAAAGCCGATAAGCAACCTATTGGCAAGAACGACTATCGCAAAGCATTTACTACACACGAAATACCTTACGAAGAAGGTACTACTTTTTATTTAATGACAGATGGTTATGCCGATCAATTTGGCGGCCAAAAAGGAAAAAAATTCAAATACAAGAACCTTCAACTGCTTTTAATCGAACATTGTGCCGAACAGCTTTCTGAACAAAAAAATAAGCTAATAACAACCTTTGAGGCCTGGAAAACAGGACATGAGCAGGTAGATGATGTAACACTTTTAGGCATACAGATATAATACTTTAAACAAATTTTTATGGAATATTATAATGCGATTCTAAATTTAAAGAAGAAGCAAACTACAAATATTTTAGCGCAGGCCCGTTCATTAAAAAGAAAAGACGATGAAGGTTACAGGACAGAATTTATTCGACTGTGGAAATGGCCGAACTGTTAAAAAAATAAAAATAAGGAGAGGAAATCCTTCTTTTAAGTTTGTTCTAAATGCAAATCCCCCATTTAGGGTGAGAGCGTTTTCTTAAGGGGTTTTTAATTTTAATGTACTAACCCATACATTAATCTAAAAAAAAAATATCCCATGAAAAAAAAGTACATTTTTACAGCATTGCTCTTTACGAGTATTTTTTCGTTTGCACAAGTGCTTAAATCACTTCCACCCGGCGGTAATAAAAAAGCAACCACAACCGAACAAATTGGTATTACAGAAGTAACTGTTAAATATGACAGGCCCGGGGTTAAAGGCCGTGAAGGAAAAATTTACGGAACAGATATTGTACACACCGGCTACGAAAACTTAGGCTTTGGTACGAGTAAAGCTGCGCCTTGGCGTGCAGGTGCTAACGAAAATACAACCATCGAATTTTCAACTAATGTAAAAATTGAAGGAAAAGAATTAGCTGCAGGTAAATACGGTTTTTTTGTAGCTTATGATCCTAATGAATGTACTTTGATCTTTTCAAAAAACAGTACATCATGGGGAAGCTATTTTTACGATGATAAAGAAGATGCTTTACGCGTAAAAGTAAAACCGGTGGCTTTAGATAAAAGTGTAGAGCGTTTAAAGTATGAATTCATAGATCAAACAGAGAATTCTGCTGTTATTGCTTTACAGTGGGAGAAATTAAGTATTCCTTTTAAAGTTGAAGTAGATCTTACAAAAACACGTTTAGATAATTTTCGTTTAGCTTTAAGAAATAAAGATGGCTTTACATGGGAAACTTCTGAACAAGCCGCTAACTTGTGCTTACAAAATAATACTAATTTAGAAGAAGGACTTGAATGGTCAAATAACGCTGTTAGTTTTGAAAAGAATTTTACAACCTTAAGAACAAATGCAGCATTGTTAGATAAGTTGGGTAAAAAAGCAAAAGCAGATTCAACCATGAAAGCAGCATTAGCCATGGGATCGATGATAGAATTACATCAATATGGCAGGATGCTTGTTGGCCAGAAAAAAAGTAAAGAAGCTTTAGAGGTATTTCAAATGAATGCAAAAAAGAATCCCAAACAATTTACAACTTATGCAGGATTAACCCGCGGCTATTCGGCTACAGGCGATTATAAAAATGCATTGGTAAATGCAAAAGCTGCTTTAGCATTAGCACCGGATGATCTGAATAAAAAATCGGTTCAAAGCATGATCGATAAGCTTGAAAAAGGACAGGATGTAAATTAAAATTTTATTTAATAATTTTTATATTTAAAGTGTTTTATGAAATTCATAAAACACTTTTTTATTTAATAAGATTATAATGCAAAAAAGAAAATTAGGAAATACAGATATTCACACATTACCTCTTGTCTTTGGTGGTAATGTTTTTGGCTGGACCATCAACGAAAAAACATCCTTTGAGTTATTAGATGAATATGTAGCCGCCGGTTTTACATTAATTGATACAGCGGATGTTTATTCACGCTGGGCTTCAGGCATTGGTGGCGAGTCGGAAACCATCATCGGCAACTGGATTAAATTACGCAAGAACCGTAATAAAGTAAGCATTGCCACAAAAGTAGGAATGGATATGGGCCAGGGAAAAATTGACATTTCTAAAAAATATATTTTAAAAGCAGTTGAGGCCTCATTAAAAAGATTACAAACCGATCACATTGATCTTTACCAATCTCACAAAGATGACGAAACAACACCTGTTGAAGAAACGTTGGATGCTTACGCGCAATTGATAAAAGAAGGAAAAGTAAGATGGATAGGTGCTTCTAACTTTACACCTGCCCGCTTAAAAGCTTCGCTGGAAGCAAGCAAAAAATATAATTTACCACGTTACGAAACTTTACAACCCATTTACAATTTATATAACCGCGAAGAGTTTGAAAAAGAATTAAAAGACATTTGTATTGAAAATAATATTGGAGTAATTAATTATTACGCTTTAGCCGCAGGTTTTTTAACCGGTAAATACCGTACTGAAAAAGATGTCTCCAAAAGCGTTCGGGGAGCCGGCGCCCAAAGTAAATATATGAATGAAAAAGGGTTTAATATCTTAAAAGCAATGGATGAAGTTGCGGCCGAATACAAAGCAAGCCTCGCAGCGATCTCTCTTGCCTGGTTAACACAACAGCCCGGTGTAACTGCTCCCATTGCAAGCGCAACTAATAAAGAACAATTATCCATCTTGTTAAAAGCGACAGAACTAAAGCTTCGTGAAGATACTGTTGCCTTTTTAAATGCGGCCAGCGCCTGGAAATAGGCCTTTTGCATTATCAGGGATATTTTCTTACTTTTATTACACACATTTATATACCGTGAAAAGATATTTCAGATTAATTACCGCATTTGTATTTATTGTAAGCATTTCGCATGCACAATGGAGCTTAAAACTGACAAGTAATGTTTACTTACGCACCTGGAAATTAGATACTAAAGCCACTAAAGAAGAAAAAGAAATTGGTGGTGCTACAATAACACTCTTTCAGGGTTCAAAACAAATTAGTCAGACAACCTCAGGGGGTGACGGCGAATTTACGATCATGGTTCCAAAAGACGGTGAATATTATTTAACGGTATCTTACCCGGGCTGTAATGCTAAACGTATGGCGGTTAATACACAAAATGTTCCCGAAAAATTTTCGGGTGATAATTTTAAACCAACCTTCGAAATTACAGGTGGTTTTATTATGGTAAAACCTTATCCGGGCATTGATTATTCAGGCTTAAGCAGAGATCTTATCCGCGTAGAATTTCTTGCCGGTAAAAAAGCATTTGATGATACTGAGGCAGGAACAGAACAAGGTTTAGGAATTGTTTCTAAAATATACGCGGCCGAAGATGAACTTTTTAGTAAGTTTTGTTCAACTAATAAAGCCGGTGATGTTGCTTTGGCAAAACCCGATTGCCCTTTAGCAAAATCGCTTTACGAAAAAGCAATAGCCATGATCCCCGGCGAACAATACCCTGTAGTACAATTAGCAAAGGTGGGTCTTTGTTTAAAAGATAAAGAATTGGCCGAGAAAAAAGCGGCTGATGAAGCTGCCGCAAAAGCAGCGGCTGCAAATGCAAAAAAAGAAGATGCCGATAAAAAGGCAATTGCAGATGCTGTTGCAAAAGCAAACGAAGAAAAAGCAAAACAATTAAAAGAACAAGAAGAAAAACTGGCTAAAGCAAATAAAGAAAAAGCGGAGAAAGAGGAAAAAGAAAATGCTAAAATTGCAAAGCAAAAAGCTGCAGAAGAAAAAAAAGCTGCTGCAACCAGCCAAAGTACTGCAAAAACTACTACTATAGCCCAAACTCCAGATAACAAGAATGGCGCTATTAAAATAAAACAAAAATCGCCTGAGCAAATAGAACAGGAAGCAAAGGAAGCGAAACAACGCGAAGGAAAATATAAATCACAGCAAGAAGATAAGGATGCTATGGCCGAAGATGCGGCTAAAGCAAAAGCTAAATATGAAGAAAAACAAAAAGCTGCGAGAGAAAGAGAAGAAAAACAAAAAGAAGGGATGGCAAAATCGAAAGCAGAAGATGAAGCTGCCATGAAAGAAAAAGAAGCTAAAAAGGCTGCCAAGCAAAAAGAACACGAGGAAAAACAAAAAGAAGGTCTGGCAAAATCAAAAGCAGAAGATGAAGCTGCTATGAAAGCTGATGCGGAGAAAAAAGAAGCAAAACGTAAACAGCGTGAAGCTGAAGAAGCTGAAAAGAAACGCCTGGCTTACGAAACAAAATCTAAAGAAGATGATGGCGGACAACCTAAAGGCAATTCCGACAATAAGATCCCTCAGGTTATTGGCGCAGCAGAAAAATACCGCGAAAGAATTAAAGCTGCTGATGAGTTATTTAAACGCAAACGTTACGATGAAGCAAAAGATATTTATAGTGAGGCATTAACCTATAAAGAAAAAGATCCTTACGCCACCAATAAATTGGCAGAGTGTGAAAAATTAAAAGCACCTAAATAATTCCAGGTTTCAGGTTCCTGGTTTCTTGTTTAAAAAATTATTAAAAATTCAAATACTATTCTGAATGGAATCGAATACAAATTTACCTTTATTAAATCCAATTGAAATAAGGGTGCTGGGTGCTTTGATCGAAAAAAGCAAAACCACACCCGATTATTATCCAATGACGCTAAATGCGCTTACAGCTGCCTGTAATCAAAAAACATCACGCAAACCTGTTGTTGAATACGATGAAGAAACAGTAGTAATGGCGCTTAATAGTTTAAAAAGTCAAAGCCTTGTAAGTACCGCTGTTGGCGGAAGTATACGCGCTGTAAAATACAAACATAATTTTACAACCGTTTACCCTTTAAGTGATGGAGAGTTAGCTGTTATGTGTTTATTGTTTTTACGTGGGCCTCAAACACCCGGCGAATTAAATACCAATTCTGCAAGACTACACGAATTCAGATCGTTAGAAGGAGTTGTTGAATGTCTTAACAAATTAATGGACGGTGAATTTCCTTTTGTAAAAGAATTACCAAAACGTGCCGGACAAAAAGAAACGCGATTTGCACATTTGCTTGGCGGCGAAATTATTATTGAAGAAGATGAAGTGCATGAAGAGCCCGCACGCAAACATGTAAACGACTTGGAAAGCCGCCTGGCTAAAGTAGAACAGGAATTAGCCGAAGTAAAAGAAATACTTGCAAAGATCACAAAAGACCTGTTTTAAATTTATTAATCTTATGAGTAAAAAAGTTACAGTACAACAAAGTAATTTTGATTTCTTAAAACTGATCAAAAAAAATAACAACCGCGATTGGTTCAATAAGAACAAAGATCGCTATTTAAAAGAGTTACAAAACATAGAGTTATTTGCAGATGCTTTGTTAACTGAAATAAATAAGCATGATGTGATAGAGACAGCAAGTGGTAAAAAAAGTTTACACCGCATTTATCGTGATGTTCGTTTCTCAAAAGATAAAACACCTTATAATACACATTGGGGTGGCAGTTTTAAACGTGCCACAAAGGCAAGAAGAGGCTCTTATTATTTTCATTTAGAACCGGGTAATTCATTTATTGGTATTGGTTTTTGGGGGCCAGAGCCTTGTGATCTGAAGCGCTTACGTGATGAGTTTTCTTATGACCCAAAACCTTTTCGTGCAATTTTAAAGAATAAGAATTTTATCAAAACATTTGGCACTTTACAAGGCGAACAAATTAAAACAACACCTAAAGGTTTTGATCCAACTGATGAAGCCATTGACCTGCTTCGTTATAAACAATTTTTACTAAGAAAGAACTTTACCGATAAAGAGGTACTCGCCCCTGATTTTATAAAAATGCTCAATGAAGCATTTAAACATGCAAGACCTTTTCTTGATTACATGAGTGAAGTGCTTACAACGGATGTGAATGGCATCTCAACAATATAAAAATTTGTTTGTTATATTTTAAACCTTAATCAAAATGACATTTACTGAAACATTATTGATCGCATTGATCCCTTCGGTTATTACCGCCATTATAACCGCTTTTATTTCATTATTGATCTTTCGACTTCAGTTAACCTCTTATAAAAGGGAAACCATGGCTGAAAGAGCCGCCAAACATTTCTTAGAACATAAAGGTTATACCGATCGATCGTTTGAAACACTTAAAAAACATTTAGGCGGTTGGGATAATGATGAAGATGAATTAAGAAGGATTCTTGTGAGAGCGGGTGCTATAAGAACATTTAGAGACAATAAAGAATGGTGGACATTATTAAGCAGAGAGCAGGAAAGAATTGATAAGTTAAAAAATTAATGAAGTCTTTTATCCGCATATTTTTTATTTGTTCAATTATTTCCTTTTTTGGATTTTCTGATAAAACCGCAACCTTTAATGAACCTAAAAATAAATTAAGTGCTGATAGTCTTTTAGCTTTTGCAAAAAAACAAATTGGCATAAAATACTGCTATGCAAATTGTACACCCAGCAACGGATTTGATTGTTCGGGTTTTGTATTTTACACATTCAGTCATTTTAATATAAAAGTTCCCCGCTCTTCTATCGATTACATGAATTACGGAAGACGGATAGATCCTGACTCATGTAAAGTAGGTGACGTGATCGTTTTTACAGGAACCAATCCAAAAAACAGAAAAGCCGGTCATGTTGGTATTGTTATTTCTAATCCCGGAGAGGATATTACTTTTATTCACAGTTCTTCCAGTAAAAAATGTTCAGGTGTAAAGATCTCTTCTTTTAAAAATGATCCTTATTACAAATTACGTTTTATAAAAATTGTAAGAGTAGCAGAAATTAATTAATTTAGAATAAATTAAAATCAAATGGCACAAACAAACTGGTCAACCGCATTAAAACCTTTGCTCGATAAATACAAAGGCAAAGCACATCCATTAGAGTATAAGAACTTATATCAATTAGTAGTAATGGTAGTATTATCGGCGCAGGATTCTGACAAAAACATCAACAACCTTGCCCCTGCCCTGTTTAAGGCTTTTCCAAATATGAAAGCTTTATCAACTGCCACTGAAAAAGAATTATTCGAATTCATTAGCAAGGTGCGCAACTTTGGTAATAAAACAAAGTGGTTAATGGAATTATCAAAAAGCATTAAAGACGATAAGAATATTCCGTTAACCATGGAAGCATTAATTGAGTTGCCGGGTATTGGCCGCAAATCTGCCAACGTAATTATGCGTGGCGCAGGTGTAAAGGCCGAAGGCGTTATAGTTGATCTTCATGTAGTGCGCGTAGCACCGCTTATTGGCATTGCAACCGGAACAGATCCTAAAAAAATTGAAAAACAAATTATGGAAGTTATTCCTGAAAAAGATTGGGGCGAAATTGGAATGGCCATTTCTTTTTTAGGAAGAGAGACCTGCAGACCAACACACCCACATCACCAGGATTGTGTGGTGAGTAAACACTGCGCTTATTTTAAAGCAAATAAATGATGATGAGGGAACACTGATTTGACAGATCAAACAGGTACACACAGATTCAATCTGTGAAAATCTGTTTAATCAGCGTCGTCTGCGTTCCATCACGAAAAATCATAAAACACAAAAGGCCGGGTACGATGCCGGCCTTTTTTTTGAATAAGTGTGTTTAATTATTCAATTGTGATTTGTTTTTTTGGCTTTAGCCTCGAATCTTCACGTTTTCCAACTGTTAAGGATAACAAACCATCCTTGTAATTTGCCGCTATCTTATCCACATCGGCAGTTTCAGGTAAATTAAATGTGCGCTTAAACGAACCATAATGAAATTCAGTACGAGTTACTTTTTCATTCTCTTCACTTTTCTCTTCTTTACGTTCACCGCTTACAGTTAATACACCGTTATCAACTTCCACTTTAAAATCTTCCCTGTTCATTCCCGGAACAGCAAGGTCAATTTTAAAATCCTCCGCACGCTCTTTAATATTTACCGCCGGCATCCAGTTAACCGTTTCTTCCTTCCATAAACGATCTAATGTATCGTTAAAGAAGGATGGGAAATCAATACCGCGATTAAAGTTTGAGTAACTGTTTACTCCGTTTCCATTTTTAAATTTTATTAGTGTCATAGCTCTTATCTTTTTAATTTTTATTTTTCTGTTTTTAAACTCAGGCGCCTGCAAGTATTTATCAAACCCTGTTCCAACTAAAAAAGCATGACAAAATATTGGCTTTTTCACATTTTTTTACGTTTGTACAGGAAATTATTTCAGGCAATCACTCATTTAAAAGTCATTATGACATTTTTTTGAAAAAAAACTTCATAGCTTTGAACACACAATTTTCTATTCTCTTCAAAAAATTATGATAGGCCGCACTATTTCTTTATACAAAACTTCTTTTACAGGCCTGTCGCGCGAAACCTGGTTGCTTTCGGTTGTAATGCTTATCAACCGCAGTGGCACTATGGTTGTGCCGTTCATGACACTTTATTTAACCAGCAAAGAAATGAACCGCAGCTTAAGTGATGCGGGTATTGTAATGGCTTTGTTTGGCCTGGGTTCTATTATTGGTGCTTATTTTGGAGGAAAATTCTCCGATAAAATTGGCTTTCATAAAGTACAGCTCATTACTCTTTTTTGCGGTGGTATCTTATTTATTGTATTAGGACAACTTCATTCCTACCCCCTCATCTGTATCTTTACTTTTTTATTGAGTTTTGTAAACGAAGCATTTCGTCCCGCCAATTCCTCTGCTGTTGCTTTTTACAGTAATCCACAAAACAGAACGCGATCATATTCTTTACACCGTTTATCCGTTAACCTTGGTTGGGCTGTAGGTACTTCTATTGGTGGTTTAGTAGCTTCATACAGTTACGAATTATTGTTCTGGATTGATGGCCTTACGAATATCAGCGCAGCTATAATGCTTTTTATTATTTTCAGTAATAAACAAAGTCTGATCAAAAAAGAAAAAGTAATTGCAGAAGTTACACCTGTTCTATCGGCTTATAAAGATAAAACCTATTTATGGTTCATTGCTTTGGTAACCGTATTCGGGCTTTGCTTTTTTCAATTATTCACAACAGTTCCAAAATATTTTAGAGACGATCTTTTTTTAAGCGAACGTTTTATTGGTCTTTTAATGGCGTTTAATGGATTGATGATCGTTTGTATTGAAATGGTTTTGGTATATATTTTGGAACAGAAAAAAAGAAATATGTTCTTTATTCGTTTAGGCGTGATGCTTTGTGCCCTTTCCTTTTTCTCTTTATTAATTCCCGGAAATGGAAAAACAGTAACATTGATCATGATCGCTTTTATTACCATTGGTGAAATTACTTCTATGCCTTTTATGAATTCGTACTGGACCTCACGCTCAAACGAAAATAACCGCGGGCAATACGCTGCTTTATATACAATGGCCTGGGGTATTGGCCAAACGTTAGGACCATTCTTATGTTCGATATTAGTTGAAGCAACAAATTTTAAAGTTCTTTTTATTGTATTGGGAAGCTTATTATTTTTAACAGCTTTTGGTTTTTACAAATTACGAAACGATCAATAAAAGAAAAGGCCGCTGCCTTATACAAAGTAGCGACCTGTTCTTTAAGAATAAATGATTTGAGTATTTATTCTATTTTCGTACACCGTATCCCACCTTTACTTATATAATGGTGTCGGCTTATGGTAGATATTTAGTTTACCTTTACACTTATCAGGATCGTCATCCTTTGCCCTTTGTATTTTTCAACTTCAGGAGTTTAAGGTTAATTACATTATTTATATTGCAAACACTGTGCCAGAAAAATAAAATTTGTGATCAACAATATATTTTGCTTTTTGCTTTGATCAATTTGTGTAATCATATACACAAACTGACAAATATTCTACAATCTTAAAAGAACTTATTTTAAAAGAGCTGTAATAAAATTACCTAAACACTTATTAAACTCTTCGGGCTGCTCTAAATTACTGATATGTCCGGCATCACTTATTATTTTTAACGAAGAATGATCTATATTGCTAAACAAAAATTCAGATCTTTCAATAGCAGTGATCTTATCTTCTTTACCACATATAATAAGTGTTGGCACAACAATGTCTTTAAGCGAACTACATTTCTCGGGCCGCTGTGCCAACGCATGTAAGGTATCAGTCACTACTTTTGCATCAAGATCAATAATATCTTTATATAATTTTTCAATTAACTTTTTTTTAGAATTAAGTGATTCCTTACAAAACGCTGTCTCTAAAAATGTCTTGGCAAAATCCTCTAATCCATTCTCATTAATTTGCTCAATGGTTTTTAACCTCTTTTCTTTCCCTTCAGGTGTATCGGCAATGCATTGCGTATCGCATAAGATCATGCCTTTAAACCTTTCAGGATAAAGCGTTACAGCCTCTAATAAAATATAGCCTCCCATTGATAGACCGCAGAGGATGGCTTTTTTTATTTCAAGTGCATCCATAAATTTTAAAAGATCCTCTGCAAATAAAGAAATGCTTATATTTTCATCATTTGTTCCTGATTCTCCAAAGCCTCTTATATCATAAGTAATAACGCGGTTAGTTCTTTTAAAAAGATCTGCTTGCGGTTTCCAGGCTTGTTTATTAAAAGGAAAACCATGAATAAAAATGATAGGATAAGTGCCCTCTCCACTATCGGTATACGAAATATTTATTCCGTTAACCTTTATAATATTCGTTTCCATAACTTCCATTTTATTCTATTTTACTCTAATTTACGTGCCATTTAAAAAAATGCAGGGCTTATTCGGTAACAGGCAATTTTTAATAGCCAAAAGCTGAAATTAAAGTGTTAATGACCTTTTCTGTTTATGGAAAATAAAAAGATACCGCATCTTAATATAAATCATTAACTCCACTGCACATGAAAGCATCCATAGCATTAATTTTCAGTCTTTTAACTACTTTATCTTTTAGCCAGGCCTTTTTAAACGGTGATTTTGAATATACTTCCGCAAGCGGAGATCAAATTAATATGTCAAATGATGACTGTAATAAAAAAGTAAGGGATGTACATTCGTTTGGAAGTTATGGAGATGTGGATATAATCAGGTCATCTGCTTATGGTGGAAGTGGCGCGCAAAACGGAACATGGTATTTAGGCTTAACGGGTGGTGGCACAGATATAGTTGCTTTAACATTAACTGCACCTTTAGTGGCCGGAAAAGTTTATTCTATCTCTTATTATGACAGAAAAACTTCGGGTTATGTTGTTTCTCCAATACAAATTGGTGTTTCACTTACAAACGATAATATCGGAACGATCGTTCATACAGCAAGTGAATTGGCAGTTTTAAATGTTTGGACACAACGTACTTTTACTTTTACTGCACCCAATAACGGACAATACATTACAATACAAATGCAAAGCGGTGGAATACAGGATTGGGTTAATGTGGATAATTTTGTTTTTACAAATACTAAATGTAAAAGCTCTATAAAACTTTTTGCATCTGCTTATACAGTTGAACAAGGTAATTCGGTTACACTCACGGCAAGCGGAGCAAGTGATTATATTTGGAACAATGATCCAACATTAAACGCATTTACCGGCAACACTGTTATTGCAACACCTTTAGCAAATACCATTTATACGGTTAGCAGTAATCAAAAAGATTGCGGCATTTTAACCGCAACAGTTGCTATAAATGTAAAGATACCAATTGTACAAAAGCAAAAGGACACTATTATTGCAGATAAGATCGTAGAGAAAAAAGAAATTCCTTTAAAAAAGCATCATAAAAAATTATTTAATTCTCACCGAATAAATGGACGAAGGTTTACTGTGCAGGAATCGCTTACCGTATCAAACAACGCTATAAAAATAATGGTGTGGGATAAAAACAGGGCCGATGGCGATGAAGTATCTTTATACTTAAATGGCGAATTGATCATGGAAAAATTTACGGTAACAAAAACCAAAAAAGAGATTGTAATAGATCTTGTGCCCGGAAAAAACATCATAGTTATGCACGCTTTAAATTTAGGTCTGATCCCGCCAAACACCGCGGCAATTAGCATTAACGACGGTTCAAAACGCGATAAATTAATTACATTGGTCTCTACGCTTAAAAAAAGTGGCGCTTTAGAAGTATTTTATGATCCTTTGGTGTATAACAAATAGACAAGAAAGTTTCGTAGGATTATAAATCCTTTGGAGCTGAACTATTCCGCAGGATTTCATCCCGATAGCTATCGGGACTGCGGAGCAAGAAAGATTATTGCACATTAATAAGATCTATATCAAAGATCAAAACAGAATTGGCCGGAATTTTTCCGGTTGCTTTATCACCGTAACCCAATGCTGAAGGAATAAGCAAAACACCTTTACCTCCTTTTTTAAAAAGCGGAATGCCTTCTTTCCATCCCTGAATTACTGTATTTAAATTAAAGGTAACCCCTACGGCTGCGCTTTGATCAAAAACGGTTCCATCTTTTAAACTGCCTTTGTAATTTACAGTAACAGTTGAACCTGAATTTGGTTGCGCACCCGTTCCTTCTACCGAAATAACATAATACAAACCACTACCTGTTGCGGTAGCATTTAAATGATTATCTGAAATATAATTGGTGATTATTTTTTCGTCCAGCTCAGCTTGTGATTTAACTTTTCTTTTTTTACAAGTTGTAAAGCTTAAAACAATAAGAGATAATAATAAGATTCTTTTCATGATAAATATACTTCGCAAAGATAACTCATTTAATTGTTAAACACGAACACCTATAACGCAAACATTGCTTCGACTCCACTCAGCATAAACTGACTCGTTTGTGTTATACTCTAACGCCTATAACACAAACATCGTCTACCTGCTCCAGATCACGCTGTGCGGCGCCTGTAACCGGCCATGCTTTCCAGTTTTCAAACGTACTGGCCAGCTTTTGTTTTTGTGTTTCCATCGAATCGTTCACGTTGTTTAAAATAAGATCTATCAATTGCTTGTATTTAAATTTTTTGCCCCTTGGTCCGCCAAACTGATCGGCATAGCCATCGGTGAACATATAAATGCAATCGCCTTTTTGTAATTGCAGACTGTCGTTAGTAAATGTTTTTTTATCGCTCAGGTAACCACCAATACTTGCTTTTGTTGGTTTAAGTTCTGTTACAACATTATTTCTTACATGTATCAAGGGTCTGTGTGCCCCTGAAAAATTAAGCACTTTGGTATCCAGATCAATGGCACACAAAGCTATGTCCATTCCGTCCTGTATCTCTTTTCCTGAATCGTCTTTTGCAAAGGAAGAAAAAATACCATGGTCCATTTCTGTTAATACTTTTGCCGGGTCGGTAATTTGTTTATCGTTCACTAAATGATTTAAATGATCAACGCCAATAACGCTCATAAATGCGCCGGGTACACCATGCCCGGTACAATCTACTGCCGCCAGCATAATTGTATTTTTTACCTGCGAGAACCAGTAAAGATCTCCACTTACAACATCTTTAGGACGGTAAAAAACAAAATGCTCCGTAAAAAATTTATTCAAAAGTCCCGGTGTTGGTAAAATTGCTTCCTGTATGCGCTTTGCATAATAGATGCTATCCATGATCTCTTTTTTCTGCAAAGCAATTTCATCACGGTTCACCTGTATCTCATTATAAGCAGATTGTAATTCTAAATTTGATCGTTGTTTTAAACGGTAACGGTTAAAGATCAAAAAGGCAATTATAAATAATACAACTACTCCGCCAAGCAACATATTACGTTGCATGCCGTTTATTTTTAACTCATTTTCCTGAGCCTTTTTTTGTTCGTTTAATGCGGTTATTTCATTGGCCTGTTTTTCTGTTTGATACAAGGCATCCATCTCTGCAATTTTTTCAGCACTTTCAGTTTTAAAAACCGAATCTTTTAATTCAGAGTAATCGTAATAATATTTGTTGGCCAATTTATAATTACTGAGCTCTGTATTGAGATCTGCCAGTTTTTTTAAAGCGTTTATTTCAGAAGAAAGAGCCCCTATTTTTTTTGCAAGGCCTAAAGCCTCTTCGTAACTTAAAATAGCTTGTTTTATTTTACCTGTCTCAGAATAAAATTCACCAAGCTGTAATAAACCCGTGCATACCCCTTCTTGTTCTTCCAAATCTCTTTTAATTTGAAGCCCTTCAAGGATCATGGAAAGGGTTTTATCATTTTGTTTTTGATGATAATAAATCTCAGCAATAGAGAATAAACAATTAGCATAATAATCCTGGTTACCCAATTCCAAGAATGTTTCTTTTGCCAGATTGTATTTTTTTAAAGCCGCATCAAATTGTTCACGCTTTAATAATATGGTACCAATACTATGCCTAACATTAGCGAGGTAATCTTTATTTTGAATTGACTCTAATATTTTTTCAGCCTCATAAAAACCTGCTAAAGCTTTATCTTCATTGTGCATAGCCTCGTATACAAAGCCCATGTTTACCAAACATCCTGCATAATCTTTTTGCTGGCCTAATTTTTCAAATATTTTTTTTGCTGAAATAAAATTGGAAATAGAATTCGGAAAATCACTCATTCCCTGGTAAGCGCTTCCCAATACATTATAGATCTTTGCCATACCATTAGAATCATTTACTTCTTTATACTTCTCAATGGAGATATTATAATACTTAATACTTTCTTTATTTTCTCCAAGGCTAGCGTATGCATAACCGATGTTATAATTGCTATTTGCCAATTCTTTTACATTCTTCGATTCAGTAGCTTTTTTTGCTGCCTCTTCAAATAATGGAATTGCTAAACGGATCTTTCCGCTGCGTGCATGACAAACACCATTTCTATACAATGCATTTATCTGGCCGGGATAATACTTTGCCGCTCTGTACATGGTAAGCCCATTGTTGTAATTGTCAACCGCAGCGTTGGGATCTCCCTGCTTTTCTTTATAAATACCTAACGCAACATAATAATCACCTAAAAAACGTTTTTCGCCCGAAGGTTTGGCAATAGCGTATGCTTTATTTAAATAATTATCGGCGGCTTTGGTTGTATCTTTATAATGTAAAGCTGCCAGTTTTAAATAAGTAGAAATACAGGCTGTATCTTTTTGTGTTTTTAAAATAGTTAATAAACTATCTTCTTTTTTATTTTGAGAAAAAACAGAAATGCTCATTCCAATTAACAGGAAACAACCAACTGTTTTTAATAAAATTTTATTCATAAATGTATTATTCAATTCTTACTCCAATGATACACACATCATCTACCTGCTCAAGATTTCCTCTCCAGCTCTCAAAAGCTTTTTCCAAACCATTTCGTTGATCACTTAAACTATCATTTACATGCGCTATTAAAAAATCCTGCAAAGGTTTATATTTAAACTTCTTGCCTTTGGCGCCGCCAAACTGATCGGCAAAACCGTCAGTCAGGGTATAGATCATATCACCGCTTTGCAACTCAATAGTTTGTTCGTTAAACGGCACATTGTCTTTTTCATGCTTACCAACCGGCATCCTGTCTGATTTCAGGTCGATCAATTCATAACCGTTCGCGCCCTTACGCACTATCCAAACAGGATTGTTGGCCGAAGCATAACTTAACTTCTTATTCTTAAGGTCAAAACTTACCAAACTACAATCCATTCCATCTTTACCGCCTTCTAAACTTCCATCCTGCGCTAATGATTGAATGATCCTTTGGCGGGCGTGATTTAAGATCTGTGCAGGACTGGTATACTTACGTTCGTTAATAGCTTCGTTAATGCAGGAAATATTCAACATACTCATCATTGCACCCGGCACACCGTGACCCGTGCTATCTGCAGTTAATAAAGCAAAATTGCCATTGGCTAAAGGAGAAGCCCAGTAAAAATCTCCGCTTACAATATCTTTTGGTTTAAAGAATAAAAAATAATTCTTAAGGTTAGTATTCAACAATTGATCACTTGCCAATAAGGCTTTTTGAATTCGTTGCGCGTAATTGATACTATCTACAATTTCTTTTTGTTTTTCTTCTATCAGTTCTTTTTGCTCTACCACCTCAGCGGTACGTTCAGCAACCAAATGCTCCAGTTTCTTTTGCTCCGCCCTTAATTTTGCCGTACGCCAGTTAATGAACAAATAAATAATAGCTATGGCAATTATCACATATAAAAAGTAAGCGATCCATGTTTTCCACCATGGCGGATCGATCACAAATTTATATTCCAATACATTGCTCCATTTTTCGGAAACACCAATTGCTTTTACCTTAAAAGTATAATCGCCGCAAGGTAAATTACTGTACAAAGCTTTGTTGTCTGTTGATAAAGGACCCCACTCCTTATCTACCCCTTCTAACATATATTGATACTGCAATTTATCAGGGGCCGACCAATCAATAGCACTAAAGTGAAAGGTAATATGGTTAATGTAATAAGGTAACTCCAGATCTTTAGGATAATTATAAAAATCTGCCAGGCCATTAAATTTAACATTGCCCAAACTCTTTTTAGTTTCGGTACCAACTATCATGGGGTGACCGGATTTTAATGAATCCTGTAAAGCATAAAAATCTACAAATGTTTGTTCCAGCTCAATACTGTTTAATTGAATAGACGGAACACCATCTGATAATTTAAATGTATTAAGATCTAAAGTACTTAGCGCTTTTCCATTGCCCCACCAGGCATTTTTCTTACTATCGATCAATGCTGCATTCGGAAAAAAGTTGTTTGCTTTTAAACCACTTGCTGTTGTATAAATTTGTATTTGATACGTTACTTTTTCTGCCGAATCTTTTGTGTTTTTATTTTTTGTTTGTACAATATAATTTAAACCGTTTTGTGTTGCCACCCACAAATTATTTTTTTCATCTTCTAATATGGAAGTAATGATATTATTACTAAGACCTTCTTTCTCACTAAATTTCATGAAATCTACCTGGCGCGCGCATAAGGCTGCTTTGTCTAAATAACAAATACCCGCTCCATCTGTACCAAACCAAATGGTGCCATTGTGATCTTCAAAAATTGTTTTTACATAATCGTTGCTTAAGCCTTGTTTTTTTGTGTAATACTTAAAGAACTCGCCATCGTAACGACAAGCACCGCCCCCATCGGTACCAAACCAAATACTGCTGCCACAATTATCCTGCAGCATACATAAAACAGTATTGTTGCTTAAACCTTCGGTTTCAGAAAAAGTAGTGAACGATGTGCCGTCAAAACGTGAAGCACCTTCTCCATCAGAACCAAACCAAATATTACCATTGCTATCTTCTAATAATGATAAAATATAATCGCTGCACAAGCCTTGCTCTTCGGTATAATTTAAAAATGTTTTGCCATCATATTTTATTACGCCACCACCATCTGTGCCAAACCATAAATTACCGTTCTTATCAGATAAGATACATTTTACATAATTGCTGCTTAAGCCTTCTTTCTCGCTGTAATGCGTAAAATTTTTTCCATCGTAACTTATTACCCCATCACCATAAGTACCAAACCAAATGTTACCGTTCTTATCTTCTAAAATAGAACGTACCGTGTTGCTTCCTAAGCCTTCTTTACCCGTGTAATGTGTAAATAATTTTCCATCGTAACGGTTAGCGCCACCGCCATAAGTACCCATCCATAAATTACCGGCATTATCTTCAAACATCGATTTTACGTAGTTGTTGCTCAAACCTTCTTTCTCTGCAAACCAGGTAAATGTTTTTCCATCAAATTTATTGGCGCCACCACTGTAAGTACCAAACCAAAGATTTCCTAATTTATCCTGTAAAATAGATAGTACGCTGTTGTTACTTAAGCCCTGGTATTCGGTATAATGTTTAAATGTTTTTCCATCAAACATATTTACACCGCCTTCATCAACACCAAACCATAAATTACCTTCTTTATCTTCAAACATTGATAAAACAATATTATTGCTTAAGCCTTCGTTCTCTGAATAGGTGGTGAATGATTTGCCATCATACTTGCTTAATCCACTGCCATTTGTACCAAACCAGATATTACCGTTCTTATCTTCTAAAATTCCGCGCACTGAATTGTTACACAAACCTTCGCGCTCGGTATAATTGGTAAATACTTTTCCATCATAACTGCAAGCACCACCGCCATTTGTACCAAACCAAATGTTTCCTTTTTTATCTTCAATAATAGATAGAACTGTATTACTGCTTAAGCCTTCGTCTTCAGAAAAACGTGTAAATGTTTTACCATCGTATTTACACGCCCCGCCACCCTCTGTACCAAACCACAAATTTCCTGCTTTATCTTGTAAGATAGAGAGAACAATGTTGTTGCTTAAACCTTCTTTTTCGGTATAATGCACAAACGATCTTCCATCGTATTTACTTACACCGCCCTTTGTACCAAACCAAATATTGCCGCTTTTATCACTTAAAATGCAATTCACATAAGGCGAATTCATACCCTGGTCAACATCTAAATATTGAAGATTACAAATGGTTGCATCTTTAAAACGTGAAGGCAATGCTGCAACAGGTAAAGGCTGTTTACAAAAAATAGTTTTACCTTTTGCAGGAATTTTTTTTGGCAACTTAACTGTATCAGTGCCGGGTGTAATTACAGTCAATCTTTCCGGTACATTTACCACATTAGGCTCACCTACAGGATGTACATTTGTATTGGTTGGTAAAATAAACGGTGCTGTAACATTTAAAACTTTTGGTGCGCCTGCAACTTTTGGAATTGCCACTGCGCGACGAACACTCACTAAATTTTTTTTCTCAACGATAGAATCTTCTTTGTTTTTTTTGGAATGATCAACTGATGTATTATTGTTACTACACGAACAAATAATAATAAATAAGAAAAAACAATAAAAATTATTTTTTAAAAAACACATATTTAGCTTACAATATAAATAAAAAATCTTGTATAGTAAAGTACGATAACACCTAAAATTAGGTTTAGAAATAAGGGTTAAAAGAGGTACAAATCGGTATTATCACGTATCTTTAAGCTTTTAAACCCGGTCTTTACCTCTAAAACAAGTAGTTATGTCTTTTAAATCCCTCGGCTTATCTCCTCATTTATTAAAAGCGTTAAGCGGACTAAATTACGAGCAGGCTTATCCCATACAGGAAAAGGCCATTCCTGCTATTTTAAAAGGAAAAGATCTGTTAGGCATTGCGCCAACCGGCTCTGGAAAAACAGCAAGTTTTGCCTTACCAATTTTACAGAATTTACAGGCACAGGCAGCGTCAAAGAACAGGCATGTTGCTGCACTGATATTAGTACCCACAAGAGAATTAGCCATACAGGTAAACGAGGTATTTAATTTATTTACAAAAGCCTTTCCAGAAAAAATTAAAACCTTGGCAGTGTATGGTGGTGTATCCATCAATCCGCAAATGATGAAACTACAAGGTGTTGAAGTATTAGTGGCAACCCCGGGCAGGTTATTAGAACTGGTTGAATCAAACGCTGTGCGTTTATCAGAAGTAAAAACTTTGGTGCTTGACGAAGCAGATAAAATGCTTAACCTTGGTTTTAAAGAAGAGATGACCAAGATCTTTTCTTTGCTTCCTAAAAAGAAACAAAATCTATTATTCTCTGCAACGTTAAGTGACGATTTAAATAACATCAATGCTATTTTATTACGCGAACCCGAAATAATTAAAATTGAAGCGGAAGAAAATACAATAGATCTTATTTCTCAATTGGCTTATTTTGTTTCTGAAGAAAGGAAAGGTCCGTTGCTGCGTTATTTAATTAAACGCAATGCCATGCAACAGGTTTTGGTTTTTACATCTTCTGTTTTTAAAGCCGATCTTGTTGCAGATAAGTTACGCATTAATGGTATTAAAGCTTCTGCCATACACAGTAAAAAAAGTCAGGGTGCACGTGAAGAAGCGTTAAACAAATTTAAGTCAGGAAAATTACGTGTGTTGGTAGCTACCGATCTTATTGGCCGTGGTATTGATATTAAATTTTTACCGCATGTTATCAATTATGAATTGCCACGCTCACCAAAAGATTATATCCATCGCATTGGACGTACCGGCAGGGCTGAGTCTCCGGGCGAAGCTATTTCTTTAATTGTACCCGAAGACCAACATCATTTTAAGATCATTCAAAAAAAGATGGACAAATGGGTAACCATGATCGATAGCAAGGATCTTGATCTGCATGGGTATTAGATTTACTTATGGTTTACGCACATAAAGACTTCGATAGACGATATCTTTTTCTTTGTTTTCAATTATTAATGTAGAGCTATCAACATAAGCGATTTTTACTGTTGCAAAATCTGAATTCGAAACTATTTTGTTTCCTTTTATTTTACGATACGTTTTACCATCATCAAAGAGTCTAATTTTTATTGTAAACACACTGTCTGGTATGCGTATTTTTTTTAAAGTGCTTTTATACCATCCAAGCGGTTGCCAGTTACTTTCCGAAATTATCGTTTCATAATTTTCAGGAAAAGGTCTTTTATCAGGAAAAAAAGAATCTTTTGTTAAGTTTGTTTGTGAGTATGAGCAAACAGAAGTAAAAAATAATATAATCACTAACAATTTGTTCATTTATAAATTGGAATAAACTATTTTATCACCACTATCTTTCGGTTTATTTTTTGATCTGAATTTTTATTCATCACAAAATAAACACCACTTGCTAAATTAGAGAGCGTGAACTCCCGCGCATTTTTTTCATTTAACGAAACCAATGTAATGATGCGTCCTAACTGATCGATCACATTTAATTCAAGATCTGTATCAGAACTTATTGTACAAATACCACTGTTTGGATTGGGAACAATATTTAATTTAACCGAACTGTTATTTTTATTTTCAGAAACACCTAAACACGATGCAACGGTGATAGTGATACTTGCTGTACTGATACAATTGGTTGTTGAATCTGTATACGAGTACTTAGGCGTAAAAGTACCAATGGCGGTTGGATTGAACGAACCGCCGCTTACGTTAGTTCCTGAATACGTTCCGCCCGAAGGATTACCGGTTAAGGGAATGGGTGTTCCTCCAAAAATTGTCAGACAAGATGTATAGCTGCTTGCTGTTAATGATGCAGCAGGTGCAGCATAAACAGAAATGGTAATAGTATTGCTGCCATTACATCCCGCAGCATTTGTTCCGGTAACGGTATACGTTGTTGTTACTGTTGGATACACTACCGCAATGTTACTGTTAGTTCCCGAACTCCATGTATAGGTATTAGCGCCCGACGCCTGAACAGTTGCAGCATAACCCGCGCATATGATGGATGATGCTGTTATAGAGTTAACGCTTATTGTTGGCACAGCGTTAACCGTTACCGTTATTGGCGTTCTGTTAGCACTAATGGTACAAGTTTTTGCTTCAACGTAATAGGTATAAACACCTGCTGCTAAAACCGGTGTAACAAAATTAGTTCCGGTACCAATGCTTGAAGGGCTTGTTGGCGTAGCATACCAGCTAAGTGTACCTGAGCCCGAAGCCGTTAGTGTACTGGTGTTTCCGGCACAACCGTTTACACCTGCAGTCATGGTTGTAACAGGGTTAACAGGTACTTCGCAATCAAAAAATCTTACCAAAAATCCATCAGCCGGACCACCACCATAACTATTCTGATGACTTACAAAACTGGCAATACCATAACCAAAATTAGAAGCGGTAACGCCAACAGTGTATACATTGTAGAATTTATCTGCCGTGCAGCCGTACATATAATCATCCAGGTTTGGCCCGTAATAAGACCCCCACTTACGTACACCATTAGGCGCGAACTGCGCAATAAAACCATCCATGTTGCCACCGCCATATCCGCTTTGCGGGCCATTTGGAGTTGCAACCAATGTATTATTTGCCATGCTGGCTGTATAACCGGTGATATAAATATTTCCAGAGGCGTGAATGCTGCAACCTAATGCTACATCATCATCAAAACCGCCGTAATAAGTGCCCCACTTTCGCACACCTGTACTATCAAATTTTGCGAGAAAGGCATCGTGTAGTCCTCCATTGTTGCCAGTTTGGTGCGCGCCTGTTGTTGCAATACTTGTACCGTTAGTACTTTCTGTCCGTCCGGTCATGTAAACATTCAAGGTATCATCACAAACAAGATCAGATCCCATATCGTTAAAAGTACCACCATAATATGTTCCCCATAAGCGCGTGCCGTATGTATTGAATTTTACTAAAAAAGCATCTTCAGGTGCCATGGTTCCGCCATTTACAGCCTGGTGACTTCCGGGCGTTGCTATCACACCACTCACGGTCCAATCACTTACGCCTGTTAAGTAAACATTGTTATGTGCATCGGTAGCACATCCAAAACCATAATCTAAATATTGATCGCCATAATACGTTCCCCAGCTGCGAACACCAGCCGAATTAAATTTCACAATAAACGCATCTGTATTTCCGCCAAAAACAGGTTGCTGCGAACCCGGTGTGCTTATACCTGTATTACTATCTGTTCTTCCTGAAAGATAAACGTTACCTAAAAGATCGGTTGCGCAACCTTTACCATTATCAACCGCGGCACCACCATACACCGTTCCCCATTGGCGAATACCTGCACTGTTGAACTTCACTAAAAAAGCATCATCGCCACCACCCGCAATTGTTTGATGTGCACCTGCACTTACAATAGATAACGTGCCGTTGGTACTGCCACTCATAAATACATTGCCAAACGCATCTGTTGCAACACTGTATCCCAGTGTAAACCCTGCGCCATAATAAGTAGCCCATAAACGGATACCGGTACTATCAAATTTTGCAAGAAAAGCATTAGTACCTGTTATAACGCTTTGGTGACTGCCGGAGGTGGCAATATTGTTACCGGAGGTTGCATAACCTGTAAAATAAACATTAGTACCACCATCAGTAGCGCAATCCTGGCTAGAGTCGTTGCCACTGCCGCCATAATAAGTTCCCCATACACGCACAACAGGATCGATGATCATTGGCAATGAAGGATCGTAATTTAAAATTTTAAAGCTCACCACATTTTTATTGATCTGCCATTGTGATCTTAACGTTTTTCCATTTTGTGTAACAAGCGGTGCCTGCTCAACAATTTTTCCTAAAGCAGTAGTAATAATTAATTCGCCGGTTTTAGAAAGCTCAATAGTATTCTGACCTTCAAATTGTAATTGTATCTGTGTATAATCTGCGCCCGCGGCAACATAATAATCGTATTTTAAATTGCCTTGGTTTTGATACCACTTCAGATCAATACCATTATAAATATTCTTATAAATTAATTCACCATAAGTTTTTACACCTGTAACGCCATTGGGACAAACGCCTGTATAATAATTACAATAGCCCGGTAAAGCATTTAATTTTTCGATGGTAATGTTGTTATTACAATTTAACCAGTTAATATCAATGCGGTGTACTTTGGTATTTTTTGGAACCTTTCTTTTTATGTTCGTTCTTTTATCATAATCCATTACCCATTCATCTACATTAGATTGCTGGTAACTGATGCCATTTTTCTTCAAATAAAAATTGAGATGTGCAGCACTTGCCGAAAATAAAATATCCTGGCGCGGTATATTATTTTGATCGCCTACCTGGCCTAAATTTTCGCTAAAACCAAATGGCGTTTTATTGCTGAATTTTGCCGGCTTTTCGTTGAATGAATAATTATTTGATGTTTGAGAAAAATTAAAAGGGAAGAGCTGTGCTGCCACTAAAAAAAGAAAAGAGAACGAAGAAGATCGTGATAAAAAGTACTTCATTATATTTAAAAAAATAAAATTGCAATGAAAGGTACAAAATTTATGGCTTTTATACAAATCCTAAATACCCTTAATAAGTGTATTGTATGGTAGTGATCTGCTCATCTATAATTTTATTTAAAACAGGGTCTACCACTAGTTCTTTCCGTTCCTTTACCTGTGGGCTAACATCTTTAAGATACTTATCCATTAATAAATATTTTAGTGGATCATTACTTATCTGCCTTCTCTCTTCCGGCGTAAGATCGTTAAGCTTTTCGTAAGAAGGCTGTGTTTTATAGGTAAACGAAATAGTAAACTTTAGCATGCCAAAATAATCGTTACCAATTTTCATTAGGTCTTTAAAGCCCTGCTGATCGTTAATTAGCTTAGCATACTTAACAAAAAAAACATAGCCAGAGTATTTCTTATTTTTCTCTAAAAGAAACTTCGATCCGGTGTCGCTAATGAGTATAAAATCATGAACAATTACATTATCGTAGCTTAAAATAAATCTATGTTTATACGATACCGGAACCCGTGTTAATTTATCATAGATATAGCCGGTTTTTGTATATCCTGCAACAATGCTATCAGGCACAGAGCCTAAAAATTTAACATGTGCGTTAAATTCATTTTCACCTATTACAGTGCGCATATGCGCTTCACACACCTTTCTTCCGTTTAATAAATGCCTTTGTGCAATTTTATCGATCTCTGATAGTTCGTGGTTGGTCTTACTGCTTTTTGAAACCTTACATGAATAAATTGTCAGCATTCCCAAACTCAACAGCATGATCACGATTAATTGATGTATTTCCTTTTTCATAGATAAGCCCCTTATTTAACAGACGTTTCGCCTTACAAATTCCATAATTTTAACAAAAAACCGGAATACTTTAAAATTATTTATGGAATAATTAAAGACCCTGCATCTTAATTATAAATACACAGCTTATGAAAACCTCAACTTACATAATTCGCATTCCGGAGCCTTGCCACGAAGACTGGAATAAAATGCAGCCGGATGATAAAGGAAAATTTTGCGGTTCGTGCAGCAAATCTGTTTTTGATTTTTCGAATAAAACAGATAACGAAATTAAAGACATTTTAATAGCGCATAAAGGCCAGCATGTTTGCGGGCATTTTAAAAAGAGCCAGGTTAACAGGCCATTGAACATTAGCATTAACCTGGCCGACCTGCCAAAAAATGTAAGCATTGCAAAAGCATTTGCTATTGCCTTGTTCTTAAGCTTTGGTACCATGTTGTTTAGCTGTACCACATTAGACGGTAAAAAAATTGATACCATTGAAATGGTAAATACTATTACTAACGAAACCTTACCGCCCGATACATTAATGGAATTAGGCAAAGTAGCAGTTTCAGGAAATGTAAAATGTACCGAAGAAACGGTTGACGGAGGATTAAAATTTGAAGAAGTGATCGTTGAACAACCTCCGGTAATAATCAACCCGCCTGATTCTTTATTTTTTACAGAACCAATTATGGGCATTATGGTGATTGACCCTGAACCACTAGATACTGTTGTTACAGAGCCTGTGCCCGCAATTCCAAAAAATACTATTGAAGAAGTGATCACTAAAAAAGCAAGCGACTTTATTGTTTACCCTAACCCAACAACAGGCGAATTTGTCATCAAATACGAAGTTTTAAAAAGAGCCGATGTAAGAATAGACATCTCTGATCTGAAAGGTGCTTTATTAAAAACGGTAGTGAATGTGCCTGGCCAGTTTGAAGGTAAGTACAACATACCGGTTAATTTAAATTATTTACCAAACGGTATTTATATTGTTGACTTGAACAACGATGGTAAACGCTCTACACAAAAGATTGTGATCGAAAAATAAAAGAGCACTTATTGAAAATAAAAAAAGCTATATCGGTTTGATATAGCTTTTTTAATGATTGAATTTTTATAATTAATCTGCAATAGCAATTCTTCTGTAGATCTTTTCGTTACCTGAGCTGATCTCTAAAAAGTAAATGCCTTTGGTGATCATTGGCGAAAAAGTTAATACAAATGTATTTGGTGTAGCACTCTGTTCTGCGTTCAATACCTCTACTTCTTGTCCGTTCAATGCGAATAATTTAGCGCTTACCGATTCAATACCTGCAGGTACTGTAAGGTTTACCTCACCTTTTGCAGGATTTGGGAATACAAGAAGATTGCTTAAATAAATTTGGTTAGTTGTTAAACCTACAGTACCGTTTAAGGTTACAATACCTTTAGTACCGTTAGTTGCTACTTTAGTAGTGCAAACAAAATAAATAGTACCTGTAGTAGCTGTAACCGTCATTTGGTAAGAAGTAGTTTTAGTACCAAAACCGCCTGCAACCGTTGCTGTACCATTAGCCTGCCATGTAGACTGGCTTACCTGAGCGCAAGGGTAAGTGGTTGAGTTACCCCATTGTACCACATCACCAACCACCACGTTTACAATACTTGGTGTATACGCTGCACCACCTGCAGAGGGAACAATAACATAAAATGCAGCCTTAGATACTGAAACAAAAGAAAGGGCCAATAGAAATAAGTAGATTTTTTTCATTTTTAATTTATTTTGGGTTAATACGCAAATATAGATTATTTTTTTTAATTTAAAGCATGCCTCTGTAAGCTATGAAAATAGGGCTTTTTAACAATTTGGAAATGGAACCTGAGTAAGTTATGGAAGGCTATCAAAAAATGATTTTAAGTAAGTAGATTTCCATAAATAGCTTATTGCAATATTTGGTTGGCCACCAGCAAAAACACCTAAGAAAAATGTATCTGGATTTGAACCAGTGTGCATATTTGTTCCCTCTTTTGTAATATAGTTATTACTTATAAAATATACTGGAGAACCAGACATCCCTCCAATACCATTTGCATCAATATAAATTATGGGCTTAACTTCTGGATTTATTTCAGGCTCCGATGCAATTGTTCCCGATTTCCATACGGGTAATCCAGATAGTGAAAAACCACTTGGAAATCCAACAACAAAAACATTTTCTGTTGGGGATAAGTTAATTGATTCATATGTATTACTGTAATTTACAGGAAATATTGAAATATCAGTAGTATCTTTTAGTGGTATTGCAACCGCATCAACTAACTTATTTTCAATTTTAAACTGTTTATACAAAGTGTCGAATCCATACATAAGCGTTTCTGTTTTTACAGCAAATTGACCAAGCATTGGATTACCTAAATGTTTTATTGTTATTTTATTTGGAGAAGTAGTTATTCCTGGAAGCCAATTTTGTGTATCAGGATTTTTTCCAGTAACTACATGCCAATTTGTAATTAAATAATATTGTGTTTTTGATTTAATAATAAATCCAGTTGCATTACCTATAAGTTTAGTTCCAAAAAAAACTTCAAGGTATAAGCTTTGGAGACTTTCTTTTTTCTTAATTTGCTGACTATACACAGAACCTATGATTCCGAATTGCATAATTAATATTAATATATATTTCATGTTACTAAATTACAATTCCCTTTTATCAAAAACACCTACTGCTGGAGGTAGGTGTTTTTACAACAAATAAAACTTATTTTTATATTAAATTTAAAACTATAAATATGAAATTCGGAGTATTTTTAAACATTGGTCAAGCGCAGAACGGAATTATTGCCGGCATTAGTTTAGTTAAATTAAATGTGGCTGATAGTGATAGCTTGGAAGAGGCTCAAAGAATAATTAATGAATCAAATCTTCCAGAAAACAGAACTTATTTAATAATTCCATTTCATACATATACTAAGCCAAATAACTAATCATAAGACAATATTAATGAGGGTACACAAAGAATTTATTGTCTAGGTATAGAACATGAAAAATGCCCCGTTAGCGCGGATTTATAATCCGTGCGCATTTAAATCCTTAAAAGAAAAACGTCAAGCTTCCTTTTACAAAAAAGGGTGTGCCCGGTGTAAAATGTAATTCAGATACTGAAGTGTTCTCATTTTTTAATTTGCTTTCGGTATCAAACTGCGCTTCGTTCCAATTCACATTCATTAAATTTTCCATAGATAGGCCAAGCGCGTATTTTGATCTGGTATAATTGATCACTGCATCATACAACATATAGCCTTTTGCAATTACCGTATTATCTTCGTTGGCAGGTCTGTCGCCCACATAACGGTAACGCAAGCCGGCGCTTAAGCCATTTTTAAATTTTGTTGTTAAGCCGCCAATGCTTGTTAAAGTTGGTGCTAAAGGAATAAAATTTTTTCCTTCCGGATCTTCTGTTGAACGTGGCACTGTGTAATTAGCATCCAGATCTAAATACAACCAATTGAATAATTGATAACGGATAGAAAGATCGGCGCCATAACGTCTTGTTTTGCCGCTTGGTTCTACAACTGCTGCATCACCTACATACACAAATTCCTGTTCAAGGTCTAAACCCCACACCGCCGCATTTACCAATAAACGTTTTGCAGGTTTAAAGAACATCCCAACATCCGCACCCACAGCGCGCGGCAAAGTATTGCTCACACTATCAGCAACAACAACACGTGTATCGTTAGAATGAAAACCTGTTCCGGTTTTTATATAGAACTGCACATTTTGATTGAAGGTATAATATAAATTCAATTTCGGACTTGCGATGTTGCTTGTTTTAATTTTTCTTTCATATAAAGTGTCAAGATCATTTACATATTCAAATTGAAACTGATCAAAACGTGCGCCGGCATTAATTATTAAACGATCTGTTAAGCTTAATGTTTCATCAAAATAAAAACCTGCATTCATTTCATTCAATTGTCCTAATGCTAAACGGTTCAAGGTAATTTTGCGCTGTGCTGTATGCGAGAGTTCAATATCTTTTACAGCATCGTAGCGTAATTGTAATCCGGCTTCTGATCTTAATTTTTTATTTCCCAGTTTAGAGTAGTTGTAATACGAACCATTGTAACCGTAAATATTTCTTTTTTCTTTCTGACGAATTTGATCTCCGTTAATTGAATCTTCTAAAAAGAAAGTGAAGTTAGAATACAACTCAAAATTATAATTGCTAAAAAATAATTGGTTCTTAAATACACCCCCACCCGCATCAATGCTGCTTAAAATTAAATTCACGTTCGAGCGGCTGGTGTTACCGCCTTCTTTATTATCAATAGCGCCAAAGCGGGTAATAATATTTTGTTCAATGGCACGTTCAGGGATTTGCCCTGATGCTTCCCACTTACTATTAAAAGTAGAAAGCGAAACGGTTAAAATTTTATTCTCGCCAATAACACCATGGTACTTGCCCATTAAATTAATGCGGTTAAAATTTTGCGGGCTCTCAAAATAACCATTTGTGTACATGTATTCCGAAGAAATGTAAGCGCTTTGATTTTTTGCTTTCATGTCTTTACCCAAAAGATCGAACATCCCAACGGTGCGATACGAATCAAATTTACCTCCTTCCATTTTTATAGAGCTTTGATCTAAAGTGTTTTTTGTATTAAAATTAGCGTAACCCGCAGTTGTAAAGTCGCCTTGCTGCGCGTAATACGGACCTTTATTAAAATCTACATAATCAATGGCTTCCGGTGTTAAAAAATGCAGGTCGGCATAACCTTGTCCGTGCGCATGCGAAACCATGTTCACCGGCATACCGTCAACCGTTAGTCTGATATCTGTTCCATGATCGATATCAAAACCACGCAAATAAATTTGCTCTGCCTTGCCTCCACCCGCGTGCTGGGCTGTTACGAGGCCGGGGATCATTCTTAAAATATCCTGCGATGATTTGGTTGGACGAAGATCAATATCAATCTTGCTTAATGTTTGCATAGAAGTGCCCACTTCACCTTTTTGCGCGATGATCACTTCCGATAAATTAATGGCCGAAGGATTTAAGGAAGCAGAGATCTGAACGGTTTCCTGTTCTTTTACCTCAACGCTGAGAATTTTTGCTTCAAAACCAATGGCAGAGAATTTAATTTTATAGGTACCCGGATGAACATCGGGAAAATAAAAATTCCCTAAAAGGTCGGTAGAAGTGATTTGATTATTATCCATCAAATACACTACTGCGCCTGTAATTTTTTCGTTCGACAAGGAGTCGGAAAGGTTACCCTTAATACCGCCCTGGTGCGAATAAGCAGAAAAACTGCTTAATGTTATTATAAATAAGAATAGTTTGGTACGTACAAATGCTGCCATGCTTTATAAAATAAGAATGATCAATTAAAAATTTAAAAAAGAAATAAAAACTGCAAGGCAGGGCACTGCAAAATTTCCTGTTAAAACGTATCGAAAAAAATTTGACCAATTTTAATTTTGAAAAGCAATACCTTACAGCTTTTTGAAAACTAAGCTGCGTTTTACGCTTTTGGTGGTGGGGAATTGATCCGGAGAAAACCGGCTAAGACTTCCTGTGTTTGATGAAACGCTACAGGAATGAGTGAACTATTGGTTTGAAAGCTAAAATTAAAGTTGGAGATATTTTGCTGAACGTTTTCGTTTGTTTTTTCTGAAGCCGGTGCTTTTTGCTGTGGGTTGTTATTTTCTTTTTCAGAGATATCGCTTAGCTCAGCGTGTATGTGATATTTTCCATTCTCATAATGCACAGTAGCCATATGTTGCATTTTCCAGAAGGTATGCGCTAAAACATCTTCCACCACAATAGCCAAAGGCTTTAATTGTGCGAACACATAAAAAGAAAGGAGGATATATATGGCCGTTTTTTTCACTCTTAATTATTTACGAATAAAAAAGTATTTCGGATTTAAGAAATTAAGGAAAAAATGCCCGTTCGATGGTCCAGTAAAGGGCAATTGCAGCAATTAAAATGGATAATGGATTGACAATACGGGTTCTGTACCATGGTTTTTGATTGAACCATTTGCCAAATAAGAACCATGCAGCCAAAATAACCGCAATTTGTCCTAATTCCACCCCCACATTAAAGCTGATGAGTGCATTATAAAATTCTTTTTTTGGTAGGCCCAGCTCATTTAAAACGCCTGCAAAACCCAAACCGTGAATGAGACCAAATGCAAATACAATAATAATGCGGGTTGGTTTTAATTTATCGGTAATTACATTTTCTAAGGCCACAAACATAATAGATAAAGCAATGATGGGTTCAATAATGTGTGGCGGTGCCGATATGATATCGTTCATGGCCAAACCTAAAGTGATAGAATGCGCAATAGTAAAAGCTGTAGCCTGCCATAAAATTGTTTTGAGCTTTGGACTTAATAAAAAGAGAGAGAGAATAAATAAAATATGATCAAAACCTAAAGGAATAATATGTGTGAACCCCAATTGCAAATACACAAAAAAAACATCGGTACGTGAGAGCTTTGCCATAGCTTCATCATTAGCATGTGCACTTGAAATAAAAGGAAGAAAAACAGAGATCAGTAAAAGTACAAAACCTAAATTTTTATGAAGAGAGTTTTTAAACATATACTACGAAAGATATGGATTTACTTCTTGTTTTAATTCAACATCAATAAAAGGATTTGCCTCTACTCCTTTTTTGATCAATTCTTTTCCTTTATCCATTTGCCCCGCTTTAATTTTTATTAAACCGGCGCGGCATAATAATACAGGATTTTGACTTTTTGTTTTAAGTGCCGTATCAATTAATTTATTGGCTTCGGCAGCATCACCTTTTTTGTAATACACCCAGGCCAGGGTTTCGGCTACATCAATATTATTTGGGCGGCGATCGTATTCTACCAAAGCGTGTTTTAAAGCATTATCTACATCATTTATTTTTAAATAAGCATAAGCCAGTTCTTTATCTGCATAATGTCCGTGCCCTGTTTCTTCTTCTGAGCCTGCATTTGGGCCTAACATTTCAATTACCTGTTTTGCATTTTCATTTGCTTTTGCATTTTCTTTATTTAATCTGTACAGATCTGTTAACTCATCTGAAAAAGAATATTCAATGATCAGGCCTTTTGCTTTTTCATAATAAGCAACTGCTTCTTTATAATTTCCTTTTGCTTTTGCCAGTTTGCCTAAACCCGCAATAGCAAATGCATAATCAGGTCTTTCGCTCAAAGCTATTTTATATTGCAGCTCTGCACTGTCTAAGCTTCCTTTATTTTCGTATAAATGCGCTAAGATACAACGTGTCCACTCGGTTTGTTCTAAACCCGGGTAACCCGCAGATACTGCCAGTTTCATAACGCCAATAGCGCCTTGTGTATCGCCATAAATTTCGCGCAAATAAGATACACGTGAATAAGAACGAATATCAGGTCTGATGGAAACCATTTTATCTGCCATTTTTACGGCGTTATCGTAATTTCCTAATTCTAAATTGGCATCACATAAAATACCGTAAACAAAAGCGCTGTTAGGATTTAATGGTAATGCTTTTTGTGCTACTTCTAAACCTTCAGCAAAATGATGTTGCGATAATAACACCGTTGCTTTGCAACACATGGCATCAAAATTATTTGGCTGTGCTTCCAATACTTTATCCAACAATTCTAATGCGGCTTTATCATAATAGCCATGATCGCCTGTTTCTCTTCCTTCCTGTATATAAGCTTGTGAGAGCGCTAACATGGATTTGTGATCTTTCGGATCCTGTTCAATAGCGGCTAACAATCCTTCCATTGCTTTTTTTGAATTAAGCCATTCGCCCGATAAGGCAATGCTTCCTTTTCTGTCCTTAAACGGAGGTGTTTTTGTTTGAGGTTCTTTTGAGAATAAAAAAATACACAACAATAATGCACCTGTAAATACAACTAAAATAAGATATAGATTTTTGCGCATAGTATTTTTTGATATGTAAAATAAAAAAAAGAATCGGATATTTTAAATCCGATTCTTTTTAAAACAGAGATTATTATTTTATTTCACCACTGATATTTTAATAGATTGAACAGTGCTGTAACCTGAAGATAAAGTAGCAATGTAAATGCCGCTTGCTAAATTATCAGCATTGTAAACAACCTCGTAAGTACCCGGCTGTTTTGTTTCGTTAATAGCAGTACCAACTTTTTTACCTGCAAGATCATAAATTGAAATAGATACAGGAGAAGTTTCAGTAACGTGATATTTGAAAGTTGTTTGCCCGCGGAATGGATTAGGATAGTTTTGAACCAATGCTAATTTTGGTGCACTTAAACCAACACCATATTCAGATAGACCAACTGTATTATTAATTGCTGTTGGTCCGCCGCATTTGCCATAACCGCTCCAAGGGTTTTGTACATAAGGGAAATTAACTTTGTAAGTAGTATCGTTATTTTGAATACCTGTACTGTAAGTTAAGTTCGCTAATAATTTTGGAGAAACTACTGCTGTAAATGGACTAGGTACATCATCGTACCATAAACCAATTGCAGCTAATACAACTCCACCCACAGCTTGTAATTCAATACGTGTTACATCATCTTCCAATCTTCTTCCATTTGGGAAACCATCCATGTTAGGGATCCACTGTAAAGCAGATGTACTGTATGTTGGATTGGTTAAACCTAAAACTGCTGCAGCAATTAAACCTTCGCTGCTAAAATCAGGATGATTACGTGGTGTAACAGGCACAGCCATATTTAAACGTAACATATCGCCAAACGTTGGGATAAAGTTATTGATGAATGGTTTACCCGCTGCTAATGGATTACCTGCAGGCTTGCCTGTAGCTAATTGATACGGAGGTAAATTAGGAACGCCTGTATGAAATATTGGTAATAGATCTACCGAACGTGGTTTGTTAGCACGTAATAAATAAGTACCAAATGCTGAGGAGTGTAATGCGGTACCAACCAAAGCAGAGTTTGGAATACCTGATAAACCCTGTTGACCATTACGGAAATCGTAAGTACCTAATGAAGCACTTTGTGTACGTAATGCAGATAATGCAGGAACAGCGCCACCAAATTGTGAATCATCCATGTATAAACCCAATTCAGGATTACAGAAATAATTTTCATGCCATGCAATTTCATTATATGGTGTGCGTGAATTCCAAACATCTTTTGATCCGATCGGAATAATTGCTTCGTTGGTTAAAGGCATACCAATACGCGATACCTGAACATACGATCCTGAATACGATTCAGTACCATTTGTATTTAATGTTCTAACTTGTTGGCGGCTTGCAGAAGCCCATACACCAATAATAAAACGACTATCTAAAATGTTGGTTGCAGATGTAACTGCTAAACCACTACTTTGTAAAGAGCTGATAGGAATTTGTAATGCAATGCTGTGCACATTTTTACAAGCCACACCATCTTCAGGTTTGTTGATACCTGTACCACCCTGACGTGTTTGACCAAGATCGAAGATACCACCAAGATCAACAAAGAAAGGATCATCAGCAGGGCCACAAAATACTTTTTCTCCACCACCACCGGTTGCAGTTGCAATTGAAGCAGCGATTAAAGTATTATAGTTTGCCGTATTTAAACCTGCAGCACCGCTTATAGAGCGTGGCCCAATGTTAGGCGGAGCAACAGTTCCACCTGAAACGATAGTTGTAAATGCACCACCGTTCACACTTTTTTCTGCAAGGTAGGTCATCTTTAAATTTTGTTTTCCTAAACGAATATTAAAGAAGGTGCTTGTATCTTCATTTACTTTTGTAAATGTAAAACGATACGTGATATCGTCACCTGCAGTTGGAGTTACTGTACTTCCATTCTCGATGTGGATTTCGTAACGTACATTTTCACCAAACGATGCGTAGTTAGGTCCGCCTTGCGGTAATTGCAAAGGAACGTAGTTAGCAATGATGGTAACTTTAGTTGTATCATCCGGACTACGAAATGCGTAAAGATCCGTATTATCTGCCAATGGATCACTCGCGATCAATGGCGCTTCCCTGTGACTTGAAGCCTGTAGGGTAGATTTCTGAGAATCCCAGGTATACATGGTAATTGCCGTAGCAACAACACACGATGCACCAAGAATTTTTGTTATTAATTTCTTATTCATTTCTTTTAGTTTTAATGTTGTTAATACGTTTATTGACCACTGTGATTTGCGTAACCACTCCATGGACTTTGCACATAAGGGAAATTAGCTTTAAAAGTGGTATCGTTATTTTTTACACCCGCTTCGTAACCCAATGTTGCACCTAATTTAGCCGTAACAGGATTTGGTCCGCCTGCAGTGTAATCATCATACCACAAACCAATGGCAGCTAATACAACACCACCTACAGCTTGTAGTTCGATGCGTGTAACATCATCTTCTAATCTTCTGCCGTTAGGGAAACCATCCATATTCGGGATCCATTGTAAAGATGCGTTTGCGTAAGTTGGATTTGTTAATCCTAAAACAGCAGCGGCCACTAAGCCTTCAGAGCTGAAGTCAGGATGGTTACGTGGCGTAACAGGCACAGCCATGTTTAAACGTAACATATCACCAAAAGTTGGAATAAAATTATTGATAAAAGGTTTTCCTGCTGCCAACGGATTACCACCGGCTTTACCTGTGAATAATTGGTATGGAGGTAAATTAGGAACCCCTGTATGAAAAATAGGAAGAAGATCTACCGAACGCGGTTTACCCGGACGCAACAAATAACCTCCAAATGCACTTGGTGCAAATGCGGTACCAACGGTTGCCGCTGTGTTAGATGCTAAAGCTGATAAACCGGCTTTTGTATTTCTGAAATCGTAAGATTGTAATGATAAGCTTTGAACGCGTAATGCCTGTAACGCAGGAACTGCACCACCAAATTGCGAATCATCCATATACAATGCTAATTCAGGATTGCAGAAATAATTTTCGTGCCATGCAATTTCATTATATGGTGTGCGTGAATTCCAAACATCTTTTGATCCGATCGGAATAATTGCTTCGTTGGTTAACGGCATACCAATACGTGATACCTGAACCCAGCCACCGCTGTTGTTTGGATTGCCGCCTGTGCCGCTTAATGTTTTTGTTGTTTGTCTGCTTGCAGATGCCCAAACACCGATAATAAAACGGCTATCTAAAATATTTGTAGCAGAGCTAACAGATAAGCCTGTTTGTTGCAAAGTAGAAATAGGAATTTGCATAACAATGCTGTGTACATTCTTATGTCCTACACCATCACGCGGTGTGTTAGTACCGGTGCCACCTGCGCGGGTTTGACCAAGATCAAAGATACCACCAAGATCAACAAAGAAAGGATCATCGGCAGGCCCGCAAAATATTTTTTCTCCGCCGGCACCGCTTGCATTTGCAATAGCGTTAGTTACCAGTTGAGAATAATTTGAGGTCAATGTTAAACCTGCAGCACCGCCAATTGAGCGTGGTCCAATGTTTGGAGGAGGAACAACGCCGTTAGAAACGATAGTTGTAAATGCACCACCGTTCACACTTTTTTCAGCAGTGTAAGTTGTTTTTAAATTTTCTTTATTCAAACGAATATTAAAGAAGGTTGTAGTATCCTGATTTACTTTAGAAAAAGTAAAACGGTAAGTGATATCATCACCTGCTGTAGGAGTTACAGTGCTTCCATTTTCGATATGAATCTCATAACGGATGTTCTCACCAAACGAAGCGTAATTTGGTCCGCCTTGCGGTAATTGCAAAGGAACATAATTAGCAACAATGGTAATTTTGTTAGTGTCGTCCGGACTGCGAAATGCGTAAAGATCCGTGTTGTCGGCAAGCGGATCGTTCGCGATCAGCGGCGCCTCCCTGTGGCTCGAGGCCTGAAGGGACTTCTGTGAATCCCAGGCATAAAATGTAATTGCCGCAGCAACCACACAACTTATACCTAGTATCGATTTGGTAGATTTTTTCATGTTTTAACAGGATTAGTTTTCATTATCATTTACGGCGATAATGAACGTTTAGATTTTTTAGAATGAATTTTATACAACTGGAAATCAGTTGTTTATTATTTTATCAAAGAAAAATTTCTTCCTGAAGTTTGAGAAGAATAAAGAATAAGATCTGCCCTGCCAATGATATGACTTTCGGGAATAAAGCCCCAGTTCCTTGAATCTATTGAGTTGTAGCGGTTATCGCCCATTACAAAATAATAATTTTGAGTAAACGTATAATATTTACAGATCTTATCGTTAACGAGGATCATATCGTTTTTAAAAGAAAATTTTCCTTCTTCAAACCGCTCAATGATGCGCTGGTAGATGGCAAGATTATTTTTATCAAGCAAAATGCTATCACCTTCTTGCGGAATATAGAGTGGGCCAAAAAAATCAAAGTTCCATCTTAACTCTGCATAATTTGGAAAAACAGCAGGATGATAATAATCTTTTGAAAGTGGTTGCAGATTGATGGACTTTATATAAGGTAATTTGTATAAAGAATCGGCCTGTGCGGCACTCATAAAAACAGAATAATTTTTATTATCGGTAGTAGCTATATTTTCCGCGATCTTTAAACGCTGCAGAATATCAGCATCAATTGCTTTATCACTTTGCACAGTATAATTCTTATAAATAAAAACAGGTTCGTCCAACGCAGTATTAACATATACTTTACCATTTACTATTTTTAAGCTATCGCCGGGCAATGCAACGCAGCGCTTAATATATTCTTCGCGCATATCAATTGGTAACTCATCTGTTAAAGAATAATTAAAAGCAATTACATCATTACGCTCAATATTTGAAAAACCAAAAATACGCAGATAAGGTAAGCTTATCCAGTCTACAAATTTTTTATTAATGGATAATGGCGTGATTGGTAGGCGCGCACCGTAAGCTAATTTATTAATAACAACATAATCACCTTCGTACAAAGTGCCGTGCATGGATGCAGAAGGAATATTAAAGGTTTGAAAAAGAAAAGTGCGAACAAATAACCAAATGATAAAGGCCCAGAAAAAGATCTTGAATATTTTTTGAAAGATGATCAAACGAATTATAATTCAACTTAAATTGCTGATCTCAAAACTAACAGAAATTTTTGTAAATCGCTTTTAAAAATTTACTTAAGCGGCGATCCTTTGCAAGATAACTTTGCAAGGCATTTTAGAAGTTACCTTTACAACGTGACCTAAATTTAAAGGAAGAGAATAATAATCTCCGGGCGCTAAAGATAAAGTATGTGTATCGGTAATAATATCGCAGGTACCTTCAAGGATCAGGAATTTTTCGAATTCATTATCATGTAATTCGTAAGGTGTTGCATCCTTTATCCACACGATAGCTGTCATTGCGCCGGGTTGATGTCCGATCAACTTTACTGTAAAATCTTCTACTTCTTCGGTCAATGCAAGATCTTTACGATCTAACCAGGGCGCAAAATCTGCCGCCGTTGAATTTTCATTTAAAATTGGCGGTACGGTGCGCGCTTCTCCATTTTTAATGCGCTCCATATAATCTATGGTAGCCATGATCATTGGTTTTAAAGTAGGATCTATAGCAGGTGAAGTAGTTTCTGAATAATTTACTAATGCTTTTGAAATAGCATCTATCTCATTTTTAATTTCGGGATGTAAAGCAGAATAAGATTCAACTTCTTTGTTTTCTTCAACAGAAGTTAAGCCAAGAACATACATTTCAAGAATGCCTGAATTTATATATTCGCTTACGTTTTTCATTTTGCCTTTACGGTTCTTATTTGATCAAACTCTTCTTTCAATTTTAACTTTGCTGCGTCTAAAGAAATATTCATAGCTTCTGCAGCCATTTGTAATGAATACCCTTTAAAACAGATCAACGCTAAAATATCCTTATTGTACAAATTTACGTTATTGTTTACATCCCGGATTTGCGAACTACTGTTAATTGCTGGGTTTTTAATAACATCGTTGGTTTCATTTCGGGCAATCACTAACATCCAGGCTATCAATCGCTGTTTTGAAGCGTCAAAAGAAGAAATGTTTTGCCATATTTTAACAAAAACAGTTTGCAATACCTGTTCGCACAAAGCTGTATCATTAATTTGCTTATTGATAACATTATATATTACAGAAGCGTAAGTATCGTATAAGACACGAAATGCATCTTTGTCCTTTTTTTTAATAGAACTCAGCAAAACTTCCTGTGAATATGATTTACCTGCGCCGGGCATACTATAAAACTAACAATTTTAAGAATGAGCGCCAAATTCTTTGGCAGTAAAACAACCTTTAAACAGCAATGCCATTTTGAACGGCATATTTAACAAGGCCGGCAATGTTCTTTACTTTTACTTTTTTAATAAGATTTTTTCTGTGTGTTTCAACCGTGTGCACGCTAATAAATAATTTTTCTGCAATTTCAGATGTGGTATTTTCCTGAACAATGAGTTTTAACACATCAATTTCTCTTTCAGTCAAACCGTGAGACTGCTCTAATAAAAAGCCCTGAGGGTATTCACTATTTGTTTGCGCGTTCAGTAATTTTAAACCAACATCGTTACTAAAATATTTTTTACCGGAGGCTACCAGGATAATGGCTTTTTCCAATTCCTGGATCCTGGTATTTTTAAGTATATAACCTGAAACTCCAATATCAATTAATTCTTGGATATATTCCTTTTCAAGGAACATGCTTAAGGCAATGATCTTTACAGAGGGAAATTTTTTTACGATTATTTTTGCTGCTTCAAAGCCATTCATCCCGGGCATATTTATATCGAGCAACACAACATCCACACTTTTTTTTTCGAGCAATTCAATCAACTCTGTTCCGTTATTGGCACTTGCTTCTACAACAATTGCTCCTTTTATTGCAAGAGATAAGGAAATTCCTTCAACAAACATTTCATGATCATCGGCAATATAAATACCGATCTTTTCTTCCTGACGATCCATTTAACTAAAGTACTTAGATTATTTTGAAATAATAATTAAGTCATGAATCTAGTATTAATTTTTTGGAAATGAAAGAGATGTACCAATTAAAATCGCGTTTTAACGTTAAATTCATTGCAAACGCTAATTATTTTTTTTCAACCACTAAAACAGATGCATTTTCATAGCGTGCAGTGATGGTTCGGCCAAAAGCAGTAAAAGTAATGATACAGCGATCGAAGCCATTTAAATTTTCACCCATAAAGCCTCCATCGGTTGAAGGTTTTAATTTTAAACTAAAGTTTGTGCTATCCGGTAAAGAAAACTTTACATCACAACTCATCTCTTTGTCACTAATGGTCTTCAATTTTTTATCAAGTAAATAAGCATAAATAAATTTACCCGGGTTATTGATCTCAATAAAATAATTCTGAGTTTTTTTTAATATGCCGCCATGCGGCCCTTTTGGCTGGGCTTTACTCCACGAAACAAATGCAATAAGAATACAATATAAAAACGCCATGAACACTATTCTAGCTTTTATTGATCTAAGGGCAATTGGCATTTTTTATTATTTTAAAATTAAAAATTAAAGCCCCCGTTTTTGCGGGGGCTTTATACTTTTGATCTCTGTAGCGGATCTTCATTATAAGATCACTCTTTATGAAATCCCCTTTACAGATGATCTAATGCTGTGTATACATATAATCCTGTGCCAGATGCCTTAACTCTCATTTTAATTTAATTGCGGCATTTATTGCTCTTAATGTGCATTTACATTACACAGTAGTGGGAATTAAGTGATCTGTATATCACTGTACTTTGATACAAAAGCACAGTGGCATCAAATTTTATTAGTGATAAAGATATATAAACTTAAAAAAAACAAAAAAATGAAAAAGTTAGCATTTATTTTATTTATGGCAGTAGCCGGATTAAGTAATTCAGTAGTAGCACAAACTAAAGTAGTATTGAGCGATAAAACAGGTTGGCACAAAATAGGTGAAACAACTGTAGATTTTGGAAAAGACCGTGACGAAGTTTCAGTTGTTGGAGCTGATAAATTTGCAGCATTGATCTTTAAGGTTGATGATGCGCCAATTGATCTTATTGATATTGAGGTATTTTATGAAAGTGGGGACAATCAAAAGGTTGCCGTAAACTTTCCGATCAAAGCTCCGGGACAAAGTAAATCAATTGATTTAAATGGTAGCGAACGTGCCATTAAAAAAATTGTATTTGTTTACAAAACGTTACCTAACCGTAAAGACGTAAAAGCCCATGTAGAAATTTGGGGACTTAAAACAAACGTAGATAAAAAATAATTTTAATCTATTAAAAAAAGGCTGTTAGAAATAACGGCCTTTTTTCATCTTATTGAGTAATAAAATACTCAAAAACTACAATTCGCTGCTTTATTTAAGTGGCATAATATTATAGCATGTATTAAATAAATCTATTACGAACTAAAAAAAATAAAAACATGAAAAAACAATTATTAAATTTAAAAATAGCAGCTTTAGCATTGGGAATTTTTTTCTCAACGGCTGCGAGTGCTGCATTTACTGCAGTAACATCCGGTAACTGGAGCAGCGCATCTACCTGGGGTGGTATTGCACCAACCGCTACAGTATTAAATCAGGACATTACTATTCCTTCAGGTATTACAGTAACTTTAGATGCGGATGTAACTTTCTCAGGTTTACTCAACAGCTTTGTTGTTAATGGTACTTTATCAAATACAACAGGCAATGGCATTACAATGACACAAGGTGCACTTTCGGGTAATGGCACAATTACAGTTAACAGACTCACGTTTACATCGCTTGGCAGTTGTTCATTTTCAGGAAATCTAAATCTTAAGCGTTTTATTAACTCAGCAGCCCTACTGGGTCTTGCTGCCATTGTAAATGTTTCTGACACTTTAGAGCTTGAAAGTGGTAATATACTTTTAAATACTAATGCTAATCTTACAATGATATCTAATTCAACTGTAAAAGTAAATAATGGTTCAATGACCATTGGCGGTGGTATTTTTAATTCAAGTAATGCCTATAATGTTATGTATATTGGCACTTCTAAAACAACAGGTATTGAATTAAATACTGTAACATTAAAACACGCCTATTTGAATATGAATAATAATAACCAAACAGTGACTTTAAATAATAACACCACTATAAATGGTAATTTAAATTTAACTTCAGGTAAACTTATGCTAAACGGAAACCATTTAACCACATGGGGAGATGTAAATATGGGAGGTGGAAGTACTATTAACAGTACCGCTTCATCTATGATGACTATTGAAGGTTCGGGTAGCTTAACAAATATGCTAATGTTTGATGCCGGCTCAATAATTAATACAATAACTATTAACAGAACCAATAATGCTACTGTAAAATTAGGAAGCTCACTTACTATTGATGGTAAAGTTAATTTAATGCAAGGTAATTTTAGCATTGAAGGTGGTGGCATGCTAACAATGGCATCTTCAAGTACCGTTCATATTGAAAAAGGAGCATTAGCTGTTAATACCGGATCCTTTAATGGAACTTCCCCATACAATGTTGAGTATATGGGTAGCACTGATGCAACTTCGGGTATTGAATTAAACGCTTCTGGTTTAAATAACGTATGGGTTAACTACTCTAATAATTCTAACAAAGTTACTATAAGCAACGATATAAACATTGCAGGAAACTTAAAAATGCAAAAAGGTAAATTAGATCTTAACGGAAGAAATTTATTTTTAAATGGTACAATTTCTTCAAGTACTAACGGAATGTTTATTGGTAATAACACTTCTGAAATGCATTTGAATTTAAGTTCTGTAACAAACGATACTATTTACTTTGATAATGCAAGCGCAAGCAATCAAACCTTAAGCAAATTTCGTTTAAATATGGGTGGCACAAATCCTGTTATTCATTTAGGTTCAAAATTGATCATTAGTAATGAATTAAGCTTCGTAAAAGGGCAAGTAGCTTTATCATCTAATAATGATCTTGAGATCATGTCTGCAGCAACAATTACAGGTTATGATGATACAAAATATGTAGTTACTTCAGGAAACACCAATGGTGCGTTGGTAATGAATGTAAATGCAGGTTCTTCTTATGTAACATTTCCGGTTGGAACAAACAGTAATTATTCACCTGCCTTTGTACAACAAGCTTCAGCGGCATCAAGCGGAAACTTTAATGTAAGAGCAATGAATACTGTTTTATCAGGTGGTACATATGGTCCGGTAAATTCTAATACTTTAAAAGTAGTTAACAGAACATGGTTTGTTAATTCGGGTGTATCAAACATAAACGCTAATCTTAAATTTGGATGGGTAGCTGCTGCAGAAGTAAATGGCTTTGACAGAACAAATGCTTACGTAAGTCACTACACTTCAAATGCCTGGGACGTAATTAGCGGATCTAGTGCTACTCTATCTGCAAATAACACTTATGAATTATCAAGATCAGGTATTACATCATTAAGTCCATTTGCAGTGACCGAAGTTGGTGAGCCTTTAAAAATAAACGAAGTATCGGGTTTAAACGGTATTGAATTATATCCAAACCCATCAAAAGATGCTGTAACTGTTAAAGTAAATGCAAACGATAATTTTAAATATGAATTAACTGATATTACGGGCAGAACTATTTTAACTACATCAAATGCAAACAACTTAAATAAGTTTGATGTTTCTAATTTAAAAACAGGTTATTACTTTATTAAGATCACTAATTTAAATGAGAGTAAAACCATTACAAAACGTTTTGTAAAAGAATAATATCTCTTTACAAAAACAAAAAACCCCTTTCATAAAATATGAAAGGGGTTTTTTGTTATGTATTTATAAAAAAATAGTAAACAAAAAAGCCTTTGCAAATTAATGCAAAGGCTTTTTTGTAAACTTTAAAAAAACCAGGATCATTTCTTTTTAACCAGTAATGTGCCTCCAATTAATGCGAGCGCAAACAAAACCAGGAAAATAAAAAATAATATTTTAGCAATACTAGCTGCACTAGCAGCTATACCTGTAAACCCAAATAGTGCTGCTATTAAAGCAACAACTAAAAATATAACCGACCAACGTAACATAATTTTTATTTTTATTTGTTAATATACATTTATACCTAAAATTTTATGCCAATGAAAAAACGCAGTAATTATTGGTTTTTCTTATAAGATAATATGTTTTGTAGAAATAATTCCTCAAACAAATGGGTAGAAAAAGGAGGTAACTAAAATTTTATTGTTAAATTAGAAACAAAATAAATCTAAGGCGGCAAATGCTCAATACTAAAAACAATAATAGCGAATTTCAATTTAAATTTTTACCGGATTTTGCTTCCTACTTACTAAAAAATAAATTAAGAGAGTTTGTTAAGTTTCAATTGGATCTCATGTTTGAAAAACAAGTTCCTGTTCTTAAATACTATGATCTACGTGGATATAAAGAAGAACAATTAATGGAACTTTCACTTCCTTCTTATACTGAATTTTTAAATTCTGTTATACAAAACACTTTAGATACAAGCCTTAATGAGACCATTAAAAAATGGGTAACCAATCAACTGCCAAATATTTCAAAAGATCAGTTGGTTGTTGAAGATATTACATTGGCAACCTATATCAGAAAACAGGCTTTTTTTTCTTTCTTACCTTCTTACACCTCAGATATTAAACTTGCTATTGAGATAGCAAAAGAAATAGAAGAGTATGCTTTAGAGGCCATCTCTCGTTCATTTAAAACTTACATGCAAATTCACAATGAAAAATTAAATGAAGCAAACAAATCACTAAAAAAACATGAACAAGGTCTTTTAGAAGCTCAGGAAATAGCCAGCTTCGGAAGCTTTGAATGGGATCTTACAGGTAAAGGAACCAGTACTTACACGCCACAGGTAAATAAAATATTTGAAATGGAAAGTACCAGTAACCTCGAAGATTTTTTAAATTATGTTCATCCCGGCGATAAAGAAAAACTACAGGAATCAATAAATAAAGCGCTTGCCGGTGAAGCAGATTATGAATGTGAGTACCGGTACAGAAAAAATGGTAAAGAGAAAATATTGTGGACAAAAGGTGTTGTAAATTTTATTGAAGGAAAACCCGATACAATGGTAGGTACTATAATGGATATGACCGATAGGCATTATATACTGCAACGACTGGAAAGAAATGAAGAACTTTACAAGCAAGCACAAAAACTAACACATATTGGTAACTGGACCTGGGAAATTGAAACCGGTATAATTAAATATTCCGACGAACTTTTACGTATTTATGGCCTAAAGCCAAATGAAGAGATGAATTTTGATAAGGCTATCAAATTAGTTCACCCGGATGACCTTGAAAAAGTAAATGAGACTCTTAACTATTCTTTAACAACTCATAAGCCGCATGAGTTACAGTTTAGAGTGATAAGGCCTGATGGTGAAGAACGAATTATACGACGTCATGCTGAAGTGTTGTTGGATGAAAAAGGAAAACCCTATAAACTTGCCGGCACAGGACAGGATATTACCAAAGAAGTTTTATTGCACAATGAAATTAAAAAAAGAGAAAATCAGTTGGCTGAATTGAACCTGGCACTTGAACAAAAAAACATTGCGCTCGAAAGAAGTAATAAAGAACTTACTTCATTTAGCTATGTTGCCAGCCACGATCTTCAGGAACCTTTAAGAAAGATCAAAACATTTAGCAACCTTATTTTGGAAAAAGAAAAAAATCTATCAGAAGAAGGCAAAGATTGTTTTGGAAGGATAATTATTAGCGCAGGCCGTATGCAAACTTTAATAGAAGACCTGCTTTCTTTTTCAAGGACCCAGGTTTTTGAAAAAACATTAAAGCCGGTTAATCTGAACGAAGTATTGGATGAAATTAAGTTATTACATAGTGAAGCTATAAATGCTGATCGTTTAACGTTTAGAATAGAACCTTTACCGGTTATAGAGGCTATTGCTTTCCAAATACAACAGTTATTTGAGAATATTATAAGCAACTCTATAAAATATAGCTATCCTGATAAAAAAATTGAGATCGATATTACCTTTGCTTTGAGCAACGAAGAAACACCGAGCAGTCATCTTCTTGAAAAAAACAAAAAATATTATAAAATAAGTATCAGTGATAATGGAATTGGATTTGATCAAAAATATGCCGATAAAATATTTGAGATCTTTCAACGCCTGCACGGCAAAAACGAATACAGTGGCACTGGTATTGGCTTATCGATCTGTAAAAAGATAGTTGAGAATCACAAAGGCATTATAATGGCGCAAAGTGAAATCGATAAAGGCGCAACCTTTATTATTTATTTGCCCGTTGAAACTAACTGAATAAAAAAAGCCGGTCTTTAAAAAACCGACCTTTTATTTATATGAATTTTTGTTTAACCGTTAACCAACAAATTAAACGTTTTCATTTTATTATATAAAGTCTTTCTGTCGATATTAAGTATTAAGGCAGCTTTTGACTTATTGAAATTCACTTTTCTTAATACTTCCAGTATCTTTTCGTATTCTGCATGTAAAGCCGCAGATTTAAGATCAGGCATATCTTTAGAGTGAACTGTATTCTCTTTACTATCTTCTATCAAATTAAATTTAGACTGAAAAATGATCTCTTGTGGCAATGTTTCAAGAGTTACCATATCTTTACTTGTAAGTAAGGCTGCACGCTTAATAACGTTATTCATTTCACGTAAGTTACCCGGCCAGTTATAGTCTAAAAATATCTTCTCTACCTCCGGCACAAAGCCTTCAATTTTTTTACCCAATTCTGCATTTGCATTTCTTAAAAAGAATTCTGCAAACAGCATAATGTCTTCATTTCTTTCTCTTAAAGCAGGAAGGTCTATAGAAAATTCATTAAACCTGTGATAAAGATCTTCTCTGAATTTTCCTTTAGAGGTAACTTCGCTTAATTTTTCGTTAGATGCTACAATTATCCTCACATCGATATTCGTTTCTTTTTGCGAACCAATTCTTCTGATCTTTCTTTCCTGAATAACCCTTAATAATGAAACTTGTATATCGTAAGTTAAATTTCCAATTTCATCCAAAAAGATAGTTCCTCCGTTTGCTAATTCAAACTGACCAATCTTTGTTTGTAAAGCGCCAGTAAAAGAGCCTTTTTCATGCCCAAATAATTCGCTTCCCGCTAATTCTTTCGTTAAAGAACCACAATCTACTGCAATAAAAGGTTTATCACGACGGGAACTTTGCGTATGTATACTATAAGCTACAGATTCTTTTCCTGTGCCACTTTCTCCATAAATAATTACCGAATAATTTGTGGGTGCTACCAGTTTAATTTGCGTGTGAAGTTTTTCTGCTTCTTTACTACGGCCTATTACCAGGTTTTTATGATCACTTACAATCAATTTTTTATGTGGGATAGCCTCTACTTTATTATCATCACCTGTTTCCTCCGGTTGCGTTTTAGAGCTTTTTTGAGTTAAAGCTTTATCTACCAACATTAAGATCTCTTCAGGTAACAGAGGTTTTGTAATGTAATCAAATGCACCGTTCTTAATTACTTCAACAGCAACTTTAACATCAGAATAACCTGTAATAATTATTACCTGTGTTTTAGGATTTAACTCCTTAATACTGATCAAAAGTTCTTTACCATCAGTATCGGGCAATCTGAAATCGCAAAAAACGATATCTGCCTCATTTTCTTTTAAATAAGTTAAAGCTTTTTTGCCGCTGGTAACATAACTTGTATCATGTCCCTTTCTCTTTAGAAATCTGTCTAGTAATTGACAAATATCGGTGTCGTCGTCAATAATAAGAATTTTAGCCATGATAATTTAGTTTATAGTTGTTGTATTTGTTTGCACTTTATTAATTACATCTAATAATTGATTAATTACAAATGGTTTTTTTAAAAAGCCATTTGCTCCCAGTTCTTTAAATCCATCGGCCAGTTTGTCGTTATCCGCACTAATGAATATTACAATATTTTTATCGTTCTTAAATTTTCTTGCATAATACAATCCACTGCCATCGGGCAGGTTAACATCTAAAATAACAATATCCGGATTTGACTGATCGTAAACATCCAAACCTTGTTTAAGGTTTGCTGCCTCTAAAACAGAGTAATTATGAGAAGTAAGAGCTCTCTTTAAAAGAAATCTAATATCTGCTTCATCATCTACTATCAGAACTTTTTTATTTGTCATACTAAGCATTGTATTTCTTAAAGTTAAATTTAAGCAATAAATTCAAGAACAAGATCAACATGAAAGAATAACTTCTTTCATGTTGATACTTTTATTTTTTTTTAATTGGTTATATCGCAATTCCTGGTATAGCTTCCACCAAGATCAGAGCCCGTTTTATCGTTTGCATCACATCTTTCGATGGCTTTTGGCTTTGTTTCTTTATAAGTGTATTGACCATCGTCAGAAGTTACAGTTGTTGTGCTACCTGTATACGTTTTTGTACATTTACACGTGTAATCTTTTTTGCAAGATGACATAGTTGCTCCAAGTCCAAGAGCTGCTACTAATATGATTATTTTTTTCATGTTTTCTTTTTTTTAATTGTTCTTATTTATATTATTCTGCAGTTTCTACTGCCCGTTCTTTATTTGCTATTTTTTCTTTAAAAAAGCCTTCTACTTTTTGAATGCCTGATACGATCAGATCTGAATGGTTCTTTAAAACGTAATCTGTAGCTTTTCTAATTAAAAGAGAAGATATGAAACCTTTTATTGAGCCGCCTTTTCCAAATAACTTTGCTATCAAAAAATCTTTTCCAAGATTTAAACCTATCGATTTAAGATCATTGGTACTTTCTGTATCTTCTGAAAATTTATTTACAATATTTTTAAATATCACTGAAGGATGCATAGAATAAACAACTTCCTGTACATTTCTTTTAATTACCAGTTCTTGTTCTTCTTTAAGGTAATTCAACTTCATTATACGCTGATGCAATTCTGTATCGTTTGTTATAATTATTCCGCTATTCATTGATCTTTAATTTATAGATTATTATTTTTAAATAATTCCTTAATGATCTTATTGCGGAAGGGTTTCGCGATCAATTTTTTCCGCACACAAATCAGAAAAAAAGCAACCACAAAGTACCCTCCTCCAACAACAAGAAATCCACAATACTGACTTTCAAAAACGCTATTTAAATAAAATGCCAAACCAAAACTTAACATAAAAACAGTTAGTATTGTAAGAAATATAATAGGTACAAATGAAACTGTATTTGAGCCAATATGTGCCAATTTATCTGACGCCTTTAGCACAGCTAATTCGTAACGTGTATTTACATAGTCTTTTATACTATCAACGGTTTCTTCGATTTTGGTTTGTTCTTGCATAAATTTTTCGTTTAGTTGAAGGTTATGCTAAATCTGTTTTTGTTTTTTCAGATAATGATTTATATTGACCATCCATTTTTTGCTTTGCTGATCTGGCTAAATCATCAATTTTTTCTTCAGCTAAATGACCCATGTCTTTTAATTTATTTGTGCCATCTTTTACTTTATCTTTTAGATCATCTGCAAGGTCTTTTGCACCATTCATTAATTTTTTACGTGTTTCTGAACCTTTATCAGGTGCAAATAAAATTCCTAACGCTGCACCAACTGCTGCGCCTAATAAAAGTGCGCCGATCAATTTTCCTGAGTTTTCCATAATATTTTAGTTTTTAAAAGTTTATATAATTTAACTTCCTTTTAATGACGAACATTATGCCATTTTAAAAAGGAAGACATAATAATTTAAAAATCAATAACTTATATATCAATTTAAGAATACACAATTTTAAAAAGGAGAAATAATTTCCCCAAAATGGGTAATGTTTTTTGTGAATTGCGTTTTTATGGGGAATTAACATTCGCATTTTTCTTATTTATGTTGAGTACTGCTGGCATGATTTTTTTAGGTAAATGTTTTACTAATAGTTATTACAACTACATCAAACTAATACCCTTATATTATGGAAACAATGACAAAAGAAAAAACCGAAAAAATTGTATCTCAATTAAATGACCTTGTTGAAATAAATAATGATCGCATACAAGGTTACGAAAGAGCGATCTCTGAAACGGATGATGAAGATCTTACTTATTTATTTACAAACATGGCTTCTCATAGCAGAACATATAAAAGCGACCTAAGCCGTGAAATAATTTCGTTAGGCGGAGAACCAACCGAGGGCACTAAAAATTCAGGAAAATTATTTCGTGCATGGATGGATATTAAAGCTGCACTTACAGGTAAAAATAGAAAAGAAATTCTCGGCTCGTGCGAATTTGGAGAAGACGCCGCACTGGACACTTATAAAACAGTTATTGCCAATGAAGATAAAATTCTTAGTGACGATCTTCTCAAATTAATTAATTCACAAAAGCAAGGGATTCAATTGGACCACGATCGAGTAAAAGCATTGCGAGATCTTGGCAAGAACCTATAAATTAAAATTTCACATAAGACCGGCCTTAATTAAATAAGGCCGTTTTTTGTTACAGGTATTTTGTAAATAACAAAGATCGATCGTTTTTTGTGGAACTATTTCTACTTTTTTTCTTTTACTCTACATTCTTAACCAGTAGTAAACCTTTAATGCCAATAATTTTTAAGGATTTTGATCTAATAACACGTTGGCAAGATTTTTTAATATGAATTAATATAAAATTATTGTTATGAAAATAAACAAGACCATTGAAAGCGTTGATTCAATAAGTATAAAAGATTTTAACGAACATTATTTCAAACCACAAAAACCTCTTTTAATAAAAAAACTGGCAACACATTACCCTGCCGGAAAAAAATGGACAGTTGAGTATTTAAAAGAGCTCTGCGGCAATGTAACTGTAGATATATTTGATAGTAACAATAAAGATACATCATCATCTGCTTTTACTACACCCGATCTTAAAATGAAATTTGGCGAATATGTTGATACGATAATAAAAGACGAACCTTCAAGCTTACGCATGTTTCTTTTTAACATGTTTAAATGCAAGCCCGAATTAAGAAAAGATTTTCCCTGCCCGTATATGTTTAAAGGCATATTGGGTAAGATAGGTTATATGTTCTTTGGCAGTAAAAATACCAAAGTACGTATTCATCAGGATATTGATATGTCTAATGTAATGTTAACCCAATTTCATGGAAGAAAAAGAGTGATTTTGGTTTCACCTGAATACTCTGATCTTTTATACAGACTTCCTTTTAATACTTATTCATTAATTGACCTTGATAATCCTGATTATGATAAATATCCCGGTTTGGCTTATGTTGAGGCCAATGAATATATTTTAGAGCCGGGTGATGCTTTATACATGCCAAGTGGTTACTGGCATTACATTACTTACCTGGATGGTGGTTTTGCAGTAAGTTACAGAAAGCTGGCAGATAGTTTAAAAATGAAAATGATCGGAGCTTTATCACTTGCCGTATATATGCCAATAGATAAATTATTGAATTTTGTACTTGGTAAAAAATGGCTTGCTTATAAAGAACATATAGCAGAAATGCGCGCGAATAAAGCGATAATTAAAAAGATACTTCCAACACATTATACTGTTAGTACAAAAAAATCAGAAAAACCTTATTTCGCACAGCGCTCGCAATTACATACAAACCATAGGTAATTATTTATCTAAATTCTTAAGACATTTATTAAGATCAATTCCCTTTCCTAAAATGCCGGTGAAAATATCTCCGGTTTTTTTTATGCGCTTTAAAATTGTGTGAATATTAAATTCCAAAGGTGTTAAACCGGTTTTAACTTCTTTCCATAATAAAGGCGTTGAAACAGTTGCTCCTTCTTTTGGCCTTAAGCTATATACACTGGCAATTGTTTGTCCACGACGATTTTGCAAATGATCTAGGTAGATTTTATTGTTGCCCCTTTTTTTTAAATTTCTTTCAAGACTCGTAAAATCAGGCAACAATTCATTCGTTAAAATGCAAACAAGGTGTGCAAAATCTTTAACCTGATCGTAGGTATATTTTTTTTGCATGGGAATGTAAATGTGTAAACCTGTAGCGCCCGATGTTTTGCAAAAACAGGTTGCCCCTGCTCTATCCAAAACTTCTTTAACAGCGTTTGCGGTTTCAATTACCTGTTCAAACGTATTTTTTACTGAAGGATCAAGATCAATTACCAAATAATCTGGATTATCTAATGCTTTTAAAGTAGAATGCCATGGATTGATCTCTATGCATCCTAAATTATTTAAGTAAGCAAGTGTAGCTTTATTATTACATAAAATATAATCAATGTCTTTTTTTGTAGATTCTGAATAGACCTTGATGCTTTCTACCCATTTTGGCGCATCGTCGCCGGCATCTTTATGATAAAAACCCGGTTTGCCAATTCCATTTGGTGTACGCATTAACGATTGTGGCCTACCTTTTAAATAAGGCATAATATAGTCACTTACACTTTGATAATAATTTATCACATCGCCTTTGGTTATTTTTTCTTCAGGCCAAAAGATCTTTGAAAGATTGGTTACCGGAACTTTTATTTTGCCAAAACTCATTGTGTTTTCAAGCTTAATTTCAGTTTTCAAAGCAGTTTTGCTTTTTTTTATCGCTTTCTTTACAGTTGCTTTTTTTGCACTTTTTTTAATTGGCTTCGCTGCTTCCATGGTAACTTCATTTGCTTTTTTGTCTTTTCTTAATCTTAAAAATATTGGGTGACGCATATGTCCATCACGCGTAAACTCGGTATATTTTATTTCGCATACCAGAACAGGTTTAACCCATGTAACAGGCATATTTGTTTTTACGTCTTCTTTAAATGGAGATTTTTTTTGAATTAATGGCTTTAATAAGTCGCTCATTTTTTTCAAAGATTCCTGATCAAAACCTGAGCCTGTGTGACCAACATACTTTAATTCATTACCATCACGAATACCAAGTACCAATGCACCAAAATATTTTCTTGAACCTGTAGGTTGTGTAAAGCCTGCAATTATTGCCTCCTGAGAATGATGGTGTTTTATCTTTAACCATTCTTTTGTGCGCGTACCGGGATGATAAAACGAATCTGCCTTTTTTGCCATGATGCCTTCAAGGTTTCTTTTTACTGCGATCTCAAAAAATTCTTCTCCATATTCTTCAATGTGATCTGAATACTTTACAACTGCATTTGTTTTTAATAATTTTTTTAGGAGTTTTTTTCTTTCCAATAAAGGTAGATCTGTTGTGCTGGTTTCATTAATAGATAAAACATCAAATACATAGAACATGATTGGATGTTCGGAATCTTTATCATAATGCTGCAATAACTGAAAACTAGGATCGCCCTTATCATTCAACACAACAATTTCGCCATCTAATACAGCATTAATGTTTAATTTTTTTAATTCTTGTATTACTATTGGGTAAGATTCGTTAAATGTGTTTCCGTTTCTTGAATACATAGAAACGGTTGTACCATCTATCTCAGCGATTGCTCTATAACCATCCCATTTAATTTCGTAGACCCAATCTTTATCACTAAAAACCTCAACAGATTCTTTCGCCAGCATTGGCTGAACATAATTTTCCAGTTTCCTTGTTTTTCCGGGAAGATACCTTACTTTTTTACTTTCTGCTTCAGGCTTTTTTTTTTAACCGTGGCTTTTTTTACCGGTTTCTTTTTTTTAGCAGCAGGCACTTTCTTTTTGACATCGCCAATAGTGTTTTTTGTAAGCCATTTATTTATAGGCGAATTTTTTGGTGTTTTATCTTCGCTGTTATATTCTTCGTCAACTGCAAATTTATCTCTATGCTTAATTAATAGCCAGGCATTTTCCTGTTTGCCCTTTAGCTTTACCAGAGCAAATTCGCCCTTTAATTTTTTACCGTGTAAGGTAAATTTGAGATTACCAGCCTTTAAACCGGCTTTTAATTTTTTTTCTGCGGTAGCTGTATCTGAATTATCAATATCCGATAACGAGCCTGTATCCCAAACCTCAACAATACCGGCACCATAATTCCCTTCAGGAATTATACCTTCAAAATTTCTATAACTAAAAGGATGATCTTCTACCATCATGGCCAATCTTTTATCCTGCGGATTTAATGAAGGACCTTTTGGAACCGCCCAGCTTTTTAAAGTGCCTTCCATTTCTAACCTGAAATCATAATGTAAATGCGAAGCTTTATGCCGTTGCACAACAAATATTAATTTTGAGACAGTCTTTTTTAATTTACCTGAAGGTTCGGGCGTATCTTTAAAATTTCTTTTTTTATTGTATACTTTTAAACTCATTTATGAAGCTTTTTTACGTTTAGTACCAAGACTTGCTTTTAACTGGCTCATAAGGTCTTTTGATTTACTATGAACCACTTTTAATTTAGTTGTTTTAACAGGCTTGCCTTTTGATTTGGCTTTTATCAATTTCATAAGGTCTGCACTGTAAGTATCTTTATAGCGCGAAATATTAAATTTTTTTGTTAAGGAACTTATAAGTGAAACTGCCATTTTTAACTCGTTAGCTTTCACTGCAGTTTTTGCAGGTAATGAAAGATCAGCGGGATCACGGATCTCTTCATAAAAACGAATGCGGTTTAAAATAATAACTTTTTCATTCGCTCTTAAAATTGCCAGGCTTTCTTTGCTACGCATAACAAACGATGCAACACCTACTTTACCGGTTTTCATTAAAGCTTCTCGTAACAATGCATAAGCCCGCGCTCCTGATTTGTCGGGTTCAAGATAATAAGGTGTTTCATAATAAACGCTTTCTATCTCATCCTCTTTTACAAAATCAGTTATCTCGATTGTTTTTGTTTTTTTTGCGCTTGCGTGCTCAAAATCTTTATCAGTTAAAACAACATAATCGTCATTTGGCAATTTAAAGCCTTTTACAATATTTGCCCAGGCTACTTCTTTACCTGTTTTTGAATTTACCCGTTTAAACTGGATGTTTGAATGATCCTTTTTATCGAGCATATCCAGATCAAGCGTACTCGATTCTGTTGCGCTGTATAATTTTACCGGTATATTTACAAGGCCAAAGCCTATTGCACCTGTCCAGATTGGTCTCATGATAATTTGTTTTTTTGTTGCATTGATTCTTTTTCGAATATTTTCATTAGTACTTTTTCTTCTGCCGTAAGATCTGTTTTGCTGGTGTTCGTTTCTATTTTGTCCAGCGCTTTAAAATAATTTTCTATGCGCTTATCTTCAAATAAAGAAATAATGATAGGATGAACATAATACTTTTTGCAAACATTGCGTGTATTACCTAATTGTTTTGAAACCACGTCTAATGCTTCAACTATCTTCTTTTTTGTTCCGGTTTGTGTATCACAGCAACCCAGCGATTTAAATGCGAGAAAAGCATGCATAGTACCCGACCATGTTCTGAAATCTTTTGCAGAAAAATCTTTGCCGCTTATTTTTTTAATATATTCGTTTACCATGCCTGAATCAATGGAATGATACTTTTTATTTTCATCTATGTATTGGAACAACTCTTTACCCGGAATATCTCTGCATTTTTTTACGAGCATTGCCAAACGTTTATTGTTTAAGCTAATTGAGTGATTAATACCTTTTTTGCCTTTAAAAGTAAACTGTACTTTATTGCCTGAAAATTTTACATGTTTATCCTTTAAAGTTGTAAGACCATAAGAGCCATACAGCTTTTCGTACAAACCATTCCCCACTCTTATATTGGTTCGCTCCATGAGGCTTACGACCAAAGCCAATATTTTTTCAACAGGCAAGCCGGGTAAAGAAAGATCTTTTTCTAATCTTGATCTTATTTGTGGTAAAGCATTTCCAAATTCATACAAACGATAAAATTTTGTATGGTTACGTAAAGAATTCCAGAGTGTGTGATACTTATATTGTTTTCTGTTTTTGAGATCAATGCCAGTTGCCTGCAAATGCCCATTCTCTAATAAACAGATCCATACATTTTCCCATGCCGGAGGAATGACCAGTTTTTTTATGCGCTCAACTTCTTTTTTATCGTTCAGTTTTTTATCCTTTAAAATATATTGAAAACTCTTTCCTTTTTTTATCCTGCGAATTCCCGGCTCAGCATCTTTTACATAAACGAGATTAACAGCTTCAGCGCTTTTAACCGAATCTTTTAGAATGGCAGTTATCTTTTTTGCCGTCAGTTTACTTATTTCATCTGCCTGTACTAACATGATCTTAACTTTAAGAATTTACAATTTCTCCACCATTTGGGTGTAATACCTGACCCGTGAGATATGACGAATCATCAGAAGCAAGAAATAAATAACAGGTTGCTACCTCAGCAGGTTCGCCGGCACGTTTCATTGGTACCTCACTTCCAAATTTTGCAACTTTATCAGCTTTAAAACTCGACACGATTAAAGGTGTCCATATTGGGCCGGGTGCAACTGCATTTACACGGATGCCTTTATCCACTAGGTTGGCAGACAAGCTTCTTGTAAAAGAAATAATAGCGCCTTTCGTAGAAGCGTAATCTATTAACCCTCCACTACCACGATAAGCAGTTACAGAGCTTGTATTAATTATTGAAGCGCCTTTTTTTAAATGCGGTAAAGCATTCTTAGTGATCCAGAAAAAAGAAAAAATATTTGTTTGAAATGTTTTTAATAAATGTTCTGTACTTATTTCCTGGAGACCTTTAGTTTCATAATGAACAGCAGCATTATTAATTATTATATCAAGCCTTTTAAAAAATTTGTAAGCTTTTGAAACTGAAGAGGCGCAATTTTTTTCTTTGCTAATATCTGTTGAAATGAGCAAGCACTTTTGCCCATATTCTTCTACAGATTTTTTTGTTTCATTAGCATCTTCATGTTCATTTAAATAAATAATAGCAATATCGGATCCCTCTTTTGCGAATAAAATAGCTATAGCTCTTCCAATACCACTATCACCACCGGTAATAAGCGTCACTTTTCCTTTTAATTTAGCGCTACCTTGCACTTTTTTAACATCATAAACAGGCGCAGGTTTCATTTTAAATTCTTTTCCTGGGCGGTTTTGGTGCTGGGCTTTCCTTATTTGCTTTTTTGGATTAGATTTTTGCATAGCTTAAACTTTTTGTTCAACGATCAAAGCTGAACATTTTTGGGATACAGTTTTCTTCTCCCTTAATTTGCTTTGTTATCATATCTGCAGCTAATACACTAAATGTTATGCCATTGCCTCCAAAACCTAAAGCAAAATAACTGTTTGGCTTTTTTTCATAAGGTCCAATATAAGGTAAGCCGTCTTTTGTTGATCCAAATGTTCCTGCCCATGAAAATTGAATTTTAAAATCAATATTAGGAAAGAGTTTGATAAAATCGTGCTTTAATTTCTCGGTTTTTTTAAAAAGCATTTTTTCTCTTCGCTCAGGATCGTAGTAATTTTCATCTCTGCCGCCAAGAATTATTCTTTGTTCGTCTTCCCTGAAATACAGATAAGGATCATCTGTATTCCAAAAGAGCGAATCTTTAAACATTTCAGGAAGATCTTTAATACGTTCGCTTACACAAGCATAAGTAGAAATAAGTTTTACAATAGACCTGTCGACCTGCTTAACAGCTTCGTAGCCTGTTGCGTAAACAATTTTACCTGCTTTAATAACATAACCTGAATCTGTAGTTAATTCAACACCCGTTTTATTATGGCGCACATTTTTAATATTGGTGCTTTCATATACCCTCACACCCCTATCCCGATTATACTTATGTAGAAAATGGGTAAATAAATAAGCATCTGTTTTTGCCGCTTTACCTGAAAAAATAGCCTCCTTACAGTGGAAGCCGAACTGTTTCAATATCTCTGCTTCGTTTAAATAATGTACATCAAAACCTGCGTTAAGGCGACTTTCAAATTCGTTCTTTAAAAAATCATTTTTACTTTTTGTATGAGAAAAATAAAGACTTTTGCAATATTTAAAATCATTAAAACCAATATCATCTGCAATTTCTTTGAGCATATCAATTGCTTTGCTGCATAGCTTATAAGCCTCTACAGCTTTTTCAGTGCCTATTTGTTTTGATAATTGATGTAAAGGAGTGTCTATTTCATATTGTAACAAACTGGTGCTTGCGCTTGTACTTCCAAAGCCAATAGGTCTTTTATCAATAACAGAACATTCAATTCCGTTCTTTATTAATTTATAAGCCATCAGTGCACCACTTATACCACCACCTAAAACTACAACCGGTGTAATATGATCTTTGTTCAACGTATCAAAATTCTGATACAAGCCACTTTTAAGTAAAAAATACGGATATCCTGATTTTAAGTCCACAACATTTATTCTTCTTCTGCGGCTTCAAATTCACCTTCATCCTCTTTTGCCGCTTCTAAGTTTGACTTAAATATTTCATCATTTAAAGTGTCTTCTTCAATCGCAACAAACGTTTCTTCAGCTTCTAATTCTTCAGTTAAAATTTCCTGAAATATCAATTCTGCTTGCTCATCCCCAAACATATTTGCAAATCGTGTTAATTTACGGTAAGCATTTATTTCATACCGTTCAAATTTTTGTGCAATATTTAATAATTCAAGATCTCTTGCCAAAGTGTTTTTTTGCGTTGCTTTGATACCGTCTTTAGTTTCGATGATGATTTTATTTATTAAGGAGCATTTTTTACTTATTTTTTTCTGATCTAATAAAGTAAATACTTCTTCAACACGTTTTACATGTTGAATTGTAGCAGAAAAATGTCCTTTAAAACTTGCCTTTAAATAACGCGTTGTAGCCGAGCGTATTAATTTTGGAAAAAGCTTAAGCATTTGCTTTTCTACCCAATAAATCGTTTTGAGTTCGTTCAAATATAATTTTCTTAAAACAGAGTTTTCGCGCACATCATTGTTGCGAATTTTCAGGGGTATTGACAGAACGTTTTCCATACGTAAAAAATTAATGTAATTTTTTTGCGAATTATATGCCATTCTGCTAAAACCTAAACACTCTGAATATTAATATATTTTGTACTCAATTGCTTTAAAGTTCAATTTACAACCAGTTAAGTTGGGGAAAAAATACCACAGCTAAAAAAATTCCGGCTGGCATGATTCATGCTATATTTACTAAAAAGTTTCGATCCCATAATTATTTATGCCGCTAATTGACGTTAAGATATCAAATAAAAATTATTTTTATTTTATAGCCGGCTTTTCTATAATTATTATTCTTGCCTCTATTTTATTAGCCTTGTACACCATTACCGATAATTACAGATCACTGTCTTATTTGGATAAAGCTTACGGTATTAATTCAAGAATTGAAAGAATTTATTCAATAATGAAGGATGCCGAAAATCAACAACACGGTTATCTTATAACTAATAAACCCGGTTTTTTAAGAACCTTTAAGAATGTAGAAAAAGACATAAACATTGAATACATTAGTTTATTTGATATTTTAAAAGATGAAAAAGAACAGCAGGAGAATCTCATAACTCTTAAAATTGAGATAGACATGAAAATGAAGATCCTTGAAGAAGGAAAAAAATATTTTGAAACTAATAATATAAAAAACGATTCATTACAAAAAATACTTGCCAAAGGCGATTTTATAATGGAAAAAACCCGCGAAACAGTAAACAAAATGAAACGTATAGAATATAAACGTTTTTCGATTCTACGCGAAAATACATTTACAAAATCTGAACTTTCGATATTTATTATTGCGCTTACCTCCGGTATCTCTATTTTACTTTTAATAAGCATTTTGGTTGCATTAAAGCGTGAGCACAACTCTAAAGCACTGGTAGAAGAAAAATTGATAGAGTCGGAAAAACTCTTGCAACAACAGGTGCATATGCTTAACCTTTCTAATAAAGAACTAGAGCAGTTTGCTTATGTTGCTTCTCACGATCTGGAAGAGCCTTTACGAAAAATAAGTTCGTTCAGTGAAAAGATACATTTAAAGCTAAATGATTATCCTGATGAAGAGGTTATTGATTGTTTAAAACGCTTAAACACATCGGTAGCGCGCATGAAAATACTAATAAATGACCTGCTTAATTATTCACGTGTTACCCGTTTACTGGATGTAAATGAAACTGTAAATTTAGATACTATCTTTAAGCTTATTGTTGAAGACCTTGGTATAACCATTGCCTCAAAAAAAGCCATTGTAAATATAAATTCGCTCGACGAAGTAAAAGGCAACAATACACAGCTAAAACAATTGTTTCAAAACCTGGTAAGCAATGCCTTAAAATTTAGCGATAAGCCTGCTCCCCAAATAAATATAAACGCGCAGTATTTAACGGATGAAGAATTAAACCATACAAACTGGATAAAGGATTTTAATCCTAAACACAACAAATATTATTGTATTTTTGTTAAAGACAACGGAATTGGTTTTGAATTACAGTACCTGCGGCAAATATTTATTATTTTCCAAAGGCTGCATGGGCGTTCTGAATATGAAGGAACGGGAATTGGTTTGGCAATTTGTAAACGCATTGTTGAAAATCACGAAGGGTTTATAACTGCTGAAAGTGAAGTTGGAAAAGGAACTACATTTATTGTTGGATTACCCGCAAAAAATTAATTATGAACATTGAAACACAGGAATCTGATTTTTGCATCCTTATAGTGGATGATGATATGGATGATCAATATATGATCAAACAGGCATTTGCAAGCATTAATTTAAACGAAAAAATTCAAACTGTTAATGATGGAGTTGAACTCCTGGATTATCTGAATAAAAGAGGGAAATATAAAGACATACAGATTCTTAGTCCAAAAGTAATTCTGCTTGATCTCAACATGCCAAAAAAAGACGGTCGTGAATGCCTTAAAGAGATCAAATCAAATTCAAGATTAAATAAGATACCTATTATCATTTATAGCACAAGTAGCAACCCAGATGATATTGCTTATGCTTATGAACATGGTGCAAGCAGTTATATTACAAAACCATACTCTTACCAGGAATTGGTAAAGATCATGGATACATTTAAACAATATTGGTTTAGCATTGTTAAAACATCACGTACTAACTTATGAGCACTAAAGAATCAATAAGGCTTTTGGTTGTTGAAGATGATGAAGACGATTATTTTCTTTTTGAGAGTAGTTTAAAAACCACATCGTTCGATAAAAAAATAATCTGGGCCGATACATTTAATAAAGCAAAAGAAATTTTAAGATCGCAACCTGTTGATATTGTTGTGGTAGATTATCGTTTAGGTGTTCACACCGGAATTGAGCTGGTTGCCTACATTAACGAAACGCATCCTTTTACTCCAACCATATTAATGACCGGTTTACAGGCCACTGCTATTGATGAGCAGGCCTTAAGATCGGGTGTTTATGATTATCTTGTAAAAGGCCGTTACACTGCTGAAGATTTGGATAGAAGTATACGTTATGCGATCGAAAAATCGCGTGTATTAAAATCTCTTAAAGAGAGTGAGAATAAATTTAAGAACCTGTTTGAAAATGCAGTTGAATATGTATTTATTGTAGATTCGGAGCTTAATGTAATTGATGCCAATAAAGCAGCGCTAAAACTTTTTGAATATACCAACAAAGAAGAATTGGTGAATAAGAACATTTCGGATTATTTTTATCCTAAGATCTTTGAAACGGAAAAATATTCTAATCCTTCGTTAGAAATAGAGTTTACACTGCCCGAACAAAACAAAAAATGTTATTGCATTTTAAATTTATCCGTTGTAGATAATGATAAAAAATTCTATCAATTGGTGTTACATGATATTACCGAGAGAAGATCAAATGAACAGAAAGAAAAATTACTCGAAAAACAAACCTTAACAGGCAAAGTAGCAAGGGTAATTGCACATGAGATAAAAAACCCGCTTACCAATATTCATCTTTCTATTGCCGAATTAAGAATGATACTAAGCGATAAAAATTCGAAAGAGGATCCTGAGGATTTTATTGGTATTATTGAAAGAAACGGCAAACGCATTAACATACTCATTGAAGATCTTTTAAATGCCACACGTTTTGATACTATTAATATTGGCGATCTTTATATTCACGATCTTTTAAACGAAACTTTTTTACATGTACAAGACAGGGCAAAACTGAAAGAAATAAGTATTGAGAAAGACATAAAAGAAAACATACTTATAAAAGGCGATAAAGAAAAGCTGATGATAGCTTTACTTAATATTTTAGTGAACGCCATTGAAGCCATTGATAAAACTGCAGGAAAATTAAAAATAAGTACAGCAGTTAGTGGTGAAAATGTGAATTTAACTATTGCAGATAACGGCAAAGGAATTCCGCAACAGGATATCAATAAATTATTTGAGCCTTTTTTTACTTCCAAGCAAGGTGGTACAGGTCTTGGTTTAACGGCTACTCATACAATTATTTCAAAGCATGATGGATCTATTAAAGTAACCAGTGAAATAAATAAAGGCACTTCCTTTATTATTACCCTTCCTTTAAAAAAATAATTATCTGATACTTTCTTCTTGTGTAATAAGCGACCATGATTTAGATGGCTTAATTACTCCGCTGCCAACAAAAAATAAAAGTATTATTGAAAAAAGCATAATAAGTACCAAAGCAAATTTTGTTAGCACGGTAAAAAAACGAATAACTAAAGGTATTTGTAATGTTGACATGATTTTTAATTTTTTGTATCGTTAATAGGAACTGTTTTATTATCAATAGTTGTAGTATGTTCATTTATCTGCGTGTTTAATTTCTTCTCTACCACATTCTTTTCTACCCAAACAGCATACTTGTTGGGCTGGATCCTTCTATCCTTATAACGTACATAAACCTGGGTAAATTCAGCCCCAAAGTAAAGGATGATGGCGGAATAATATACCCATAACAGGATCAGGATCATTGAGCCCGCTGCCCCATAAGCGCTAATACTTGCATTGTGCTTTAAATAAAAACCAATTAAAAACTTACCAAGTAAAAACAAAAGGGTTGTTACAAAAGCACCTACCCATACATCTTTCCAAAGTATTTTTGCATCTGGTAATACTTTTAAAATGGCTGCAAATAAAATGGTTGTCACAATTATCATTACACCGTAATCCAGTATAAAAAGATAATTTATTATATCTTCCGAAAAATAACGCTCTAACCTGTGTAAAAAACCTTCTAATAGTGTATTTAATATTAACGACACCAGTAAAATAAATCCCAATACTATTACCATAGAAAAAGACATAAGGCGGTTAAGAAGCATTTTTATTAATCCTTTTTTTGGCTTTGCTTTTAAACCCCAAATAGAATTGATAGAATCCTGTATCTCTCCAAACATACCGGTAGCAGCCAATAAAAGTGTTACAAGACCAATTATGGTTGCAGCAAAATTATCATGGTGCAATGTTGTTTTTTGCAAGATCTCTTGTACCTGCATAGCCGCATCAGGTCCTATAAAACCACCTATCTGCGAAAATATTTTTCCCTGTACAGCTTCACGACCAAAGAAAAGGCTGCATAAACCAATAACTACGATCAGCATTGAGGGCAAAGAAAAAATAGTATAATACGCTAAGGCGGCGCTTAACTTTAATACGTTATCATTAAAAAACTCTGAAAATGAATCCTTTATAATACTCCATAATTTTTTAAATACCTGTTTATTCGTTTTTGTCATCATACGCTCCATATCAAACAAAACATATTCCAGTGGCACGAAATTGAATAGGCTTATGTTAAAATAGTTATTTATGGTAGAACATCATATACCTAACCAAAATACAAACTCTAAAAAGAAAGATCCTGCTAAGAGAAAAAAATGGAAGATCATTTTAGTGTCTTTCATTGCCCTCCTTATCATTTTTAGAATTTTCCTTCCTTTTATTGTTTTACATTATGTAAACAAAAAGCTAAGTGAGTTAAAAGAATATTACGGACATGTTGAAGATATTGATATTGCTTTATTACGTGGTGCTTATGTTATAAATGATATTAAACTGGTAAAAATAGGAAATGACCAGGGAGAAAAAGACACTATACCTTTCTTTAGATCAAGAGAAATAGATCTTTCGGTTCAATGGAAAGCCATATTTAAAGGTTCTATTGTTGGAGAAATTTATGTTGAAGATCCGGTATTGAATTTTGTAAAAGGAAAACACAAAAATGAAGATGCGAAAGCGGATACGGCCGATTTCAGACAGTTGATAAAAGATCTTATGCCACTTACAGTTAACCGTTTTGAAATTCATAACGGACAAATACACTATATTGATCCATTCTCAAAACCCCGCGTAGATGTGGCAATGAAAGAACTGGAAGTTATTGCTGAAAACCTTTCCAATGTAAACGACAGTACTAAAAAATTACCGGCACGAGCTATTGCAAAAGGCAAAGCCTATGAAGGAAATTTTAAACTAAAAGTTGATTTTGATGCTTTACAAAAAACACCAACCTTTGATATGAGTGCGGAAATAACAAATGTAAACCTGGTATTATTAAATAACTTTTTGCAGGCTTATGGAAATTTTGATGTAAAAAAAGGAAATTTTGGACTGTATGCTGAATTTGCAGGAAAAGATGGTGGCTTTGGCGGATATGTAAAACCAATTTTAAAAGATCTTGATATTGTGCAATGGAACAAAGAAGAAGGAAATTTTAAACAAATATTATGGGAAACCTTGATAGGAAGTGCCGCAGCGTTATTGGAAAACCGAAGTAAAGATCAGCTTGCCACAAAGGTTGAAATAAAAGGAAAATTTGACGATCCAAGCATTAATCTATGGCGTGCCATAAGTTTTGTGTTGCGTAATGCTTTTGTGCACGCTCTAAAACCTTCTATTGATAATACCATTAATATAAATAAGTTAGACGATTCTAAAGACAAAACTTTTCTTGAAAAAATATTCGGCAGCGGCAAAAAAAAGAATAAAAAAAAGAAACATAAATAACTATGAGTAAAACCGGCAAAATTGTAAAACGAGTTGTTATACTAATAGTTCTTGTACTTGCTGGAATCATTACTTTTTATATCCTCAATCCCGGTAAAGCAATTACCCTGGTATTTCCCGATCTTCATAAAATAAATTATGTTAATGCAGTTATAAAAAACGATTCGGCCTTCACAAAAATTTCACTGGTTTTACATAATAAAAATCCATACAAACTGGATATTGATACCGTGAGCTTTGAAGTTACACTAAATGATACCGGTATAGCGCATCAAATAGTTCCCCTAAACATAAAACAAACACGTTTTGATGAAGATACAATTCAACTACCATTAAATTTGCATATTGCACAAATAAAAGGCCTTATAGCTCACTTACAAAGCCAGGATTCCACAATTGTAAATATAAAAGGTAGCATTATCTATGAGACAATTTTTGGAAGAAAAAAAATAGAATTCAATAAAACTTCAAAAATAGAAGTTCCGGTTCCGCCACAAATAAAAGTACTTAAAGTTGAAAGAAAAGGATTTGATCTAGGAGAAAAGATCTTAAAAGCTAATGCACAGATCGAGATCATTAATAAAGGAAAAAACATTGACATTCAATTAACCGATATTCGTTATAACATAACTGTAAAGAATACCTTGCATGCCGATGGTGTTATTTCTAAACCTCTGGTCATTAAACCGAGATCCAGCTCAAAAATAAATCTGCCAATTGAGATAGAAGTTTACCATCCGCTAAAAACACTTTGGCTTATTAAAACCGACCAGGATCGATTAAATTATTTATTGCATATTAAATGCAATGTAAAAGAGAACATTTCTGAAAAGTCTTTTGCAAGCCCCGCTGAAATTACCGCAACTGGTACTCTAGAGCTTGTAAAGTAGTTTGCTTTGTGCTCAAAACGCGGTTGTTTTTCCTCAGTAATTTTTAAAAAAACATACCTGATCCTTCAAAAACCTTGCTACACTAAGGATTCACAATTCCCCACTTTTTAAAAAAAACAGGCATTTAATTAGATATTATAGTTTAGAAAAGCAACAAAATGAAAAACCTAAATTACATAATCGCTTTGATCCTTATTATTGCATGGGTAGTAGGTTTTTTTACACACATTGCAGGCTTATCTATTCATTTTTTATTAATAGGTGCATTTACACTTATTTTAATAAATGTAATAAACGACGATATTGATAATTCACCACAAAAAAACATAAACAATTAAAAAACAAAAAATCATGAGCAACTTACTTTACATACTAGCGGTAATTCTTATTATTTCATGGGCCATAGGCTTTTTTGCTTACAGTGCCGGCAGTTTAATTCACATTTTATTAGTGATTGCTTTGATCGCAATAATTTTAAGAGTTATAAGAGGTAAAGAGGCAATATAAACTATTTATTGTCTTACCCAATAAGATCATAAAAAAGCTTTTAACCATTGGTTAAAAGCTTTTTTTAATTCAAATTACCACAAATAAAAAAACCGAAACGTTAAAGCTTCGGTTTTTTTATTAGAAGGATATTAAGAAACTATGTGTGTGGTTCCTTTTTTGTGATATCTTCTACTTCGGTAATAAATTGAGAGATTTTACGGTTAGCGTAAGGCCCACCATAAGCATCTACTAACATGCCCTTAATCCCATCATTCGTTTCTACAGCATATACGATAGCATTATCTGCCGGATCGCTCTCTCCTTCAAAACGGTAAAAGCTGTTTATTTTTATTTGTTCAGGCGTATATACCTTTTTATTAGAAGGAGCTTCTAATCCTTTTTCTTTTGCAATGAAATTTTCTGTGTAACCATCTGACTGAAGTTTATTCATACATCCAACCATAGTGGTCATTTCTTCTTTTTTAAACGGTTCCATAATTTTTGTTTTTTAGTTATTATCTGTTTTATAAGTTCAAATAATTGTGCCAAAAACATAAACACAGTAAAATCATTGTATTAGGCGTTATTTTATATTTTTTAAAGAAAGAAAATCCCCAAAATGCCACACACTATGCAATTTGTGGAAAAAAGCCCTTTTTAAAGAAAATGCTGTATAAACAAAAACTAAGCCATTTTTTATTGAGCAATATATTCTACAATTTTCGCTGAAACCCTTAATTTTATTGAGATTTATTTGGGAAATATCAGATATTTTGATTGCTTTGTTAGAGCACAAAAATGCATGTTTTCGACATGTAATTTTAGAACTGTGACAACTAATTTTTTAATCAAAAAATTATGAGCAATAAAAAAGTAAAAGCAATTAAACCTGCTAATGGAAAAGCTACCAACGGTAATGGGTCGGCAAATGGGAACGGATATCACGAGAAAGATGTGGCCCTGTTGGAAAAACCAAAAGTAAAAAAAATAAAAGTTTCAGATATGGGTATAGATCCTATTGATCAGCTATCCGGAACACTTGATAAGAAAGAGCTTTTAAGGGTTCTTACAGAAGTTAAGAATGGAAATTTCACAGCACGTATGCCAATTGATCATGTTGGATTAAGCGGAAAAATTTGCGATACACTCAACGATATTATTGGATTGAATGAAAAAATGATGTTGGAGTTTACCAAAGCAGGAAATACTATTGGTAAACAGGGTAAATTAACACAACGTATTGAAGTACCCGTGGCTCGTGGCTCGTGGCACACAGGGATCGATTCATTGAACACATTGATCTCCGATCTGGTGCATCCAACCATTGAGATCGCTCACGTAATTAGCTCGGTGGCAAAAGGAAACTTGTCGCAACAAATGAGTGAAAAAATTGGTGATCACTCTTTGCAAGGGGAGTTTGCGCGTATTGCCAAAGAGGTAAACGACATGGTGAAGCAGCTTAACCTCTTTTCGATGGAGGTAACACGTGTGGCCCGTGAGGTAGGTTCTGAAGGAAAATTAGGTGGCCAGGCAAAAGTAAAAGGTGTGGCCGGTGTATGGAAAGATTTGACTGACTCGGTAAACCAAATGGCCGGTAACTTAACGGCACAGGTACGTAACATTGCCGATGTAACAACGGCTGTGGCTAAAGGTGACTTATCTAAAAAAATTACGGTTGACGTTAAAGGCGAGATCTTAGAATTAAAAAATACCATCAATACAATGGTGGATCAGTTGAACTCTTTCTCATCTGAGGTAACGCGTGTAGCTTTAGAAGTAGGTACAGAAGGAAAATTAGGTGGACAAGCACAGGTAAGAGGTGTTGCCGGAACATGGAAAGATCTGACTGACTCTGTAAATCAAATGGGCTCTAATTTAACAGCGCAGGTACGTAACATTGCAGAAGTAACAACAGCAGTTGCCAAAGGTGACTTAAGTCGTAAAATTACGGTTGACGTTAAAGGAGAAATATTAGAATTAAAAAACACCATCAATACCATGGTGGATCAATTGAACTCATTTGGTTCTGAGGTAACACGTGTGGCGCGTGAGGTTGGTAGCGAAGGAAAACTAGGTGGACAAGCAACTGTTGAAGGTGTTGGTGGTGTATGGAAAGATCTTACGGATTCGGTGAATCAAATGGGATCTAATTTAACAGCACAAGTGCGTAACATTGCAGAGGTAACAACTGCGGTGGCTAAAGGTGACTTATCACGTAAGATTACAGTGGATGTTAAAGGCGAGATCTTAGAATTAAAAAATACCATCAATACAATGGTGGATCAATTGAACTCTTTCTCATCTGAAGTAACACGTGTTGCACGTGAAGTTGGTAGCGAAGGAAAATTGGGCGGACAGGCAGCTGTAAAAGGTGTTGCCGGTGTATGGAAAGATCTTACCGATTCGGTGAATCAAATGGGTTCTAACTTAACGGCACAGGTACGTAACATTGCAGAAGTAACAACGGCAGTTGCCCGTGGTGACTTATCGCGTAAAATTACTGTGGATGTAAAAGGTGAGATTTTAGAATTGAAAAAAACCATCAACACCATGGTGGATCAATTAAACTCATTCGCATCTGAAGTAACGCGTGTGGCATTAGAAGTAGGTACAGAAGGAAAATTAGGCGGACAAGCAAAAGTAACCGGTGTAGGTGGAACTTGGAAAGATCTGACAGATTCTGTAAATCAAATGGGTTCTAACCTAACATCGCAAGTGCGTAACATTGCAGAAGTAACAACTGCAGTAGCGAATGGCGACTTGTCACGTAAAATTACAGTTGACGTAAAAGGAGAAATTTTAGAATTAAAAAATACCATCAATACAATGGTGGATCAGCTAAACTCATTTGGTTCAGAGGTAACACGTGTAGCGCGTGAGGTTGGTAGCGAAGGTAAATTAGGCGGACAAGCAACCGTTGAAGGAGTTGGTGGTGTATGGAAAGATCTGACAGATTCGGTAAATCAAATGGCATCAAACTTAACCGGCCAGGTGCGTAACATTGCAGAGGTAACTACAGCTGTAGCAAAAGGCGACTTATCCCGCAAAATTACAGTGGATGTTAAAGGCGAGATCTTAGAATTAAAAAATACCATCAACACCATGGTGGATCAATTAAACTCATTTGGTTCGGAGGTAACACGTGTGGCCCGTGAGGTTGGTAGCGAAGGTAAATTAGGCGGACAAGCCGATGTACCGGGTGTTGGTGGAACTTGGAAAGATCTGACTGACTCTGTAAATAAAATGGCATCAAACTTAACATCACAGGTACGTAACATTGCAGAAGTAACAACTGCAGTAGCGAACGGTGACTTAAGTCGTAAAATTGGTGTGGATGTTAAAGGTGAGATCCTTGAATTAAAAAATACCATCAATACAATGGTGGATCAGTTGCGTGGTTTCGCATCTGAAGTAACCCGTGTAGCAAGAGAAGTAGGTACCGAAGGAAAATTAGGCGGACAAGCTAACGTACCCGGGGTTGCCGGAACATGGAAAGATCTGACAGACTCGGTAAACCAAATGGCGGGTAACTTAACATCGCAAGTACGTAATATTGCCGAAGTGGCCATTGCGGTAGCAAATGGTGATATGTCGAAAAAAATTACAGTTGACGTGCGTGGAGAAATTCTACAATTAAAAGAAACATTAAATACAATGGTGGATCAGTTACGTGCGTTTGCTTCGGAAGTAACACGCGTAGCCCGTGAGGTAGGAACAGATGGTAAATTGGGCGGTCAAGCCTTTGTACCGGGCGTTGCAGGAACATGGAAAGATCTGACCGACTCTGTAAACCAAATGACCTCTAACTTAACAGCACAGGTACGTAACATTGCAGAAGTAACAAAAGCAGTAGCATCGGGTAACTTATCTAAAACAGTTGCTATTGATGTGAAAGGAGAAATTCTTGATCTTAAAAATACCATCAATACAATGGTGGAGCAATTAAATTCATTCGCCTTTGAAGTAACACGTGTAGCTAGGGAAGTAGGAACAGAAGGAAAACTGGGCGGACAAGCAGAAGTAAAAGGTGTTGCAGGAACATGGAAAGATCTGACCGATTCGGTAAACATGATGGGTTCTAACTTAACATCGCAAGTACGTGGTATTGCTAAAGTTGTAACCTCGGTTGCAACCGGTAACCTCCGTCAAAAATTATCTATTGATGCAAAAGGTGAAGTAGCTCAGTTAACTGAAACGATCAATGAAATGATCGATACATTAGCGGTGTTTGCAGATCAGGTAACGAATGTTGCCCGTGAAGTAGGTGTTGAAGGAAGATTAGGCGGACAAGCCAGTGTGCCGGGCGCTTCGGGCATCTGGAAAAACTTAACGGAGAACGTAAACCAATTAGCAGAAAATTTAACAACGCAGGTACGTTCTATTTCTGAAGTAGCATCAGCCGTAACAAAGGGTGACTTAACACGTAACATTCGTGTAGACGCAAAAGGAGAAGTAGAAGCCTTGAAAGATACGATCAATCAAATGATCGCCAACTTGCGTGAAACAACATTGCGTAACCAGGAACAAGATTGGTTAAAATCAAATCTTGCCAAATTCACGCAAATGTTACAAGGTCAAAAAGATCTTAATACAGTAACACAACGTATTCTTTCTGAATTAGCACAGGTGGTAACTGCGCATTATGGTGCCTTCTATATTTTAAAAGGAGATGAGGAATCGCAAAGTGCCAAATTAAAATTGTTTGCATCATACGCATACAAGCCACAAAAAAATATTCCAACAGAATTTGCCATTGGCGAAGGCTTGGTTGGACAATGTGCGTTTGAAAAAGAAAGAATTCTATTAAACAATGTACCGGGTGATTATATTAAGATCAGCTCTTCTCTTGGAAAAACAAAACCGCTTAACTTAATTATTTTACCGGTATTGTTTGAGAATGATGTAAAAGCTGTAATTGAATTAGCATCATTAGATACTTTTAGTGTAACCCACTTAGATTTCTTAAGCCAGTTAACAGAATCGATCGGTATCGTATTAAATACAATTGAAACCAACTCAAGAACAGAAGAACTATTGGCACAATCGCAATCGTTAGCAGGCGAGTTAAAAATTCAACAGGAGGAGTTACGCAGAACAAATGATGAGTTACAGGATAAAGCACTATTACTTGTAAAACAAAAAGACGAGGTGGAAGCCAAGAACAAAGAGGTGGAAGAAGCCCGTCGTTCATTGGAAGAAAAAGCAGAACAATTAACGCTTACTTCTAAATACAAATCAGAATTCTTAGCAAACATGTCGCATGAGTTACGTACTCCTTTAAACTCATTATTAATTCTTGCGCAACAATTATATGAAAATGCAGAAGGAAATTTGAATGATAAACAAGTGCGTTATGCAAAAACAATTCACTCTTGTGGTGATGACTTAATTCAATTAATTAATGACATTCTTGACTTATCTAAAATTGAATCAGGATTTATTTCTGCAAACTTCTCTACCGTTCGCTTTACAGAAATTGCGGCATTTGTTGAAACAACATTCAAACCAATTTCGGAAGCCAAGCAACTTAAATTCTCGATTGAAACAGACAGTACCCTCCCTGATTTGATGGAAACCGATCTTCAACGATTAAATCAGATCTTGAAGAACTTATTATCTAACTCATTTAAGTTTACAGAAAAAGGTGAAGTTAAATTACGTATCACCGAAGGTAAAGGCTGGAAAACAGGTATGATGGCCAGTTTGGATAATGCTAAAAAAGTTGTGGCCTTCTCTATTATTGATACAGGTATTGGTATTCCGCAAGAAAAACAAAATATTATTTTCGAAGCATTTCAGCAGGCTGAAGGTTCAACATCGCGTAAATACGGTGGAACAGGTTTAGGTCTATCCATCAGTCGTGGTTTAGCAGAATTATTGGGTGGAACTATTGAATTAGAAAGCTTACCGGGAAGAGGAAGTACATTTACATTATATCTTCCGGTAGAAAATGTTCAAGGTGTTGTAACAATAGAAACTTCTTCTAATCCTGCTTACAAACAATTACAATTGGCAGATGAGAATCCAAATCTGGATAAATTATTGAATTCATTAAACATCGCAACTGAAGAATCGAAGAAATTGAACATTGTAAGTGAAATGATTAATGAGACGGGTGATGACAGGCATAATATTCAACCAAGCGATAAAGTTATTTTAATTGTTGAGGATGATCTTCGTTTTGGTAAGATATTAATTGATAAAGCGCATACAAATGGCATGAAAGCAATTATTGCTATTAGTTATATTGAGGTGTTTGATTTTATCAATCGTTTTATGCCGGTTGCAATAACGCTTGATGTGAAACTTCCTGATACCAGCGGCTGGAAAGTACTTGATCTTTTAAGAAACGATCTTAGCTACAGACATATTCCTATTCACTTAATTTCAGGAGAAGAGAACAAGAACCTTGCATTAAAACGCGGCGCAAGGAGCTTCTTATTAAAACCTTTAGAGAATGAAGCAATTGATGATCTGTTCAAAGACATTCTATCATTTAGTGAAAAAGAAACCAACCGTGTTTTAGTGGTTGAGGATAATGAAATTGATTCTTCACAAATTGCCAAAGTGTTACAAGGTGATAAAATTGAAGTGACCATTGCATCAACCGGTAAAAAAGCACTTAAACTAATTGAAAGTACTGATTACGATTGCATTATTCTAGATTATACATTACCTGATATTAAGGGGCCTGAATTATTGCAAAAAGTAACAGAGGTGAAAAAGAAAATGACACCTGTTATCCTCTACTCTGCTAAAGATTTTACGCAAGGCGAATTACAACAGGTAAATAATAATTCTAATACAGTAGTTGCGAAAGGTGTAAATTCTATTGAATATCTATTAGAAGAAACTGTACTTCACTTGCATATCAATCATAAAGAATTAGCACCTGAGAAAAAGAAAGTGATCGAAAATATAAGAATGAAAGAAGATATTCTTACAGGCAAGAACATTTTGGTTGTGGATGACGACGTTCGTAATTTATTTGCTTTAACTACAGTATTTGAGCGTTTAAATATTAATGCAATTACTGCCGAGTCGGGTAAAGAAGCTATCAACATCTTAAATGAAAATCCAAAAATTGACATGGTATTAATGGATATTATGATGCCGGAAATGGATGGTTATGAAACCACTCAAAAGATCCGTCGTGAGCATAAGAATAGCAGCTTGCCAATTATTGCCGTAACCGCAAAAGCGATGAAAGGTGACAGGCAAAAATGTATTGAGGCCGGAGCTTCGGATTATATTACAAAGCCATTAAAAATAGATCAGTTGCTTTCATTAATGCGTATCTGGTTTTATAAATAATTATTTCACAACTATTAAATAAAAAATATGCCTCCTAAAATATTATTAGTTGACGACAGAGAAGATAACCTTATGTCCATTGAAGCAATTCTTGGTACAGACGGTTATACTTTTGTGAAAGCAAATTCAGGAAGGCAGGCTTTAAAGATATTATTGACAGAATTTGATTTTGCTTTAATATTAATGGATGTTAAAATGCCTAACCTAAATGGTTTTGAAACTGCCGAACTCATTTACGAACGCGAAAAACTAAAACATATTCCTATTATTTTTATTACTGCCAATAATTTTGGTGATGAAAATATTTTTAAAGGTTATCGCAGTGGCGCGGTTGATTATATTTATAAACCTATCAACCCTGAATTATTAAGAGCTAAAGTAAGTGTGTTCATTGATCTTTACAAGAAAAATCACAAGCTTTTAATGCAAGAACAAACTTTAAAGAACATAAATAAAAGTCTCGAATCTGAAATTAATGAACGAAAAGCTTCTGAAGAAAAGGTAAATGAGCTTAACCATAAATTATTGCAGAATATTGAACGCCTTGAATCTGCAAATAAAGAATTAGACCGTTTTGCCTTTATGGCCTCGCACGATCTGCAGGAGCCTTTACGTAAGATTATCACCTTTAGTGATCGTTTATCTTCAAAATATACAGGCAAGTTGGATGAAGAAGCGGATATGTATATTAACCGTATACAAAGTGCTGCTGAACGTATGCGGGCACTTATTAAAGATATCCTGGCTTTATCAAAGATCGTTGCTGATAGGGATTCGTTTATTGAAACCAATTTAAACTCACTTGTAAATGATGTGATCTCCGAAATGGACATGGGCATTAAAGAAAAAGAAGCTAAGGTTTTAGTTGAAAAATTACCCTCGTTAGTTATCAATCCTGTTTTAATGCGCTCTTTATTTCAAAACCTCATTAGTAATTCATTAAAATATTCTAAAAAAAATGTAAAACCTATTATTCGCATTAGCTCAGAAATAAGTTTTGAAAGAAACAAAAATGAAAAAGATGTGAGAGAAAAGTATTGCCGCATTCATGTTACCGATAACGGAATTGGATTTGACCAAAAAGATTCAGAACAGATCTTCAGTATTTTTAAGCGTTTGCATTTTAATAACGAATTTGAAGGCACCGGTATTGGCCTGGCAATCTGTAAAAAAATAACCGAACAGCACAATGGGTTTATTTCTGCCCGGAGTAAATTAAACGAAGGTTCTACATTTATTGTTTCTTTACCCGTACACTCCAATCCTGTGTTAACAAATTAAAAAAGGCGTTCAGGTTAAACCCAAACGCCTTTTGCTTTATTATAACTTGTTATTACAATTTTGAAATTGCGTTAACCGAGTATAAATAAATTTCTACACGTCTGTTACGACGGCTTTTTATTTTATCTACGATCGGGTTACTGCTTCCAAAACCTTCGGTAACAAGATTACTTTCTTTCACACCTTTGCTTACTAAATATTTTTTTACTGAATTTGCCCTGTTAACTGATAATGGATCGTTAATAGCATCTGAACCTGTTTGATCTGTATAACCTGCAACAAAATAGGTCATATCAGGATGTTTGATCATCCATGTTGCTACTTCATCTAACTCATTATAATATTTTGGATCAATACCTGCACTTGCAAGATCAAAACGAAGATCCATTAATTCTACATAATCAACACCTAATACAATTGCATCAAGGTCTGGTTTTGCAACGTATGGAGTAACAGTTACATCAGATATGTAATAATATGCTTTTCTTGAATCCATTTGGTTTGGGCCAACTATTTTCTCAGCCATAAACAACTCATCTTTAAAACAACCAACCGTAATGAATTTTTCTCCACCTTCGGCAATATAAGCACCATACATGGTTACCCAATTAGAAGTGTCGGAAATTATCCTGTGAGAAATAAATTGAGGTGTTTGAGTTAAAAAAGCATTAGACTTTTGTTCAACCTTATTTGCTGTTAATAATGCACCTAAACATGAAACTGCTCTTCCACTTTTATTTGCCAAATTTACTTTAAAAGAAACCTGGTACACTTTACCTGCAACCATTGGCTCTGCAAATTCTCCCTGCAAATATTCTGAATATTGTTTGTATCCATCTTTTAATCCAAAGCGTGCATTCATTGCGCTATCTTCAAGGTTATTGGCACCATCATCATAATAGGCAATAATACCGGCATAATTTTGCCCACTTGCAGAAGTATTTTGATACCCCATAAAATTTTCAGGGATAGCGTTTGCTTTGTGGCAACGTGATGATTTTGTTTTATCAAAAAGATCAACTGTGCCACCATTTGCGTTTGACCATGTTTCTGTTTTAATAATTTGTCCGTAACCTGTTGGGATACATTTAGCATCCATACCTGCATTGGTAACAAGGTTTTGCGAATAGCCGCATCCTAAACCCACAGCAAGAAACAACAATGTGTTAACTGTTCTTTTAATATTATTTGATCGTTCCATAATTTTTATTTTTATTATTGTTTGATTATAACCAGCTAAATTCATACCAGTTAATTTTATTGCATTGATATACTTGTTATTAATTTTGGATTACCCGAAACTTTAAAATCCACTTTGCGATTTAATTGATGTTGCGCTTCGCTACATTCTACACCATCCACACAACCATTCTCAATCATACTTTCACCATAAGCTATTGTTGCAGTAATTCTTTTTTTAGAAATACCATTCTCAACATAATATTGCTTTACAGTATTTGCACGTTTTGCAGATAGATTTTTATTGTATTCACTTGTACCTCTCGAATCTGCATAGCCCATAATTACTAAGGTAAGATCACGGTTATTTTTTAGAACATTAATATTCTGATCTAAAATATTTTTTGCATCCTCACGCAGATCGGCTTTATTATAATCAAAGTAATCAGGAGTAGTGTTCCAACCTAAATTCTGCAATTGACTTTCGCTTAGTTCACCTTTTACTGTATTCACTGTAGCTTTTTTTGGTGTTCCTTCTATTTTACCATCGTTTACCGGCTCTGTATTAGCAACTAAAATATTCTGACCAATAATAATTTCTTTTTCAGCACACAGTGCCAATAAAGTCGGGCAGGTATCGCAATACACAACTGCTTTTGCAGCTACTTTATAAGTACTATTGCCGGGGAAAGAATATTGAATATTATCTGTTGTTGCAGTTAATATTTCGTCGTTAACAGTCCAGCTAATTGATCTTACATTATTTTTATATTGCTCAGGCACATTCACAGCAAATGTATATGACATTTGACTGTCAACAGCCGGTGTTGCATTGATCACAAATGAAGTATCAACAGTTTTGCATTTAGGTATCTCTGCAGAAACATAGTGAACATTGTAAATATCCATATCTCCGTAACCACCTTTTCTGCTTGAAGAATAATAGCCATAAGAACTGTTTGGTTTAAGGGCCATGTAAATATCATCACCTGGAGTGTTAATGGGCTGTCCTAAATTTACAGGATCTGTCCATTGACCGTTTTCCATATGTGTTTTGTAAACATCATAACCACCATAACCGGGATGCCCGTTTGAAGCAAAGAAGAGTGTTCCATCTTCGGTTAAAAATGGTGCGTCTTCATTATAATCTGTATTAATATTATACGGTAAAAGTGAGGGGTCTGACCATTCTCCATTTTCTTGTTTAAGAGATTTGTAAATATCTGTACCACCTCTTCCATTTGGAGATTCGGCCGTGAACAATAACATTTTTCCGTCGCTTGTTATAAAAGCATGCCCTTGCAAAGGAGAGAAATTAATATTGTTACTTATTTTTTTTTCATTCTTTGTTGAATCGGTCATATCTGCTTCGTACAATTTTCCACCTTTAAAAATGTATAAGGTTTTGCCATCTGCAGAGATAGAAACAGCTGATTCCCCACCTTTGTGGAATTTAGAATCTGCTCCTTTATCTGGTAAAGTAAATCTTCGTGGAGTAGAAAAAGAGCCATTATTTACGGTTGATATATACATACTTTCAAAATAACGACGGTCCAGGCCATTCTTCTTTTCTTTAGGTGTATCTTTTCTTTTTGAAGTAAAGATCAACTTACCGTTTGTATAAATAGGGCCATACTCTGGCATATCGGTATTAATAACAGATCCTACATTTTTTACTGATTGTAATTCAGGTGGATTAACTTCCGGATTCTCCATTGCGAATTTGCAATCGGCAATTCTTTTAGCTAAAAAAATATCATAATCCGGATGATCTTCTTTATTTTCTCCTGTAGCTTTACCATAAAAATATAATGCGCGAGGATAATTACCTATATAGTGATAACTTTTCCCCAGGTCGTTATTTATTTTCATAGAAGTTTTTTCCGGGCTTTTTTTATTTGCTCTTTCTAAATAAGGTATTGCCTTATCGTATTTGCCCATGTATTCTGAAAGCACAACGCCTTTTCCTGCATTTGCATAAAAGTTATTGCTGTCTTTTGCCAGTACCTGATCATAATAAGATATTGCTTTATCATAATCGTAAACATCTACTGCATTACTTGCTTTCCTGATCAGTTTTTTTTCTTCAGAACAGGATACTATTAAGATGGTAGATAGTACTATCGGTATATAAATAATTTTTTTCATGTTTCTATTTTTATATACATTAATGCAAACAGGTTGCCATGACGAAATAAAAAAAATTAAACCCCATTTTTAATGTTTGAGAATTTAAAACCTCGAAAAGGGGAAATAATATTCACAACTTTATTAAAAAACCATCATTTTATATTGGCATGCAGTTTATAACAGTAAGTTATCTTTCACTCAACATATAGGGAGGGGATGGATTTTATAATAAAGAACTTGCTCGGGATAATGCAACTATTTTAATAAAGCCATCTCCTCCTTCCTTTTAATAGCAAAGGAAACAGGGTATAGATAAAAAAAGAAACAATAAAAATAATATTACGATCATGCAGGAAATCTTATCTACACTCATAAAAAATCAGGAACAAAAGATCTTTAAACTAGGGCAAAATCTTTTCTTTAATAAAAAGGCAAAATGTCCGCGTTGTACTACAAAAGTTTTTCTACATCATACCGGTAAAACTAATAAGATCTGTTTTTTTTGCAATAACTGCCAATGTTTGTTTGAAAAAAAATAAATTATAAACCTATAAAAAATCAATTATGAAAAATCTATTACAAATTATTATTATAAGTATCATTTCAAGTTTTATCTTTTCTTCCTGTAGTAACAAATTTTCTATTACAAAAAGAAAATATAATAAAGGATATTATGTGAGCCATTCACACAAAAAACGAGATTTAAAAGATCAGCAACCTGAAGCTTCAATTAAACATGAAACAAATGAAGTTGTTGAAACCATCAGAGTGAATCCGGACCAGAAAATTATTACCGAAGATAAAAATGAAGAGTTACTATCAGCTTCTGTTTCAAAACCGGTTGAAACTAACTCTTCTTTAGGTGCTAATAAAACGTTAGAATCAGATCTTACTTTACACAAAAAATACTATAAAGTAAAACAGCTCGAAAAGTTAATACCTTCAACATCTTATAGCCGAGAGATCATGAACAATTTAAGTGCACATAGTAGCGATGATGCTTTAAGCTTATTATGGATAGTGATCGTTGTTGTTTTAATATTGTATTTGCTTGGCCTGTTGTTTGGTGGATTTGGTTTAGGAGGTGCTATACACGTACTTGCTGTGATCTTTTTAGTTTTATTGATACTTTGGTTGCTAAGAGTTATATAATTTCCAATTAAACATATTTGAACTTAAAAAAGCAGGTTTATCAACCTGCTTTTTTTATGCTCAATTCTTTAAAATAAAAAAATAAAAAAGATCTTTCTAGTTGAAAGATCTTTTTTATTTTTGGGGTAATTGGTCCGTAAAAGGAGGTTAGTTTGGAATATGTGTATATGTATAAGTTGTGTTTTATAAGGCAGTGACTAATTACCCAAACTTCATGTATATACTGCTAAAATTGTACCAAACTGAAAGCCTTGCTATCACTCGGTTTCATTTTTTAACACTGTGGCAACAACGCCTCAATTGTGGAATTTGGGGAATTTTTTGCGGGGAATTACAGCCTCACAGGGTTTTTAAAAAGCTTTTGAATAAAGTACGAAAAGCTCCATATTTGACCTCTTTTTATAAGCCTGTTTTTGATATCCTGCAACTTTAAACTTCCTGTATCTATAATAGCTTCGTTGATCTGTTTAACATTAACTCCCCATTTTTTTGTCCAGTATACAAGATCATTTTTGTCCTCAGGATGTATGATCGATCGTTTTGAAAAATAACTCATATTTTCTACTTTTTATTTTCTTTATCAATAAAAACTGTGCCACTAACCGGTTTAACTTCTTTATGATAAGTCAGGTTGGTAATTGCCGGTCCGTTCAATACTTTTCCCTCGTGAGTAAACCTGCTTCCATGACAAGGGCAGTCCCAGCTTTTTTCATCATTGTTCCACCTTACGGTACATTTTAAATGCGTGCAATCGGCGCTCACAAAATGTAGTTGGTCTGTTTCATCGCAAAATACACCATACTTCTTTCCTCCTATCTCAATTAATTTCCCTTCGTTAGTATTTATGGTCTCTAATTCATTCTCTTCTCGTGAATCTTTTTTCTTTACTTTAAAATAATTTGTAAAACCGCCAATAAATTCTTTAAAAAATGTTTTCCCCGCTGCGCTAAATAGTTTAAAACGCGAAGGATTGTAAAGATCTTCAAATTTATTTTCACGTTCATTGATAAGATCGTCTATAAGCAGCGCAGCTATTGTACAATGTGTCATTCCATTTCCTGAATCACCTGTAACTATAAACACATTATTCTTATCAAACGGATTACGTCCGATAAATGCGAGACCATCCATAGGTTCCATTACCTGGCCCGACCAACGCGAATGTACTTCTTGAATACCAAAATGTTCTTTTGCCCATTTTTCAAGGTCTGCATAACGTTCTTCTTCTGGTCGGTCTTCAATATCTGCTAGGCCGGTAGGATGGTCTTCTCCTCCTACGATCAGCAGATCATGTTCTGCATCAAACTTCTGTAAACGTACATAATGATAAGGCGGAATGTTTTCATTCACTTCAAAATTACCTGTATCCCACCATAAAGCTTTTGGTAATGTATCTTTTTTAATTTTCGCTGTAATAACATAAGTACGGTATGCATATTGTTTTAAATGCATTGCCACCATATTATTCACCGGTGTATTTGTTGCAACAACAACATGTTTAGCATTTACTTTAAATCCCGTTTCTGTCACTATGCCTGTGTGATCTATTTCTTTTGCGTGTGTATTTGTATAAATAATACCCCCGCTATTTTGTATTACATCACATAAACCCTTGATATATTTTAATGGATGAAACTGCGCCTGGTTCGCAAAACGTAAACCCGGGCCATTATATCCTGAGATACCAGGGATTTCTGACATTTGTTCTAATTCTATCCCCGCATTTGCGGCTGCATCATACTCTCTTACTAAAGACTCTATCTCATCGCTGGGATGAAGAAAAAGATAACCATTCACGCGCTCAAAATCGCACTCAATATTCTCTGTTCGGCTTGTACGTTCAATAAAATCAATTGCTTTTTTATGACTTTCTGCAATTAGTTTGGTTTTTTCTTCCCCAAACATTTTTTCCAATTCATAATACCTGTCATCTAAAGCTGTTACTAAATGTGCCGTTGTACGACCTGTTTCGCCACTTCCAGCAAAACCATCTTCTACAATCACTACCTTTTTTCCTGACTTAACAAGGCAATATGCTATGCTAATTCCTGCTAGGCCCCCACCAACAATAACAACATCTGTTACTATATTTTCTTCCAGCTTTCTAAAAGCAAGTGGTTGTATTGAATCGATCCAGGATGAGCTGTGAGTTCCTGATGTAATTTTTTCTGCGGAGGAATGAACGTGATTTTCTTTTTTCATGGTACTTTTAAATTAAAGTATGCAAAAATGGTTCCTGCAAAAAAACTCGTTATTTTTGGCATGGTTATTTAGGTATAAAAAATTATGATATTAAAAAGCTTTGTGCTAATAGAGAAAGAAGGTCGCTTTTTACTTATTAAAGAAGCTGCAAAAAAATGGAACGGTAAATGGTTTTTACCCGGTGGAAAAGTAGAACTAAGTGAAACGCCTGAAATTGCAGCCCACAGGGAAGTTAAAGAGGAAGCAGGATGTGACGTAAACATTAACGGGATATTTTATTTCAGATATAATAAGGGTTTTTTAGATCATTACCTCTCCTTATTTTTTTCGGCAACTATAGCAGGAGAAGAAACACTTAAACAGGTTGCAGATAAACATTCTTTAGAAGCAAAATGGTTTACCTTTGAAGAAATAAGACAATTACCCGTTCGGCAAAAATTACTCGATATTATTAAAAGCTATAACAAAAATAATATTATACCGGTTAGTAATTTTAAAATAACGTAGTTTCTTCATCATCCTTATTATTTTCTTTATTCGGTGTGTTCTCTTCAATTACGTGTAATTGCTTTCTTTTTTTAAGGATCAAAACAATTATCAATGCAACTAAGGCAACATAAAAAATAATTTCGGCACTTGTTTTTATGAATGGATCATATTCCATATTTTCTTGAATTTATTTAATACGATTACAAGATAAAGAGATGCCAAAAAAAATCTTTTTTTGCAGTTTTTCCCCAACTTCCTATTTAATGGGGAAGAGGTTTCCCAATTTTTAAGGGTATTAAAAAAAGTAAACTTATAAGCCATTGATTTTCATTTGATTGAAAATTATAAAAATACGGCACTATTATTTCAATTATATATACGTAAACGAAAAAACCCACAAGCTTACTTTGTGATATTTTATTAAAAATAAAAGTTATGGCAATTATACAATCACAAACGCAAAAGTTAACGCAAAAGTTAACACATCAGCAGATCCAATTGATAAATATTTTGGGTTTACCCACTATTGCATTAGAGCAACATATTGCTAATGAAATGGCAATTAACCCAGCATTGGAATTTGATACCGTTGAAAAAGAAACGTCAGAAGAAGAGAATCAGGATGCGGAGCCGGAAATTGAACCTCATGAAGACCATATTTCAGAAGGGAAATTAGGTGAAGATTATGATCATACAGATTATATGGATAGAGATGCTTTAGATGATTACAAATACGAAGCAAACAACCATACCAAGGATGACGAAAAAAGAGAACAGGTATTTTTAGAAAGTCATGATTTTACAGTATCGTTAATTTCACAACTAGATCTTTTACCAATTACCGAAAAAGAAAAAGAGATTGGCGAATACCTTATAAACACATTAGATAATGATGGTTATTTAAGAAGGCCTTTAATTGATATTGCAGATGAATTTTCTTTTGTACATGAGTTTGTTACCGAAGAAGAGCTTGAAAATGTTTTAAATAAAATTAAAACACTTGAGCCGGTAGGCATTGGTGCAAAAGATCTTAAAGATTGTTTGCTCATACAATTAAATCATAAAAGAGAAAAAACGAAGGATACTTACAATGCCATTAAAATTCTTGAAAGCCATATGAACGAATTGTCGGTTAAGAATTTTGATATCATCAAAAAAACTTTAAAGATCGATAATGAAGAACTGCAGGACGCTTTAAGTGAAATTAAAAAACTAAACCCGGTTCCGGCCGGAAGTACTAAAGAATCTGCAGGTAAAGCAATAAGCATTGAAGCTGATTTTACAGTAATGGTAGAAGGCGATAAAGTAGAATTGTTTTTAAATTCTGCTAAACATCCACCGCTTAAGATAAGTGATGATTATACCGAGATGTTGAATACCTATTCAAAATCAAAAGATAAGAGCTTACGTGAAGCTTCAAGCTTCATAAAAAGTAAAGTTGAAAGTGCCAAATGGTTCATTGAAGCTTTACAACAACGTGAAAAAGTAATGATCACAGTTGCAAAAGCAATTGTAAAGCATCAACACAAGTTCTTTTTAACCGGTGATGAGGCAGACCTTAAACCGCTTATTTTAAAAACTATTGCTGAAGAGATCGATTCTGATATTTCAACAGTATCACGTATTGTAATAAGCAAATACATTCAAACTTCATACGGTACCTTATTAATGAAACATTTATTTACCGAAGGTTTAAGCACAACCAATGGTGAAATTGTAAGTACTAAAGAAGTTAAAAAGGTTTTACAGGAATGCGTAAATATGGAGGATAAAAACAATCCATTAAGCGATGAACAAATTGCGCATATTCTTATGCAAAAAACATACTCAATTGCGAGACGAACTGTTGCAAAATACCGCGAAGAGCTTAATATTCCAAGCAAAAACTTCAGAAGAGCGGCGGCCGCATAATTTATTACATTTTAACCTTATTTTATATTGAAAATCCGGATATTTACTCCGGATTTTCTTCTTTAATAGTGTATCGTATGAAAAAACAAAAGATCATCATTTTAGGTGGAGGTTTTGCAGGTTTACATCTCGCTCAAAAACTAAATAATAGTTCTTTTGATGTAATGTTGATAGATAAACTCAACCATCACCAGTTTCAACCCCTGTTCTATCAAGTAGCCACAGCACGTTTAGAACCCGCAAATATTTCATTTCCATTTCGTAAAATTTTTCAGCGCTCTAAAAACATTCAAATTCGCCTTGCAGAAGTTACAGCTGTTATACCTGAAAGTAATACGGTTAAAACAACTGAAGGTAATTTTACCTACGACCACCTTGTAATAGCAACCGGTTGTAAAACTAATTTTTTTGGTAATGAACAAATAAGTAAAAATGCTTTCTCGATGAAAAGCACACAGGAAGCAATTAATATCAGAAACGAGATCTTATTAAGCTTTGAACATTTTATTTCTTCTACTCAAGAAGAAAAAGAAGCACTTTTAAATATTGTTATTGTAGGTGCCGGACCAACAGGTGTTGAATTAGCGGGCGCTTTTGCTGAAATGAAAAGATACATTCTCCCAAAAGATTATCCTAATATTGATTTTTCAGGATTAAAAATTACTTTATTGGAAGGAAGTAAGAATACATTAAACAACATGAGCACCGATTCTCAAAAAGCATCAAGACAGTATGTAGAAAAACTTGGTGTTATTCTTAAAACAGAAACTTTTGTTACTAATTATAATGGTACGCTTGTTACACTAAATACAGGTGAAACACTAAAAAGTAAAAATGTTATTTGGGCCGCAGGCGTATCCGGAAACGTTATTGATGGATTAAAGCCTGATTCTTTAGTTAGAAACAGATATGTCGTTGACCGTTATAACAAAGTAAAGAACTATTCTAATATTTATGCTATTGGTGACATTGCCTATATGGTAACACCAAAATATCCTCATGCACATCCACAACTTGCTAACGTGGCCATTAATCAGGGCAAAAATTTAGCGAATAATTTTTTTGCTATGGAGAAAAACAGAACTTTAAAAGAATACGAATACAAAGATCTTGGATCGATGGCCACAATTGGCACTTATAAGGCAGTGGTTGATCTTCCCGGTTTTTCGTTTAAAGGTGTAATGGCCTGGTTCGTATGGATGTTCTTACATTTAATGCTAATATTAAGTGTAAGAAATAAATTTATAACCTTTATGAACTGGACCTGGAACTTTTTAGCAAAAGATTCTTCTTTGCGTTTAATTTTTAAAAGTCCTAAATAGTTAATCAGTTATAAGGTCTACCGCAGTTTCAACCGAATTACTTTTTCTGCGATATCTTTTTTTGATCTTGTATAAACGAATATCTTTTCTTATTTCTTTAATATCTATGTAAAGTCCAATAGATGTAAAAGGTCCGTCAAGGTAAAACTCATCTGCTTTATCCAATAAAGTTTTACGATAACCAACAATACCCTTTATGCCCAAGCAGCGGATAGGTTTAAATATAGCCGACAATCCGAATTCCGTTGAAAATATAAAACCCGATCTTGTCTCATAAATTGAGCCATCGCTTACATTTGTATATTGCAGGGTGTTCTTTCCAAAACCAAAATCCAGAGGCATTCCTAAAGAAAAGTAGCGCGTGTTTTTATATACAAATTCTGTATTTATGCTACCATACTGAAGTTTAATATTACGTTCTATATCAACCGCATTTACGGTTCTTTTATAAGAATCTAATCCACTATTCAATGAATAATACCCCAATGTTAAGCGTAATTTCTCTTTTAATAAAACACCGGCATCAAAACCATAAACATTCAATGGTTGGCCTTTAAAGAAAAAGGTACGATTATCAATTCTTAATTGAGGGCGTATTAATGGTGGCTTTACAATTTCTATAGAATCTTTTATAAAAGCTTTGCGGGTATATTTTTTTTGAGAAAAATAAAAAAACGGAAGGCATAAAATAACCGCCGTTAAAAAATACTTCCTGAGTTTATTATAAAACATATAAATAATAAAACAATTATCATTCCGAGTTATATAAGCCGCAAATACTATCCTTTCATTAATAATTGTAGAAAAATAAACCCAATGTTTCCACACTTTTAAAAAATTCCCCACATAGAGATGTGCATGACTTACAAAATTTATTGGCATAGTATTGTTATATATCTATGGAAAACAAGTACCCATGAAAAAGAAAGAAAATAAAGAAAATCGTGATTCAAATCTTGTAGGAAAATTAAATACCTTATTGGCATCCTATCAAGTCGCTTATTTTAATATTCGATCGTCACATTGGATGATAAAAGGCGAAAACTTTTTCGAATTACATAAGGTTTTTGAAAAAGCTTATAATGATGCTACTGTAAAAATAGATGAAATAGCCGAACGTATTTTAACCTTAGGCGGAACGCCATTGCTTACAGCAACAGAAATGATAAAAAGATCTACAGTTAATGAAAATGGTGAAAATGGCAAACAGGAAAAATGTGTTGCCGATATGCTTCACGATCTTAAAGCATTAGCAGTTATTGAAAATCAGATAGTAAAACTGGCAGACGACCAAGAGGATGTAGTTACTGCAGATCAGATGACAAAATATTTGGGTGAGCAACAAAAAATAAGTTGGATGCTTTCACAATTTTTAAATAAAAAATCTTCTATAAACTAAAAACTTAAAACAATGAAAAATTTTATCTTATCGTTGATCTTTGTAACACTTGCCACAGGTGCAGTAAGATCTCAGGAAAAGTTCGGTAGAACTTTAAATATTGGTGCAGGCCTTGGTTATTATGGTTATTATTATGGCTATGCGCCTGCTTTGAATGTAAATTATGAGTTTGATGTATTTAAAAATTTTACGTTGGCTCCTTTTGCATCGGTATTAACTTACAGAAGTTATCGCTATTGGGGCACGAAAGATTTTCCATATAGGGATTATTATTATCGCGAAACAATTGTACCCATTGGTGTAAAAGGTTCATATTATTTTGATGAGCTATTAAATGCGGATGAAAAATGGGATTTTTACGCGGCCGCTTCATTAGGTGTAGCATTTAGAACTGTAAGATGGGAAAACGGTTATTATGGAGATCGCGTAGTTCGCCAATCCGCAAGTCCTTTATATGGTGATCTTCACATTGGTACCGAATACCATTTTGCGCCAAAAGCAGGATTATTCCTTGATCTTTCTACAGGGTTGTCAACCTTAGGTTTAGGCTTTCATTTTTAACATAATAAGTAAGTATGAAAAATATAGTTAATTACCTGCTTGCCTTCATTCTTCTAACAATTTTACCTTCATGTGAAGTAGTTGGTGGAATCTTTAAAGCCGGTATGATATGGGGAATTCTTCTTGTAGTTGGCTTTATTGCGCTTATTGTTTTTCTTATTTCAAAAGCAGGAAAAAAATAAATATAATCCAATTTGATTTTTTGATCAGATTTAAATTATGTCTAACATAATACCGGATATTTTAGTAAAACGCAGATCACGTATCTGCGTTTTATTTTTTATTCTTTTTTCATTCACTGTTTTTTCGCAGGAAAAAGATTCTGCAAAAAAAGATCCATTACGCATTTACAAAAAAATAAAACATTTTGCTTACAAGCATAAAGCCACTGCATGGATGTATGATGCGGTTTTTGTAGATCCGGAGCCAAAGGAATATCCTGTAGAACCTGCCTCAAAAGAAGAAAAAAACATCAATCCCTATTTAAAATACAAAGATCGTATTATCCGAGACATTAATATTACAGTTTACGATCCTTTTGGTCATTCAATATATGATACAATGCCAAGAAATATAAATAATATACAACGATTAGGTAACCGTTTACATATTACAACCAGGCATTGGATAATTATAAATCGTTTATTATTTCAAAAAAATGATACAATTGATGCATTGGCTTTAAGTGAAACCGAACGGATCCTCCGACAATCGGTTTTTATTAATGATGCACGCATCTTTATTACCGAAACAAGAAGCACAGATAGTGTTGATGTAAATGTTATTGTACAGGATAAATGGCCCATAACCGTTCCCATATTAATTACAGATGTGTCTGGAAATATTCGCTTCCGCAATCAAAATCTTTTTGGTGTAGGTCAGCAATTCGAACACTATGTGGGATATAAACGCCCAAACATTTATGAGTTTAATGGTTTTTATAATATTGCAAATATTGATAATACTTACATCTCATCTCAACTAGCTTATCGCACAGATATTAATGGAACACAAATAGGTTTGGGTTTTGACAGGGGCTTTTTCTCACCTTTATCTAAATGGGCAGGCGGACTAAATTTTACCAGATATTGGCGCTATTATGGCTATACCGATCCTGTTGATTCTTTCCCCACACGAGCAGAATTGAATATTTTTAGTTATGATATTTGGGCCGGGCGAAGTTTTAAATTAAGCGACGAAAAAAGTTTATTTAACCAAAGCACAAACCTGGTAGCCGGATTACGTTTTTATAATTCTACGTTTATTGAACGCCCTCCTTTCACAATTGATAAAGAAATGGGTAATCAAAATACTTCGGCAATCGTTGGCAATTTAGGTTTCGCCATACAACAATATTATAAAGAAAAATATGTTTACCGTTTTGGCGCAACTGAAGACGTGCCCGAAGGTATAATTGTACAATTTATTTATGGCGGTATAAAAAAAGAATTTAAAAAACTCCGTTATTATGCAGGAATGGAAATAGCGCGGGCAAAACATTTTAATTTTGGTTATTTGTCCACCACCCTATCGCATGGTGTATTTTTTAACCGTTATGTTTCAAATGATATTACAACAAATTTAAAATTCTATTACTTTAGCGATCTTGCAAAAAGAGGTGATTGGTTTTTCAGACAATTTTTAAGCCTTAATATAACACATGGCGAAAATAAATTGTCAAACGAAACATTAACGCTTTTACCTGAAGAATTGTATGGTTTAGACGGCACCAGTCTTTCCGGAAATACAAAAGCAACCTTAAATTCTGAAACCGTTGCTTACATGCCGTATAATGTTATTGGATTTAAATTTGCCCCAATTGTAATGATGGGGTTTGGTATGATTGGCGACCCGGCAAATAAAATTTCAAATAGTCGTTTATACCAATCCTACTCTATTGGCGTTATGGTACGTAATGAAAATCTTTTGAGTAGTACATTCCAAATCTCTGTAGGCATGTATCCGTTTTTACCTAATGGTGATAACTACGTTTTTAAATATAATCCCGTAACAAGCTTTACTTTACGTGTAAGGGTATTTTCAGTTTCGAGACCTGAATTTGTAAGCTATTAATGGCATATAATTAGAAGAAGGATATTGATTGATTCATAAATAAATTAAAACAAATTATCATGGGAGAAATAAAAGATCTATCGCATACAGAAGCGATAAAAAAATTAAAAGAATTGGCCGAGGACATAAACATTTGCATGTTTTGCACTAAAACAGAAAAAATTCCATTTCAAACAAGACCGATGGGCACGCAAAAAGTAGATGATGAAGGAAAGTTATGGTTTTTAAGCGCCGCAGACAGTAATAAAAATGACGAAATAAAGCAGGACGATGATGTGCAATTATTATATGCAAAAGCATCTGACGCGCATTTTCTTTCGGTTACAGGAAAAGCAAGTGTTACACGCGATAAAAAGAAAATTGATGAACTATGGAATAAATGGGCAGAAGCCTGGTTTAAAGGTGGAAAAGATGATCCTCGGTTAACGGCTATTTGTGTTGATCCAAGTGATGCTTATTACTGGGATACAAAAAACGGTAGAATGATAACCCTACTTAAGATCGCCGTGTCTGCTTTTTCAGAAAAGAAAATGGATGGTGGAGTTGAAGGTAAAATTAAATTATAAATTTTATGATCAAATAAAAAAAGGCCTGTAAATTACAGGCCTTTTTTATATATTTTAATTTTGTTTTAAAATCAGATCCAACACTTTGTTCTCTTCTTTTTCTTCTTCAATCCTGTTCTTTATATATTTAATGCTTTCATTTATTTCATCTGTACATAAAACAACAAATGCGCCTTTTGGTGCGTGATCAATTGCATATTGAATTGCTTCCAGTTCATCAGAAATAACAGTTATTGCCATATTCTTATTTTCCTCATGAATCCCTTTTATCAATAGATCCGTTATTTCACTCTTCGGCCTTCCTCTCATATCTTTATCATGACGAATGATTATCTCATCAAACATTTTTCCCGAAAAAATACCAAGATTTTTAATATCCTCATCTCTTCTATCCCCTACGCCTGTAATAATACCGATCTTTGAAGTGGCCTGTGTTCTATCCATAAATGTTTTTAGCTCCATGAAACCACCGGTATTATGGGCATAATCCACCATAAAATCAAAGTTCCGGAAATTAAAAATATTCATTCGCCCGGGTGTAAGTTCAGGAGAAGGTATAAATGTTTGTAGTGCAGTACGAATATCTTCTATTTTAAAATTCTGAATAATTGCGGCAAGTACTGAAGCTAAAATATTTTTCACCATACATTCCGCTCTTCCATTAAACGATAAAGGAATTGCATCTATTTTACTTACACGTATCTTCCATTCGCCTTTGCAAATAGTTAAATATCCTTTTTCTATTACAGCAGCCAGGCCTCCGCTTTCACAATGTTTTTTAATACGTTCACTATTAACATCTGTGCTAAATAATGCAATATTGCAATCCAGTTCTTCCATCATATTATAAACAAGATCATCGTCTGCATTTAATATTGAATAACCATGATCAAACGTGCTTCTTGCCACCACGGCTTTTACATCTGCCATTTCCTGCAGTGTACGAATACCTTTTAGCCCTAAATGATCTTCAGAAACATTAGTGATAATACTAATATCACAATGGTCAAAAGCTAAACCCGAGCGCAATAAGCCCCCACGAGCGCATTCAAGCACCGCAAAATCCACAGTTGGATCAGTTAAAATTGTAGTAGCGCTTTGCATACCCGTACAATCACCGTAATGAATTGCGTGATCGCCAATATAAATTCCATCCGTTGTTGTATAACCAACATTATGCCCCGCTGTTTTTGCAATGTGAGCAGTTAAACGGGTTGTTGTTGTTTTTCCATTTGTACCAGTTACTGCAATAATTGGTATGCGCGAATTTTTATTATTTGGGAATAACATTTCAATAACGGGCTCTGCAACATTTCTAGCAAGCCCTTTTGAAGGATTGAGGTGCATTCTGAAACCGGGACAGGCATTCACTTCAATAACACCACCGTTATTATTTAAATTTAAGGGAACCGAAATATCTTTTGCAACTATATCAATACCGCAGATATCCAAGTTCATTAACCTTGCCACTCTCTCAGCTAAAAAAACATTGGTTGGATGCACTATATCTGTAACATCTGTAGATGTGCCGCCCGTGCTTAAGTTAGCAGTATCTTTTAAAAATAAGATCTCCGCAATTGGTAAAACTGTTTCGAGTGTTAAGTTTTTGCCTTTTAAAATTGCTTCGGTAACTTTGTCAACTTTAATGGTCGTTAACACTTTTTCATGTCCGTCTCCTCTTTTAGGATCAGCATTTGTCTGATCAATTAATTGTCGAATAGTAGAAACGCCATCTCCCATTATCATGGCAGGCGTGCGCTTAGCAACCGCTACTAATTTATAATTGATCAATAAAAAACGGTAATCATCACCCTCAATATATTTTTCTATGATAATATCATCCGAAATTGTTTTTGCAATTTTAAATGCAGAAACAGCATGTTCTGATGTTTTAATATTTGTAGTAATGCCCCTGCCATGATTTCCATCAATAGGTTTTATAACAACCGGAAATCCAAGTTCTTCAATAATTTCTTTTAAGCCATCTTCTGTACTTGCCACCTCACCTGTAGGTACTGGAATGTAAGCTTTGGCTAAGATCTTTTTCGTTTCTTCTTTATCACAAGCTGTTTCTACACCCCAACTGCTGGTATTGGATGTCATAGAAGCTCTTATCATTTTTTGATTTACACCCTGACCCAATAAGATCAAAGAACCGTTTTCCATACTACGAAAAGGGATCTTCTTTTTCTTTGCTTCGTTAATAATAGATTGAGTACTTGGACCAAAACCTTTACGCATTTTAATTTGTTTCAATTTTTCAATATCCTCTGTAATATTATATGGTTCTCCCGAAATAATTTTTTCGGCAATACGAACCGCTGCTTCTGCCGCGTAAATACCCGCTGCCTCAATTTCGTAAGAGAATACAACATTATAGGTTGCATAATCGCCGGTTGAACGCGTTCTTCCGTAACCACATTCCATACCTGCTAAAGATTGTATCTCTAATGCAATGTGTTCAATAACATGTCCCATCCATGTTCCTTCTTTTACGCGTTCAAAAAAACCTCCTTCATAATTTTGAGAACAACGGTGCGTAAATAAGGATGGGATCATAGCTTCTATTCGTTCAGAAAATCCAGCAATAAGGTTAGTTGGATATTCTTCCAATTCTCCAATATCTAATTTTAATACAATAAGATTATGACGGTAATTTGACCAGTAATTTGGTCCTTTTAAGGTTTTGATCTCTAGAACTTTCATAAGGAATGTTATTATTTCAATTATAATTTGAAAATACCGTGCCATTTTTTTTGGTGTTGATTTACAAGGCATACTTAATTGATGAGTGGGGAATTTAAAATTTAAAAGTGTGGTTTGTAGAATTGATTCCCCGAAGTTTTTTCCCATTTATACCACCAGGCCGCTGTATCCAAAGACTTTGGCAGACTGGCATTAAGTTTTCGTATTATGGATGGCATGTTATAAAACATGGTACGATATAAATAAAAAAAAATTAAAAATAAATTATTATGAAAAATTACATTTTTATTGCAGCAGCTTCTTTAGTTATGATGACAGCTTGTAAAGACCCTCAAAAAGATGAAACCGTTGTACGTCAGCGTGACTCACTTTTAGCAGTTATTGATGAGCGTGAAGCATCTGTAAATGAGTTTATGACCTCTTTTAACGAAGTAGAGCGTAACCTGGATGAAGTTAGCACTAAGCAACACATCATTTTAATGAACTCTGATAAAGGTGATCTGAAAGCAGATCAAAAAGCCCGCATTAATGCAGAGATCAAAGCCATTAATGATTTGATGGAAGCTAACAATAAAAAATTAGCACAATTAAGCAAAAAACTTAATCGTTCAGATAAAAAGAATGCGCAACTGGAAAAAACAATTGCCTTGTTAAATGACCAGTTAAATCAAAAATATGCAGAGTTAACTGACTTGAATGAACGATTAACTGCTTTAAACGCTCAGGTTGCACAGTTACAAACATCAGTAGATACTTTATCTGCCCAAAACATGGCACAGTCGCAAACTATCAACGAAAAAACAACTCAATTACATACTGCTTATTATATTGTTGGTCATTCTAAAGATCTTCAAAAATCAAATTTAATTGATAAAAAAGGTGGTTTATTAGGAATTGGCAGAACTGCTCAGTTAAGTGACAATATTGATAACAGTATGTTCACCAAAATTGATTATACCGAAACAACAAGCATTCCGGTTAACAGCAAAGATGCTAAATTGGTTACAACACACCCTGCAGATTCATACTCATGGGATAAATCAGGAAAAACGATCAATAGTTTAATGATTACTGATCCTGAAAAATTCTGGAGTGCTTCAAAATATTTAGTGATTGCCAACTAAATTGATTTTAAACTTGAGTTTTTTTTAGTTAAGGTTTAAATTCAAAAAGAAAAGAGAGTTGTTTTAAAGCAACTCTCTTTTTATTTATTTCTATTTTACGTATCTAAGATTTATTAACCTTGAAACGATGCTATCAGAATACGAAACAGAATTATTACTTACAGATATAAGAATAATTTTTTCTTTTGGATACATTAACACCGTGGTTCGGTATCCATTATATATGCCATCATAACTTATTTTAGTATCCTTTTCTTTTGATTCAGAAACAAACCATACAAAGCCATGAGGAGGCTTAGCTGAACTTCTCCAATTGTCAGGTGTCCATAAAGCTGAAACTTTTTTTAAAGCTTCACAATCTAAAAATACACATTCGTTAATTGCATAAACATACTTTCGCAACTCGCCAACAGAACTCCAAATACTTAACAGATCATTCTTGTTTAAATTTCCTTTTTTATACTTTAATAGTTTGTATTTCTTTTTATTCTTTTTATAGCTCAAGGCAATTTTTTCTTCAGAATAAACTTCCGGTATTTTTGTGTTGATCATACCCGCAGGTTCAAATATATTTTTTTGAATAAACGTGTGCCATTTAGTATTTGTAAGCTTTTCAATTATCATTGTAAGGATCTTATATGAAACTTCAGAGTATTTATAATTACTTCCCGGTTCAAACTCGGGCTTGTCAATTTTTTTTAGAAGTTCTTTTTCATTACCCGGCACATCAGGTAAACCCGCTGTATGCGTTAACAAGTGTTTGATCTTTACATTGCCTGTTTCTTTTGAAAGATCATTTGGGAAAAACTTGCTAATGCTATCTTCAAGTGATAGTTTACCTTGCTTTTGGAGTATTAAGATACCGTAAGCAATAAAGGTTTTGGTAATGGACGCTATATTTACATTTGTATTTTCATTGAATTTTTCTTTTGTTTTTAAATTCGCTAATCCAAATGATCTTGAATATATGATCTGGTTATCTTTTTGAATAAAAACACTTGCACCGGGATCATTATCATTTATTTCTGAAAAAACAGAATCTAGTCCTAAATTCAACAACACATGTTCATCGGTTTGTGCTGATAAAATGGCAGGTGCAAAAAATAAGAAAAGTAGTATGTGAATTATTTTCATTAGAAATTAAAGATAAAAAAATCTGTTTTAAAATATAAGACTAAATACAGTGCCTTCTCCATCTATAGATTGCACCTGTATATTGCCTTTGTGCAGCATCATTACCTGCTTACAAAGACTTAAACCAATACCGCTACCGGTTTTTTTTGTGCTGAAGAAAGGAATGAATATTTTATCAAGGATCTCTAGTTTTATACCGGCTCCATTATCGGAGATCTTTATGGTTGTTTTTCCATTTATAGCGGTATCTGCCGAAATTGTTACTTTGGGTTGTTCTACATCCTTTACTGCATCGATGGCATTTAATAAAAGATTGATGAGTACCTGTTCTATTAAACTCGAATCAGCTTCTAAAGTAAGAAAAGGATCTCTTAAAACAATCTCAAGATTTATTTTCTTTTTTTCCAAAGTTGGTTGCATTAATTGCTGCACATGTTCAAAAAGATCAATAAGCAGCACTTTGGTCATGTTAGCTTTTGTGATCTTACTTAAACTGCGGTAAGTTTCGGTAAATTTTAATAAGCCTTCACTTCTTTTTTTAATTGTACTAATGCCCATCTCAATATCATTTAATGCTTCGTTAGAATTGTCGGGCTGCGCAACAGTTTCTTGTATCCTGCTTTTGAGTGTTTCTGCCAGCGAAGATATTGGTGCCACAGAATTCATGATCTCGTGAGTCATAACACTTAATAATTTTTGCCAGGCTTGTGATTCCGTTTCATCTAAAGCTTCGTTAATATTCTGAAATGCTATAAGCTTATACTTTTTATCTTCGTTCTGAAAAGTAGTAGCAGATAATAAGACCTTATAACTACTGTTATCTTTTGCTATTGAGCTTATAATATTATTTCCGGGTTCAAGTCCAATTACTTCTTCATACAATACACCATTTCTTTTTTCGAGCGAATGAATTGTTTTTAAATAAGGAATTTGCAATAAATTTTTAAAAGACTCGTTCATCCATAAAATTTCGCCTGTATCAATTTCGTAAGATAAAATTCCGGTATCTACGATTTCAAGAATTGTTTTTAAATGAAGATACTGCGTTTCTTTTTCCTTACTTATAACTTTAAAGGTGGAGTTTATTTCGTTAAAGCTGGTGCGAAAAGGCTGCAATTCTGAAGGCGCCCGCTTTACATCAAAGTAGCGTGAAAAGTCGCGATAATGTACTGATTCAACAAATTGTTCAATTTCACTTTGCGCCTTTTTATGATAATTATAATAATCATAAAACTGAAAAATAATAACAGGAATTACAATTACTTCCAGCAAATACCATTCTTTAACCAACGATAAAGAGGCTAAGAACAAAGTTGCGAAAACAAGCAGGGCCCTGATAAATATATTCCAGCCAAAGCGTTTAGATCTCATATTTGCTTAATCTGCGGTACAGTGCAGTACGTGTAATACCCAATTCTTTTGCAGCCTTGGTGATGTTACCATTGTTTTTTTCTATCACTTTTAATATAGTTTGTTTTTCGATAGTGCTTAATTTAGTTTCACTCTCCTGCTCTGATAAGATCTTTGTTCCGGTTTCCAAAGGAGAAAAAATAAGATCAGTAGGTTGTAACATCTCAGTATCTGCCATTATTACGGCACGTTCAATAATATATTGTAATTCCCTAACATTACCCGGAAAATTATATTCTTCTAATTTTAAAATGGCTTTTTCGCTCAATTGTATATCCGGTTTAAAATACTTATTGCCGTAAAATTTTAAAAAATGTTTTGCCAATAAGCTAATATCGCTTTTACGTGAGCGTAAAGGTGGAACAATGATCTCAACAGTATTTATCCTGTAAACAAGATCTTTTCTGAATTTATTTTCGTTTGCCAGTTCACTTAATGGCAAATTGGTTGCACATATCAATCGTATATCTAAAGGAATATTGGTGTTTGTTCCTAAACGCGTAACCTGCCTGTTTTGTAAAACAGTTAACAGTTTTGCCTGCTGTTGTAATGAGATATTACCAATCTCATCCATAAATAACGTTCCGCTATTTGCCGCTTCAAAACGTCCTTCTCTATCTTCTCTTGCATCTGTAAATGCCCCTTTTTTATGGCCAAATAATTCACTTTCAAATAAACTCTCCGTTAATGCGCCAACATCCACCTTTATATAGGATTTTGAAGCGCGATTAGATCTTTGATGAATCGCCTTTGCGATAATATCTTTACCGGTACCATTCTCTCCTAAAATTAAAATATTGGCATCGGTTGGCGCCACTTTTTCAATCTTACTGAATATTTCCCGCATTTGCTCGCTTTCGCCTATTAAGCCGAGTTCTTCATAATTTTGTTGCTTAGCCGAATTTTTCTCACCGTCTTTTTTTGCTAAAATATCTCCAATTGTTTCAATCAGTTTTTGATTATTCCAGGGCTTTACAACAAAATCAGAAGCTCCTTCTTTTAAAGAGCGTATGGCAAGATCAATATCCGCATAAGCTGTTATCATAATAACGCAAGTAGAAGGCTTTGTTTCCTTAACACGCTTTAACCAATAAATTCCTTCATTACCTGTATTAATAGATGCGTTAAAGTTCATATCCAATAAAATAAGATCGAAAGAATGCTTTTTTATAAGTGCTAATAAATTTTCAGGATTTTTTTCAGTTATAACCTCTTTAACTTCTTTTTTTAAAAGTAAATTAATAGCTGTTAAAACATCTTTATCATCATCTAAAACTAATATGCTTGCCTGCTTTAAATTCATAAGAAAATTGTAACCATAAATATACCAAGAACGCAATTAACTGGTTTAAAAATCATTATAAAAATACCGACCAAAAAAGAGTGTATCAAAACCGAACAGTTTGTGTTCGGCAACGTACAAAATTTTCAATTTTAACTATTGTAATTATCTGATTATCAGTATATAGTAAAAATGGCACGGTTATGCTATTAATAGCGTGTTATGTTATCTATGTTTTAAGAAATGCGTGGATCGTTGTAAATAAAAACTAGCTGCAAATTAGTAAACAACATCCATGCATTTTACAGAATTACTAAATTGGTAACAAACAAAAGCACTAAAAAAATTATGGATAGAGTTATTGAAAAGAAAAAGTGGCCTGCAAAGAAAATAATAACGGTTAGCGCTGTTACGGCAATTATTTTATTGATAGTTGCAAGTTTTTATTTCACATCAGGTAAATCAAAATTAAATGTCGACACCGAACGTATTACAATTAGTGAAGTTACCAAGGGTCCGTTCAGGGAGTTTATTCCCGTAAATGGAATTGTATTACCTGTTACAACAATTTATTTAGATGCTTTAGAAGGCGGCCGCGTTGAAGAAAAATTTGTTGAAGACGGTGCCATGATGAAAAAAGGCGATCCTATTTTACGCTTATCAAATACAGATCTTGAATTAAGCCTTGCCAACCAGGAAACATCGGTGTTTAACCTCTTAACACAAATGCAGATCTCACGTAACGCAGCGCAACAAAATACAATTATGAAATTAAACCAGGGTTCAGATGTAGAAAGTTCATTTATTGAAGCTGAAAGAACTTATAAATTAAACAAACAATTATACGATCAACAGGCAATCTCATTAATGGAATTTAAACAATCAGAAAATAATTATAATTATTATTTAAAAAAGAAAACATTGACCGAACAAATTTTAAAACAGGATTCTTCTTCGGTTAAAACGGAATTAAGTCAGGCAAACGAATCTTATAAACGTACTCAGGAAGCTTTAAAGATCATGCGCCGTAAAGTGGAAGATCTTGTAGTTCGTGCTCCTATTGATGGACAACTTACTGCGCTTGATGTTGAAATAGGTCAAAATAAAAACAAAGGTGAACGTTTAGGTCAAATAGATGTAACGAGCGGATTTAAAGTACGCGTTGATATTGACGAACATTACATATCAAGAATTTACAATGGTTTAATGGGAGAATTTAGTTTTGGTGGAAAAGATTACAAATTAAAAATTCATAAAGTATATACACAGGTTACTAATGGGAAATTTCAGGTGGATATGAAATTTGAAGGTGAATTACCAAAAGATATTCGCCGTGGACAAACCCTGCAAATTCGTTTGGCCCTGAGCGATGAAACACAGGCCGTACTTTTACCAAAAGGTGGATTTTATCAGCAAACCGGTGGTAACTGGATCTTTAAAGTAAATGAAGACGGGTCTGTTGCTTACAAAATTGACATTCAATTAGGAAGACAAAATCCGGAATACTATGAAGTAATGCAAGGCTTACAGCCTGGTGATAAAGTCATCACCTCTGGTTACGATAATTATGAGAATACACAGGAACTCGTTTTAAAAGAAAATAAATAATTGAAGATATAAAATTAAAAACAGATAACATGATAAAAGTAACAAACCTCGAAAAAATTTACCGCACAGAAGAAGTAGAAACTGTTGCCTTAAATAAAATTTCTTTCGAAATTAAGAATGGCGAATTTGTAGCCATAATGGGTCCTTCAGGCTGTGGTAAATCAACCTTATTAAATATTATTGGTCTGCTGGATGATCTTGATGAAGGCAGTTTTATTTTTAATGATACCGAAGTTGCAAAGTTCAACGAGCGCAAGCGTGCCGAAATGCGTAAACATAATATTGGTTTTGTTTTTCAAAGCTTTAACCTAATTGATGAGTTAACTGTTTTTGAAAATGTTGAACTACCTTTAATTTATACCGGTGTTAGTGCTTCAGAAAGAAAACGTATTGTAGATGAAGTTTTGGATAAGATCCAGATCGCGCATCGTCGTAACCACTACCCACAGCAGCTTTCGGGTGGTCAGCAACAACGTGTTGCAGTGGCGCGTGCGGTTGTAAATAAACCAAAATTAATTTTAGCCGATGAGCCTACCGGTAATTTAGATTCACGTAATGGTAATGATGTAATGCAATTACTAACTGATCTTAATGAGCAAGGCACAACCATTATTATGGTAACCCACTCTGAGCATGACGCCCGCTATACTCACCGTGTTATAAATATGCTAGATGGACAAATTGTAACTCAAAACATTAAAGCCTAGTTTTTTATCATGTTTAAAAATTATTTTATCATAGCTCTCAGGCAACTTAAACAAAACGTTGGCTATACGCTGTTAAACGTGTTTGGCCTGGCACTTGGTTTAACCTGCTCTTTATTGATCTTGTTATGGATACAGGATGAATTAAGCTATGATAAATTTCATAAAAAATACAACACCGTTTACCAGGTAATGGGAAACCAAACCTATGATGGTAAAACGTTCACTTTTGCTTCTACTCCGGGCTTACTAGCAGGTGCTTTAAAAACAGAAGTGCCTGAAATGAAAAATACCACAAGGGTGGATTGGGGTAATCGCTGGCTTTTTACAAAAGATGAAAAACCAATTTTTAAGAATGGTAATTATGTCGATCAGGCTTTCTTTGACATCTTTTCGTTTGGCTTTATTTATGGTAATGCTAAAACTGCATTTCCTAACGATCACTCTATTGTTATTACAAAAACCATGTCAGAAAATATTTTCGGTAATATTAATCCGGTTGGTAAATACATAAAAGTAAATAACAAAGAAGATTTTCTGATCACCGGTGTTCTTGAAGATGTGCCTTTAAACAGCAGCATAAAATTTGATTGGCTGGTTTCTTTTACCCTTTTCGAAAAAGAAAGTCCATGGTACACACAATGGACAAGTAATGGCATGCGTACTTATGCAGAGTTAAAACCGGATGTGAACATTGAAAACTTAAACAAAAAAATAAATCAATTCGTAAAAAACAAAGATAAAGAAGCTTCGGCAATGCCATTGGTGCTACCAATGAAAGATTGGCGCTTAAGAAGCAATTTTAAAGATGGTAAACAAGATATTAGTCATAGCCGTATAGGTTATGTAAAATTATTTGGAGTAATTGCTGCTTTACTAATTATCATTGCCTGTATCAATTTTATGAACCTTGCAACTGCAAGAGCTCAAAAAAGATCAAAAGAAGTGGGTGTAAGAAAAGTAATGGGTGCACAAAGGTATTCGCTGGTTAAGCAATTTATTGGAGAATCAATGGTAATGGCTTTTCTTGCGGTTTTGCTTGCATGTGTTTTTGTTTTATTAGCATTACCTTTTTTCAATACATTAGTAGAAAAACAATTATCACTTGGCTTAAATGATCCAAGTCAATGGTTCATACTTTTTGCCCTGGTTTTGTTTTGCGGTATTGTATCGGGCAGTTATCCTTCCATTTACCTTTCTTCTTTTAAACCTGTTTCTATTTTTAAAGGCTTAACCGGAGGGAGGTCTTCTAAAGTTGTTTTAGTAAGAAAAGGCTTGGTTGTGACGCAGTTTGTATTTTCAATTGTATTGATCATTGCAACAATAGTTGTTTACAAGCAAATTGATCATGTAAAAAGCAGGCAACTTGGTTTTAATATGAACAATCTGCTTTATGTTAAACAAACAGGGTTGGTAAATGAAAAGCTGGACGTAATAAAACAAGATCTTATAAATACAGGTGTAGTTTCAAATGTTGCTGCCTGTAATCAAAGGATCCTACAGGCCGGTAGTAATACCAGCGGCTTTAACTGGCCGGGCAAAGATCAATCTAAAGAGCTTTTAATAACAACCGAGTGGGTAAGCGATGATTACATCAATACAGCAGGAATGCAATTACAAAGCGGCAGAAGCTTTTATAAAAATTCTAAAGCAGATACAAGCTCTTGCATTATTAACGAAACATTTGCAAAACTTATTGGTAATAAAAATATTGTAAATAGCACCTTATCGCTTTATGGTACAAATTATAACATCGTTGGCGTAGTTAAAGATTTTGTTTTTAACGATATGTACAAATCACCTGACCCGTTTGTAATGTTTTGTCAACCGGTGGGTACCAACAATTTGTTTGTTCGTCTTAATCCTTCAGTGGATATAGAAAAAGCTATCGATAAAATTGAAGCAGTGTTTAAAAAAGATAATCCCGGTTATCCATTTGAACACAGATTTTTAGATGAAGAGTACAATAATAATTTCAAAAATGAAATGCTTGTAAGTAAGCTGTCACGTTTATTTGCTATTCTTACAATAATTATTTCCTGCATTGGATTGTTTGGATTAGCTGCGTACACGGCAGAAAGAAGAACAAAAGAAATTGGCATACGCAAAGTATTAGGAGCATCTGTTTCAAATGTTGTAACATTATTATCGCAAGACTTTTTAAAACTGGTAATGCTTGCAATTGTAATAGCAACACCTTTAGCATGGTATATGATGAACAAATGGTTACAGGATTATTCTTACCGTATTGAAATTAAATGGTGGATGTTTTTAATAGCAGGCGCAGCTGCAATTATGATAGCTTTATTAACCGTAAGCTTTCAGGCTATTAAAGCTGCCATTGCTAATCCTGTTAAAAGCTTAAGAACAGAATAAATAATATGTTTAAAAATTATCTTAAAATAGCATTACGCAATATTGTAAAGAACCGCACACATTCTTTGATTAATATCTTTGGGTTGTCGTTAGCATTTCTTTGCAGTGTACTTCTTTTTCTTAACGGATGGTTTGAATTATCTTTTGATAACTTTTATCCTGATAAAGACAGGATCTTTAAGATGTACCACCATTCCATGAAGCCGGATGGAGTTGACGAAAATTCAAGTATGCCCTATCCTACAGCAAGTACTGCTAAAAACGAAATTCCTTTGATCGAAGCCTCTACACGTTTTATGCACAACGATAAAGGAATTGAATACAAAGGAAAAAAGTTGGAGTTACAGGTAAATTTAGTGGATAATGATTTTTTAAATGTTTTTGGATTCCCTGTTATTTCAGGCAACAAAAATAATCCGTTAAAAGATATAGGTAACGTTATGCTTACCGAATACGCAGCAAATCGCATTTTTGGTAAAGAAGATCCTATAGGAAAAAAAGTAACAATAAAAGTTTCGGAACAACCTAAAGAACTTATTGTATCTGCTATATTAAAGAATTTTCCGGAAAACTCTTCTTTAAATTTTGATGTTTTAGCCCGTACTGAGCTTAGACCCGATTTTGCAACTGAAAGTAATAACTGGAACATGTGGAACCACGATGTTTATGTGAAATTAGCAAATTCATCTGATCACAAACCGGTTGAAAAAAGCATGAGTTATATTTTTGCTAAAAATTCTGGTTTTGATACATTATCACAAAAAAAAGAAGGTTATGTAAGAGATGAATATGGACTATTTAATTCAGTAAGATTATTACCTATAAACGAAATGCATTTTAATAATGATATTGGTTCAGGTAATAGCACAGTAAGCAAAACATACATTTACACAATTTTACTGATTAGCTTTTTTATACTTGCCATTGCTTGTTTTAATTTTATCAATCTAAACATTGCACGTTCATTTACGCGCACAAAAGAAGTGGGAGTTCGTAAATCCCTAGGCGCAAGTCGTCAACAGATCTTCTTCCAGGTGTGGGGAGAAAGTCTTATGATCTCTGTTATCTCAGTTATAACCGGCATAGTTGCAGCCATACTATTATTTCCTTATTTCAATCAATTATTTGCAGCAAAGCTTAATTTATCTTTCTTTTATCAGCCTTCCACCATAATTATGTTATTGTTGAGCGTAATTGTAATTTCTTTGTGTGCCGGTGGCTATCCTGCAATGATCATTTCAAAACTTTCGGTTACAGGAGTTTTAAAAGGAAATGTTTCTCTTAAAAAACCGGGAGTGTTTAGAAATTCACTCATTATCCTTCAATTTACAATTGCATGCTTACTTATGTGCTGCACACTCATCGCCTACAAACAATTTTCATATATGCGTGAAATGCCTTTAGGTTTTAATAAGGAAGCTGTAATAAGTATGCCTGTACAAAATAGTAACGGAAGGGATCTACTAAATAAATTTCGCAGCAGGCTGGCCTCTCAAACTTCAATTGTAAGTATGACTGGCGTATCTATAAATCTTGGTTTAGGTAAAGACGGAAGCACTTCTAAATGGACAAAAGGATTTGAACATAAAGGCAAAAACATCTCTACAAACTGGATGACCGTTGATTATGATTTTTTAAAAACAACAGGTATTAAAGCTGTTAAGGGTCGCGACTTTAGCAAAAATTATGGTACCGATACAAAAGGTAGTGTGATAGTAAGTGAAAGTATGGTAAAACAATTAGGTGCAGTTGAACCAATAGGTTATTCTTTTTTGGAAGAAGATACTGCCTCGCCACGTTATACTATTGTAGGTGTTATACCTGATTTTCATTTGTACTCCGCACACGAAAAAACAGAACCTGTTACAATTGAAATGTCGGCCAATTTTCCAATTAATTACATTTTAATTAAAACAAAAAGTAATAATCCGGCGCAGGTTATGAATGTTGTAGAAAACACTTTTAAAGAAATTCAGCCCGGCAAAGAATTTAAAGGTTCTTTTATTGAAGAGAATATAGATCGTTGGTATCAAAAAGAAAAACGTCTCTCCATGTTATTAGGAGTTTCTTCTATTATAGCTATTTGCCTCTCTTGCCTTGGCCTGTTTGCATTAGCATTATTAATGATACAGCAACGCATAAAAGAAATAGGTGTTCGTAAGGTTTTGGGAGCATCTGTCGCAAACATCAACAATTTGCTTACTAAAGATTTTTTAAAACTGGTTTTAGTTGCCATTATTATTGCCGCACCTTTAGCGTGGTGGTTAATGAGTAAATGGCTGCAGGATTTTCCTTATCATACAACTATAACATGGACGGTATTTGCTTTTGTAGGATCATCAGCCATATTAATTTCAATAGCAACAATAAGTTTTCATACGATCAAAGCAGCATTGGCAAACCCGGTTAAAAGTTTAAGAACAGAATAAAAGATGTTTAAGAATTATTTTAAAATAGCCTGGCGTAATTTATGGAAGAACAAATTGTTCTCTTTCATAAACATTACCGGTTTAGCCGTTGGTGTTACCTGCTGCATTCTCATTTTTATGTACATACAAAGCGAGCTAAGTATTGATAAACATTGGAATGGTTCTGATCGTATTGTAAGAGTTAACCAGGTATTTTCAATTGGCGGAGATCCTGATCCATATGCTGTTACCGCATTTGGCGTTGCACCAACATTAAAGCAAGCTTATCCTGAAATTGAAGAAGCTGTTCGTATTGATGATTGGGGAACAGAAACAGTGTGGTACGAAGATAAAATGTTTGACATAGATCAACAGTATTTTGCAGACGCCGAATTTTTTAACGTATTTAATTTTGAATTATTAAAAGGTGATCCAAAAACCTGTTTGATAGAACCTCATTCGGTTGTTATCTCTGAATCGATGGCAAAAAAATTCTTTAATACTGCTGATCCCATGGGAAAAGTACTGAAGTATCAGGACAGGTCGTGCAAAATTACAGGTGTTTTAAAAGAAACAAATTTACAATCAAGGATAAAACCCAATACACTTATTTCACTAAGTTCTTATGGCACCGAAAAAATGAAGGGCATGTCAGAAAGTTGGTTTGGTGTAGGATCAACTACATTCTTTAAATTAAAAGAAGGAACAACCATAGAAAGCATAAATAAAAAACTGGCCCAGTGGTCTGCAAAGGTTTTATTGCCTGCTGCTAAAGCTGAAGGATTAGAAGATGTAGTAACACTCAACGCGATACCGCTTTCTGAATCGTATTTTGATAAAGTAAATAAATACGATCAGTTTGAAAAAGGGGAAAAAAGTTATATCTATATTTTTGGTTGGGTTGCTGTTTTTATTCTGCTGATCGCCTGCTTTAATTATATGAACCTTTCTACTGCACGCGCAGTAAAACGTTCAAAAGAAGTAGGCCTTCGTAAAGTAGTTGGGGCAAGTCGTAAACAACTTATCACACAATTTTTAAGTGAATCGGTTATCATATCTCTTAGCGCATTGTTGCTAAGTATACTTCTATTAATAGTTTTATTACCGGCATTTAATACAATTACCGAAAAAAATATTGGGCTGGCCGATACCTTTAGTAATATAGGGTTTTGGATAGCACTTGTAACTATTATACTATTTATTTCGTTCGTAGGAGGAAGCTATCCTGCTTTTTATCTTTCAAGCTTTCAACCTGCAACTGTACTAAAAGGAAAATTAATTGAGCTTAAAAGCATTTCTTTCTTTGGCCGACTTAAATTACGTCAGGTTTTAGTGGTAATGCAATTCGCCATTTCCATCATTATCATTATCTCAACAATTCTTGTATTTGATCAATTAAATTTTATGAAGAATAAAGATCTTGGCTTTAATAAGGATCAGATCGTTGTATTGGATTATCCTTCGGAAGATAGTTTGGTAATGCAAAATATGCAAACAATAAAGAACGATTTTCTTTCAAACCCCTTGATAACAAAATTCGCAACCAACGATCAGGTAGTTGGTGCTGCAAGCCGCCGCGGCTTTTTTATTAAGAACGGCGAAAAAGTTAGCCAAGCCGTATTGAATGTTAGCGGTGGTGATTATGATTTTTTGAACATTTTAGATATTAAGATCGTACAGGGTAGAAATTTTTCAAAAGACTTTAAAAGCGATACAGCAAATTTTATTTTAAATGAAGCTGCAGTTAAATATTTAAAATTAAGCAACCCAATTGGAACAGAACTTAATCTTGAACCAAAAAATTACGGAAAAGTAATTGGCGTTGTAAAGGATTTTAACTACAAATCGCCTCACTCAGCAGTTGAGCCACTGGCCCTTACATTGCCACGCTATACAAATATGATTGGGTCAAAAATATTGGTTAAGCTCGATGCTAAAAATATTCCTTCAGGTATAAGTTTTATCGAACAAAAATGGAAACAATACTTTCCAAAATACCCGGTAAGGTATTTCTTTTTTGACGATGCGTTTAATAAACAATATCATAAAGACAATACCATGCTCACCATTTTTAGTTGTTTTTCGGTATTAACCATTATCATTTCATGTTTAGGCTTGTTTGGTCTTGCCACATTTACAACTGAACAAAGAATAAAAGAAATTGGTATTCGTAAGGTACTTGGCGCATCAGTTACCAATGTAACCTATCTTATTTCAAAAGATTTTATTGTATTAGTATTGATAGGTATTGTAATAGCCTCGCCAATTGCCTATTATAGTTTAACACAGTGGCTTCAAAATTATGCCTACCGCACTGATCTAACTGTGGGTATCTTCTTTCTTGCCGGATGCCTTGCGCTTTTGATAGCATGTATTACAGTTAGCTGGCAGGCAATAAGGGCGGCCCTTAGCAATCCAACAAAAAGTTTAAGAACAGAATAATATGATAAAGAATTATTTAAAAATAGCCTGGCGTAATTTGTGGAAGAACAAATTATTTTCGTTTATAAATATAATCGGTCTTGCTGTTGGTGTTGCCTGCTGCGTGCTTATTTTTTTATATGTACAAAACGAATTAAGTTATGATAAGTTTAATGACAAAGCAGATAGGATCTACCGTATAACTTCTGTTGTTTACCAGGAGAATAAACAAGATCGCTTTGCCCCTACTTCACCAATTACAGCTCAAAAGATACAGGATGGTTTTCCGGAGGTAGAAAAAATTGTACGCCTGAATTTTGCTGGTCGCTTAATTTCTTATAAAGACAAAAAATTTTACGATACTAAAACTGTACTTGCCGATTCTACTTTTTTTGATATTTTTTCGTTACCCTTACTTGAAGGAAATCCTCAAAAAGCCCTAACTACGCCATACAGCATTGTTGTAACCGAAAAGATCGCCAAAAAATATTTTGGCACCGAACCTGCGGTAGGCAAAATGCTTCACCTTTCTGATACCATAAATATTATGGTTACAGGAGTGATGAAAGATTTTCCTCTTAATTCTCATATTAATGTTGACTGCATTATTTCAAGAAGTACCTTATTCGAACTAGGCAAGAGCAATCCTAACTTTAATGAAGAAAACGAAAAGAACTGGTTAAATTGTGATTCTTACTCGTATTTACTTCTAAAAAATAAAGTAGATGTTAAAGCTTTTGAATCGAAGGTTAATAAATATTTAACCAAAGAAACCGCCGGTCTTAAAAAGGATATTGGCATGTGGATGAACGTGGCCATTCAGCCATTACTGGATATTCATTTAAGATCAAAGTTAGAACATGAATTCAGAGGGAGTAAGAATAGCGATATCTCTTATGTATACATTTTTTCGGCAACGGCATTTCTAATTTTATTGATCGCCTGTTGTAACTTTATCAATCTTTCTACAGCCAAATCATTGAATCGTTCAAAAGAAATTGGTCTGCGAAAAGTAATTGGCGCAAAGCGCGGCCAGCTTATTTCACAATTCCTGGGTGAATCAATTTTATTCACGGTTATTGCCAGCTTACTTTCATTACTATTTGTTTTGTTATTTATTCCACTATTCAATTCTTTTATTGAAACAACATTGCATTTTAATGCAAGTATTATTTGGTTGTACCTTGCAATTATTGTTAGTGTTGGGCTTCTTGCAGGTTTATACCCTGCTATGTTAATGTCATCATTTGCACCTATCCGCTCATTAAAAGGAAAGATCAGTCATGGTATGGCCGATATTATTTTCAGAAAAGGTTTGGTTGTTTTTCAATTCTCCATTGCTATCATACTAATTATTGTTACTACTTTAATTTTAAGACAGCTTGATTTTATTCAGAACAGAAACATTGGTTTAAATAAAGAGCAGGTACTTACTATTGAATTAAGAGGTATAGGTCCGCAAAAAGGAGAGGTATTAATTGATGAATTACGTAAAAACCCAAAAGTAGTAAACACCAGTTTAAGTAATTTTTCATTCAAAGGCATTCCTGATATTACAGTTTTGCCTGAAGGCTTTGCGCAGAACGAAGTAACAGGTTGTCCGGTAATTTCTGTTGATGAAAGCTTTTTAAAAACAATGAAGATTGACCTTGTTGAAGGCCGTGATTTTTCAAAAGATTTTCCTACGGATATTAATGAAGCCTTTATGGTAAATGAAGCTGCCGTAAAATTCTTTCGTTGGAAAACAGCAAAAAATGCAGTTGGCAAAAAAGTAGATTGGGCATATGGCAAAAGTGGTAAAGTAATTGGCGTAGTTAAAAATTTCAATTTTGCTTCTATGAAAGACGATGTTAAACCATTGCTCATTCATATTTTTAAACCATGGCATGGAACAGTTCTTACGCGTTTAAAAACAAACGATCTGCCTGCAACTATGAAACAACTGGAAGCTACCTGGAAAACAATTGCCGGTGATGCGCCTTTTAAGGCAACTTTTATGGAAGACGATTTTAATTCGTTATATAAATCCGAACAAAACATGCGTACAGTTTTAGGTGCATTTACCTTTTTATCGGTGCTTGTTGCTTGTTTAGGATTATTTGGTTTAGCGGCGTTTACAATTAAACAACGTTTCAGGGAAATTGGTATTCGCAAAGTATTAGGCTCAAATGTATCCGGAATCGTTCAGCTCTTATCAAAAGATTTTTTAAAACTCGTTATCATTTCTATTTTAATTGCAACACCAGTTGCATGGTACGCCATGTATAAATGGTTACAGGATTTTGCTTATAAAACAGAGATAAGCTGGTGGATATTTTTATTAGCCGGTTCTTTAGCTATTTTAATTGCATACATCACTGTGGCATTCCAGGCTGTTAAAGCAGCAATTGCAAATCCAATCAAAAGCTTAAGAACAGAGTAAGGAATTACAACTAAAAAAATAAATATGTTAAAGAATTATCTGGTAGTGGCCTGGCGAAATTTATTGAGAAATAAATTGTATTCATTTACTAACATAATTGGCTTATCTATTGGTATTTCTTGTTGCATTATTATTTTTCTTTTTATACAAGATGAGTTAAGCTATGATAAACATCACCAAAATGCTCCGGATATCTTTCGTATAACCGAAGTATTGCATCTACCAAAAGAAATGCGCGAACAAGCCGGCACATCTGCTCCAATGGCGCCTGCCTTTAAAGCAAATTTCCCTGAGGTAAAAGAAGCTTTAAGGATACAACATTCCGGCAGGATCTTATCGTATAAGGATAAAAAATTCTATGATCTTAAGTTACGTTATACCGACTCTTCCTATTTTAATGTTTTTACTCATAAAGTATTACAAGGCTCATTAACCAATTCACTCAACAAACCTTATTCTTTAGTACTGACAGAAAGTACGGCAAAAAAATATTTTGGCAACGAAACAGCATTCGGTAAAACCATGATGTTATCAGATACGATCAATATGACTGTTACTGCTGTTATAGAGGATGTGAAACTAAACTCACATATGCATTTTGATATATTAATGTCACGCAGTACTTTAAATGACATAAATAAGGCAACAAAAAAACAATTTGACGAAGAACAATCTAATTGGTTCAATAACGGCATGTCATCTTATCTACTGCTTGCAAAAGGCACTGATCCAAAAAAACTAGAAAAGAAATTATCAGACTATGCTCACAAACTTTTAGCAGACGACAGAAAAGAATCGGGCATTTATTATGATTTTAAATTACAACCAATTACCGATATTCATTTAAAAGCAAAAGAAAAACATGATCCCGCTGCAGATACAAACAGTGATATTATGTATGTGTACATTTTTGGTGCAGCGGCTATTTTTATTCTTCTTATTGCTTGTAGCAATTTTATTAATTTATCTACAGCAAGATCAATTAACCGTTCAAAAGAAATTGGCTTGCGAAAAGTAATAGGTGCAGCAAAAAAACAGCTTGTATTGCAGTTTTTGGGTGAGTCGCTTTTATTTACATTAATAGCTGCAATTATTTCATGTATTATTATTGCTTTTTGTCTTCCTTCATTTAATACATTTACACACAAAGCACTTTCAATAAATGTATTTTCAAATTTACCTTTGTTACTTACTTTTATTGTAATAGTAATTACCTCAGGTATTTTAGCTGGCATTTATCCTGCATTCTTAATGTCGTCTTTTGCCCCAATTAAATCATTAAAAGGTTTAGTCAAACATGGCTGGGCTGATATTATAATGCGGAAAGGTCTTGTTGTGTTTCAATTCACTATTGCTATAGTCCTTATTATTTCAAGCATTTTTGTACTGGAGCAATTAAAGTTTATGCAAAATACCAAAATTGGTTTAAATAAAGACCAGGTAGTACAAATTGAATTAGGTCAACATGGTTATTTAAAACGAGATCTTTTATTACAGGAGCTTTCAAAACAAAATGGTGTTGTTTTAGGTTCACTTTCCAGTTTTGATTATAAAGATGGAATTGGTAATATTACTTTACAACCAGAAGGCGCAGCAGATAATGAGATCACCTCAGAAAGTGTGATTTGTGTGGATGAGAATTTTTTAAAAACGTTTCAGATCCCATTAGCGGCAGGAAGAGATTTTTCGAAACAATTTGCTAAAGATCCTACTGAAGCTTTTATTGTGAATGAAGCCGCGGTTAAAGCTTTTGGTTGGGAAAATCCTGAAAAAGCAATTGGAAAAAAAATAGATTGGGGTCTTGGCAAAAAAGGAAAAGTAATTGGCGTAACAAAAGATTTTAATTTTAAGTCACTGCATGAAAAAGTAACACCTCTTATTATTCATATACTGCCGGATTGGTTTAGCTTTGTTTCTCTGCGTGTAAAAGCAGGCCAGTTGCCGCAAACACTTGAAAACATCAATAAAACCTGGAAGGATATTGTTCCACAATCTCCTCTTAAATATAGTTTTTTGGATGAGGAGTTCTCAGAATTTTACAAAGGAGAACAAAACCTTCAGTTCATTCTTACTTTATTTACCATTCTTTCAGTATTTATTGCCTGCCTAGGTTTATTTGGACTGGCTGCCTATACTATCAAACAACGTTTTAAAGAAATAGGTGTAAGAAGAGTATTAGGTGCCAGTGTTGAAAATATCAGTATTTTATTATCAAAAGATTTTATAAAGCTGGTCGTTTTTTCAATTGCCCTTGCCGGACCCTTAGCCTGGTTATTCGTATATAAATGGTTGCAAAATTTTGCTTTCCATATTAACATTGGCTGGGGCATATTTATTGTTTCAGCAATTATTTCTCTTTTCATTGCTATTGTAACTGTTTCGTTACAGGCAATGAAAGCGGCAAGAACCAATCCCGTAAAAAGTTTAAGAACCGAATAATATGATAAAGAACTATTTTAAAATAGCATTAAGGAATTTATTTAAGCACAAAGTATTTTCGTTCATAAATATTTTCGGTCTGTCAATTGGCATAGCCGCATTTTTGCTCATCGTTCAATTTGTAAGTCACGAAACAAGTTACGATAAATTTGAAGAGAACGGCGACCGTATTTATCGTTTACAGCAAAACCGTTACAACAGTGGTAAGCTTACAACACAATGGGCAGCGGGCGCGGCAGGTGTTGGTAAAGCAGTTAAAGACGCTTTTCCTGAAGTGGAGTCAATGGCAAAATTAACACCGGAAGAAGGTGTTATGTCTTACGGAGAAAAAAAATTCAAAGAAAAAAGAATGTTCTTTGCTACCAATTCTTTCCTGCCTATGTTCTCTTATAAAGCAACAAAAGGAAAGTTAGACAATGCATTGACCAATCCTTTTACTGCTGTAATAACAGAATCTACTGCTAAAAAATATTTTGGTAACGAAGACCCTATCGGAAAGTTAATAAGCTATAATAAAAGGGATAATTACAAGATCAATGCCGTTGTGCCTGATGTACCTGAAAATTCGCATCTAAAATTTGACCTGCTGTTTTCTTTCTCAACCTTTTTAAAATTTGCCGGGCCCGAATCAGAAACCACATTCGACTGGGATGGATATTACACTTACATAAAAGTAATACCCGGCACAAATGTACAACGCCTCGAAAATAAAATTAAAGTATATATCGATAAAAAAGTTGGCCCTGAATATAAGAAAAGGAACGAAAGCGTTGAATACAAATTACAACCATTACACGATATTCATTTATATTCTTCTTATATGATGGAAGCAGAAGTAAATGGCAATGGACAGTCGGTTTATTTTTTACTGATCATTGCAGTATTTATTATTATCATTGCCTGGATCAATTATATTAATCTCTCCACTGCAAGGGCAATTGACAGGGCAAAAGAAGTAGGTGTAAGAAAAGTAATGGGCTCATACCGCTCGCAGCTAATTGCACAATTTATGTTCGAAGCGCTGCTGATCAATTTATTTTCTGTTGTTTTTGCTTTTATTTTGGTTTTGATCTCGTTGCCTTTATTTAATTCATTAACAGGAAACGAATTAAATTTTTCACTGCTATTACAATGGCAATTCTGGTTAGTACTTATTGCTTTGTTTGCAGGAGGTGCTTTGCTGGCCGGCCTATATCCGGCATTTATCATGTCTTCATTTAAACCAATAACTGTATTAAAAGGAAAATTTACACGCAGTAAACAGGGAACTTTATTACGACAATCTTTAGTGATCGTTCAATTTGCAGCATCAGTAATTTTAATGGTTGGTACGTTTTGCGTTTACAAACAATTAAATTTTATGCAAAGCCAGGAACTTGGTGTGAACATTGATAAAACACTAGTGTTTGGTGGCCCCAACGTAATTGATACCGCTACGTATAAAAATCGTTTAAAAACATTTAAAACAGATCTGTTAAGTGTACCGGGCATTCATAAAGTTATAACCTCTACCGCTGTGCCGGGCAAAAAACCCGGTTGGAACGCAGGTGGTATAAAGCTGGTGGAAGATGGTGATGAAAAAGGCAACCAATACAGGGTAATTGGTATAGATTACAATTTTTTAGAGGCTTACGGCATACAAGTTCTAAAAGGAAGAGGCTTTTCAGATCAGTTTCCTACCGACAAAAAATGTGTACTGTTTAACGAAGAAGCGATAAAATTGATGGGTTTCAAAAAGGCTGAAGACGCATTGAACAGACGTATTGATTTTTGGGGAGACCAATACACCATTATTGGTGTTGTTTCCAACCATCACCAGGAAGGGCTTAGACAACCTTACGACGCTCACATATTTAGGTTAACGCCCAACAACAGCAGTTATTTCTCATTGAAAATAGAGCAGAACAAAGATCCACAAGAGATCATACAAATTGCAGAAAAAAAATGGGCGGAGTTTTTCCCCGGTAACCCCTTTGAGTATTTCTTTTTAGATGATCATTATGAAGAACAATATAAAGCCGATAAGCAGTTCGGAAAAACATTTGGTCTCTTCGCCATTCTTGCAATTATTGTAGCCTGTTTGGGTTTATTGGGTCTTGCATCGTTTGCAACCACACAGCGTACAAAAGAAATTGGCATAAGAAAAATATCGGGTGCATCAATTCCAAAATTATTAATGTTGTTGACCAAAGATTTTATAAAACCGGTTCTTATCTCATTTATAATTGCCATACCGGTTACCTATTACTTACTTCAACAATGGCTGCAGAACTATGCATTTAAAATAGATCTTGGCCCGCTTTTATTTATTTTACCTGCCTTATTAATATTGGTAATTGCCATTATAACCATAAGCACACAAACACTAAAAGCTGCAAATGCTAATCCTGTAAAAAGTTTAAGAACCGAATAGTATGATAAAGAACTATTTTAAAATAGCATGGGTTAATTTATTTAGAAATAAATTATTCTCATTGGTAAATATTCTTGGTCTGAGTATTGGTATGACCAGTGCCATATTTATTTTTTTATGGGTTCAGGACGAGTTAGCTTTTGATAAGGATCAAAATAATTATGAAACAATTTACCAGGTATATGGCAACCGCAACTTTAATAATAGTATTTATACAGACCCAAATATTGCTTTTCCCCTGGCAAATGCATTAGAAAATGGTTATCCACAGATCAAACACGCAGTTGTTACCTCCAGTGGCGATTCGCATGTTTTTTCTTATAATGACAAAAAATTAAAAAGAAATGGATTAGACGTAAGTGAACACTTCTTTGATATATTTAATTGGGAATTTATTAAAGGAAATGCAAAAACTGCTTTTAGCGATCGCTCAAATGTTGTCCTTACCGAAAATACAGCAAAAGCGTTTTTTGGCAACGAAAATCCAATAGGCAAAATACTAAAAGTAGATGGCAGCTTTCCGGCAAAAGTATCTGCAGTTATTGCTAATCCTAAATCCAATTCAAGTTTTAATTTTGAATATGTTTCGCCTTATAACTATGAGTTTGAGAAAGAGGCTATGAAAGAATGGCGTAATTCTTTTTCATGTGTTTATATAAACGCTGCAAGTGGAACTGATGTTACCACCTTAAACAGAATAGTAAACGAAGTAATGACAAAGCACGCTCCGGAAGATAAGATAAGTACTTATTTTACGCATGCTATGAAGGATTGGCATTTAAGAAGTGATTTTAAGGATGGTATGGTAATTGGCGGAATGATAGAATATGTAAGGTTATTTTCAATTGTTGCAATAATTATTATTGTTATTGCCTGTATTAATTTTATGAACCTGTCTACAGCCCGCTCCGAAAAAAAAGCAAAAGAAGTGGGTGTAAGAAAAACACTTGGCTCGAGCCGAAAGCAGTTGATAGTACAATTTTTATGTGAATCAGTTCTGCTTACAGTAATTGCTTTTTTATTTTCAATCTTATTTGTTGTATTACTATTCCCTCAGTTTAACAGCATTGTAAATAAACAATTGCAGCCCGATATTAGCCACCCCGCTATCTGGATGGTTGCATTTATAATTATTGTCTTTACCGGGTTTGTTTCAGGAAGTTATCCGGCACTATATCTTTCATCTTTTAATCCGGCAAAAGTTTTAAAAGGAAATAATGTTACCGGCAAAAGGGCGCTCTTACCAAGGCGTATACTTGTTACATCACAATTTGTTATTTCTATTCTTTTAATTTCCTCAACCATTATTGTTTATAAGCAAATACAGCATGTAAAAAACCGTGCAACCGGTTACGCTTCTCAAAATCTTATCATAACACCCTCTTCACCTGATCTTAGAAGAAATTATGACGCAGTTAAGCAGGAACTTTTAAATTCAGGTGCAATTGAAGCAGTAACCAGAACATCATCACCCCTCACCGAAAGCTGGTGGAGTACAGGCGCACCAGATTGGCCGGGCAGGGGTAAAAATGTTGACATTCTATTTAACGGCATGCGTACCGACGCTGATTTTGTAAGTACAATAGATTTAAAAATATTACAGGGACATTATTTTCAAAATACACCTTCAGACTCGTCAGCAATTGTTTTTAATAAAACGGCTATTGAAACCATGGGATTAAAAGATCCCATTGGAATGGAAATGACCTACGGCCCTCACAAATATACATTAATAGGTGTAGTAGATGATATAGTTATGGAATCACCGTACAAGCCTGTTATTCCATTAATGATATTATTTGATAAGAATGTAGATTGTTTACACATGCGCCTGAACAAAAATATACCAATAAGTGAGGCAATAAAAAAAGTAGAAACAACGATCAATAAGTACAATCCCGTGTACCCTTTTGAATTTGAGTTTGTAGATGAAGATTTTAATAAGAAATTCATCACCGAAGAGCTGATCGGTAAATTGACAAATATTTTTGCAGGGCTTGCAATTTTTATTTGTTGTATTGGCCTGGCAGGTTTAACAGCCTATACCATAGAAAAACGCACTCGAGAAATTGGTATTCGAAAAGTACTTGGCGCTTCATTATTGCAATTAGTTTCGCTGATCTCAAACGAATTTATAAAATTAGTATTTGTAGCTTTTGTTATTACAATTCCTATAACATGGCTTTTGATGACCAAATGGCTGCAAAATTTTGATTTTAAAGTAAGTATCAGTGTATGGATATTTATAGTAGTTGGTATAGTTATTCTTGCCTTAACCTTATTAATTGTTTTTTTAAATACATTAAAAACAGCTAACAGCAATCCAACCAAAAATTTAAGAACAGAATAAAAAATAAGGTAATGTTTAAAAATTATATAAAGCTTGCATTTCGTAATTTATTGAAGAATAAAGTATTTTCTTCTATAAATATCATTGGTCTTTCATTAGGAATGGCCGTTTGTATCAGCATATTTCTTTTTGTGAATTATGAAAAGAGCTTTGACGGTATGCACAGTAAAAACATATATCGTTTAGATGAAGTACAAAGTTGGGAAGGATTGGTTTCACCGCAGCGTGTAGCTTTATCTATGTATCCAATGGGTTCTAGCCTTAAACAGGATTTTGCCCAGATAAGAAATTATACACGCATTTCTCCATACGAAATGGCGGGCCTTGTATATGAAAATAAAAAAGTTTTTTTTGAAAAGATATTCTGGACTGATTCTACTTTTTTTGAAGTATTTGATTTTAAATTAATAAAGGGAGATCGTAAAAGTGTATTAAACAAACCTTCAAGTGTAGTTTTAACAGAAGAAAGTGCAATTAAATTATTTGGAAATACAGATGTGATCGGAAAATCGGTTTCAACACATAATAATAGGGATACAATACATTTTACGGTTACAGGTATTATGGAAGATGTGCCAAAAAATTCGCACCTGCAATTTAACGGTTTGTATTCGCTTTCTACAAGAGTAAATCGCCCGGGTAATGAATGGCAAAAAGAATGGGGAGGTAATTGGGTTGTTACTTACTTAGAGCTTGCAGAAAATACAGACACAAAACTCTTAGAAAAAAAATTTCCGGCTTTTCTTCAAAAATATATGGGCGATGAAGTAATAAAATCTTATCAGCTTTTCTTACAGCCTTTAAAAGAGGTTCATAACAACTCTTCAGATATTACCCATGATTATTTGAATTATCACAAATTTGATGAAAGATATACCAATATATTTTTTATTGTTGCATTGATCGTATTAACAATAGGCTGTGTTAATTTTATTAATCTTTCAACTGCCAGATCTGCGAGACGGGCAAAAGAAGTTGGGATCAGAAAAACAATTGGTGCTCATCGTTTTCAATTAGCATTACAATTTACCGGCGAATCCATAATTATTTCTTTACTTGCACTTTTAGTAGCGATCTGCTTGGTAAAATTAGCCTTACCTTCTATCAATAACTTAAGCGAGCATAATTTAGATTTGCCGTTATTTGAACCTCGTTTATTCTTTATATTGATTGGAAGCACTTTGCTGTTAGGAATACTTTCAGGAATATATCCTGCTTTATTTCTTTCGTCATTTGAACCTGTTAAAGTATTAAAAGGGACACGTTTTAGCATAACAGGAAAAAGCATTGGCCGTAATATTTTAGTTGTTGGACAATTTGCCAGTGCTACATTTTTAATAATAAGCGCCATTTTTGTTTTGAAACAATTAAACTTTATGCGCAATAAAGATGCAGGTTTTAATAAAGAGCAGGTTGTAATTATTTCAGGAGCTTATAAAAATTATCAAAAACTAAAAACAGCATTAGAAACAAATACGCTTGTAAAGGGCGTTACAGGCTCGTCACAAAAGCTAGGAAATAACTTCCATCAAACAGGTTTTAATTTTAAAGGTAATGGGCCTGTAAAAAGTCTTGGCTCATCGCATGTTTATGTTGATAACAATTTTCTATCTCTTTATAAAATAAAAATAGTTGCCGGTAAGGATTTTACGCAGGAAGGCAATGGAAAAGAATATATTGTTAACGAATCATTGGCTAAAGAATTATTGAAAGATGAAAAAGGAAGTTCATACGAATCATTGATCGGAAAGAATTTTTGGAATAATGATGATACATTAAGCACAATTGTTGGAGTTGCAAAAGATTTCAACTTTAACTCACTACATAACAAGATAGAAACGCTATGTCTTGTAAACAATAACAACAGAGGTTTTCACGACGTTGCCGTAAAAATTGATGGTAAAAGGGCTAAAGAAGCTTTAAGTTATATTGAAACAACGTATAAAACTGTGATCCCACATTTTCCTTTCGAATATCAATTTTTAGATGATCATTTTGAACAACTTTACAGGTCAGATAGCAAAGTAAGTACTGTAGTAAGCATTTTAACTTTTTTGGCCATTATCATTGCTTGTTTGGGTTTACTTGGCCTGGCCTCTTATGCTGCCGAGAATCGTATAAAAGAAATAGGTGTAAGAAAAGTTTTAGGTGCTACAGTAGCAAATGTTGTTGCTTTGTTATCAAAAGATTTTTTAAAACTCGTACTCATTGCCAATTTGGTTGCCTGGCCTTTAGGCTGGTACGTTATTAATAAATGGCTTGAAAATTATGCCTACCGGATAGATATAACTGCCTGGGTATTTATAATTGCAGGTATAAGTTCAGTGCTAATAGCATTATTAGCAATAAGTACACAAACAATTAAAGCCGCAATTACCAATCCTGTAAAAAATTTAAGAACAGAATAAAACAAAATATATGATAGAATTAAAAAATATTTTTAAATGGGTAAATCAAGGGTCTAACAAAACATTTTTGTTACGTGATATTAACCTCACAATTAATGAAGGGGAGTTTGTTTCCATTATGGGCCCATCAGGCTCGGGAAAATCAACATTATTAAATGTAATAGGCATGTTGGATGGTTTTGATGAAGGCGATTATACATTTATGGGAAATTCTGTAAAAGGCTTAAAAGAAAAACAACGCTCGCAATTGTATAAAGAACATATTGGTTTTGTTTTTCAGGCCTATCATTTAATTGATGAGTTAACTGTGTTCGAGAATATTGAAACACCCCTGCTCTATCAGGACATGAAGTCTTCAGAAAGAAAAGCGCTTGTTGCAGATGCATTAGATCGTTTTAATATTGTTGGAAAAAAAGATCTTTTTCCAACGCAGCTTTCCGGCGGACAACAACAACTAGTAGGCATTGCAAGAGCCCTGATAGGTAAACCCAAATTATTGTTGGCAGATGAGCCAACAGGAAATCTCAATTCAAAGCAAGGTGAAGAGATCATGGAGTTGTTTAAAAAATTAAATAAAGAAGATGGAGTTACTATCATACAGGTAACGCATTCTGAAAAAAATGCAGAATATGGATCACGTATCATTAATTTACTGGATGGAAGAATTGAAAAATAAAAACATGAAGAAAATTGCACTTATACTTTTGATCTTTTCTACCTTAAGAAATAATGCACAGGATAGTGTTGTATATACATTAAAACAGTGTATTGATATTGCTTTGCAAAATAATCTTACACTAAAAATGTCTGAATTTCAAATGGAAAGTAATGATGCGCGTTTACAACAATCAAGAACAAATTCACTGCCTAATATCTCAGCATATGCCAACCAAGGTATTAACCAGGGTAAAAGTATCAACCCTTATACCAATACGTTCATCAATCAAAAGATCAACACCGGGCAATATGGCTTAAATGGCAGCATGACCTTATGGAGTGGTTTTAGTAACTACAATACCATGCGCCAAAACGCTTTCGCTTACCAGGCCGGAAAAATGGATTGGGAGCAATCTAAAATGGACATTACTATAAGTGTAATGCTGGCTTACCTGCAAGTATTAAGTAACGAAGAACAACTTAAGCAAGCTGCCTCACAGGTTGATGTGAGCAGATCGCAAACCGATCGTTTAAATGTACTTGAAAAGAACAGCGCCTTATCTCCATCTGTATTATATGATACCAGGGGACAATTAGCGAACGATAAAATAAACTATATCAATACCAAGGCGTCATTAGCCGGTTCAAAAATCGCTTTAGGGCAATTATTAAATTTGAATTTTCCACCCACTGTAAAATTTGAAAAAATAAATACCGAAGCAGAGATCAGACTCAATGAAACAACAGGCGATGCCATTTATGCAGAAGCTGTGAAAAATTTACCAATGATCAAAGCGGCAGAATATAGAAGAATGAGCTATGTGAAATATCTTCACGCCTCAAGAGGTTTATTGTTTCCAAGCCTATCATTAAACGGCAGCATTGGCACTAACTACTCTGACGCTGCTCTTAATCAAAGAATTACCGGAGTATCAGATGCCGGAACCGACAGTTACGTTCTTATAAATAATACTCCTGTTACTGTTTATTCACCTCAGTATAATTTTAGTAACGAAAAGATCACTTTTAATGATCAGTTTAAAAATAATTTAAATTCTTATGTTGGTCTTAGCTTACAATTCACAATTTTTAGTTCATTAAGAACTAAAACACAAATATCCCTTGCGAAAATAAATAAAGAGCAATCCGAAGTAAGGCAAAAAAATACAAATGTAGTTTTAAAGGCAGCAATTGATCAGGCAAAAGTAGACATGGCTGCCGCCTATGAGCGATACCAGATCTTACAAGATCAGGTAAAAGATTATGCCGCTTCCTTTAACATTGCAACCATAAAATTTGAAAAAGGGGCTATCACTACTGTTGATTATGTTATAGCAAAAAGCAATAATGACAAAGCGCAGATGAATTTTATAGCTGCAAAATATGATTATATCTTAAAAAGCAAAGTATTGGATTATTATAATGGTAAATTACCAATGTAGATCACTTTTTTCTTTTTTGTTTCTCCTGGTACTCAATATACTCATCAATTTCCTGCGATAACAAACGGTTACTATTCGGATGTTTACTTAAATCAATAAGAATCTTAATATACTCCGTTTTTTGTTTTTTATCTTTCTCTCCATTTATTATTCTGTTTAGCATTCTTATTGTGCAAAGCGAAGGTTGTCTTCTTAAGGATTCAAATAAAAAAGGATAATATCTTTCTTCAAAATCTTCAATAAAATGAATGATCCATCCGGGTGCCCCAAAATCAGTAATTGGACTTCTTTCAAAAACTCTTAAAAAAGGTTCTACAGTTTCAAAAGCATCTTCTTTGCCTTCCAGATCTTTTATCAAATTCTCTATCTGTTCTTCAGGTTCCCAATCCAGATCACCTTGCGGAAAAGGGCCGAGTGCATTTATTGCCTCAATTATTTGTTGGGTTGTCATTTGTCTTATTTAAGTATATGAAAATAAGAAAAATAATCAAAATTTTCCGATCAAAAGATCCATGAAGCCACAACAATTATTTTTTTCTTATTCTGCCCCACGTAATGAAAATTGCGATAAGCAGACAGATAATATTGAAGTCAATAACATGGGCCTCACCCCGCGAAATGTGAAAAATAATGGCGCTTAACATTAAAATGCTTGTTCCAACAGATGCCCAAATTACCAGCACAGGCTTTATTCGTAGTAAGCCCGGCAATATTAATCCTATACCGCCTAACAGATCAATTACACCAAGAAGTCTCAGTAAGCCCACCGGCACCTGACCTGTCCAGGGCATCATTCCGGAAATTTTTTCAACCGGCATAAATTTCATAACTGCTCCTGAAAGTAAAAGTATTGATAAGATACTTTGTGCTATCCATAGTATAACATTTAGTGTTTTTGAAGTTTTTTGTTGCTTTGTCATAAATAGTGTTTTGATCCAACAAAAGTATTTACATTTGCTATCCACCAGATAGTACTTCCACTTTGGATAGCACTATCCAAAGTGGAAGTAACGCAAAATAAAAATACATGTTAACAACAGATGATTGCCCTGAGAATATCCTTGCTATTAAAGATGCATTGGAAGCTGTGGAAGGAAGATGGAAGTTATTGATCATCCTTTCTCTTTCGTTGGGAAATAAACGGTTCACACAAATCGCCAGAGAGATCCACGCCATTACAGATAAAACTTTATCCAAAGAATTAAAACATCTGGAAACCAATAAACTTATTAAGAGAGAAGTTTACGACACCTTTCCACCCACGGTTGTATATTCAATAACAAAACATGGTAAGTCGTTACAAAGCTTATTAGATGAGCTTTATAAATGGGGCAAGAAACACCGTAAAGAGGTAATCGGAAGATAATGTAAAGAAATATGTTTTGTTAAAAAAATACAACAAATTAAAATTTCGATAAAATTATCGTAATATTGCGATAAATATATTATCTCATGGGATTGACCAAAACTGAAGAGTTCACCGTTAAGCAAAATAAAATTGCCAAATACATGAAGGCACTTGGGCATCCTGCGCGTATTGCCATACTGGAAGTGCTTATTAAAAAAGCTTCGTGTATGTGTGGAGATATAGTTGAAGAATTGCCGCTTTCTCAAAGTACGGTTTCACAACATTTAAAAGAATTAAAAGAAGCCGGTTTTATTAAAGGGGATATAGAAGGAACAAAAGTGTGTTATTGCATTGATGAAAAAGAATGGGAAACTGCCAAAACTTATTTGAACACCTTCTTAAATTCTTATTCTGTTCCTAAAAATAAATGCTGCTAATGGAGATCGTTCCACTTTTAAATATTCATTATAACGATGTATCCCGTATTTACCTGGAAGGTATTGCAACCGGCCATGCTACATTTCAAACAGAATCTCCAAGTTGGGAAGATTGGAACAGATCACATCTTCTTCACTCCCGCTTTGTGGGTATTGAGAATAATAAAGTGATTGGTTGGGCTGCTCTTACTCCTGTTTCTGGCCGTTGTGTTTATGCCGGTGTTGCTGAAGTAAGCGTGTATATCGATCAGGCTTATCGTGGCAAGGGTATTGGCAATTTTCTTCTGGCGCATCTTATAAAAGATAGCGAAGCTAATACTATTTGGACGCTGCAAGCAGGCATTTTTCCTGAGAATAAAGCTAGTGAACAACTGCATATCAAAAATGGTTTTCGCTTGGTTGGTACGCGTGAGAAGATCGGAAAAATGGGCAATATCTGGAGAGATACAATTTTAATGGAACGCCGTAGTTCAACAATAGGTACGAATTAAAAAAATTTAAATACAATAATCGGTAAATAACGATAAATAAAAAATATGAAGCTATCTGAATTAAAAACCAAGCTCGCCGGCGTAACTGAATTGAATTTTCAATTACCAAATGGCTCTTATGTTCCAAAGCATTTTCACGTTACGGAAGTAGGTCAAATAAACAAACACTTTATTGATTGCGGTGGAACCGTACGGCGTGAGAAAGCAATTAATTTTCAATTGTGGGAGGCCGGTGACTTTGATCATCGTTTAGCGCCTAAAAAATTGGTTGATATTATTGCCCTTTCTGAAAAAATACTGGCTATTGAAGATGCTGAGATCGAAGTGGAATATCAAAGCGATACTATTGGTAAATATGGTTTGGATTTTAATGGTAAGGATTTTTTGCTTACTCAAAAACTAACTGCTTGTCTTGCCTTAAATGAATGTGGTATTACTCCTGAAAAACAAAAAATAAAGTTGTCAGATCTTCAAAACGTAAATAATCCTTGTTGCGGTCCAAACTCTAAATGCTGCTGAGATGATAGATTTTTTTGTAAAGTATAAAAAGCCAATTGTAATAACCTCGTCAGTAATTATACTTCAGTTAATTTTCGGCTTCGATCCTAAGTTCTGTATTATTAATATAGTGTGGTTGTTTGTTTAATATGGAACAGAAAAAAATATTGGTACTATGCACAGGTAATAGCTGTCGGAGCCAGATAACTGAAGGTTATCTGAGAAATTTTGCTGCAGGTCGTGCTAAGATATATAGCGCGGGTGTTGAAACACATGGTGTAAATCCCAAAGCCATTGATACAATGAAGGACGATGGTATTGATATTTCTTTTCACACTTCTAATAATGTGGATGAATACAGGGATATTGAATTTGATTTTATTATTACGGTTTGTGATAACGCTAAAGAACGTTGTCCTTACTTACCCTCTAAAGCAATACGCTTTCATTATAACTTTCCTGATCCCGCTAAAGCAAAAGGTACGGAAAAGGAGATTGATGATGAATTTAAAAGAGTTAGAGGATTAATAAAAGACTATTGTAAAAAATTTATTGAAGAAAATATTTAAATGAAAATAAAAAACTATTATGGAATTGAAAACTGAAAAAATTTGGTCTGATTATAATAAAGATCTCAAACGGTTTATTCTTTCTAAAGTAAAAGATAAAGATGTAAGTAACGATATTTTGCAGGATGTATTTATTAAAGTGCATCTAAAAATAACTGATCTTGAAAATGAAGATAAATTAAAGCAATGGATCTTTCAGATCACAAGAAATACAATTAATGACCATTTCAGAAAAAACAAATTAACCGTTGATGCAGAGAAAATTGATTTGCCGGAAGAAATCACTGAACCAAAAAATAACTGGCAATTTGCTAAGTGCTTAACTTCTTTTATTAAAAAGTTGCCCGAGAAATATAAAGAAGCAATTAGCCTTGTTGAATTAAATAATATAAGCCAATTACAGCTTGCTGAGAAATTACAGATCTCATACTCCGGCGCTAAAAGCAGGGTACAAAGAGGGAGAGAATTATTAAAGGCTCATTTTTCTGATTGTTGTGATGTAACAACAGATAAGTATGGAAATATTGTATCTCATAAAAGTTCTTGCACCACTTGTCAGATCTAAAAAATAAAAGCGGGATAGTTATTATCCCGCTTTTTTGTTTAACAGCAGCTTGAGCCACATGTGCAGGTGCAAGTGCCACCGCAATTGCAACCTGTGTTTTTGTTATCGTCCATAACGTTTAGTTTTATATTACAATCAATATCGACTGCATTAAATAGACGTGGTGCATTTTAAAAAGACGCAAAAAAAATGCGCATTCATAATTATTCAGCTTTTTTGTCTTTACCAATTATCCCAAGATGTGTGTTTGAAAAGGAATCAGAATGTTTTAATCCGTAACCACAAGCTCTATCAAAAGATATATGTGCAAATAAAATTATTGCAGTTAACTTCCAATTATCATTGCCATATGTTAGTGCATAAACGGCTATAGCTGCTGCCAACAAACGATGATGTATCACGTTATAGGTGAACGCGCCTACTTGAGGGTTTATTAAATAGCCCAGCATTCCAATATCAGGAATGAATAATAAAGCAGGAAACCACCACCAGGCAAAATTTAATTTACTGAACAAAAAAATACATAAAGCAAACACTGCCATTTCTTCTAATTTTAAAACAAAACTCATCTTCATAATTAAATTATTTAATACAAAGATGCGGAGAAGAAAAACGGTTACTCTTGATATAGATCAAGAATTTAAGTTTTCGCTTTTCTGATCCTGCTAAGTGTTTCAGGGGTCATCCCCAACATGGAGGCTATATACTGCAGTGGAACCTGATTAAACAATTCCTTATTATTCTCATAAAAAAAATTAAAGCGCTCTTCGGCAGACATTGAAAGATGATTGTGTATCCTCTCTTCCATATAAATGGCGCATTTGGCTATAAAATTCTTTTCGAATTCGTGCCAATTAGAAATTTCATTACAAACCTTTACATAATCTTCGCGACTGATTGTATTCAGCTCCACATCGGTTAGCGCCTGCATGTTCCATCTTGAGGGGATTTGGTAGATCCAACTTGACAGATCTGTCATAAAGCCATTTGTTGCTATCCACTGCGTTACCTCTGTTTCCTTATTTACACGATATATTCTTAAAGCACCTGAGCTAATGAAACTTAGTTTATCGCAGCGTTTGCCATATTCCAAATGATATTCTCCTTTTTTAAGTAAAGAAGGTTTAAAATAGGAAGCAACTGACGTTACCTCATTTTTAGATAATTCTCCAAAATAACTAAGAATGCTTTGTTCAAGTATTTGCATAACTATACTTTAATAAAAATCTCATCAAAGGTAATTAATTAGATCTAAAGAGATAAATTCCTTTGATCTCTACTAACACTAAGTTAATTTCTCACATTATGCAAAAAAGAAAAGTGGATCATTAATGTGCAATTATAAATCGTTTGCTGATTGAATAAGAGTTACTGTTTCTTAGATTTAAAATATAAATGCCATCTGGCAGATCTTTTATACCGATAGAATTATTTTGTAACTCTTCTTCTTTTATTATTTGGCCAAGATTATTTAAAATTCTCGCCTTAATCAATTGTTCGTTGGTTTGCAAACTATAACTGATATTTAAAATATCACTTGCCGGGTTTGGATAAACATTCACAACAGAACTTTCAAACGATTGGGATCTTACATTGGTAGGTTGAGGCTGGGTAACATTTACATTATCTACATAAATATTATTTCCGGCATCATTTTTTACGCGAAACTTTACCAGTACGTTTGGTTGGTTAAAGCCAGGCAACGAAATTGTTTCGTTACGCCACTGGTTTGCCGCTGGCGTAAAACTTGAAGCCATAGCGTATTGAATGGTTGATAAAATAGAATCCTGTTTTTGGTAGACCAACGTCCATGTACTTCCACAATTAGAGGATGCCAATACTTCAAGTGTATCACTACGATAATAACGCCTTGCATAAGCTACATCAAAGGTCATAAGTGGGGCAGCAGTTCCTGAAAGATCAAGAGGAGGAAGGATCATCTCGTCTACATCGCCCCTGTTATTATTAAAAATGCCCTGATAAAAAGCCGACTCACTACTCAGATTAAAACCACCAGCAGAAGTTGATTTTACCCAGGCAGTTCCTTCGTCGGGATTTAGAATGCCCCATTTTACCGGAGGAAAAGCGCCAACAAATCCCTCTGCTACCTGTGTGTTAGTAGCGTTTGTACCTACAAAGAAACTGGTAATAGCTTGGTTATTTAATGAGTCAGAATCTATTCCGCTTACATTACTTATTTTACATGAAAAGTTATGGCTGCCACTTATATTGGTTGTAAATGATGGCAGGACAATTGTTTTATATGCTCCGTTATTAAGCGTACCCGACCATGATACAGGAGGTTGTGCTACAGCATCGAGAAAAGGTGTAATTATAAAACTAGTAATAGTGTTAGTACCATTATTGCGCATAACCACTACCGGAGAAATTGGGCCTGTGTTGCAAACCATACCCGGAGAGCAGGATAGCGAGATCACTTCTGCATCATTTAGTCCAATTCCCTGTTTTTCTGCTCTTACTGCCTGCGCTACTTTCCTGTTGCCATCATCTTGTATAAAACCAGCAAATGCCACTTCTTCTTTTTTGCGTGTATAAGAAGGAAGTGGACAGTTGAGCGTAAATGTTTGTGTTTGTCCGATTATCCAATTACTGGCCATAGATACTCCCCCCTGCAACGTAGGAAAGGATTTAATGGCTACATCATGAAATTCGGTTTCGCCATTATTACCAGGTTGTGTTGTAAATTGAATGATACGCTCTACCATCACTGTTCGGAAAACCAGGTTTCCTGTTGCAGTAAAGTTGGCTGTTGCCTGGATACTTACAGTTAGATTAACTGCACTTTGCGTAGCATCCCAGGAGCGATCCATGGTTATTGAAAATGCAGATGTATAAGATTGTGCAGCCGCACAATCCTGGGTTGTGGCGGCGTTTTGCATCCATCCATCAAATTGCATAGTAGGTGCAGATCCAATACCTGCGCCATTGTTATAGCCATAGCCCCCTGCAGCAACAGACCTGTAGCGCCAGTTTATTTCTATTTTGTTGGTTTGATATAACGACCAGGTATTGGTTGGCGCTGAAGGAATAGGTACCTGCCATTTAACAGGCACTACCCGTTTGTAATTTATAGGCATAGCCATTGTGGCATTAATAAGTGGATTTGCTGCAGCACAAGGCCCGCAGGTTTCGCCTGTAAATTCTTCAAAAAGACTTAAACGCGGGGTTTGTGCAAATACGGATACCGTTAGGAAAAACAGGTTTAAAAAAAGTAGAGATTTTTTCATCAAAATTATATTTGGCTCTATACTAACTGTACAACTAAAATACCGTTTAGGTTGGGCAATTTTTTGTTTTTATTGTAACAAAAAGTACTAGTCTTCAATTTTTTAACAAGTTACATACCTTTCATTAGATTTTAAAATTTAAAGGGATGAAGAAATTAAATAAGACAAAAGAGATTAACTGCGTTGATCTCACCTAACCATAAGTCAAAATGCAAAAGTGATTTTGCAAAGTAATTACTAAGAGATAGGAAACGATTAACTCCGTTGATCTCACCTAACATCAAGTCAAAATGCAAAAGTCATTTTGCTTCCGCTTTTGAAAGCCATTAATAATAGAGATTAGCTAGCGCTGATTTCTCCTAACCATAAGTCAAAATCAAAAACATTTTGCTTCTCAAAATCGTTTTATTGTTTTTTCGCTCAATCTCAAGCGAGCTTGGATTGGCTTAAAACAATAAAACCCGCCGAAGCGGGTTTTTGATTTATTAGTGGACCCGGAGAGATTCGAACTCTCGTCCAAATAAGGAAAAAATAAGCTTTCTACACGTTTAGTTATAACTTGGTTGTAGGCTAAAGGCAGGCGTTATATCAAACCAATCTTTAACTTAGTTGCTAATATTGTTTTACGTAGCAACATCTGTAAAACAAACTACACATTTATGATGCTAAACCCGGAGCGCAGAGCAGCTTAGCTCCCCGGAAAGCAAAGGTCACTTAATTCTAAATTAAGCAGCCATAGCGTAAGAGTTATCTTCGCCAAATAAAAGTTTTGAAAGTTCAGTTTAAAGAGCTCGTCTTACAACGCTCTACATGCTTACCTATCTTATGCGCTTACTGTCAAAACCGGTCGGGCCCATTTCAATTTAAGATTCAAGATTGCAGATTTAAAATTCAAATAAGCATTAAAAAATCAATAAATTGTTCAAAGAACTATAATGTAAAGTTAGTATTATTTGCTTCTAAAAACTAAGTTTTTATTTATATTTAACTAATATTTTAAAACTAAACGCCATGAAAAAGATACTCGCTGCTTTATTTGTAAGCCTTGCTATTACTACTGCTTCGGTAGCCCAAACCATTAAATCAAAACCTTTAAAACTAAAATATACACTGCCGGCAGGCTGGATAGCTGAAGAGTTTGGTGATGCGCTTGACTGGGAAAAATCGGGCAATGCTTTATGTAAATGCTCAGGTGTAAAATACAGTAAACAACATAAAGATGGTAAAATGAATGTATTGGTATACCCAAGTACACAATCGGGGCTTGATTCTACCAAACGTAATTTTGTTGGATCAATTGTGTTTACCGATGTTCAAAAATATGATAAGACAAAAAACAAATTCTTTTCTTTTGAAAGAAAGAAATCAAATTTTGCCGATGCCAAAAAAAATAATGAAAAATCATTTGATGTGATCCGTTATCAAACAAAAGTAGATGATCATTTTTACATTATTTACGCCTGGCAAGAAAATAAACAGTTAATGAGTCCGCAAACTGAAAAAGAATTATTTGAAATGATAAATGCAATAGAACCACTTTAATGAGTGGTTTTATTTTTTTGTGAATAAATAAGAATCCATATCTAATTCTCTATTAACTTTTATTTCGATCGTTTTCTCATCGCATTTTATTTCATGAATACCTAAAGTAGGATCCTGGTAACTTACCATAGCCATTGTGGAGCTTACAAATTGAATTTTTGCCTTGTACATAGGATGAAATTCAAAATCGATCTCAGCATATTTATCTTTTGCCGTAACCGTTATCTTACCATACTCTACATTATTATATACACCTTCCAATTTCTTATAATCGCTTGCTTTAGCATTATATACATTTACTTTTTTACGCAGTTCACTTACATTTTTTTGTTGCTGCCTGGTCTTTTCTAAAAAATACGGCAAGTATTCTTTACTGTAATCACTAAACGTTTGTTTTGTAATATCGCGGATCAATACTTTGGTAAGAGCTTCAAAAAAATACTGTGCATCGCTATTTGTAAGAATTACAAAACCTGTATTTTCTTCGGGGATTAAAACCGTATTACTTAAAAATCCATTTACACCACCTGCATGTAAAACAACTTTTTTAGATCCTTCATCTTTTAAGAACCAGCCCAAACCATAGTTCTCAAAATTATTTCCGTCTCCTTGTCCTTCACCAACAATTGTATTTGACCTATATGTATTGTATATAACCTCACCGGGCAAGATCTGTTTATTATTATATTTTCCATTTGCCAATAACATCAGCAACCATTTACTCATATCATTTACCGTTGAAGAAATTGAAGCCGCTGGGCCAACATTATCCAACTTCATAGCGTCTACCTCGGCAATAGTAGTATCTATTAATGAATAAGCCTTAGAAGCATTTACATTTGTAAAAAAATCTTTTTGCAGCGAAGAGGTATTTTTCATTCCCAATGGAATAAAAAAATAATACTTCAAATAATCATCCCAACTTGTATCGCATACTGCAGGGATAATTTCTCCCGCGCTTACAAAACCCATGTTACAATAACCATAAGCTTCTCGCAGGCCATATTTGGGTGTAATAAGCGCCATGTTCTCGATCAACCCTTTTCTCGATTTTGAAGAATTGAAATTTATAAAATCGCTTTGAAATGTGCTAAAACCAATACGGTGCGATAATACATCGCGAATGGTTATTTGTTGTGTTAACCAATCATTATTCATACTAAAGTAAGGAAGGTATTTTTTTACTTTATCATTCAAATTTAGCTTTCCATAATATTCCAATAATGCTAATGATGTGCCGGTAAATGCTTTGGTGCACGAGGCGATCTGAAAAACAGTATTCTCATTTACAGGTGTTTTCTTAACTTTATCAGAGTACCCATAACCTTTCATAAAAACAATCTTACCATCTTTTACAATGGCAATGGCCATACCAGGCAATTTCCAGCTTTTCATTTCGCGCTGAATATAATTATCCAGGCTATCTTTTATAAAATTATTTTGTGCTACTGAGAGCTTGGTAATTAAAATCAGCGCTATGATCTTTAAGTAATTTCTCATACTATTTTTTAATTAATTCTTTTACTTTAAGTATTTCAAGATCTTTCTTGCCTAAAATATCTTTTATTGTATAATTTATTTCATAGTCGGGCATTATACCATGACCTGTAATTTCAGGGCTTACATCGTGTACAATTCTAAAAGCGGGCATACGTATCTTTGCTTTGGTATTTGGCAAAATATAATAGGGCGTAATGCCTGCGTTGCAACCTTCAATGGCTCCTGCAGTTTCTTCTCCAATAAAAACAGCTCGTTTATTTACTTTTAAATAGGCCGCTACTAAACAAGAAGCAGAAAAAGATCCTCCATTTATAAGTACATAGATCTTATTATTGTAATGATTTTTTTTACGAGGCTTTATGGTATAAATAAAATTATCAGTATCATTGATGGTTTTCTTTTTAGAAATAAGAGAGAAACCAAAGCGCATTAATTTAAAAAATATATTACCATGTGTATATTTTTTATACGGATAAGATCTAATTCCGGTTTTTAAAGTTTGTGTTTGGGCTGTATCAATTAAATAGCTTAAGAGGTTATATGAATTCTCTAAACTACCACCACCATTGTTGCGCAGATCGATAACAAGATTTTCTGTTCCGTTATTTTTTAGTTTCCTGAATATTTTTCTGTAAGCTTTATTTGTGCGTTTTCTTGAAAATGCATCTATCTTTAAATGAAAGGTTTTTTTTTCGGTATCTAAATAATTGAATCGCATTTTTGCTAACCTGTAGCGTGAATAAGTACTATCTATTTTTACACCAATTGGTACCGGAGGAATTGTTTTTAATTTAACAGCCGGGTATTTTACCGTCTTAGTATTTTTTCCTGAAAGATATTTAACGGTAAATGTATCAGGCCGGCCAAATATAGAAAGGTAATAAGCATTAAAGCCCAATTGTACATAATGCTCCTTCCCTGTGGTATTAAACCCATCTGTACTTATCATGCGTTTGCAATATCTTAGCATTGAATCAACTGCTATACCATTTATCTCAACTATCTCTGTACCTTTTTTTAATAAAGTATCTTTCTTTTTATCTATGCCGGCTAAAACAAAAACTTTTTCTTTTATTGGAATAAAAAAATAAGGAGAGAAATTGTAAGAAATTCTTGCAGCCGCTTTATAATAGGCTTTCGATAATACTGCTTCTGTATGCCCACAATGAATATCATCAATCAACAGCTTTGTTCTTATTCTAAACTGCTTTTCGGTTAAACTATCATTTAGTTCATTTATAAAATTATCGAACTGTTTTTCGTAATGTGTTCTTGTATTATAGATACCAATTGCGGGATGCATAGCCAGAGTTACTTTTTTAAGAACCTCGGCATCGGCTTTTAATTGAGCAGGCGAATATTTTATAGATAAAGGTGATTCTTTTTCTTTCTGCGACAGAACCGGCAGATTAAGAAAAAAAACAGCAAAAATAATAAACGAAAGCTCCTTAAAAAATGGCATAAATGTTATCTTTGTAAAAATACAAAATAGTATGCAAAAAATTAAGATAGGCGTATTACGCGAGGAAAAAAGCCCCCCGGATAAGCGTGTACCCCTTACCCCACTCATTTGTTCAGACCTTACAAGAAAATACCCGAATATTGAAATTGTTGTACAGCCCAGTAAAATTAGGTGTTACAGCGATGATGAGTACACCTCTTTTGGTATTCCTTTGCAGGAAGACCTTAGTGATTGTGATGTTTTAATGGGTGTAAAAGAAGTGCCGGCCAATCTTATTATTGCCGGAAAAAAATATTTTTTCTTTTCACACACTATTAAAAAACAGCCTCATAATAAGAAGCTGATGAAAGCTATTATTGAAAAGAAAATTCAGATGATAGATTACGAAACGCTTACCGATAAAAATCACAATCGTATTATTGGCTTTGGCCGCTATGCAGGTGTTGTAGGCGCATATAATGGTATTTTAGGTTATGGTTTAAAGTACGATCTGTTTCGCTTAAAGCCCGCTAACCTTTGCCGCGACAGGGCCGAGATGGAAGAAGAATTAAAGCGTGTAAAATTACCAAACATAAAAATTGCTTTAACAGGCGGTGGCCGTGTGGCCAATGGTGTTATTGAAACCTTAAGTGCTTTGCGTATCAGAAAAGTTACACCCGAAGAATTTTTAATGGCTTCTTTCCGCGAACCTGTGTATTGTCAGCTAAATCCTCGTGATTATGTTGAAAGACCCGACGATCATAATTTTGACCTCAACGATTTTTTCAAACATCCTGAACATTTTGTATCGAAGTTTACGCCGTTTACCAAGATAACAGATCTTTTTCTTTCGGCTCACTACTGGGATCCGCGTTCGCCAAAAATGTTTACGGTTAACGATATGAAAGAAAGCGATTTTCACATGTCGGTAATTGCAGATATTACCTGTGATATTGATGGTTCGGTACCCACAACGTTAAGAGCAAGTACTATTGCTCAACCATTTTATGGTTATAACATTGTAACAGGCAAAGAAGATCTTCCTTTTAATAAAGATACCATTTGTATTATGGCTGTTGATAATTTGCCATGCGAATTGCCACGTGATGCCAGCGATGATTTTGGAAAAGATCTAACGGAACGCGTATTGCCGTTTTTAGTAAGTGAAGATAAAGACAAGATCATTGAGCGCGCCAGTATTGCAATTGATGGTAAGTTGACCAAGCCTTTTGAATATTTAGCAGACTATGCTTATTAATAAAAAAGCCACATTTAAAATGTGGCTTTTTTGTTTTTTGTAAAAGTCCTTCTCCCTTGAAAAAGGATTTAGAAAGAGGCTATTTATCTCTTGCCGCTAACCATTTTGTAACCGCAGGCGCTAATTCTTTTTGTGATTTGCCTCCAACAAATACACCAATATGGCCGCCTTTAAAACTATATAATTCCTTGTCCTTGCTTCCAACATGATCGTTTAACGGAATAGTTGCTGCAGGCGGTACCAAATGATCTTCGGTTGCGTAAATGTTCAATAATGGAGACGTAAGATTTTTTAGGTTCACTTTTTTTCCACCTACTTCCAATTCGCCTTTTACCAATTTATTTTGCTGGTATAATTCTTTCATGAATTGACGGAAACATTCGCCTGCCTGATCAGGACTTTCGCTGATCCATTTTTCCATACGCAAAAAGTTCATCAGCTTATCTTTATCTTCTAAGCTATTAGTTAAAGTTTGCTGTTTCTGAACTTTCATCATTGGCTTTAACATATCAAAACCCTGGTTTAAAAAATCGCCGGGAACCAAGCCATGATTAGCATCCACCAATTTATCAAAATCCATATCGCGACTCCATTTAAATAATAAGCCATCGTTGGTGCTAAAATCAATTGGGGTTACATGCGTAACTAAATTTTTTATTTTGTTAGGGAATAATGAAGAATAAATTACACTTAAAGTACCGCCCTGGCAAATACTTAAAATATTTATTTTTTCAATACGATTTTTTTTGCGGATAAAATCAACACAATTATTTATGTACCCATTCACATAATCATCCATGCTTAAAAAGCGATCTGATTTGCCGGGATAACCCCAATCGATCAGGTACACATCAAATCCGGCATTCAATAAATTTTTAATGTAACTACGGTCAGGCTGAATATCCAACATTTTATATGTGTTTACCAAAGCATACACAATTAAAATTGGTGTTTTGTAAGTAGCATCTGTATCGCGGTTATAACGGTAAAGTGTTAATTTGTCTTCGTTATACACTGCAGTTTTTGGTGTAGTGGCAATATCCACTTCATGAATATTTTTTAAAGTTTCGTAGCTCTTTAAAACCTTTTGGCTCATGTCGGCCATTTCTTTAATGATGTTAGTTTCCATAATTAAAATTGTATCTGTAATATAAACAAAAAAAGCCGCCCTGCAAACACACAAACGGACGGCTTTTAGGGTTCTTAGCTATAAGGACTATTTTTTCTTTTTAGAGTTTTTTTCATCTTCAAATAACTCAGCATTTCCATTTGCTAATTTTGACTGAAGATCTTTTACTTGTTTTTTTAAGTCGTAAACTGTTTTTTGCAGTTCAGCTACTTCTGATTTAAAAACAACAGGGTAATTTTCAAAAACATGCTCAAATTGAGATTCGAAATGCTTTTTAACATCCATGCTTAAGTTTAAAGCATCGCCTTTTACTTTACTGAATTCATCAGTTGCAAATAACTCTGTAAACAATTGCTCATTTACTTTTACCCACTCATTATACATTTCTTGTGCGTTAGGCACTTGAGTTAAACTTGCAGGATCTTTAAATTTATCGGCATATTGTTGTGCTATCTTTTCAATACTTTTTTGAGTAGTAGCTTGCAATTGCATTTGTAATTCAGATTGTTTAATGCTGTACTCAGTCATTTTATCCATTAAAGCAATGGTAGCTTCAACGTTTTCTTTTTCTTTTCCAGGATTAGCTAACTTTAAAATTGGCTCAAATGTTTTACCGAAAATATTATTGGTTTTGCTGTAAAGTTCTTTTAAAGAAGCTAAGTTAGAAGCATCACCTGCAAAAGCATTTGGAAATTCTTTTGACATGTTTTGTACTTGTGCATAATATTCTTTAGCTAAATTATTGTTGTTAGTAAAGAAGCTTTGCACTTGTTTCATACCATTATCGTATACTTCTTTAATAGAAGATCCATTATAAAAGTTACCAAACATTTGCTTTGTTAAATTACTATAGCTATCAGCAGTAAAATAATTTTTAAAAGCATCCATGTTAAACTGGCCTTTTTTCATAGCTTCCGCCATTGGCTGAAAAAACTCCTGCATTTTAGCATAATTTTGGCTGCCTTGCATAAAGTTTGTAAATACATCTTTATTAAAGCTACCATTCATGTTCTTGCTCATTGCATCGTAAGATGAATTTAAAGTATTCATCCATGAATTGTAAATATTTGTAAAAGCAGTATTTGTTTGACCAAAATTGCTCATATAATCTTGTGGCGTTTTACCAAAACTTTGGAAACTGTTTTGAATGCTTTGGTTAAAATCTGCCATTTGCTTAGCATAGGTAGATTGTTGGTTAAACCAATTCTTGAAAAAATCCTGAGGATTAGTTTCATTATTGTTAAACATGCTTGCAGATGATTGTTGCATGCCGTTTAAAATAGACATTTGCTTATCTAACCACTCTTTATAAATATTTTGACCTTCATGAGCAATGTTACCATTGCTAAGGGCTGTTTGCATTTTCTTTGCAGAGTCCATCCATGTATTTAAATACTGAGTTTGGGTTTCAACCATCGTGTCGATGAAGGGGTTTGATGTTTTCATTGTTACTATTATTATATTGTTATTATATTGTTATTCAGAATCTTACTTGTAATTACTTGAAATTCAGTTTTTTACAAGCGTTTTTAAATTCCGGTGCAAATATCGGAAATTAATCGGTCTAAAACCAAATTTTGTCGATTAAATAATTGTTAATTTAACAAAAAGTCATGTTTAACGATTTAGATTTAAGCGTTTTAACGTAGATTTTTAAAATAATACCTTTGTGCTATTGAGTTTAACGGCAAATAATTATTCAGGTTTCATAAAAAACGAGGCAAAACGCCTTGGATTTGATTTTTGTGGCATTAGCAAGGCCGAATTTTTATCAGAAGAAGCCCCGCGTTTAGAAAAATGGCTAAAAGAAAATAAGAATGGCCAAATGAAATACATGGAGAATTATTTTGATAAACGTTTAGATCCGCGTTTGTTGGTTGATAATGCCAAATCTATTATTTCATTATTATACAATTATTACCCTGAGCAAAAACAAAATGAAACTTCACCAAAAATAAGCAAGTATGCTTTTGGAAAAGATTATCATGAAGTAATAAAAGATAAGCTGAACGAGTTTTTGTTTTCTTTAAAACAGGAAATTGGAAATATTAGCGGACGAGCATTTGTTGATAGTGCACCGGTAATGGACAAAGTGTGGGCAGCAAAAAGCGGTTTAGGTTGGGTTGGCAAAAATTCTAACCTTATTAATAAAGAAAAAGGCTCTTTCTTTTTTATTGCTGAACTCATAGTTGATGTTGAATTAGAATATGACGGGCCAATAAAAGATTATTGTGGCACCTGTACCAAATGTATTGACGCCTGCCCTACCAATGCAATTGTTGCACCTTATATTGTAGATGGAAGTAAATGTATTAGTTATTTAACCATTGAATTGAAAGAAGCCATACCAGCTGAATTTAAAGATAAAATGGATGGCTGGGCATTTGGTTGTGATGTATGCCAGGATGTTTGCCCCTGGAATAGTTTTAGTACACCGCATAAAGAAGATCAGTTTAAAAACACTAACGGTTTGCTCACGTACACAGAAGCTGAATGGAATGATATAACCGAAGAAACCTTTAACAGTGTTTTTAAAAATTCTGCTGTAAAAAGAACAAAGTATAAAGGACTAAAAAGGAATTTGATGTTTTTGAAGAAATAACACCATTAACCCTTCCCATGCCCTATCAGATTTACAACAACCTGATCAAGAAAAAATAACAAGGCAAAAACAATTACAACTGATAGCAGCTTGTAAACTTTAAGTTTTACATCCTTATCATATTCTGACGTTGAAGAAAAATTAGTAAGTGATCTGAATGCCATAACCACTCTTTCTTTATTAAAGAAGAGGATAAATAACACCATTGCAAAATAGATGAGCGCGCTGGCCAGAGCACCATACTTATCTAAAAAAATAATATCAAACACCACTATATTTATTATTACAGGCAATAAAATAGCTGTGCCTAAAAGTTTTGTTCTGTTAAACAACAACATAAATGCTCCGAGTATCTGAGTAATACCAATAAATAAAATATAGTTGTGAGAGTGTCCCATAAACGTCCACGCCAGATCAAAGCTCTCTGCTTTACCCAAAGGAATAGCAGCAACATCTTCGGGTATTCTTTGTGGTGTATAAAACTGGCCGCCCATTATTTTACCAATCCCGTATAAGCACATAAAAACAAAAACGTACCATCTAAAAACCAGCTCTAATATTTCTTCTATGTATCTTTTCTTCATAAATATTTTTTATTTTAATAAAATAAATTCCTTCCATTTTTCAAGAAGCTCAATTTCACTGCAGCTTATTTGTGAAAGTATTTGTTCCTTTTTATTGTATTTTAAAAGTGATATCAATTTCTTTCTTCCATAAGTAACATCAATATATTTAATCACCGAACCTGATAAACCATATTTTAATTTCCCACTCCAGAATTTATCCAAGGTATTTGGGATCTTATTTTCGGTAAGCGCTTTTTTGACCTGAGAGGTACGAACACTGTCTAACTGTCCTGAAGCATAAGTAGCAACGCCTTCCACAAACCAATCTATATTATCTACATTGCTAAAATCGGGGCTTACATTTTGTTGGCCGTGAAAAACATGTACCAACTCATGAATAATTAACTGTTGTGTTTTCTGTTTTTCAGAATAAATATGCTCACAGGCTTCTTTTTGCCAAACAGTTGGTGAAAGCAGATCGAGCTTATTAGCAACGCCACTAGCTACCATCCAACACTCAGACCTAAACTCAGGCATTTTAAAATCTTTTTGCCAGGTAGTATCTAATGCTGCTCTATCAGGCTGGACGAAAACTTTAAATTCTTTTTTGAAAGTTTCTCCAAAAAACTCTTTTACAAACTTTGTTCCATTATCGACAAGCTCAATATATTCTTTTTTGTTTTTTTGATCTGAATTTGTGTATATCAATACATAGCCATTGTGTTTTTCACTTATCCAGTTTTTAGTTGGTATAAAAGCAAACACGCAAAATGCCATTACTATAAATAAAATTCTTGTCTTCATAATTTTTTGCTTAAAAAAACCGCAACCCTAATTTGCAGCAAGGAATTGCGGTTTATGGTACACACATGAAAAAACTATTTAACTTTTTTAGCAGACATTTTTGCGCCGCCCTGGTAAAGGGTTAAAGAATTAACATTACCGCTATCATCTTTATTAAATTCCAATTGCGCATCTACCACTTTTAAAAAATAAAAATTTTCTTTTTCAGGATAGATCTCAAATTTATCCTGCGCAGTTGCTTGTGAATAAATATTGGTGCCATCGGTAGTTATACTCAAAATAAATCCCGGTTCTAATTCATAATCGCCCACTAATGTTTTGTATATCTTTTTATCTACTGACATTTGTTTGTGTTCGGTTGGCAGATCAAATTTTTCTCCAAACATAATTGCGGTAGCCATTTTATTGGCGTTGAATAATTGATAATTATCTACATTCTTTAAAATAACGATACATAATTCGTCATCGGTAAAGCGATTGATAACTGTATTAAATCCTTCAATACCTCCGCCGTGAAAGAATTTTTTATGTTCTTTGTATTTGGTAACCATCCAACCATAAGCATAGTTATCTTTATATACTGTCATCATTTTTTCAAGCGTTTCTTTTTTTACCAATTTCTCTGTATATAAAGCCTGGTCCCACAAAAAAAGATCTTCAACAGTTGAATACAATGCGCCTGCGCCTGCAGGTATTGTCATATCTATGTATGGCGCCTGCACCAAACCTTCATTAGAATCTGTATAGCCAATTGCCGAGTTTTTTAAAGAGCCCGTTGCGGGATACAGACCTGAATTTTTCATTCCTAAAGGTTCAAAAATTGTTTCTTTAAGATAATCAGCATATTTTTTTTCTGAAGCCTTTTCAATAATATACGTTAATACTATATAACCTGAATTACTATAATTGAATTTAGAGCCGGGTTCAAATTCAAGCGCTTTATTTTTTGTTAAAGCAATTATCTGTTCTAAAGTATGCGGTTTGCCTTTAATACTATCAAACACAGGTAATGCCGTTACGTTTGGAATACCCGAAGTATGCGTAAGCAAATGATGTATTGTAATTTTATCGCCATCAGGATAATCGGGAATATATTTAGTGAGTTTATCTTCGGGGCTTAGCTTTCCTTTTTCCTGCAATATCATAATGGCCATTGCAGTAAATTGTTTTGAAACCGACGCCAGTTTAAATTTTGTATCCGGTAAATTTGATACTGACGAAGTAGTGTTGGCTAAACCATAGCCTTTGCTTAAAAGTACCTTTCCTTTTTTAGCAATAAGCACCGATCCGCTAAACATGTTCTTTTTTGTGTACACACGTAGCATCAGATCTATACGTGCTGCTTTTTCCATATCGCTTTGCGCGTTGCTATTGCTAAAAAACACGCATAGCAGTAGCAGGATGAATAAATATTTTTTCATTTCAATTTTTTTTAATTAATAATAAGACGTTGTGCTTTTTAAAAAAGTTACAACAGGGGAGATCTATTTTTCTCCTTTATCTCCCTTGTTGCCTTTTGATCCTTTTGGTTCTTTCGGTTCCTTTGGCTCTTTTGGTTCTTCGGGCGTTTCAGGTTCTTTTGGCTCCTTAGGTGTTTTTATTTTAATACCATTCTCATCAATTTTAATTTCAGCATCGGTACCATTTACTTTAATACCGTCTTCATTAATAGTAATGTTTTTACTTTTAATATCGTGACGGTTAAAATCTATCTCTTCATCTAATTCTTCCAAGCCCTCACAATCAATACACTCAAGGCCTCTTGCTGTCATTTTCCATCTACGGCCAACCATGTTACCATCCCATGTGTTTGTTGTATTTTCTACATCATCTAAAAGGTATTTTGCACTTTTATCAAAATAGATCACTTTACCTTTAGGTAATTTAAGTTTGATATCCACTTCTTGTGCGCGGAATTTTGTACCAGCTAACACGGTAAACACTTCATCAAAGATCAACTCGTTGTTATTTTGAGTGTATGCATATTTTATTGATTTTGCATTTTCGTTAGCTTCTTTTTTATTATTACCACGCGCTTCGTAGTTAATTACTAACTCAACGCTGTCTGAATTACTTTCAATAATATCAAGCCCCGCACAACCAATAATGGTAAGCTTTCTGTTAAGATCTCCAAATTGGTAACCGCTGTTGTTCCTTCCAAAATAAGTATCCAGGTCATCTGCATTTTCATAACCAAAAGCTTTTAACGTATTCATAGCAGGATTTAATTTTATAACAATTGTATCACCCATATTATGTAAGGCAAAAGTTTCTTTTACTTTAGAACCTTCGTTAAATTGTTTTACTGTAGTTACTGTAGTATATAGACCGATCATAATACCAACTAACCAGGTTATACCTAAACTTATTTTTAACCAACGGTTACTGTATTTAATTTTAAACAATAATTTTATTCCAACGTATAAAATTATTAAGATGGGAATGCCTGCGACAAGTATAAAAGAGAAAACTGATAAAGCATAATCTGCAGATGAAGCAAAAAGTACCGATTTCCAGTTAGAAATATCACCGTTTGCATCGGCCACCGAAACACCAAACAAAAACATAACATACATTACCAAAAGAAAAACTCCAAAGAGTGATAAAAACAATCCGATCAATCGACCAATAACATTAAAGATGCTATTTAATACAACCGAAATATTGCTGCGTACATTATTACCGTAAGAATTATTCTTAAAACGGTTTTTTACATCTTCTGCTTCATCTTTAAACGATTTAAAAATGTTATTGATGTTGGCCGATTCGCCACGCATGGCAAATTTATCGGCAGTGGTTTTAGCTTCAGGAATAATGATCCATAAAATAATGTATACCCAAAGACTTAAGCCACCAAAAAATATTAGTAAGAACATGGCTAAACGAATCCAAACGGTATCTATATCAAAATAAGCTGCTAAACCGCTGCAAACGCCGCCTACGGCTTTATCATCAGGGTTACGAAACAAACGGCGTTTTATTTTTTCTTCAGAAAAATCGTTTTGTTCTTCTTGCTTTTTATTTTCTGTTTTGGTTTGTTCGCCACCAAAATCTTCGGGCTTACCCATTACTGATTTTACGTGATCAACATCTGCCATTAATACAACCTGTTTAATTGCATTTGTTCTTTCCTGCAATAATTCGGCAATACGGGCTTCAATGTCGCTCATAATTTCGTTACCGCCATCTGTATTACTAAAGTATCCTTTTATTGTAGCCAGGTATTTACTTAAGCTATCGTACGCATCTTCTTCTATATGAAAAATGATGCCGCTAATGTTTATGGTTACTGTTTTATTCATTGTTTAATATTTTAAATGTTATTTTTTCCTTTTTCAATTGTTTTATTAACGGCATCAACTAATTCTGCCCACGAGAGCTGGAGTTCTTTTAAATATTGCGCACCAATTTCGGTGAGTTTGTAATATTTTCTTGGTGGTCCGCTGGTGCTTTCTTCCCATCTGTATCCCAACAAGCCGGTATTTTTTAATCGTGTTAATAATGGATATAATGTCCCTTCAACTACTACTAACTTTGTATCTTTTAGTTTATCTATTATTTCTGTTGGATAAGCATCTCCTTGAGAGAGGATAGAAAGTATGCAGAGTTCAAGAACACCTTTTCGCATTTGGGCTTGCGCAGTGGCAGCCCTTTCAATGCCCCCTTCGGGTTTTTCTGTATTCTCTGAGTTTCCCATGTTCTGTTTAAATTTTTTTATTAATACTGATTAAACTGTTTTAATATTTAATGTAACACTGTGTACAACATTACTTTTTATTTTACCAAGGTTTAATTTTAAAAATTGTTTTTCGATCTCTGCTTTTAAATTCTGATCGTTTGTTTTTGCAAGTACAAAATCTACATTTCCGTTTACACTGGTTGTAAAAAGCACTTCTACTTTTTGTTGTGCATGAACCGGCATTACAATTTGCGGAAATTTAAAATAATCTTTAATTGTTTTTTCTGTTTCAATTGCTTCAGGATTTAAACCTGCTTTTGTATTTGGTTTTACTGTTAGTGAGATCATTAATAAACCTCCCATTAGTAAAAGCGTTGTTAATTTATTTTTTGTTTTCATTACTATTTAATTTTTTAAGTTTTATATATCAGTACTTTTAAACCATAGCTATTTGGTGATACAAACATACGTACATTTTTAAGTACCTTGTAACACATAGTACTAAATATTTTGTTAAAAAAATCTAACATATTGATTATCAATATAAAAATTTAATCGGGACTTAGTTAAAAATTAGATATCTTTGTGTGAAATTTAACAAAATGCACAGTTGGTCTGCGGATTTTTCCGCTTTATTTTCACTAAATGGTCTTATTGGTTTAATAACCCTTTCGGTTTTAGAAATAATATTGGGTATTGATAATATCATCTTTATATCCATTGCAGTAAATAAACTTCCTGTATCACAACAAAAAAAGGCCCGTACAATTGGCCTTACACTTGCGCTGGTTGTGCGCTCTATTCTATTATTATTTATTGGCTGGATCGCAGGGCTTAAAGCCGCTCTATTTCATATTGGCGATTGGGGCGTTAGTGGTAAAGGATTGATCTTAATTGGTGGTGGTGTTTTTCTTTTAATAAAAACATGGCAGGAGATAATGGAAAAGATCTATACAGATGAAGATGAGATAGAACATACCACTAAAGGAAAAAGTACTTTCAACGCTATTATCATGCAAATTGTAATTATTGATTTTGTATTTAGCTTTGATAGTATACTGGCTGCAGTTGGCGTAAGTGGCGTTGTTTTAATTATGATATCTGCTGTGGTTATAAGTATGTTGTTAATGATCTTATTTAGCGGTTACGTTGCTGAATTCATTAATAAAAACCAGGGTATTAAAATGATTGCCTTAACTTTTTTATTGGCCATAGGTGGTATTTTATTGGCAGAAGGAATTATTGATTCGTATAATTTTTCGGTACCTGAAGAAAAGCACATTGAGCTAAATAAAAATTATGCGTACATAGCTTTAGCATTTGCTTTACTGATAGAAGTGTTTAACATGAAAGAAAAAGCTGTTAAACGTAAAAAAGATCTTGGATTGTAAAAGAGTGCGACCGCACCACCTATAAAGAAAGAAAACCAATTGCCGTTACAAAGCAAACTATTATTCGGTTTTCTTATATTTTATTGCAGCAGAAAAATTCTTTGAAGGCCTTTCAATTACCAGGTACATGATCCATGCGCCTATAAGTGTTACCACAATGCCCAAAAGAATAACACACAACTTGGCAATTGGTGTTGTATAATGATGAGAAAGCACATTAATTAAGGTAGAACCCAGCAAAGGATGAATTAAATAAATAGAATAAGAAAATTTTCCTAAAAAATGTAAACCAAAAATTTTAAGATCAGGATAATACAAAATAAATAATATAGGTATTACCGAAAAGAAGGTAACCGCGAACACATATTTAAAGATGCAGAAACCTATTGTTACTAAAGTAGCTATATAATATTCGGTTTTGGATATTTTATTTGCTTTGATCAAAAATAAAAGGATGCCCAATAAAAACACCGGTAACCAAAGCGGGAGAAATTCATACCCTGTAAGAAAACTTGCTGCAATAAAAATCGCATAAAAACAGCAACGTAAAATTAAATTCGATTTTATTAAGGGAATAAATACTAAGGCGATCAAAAGATAATACTGAAACTCAACTGCTAATGTCCAGTACACGCTGTTTAACCATTGATAATCTTTAAAAAAAGGGATAAGATACCCAAAGTGCAGCATAATTTGCTTTCCACTAATCACTATATCATTCGTTCTTCCAAAGTATTTTTCTCTTACATAAAAAATAACAATTGCTAATGCTATTGAAATAATGTAAGGCGGTTCTAAGCGGGAAATTCGTTTAAGAAAGAAAGAAAAAAAATCTTTGAACTTGTAACCGGCATTGTGCATCGCCCATGGAATAATAAAGCCCGAGATCACAAAAAAAGTATTAACACCAGCATAACCGTATTCAAAAACATTTCTAATATATTCCGTTTTAATAAAATCGGTAATTGTGTATACAAAATGATACAAACACACTGTTAATGCTGCAAAGGCTCTTAAACTATCTAAAATTTCTACTCTTTGTGTCAAAATAAAATACCGGTTATTTAACCGGCTACCATACATTTTTTAATTAACCTGTTTACACCAGGCACCCTAAAACAATACAGATTATATATTTTGGAAATATGGATTAGCTTTCTCTTAAAAAAAATTAAGCCTGCTACTTTATTCTTGTCCAATAGTTCTTTTTCTAATTTCTGAAACTTGTCGGTTGCTAATTTTTTTTGTTTAGTGTTATAAATTATTTGCAAATATGTTTCATAAATAGTACCGAGCAAATAAGTTTGTTTGTTATGCAGCTTTGCTTCTCTGTAAAATTTATTGTAATATTGAATAGCTGACACTACCCAGCGTTCTAAAAAATCATAGGTATTAAAATTTTTACGGGCTTCATCAATACGATAATAACAATCCGGGTTGCCGGGAATTAATTTATAGTTGATGTTTTTTAACAGCAGCGCTTTTGTGTTCAACTCAACATCCTGTAAACGTAAAAAAGATTCATCAAAGCCATTTAACTCAATGAGCACTTCTTTTTTCCATAGAGGTTGTAAAATAGACCAAGGTAATTTATGCTGAAAAAAATCCTTTAACGGATCGTTTGATGTTGGATGCCAAACACCCATTGTATCGCCAATATTTGTTTTAAAAACTCCCATACTAAAAACCAATAGATTTTTTTGAGGCTGTGCAAGTGCTGCATTTATTCTTAATTCTAAACATTTCTTAACAAGAAGATCATCAGCATCTAAAAAAATAATGTAATTTCCTTTTGCTGCTTTTATTCCGATATTTCTACAAACATTTGCGCCTTTATTTTCACTGCCTTTAAAAAGCTCTATTCGCTTATCGGTTAAATGCTCATTGATAATGTTTACTGAATCATCCGTTGAATGGTCATCTACTATTATTAATTCCCAATTGGTGTATGTTTGCTCAATAACCGATGTCATTGTTGCTTTAATAAATTTTGCTTTATTATAGCTTGCAATAATTATTGATACTAATGGACCCAAAAACTATTTGTGCTTATCGTACCAGAAAGCAAAATTTAAAACATTCCAAAATTCTTTTAAGTTTTTTGGCGAATCCAACTGTTTAATATATTTTTTAAGAAAAATTCCTGTCTCATCATTAAACTTAGTTATTATATCAAAATAAGCTTTTTTTCTTTTTTCATTTTTAAATAAAGCTGCCAAAGGTACAGTAAAGCTATCCTTTGGTCGGTAGATGATTTCGCCGGGAAGGATTCCTTCAAATGCCTTTTTTAATAAATATTTTTCTGTTTTATGCCTTACTTTTAAATGAGATGGAATACCATAAACAAATTCAATAAGTTCAATATCCAGAAAAGGGTGGCGTCCTTCAATTGAGGCAGCCATAGTCATTCTATCCAAACGTGCCAATAATTGATCGGGTAACCTGTTTTGCAGATCATTAATGGTCATCCATTCAAAAGTATCGTACTCATTTTTAGAGGTGAGGTATTGATAAAGTTCATTTACAGGCATAAAAGAATTATAGTCGCCAATTTTATTTAAAAAATCCGGGTTAAGTATTTCCTTTTTATCTCTTTCTGTCCTTAACTCAGTACCACTCCAAAAAACAGGCCAATTATTTTTTACTTTGTAACCCCATGTTTGATAATGCGGTCTCTTATTTTTGAAGATAGATTTTGAGTGTAAATAAGATAATGAACCTGCAAGGTTAGGTTTATTCCTAAACACTTTTTCAAATTCATATATCAGTCGCCAGTGCTGGTATCCAATAAATAGCTCATCGCTACCCTCGCCTCCTATAAGCACTTTTACATTATCTTTTTGCGCCACTTTTGAAATATAATAAATAGGGATATTTGCCGTATCAGCAATTGGCTCATCCTGGTAGTAAGCTATTTTAGGGATAAAATCAAAAAATTCATCTTCACTTATAACTAACTCAGTTAGATCTGCATTAAAATGTTTAGAAACCTTTCTGGCATATTCAAATTCATTTTTATACTTACTTTCATTTTCAAAACCCACGCAATAGGCCTTAACGGCTTGTGTTGTATTTCCACTCAAGCAGGCCAAATTAATGCTACTGTCAAGCCCACCGCTTAAAAGCATACCATATTTTACATCTTCCGGCATTCTGGCACGTGTAGCTGCATTTAATTTTTGTCGTATCTTTTTAATAATTTCCTTCTCACTCATTTCTATATCTAGCTTTTGAGATACGGGGCTCCAGTATTTTTTAAACTGAATAGGATCTCCGGGCTTAAAAAAAGCATAATGAGCGGCAGGTACTTTATGAAATGATTTTAAGATAGTATTTGGTGCCGGAACATTTGTATAAGTGAGATAATCATAGATAGCAAAATCATTTAATTCTCTCTTAATATCTTTATTCGTTAATAAAGCGTTTAATTCACTTGCAAAATAAAAACGGTTTTTATCTATCGTATAATAAAGTGGTCTAACTCCAACTCTGTCGCGAGATATTAGTATAGTATTTTCACTGGAGTCCCATAAACAAAATGCCCATGTACCTTTTAACTTTAATAAACAATTAACACCCCAGCATTTATAGCTATTTATAAGTACTTCGGTGTCGGAATGGTCGGTTAGAAACTTAAATCCATTTTTTTCAAGTTCCTGTCTCAACTCTACATGATTGTATATTTGCCCATTAAAAACCACCCAATATCTTTTATCGATCTCTGTCATTGGTTGAGAAGCGGCATCACTCAAATCTGTTATGGATAAGCGACGATGCCCAAAACCAATATTTTGCTTATGTTGCAAAGAAATTACTTTTGGATTATTGTTACTTTTTTTTAAAAAATTACAGTACTCTGGATCATTGGATATAAGGTAACCTTCGCCATCAGGGCCTCGTTTATTGAGTTCTCTTGTCATTTTAAACAAATTCTCAAAATTAATTGATGCATTGTTTAAACTAATTATTCCGGAGATGCCGCACATAGTACTGTTTTTTAAAAGAGACGATTATTTTACTTCTAATTTTTTAAACTAATATTGATATTTGTCAATTTTTCAAGCTTTATTAATTTCTGAAATAAACTGTTGTGTTACAAAATCAAAAGTATATTTTTGAATGTCTGAAGTACATTTTATATCTTTTCTTTTTAGATCACTAATGATATTATAAAGATCTTTTGATGTTTTTAAATGATATCCTAAACCTTCCTGTTCTATTTTTTTTGACACAAAACCTTCAGGGCCAATATACAGATAAGGCTTTTTATACGGCAAAAACTCAAAAAATTTACTTGTTACATAATTTTTATTATGTTCTGAAAGAAAAATGAAAATAAAATCAGAAGCAATTACCTCATTAAATATTTTCTCTCCAACAGGTTTATGAAACTCAATGTAATTTACATTTTCACTAAATATTCTTGTTTTAGAAAGTTCAGGTGTATAAAAGTCTATTTTAAGTTTTACATCATTTAATTGCAATTTAAAATGATTAATAGATTCATTTAAAAATGTTAAATATCTGTCACTTCCAATATATAAAGTACCTGCATAAATGATCCTTATTTCTCCTGCATTTTTAGTTTGCAAATTATTTTGAATAATATCATCGGGATCAAATGCATGTGGAAGTTCTAAAAAATTTGCCATTTTTGCGGCATTACCTGTATAGGTTTCTTTTATTTCGCTCAATAAAAATGAATTTGGTGCTGTGATATAATCAACGTTCTCAAACACATAATTTTGTTTCCTCAGCTCTTCATTTTTTCTTGCATTTGAAAGGTGTTGCATCCCGTAATTCTGAGCATTTATCCATGGATCCCGATAGTCAGAAATAATTTTTAAGTGTGGAAATATGTTCTTTAATTTAGCGCTATAGTATAATAAATTAAAAGGGGCGCCTGTAACAAAAACTGTGGATATAGCCTGCTGATCAATAATTTCACTTACTTCCTTTAAAAATATTTTTTCAATACCAATGGCCTTGTCAAAAATTGTACCCTTAAAAAATATCCTTAATAAAAGTTCAGCGGTATGAATTTTAAAAAACCTGAATAGTGATGTATAATCATTAAGCCAACCTACCAAAAAATGGTTTGTAAAATAGTACGATTTCATTTTCGCCAATTCCTCATCACTTATCCAAAACGACTTTTTTGAATTTGTATTTGCTCTATGTGTTACAACATGTATGTTATAATTTTGTTTAAGTAAACTTTTTGCAAATTTAGCCCAACGACGTCCGCCAATTGAGTTATTTGGAGGAAAGTCCCAACATATTATTAATATATTCTTTTTATTCACTAATTAAACTTAGCTAATGTTTCTGCTATGTATTTCATTTGCTCATCATTTAGCTCGGGAAACATAGGTATTGATAATATTTTCTGTGTTTCCGAGTGGGCAATCGGAAAATCTTCTATTTTATATTTATATTTTTCGTACGCTTTTAAAAAAGGTAAGGCCGTTGGATAATGAATAGCTGTTTCTATTCCGTTATCTGCCAGATATTGTTTTAGTTCATCCCTTTTGTTATTTCGTATAACATATAAATGAAATACATGTTTTGCATTTGTATTTACAACTGGTGTACGGTATTTTTTTGTATCAATAAGTACAGATAGCTTATCTGCGTTTTGAATCCTTTTATTATTCCATCCGCTCAGGTATTTTAATTTAACAGATAAGATCGCGGCATGCAATCCATCCATTCTGGAATTTCTACCTTCCATTACATGGTCGTGTTTTTTTAATTGCCCATGATTAGCTATCATTCTGCTTTTTGCGGCTATCTCATCTGAATTGGTAGTAATGCAGCCTGCATCACCATAGGCGCCCAGGTTTTTTCCGGGATAAAAACTAAAAGAAGCAGCGTGTCCGAAAGTTCCAACAATTTTATTATTAAAAGTTGCTTCGTGAGATTGAGCACAATCTTCAATAACAATCAATTTGTGCTTTTCGGCTATTTTCATAACGGTTTCCATATTTACGGCGTTGCCATACAAATGCACAGGTATAATTGCCTTGGTTTTTGCAGTTATTTTCTTTTCTACAGCATCCAGGTCCATTAATAAAGTATCTTCTTTTACGTCAACAAAAATTGGGGTTGCTCCTATTCTGCCAACAGCTTCTGAAGTTGAGATCCATGACAATGCAGGTACAATTACTTCATCACCGGTTCCAATGCCATATGCCTCTAATAATATCTCAATAGAATCGGTGCCATTTGCGCAAGTAATAACATGTTTTGTATTTAAGAAAGAAGCAAATTCTTTTTCAAAAGTTGTGATATATTTATTGGTCGATCCGCCAATAAAAGCTGTATCTGCAATTACGTTAGCTATTGCTGTATCTATTTCTTTTTTTATAGATTGATATTGCGCTTTTAAGTCAACAAAAGGTATTTTCATTTTATATTTTTTCTTGCATTTTTTAAAGGTTCTTTATTTTTTTTGCAGGATTACCTGCGTAAACACCAGACTCAGAAATATTTTTTGTAACAACCGCCCCTGCTCCTATTACAACTTTATCGCAAATAGTTACAGGTAATATTGTAGCGTTTGAGCCAATAGATACATGGTTACCGATTTTAGTTGAACGCCAAAGATCTTTGTTTCCCCTTGCGGGGCCACCTTCTGAAAACAGATCGTTTATAAACATAACACCATGTCCTATAAAACAATCATTTCCAATCGTAACCAGCTCGCAAATAAATGTATGTGATTGTATTTTACATTGATTACCAATAATCACGTCTTTTTGTATCTCAACAAAAGGGCCAATAAATGTATCGTTACCAATCGTACAGCAGTAAATGTTAACAGGCTCAATTATTTTCACATTCTCTCCAAACTTTACATTTTTTATTGCGGAAGAAAATAATTTAGGAGTATTTTCCATTTTATTTAAGTGAATTATACATTTTTTCAATTGCATCAACACAGCGCATGCCTTCAAAACCTTCAACAGCATCTATACCTGCATTATTATGGTTTAAGGTTTCAATTATTGTTTTAATTACCTTATCGTGATTTGAGCTTGTACCCTGATATTTTCCATATGCGTTTGGCTTGTCGGTAAACTCAATACCTTCCTGCAATGGATAACCGTTAACATCCCAAAATTCGATCTTATTTAAATATTGGCCGCCAATTTTTATAGTTCCATTTTCACCAACAATAGTTATACTACCTTCATAATTTTTATTGTAAACACAGGTGGTCCAATTAATACTACCCATTGCCCCGGAAGAGAATTTTAAGATAGCATTTCCTGAATCTTCTGTTTCAATATTATGGTTTTGTGTTTCCATAAATGCTTTAACATCTACAACATCACCACACCACCATACTAAAAGGTCAATAAAATGACTGGCCTGCGTAAATAAAGCACCACCTTCTTCCTTCTTTTTTCCTCGCCATGGCGATTCGTCGTAATATCCCTGGTAACGATTCCACAAAATATCACATTTTACCATGAATATCTTCCCTAACATTCCTTTATCTATAGCATCTTTTGCCAATTTAACAGGAACATTATGACGATTTTGTTTTACTACCCAAAGTTTCATGCTGTTTGCTTTTGCTGCAGAATTCATGGCATTACAATCGGCTGTAGTGAGAGCCATTGGCTTTTCAACAAGTACGTTAAGTTTTTTATTTAATGCCTTTATACTCATGGGTGCGTGAAGAGCGTGGGGTGTTACAACATTTACAATATCTACTTTAATTTCCTCGAGCATTTTATCGTAAGAAGTATAGTAAGGAATATTTCCATACAATACAGAAAGTTCGATACATTTTTTTTCATCTGTATCGCAGATCGCTACTATTTCTGCATCCGGCTCTGCATCAAGAACCGCAATATGCCTTTTTCCGATACTACCACAGCCCACAATGGCAAATTTTATTTTTTTTGTGTTTTTCATCTGTTCTTAATAATTTTTTTACCGAGTTCAATTCCCCTGTCTTCTATCATATACTTTGTAATAAAAGAAATAAGGGAAGAACCGAAAATCGTAACTGTTAACGCAATTAAATAAACAAAAACGCTGCTTAAATGAGAAACAAGCTGTTGTGAAATAAATGCTGAAATACCCCACGCAAAAACAAAATGAAATACATAAATCGAAAAAGATAACCTTCCTACCCACTGCATGAATTTTGTATTTAAAAAATTAAAATTTTTTACCGCTACAAATAAACAAACAAAGGAGACTCCAACCACAAATGTACTCAGTGTTATATCATTAACACCTTTTTTATTTAAGTAAAAAACAGTACTCAATAATATTAAAAAGGCTGCAAGAAACATTAATGCCTTTGGGCGCGAAAAAATATACTCTGATGGAAATAAGTATAATCCAATTCCAAGTAAAAAAACAGGAAGTTGGTTAATAATGCAACAATAATAAAATTCAAAGTTATGGCTTTGTACTGGTGGAAATATACGAGGCAAACCTCTAAAGAAAATAAACGTTGCAATAGCAATTAAACAAGGTAAAACAATTATCCATAGCTTACTTTTTATTTTTGAATACATGAAAAATATCAGAGGAAAGATCAAATAAAATAGCATTTCTGTTGCGATAGACCAACCACCGGGAACAACAGAATGTATAGCGTCAGGTATTAAACCATGTGTAAAAGTAAAATTGGCTATCACTTTTAAAACTGAGTAATCTGGATTTAAGAGGTATGTATTTAAAGCGTAATGTTGCTTACAAAAAACAATAATACCATAAAATAAAATTCCAAAATAATACAGCGGCGCAATTCTGAAAAATCTTCGTAAATAAAAATTTCCCGTTTTATTTGTTTCCTTTGTGCGATTTGCCCATGATAACGACAAAGTATAAGCTGACATTAAGAAAAAGAGCTGTACACCATATTTACCAAAATAGCTTAAGCTATACAACCACTGAGGTAGATCCTGTATGCTTTGCGCTGTGTGATTTATTATAACCAATAAAATTGCGAAACCTCTTAAACTATCAACAAAAGCTAATTTACCCACTAACCAATAAATTTATTGATATAATAACCTACCATATTCTTTTTATTTTCACGGCTTAAAAAATTTCTTCTAAAATTATCTATTTTTTCATTATTCAAAAAAGGATAATTCGCATCTAACCATTTTTTTTGGCTAATATTTTCCTTTACTAAAATTTTATATTTTTTTTCTGCCAGTGCTTGATAATGCAATAATACTTGAGTGCCTAATTTTACTGCATCAAGACCGGAACAATTATGATTTGAAAAATAATAAAGATGTTTATAAGCAGAAATTATCTCATTACTATTTAAACTGCTTATGGTATCTTCTGCCATATTTTTATATTTATGTGATGGATGTAAATGCACTGTACAGTCACTAAAAATACTTGGAAACAACATATGACTTCCGGTTAAACCTATGCATATCAAAGAAGAACTAAAGAGAGAATTATATCTGTGGTCTATTTCAGGTGAAAAGCCACTAACTCTTTCGTCAACTATCCAGGCTGGGAAATGATTCTTATCCCGATCTCCTAAAACATAAAATTTAACAGAACTATCAAAAAAATCTTTTAAAAATGAAAATAATTTAACTATTTGTTTTACCTGTTTAATACCAGCCCACTTCCTAAAATAATCTGATCGGTAATAAAATATGATCTTATTATCTGATAAATTGATATCGGTTTTACCGAAAAGCTCTAACTCATTTTTAAGAAAATTAAAATCAAATTCAGAATAAGTTTCAGTACCTTCAATAAGGATTTCACTGTAGGGGTACGTAATTTTTTCGATCTCCTTATTAAGGATATAGCATTTTTCTAATTTTGAAAACGACATATCGATACAAAGAATATTTAAACCTTCAGAATCTTTAACAAAATGATTTAATGCCTTTGGCAAAATTAATAAAAAATCTGTTTTGCTTTTATTTTGAGAAATATATTTGATCGAAAAAAATAGTTTAAGCAACGCATGCCCAAAACAATTATCGAGCGCATTTAATACAACAATAGAATTTTTACTTTTTGATAAAGTTACATTACATAAACTCTGATCAATAAAATTATCGTTTTTAAAGTTTCTCAGAAAAACAGAATTGAAGAAATTTGCTTCTCCCGAAATTATTTTTTTATTGCTATAATTAAACTCCAATGGAAAGTGCCTGGCATGTCCAAAAGGCAATAATTTAACCGTTTCTTCTCCAACGGCAGCTTCAAAATAAGAAGCAATAATGTAACTATTTAAAAAAGGTAAAATATGTTTATATTATTTTGATTTAACCTTAGTCGGTTTTATTAAATTTTTAACAGCCAGAAGATTTTTAAGTATTTTTTTAAAAAGCGGATATTCGAAAGTAGAATATGATTTAAAATTTTCATGAGGTACGGGTGGAGTTCTCATTATTTTTTCGAACTCTTCCTTTTCAAGACCCATCTTTTTGAGAAAAAATTCAAGGTCACCTTTTAGTATTACAGGGTCTATAGAAGGTTTTTCTAATTCAGCAAGTGCTTCCTGCCTACTCATTTGACCCGAACAAATAAGAGAAGCCAAATGTGCTTTTCTTTTGTCGTACCCGAATTTTTCTTTTAATATATAGCCTTGGTAAAACCTTGTAAAGATCGATTCATAATGTTTTCCACCATAATCGCGCCAACCAACTACATCAATTAAATATTGTTTTGAAGCTGTTTTATTATATTCCATAAAATATAACATGCTATCTAATTTTAAACCCCAAACAAGTTTTAAATACATATGGTTCCAAAATTTATATACCGGAAAAGATCTGAAGCTACCACCTTTACCGAACTTATTATAAATATCTTTAATGTTCTTAAGGTCGGCCTTGTCGTAACGCATTGGCAAAGGTAATACGCCTTCTGTTTGATAATTAGCGCCAATAAGAATATGCTTTATATCAAGCTCTTTTGCCTTTTTAAGTATAACGGCCCACAAACCGTGATCTGTTGGCACTTCCCAATCCAAAACACCAGCTTTAATGTATGAAAGTTGCAACTCTTTAAATTCCTCCCAATCAACAACGTATGTATAAAGATCGAAACCGGTATATTTGCAAATTTGTTCAATATTTTTTACTGAAAGTTCAGAATTCCAGCCATTATCAAAATGTACCAATAAGGCATTTAAACCATATTCTTTTGCTTTGGCAGCAATAAAAGAACTATCAACGCCTCCACTAATGCCACAAATGCAATCGTATTTTTTTCCTTTGCCATCAACCTTCATTATCTCAACCATTTTTTTGAGATTATTTTCTTTTTCCTGGGGTGGCATTTTTAAATACTGATCATACTCCTGATAAAATTTGTTACAATAATTACATACTCCTTTTTCATCAAAAGAAATATTTTTATCATCGTTTGTATCTAAAATACATTTGGTGCATTGCTTATAAGTACCAGTCATATTAAATCTGTTGTATTTCTTTTAATTTATGTTTATGTATCTCAAAATCTTCGTATAGTGTTTTTTTGTCGAAAGTAAACTCTTTTGCATGAGTTTTCATTGTTGCAGGATTTTGATCTTTTAATAGTTTATACGAAATTCCTTCTTTTATGAAGGTTTCAATATAATCCTCACACTGCGGTATAAGCAAAGAAAAATTATGACAATTATATTTTGTTGCATCATAAAGTGTAGTAGAATAGCACGAAACATGCCAGGATGAAATACTAAGTAAGTATTCGGTATTTATGTTTGCTACTTTTACATTCCTAAGGGATCTCAATACTTTATAATCCTCTGCTTTTTCTGAAGGATGATTTTTTACAATTATCTTTATCGGGCTTCGCTGTTTAATTAGATCATCTGACAGCCATTTTACATAATCAATAAAATAATTGTGCAAAAATGTTTGTGTTGTAACAAGAATAATAGCATCACTATTAATAAATTTTGCTAATTCATCTTTAGATGCTTGATCAACATATGTATTTAACTCTTGATAAACACCCAACTCCGTTATTTGCGACGGCTTAAATTCAAAACCTTTTTTTAGAATTTCAGACCAGTAACTTCCATATGTAAAAATTTTATCCGGAAACAATGCACGTGAAGCTATTAACTGTATGTTTTTTGGAAAAACATAAAACAGATCTTCCGGTGCAATTAAACCATGTTGCAATTCTACTGTTTTTATCTTCTTGCGTTGCAACGCGAGTAAAAATGCTTCACGATGATAATGTTCATCAAATAGTGCAATTTTTACTGAAGCATTTTTAAGCATAAAATTCCAAAATCTGAATTCATCAAAAAATTTATTAATAGCAACTCTGATATTAAAAAGATCAGGCGCAGTGAATATTTTTAAATTTTCGATATTTGAATACGCTTGTTTTAATTTTTTTATAAGCACCTTATCTTCCTTGGAATAAGACGCGAAAAGAGTTGCAAAGACCAAATCATTTATGCATTCACCATTTTTTAGCCTGGTTTTTACCTGGTAAATAGTTACGCAATTTTTAGGCTCAAGGTAGTTTTCAATTTTATCAAAATAAAAAGAAACCTCTTCTCCTGCATTATTTTTAGCAATGCGTCCATTATCAAAAAAAAAGTAGGGTACATTTAGTTTTTTACTAACCTGTTTGCTTTTTTGTTGTGCTATATTAATTTGGCCCTTATATTTTACTCTTTTTGCAAAAAAAATCAGATCGGTTAATACTTGATTTTTAAAAATTGCCTGATTATTTATGCCCTTTGCTTTGTAATCTACTTTTAAACCATCAAGCACAACTTTTAAAAGGTTATACTCTTCGCAGTCAAAAACCGAAAAATCAGTAATTGCTGAATAAAATCTTTCTTTAAATTGCGAAAAGGTTTCGGTCATTCTAATTTTTCTTTTTTATAAGAATTCCATTTTTCATGAGATCTTCAATATCTTTAGAAAACACAGAAACCTTTCTGCTTTTAAGTTCTGCGATATCCATCAAATCATGCAGCCCATCAGCGTAAGTAAGTAAATGCATTCGGTTATGCACTATTTCCCGACTTTCCAAAGGGTTTACAGAAGATGGATAAAGGTTTCGTTTACCTAATTGAGGTTCACAAAAAACAATAGTATTCATATAAAAATCATTAAGCTCTAATACTTTTACAAATTCAAAATATGTGTCTATTGTTTTTTCAATTGCCTCAAAAGAAATAAAATCTTTGTTATCAAGTGAAGTATGATATTCTTTATACCGTTGATACATACTTCGTGTTAAAGATCCAACAGGCAAATTAAATCCGGGTGAACAATATTGCCTTTCATCGCTACCACCAACACTAAAAGGAATTATTTCGTAGCCCACATCTTGATACTTAAGAACATGTTCTGCAACTCTATCTGCCAGCGAATTTATTCTTTTAGAGCGTTTATAAACAAAGTTTCCATTATCCCCACAACATGTGAGAACGTATCCAGCCTCAAGATTTTTTATTAAACCCTCTCCGTTCTGTTTTAAAAAGGCAATTACACCTATAGTTTCAGGAGCAAACAAAAAACGGTAAGAGTATTTACGTTTTGGTAAAGCAGCAATTTTTTGATATAAAAAAGCTTGCGCTAAAGGTCCGGAGAGTTCGTTATTAGCCATACTAGGATGGCAAATGTATGTTGAAAATAAAATCTCTTTCTCTGACTCACCTTTTAAAACAGCCTCACCATATGTAAGACTTCCGGGTTTTAACGAACTATCAATTACCACGGTATACTCACCTTCCTTTGGAAGTGTTATAAGCTCATTATAACTAATACAAAAGCCCCATATTTCTTTATAATAAGATGTTACATATGGAATTGCCGTAGGCATTTCTTCCATGTAATGCAAATGTTGTAATAATTGAGAATAGGATATCTTATCGTTAACAGGCGCAGAATAGTTTACTACATGTAGGTTGTTTGTTTTAAAATCGCAGATCTTTTTACCATCAGGTGTAATAATGTAAGCATCATTAATATTCCATTCTTTTGGCACTGTCCAATCAAAAACCTGGGTTCCGGTTTCGACTTCGGTTAATTGCAAAGGTACTATCTCTTTAATAATATTTAATGACTCACGCAAACCATTACCCGTAATGCTTCTGCAGATAGGCCAAAGTTTATCAAAATATTTTTCTATTTCTAATTGCAAACTCATAACTTCTGACCAACAACAATGATCTCTTCTGAAAGATGGGGCCAAATTTTGCAAACTAAATTTGTTTTCCAGTGTTGAAAATTATTTCGGTGTTTTGTTAGTACAACTTTAAAACCCGCTTCTTCCATAATTTTTTTAAGTTCGTGCTGACGGTACTCTTTAACGTGCATCCAACTATCCCAGATCATATACCTGCCTGAAGGATTACAATATTTATTGTACTCTTCACCCATATTAACATATTCTTTTACTTCTTCTGTAATGGCGCCTCCCTTGAAGAGCTTTACAACTCTGTCAAGAGAGCCACCATTAACAGTTGATAAATAAAAATATCCACCTTTTTCAAGTTTATTATACGCTTGCTTTAAAACTATTTGTGGTGGAAAACGAAAATGGGCAATGCAATGAATAAGGCTAAAACAATCTACTTTTTCTTTAATTGCTTCCTTAAAATCTGCTGTGAAAAATTCGCCGGCATAAACATTTATTCCATTAGGTTTACCCCATGCGGTTCGGTTTTCAAAATCCCATGGGGCTTCTAAGGCGCAAACATTTTTCCCTTTATTTTTTAATGCAATTGAAATTTCGCCTCCTCCAGGGCCTAATTCGCAATAATTAGAAACATTAAGATCAATAAGATCCTGCAATGTGTTTTGATATCGAATTTTTTCTGAGCTCATATTATTTTAGATTATATTAATTAAACATATTCCACTTTAACACTTCATCTTCTTTAATAGCACGCAACGCTTTTTTTCCGATAAGATCGTTATAAAATTTCGCACTTATGCCATGCGCCGGTCTTTTCCAGGTAAGATCAGAAACTTCAATTACTTTACCTTCTTCAATATTTTTAGCTGCTACTAAACTTCTTCTCGCATTTTTTCGGGCAGGTTCTTCATCAGCTAATGCTTCTAATTTAAAGGAGCCTAATAATTCATTCGTAAATTTCCATCTGCTCCAAAATTCTTTAAGATCTTTTTTATCCATTGCGTGATAGTGATCGTTGCCCGGTAAAGATTTATCATGTGTAAAATGTTTTTCGATAACAGCTGCGCCCAATAAAACAGAAGAGTGAATAACTTCCATAGATTGTGGTAATGTATGATCGCTATATCCAGGAATATGTTTTGGAAATTTTTGTTTCAGATCCCAGATCATTCCAAGATTTGCATTTTTATTTGGTGTAGGATAATTTAATACGCAATGCATTAAACATAATTTATTACCATGTTTTTCAATGATATCTACAGCTTCCTGAACTTCCCATAAATTTGATGCACCGGTAGAAAGAATAATTGGTTTATTAAATGAACATTGAAGTTCGATAAAATTAAAATTGGTAATATCTGAAGATGATATTTTAAATACGGGCATTAGATCATTTAAAAACTTAGCACTTTCTACATCAAAGGGCGTACTCATAAATTCGATTCCTGCTTTGTCGCAATAAACCTTTAATTCTTCATATTCTTTTTTCCAGAAATTATCATATTTCTTGAACAGCTCGTGCTGGCTTTTAGTTGGCTCTTTAGTTATATCCCAATAATACGGACTATCTTTACTTGCAATGGTATCTGCTTTATATGTTTGAAATTTTATAGCATGAGCACCGCCTTCTGCAGCTTCATCTATCAATCTTTTGGCCAGATCCATCGACCCTTCGTGATTAACACCCGCTTCGGCAATAATATAAGGTGTTGTTATTTGAGCCGCGTTATAATTGTTTAAAAAATCAACTAATTTCATTTTTCTGCTTTTATTAAGATTAAATTTTACTTCGTTTTAAAAATTTATTTCGGTAATCCAGTACAGGTTTATCAATACCAAAAAATAAAGCTAAACCAAATATTACAACTACAATATTGTCAATTATAAACCGCAGGAAATGCGGCAACTCTAATAATTTTGGAAAATGATGATGTAAAACTTCATACATTTCGGCGTGGATCAAATATACCGGGTATGACAGTAAACTTATCCAGGTTATAAGCCATCTAATAAATAAATTACTTTTTTCTGTTTGACTGAAAACTGGTGCATGATAAAAAAACGGAATAATTAAAGCAAAAAATAAACTGATCAATCCAAACCAAAACGTTCTTACCCAAACAGCCTGTACATTTACATCTTTAGTTCCACCTCCATCAGCACTAAATAATATAAACAACAGAATAATGGCTATCATTCCAATAATAAAATATTTAACATAAGCCATTTTTTTAAATATTTCGGGATAAAAAACTTTAATACCTGCAAGACCAACGCCGATTAAATTAGAATCCATCCGAAATATAAAATTACCAACCATTGCGCCATAACCGTAATTGGTTTTTAATACCCAAAAATATCTTAATAGATTATCTGCTAAAACAAATAGAACTATTAAAACAAAAAACGGCTTCGGTTTAATTCCTTTTCTAAAAAACACAATAAAAAATAATGGCATTAAAAGATAAAACCATTCTTCAACAACCAGAGTCCAACTAACCGGTAAAAAATCAATTCCGTAAAAATTACTTTGCAAAAAAACTATGTAATAAAAAATATTTGTTCCAATGGAATGATCAACAAAAATAAACTTAAGAAAAAGAACAGCGTAATATAATGGCAACGTTCTAAACCATCTCTTTTTCCAAAAGTTAGTAAGGTTGGTAAAATTTACCTCCTCTGCAAAATCACGAATTAATATGCCACCAATTAAAAATCCACTTATAACAAAAAACGATTCTACCGCAGGTATACCATAACGGGTGCCAAATAACAAACGGTAACCACTATGTGTTAATATAACACACATCATGGCAACAGCCCTCATAAGATCTAAGCCGTATAATCGTCCTTTTAAAATGTTATAATTTACCATGCAGTCCAACCTCCTTCAACAAGCATGTTATTTCCTGTTACGTAACTTGCGGCATCGCTTAATAAATAAATTAGTGCAGGAGCTACTTCATGATTATAACTCATTCGTTGCAAAGGACTAAAATTAGAAAAATTCTTTTCAAATTGTTCTTCATGATTATTCCACACACCATGCGGTGTGATCATATTTACTCTTACGCCTTTAGCCCCCCAATAAGAAGAAAGATATTGCGAAAGTGCATCAACACCACCTTTACTTGCCGAGTAGGCTGCAGGACAACCCATTTTAGTACCTTTATATAAATTTTGATTTGGCGCCACAACACTATAAGTAGATGGGATATTTACAATTGACCCGCTTCCCTTTTCCGCCATATACGAACCTAATATCTGGCATAATAAAAAAGTGCCTTTTAAATTAACTTCTACAACTTTATCCCAATTCTCTTCCGCAAGATCTTCGAAAGGTTCAAAAATAAGATGCGACTTATTTTGATGGCCTGTAACAAGTCCATCAATTTTTCCGAACTTTTCCAACACTTTCTTTTTGAGTTCAAGCACTGAGTTCTTATTTTCAACTTCTGTTTCAACACCTATACATTCAATATTACTTCTCAGTTGTAATTTTGAAGCAAATTCTGAAGGCTTTGCCAATGCTATATCAACTGCCACCACATGGCCGCCAAACTGAACTACAGCCTCGCAAAATGCACGACCGATAAGGCCACAAGCACCGGAAATTACAATTACTTTTCCTGTAAGATCAAATTTTTCTTTGAAATTAATTTGTTCGGGATTTGTTGTTCTTAAAATATTCATATTATTTTATATTAAATATATTTTCTGAAAACAGGTTTTATCGGTTCACCAATAAGATATTTTTGATATCCCTCTTCCAAACCTTTTTTATAGATAGCACAAGAGGCATCCATTGCCTGAAGGATATGTTCCACATCTTTATCTGTATGCGAAAAGTGGGGGCAAAAAATTCCTTGAAACAATACACCATGTTTTATCATTTCCTGGTGAAATAAAGTTCTTAAACCGAAAGAATTATTTCCTTCCTTGTCAAAGTATCCCAATGAGGCGTGCCAGTTGAATTGTAAATTTTTAATTGAATTATTTAATCCATGATTTTGAAAGATCTTTACTGAACCTTCAATAAATTTTTGACCCATAGCATGATTATGAGCAACTACATTATGTTTTTCAAATTCATCCATTGTAGCAAGTGCTGCAGCTATACTAGAAGTTTCTCCTCCATGTGTTGTACTTATTAAAAATAATTTTTCGGCACCTGTATTTCTTATTCCACCAAGTTCCATTACTTCCTTTTTTCCGGTAAGGCAGCAAAATGAAAACCCATTGGCAATACCTTTACCCCAGGTGGTCATATCGGGCACAACATTATATTTTTTCATTGACCCAGGAAAATCAGTCTTGTATCCGGTGATCATTTCATCCATTATCCAAAGTGTTCCATGCTTATGAGCAAGTTCAATAGCATCCTTTAAAAAATTATCCTGCAAAACATTCATTTTTTCCGGTTCAGAAATAATGCAGGCTATCTGGTTTGGGTATTTATCAAATAGCTCTTTTAAAGAAGTAAGATCATCGGCCTTAAAGGTTACAGTTAAATTACTTATATCGTTTGGAATTCCGCTCTTTACATCTGTACTCCCAATAAACCAATCATCGTATGAATAAAAAGGATGTTCGGCTGGTCTTGCTATTAGTTTTCTGCCTGTAAAAGCACGTGCCAGTTTAACAGCTGCGGTTGTAACAACAGAGCCATTCTTGGCAAACTTGATCATATCGTGTGTTTTTACCATAGCCAGAAAACGTTCAGCAACCTCTTTTTCTATAACAGAAGGTCTTGAAAAATTATTTCCTTTTTTCAATTCTTCTATTACTCTTTCAATTACCGGCTCGTAGGCATGGCCCAGGCTTACGGATGCAAGACCGCTTAAACACTCAATATATTCATTACCATCTACATCCCAAACATGGCTTCCCTTACCGTGTGTAATTGCAGCAGGAGAAAGTAGTGGAAACTGATCGTCGCCTTTGCTATATGTATGTGCACCCCCGGGAATAAGATCATGGATCGTATTCCTGTATTGGTTTGATTTGGAAAAATTGTTGATCTCTTTCATTATATTTTTTTATCGTTCTGAATAGATTTAATGTAACCTGAATTGATGATGCTATCTTTATTTAATTCTAAAATTGCCGGTTTTTCTTTTAAAAGCTTTACTACCTCATTCATTCCAAAATCAGTTATAGAATCAAAAGAGTTAAAAATACTTTCGGCTACTTTAAAATCATTTTCCGAATCGACAGATAATTTGAATTGATAATCTTTGTTATACTTTTTCCATGCGCAGGTAAATTTACCCGATTGTTTAATATAGGGTGTTACATGTTCCCGTTCAGACAGTAACTTTGCTTCCTTCCAAGCGATTTCGAGCGCCTTGAAAGAAAATACTTCAACATCAAAACCATCTTCTAAAAAATCAGGTTCATTATTGCTGTTTGAAAAATAATCTTTACCCGATAATAAATATTCATTTATTACAAAATCAATCACTTTGTGATGATGTAATGGACAATCAGAAGTAATTCGGATTACGTTTGTTGGTTTTTGTTCTTTTGCTGCCTGATAATATCTATCAAGCACATCCCAATCGCTGCCACGTGAACATAAAATATTCCTTTCTTTACAAAAATTTTCAATAGCGTCATCCTCACTATTTGTAGTAGTAGCAATAAGTATTTTATCTACTAATACAGATTCTCTGATACGCATTTGTTGTATCTCTAATAAAGAAATATTTTTTATTGTTTTTAAAACCTTACCCGGTAAGCGCGTAGAACCCATACGGGCCTGTATAATTAAAAGATTCATTTAAACTCTTCTTTAAAAATACCCATCAAATATTTATCATAATAATTTTCTCTTGCATAAATGTGCTTTCGGAGAGTTCCTTCAAGCTTAAACCCGAGTTTTTCGTATAATTTTTTTGCGTTTATATTTTGTTCATACACTGCTAAATAAATCTTTCGAAGCTGCATTACATTGAAGCCATACTCTATAATAAGACGACAAGCCTCGGCACCAACACCTTTACCCCAATAATTTTTGTTTCCAATTAACAAACCAAGTTCAGAAACATTGGCTTTTTTATCATGAAAATCGATTTTTATATTACCAAGATGTTCATTTGTGTTATTATCGCAAATAGCAAAAAAAGCAACATGCTCATCGTTTATCCGGTCTAAAACGTACTTTTTAAGATTCTCTAATGTATAGCCAGAAGTAGCAATGCCATCCATCACTTCATCATCATGCAACCATGAAAGATAATTTTCATTTACATCACTTAACTGCAAAGGACGCAACAAGATTTTTTCTCCTTTTAAAACCGGATGATCATTCGCCATGCTTGTCGTCCAATTTTTGCTTGTACTTATTCATCTCATCACTATTTTTGGTAAGATTATTATCATGCATTCTATACCGGTATAAGGGTAGAATAATATTGTAAATAGAGTGTTTTTTTAAAAATCTTATTCGGAGCTCTTCTTCCTCCCTTGCTCTAAAATCTTCATCATATAAACCGATATCAATTAAAAGATCTTTCCTAAACATAATACCACAGGCAATTGGTTTCTTTTCAGCGTTTACATGTTCAAGATGTTTTCCGCGCTCATCTACAAAATAGTAGTCGGTAGAAACTGCATCTAAGGCATTATTTTCGTTTAAAAATGTTTTTTGTATCAATAAAAGATCTCTTTGAATATAATCATCCGCATCTAAAAAAATAATAAACTGACCCAGAGATCTTTTTACACCAAAATTTCTGGCCGCGGAAAGTCCGCAGTTTTTTTCGAGGTTAAATATCCTGATCGAATCTTTATAATTTTCGAGGATCTTTGCCGTATTATCTGTACTACAATCATTCACAACAATTATTTCGTATTGATCTTTTGAAAGTGATTGATCAAGGCAACTTCTTATAGCGCGTTCAATATAACGTTCGTAATTATAAGCTGTAATAATAATTGAAATCATGGTTATAAAGATTGAAGGTGGTTTGCAAAATTGGTATAATTTTTATCTGCCGAAAAATTTTGTAAAAATAGTTTATAAGACTCCTGCCCCATTTTTTCGAGTAGAGCTTTATTTGAGCTGCAATACTCTAATTTATTACGCAACTCTTCTATTGTAAAATCAACATTTAATAAAAAACCATTTTTTTGTTCAGAAACAGCTTCGGGTGTACCATAAACTGCAGTTGCAAGAATTGCTATTTTTGAAGCCATTGCTTCCATAATAGAAACCGGTAAACCTTCAACTATACTTAAATTAACAAAAAGATGTATTTTGTTAGAAGTCATAAATTGTCGTACTTGCGTGTTGAGCGTTTGGCCCATAAAATTTGCCTTAATATTTGGACCAAATTTTTTAACATACTGCATTGCTTCTTCTTTCATACTGCCACCATCGCCAAAATGAAACCATTCTATATGATCTTTCATTTCTGTTAAGGCCTTTGCAAGCAAATGTACACGCTTATTAATATCAAAACCCGAACAAGTAACAATAACAAAAGGATTGTGTTCTTTTTTAATTCCTTCAACTTCCTGCACGCCCAAATAGCCTAAGGTAAATTTATTGGAATATTGTGGGAATTTTTTTTTCAAAAATACTCTTCCGTGTTCAGAAACTGAAATCACTTCATCAACAAAGCGAAGCTTAAACATTTTAAAAGATGGTACAACAACATCCTGGTTGATTATACCCCAATAGTTATGATACAGATCAATACTATGTGCTCTTGAAACAAAACTATTTATGTGCTTTTTATCTTTAAGTATTGAAAGAAGTATAGCTGATTTGTGGAACCAATAACTATAAAAAACACTATTATCCGAATTATACTTTTTTTCTTTTAAATAGGCTGACATTATTTTTGAGATCTGCAGTTGTGTCCAGAAATTAATAAGATCCCATTTAAAATTTTTTAAAAACCCGGTCCTGTCATCTGTTCTTAAAAATTCATTTATTGTGTTTTTGGCCAAATAAAAATAATCGCTTAAGCTATTTTTACTTTTTAAAGGCAATAATGTGTTTAGGTTTAATATAGATACATTTGCCGGCAAGTTTTTATCATGCTTTTCGTCGGTGTTATAATAATCGTTGGGGTAAAGAATTATTTTTTCAAAAAAATTTGATAAGAACGAAAGCTCACTGGTAACATATTGTTCTCCTGTTCCAAAAGGATATGTTTTTGTAAGTAAAAAAAGCGTTTTTGGTTTAAAAGTGTATGACAAGGATTTAATTTAGATTATGAATGATCTTTTCCACTACACTTTTAACATTGTGATTAGTGAGAACATAATTTCTAACATTATTACTAAATTGTTGATGCAAATTACTATCTTCTAATAAATTAACTACGTTTGCTTTTAATTCAGACATGTTTCCTGAGCAATACATACCACCCTGCGAAATATCGAGAAAATTATCCGGATTAACATGTAATGATACAATTGGAACAGAAAAAAATCCGGCCTGCAAAAAGGTGTTTGGAAATCCCTCGTACAAACTAGTATTAACAAAAAGTAAACTGTTATTTAAAACATTGTTTATTTGTGAAAAAGGTAATGATTCTTCAAATGTAACATTTGCAGGCAATTGCTTTATCACTTGTTGATGAAGTTCTTTTTCGTTCTTATTCATAACCATAAAAAAAGAATACTGGGGCAATGATACTGCTAAATGTACAAATGCTAAAGGTTGCTTGGCAAGGCTTGACTTACCAACCCACGTTATATATTTTCTTTTATCGTAAGTAACTTTACATTTTTCAATTTCGAGTGGTAATGGATTATTTAACTGAATACCTTTGATATTAAAGTATGAATTAAGTTTTTGAAGCTGATAGGCATTTTGAACAAAAACCGCATGTGAAGCAGCGCTTATATATTTCGCAAGCTCTTTCTTAACATTCATAACCTGCGCTTTTTCGTTTTCAAAAGACACTTCTCCATCAGAAGCTACAAATAATAAGAATTTTTTTTGAAAGGTCTTACAAAAATCAACCAGGGTTTGTGTTGATTCGGTAATTTCAAAAGCTGCATAAAACTCGGCATTTGCTTTTATATAAGGCTGCCATTTATAAAAATCATCCTTTGATATTTTTTGCTTAAAGCGCCAAAAATAGGTTAAAGTTAATTGTACTTTTTTTAAAAAGTTGTTTTGTTTTGCATAATAAAAATGCGATTCAACATTTACATTATCAATGCAGGTGCTAACCGGGTGTTGGTATTGCGAAATTATAACGGTTGTTTTAATTCCTTTTTTTGCAAGTTCTTTGGCAATAGTAACACCTCTTACTTCAGCACCGCCATATATAGCTTTATCGTTTGGAAAAAAGACAGAATGTGCGTCAAAAAGCTTAAAACAAATACTTTGCATCAAAGGTTTTTTTTATACCAGTTTACGGTTTTTTCCAATCCTGTTTCAATATTAACCATAGGATTAAACGCTAAATCTGTTTTAGCTTTATTTATATCTGCAAAACTATCTTTAATATCGCCTTTTCGTTCGGCGGCATAAGAAGGCTTTATTGATGTATTAAGCTTTTTAGCAATAAGCTCAAACAAAGTGTTTAGAGATGTTGTGCCGCCATAAGCAATGTTAAAAACTTTTCCGAATACTTTTTCATTGTTGGTAGTTGCTGCGAGTATATTTGCCTGTATCACATTTTCAATAAAAGTAAAGTCACGCGTAGTGCTGCCATCGCCAAAAATAGTTGGAGACTTTTTGTTTAACAAACTTGTAATAAAAATAGGAATTACAGCCGCATAAGGACCTTGAACATTTTGTTTAGGGCCAAAAACGTTAAAATAGCGTAAGCCAACAGTTTGCAAGCCATACGTTTTAAAAAAAACGTTTGCATACAGCTCATTAGTTTTTTTTGTTACTGCATATGGTGACAATAATTCACCGGTTCTTTCTTCCAATTTCGGCATCGTTTTATCATCACCATAAACTGATGATGATGATGCGTAAACGAAACGATCAACTTTATTTTGTACACAGGCATAAAGCATGTTTAAAAAGCCTGTAACATTAACAAGATTAGAAGCCATAGGATCATTAATACTACGTGGAACACTACCAAGAGCGGCCTGGTGTAATACGATATCTGTATTTTGTGTGGCTTTTAAACAATCAGCAAAATTAGAAATATCTCCTTTTATAAATTCGAAATTAGAATATGAAGTAAGATGTTCGATGTTTTGCATAAAGCCTGTGCTTAAGTTATCAAGTACAACTACTCTACTGCAATTATTTAACACAAAATATTCTGCCAGATTACTTCCAATAAATCCTGCTCCTCCGCTTATCAAAATTCTTTTTTTTGAAAAATCAAAATCTGTTTGAAATGAATACTGCATTTATTTTTTAAATTGAGATAACCATTCTTCAAGAAATAACATAAGCCACATGCCACCGGTATGCCCTGAATTCAGAAGCTCTGATAAGGCTTGCTGGTTAAAAAAATCCGAAACATGTGAATTTTTTGACAATACAGTATCGTTTAATTTCTGTCGAAGTTGTCCTTCGTTAGAAAACCATTTACTAAGTGGAATTGCAAAACCTTGTTTTTTTCTATAAATAAAATCCTTTGGAAAATTTTTACTTAATAGTTCTTTTAATAATTGTTTACCTTCCCAATGGTTATTTTTATCTTTATTGATATTAAATTTTTCAGGTATTGTTGCAGCAAACTCCCAAACGTTCTTGTCAATTAAAGGTGTACGAACTTCCAGACTGTGACACATACTTGCCACATCTACTTTTGTAAGTATATCGTAAGGCATATATGTTTTTGCATCCATATACTGCGCTTTATTTGCGAGTGAATAATCTGCTGTTTTTTTAAACAGCTCATCAAAACCTTCCGCATTATCCTGGTTAATATATTCAAAATCTTTTTTCCACAATTTTGTACGCCAGTTTCTATCAAGATATTCAATCTTGTTAAGCCATGCATCTAACGTGTCTTTTTTAGGATAACGGCCGGGAAATACTTTTTCGAGATAAGGATAAATAGTCCTTTTAAATCCGGTTCTATAATTAATTGGCATATACTTAACCCAATTAATATATGAGCCGTAACCTGCAAAGGCCTCATCGCCACCATCGCCACTCAATACCATGGTTACATGCTGCCGGGCCAATTCGCAAACATAATATGTTGGTAAAGCTGAACTGTCTCCAAATGGTTCACCATAATGCTTAACTAATTTTGGTAACAGATCTAATGCGTTTGGTTTTACTATTTTAGTATAATGGTCGGTGTTAAAAGCTTTAGCTGCCTGCTCAGAATACTTTAATTCGTTATATGCTTCTTCCTCAAAACCTATACTAAACGTTTTTACTTTTTGCGGAAGTATCTCACTCATATACTTAACTACCAGTGTAGAATCTATACCTCCCGATAAAAACGCGCCAAAGGGAACATCGGCCAGTAAATGTGCTTTTACGGATGCCTTAATTTCTGCGTCTGTTGCTTCAAGCCATTCTTGTTTGGTTTTTACCTGCTTTTTTGAAAAAGAAACATCCCAATATTTTTCTTGTTCGCTAAGTTTACCGTCAAAAGATATTGTTACGTAATGCGCAGGCTTTAATTTTTGCACGGAATTAAAAATAGTTAAAGGTGCTGGAATATACTGCAACCACAAATAATTATTAAGCGCTTCATAATTAATACTGTTATCAAAACGATCAAAATATTTAAACTGTTGCATCTCGCTTCCAAAAGCAATTGTGTGCTCATCTTTATAAATATATATTGGCTTAATTCCAAAGTGATCACGGGCAATAAATATCTGTTTTTTTGCTGTGTCAACAATTGCAAAAGCAAACATGCCTCTTAATTTATTTAAAAAATCTGCACCCCATTTTTCGTAAGCATAAATTATTACTTCTGTATCGGAATTGGTTTTAAAAACAATACCCAGTTTTTGCAATTGATCTTTTAATTCAGGAAAATTATATATTTCGCCGTTAAATGTTATCCAGAGTGTTCCGGCTTCATTACTCATTGGTTGAGAGCCGGAAGCCAGATCGATAATTGATAAACGCCGGTGTCCAATAGCCACATTATCAATGATCTTATGACCAAAACCATCGGGTCCGCGATGAGCAATAACATCTGTCATTTGTTTTATCACGCTTTCATCTGCTTTTGTGTTTAAATTAATATAACCCGCTATGCCACACATTTAGTTTTTAAATTTTGCTATGGTTGTTTTATACAGCGTTATTAATTCTTCCAATACTATATCAGGATGAAGGTTATCTATCCTAAGTCTGGCTTTATTTTCAATATCTTTTTTTTCGGCAGGAGCGAGACTTAATACATGAAGAGTTTGCTTTAAAAGTGCCGCATGATCGTCAACATTAATTAAAAATCCATTCTCGCCATTTTCAATTAACTGATCAAAACCATTGCCATAAGTACCTATCACAATTTTACTATTTGCCATTGCTTCAATACATGTATTCGGAAAATTGTCTACTCGTGAAGGTAACAATACACATTGCGCGTTCTTAATGACAGGAAACAGCCGATCGTGTTTTAAACTTTCAAAATGCATGATCCTACTATGATGTTTGCCAGCCTTTCGCAACAGGTAATCCCAAAGGGGTATATTATTAATAGTATTGTTTAGTTTTTTTCCAACAAAAACCACGTATAAGTCAGGTTGTTTTTCCAATAGATCAAAGATCATTTCTGCAATAGTACCAACGCCTTTTATTAAACCAATGCTGCCAAAAAATAAAATATACTTTTTATCTTTTAACTGCTGCTCATATAACCCGGCATCAGTATTAATTTTAATATCAGAAAATGGTGTTTCAATGATCTCTATTTTTCTATGAATTTCTTTTTCAATAACTGATGCGACCATTTTACTGGGCCCAAATACAGTATCAGCATTTTTCATAGCCAATGCTTCTACTTTTATCTGTTCTTCCATTTTAATAGCATCCTCATCGTAACCGCCCATTTGCTGGCATAACGCAGTTGAGCTTGAAAGTCTTATTATATTTGGAATGGAGGCCGGCTTACAAAACGCAAACCCACCCAAATGAGGGTAATGAATAATATCTACAGGTTTGGCAGAATAGTGCGCAATTATTTTTTTGCTAAGCTCAAGCGATTGCTTTTTTAACTGGTAAAAAAACAACTTGCGTTGAGGAACAAAAAAACTTAACCCAAAACGTTTTGCACGATAATTTATACGCCATACATGATCTGTAAGTTGTATTTTTTTTACAGGTATACCATCGTACTCAAAAGTTGTTTCGTTATCGCCAATTAAAAATACAGTAGCGGTGTGGCCTTTTTCAATTAACCATTTGGCCAACTTATATGTATAATTGGCCAAACCACCATCAAAACGATTTTCAGATACAAATTCAGTTGTTACAATTGCGATGTTCACTGCTTTAACAGTAATTATTTTGTATTATAATAGTAAGGACGGTTCTTAAATCTCCAGCTTAATTTGTTAAGTATTGAAAAGCCAAAGGCATCAAGAGTTTGTTTTATTTTAATTAATCTTTCTAAGAAAAAAGATTTTTTTTGTATTTGAATTGTAATTATATCAAGCGGTCGTTTAATTGCATATTTTATATACCATTTGTAAGCCAGCTCGCCGGTTACTTCAAATTTTTTTCTATCTGCGTAAAATTCTTCGAGGATATTAACTATGCCGTCGCTTGTATTGGCAGAGTACATGGGATACATTTCTTTTATTTTATCTGCATACAATTTATCATTCCTAAAATGGATGACCGGCTTTTTCATGCATAAAAACTCAAATATAGCGCCATAAGAAAACCAACTGTGATTACCAATTTCGCCAATACCAATATCACAATTACTTATTAATGTTAGGATCTCTTTTCTTGGAATTACCGGGTACCAATAAACATAATTTTTTAATCCGTATTCATCAATGAGCTTTTTTGTTTCATTAACATCCGGTCCGTATTCAAAAAAAATCAGTGCCGGATTGCGTGTTTTATTTCTATCAAGAAATTTTTTTAATGCAAGCGCTACTTTTTCGTTGCCTTTATAACTCCATACATCGGGCGGATTTTTCCAACATTGCCTTGAATGACTGAACAAAACAGCATCGTGCTTCAACTTAATACTTTCTAATTTTGGAAAATGAATACTTTTAGATTTTAGCTCATCGATTCTTTCTGTATTAAATTCATAATTAAATATAAAAGGCGAAGGCGTTCTATATAGCTGCCCTTTGTAATTGAATTTGTTAACTACTTCTTCAAAATCATTGTTGGTATAATCCCATATAATAGAAACTGCATTTTCTATGCCTTTTTTCTGAAACAAGGCAACAGTTGAATTGGTTTGAGAAAGATCATTATTGTTTTGAGCTAAAAAAGGAAGCTCATAATAATCTGAACCATAAGGGATGACCATATCAATTTTTATGGATGCATAGGCCAAATAAGCAATAGAAACACCTGAGGCTATTATATAATCATAAGGTTTAAAAAACGAAACAACCTGCATTTTATCGATATATAAAATATCGTGAGAAAAGCATGTAGCCGTTTTTATATATTTAAAATCAATTTCTTCATAAGTATCTGCCTCTGGCATAAAATGTGAAAGCTCATCCACTAAAATAAGTTCTGCATCAAAATTCAAATGCCTAAGATGTCGTACTAACGAATAAAAGAAATTATTCATATTACCTACACAGGCTATTTTAATTCTTGAATTCACAAATTTTATATCTGCTTTAACGTAACCGGAATTTATTGTTATGATTAAAAGACAAAAGTTTTTTTATATTCCAGAGTGCTAAATATTCGTCATTTTAGCTTTTCTTCTTTCATAACACAAAATTTATCGTAAAAGCTACGTGTTACATATCCTGATTTTAATAAAAGGTAAAAGAAGGGGCGCAGTCGCTCGAAAGTTTTTTTGTAAGTAGGGTAATCAGTATAGTGTTTGTTTGGCGCATTCATTATTTTTTGCCAAGCCTGATCGGTTAATTTTAATCTTGTTTTTATTTCAACCAAAAGATCTTCTTCATAGGGCTTTGGCAACTTCATTCTTTCAAGTGCTTCCGTTCTCGATATTGTTCCTGCTCTAACAAGAGCAGAATATTCGCACCACCGAAGATCAATACCAAACTTAACAGGTAAGTAGTAATTATTTATAAAGTAGGCAGTGCGGTTCTCCATATGATGACCGCCATACCATTGCCATTTATATTCATTTGCTAAAAAAACTTTTGTTCCTTCTTTATCATAGTCGAGATAATAAAGCGGTCTGAATTTTTTTATCTTATTTATAACCATCCACTTTATCCACTTACTAAGCCATAACAATGGTGTTGACTTTATAATGCCATCTCCAAATTGTTTATGAATAGATTGGATATATTTTGCATCCATATAAAACCAACCCGGAGGCGATACACCTTCTGTACGAAAAGAATGACCTTCCCAAATATGTTTAATACCATACTTAGCACAAGCCATGTAATGTGTTGTTGCAAGAGCAAGATCGGTTGCAGCTTCAAATTCGGGTACAGAAGCCTGGAGAAGTGATCGTTGAATATTTTCAAACTCTTTATTATCTACAACATATGTAAACAGATCGATATTTAATTTATCAAGAAGTACTTTAATATTTTCTACAGCAATTTTAGAGTTGTAAGTATTATCAAAATGCGCTGCCAAAACTCTTAAGCCATACACATTTTTTGCAACATGCAGCATATAAGAAGAATCGCAGCCACCACTTACCCCAATTACCACATCATAAGGTTTTCCTTTCCCATCTTTTTTCATTTGAGCAACATATTCTTCAATTATCTTTTTTCCCTTTTCACCGGTAGGATACATAGCATCCATAGAATCATACTGCTCGCAATAGTTACAAATGCCATTGGCATTAAATGATATTTTTGGAATATCGGAATTATAAATACAACGTTTACATGTTTGCATAGTTTAATTATTTATAATACTCAAAAAAAATTTCGTCATTTTTTATCACAACATTACCAATTTGTTTTGCTGGTACGCCCGCAACAATGGCATTGTTTGGAAAAGATCTGTTAACAAAACTGTGGGCGCCAATAACAGAATGATCGCCAATAGTAACACCTTTAGAAATTATTGAATGCGGCGCAATGTAACAGTTGTTACCAATGATTACTTCTTCTCTTTCGATAGGAATTTTATTGCCTGATAATGTGGCTTTTAAATTATCGTGCGTATAAATATGAACTCCTGCTGAAATAGTACAATTATTACCTATAAATAAATTTCCAGAGCCATCAAGAATTGTAAACATTCCTATCCAACAGTTTTCACCTACAGTTACATTTCCTATAACGTAACTTGAATCATAAATATTTGTACCTTTTCCAAACCCAAGACGTTCTGCTCTTTGCCATCGATCATTAATATGATCGGCCATTGGAAGAGACCTGTTATATTGTTCTTTAAATTTAGACTCCAAAAAAATATTCAGTTCATTTAACTTATCGAAATGAGCTGAAAGTTCAGGATATTTATTTAGTTCATTTTTTTTATCCATTTTGTGCCTTCATCCATTCTGCGGTTCTTAAAACACCTTCTTCCAGATCAATTTTTGCTTTAAAATCTAAAATCTCTTTTGTTTTTTCTACGCTTGGAATACGGATTGCAATATCTGCAGATAGCGGTGGATCAAAAACAATTTTTGATTCAGATTTTAGTACCCTGCATACAAGTTGTGCCAGACCTAAAATTGTTATAACGGCACGCGAGTTGCCAATGTTAAAACTTTCGCCAACAGCTTTAGGGTTTTCAATACAACGGATAAGGCAATCTACAAAGTCATCAACAAAACACCAGGCCCTTATCTGAGAGCCATCACCATCAATATGAATATCCTCATTGTTCAATGCTTTTTTAATAAATATTTGTATTGCGCCTTCGCCGGTTTGCCCCGGGCCGTAAACATTAAAAGGTCTTACTGTTACCACGGGTAATTTATGTTGTTTAAAATAAGCATGCGCTAAATGTTCGCCGGCCAGTTTGCTTACAGCATAGGTCCAGCGAGCTTCACCAGCACTACCTGAAACGGTTTGATCAGTTTCAGAGGATTTAAAAGCCATTGAGCCAAAAACTTCTGATGTTGAAAAATCGATAAATCTTTCGCTAATACCATTTATAAGTGCTGCTTCTAAAGCATTTGCCGTACCGATCATATTTACCTGCATGGTGCGAACAGGATTTTTAATTACAGTATCAATACCGGCTATGCCTGCTGCATGAATAACTATATCGCTTCCTTTCATTGCTGCTGTTAATGCAGCAAGGTCTAAAACATCGCCTTTTACAATTTTAAGGTTGTTATGATTGCCAACGCCGCTGTTAGTTAAGGTATCGCGATGAAAATTATCATACACCACAATTTTATTGTTATTTATGTAATGTTTAATTAGCGTGTTAGCAATAAAGCCCGCACCACCGGTTATAAAAATTGTTTTATTGTTTATCATATTAATTTATTTAAAGTTGATGTTATATATTGAACCTGTTGATGGGTAAGAAGATCGTAAATTGGTAAAGCTAAACCTTGCTTATATGCTTTGAGCGCATTAGGGAAAAGTTTTTCGCAGTTATATTGATATTTATTTTGAAATGCTTTCATGTATGGCATACATTGCGCTCCATAATTTACGCCTATATTATTTTCGCGTAGTTTTTTAATAAGCTCATCCCTGTTAATATCATCGCTTAAGATAACATGAAACGTTTGCCATGTATGTGCCGTATATGAAGGAATGTAAGGCAAAGCTATTTTCGGAAGCTTTATTTCATTAAAATAAATTTCGGCAAGTTCATTTTTAAAATTAATGCTTTGCTGAAGTCTTGGCATCTGCGAAACAACCAAAGCTGCCTGAAAATCAGTCATACGATAATTAAATCCAAATTCAACAAAATCCATTTTACCATCAATAATTTCGGTTCCATGGTTTCGCAGGATCTTTATTTTTTTATCAAGTTCGGTATCACTGGAAATTAATACTCCACCTTCTCCACTACTAATTGCTTTGCGTGGATGCAATGAAAAAGAACCAAAATTCCCAAAGCTTCCTATATGTTTATTTTTGTATTTGGCTCCTAATGCGCAGGCTGCATCCTCTATCACATACAATTTATGTTTTTTTGCTATTGCAACAATTGCCTCAATATCACAAGCCAGACCAAATTCATGAACCGGCATAATTGCTTTTGTTTTTGATGTGATCGCTTCTTCAATTTTTTCGACATCAATATTAAATGTTTTAATATCAATATCTACAAAAACAGGTTTTGCACCAACCAACTCTACAACATTTGCTGTTGCTATATATGAAAATGCCGGCACTATTACTTCATCGCCGGCTTTTATTCCTAGTGCGATTAATGCTAAATGTAACGTTGCCGTGCCATTGCTAAGTGCGCTGGCACCGGCTGCACCTGTTAGTTGTTTGAAATTGCTTTCAAGAGTATCTACATACTTACCTTGCACTAACATGCCACTCTTTAATACCTCAGCAACCATTAAAATATCGTCTTCGTTAATGGCAGGTTTTGCGAGTGGTATAAATGTGTTCATTATTATTGTTGTTTTATTTCCCATTTTGTGTTTGGCCGGTAATACCCCAATTTAAAATCATAGATCAAGCCTTTTTGATTATCCTTGGCTACGTTTAGCACATTAATTTCTAATATATGCTCTAAATAATCAAGCGTAATTCCGTCGCTTAAATGCACACCAAGGTTAATAAAATACTTACCGGGTTGTATTTTATTTTCTATTTCGATATTCAGGTCAACAATTCCTTTTTTAGCACTGATAAAATTTCCGTCGTAAACATTCATGGTATGCAAAACTTCAATTCCATCTGCGCTAACAAATCTTGCATCAAACAACGCGTTATCTATATCTTTTAAAAACTCAACCTTACATTTTAGTTTAATATTGTGATTAAAATAAATGCTATTGCCGTTTTTAAATTCCTCGTTCAGTAGATTTACTTCTTTAAAAAAAACACTTGCTGTGTTAATGGTACGGTGAACAGCCTGAATAGTGCCGTTATTAAGCCCTGTATTTAAAGTAGCCAGGTAATTAGAAATGCTATCGGAAATATTTCCATCATAGGTCACCGTTCCTTTTTGCATTACTATTCCTCTTTTACAAAGCGCTTTAATGGATGCCATATTATGACTTACAAATAAAACCGTTCTCCCCTGGCCGGCAACGTCTTTCATTTTACCTAGACATTTATCCTGGAATTCGATATCACCAACTGCCAAAACTTCATCAATAACGAGTATATCAGGATCGAGATGAGCTGCAACTGCAAATGCAAGGCGCACATACATACCGCTGCTGTATCGTTTTACAGGTGTATCAATGTATTTTGCAACGCCACTAAATTCAACTATTTCATCAAATTTTTTAGCGATCTCTTGTTTTTTCATTCCAAGAATTGCGCCATTTAAAAAGATATTATCTCTGCCTGAAAGATCAGGATGAAATCCTGTACCAACTTCCAGTAACGACGCCAGACGGCCTTTATATTTTAAACTGCCAACAGTTGGTTCTGTAACACGCGAAAGAATTTTAAGAAGTGTTGATTTTCCAGCTCCGTTCCTGCCAATTATTCCTACTACTTCGCCATGGTTGATCTCAAAATTAACATTGTTTAAAGCCCAGACATAATCAGAATCTCCTTTTACATTTGCTTTATCACGCGAGTTCTCTTCACCTATTTTTAAAAACGGATCGTCTTTACCTTTTAATTTCGCAAATAGGCGTTGCATATCATCGGTTAAACTGGATATACCTACTGCACCCAACTTATATTGTTTTGAAATATTTTCTGCTTTAATAATTACACTCATTATACTGTATCCATAAAACGTTTTTCAACTTTAGAAAATATATACATGCCAATTATAAGTGTTATAATAATTACAACCGCATCTGCTATTAATAACCTTGTGCTAAATAGGCCGCTGGAAGTAAAACCATATTTTGCAGCTTCAAAAATACTGGTAAGCGGATTTGCCAATAAAAACTTATAAAACATTGATTTGTAACTTATGGTAAAAAACGGATATGCTACAGGTGTAGCGTACATTAATAATTGTACACCAAAGCCAACAAGCATTGTAAGATCGCGGTATTTAGTTGTAAATGATGATATTATTAAACCAAGCCCCATTGCAAAAAAGGCTAATAAAACAATATAAACCGGTATTAAAAATAAAACGGCGTTTAATTGGCAAGTGTAACCTTGAAAAAAAATACCGTATAAATAAACAATTAAAAATAATACGAACTGCACGCAAAATTTAAAAGTGCCTGATAGCAATACAGAAATTGGCACCGTTAAACGTGGAAAATAAACTTTACCGAATACTGATGAATTTGTTACGAATGTACCGGAGATCTTATTAAAACAATCTGCAAAATAATTCCAAAAAGAAAGACCCAATAAATAAAAGGCAAAAGGTGAAATATTTGGAGGTGTAGGAATTTTTGCAATATTACCAAATACAATAGTAAATACAATACTTGTAAATACTGGTTGTATAACAAGCCACAAAGGACCAAGAATAGTTTGCTGGTAGCTTGATTTTATATCACGCTTAAAAAATAAATAAATAAGATCTTTATAATCAACAAGATCTTTAATGATTTTTTTTAGTTTAAATGATCCGCCTTTTTCTACTATGTTCCAGTTATCTGTCATTAATCTTCAACTATAACCGATTGCCTGTTAGGAAAATTTATTAAAACCCCCATGCCTTTTTTACTATATACAGCCATGCTACCAATGGCGGCTGCGTTTACATTAGTTTCGTATAAAACTTTTTTAAGATCATCTACACTGCCGCAACCCCCGCAAGCAATAACGGGAACATCAATACTATTTAAAATCTGGCCTGTGATATCATTATCATAGCCTTCCCAGGTTCCATCATTATCAACACTATAAAGCATTAATTCGCCAACACCTAATTGTGTAGTAAGGTAACTTGCATACTCAGTTAACGAATATTTTATTTTATGACCCATGTATGAAAAAGGGACCTTACTTCCAAACAATGGTTTTTTAAAATCTATACATGCCACTACGGCCTGGGCACCATAATGATCAACAACTTTTTTTATTACATCAGGGTCTTCCTGAATGAGTGAATTGACAACAACTTTTTCTATTCCTAATTTATAAAGGGTAGCAAAATCGTTAAATGTTTTTACTCCACCGCCATAAGCAAAGGGCATAAATGCTTCAGATGCCATATCGGCTATCTTATCAAAATTTGGTTTACGTTTTTGTTTTGAAGCATTAATGTCTATCAAGATCAATTCATCTACTTCTTTATCGTTATAAATTTTAATGGCGTTAATTGGATCGCCAATGTAACTGGGATTTTTAAATTTTACGGTTTTAACAAGGCCACTGCCATCATAAAGTAAACAAGGTATTATGCGCTTAAGTGCCATTATAGTTTTGTAAAATTTTCTAAAACTTTCATTCCAAATTTTAAACTTTTTTCGGGATGAAATTGTGCGCCAAAAATATTTTTTTTATTTACCATGCAGGTAAAATCTGTTCCGAAATTACTGGTAGCTAATGATTGAGATTCATCAAAACACTTTACATGATAAGAGTGCACAAAATAAAATCTGTTTTTACTTTGAGTATCAATTAATGGATTTTCTTTATTTACCTTTATATAATTCCATCCCATATGTGGCACTTTTAATTTTAATTTTGGGTCGAGATTAAATTTTACTGTTTCTGCATCTATCCAACCTAAGCCTTCTTCTTTACCTTCTTCACTTTTTTTTGTAAGAAGTTGCATTCCCAGACATATTCCTAAAATTGGTGTTTCCTGCTCAATAACCTTTTGATTTAAAACCGGTATAAGGCCTGAAGATTTAAGGTTATTCATACCTGCATCAAACGCGCCAACACCGGGTAATAAAAGCTTGCTGGCATTTAAGATGGCATCTTTTTCTTTCGAAACCACAACATCTTTTACACCTATTTTTTTAAACATATTTAAAACAGAGGCTAAATTTCCAATACCGTAATCAATTATAACTATCATTTTAAATATTCAATAATAATTCCTTTGGCAGTTTTACACGAATGCACTGACCAATGCTTTCAAGCAAAACATCTATCAGGTCGTTTTCTTTTGCTTCAACAACATATCCTTCAATGCCTTTTAAAACGCCGGAATTTATTTTTATTTTATCACCTTCTTTATATTTTGTGCTTATTCCATTTGCTTCTAAATGATAGCCAAGTTCTACCAATTGTTTTAAGCGATCAATTTCAATATCACGTATAATGGCAATTTTTCCTTCGCTTCGTACAAAATTCACAATGCCTTTGGTCTGCATTACTTTGTCGTTTTCTGCTGGATTTATTTTTACAAAAACATAGCCGTTAAGTAAGGGAAACTCTACCATTTTTTTTCGATCGCTCCATTGGCGCATTGTTTTAACTAAAGGCACATAAGCTTCGATACCTTTATTAATAAGATTTTCGCTTATTTTTTTTTCGGTACGGGAACTAACATACACAGCATGCCATTTTTTTATTTTGCCGGTGTTATTCATGTTCGGTTTACTTACGGCTTCGCCTCCTCAGTCACATACCCTGAGTGCTTAATGTTAAGTTTTTAATGTTTAATTTGTTAAAGCATTGAGAGATTTATTAAACAACTCACCTTTAACAATTAATTAAGTTTTGCTCCACAATAGGAGTGGATGCATGCCCGGTTCTTTGATCTTATTAAGATCAAATTCCTGCGGGGTATAATTTACGTATCGTATCTTTTTTCCGATCTTATTTTCGGCTTTTTCAATTTGCTCTATCAAAAACGTTTTGTTTAGATTATTGCCAACCAACACCAGATCAATAATATCCGTATCCTGCCCTTGAGAAAGCTTGCCAACTAAATACACTTTTTCAAGATCGCCGATTCGCTCAATAATATAATCTACAACATATTCAAGGCCAACCATTTTTAAAATGATCCTGTTTATATCCGAAAAAAGAGGGTGCTGTGTATTTACGGTAAATACTTTTTTATTACCGTCAACAAAGGATCTTAAGAATCCTGATTTCTCGAACCTATTTAACTCCAGGCGAATACCATTGGTAGATTCTCCAAATTCCTCTTCAAGCCCCCTTAAATAAGCTGTGTTTTTGCTATTCAAAAAGAATTTAAGCAATAACTTGATTCTTGTTTTTGAAGATATAAGTGTTTCGATCATAGTTTGAGTAATAAAACTACTCAATAAGCATAATACAAATATGCAAAATCTATTTAAAAAACAAAAATTTAAAGTCTAATTCTTTTAAAATTAGCATTTTAACTTCTAAAAAATTAGATTAATACACACAATACATGAAGCTATTTGCGGAGACCGTAACCTTTGCCATAGCCATAGCCGTAGCCATAACCATAACTATAGCCGTAACCTTGGTAATAATAGCGTTTGCCAAGCCTTGAAATACCATTTAATACTAATAAAACGTTTTTAAGGTTATTTGCCTCAATAACATTTTCCATAAATGTTATTACACGTTTGGTACTTGTTTTGCTATTTAAAACAAATATTGTAGCATCAACCTGTTGCACAAGGTAAATTGAATCGGATAAAAGTCCGGCAGGTGGCGTATCAATGATAACAAAATCAAAATCTTTTTTTGCTCTGTCTATCAACTCTTTTAGTTTGTTGGATAATACAAATTCTGAAGGATTTGGAGGAACCGGGCCCGAATAGATACAAAATAAATTTGGTATTGGGGTTTCGTTAATTATTTCTTCGTAAGTATTTAAACCTGAAATACATGTAGTTAAACCTATGGTTTGTGGTGGCAAACCAAAACGTTTAAAGATACGTGGCTTGTGAAGATCAAGCTCAATTAATACCGTTCTTTTACCGCTTTTTGCAAAGATGGTAGCTAAGTTTGTACTGGTAAAGGTTTTTCCTTCGCCGGGTAAAAAAGAAGTTACAAGATATGTTTTAGCATCAATGCCAATATTTGCGTACAATAAGTTTGTTCGCAGGTTTCGGAATGCTTCCGAAATTACTGAGTTAGGACTGTAATCTACAATAATGCCATCATTACTTTCTTCTTTTACATGTGGTAAAACACCTATTAAAGGTAATTCTGTTAGCTCTCGTAAATGCTCAACAGACTTAATTTTAGAGTAAAAGAATGCCCTAAGAAGAATTATTAAAAGAGAAAGTAGTAGACCAAATGATAGAAAGGATTTTTGAATGGCCGATTTATCAGGCGAAATTACACCAATATCACGTGGCGCTTCAATGATCTTCATATCCGGTACAATACTAGCTTTAGCAATTTTAGTATTTGCTCTTTTTTCTAATAAGAAATTATATAACTGTTCGTTTACAGATGCTTGTCTTTGAATGGTTAAAATATCGCGTTGTTTACCGGGAATAAGCTTTGCTTCGTTTATATAGTTTAAAATCTCTGAATTAATATTTTCTATCTGAAGCTTTGTTGCTTTTCTAGTGTTATTGATGTAAATAAGCAAATCCTGCTTTGTTTTTTTAATACTTGCTTTAAGATCACTAATAACTGGATTTGTTTCTTTGGCCACATTATACACCTTATTCAGTTCTATCTGCTTATCGTAAAGATCATTAACAGCCCGATACATAAAACCCGTTTTTTCAATAACAAAAACATTTGGTGGCAAAAACTGCGGATCCTTATCTTCAATGATGTATTTTTCCAGATCATCTATGGCGCCGAGTTCTAGCTGCATTTTTGACTTTTCGTTATCGTAAACACCAATTTTTGAAAGAAAATCGCCCTTTTCCCAATCAAGATCTATAATAGAGTTGTTTCTTTTATAATCCTGCATGGTATCTTCAATACTTTTTAATGAGTAAGATATCTCATCCAACTGTTTATCAATGTAACTGATCGTACGTTCATTTAACTCGATCTTGGTTTTGAGCTTACTTTCAGAATAAACGCTGTTTAAAGTATCAAGGATCAGCGTGGCTCGTTCTGGAAGGATGTCATCTAATTTAATAATTAGAATGTTTGTATACTCTGGGTTTTCAATCGTTAAATTTGATTGTATGGTTGAAATAAGATACTCAGGTGTATGTACTACAAACTGGTAAAATATTTCGCTAAAATTTGACACGCTTTTTTCGGTAAAAAAACTGGCGCGGTTAATACTTATTCTAAGATCGGTATCGATAAGGTCTTGTCCGAATTTACCTTTTTTGGTTTGCTTAACACCATCCTGCTCAAAAACAATTTCAAAATTATCATAATCAAGTATCCTGAAATCAAATACCTGCTCGTAATATGCCGGATTAATAGATTCTACATTTATTTTAAACGGAGTACCCTGAAACTGCTCAGTAGTTCTAACTTTTCCAACAATAAAGTAAGATACCTGAATTTTATCCAGTAGTTTCGCAACTACTTTATTAGCCAAGTCATAAGATTGAATAACCCTTTGCTCATTTAAGTTATCAACATATGAACTATATGAATAAAAATTTTGATCGCTTAATACATTATTTTGATAATACTGATCATTTGATTTTAATAAAATTGTTGTTTTCGCCTGGTAAATAAATGTTAACCTAAAAACGTAGAACGTACCAATGATGTAAAAAATAGGTAAAACCGCAAAAGGAATCCACCAATTAGCCTTTACTATCCTTATTAACAGGTTTAAATCTTTTTGAGAGACAATTGCCTGTTTTTTACTATTTACTGGGTTTGTGGCCACTAATAATTTTAGTTAACAAATATAGAGTTTTAAAAGATATTCTTGTTTGGTTTATTTTTTTTTTATACATTTATACTCTTAAAATGAAGAAATTTAAGCTAACACTAACTCTTACTTTACTGCTATTTGGTAGCCAACTGATATTTTCAGCTCCCCCTCCCCCTCCTTCTGGAAGCCCGGGTTGCTGGCCTCCACCTTGCATTCCTATTGATGGTGGAGTTACTTTTTTAATTGCTGCCGGTGCAGCGTATGGCGCAAAAAAATTAGTTGACGCCCGTAAAAAAAACAAATCAATAATTTAAGTTTTCCGGTTACATGAGGGCTGTATTTAAACAAAATGCCTTTATTAAGTTTGTTTTTACTGCCGGCTTTATTTACCTTTTACTGTATTTTATCTATCAATTTGTAATTAAAAGGTATACTTTTTACGATCAAAAATTTATTGGCTCTATTATAAATGCAGTAGATTTTTTATTGCATGCTTTAAATTATAAAACTTTTACTATTTTACAAGATCATGATTATCAGGTAATTGGAATAGACGGCTCAAACGGTGTTTGGATAGGCTCTAACTGTAATGCCATTACTCTTTTTTCTCTGTTCTCTGTTTTTATTATTGCATATCCGGGCAAAATAAAAGATAAGCTTTGGTACATTCCCACAGGTATTATTATCATTCATATTTTAAATATTTTGCGTGTTATTGCCTTGGTATTAATTGCCTATTATTATCCGCAATATTTAAACTTCAATCACACTTACACCTTTACTTTTTTAGTGTATTCCTTCATTTTTTTATTGTGGATGGTTTGGGTAAATAAGTTTTCGGGAAAATTAAACCAGCCAAAAAATGAAAACAAGTAAACTTATTCTATTTCTTATTTTGTTTGGTTGCCTGGGTTACTTTAGAGAATTTTTTTTTGTGAACCTTAATAATATCATGTTCCAAAAATATTACAACCACACCGATCTGCCAATTCCGGCAATAATGAAAGTATTTGAGTCTTTTTCATATAAAACGCTTTATTTTTCAAAATATATTTATACTGCTGTTTGGGTAGCTATTTTCTTTCTTGCCAACTATATGGCCATTAAAACACTTTGTACGCAAAAAATATTATTAAAATTTCTTATCTATTCTTATCTCATTTTATTATCTTTAGCCGCTATAGCTATGCTTTACGGATACTTTATCAACGGAAGATTACAGGACGATGAGTATACGCTTAGCCGATGGTTACTAGGAATTGTACAATCACCAATAATTTGTTTAATATTAATTGCCTCTGAAAAATTATATCCAAAATCTACAGTATCATGATAAAAAAAGATTCAGCCATTTTTAAATTAATTAAAGAAGAGCAACATCGCCAAACCGAAGGCATTGAATTAATTGCCAGCGAAAATTATGTAAGCAACCAGGTAATGCAGGCCATGGGCAGTGTGCTAACTAACAAATATGCCGAAGGTTTACCTTTTAAACGCTATTATGGTGGTTGCGAAGTGGTTGATAAGGTTGAGCAATTAGCAATTGACCGCGCCAAACAATTGTTTGGTGCAGAATGGGTAAACGTACAACCACATTCAGGTGCGCAAGCCAACGCAGCTGTTATGTTAGCTTGCTTAAAACCGGGAGATACTATTTTAGGCTTGGATCTTTCGCATGGCGGACACTTAACGCATGGCTCTGCAGTAAATTATTCAGGCAAATTATACCGCCCTACGTTTTACGGTGTAGAAAAAGAAACAGGTTTAATTAATTACGATACTTTAGAAGCAACTGCAAAAACCGAAAAACCAAAAATGATCGTATGCGGCGCCAGCGCCTATTCACGCGACTGGGATTACGAACGCTTACGTAAAATTGCAGATATGGTTGGCGCTATTTTATTGGCAGATATTTCACATCCAAGCGGTTTAATTGCAAAAGGAATTTTAAATGATCCATTACCTCATTGCCATATTGTAACTACAACTACACATAAAACATTACGTGGCCCACGTGGTGGTATGATCATGATGGGTAAAGATTTTGAAAATCCTTTCGGCGAAAAAACACCAAAAGGCGAAACAAAAATGATGAGCAACATGTTGGATATGGCCGTATTTCCGGGTATACAAGGTGGGCCGTTAGAACATGTTATTGCCGCAAAAGCAGTTGCCTATGGTGAAGCTTTAACGGATGATTACATGCACTACTGCATTCAGTTGGTGAAAAATTCGCAAACCATGGCAAAAGGTTTTATTGATCTTGGTTATAACATTGTTTCAAAAGGTACAGATAATCACATGTTCTTAATTGATCTTAGAAATAAAAATCTTACCGGCAAAGAAGCATTAGCCGCATTAGAACAAGTAAATATTACCGTAAATAAAAACATGGTGCCTTTTGATGATAAATCTGCTTTTGTTACATCCGGCATTCGTATTGGTTCGCCAGCCATTACAACACGTGGTTTAAAAGAAAAAGATTGTTTAAAAATTGTAGAATTGATAGATAACGTTCTAAAAAATAAAGACAATGCAAAAGAGCTTGCAAAAATTAAAAAGAAGGTAAATACAATGATGGTGAAATACCCACTTTTTAAAGTTTAGATTTTGTAAAATCTAATTTCTTAAATTTCATATTTCAAACTCCTGTTTTGCCAATTGCTTTTCAGGAGTTTTTAGTTCTACGCTATACTTACCTTTTGCCAAACCTTTTACAGGAATATTTAATTCATAATCTTTATTTAAGCAAGGCATTAACCACTGACTTTTAATTTCACAAACAGGTAATCCTTTTTCATCAAAAACATACAGCGAAACATAATCTTCTTTATCATTCGAGTAATTTAATTTTCCCCTTAAGTACAAAGGATATGTTTTCATATCGCCACCAGCATAAAGAATTGTTTTTGTTATGATAGAATACCAGGGCAATTTCTCGCCCTTTAAATTGGCCACTAATTGTTTTAACGGCAGCAATAACGAGTCGTTAGCGGATGCAATATTAGCGGTTGATTTTTTATCGCTTATAGCCCATATAGCTTGTTGTTCAACATTCGCTTCAAACTTAGCTCCACTCAAATATCTTGCAAGGTTAACCAAATTACTATCCGCTAATTTATTTACGTCATATTTTGCGCCTGCAAATGGCGAATGGTTGTTGGCCTGGCAGCAATATCCTTTTACATTAAATGCTTTTTCTTCCAGCTTCTTCATTGCAATGATCTCTTGTTGGGTGATCAAAATATCCTGGTTCTTATCGTCTAAAGAATTTAACCTTCTTCCGGCTTCAACAAATATGGTAAGCGAATCAAGGCTTAAATTCTTTACATTCATTTTTACACAAAAACCCTGGTAGCCACCCAAACTCTTTGCTTCAGCTTTAACCAATTTAAGATCGATTGCTTTTTGCAAATTCATTTTTTGGTGTTTTGCCTGTAACTGCAAACTCACAATTAAAATAAAAACTGTTATTACGCGAATCATTTTCCCCTCCTTTTAAATAAATAACTAATAACATTCACTTTGGTTACAATTTATATTTTAGTATTTTGGTACATATTTTAAGTATGGATAGATTTACAGGCATAATTGGCATCATCGTGATCTTTGGCATTGCTGTTCTTATGTCAAATAACAGGAAAGCGATTAATTTACGTTTGGTACTTAGCGGTTTGGCATTACAAATTTTAATTGCGGTGCTCGTTCTTAAAGTTACATTCATTACCAATTTTTTTGCCTTACTAGGTAGAGGCATGGGCAAAATAGAGCAGTTTGCTGTACAAGGCGCCTCATTTGTTTATGGTGGTGTTATGGTTGATAGACATGATGGCACTTCTGTTGGTTACGGCGCGCCGCATACTTTTGTTTTTGCTTTTAGCGTAACGGCAACAATTATTTTGGTTTGTGTTTTAGTGGCAATTCTATATCACATTGGCATTATGCAACGTGTAGTTGCTTTAATTGCGCGCGTAATGAATTTTGTAATGCGTGCCAGTGGTGCCGAAGCTCTGAGCAATGTGGCAAGTGCTTTTGTGGGGCAAGTGGAGGCGCAGGTAATGATCCGCCCCTATTTACCAAGCATGACAAAAAGTGAATTGCTCTCCTCTATGGCTGGCAGTATGGCCTGCATTGCCGGGGGTATTTTAATTGTGTATGTGAACATGGGTGCAAAAGCTGAGTATCTTTTAACGGCCAGCTTAATGGCAGCGCCTGCTGCAATTGTTATTTCAAAAATTATTTTTCCTGAGACAGAAGAACCCGTTACAAAAGGAACAGTAAAACTGGAAGTAAAAAAAGAACATACTAATTTAATTGATGCCATCTCTCACGGCGCAGGCGACGGAATGAAAATTGCCATTAATGTTTTAGCTATGCTTATTGGTTTTATTGCCTTGATTGCTTTGCTAAATTATTGCCTGGGTTTTATACATTGGAGCGAATACGTTAATGGGCAATTAACAACCGTTCATTTATCGCTCGATTATATTTTTGGAAAATTATTTTATCCTTTAGCCTGGTGCATGGGTGTACCAATGGATGACGTGCAACAGGTTGCCACTTTAATGGGACAAAAATTAACCATTAACGAGTTTGTTGCATTTGATACCATGACACATCATTTGGCAAAACCTTTAAGTGAAAAAGGCTTGATTATTGTCAGCTTTGCTATTTGCGGCTTTGCAAACTTTAGTTCGGTAGGCATGCAAATTGGCGGTATTGGCGCCCTAGCACCCGAGCGTAGAGCAGATCTTGCCAAACTTGGTATCCGCGCATTGATAAGTGGCACACTGGCCAGTTATCTTTCTGCGACTATTGCCGGCATGTTGATATAAATGGCATGAAGAAAATTGTTTTTATATTTCTTCTTTTATCTACAAAATTATTTTCGCAAAACGTTGATGTTGATTTTTTAAAAACCGTTAATAGAAATGATATGCCTTGCTGGGATAAAACCATGAAAGGTTTTTCTTTCTCTGCTTATCCTGTTGGTATTGTTTCTCCTTTAGGAGTTTTAGCGCACGGTTACATTAAAAAAGACAAAGCGCTAATTAGAAATGGTTACAAAAGCTGTATTACTTTAGGTGTAGCTATGTCAATTTCAACAGCTTTAAAATATTCTATTCAACGTGAAAGGCCTTTTAAAAAATATCCATTAGATATTGTTCAACGCGATGAGGTAGGTACCGCTTCTTTTCCCAGCGGGCACACTACTGCTGCATTTGCAAGTGCTACCGTTTTAAGTCTTTCGTACAAAAAATGGTATGTAACGATGCCTGCTTATGCATATGCAGGATTAATGGGCTATTCGCGCATGCGTTTAGGAGTACATTATCCCAGCGATGTGTTGGGTGGAATGGTATTAGGCATCGGTACAGGTTTGCTTACCTGGCAAATTGATAAAATGATTCAAAGGAAAAAGAATAAACAGGCAACAAATTCTTCTGTAGTAGAATAAATTATTATTTGTAATCTATAAATTCAGAGAATGGCCGTTCAAAAACGCCATTATTTGTTCCAACAAAAACTCTGCCATTTGACATTGTAATTGAATTTATTAATTTGTTATCCAAACCATCATTATTTAATTCTTTTGTAGTTAATGTATTATTAGTAATAACAACTTCCCACATTTGATTAACATAAAACGCAATTAGCTTATCCCCTACGTTAACATAACTTAAATTTTGAAACTGGTAGTTTAATCCCGAAGAAACTACTTGCCAAGTTAGGCCTTCATCACTTGTTGATAATAGTTTTGTATCTCCGCCTAATGCTACTCCTCCACAAAAAGAGTAATACAGATTATTAACCTTAAAAATACAATTGTATACATTGCTATTTATGTAAATAGTATCAAGGTCACTATTTACAATGTAATTTTTATTATTTCCACAAGTAAAAAATAGATTGCTTCCAATTATCCCAGTTAATCTATTTGTACTAAGATAATTTAAATTTGTTATTGTTTTAAATGTATCAATTACAATTGCGTTATCAGGAAAAGAACTGGATGTAGGTTCTTTTTTAATTTTTATTATTGCATATTTATACTTATTATCTTTAGTAAAATACGGATAAACAAATTTATTTGAATTACCTACCAAATCGCCAGACAGATAATTACTTTTAAAGTCATAAGCAAGAAAAGTAGAGTCTATACTTTTTGGAAATAAAAGACCGTTAATATTCCCTAAAACATTTCCATTGATCTTATCGGTATTATAAATGTTAATAGCATAATCATTCACTGCAAGATAATAACCATTTGTAACGAGTGGTTTTACTTGTTTTTCATAAGAATAACGTTGCGTTACGCCTGAAAACTTATTTTGAGCAGAATCATACAGCACATTGTAATTATTTGTAGTGAACAAGATTAAACCATCAAATAAGCGCCTTGAATTTGTAATAGTCGTTGAAAAAATTTTATCAAAATAAAAGTTTCTATTCCATTTATAACTTGGTTCCTGGTAAACAATAACTTCTTTTTCAACTTCTAAAATAGTTTCCTTCTTCTTACAAGAAAAAAGTAAGCTAAAACAAATCATTAAAAATGTATACTTCAATTTCATAACCAAATATAATAAAATTCCAGTGCTTTTATCTTATAAATTCTTCAATTGCAGAATAAATAGTATTTAATTCTTCTTTAGTAATAACATATGGTGGAAGGATATAAAAGATATTTCCCAGTGGCCTTAATAAAATTCCTTTCTGCAAAAAGAAATCCGTGATTGTTTGTGAAGCGTTATTTAAGTAATGGGTTTGCTCGTGTGTATTTAATTCGAAAGCAATGATTGTTCCTTTAACACGCACATCTTTTAATTTAGTATTCCTTTTTATTTTATTTTTAAATGCCAGATGTGCTTCTTCGATCATTTTAATTTGTTGTAGACACTCTTCTTTTTCTAAAAGATCAAGACTTGCTAAAGCGGCACTGCAAGCAGTTGGGTTAGCTGTATAGCTATGCCCGTGAAAGAATGTTTTTGTTTTTTCTTCGCTTAAAAAAGCATTGTAAATAAATTGCGCACAACTGGTAACACCCAAAGGCATATACCCACCGGTTAATCCTTTACTCAAACAAATAATATCCGCTTTATTTTTTAAATGATCGTTGGCAAATAATCTGCCTGTGCGGCCAAATCCTGTCATTACTTCATCGGCAATGGTAATAATATTGTTTTCATTACTAACTTTAATTAACTCGTCTAATAAGTCTGCTTCGTACATTAACATGCCCGAAGCACCTTGCACCAAAGGCTCAAAAATAAAACCAGCAATGTTATGCTGTTCACTCCACAAATTAATAATGCTTTTTAATTCTTCAATATTTTCTTTTGTCGGTAAAGGAATATGAGCAACTTCAAATAACGAATTCTCAAAGGCGTTATTAAAAACATTTCTTGCTCCTACACTCATGCCTCCAAAGGTATCGCCATGATAAGCATTTTCAAATGCAATGAATAATGTTTTATTTATTTTTTGATTGTGCCAATATTGAAGTGTCATTTTTAAAGCAACTTCTACGGCAGTAGAACCATTATCAGAATAAAAGATCTTTGATTGATTTTTTGGAAGATGACCTAAAAGCCTTTCTGCTAAAGTAACTGCCGGTACATGCGTAAAATCAGAAAAAATAGAATGTTCTAATTGAAATAACTGTTCACTTACTTTTTTTGAAATGTATGGATTGCAATGCCCGTGCAAATTTACCCACCAGCTCGAGATCGCATCGATGTATTTATTGCCTTTATCATCATAAAAATAAACGCCCTCACCTTTTACAATATTAATTGCAGGTTTTGCATTTAACTGGTGCGTAAAGGGATGCCAAACAAATTGTTTATCTTTTTCTGTAATACCCATTAATTTTCAAACAAACTAAGATCTACTTTTTGCGCTAATACTGAAATGCTTTCTTTTGAAATTTCATCAACCTCCGGTAGCTCAGCAATAATGGGCAACTCTGCATAATTAATAATTGATGCTCTCACAGCTGGATCAAAAGCTCCAATTAAAACTAAACCTTTTATGTCAAATCCATTTTTAGTCAAATAATCAATGCTTAATAAAGAGTGATTAATGCAGCCTAAATAATTTCTTACAACCAAAATAATTTCTGCTTCAAAAAAAGTGGCCATATCAATAACAAAATACTGTTCATTCAACGGAACTAAAATACCACCCGCACCTTCAATAACCATTCTATTATCGGTCATGGGTATTTCCATCGATTCCATTATTATTTTATACCCTGCCATGGCCGCCGCCAAATGCGGAGATACAGGTTCTTCCAGGCAATGTTCTTCAGGATGAATAACTGTTTTTGAATTGGAGATAAGATCCTTAACTCTGTCTTTATCTGTACCATCTTTAATGCCACATTGCACAGGCTTCCAGTAATCAGCTTCTAATGCTTCGGTTAAAATTGCCGAAACAACGGTTTTTCCAACCCCGGTCCCGATGCCGGTAATAAAATACTTAATCATAAATTAGTTTAGTGATTCAATTAAAAGATCAATTTCTTGTTTTGTATTAAACGCATGGATACAAAAACGCAAGCGCTCCGAGCCTTCTTTTACAGTTGGACTTTTAATGGCCTTAACATAAATATTTTTTGCAGCCAGTTTTTTTTCAAGCGCATCGGCTTTTTCATTACTACCAACAACAAGGCAATGAATAGCACTTTGACTTTTGATAATATTTTTAATACCCGTTGTTTTTGAATAGAAATAAGAGATATTATTTTGCAAAAAATCTTTTTGATCGGTTTCAATTAACAATTGGTAAGCATTTAAAATAGCGCTTATGCTATGGTTTGGTAATGCCGTAGTATAAATAAATGAACGCGAAAAATTGATCAGATATTTTCGTAACACCTCACTTCCAACAATGGACGCGCCGTGGCAACCCATTGCTTTGCCATAAGTATAAATTCGCGCAAAGCAATTCTTCTCTATACCTAAAGCATTACACAAGCCTCTGCCTTGCTTACCAAATACACCAATGGCATGTGCCTCGTCTACAATCAAAAAAATATTCTCAAACGGTTTAATAAATTCGGTTATCTCAATTAGTGGTGCTGTATCGCCGTCCATCGAATAAACACTTTCAACAACTATATAAATATTTTTAAAATCTTTTTGGTGACGCTGCACAAGATCTTTTAAAGATTCAACATCGTTGTGTTTGAATTTAAAATTCTTAGCAAGACCTAAACGCATGCCATCATGAATGGATGCGTGAACCAATTCATCAAACAAGATCAGATCTTCTTTTTGCGGAACGCTTGATAACAGACCAAGATCAGCATCGTAACCTGAATTAAAGATCAACGCACTTTCTGCATGATGAAATAATGCAATTTGTTTTTCTGCCTCTTCAATAAAAGTTGAATTTCCGCTAATTAAACGCGAGCCGGTTGAACCATAAATAGTTTCTTGTTTAAGGTTTGAGGTTTCTAGTTTAGCAGAGAGTAATCCAAGTTTAGAAAAACCTAAATAATCATTACTGCAAAAATCTATTGCCGGATAATTTGTGGTGAGTTTGCGTAACATTCCTTTTTGTTCCCGCTCAATAAGGGCTTTGAACAAATGAGATGGAATGTTTTTATTTGACATGTTAATGAATTATTTCTTCTTCAACCGGTTTATCTGCAAATGCTTTTTTAGGTGTTAAGCCTAAGATCTTAAACATCTCCATATCCTCATTATATTTTGGATTTGGTGTGGTTAATAATTTATCACCTGCAAATATTGAATTAGCACCTGCCATAAAGCAAAGCGCTTGTCCTTCCATACTCATAGTTAAACGGCCCGCACTTAAACGCACTGCTGTTTTTGGCAATACAATTCTTGCAGTAGCTATCATACGCACCATATCCCAAATTGGCACCGGTGGTTGATCTTCCATAGGTGTACCTTCTACTGCAACCAAAGCATTAATGGGCACACTTTCCGGTTGCGGACGAAGAATGCTCAATGTATGCAACATACCAATTCTGTCTTCTGCACTTTCTCCCATGCCAATAATACCACCTGAACACACTGTTAAACCTGCTTTACGCACATTTTTAATTGTATCTAAACGGTCATCAAATGTTCTTGTAGAAATAATTTTATCGTAATTTTCTTCTGATGTATCAATGTTATGATTGTAGGCATACAAACCTGCTTCTGCCAGTTTTTTTGCCTGATCTTCTGTTACCATTCCTAATGTAGCACATACTTCCAATCCCTTGCTATTAATGGTCTTTACCATATCCAGCACTTTATCAAAATCTTTATTATCTCTTACTTCGCGCCATGCAGCACCTAAACACATACGGCTTGCGCCTCCTGCCTTAGCGTTATCTGCGCACTTGCTCACTTCTTCAACGCCCATTAATTTATGTACTTTTACTTCGGTATGGTAACGTGCTGCCTGAGGGCAATAAGCACAGTCTTCAGGACAACCTCCTGTTTTAATAGATAAAAGAGAACTAACCTGCACTTCACCAATTTTATGATAGGTTTTGTGAACTTCGGCAGCTTTAGAAATTAATTCGAGTAAAGGTGTATTATATACATCAAGAATTTCTTCTTTGGTCCAGTTTTTGATCATAACACTTTAAATATAGGCAAAAATAAATATTAATTCAAAATAAAAAATGTAGCAATTTGAATAGTTATTCATTAAAGAACAATTTTGCCATCCCGCATGGTCAGTGTTCTGTCGGCCATCTCGGCCAACTCCGAGTTATGTGTCACAATTACAAAGGTTTGGTTAAATTCGTCGCGTAACTTAAAGAAAAGTTTATGTAATTCTTTAGCATTTACACTATCTAAATTTCCCGATGGTTCATCGGCAAAAATAACTTTAGGGTCGTTGATTAAGGCACGGGCTACAGCCACACGCTGCTGTTCTCCTCCACTTAATTCTGAAGGTTTATGATGAATACGGTCTTTTAGATTAAATAATTCCAACAATTCCTGCGCGCGTTTTTCAGAATCTTTCTTGCTTTTTTTTGCGATCATAGCAGGAATGCATACATTCTCTATAGCAGTAAACTCGGGTAACAATTGGTGGAATTGAAAAACAAAACCAATGTTTTGGTTACGAAATGCAGCTAATTTCTTCTCGTTCAATTTAAAAACCGATTCGTTGTTGATGATCACTTCGCCATCCGATGCACGATCTAAAGTTCCTAAAATGGTAAGTAAGGTTGTTTTACCTGCACCCGAAGAACCAACAATGGAAACGATCTCGCCTTTATTGATCTCCAGATCAACACCTTTTAGGATTTCTAAATCACCAAATTTTTTACGAATATTTTTTCCTACGATCATTTTTTATTTGTCACAAAGACTCTAAGGCTCTAAAATTACACAAAGAAAAGATTTTTCTAACCTAAATACAAATAGCATAAAAGCGTGATCAGTAAAATGCCTATAGCATCTAAAACTATACCAACACGCAACATATCTTTAATGTGAATTTCTTTTGTACCAAAAACAATAGTATTGGCAGCTGTTGCAACCGGTAACATAAAGCCTAAAGAAGCCGCAAATGTAGCCGGCATCATTAATAACAGAGGCGGCAGATCAAGATCTTTTTGCAGTGCTATCATAATAGGAATTGCTAACTGAATGCTTGCAATATTTGAAGCAAACTCACTGATGATAGTTACTATGATACAAATACCCAAAATAATAAGTATGGGCGATACGCCTTTTAAAATAGTTAATGCTTCTGCCAGCCAGCCGCTTAAGCCTGTAATTTCAAAACCATAAGCTAATGCAAAACCTGAACCGAACATTAAAATAATATCGTAACGTAATTTTTTTGCATCATCCCATATCAATAAAGCCTCTCCTTTGTTAGATTTTGAAGGCACAAGAAATAATATTAACGCTGCTAGTATGGCTACAAAAGCATCATCTACATATTTTGGCACAACAAAAATGTGGTTCCAGCCTTTGAATTTAAAACTGCCAAAATCAATATCTGCACGTGTAAACCACAATAAAATACAGGAAATAAAAATACCAAATACCCATTTTTCTTCCCACGAAAATTTACCCAATTTATTATACGAATCTTTAAAAAATTGTTTATGAATCTTTAATTCAACTTTGCCTTTTAAAAAATAAAAATTCAAAACAAAAAAAGTAAGCACTAAAAAACTTAAAGAGATCGGGTAACCAATAGCACTCCATTTTAAAAAGTTAAGATCATTCGCATCAGGAAATGCTTCTTTATAAGCTTTAAAAAAATACATATTAGGTGGTGTACCAACAGGTGTGGCCATACCGCCAATAGTGGCTGCAAACGCAAGTCCTAATAATAAAGCAGCTGCAAATTTTCCCTGGTTCTTTTCAATGTACTCTTTTGTTTCTTGCACCAGCGCAAACACAGCGCCAAATAACATCATGGTTGTGGCCGTATTGCTTATCCAGTTACTAATTAAATAAGTTGAGATCATCACACCAAACAATACTGTAGCCGGTTTTGTACCTACAACCGATAAGATCTTTAGCGCTATGCGCTTATGTAAGTGCCATTTTTCAATAGCAAAGGCCAGCATAAAGCCACCAATAAACAAAAAAACAATGCTATCGGTATATTGTTGTGATACTGATTTACAATCGGCAATACCGAGTACAGGCAACATTAAAACCGGTACTAAAGCTGTAACCGCAAGGTTTACCGCCTCGCTAAACCACCAAATAACCATCCAAATGGCTACGCCCGCCATTAAGCTTACCTGGTGGTTATCTTTATCCAAATCAATAAAAAACCAGAAAAGTAATGCCAATAAGGGGCCCAGGATCTGGAAAAAATATTTTCGATTAGTGCTCAAATATTATAAAAAGTTAAAGTCTGCATGAAGATAATTTAAATATTCATTCCTCTTTAAATATTTTGTTAATTTTGTTTGATATGGCTAAGATATTCACGCTTATTAAAAACTCACGTCATTTTGTTTCAGAAAAACTGTGGCATATTCGCTTAGATAAAGTAGATAAGCGACAAGGTTTTTTATTAAGGCAATTACGTATTTTTTCTTTAGCTGTTCAGGGCTTTAACCAGGATAAGTGTTTGATCAAAGCCACCGCATTAACTTTTTACACATTATTTTCTATAGTTCCTATTCTTGCGTTGGGATTTGCTATTGCAAAAGGCTTTGGCTTAGAGAAAGACCTGCAGATACAGATATTAAAAGAAAACCCTGAGTATAGCGAAATACTTACAAATGCATTTGTGTATGCCAACTCGATGCTCTCAAATGCCAAAGGTGGCATTATTGCTGGCTTTGGTATAGTTTTATTATTATGGAGTGTTCTTAAATTATTAGTGAACATGGAAACCAGCTTTAACGAGATATGGGAAATTAAAAAAGGAAGAAGCTGGGTTAGAAAAATAACAGATTATTTAACAGTAATGTTAATTAGCCCTTTATTATTAATTATTTCGGGTGGTTTAATTGTTGCTATTCAAAATAAGATAGGCAATGTTGGTATGCTTGGAATTTTTGGCACTATCTTAATTAAATTATTGGCATATTCTTTAATTACGGGTGTATTTACTTTTCTTTATTTGGTATTGCCAAATACAAAAGTAAATTTCCGATCAGCTGCTGTTGCAGCAGTTATTGCAACAATTTTATTTGAATTATTAGGATGGGCCTATGTAAAATTTCAAATTGGTGCCAGCTCTTTAAGTGCCATCTATGGCGGTTTTGCGGCCTTGCCTTTATTTTTAATATGGGTGCAGTATAGCTGGTACGTTGTTTTATTTGGTGCAGAAATTGCTTTTGCCAATCAAAATGTAGATCATTACGAATTAGAGAACGAGATCACAAAATTGAGCGTGCGTTATAAAAAAGTAATTGCATTAATGATAGCTAACCTTGTAGCCAAAGGGTTTTATGTTGGTGATAAACCAATGACAGCCATTGAAATTGCACACAAGCTAGACTTGCCGGTAAGATTAGCGCGTAATATAATCAATGATTTCGTTTCCGCCGGTATTTTTATTGAGATGAGAACCGATAAGGATAAAGAAATTGTGTATCAACCCGGTATTACTGAAAGTAAATTTACCGTTAAAACCGTAATTGAAGCTTTAGAGAAAAACGGCGTAAATACGCTGCCAATAAGTGATACAAATGAGTTAATTCACATTAACCAATTGATGCAGGATCTGGAAAAATCACTCGATAATGATCTTGGTAACTCCAACATAAAAGATATTGTAAAATAATTGGTACGTCTTTTAATAATACTTGTTTTTACTTTTTTTGCTTTAGGATATCACGCTCAAAGCGATACAATAGTATTGGGTAAAGATACAACTGCTAAAACCAAAGTTCAGAAAAAGGCCATTTATTCAAGTGCAAGAAAAGCAAGCATTATGAGTGCTATATTACCCGGCTTAGGGCAGGTTTATAATAAGAAGTATTGGAAAGTGCCGATCATTTATGCAGGATTGGGCGGCTTTGGCTACATGTTCTTATCTAACAACACTAAATACAACGATTATAGAAAAGGACTTATTGCTTCTGTTAATCATGGCGATTCTTCACAAATGGTATATGGTGAATATTATACCCAAAGTCAATTGCAATCACAAAAATTATACTACCGCAAATACCGCGATTTTGCAGTAATAGGTTTTAGTATTGTTTACATAATAAATATTATTGACGCAAATGTAGATGCACATTTAAGAACCTTTGATATAAGCGACGATCTTAGCCTTAATGTGGATCCCTGGCAAAATGTATATCGCACCGGGTCTGGCTATAGAACGGCAACGGGAATATCTTTAAAATTAAATTTTAAATAAAATGAATATTGCATTATTTGGTTATGGCAAAATGGGAAAAGAAATTGAAGCCATTGCCTTAAAAAGAAATCACAACATTGTTCTTAAAATAGATAAAGACAATGTAAATACAATTACAGAAGCTGATCTAAAAAAAGCAGATGTAATTATAGAGTTTAGCACACCGCATGTTGTTTTAGAGAACATTAAAAAATGTATTAGTGCGCAAGTGCCTGTTGTTGTTGGTACTACAGGATGGTACGATAACTTTGCAGAGATAAAAAAATTATGTTCAGAAAAGAACGGTGCTTTATTTCATGCCACAAATTTTAGCTTGGGCGTAAATTTATTTTTTAAAGTAAATACTTATTTAGCGGAGTTAATGAATAAGTATAATGATTATGAAGTGAGCATGGAAGAGATCCACCATATTCATAAATTAGATAAGCCAAGTGGCACTGCTATTACACTGGCCGAACAGATCATTAATAAAATTGATAAAAAGAAAAAGTGGAGTATTGAAGAAAATAATAACGATACTTTATTTATTAATGATATTCGTGAAGGTGAAGTTCCCGGAACACACATTATTAAATACCAATCAGAAGTGGACGATATTGAGATAATGCACAAAGCTCACAACCGTAAGGGATTTGCTTTAGGTGCCGTTATTGCTGCCGAATTTTTAAATGGCAAAAAGGGCATCTATACAATGAGTGACATCATTTAACTTTTTAATTTTGACTTATAAATTTTAAATTGTCATTTCATTGGTTTAAAATATTCGAAAAAGAAGAGAACGAAGAAGATTATCTTCCACCCAACACCTTTATTAATTTTGAGTTTAAGAACGAAAAAATTTGCGTAACAAAAACCGAAAAAGGTTTGTTTGCATTTGGTGATCGCTGTCCGCACAATGGCGCGCGTTTAAGCCAAGGTTTTTGTACCAAAAAGAATGAAGTTGTTTGTCCGCTACACCGTTATTCTTTTGATCTGGAAACCGGTAAAGCTACATCCGGTGGGGCCTTTGCTTTAAAATTATACCCCATAAAAATAACTGAAGATGGTGTTTATGTTGGTATTGCTGCTAAGTGGTGGGAAGCTTAAAACCGATTAAAAGATGAATGTTGCAAGATTAAAGATTGATTTGGTCTTTTATCCTTTATCCTAAATCTTTAATCCATTAGTGTACAAGATCCATCTTCGTAAAAACCCGTACGGGATACAAGGCTGCAAAAAATCCGATCAGCATTATTAATCCAAAGATCCATACAAAATCTTTTAACTGCACATCTATTGGGTAATATGGAATGATAAATTCATCTCCGAATTTTACCAAATGAAACTGTACTTGCAGCCAGCAAACCAAAAGACCAATTAACAAACCTATAATTGCCCCTACTCCTGTAATTAAAAATCCTTCGCGCATAAAAATATTGCGTATCAGATTTATACTGGCACCCATACTGTAAAGTGTTTTAATGTCTTTTCTTTTTTCAATAATAAGCATAGTTAAAGCACCAATTATATTAAAGGTGGCAATTATTAAAATAAATGCAAGGATGATAAATGTTGCCAGCTTTTCTGTTTCTAGGGTTTTAAATAAAACATCATTTAATTCGTAACGGTTTTTTACAACAAAAGTATCTCCTAGCTTTTCCTTCAAAACAGATTGAATTTCTTTGTATTTATCTTTATCGCATAAAATTTCTACTGCACTTACTTTATCAGGCTCATCAAATACTTTTTTTGCGGCTTCAATATTCACAAAAGCAAATTGAAAATCGAATTCGTCGTTCAAAGAAAAAATACCCGTTGGTGTACAATACACCTGGTTAAAATTATCCTCAGGGTTTAAACTATTGCTTTTACCTTTTACCGGACTAAAAATACTTAGTTCATTTACAAATTCACGAATATTTACCTGTAATTGATTGGCAATTCCTCTGCCTAAAAGAATATTGTTCTTTCCTTTAGTATTTAATCCGTAAACGCCATCTTCAACCGAGCTTTCAATAGCCGCAACTTTATTAAAATTCTCATCAACACCTTTAATGGTAACCAGGGTTTGCTTATCTATATTTTTTAATAAAGCTTTATCACTAAGTGTTCTCGAAATAAATTGCACACCTTCAATATTTTTAATTTCTGAAATTAATTTTTCATCAGCAGTAAAATATTTTCCTTTTGCAGTGGTAATTTTAAGATCGGGCTCAAAAACATTATACAAATTGGCAACTGTGCCCGTTAAACCATTCATTGCAGATAAAATAATGATAAGTGCGGCTGTTGTAATGGCAATAGCAATAATGCTTATCCAGCTAATAATGTTTATGGCATTATTAGATTTTTTTGAAACTAAATAACGTTTGGCTATGTAAAATGAAAAATCCAGGAATTACTTTTTTAAAAGTTCTTCTATTTTCATGGCGTAATCTAAAGAATCATCAATATAGAACATTAATTCGGGCACAATTCGCAATTGTTTTCCCACAATTAATCCTAATTTTTTACGGATAACACTGGTCTGATCCTGAATCAATTTAAACACTATCTTTTTCTCTTTGCTGCCCATTATGCTCAGGTAAACCTTTGCAGAGCTAAGATCAGGGCTTACACGCACTTGTGTAACAGTTATAAAACCACCACCAAAAAGCGAACGTGCTTCGCTTCTAAAGATCTCGGCCAATTCTTTTGCCAGTAATTTATTTACTTTTTGTTGCCTAAGGCTTTCCATACTGTAAATGTACTGAGATTTTTGTAGTATCTTCGCTAATATTTCAAATAAATTCGCGTTTTTACCTAATGAAAAAGCTGTTCTCGGTTTTAAAATATGCCAAAAATTACAAGGGTTACCTCACCGCTAATGTGACTTTTAATATACTTTTTGCATTATTTAACGCTGTAAGCTTAACACTTGCCATGCCCTTCTTAAAATTGTTGTTTGAAGACACCAATTTGATAGAAAGCGGGCTTATTTTAATGCAAGGTAAACCTCAATTTGCCTTAAATGCCGATTATATTAAAGATGTTTCTAATTATTATATCACAGGGCTTATTGTAACACAAGGTGGAAAAATGAAAGCGCTTATTATTATTTGTGTGATCATTTTTATAATGACTTTTTTCAAAAATCTGTTCCGTTACCTGGCCATGTTCTTTATAGCTCCAATTCGTAATGGCGTTGTGCGTGATCTAAGAAATAAAATGTACAAAAAAGCAATGGATCTGCCTTTGAGTTATTATAGTGAAGAAAAAAAGGGTGATCTCATGAGCCGCATGACATCTGACGTTCAGGAAATTGAATGGAGTATTATGCAAAGCCTTGAAATGATATTCAGGGAACCATTAACTGTTATTTTATTATTTAGCTTAATGCTATTAATTAGCACAAAGCTTACTATTTACATTTTATTATTATTGCCAATTGCCGCCCTTTTTATTGTGCTTCTTGGTAAAAGCTTAAAAAATGCCTCACGTAAAAGCAAAGAAACTCTTGGTGGGTTAATTAGTGTTATCGAAGAAACATTAGGCAGCTTAAAGGTAATTAAAGCGTTTAGTGCCATGAGGCCAATGCAAAAAAAGTTTGAAGATCTTAATCAAACCTTTTATAAACAATCTGTAAATGTATATCGTAAAACAGATCTTAGCTCACCCTTAACCGAAACGGTTGTAACGGGTATTTTAATGTTTATCTTATTTATCGGCGGCAGCATGGTTTTTAAAGGCGAATTAACAGGGCCACTATTTATGACCTATTTTATTTTAGCCTCACAATTAATTCCTCCTATTAAACAGCTTACAACCTCTTATAGTAATATTCAAAAAGGTGTTGCCAGTGAAGAGCGTATTGATAAGATCTTATTGGCTGACGATGTGATAGTAGATAAACCAAATGCAAAAACAATTTCTGATTTTACTAAAGAAATAGAATATAAAAATGTTTGGTTTGCTTATCATAAAGGGGATGATGGTTATGTGTTACGTGATATTAATTTAAAAATACAAAAGGGTAAGACAATAGCTTTGGTGGGTCAAAGTGGTAGCGGCAAAACAACTTTGGCAGATATGTTACCGCGTTTTTACGAAAGCGACAAAGGTGCTTTGTTAATTGATGGTAACGATATTAAAGAGCTTGAAACAGAAAGTGTTCGTAAACACATTGGTGTTGTTACACAAGAAAGTATTTTGTTTAACGATACGGTTAAGAACAATATTATTTTTGGCATGCAAAATGTTAGTGATAATGATGTAATAGAAGCCGCAAAAATTGCCAATGCACATGAATTTATTATGCAATTGCCAAATGGCTACAACACCATTATTGGTGATCGTGGTGGTAAATTAAGTGGTGGTCAAAGGCAGCGTTTAAGTATTGCACGTGCCATCTTAAAAAATCCTTCCATTTTAATTTTAGACGAAGCGACCTCAGCTTTAGATACCGAAAGTGAAAAATTAGTACAGGAAGCATTAACCAATTTAATGAAGAACCGAACCAGTGTTGTTATTGCACATAGATTGTCTACGATTGCCAATGCCGATGAAATAATTGTAATGCACAAAGGCGAGATCATTGAACGTGGCAACCATGCACAGTTATCGGCCTTAGACGGTACCTATAAAAAGTTATGCGATATGCAGAGCTTTAAATAAACGTTAGCGTTTACAAAATGCGGTTAGCCCGAATAAAATATTTTCTTGCAGCATTTCTTTTTCTTTGTACTTCTTTTAATTTAATATCACAGTCAGATACGATTAAAAAAAAGAATCTTTCGTTAGATCTTGGTATTACCCGTGGTCATAACATTAACCTCTGGCCTTTCTTTAAAAAATATAAGAATTTTGAGAAAAAAGAACTACAGATCATTTATCCATTATTTTCTAAAAGAACAAATTACAAAGCTCACACAAAACATTTTCAACTCCTGCCTTTTTACATTAGTGATAGCAGCAGTAAAGGAACAACTAAACGTTTTCTCTCTTTGTATTATCCTTCTGTTTTACGTACGCATAAACAAAAGGATTCTACCGGCACATACAGATCGTTTAATTTTTTAGAGTTAGCGCCGCATATCTCATTATTAGGTCTTAACCGTTCACCCAACGGCCTTTCGGTTGAAAATAATATCTTTTTCTTTATCTGGTATCGTAAAGATATTTTACAAGAAAAAACGCGCCTAGTTGTTTTTCCAACTTATTGGTATTTTGCAAATAAACGCGATACCACTAATTTATTTTTTCCTTTTTATTTACAGCGCAAAACCGAAAATTCTAAATACTTAAACGTTGCTTTCTTATACAATCAAAAATATACTTTAACAGAAAAGAAAAATTCGTTATTCCCAATTTGGTGGCATAAAGTAAATTATGTAGGCAACGATACCATAAAAAAAGATCTTGTTTTACCTTTTTATTGGAGCAAAAAAAGTAAATACGAAAAGCGAACTTTGCTTTTTCCTTTAATTTATAATGTAAAAACACAGCAACGCCAATCTTTCACCTTCTTCCCTTTATTTTCTTACGGACACCGGTACGATTCAAGCAGCAAATATTTTGCCGTTACGCCTTTATTCTGGCACGCAAAGAACCGCAATGGCATAAGAAATGTTATGTTTCCTGTATATTGGAATTTTAAAGATTATTATCGCAACGATACGGTTGAAAGACAGGTCATCTTTCCTTTTGTATGGACACACAGAAGCAAGAATGCTATCAACACAACTATTTTCCCGTTCTACTATAATTATCAAAACAAATACCGTTCATCGGTTACTGTGCTTCCTTTCTTTTCAACTTACGAAGAATTTAAAACAGGCTATGGTTACAAATATATTTTTCCATTCTATTGGAAAACACGTAACAGGTACCAATCAAAAACAACATTATTTCCGCTTTACTGGAGCAAGACCGATTATCGCGGACGTGATACAACATTTAGCAACTATATTTTTCCATTATTTTTCTCAGGCCGAACGCGCACTAAAAATTACCAGGTTTTCTTTCCAATAATTTATCGTTTCAGAAGTCCGGAGTACCATTCTTTCACCTTCTTCCCGCTCTTTGCAAGTGGCCGTTCTACAGATTCTACAAGAAGCCTTTTAAGCGTTACACCATTTTTTTGGCGCGTTAAAACTCAAACGGGTTTAACTAAGGTCTTATTTCTTTATTGGAACAACGAGCATTACAAAGGAAACGATACAACTTATCACCATGGCATTTTTCCTTTTTATTGGTCGGGCAAAAATAAAACAAAACAAAACACCATCATTTTTCCTTTTGTATTCAAGATCAATAATAAAAAACGAGAATCTTTAACTGTGTTCCCTCTTTTTTCCTATGGCCATAAAAAAGATTCAACAAAAAATTACATAGGTATTACACCACTATTTTACCGTATAAAAGGCAAACACAGTTTAACACACGTTTTATTTCCAATTTACTGGAACAGTAAATTTTACAGAACTTATGATACCGTTCGCACGGAAATAATTTTTCCATTTGTTTGGTTAAACAGCCGTAAAGACAGATCTACCAAAGTTGTATTCCCTTTTATGTTTGCGCATCAAGACAAGTATAAAGAATCAATGAGCGTGTTTCCTTTATTTTCTTATGGGCGACATTATGATTCTACAAAAAGTCATTTAATGGTAACACCTTTTTATTGGCATTTTGAGAAAAGAAACAGCATTAGTAATGTTGTATTTCCACTTTATTGGCAAAAAACAAATTATTATAATAACGATACTTCAAAATCTCTCGTACTTTTTCCAATTTTTTGGCATCAAAAAAGTAAAGAACGGTCAAGAACTTTCCTTTATCCCATCATTTACAATATAAAAACTAAAGAAAGACAAAGCTTTACATTTTTACCTTTATTTTCTTTCGGAAAAACGATTAATTCAACAAAACATTTAGTAATAACGCCTATCTTTTTACACTTTAAAAACAAACGCAATGTAAAAACAACTTTATTCCCTATTTATTGGTCGCGTAAATATTTTTCGAATTATGATACTTTAAAACGAACAGTTTTATTTCCATTATATTGGTCGTTTCAAAACAAGTACAAAAAAACAGATGTTTTCTTTCCGCTGGTTTGGAGATATAAAAAGACATATTATACTTCCTTTACTTTGTTCCCGTTATTTTCTATCGGTCATGGAAATAACGGCAAAAAACATTTAATGATCACACCATTGTTTGGCAAATTTAATTCGGATAAAGGCACTAACGCGTTTTTATTTCCAGTGTTTAATTATAGAAGAAGTGGTGATGAAAAACATTATGCGGCTTTTTTGTTTTTATTTATGCGTACAACAAAACCCGATTATGCTAAAACTGCTATACTTTGGCCAATTTGCGAACAGTTGAGAGATAAAGATAAACGCAAATTCAGAATAGCGCCAATTGTTTGGTTCTCAAAAACAGACAGCAGCAAAATGTTATCTGTTCAACCACTTTTTTATTCGAACAGAACTAAACAAAGAAATGTATTTGTTTTAAGTGCCTTTTTATATAAACGTGAAAGGGTTTTTGAAAAATCTGTATCAAATAGCTTTTTATTGAGATTGTATTATCATAAAAATTATACCAACGGAGATTTTGAACGAAGATTTTTACACTTGGTCGTTGCCAACATTAAAGTAGATGGTCATCGTGAAAAGAGTTTTTTGCCTTTCTTTCATACCGTAAAAGAAGAAAACGGTGATCGTTCCGTTTCTTATTTCTTTGGTCTATACAATCGTTTTAAAGAATACAAACCCGAAATAAAAGACTTTTACGAAGAAGAACGCCTGTTTTGGTTCATCCGTTTGAGATCAAATTATAAACAACTTAAAAGTGAAGGTAAAGATGCTTTTGTGCGTAAACGCAATAAAAAGCGCTAAAACAGATTAACAATTGCCTATCAATAACTATTATTTTTCCGTTCTTTTTAAAGAGTCCTATATTTTAACTTCAAAGTTAAATGAGCGGGCAATTATTTATAGTACCAACCCCTATTGGTAATTTAGAAGACATTACCTTACGCGCTATTAATACATTAAAATCTGTTGATGTAATTTTAGCGGAAGATACACGTACGTCTTCATTTCTTTTAAAGCATCTGCAAATAGAAAAACCTTTAAAGTCTTATCATCAGCATAACGAGCATAAAATTTTAGAAGAATTAATTTCATCATTAACTTCCGGAAAAAACATTGCTTTAATTTCTGATGCAGGCACACCGGGCATTTCAGATCCTGGATTTTTATTGATCCGCGAAGCCATTGCCAATAATTTAAGTGTTATTAGTTTACCGGGCGCCACTGCTTTTGTACCCGCACTTGTCAATAGTGGCCTGCCTTGCAACGAATTTAGTTTTTATGGATTTCTTCCTCAAAAAAAAGGAAGACAAACACGTTTAAAATTATTAGCTCAGGAAGAAAAAACATTTATTGTTTATGAATCACCTTTTCGCTTATTAAAATTACTGGAAGAATTTAAAACATACTTAGGTGAAGATCGCAAAGCCAGCGTGTCGCGCGAGATCACAAAAATGTTCGAAGAAACAAAAAGAGGAACAATTGCGGAGTTGATCACTTTTTATTCTTCAAAACCAATTAAAGGAGAGATTGTTGTTGTTGTACAGGGAAATAAAAACTTAGACACAGAAACAGATGAGTAAACTTCACGATATTGGTGCGCCTCCGGGCACTTTGTTTTACAATGGTGATGAGAAAGATGCCAAAGTAAAAATTACATTAATTGAGTTTAATGAGACCGAATACTTTGAAGATTCTTTTTACGAATTGGATACCTGCATGAACCATGTAAAAGATAACATGGTAAAATGGATAAATGTAGAAGGTGTTCACAATACCGAGCTGATTGAAAAAATAGGTAAGTGTTACAATATTCACCCTTTAACCTTAGAGGATATTGTGCATGTTGATCAGCGTCCTAAATTTGAAGATTACGATCATTACATTTTATCCATTCTAAAAATGATAATGTACGAAAACGGTGTGCATGCCGAACAATTATCATTGATATTGATGGATAACATGGTAATTTCTTTTCAGGAGCCTGAAGGTGGTGATGCCTTTGACATTATTAGAACCCGTTTAAGGCAGTGTAAAGGCCGTGTGCGTAAGCAGGGGGCAGATTACTTATTTTATGCCTTAATGGATGCTGTAGTAGATTGTTATTTTGACGCGATAGAAAAAATTGGTGATAAAGTAGAAAAAATAGAAGAAGAAATAATTCACGAACCAAAAAGAGAATCGTTAATTGAATTGTACCGGTTAAAACGCGAAGTAATTTATTTACGCAAGCAGGTTTGGCCTTTGCGTGATATGCTTAGTAATTTACTAAGATCAGAATCTAAATTTTTAAGTGATAGCACACATTTATTCTTTCGTGATTTGCAGGATCACAGCACACGCATTATAGATACTGTTGAAACATACCGCGATCTTTTAAGTGGTATTATGGATATTTATTTAAGTACCAACGCTAATAAAATGAATGAGGTAATGAAAGTGCTCACAATTATTTCGAGCATTTTTATACCTGTAACTTTTATTGCCGGTGTATACGGAATGAATTTTGAATTTATGCCCGAGTTAAAATCACCTTATGGATATGCTGGTGTTTGGGCAGTGATGATCTTGATTATCGTTGCGCAGATAATTTATTTCAGAAAAAAGAAATGGATGTAGAATTTCGAATTAAAATTCTACATGTCCATTAAACTAATTCAACAGCGTTTGGGTATTTTGATTTCCAGTTTTTTAAACTTTCTTTTGTTCTAACAGTAATAACTGTTCTTGGATCAATACGAAGTTTTACTAAGTAAGTACTTCCTTTCACCTCTGCCGCTTTTTTGATCTTTGCTTTCATTTTGTTGTGTTTTTGTGATCTTGGGTTGTTCTATTAAATATAACACAAATAACCGTATTTTAGTTCGTTATTAAAGTTAATTTAAGCTAATAGTATCAACATTTCGACCTATAAAAGAAAAACGCCCCGTATTGGGGCGTTTTTTGCTCATATAACTTGTTTTAAGCTTATTTTACCTGGTTTACAACCGCTTTAAAAGCTTCAGGATGGTTCATTGCAAGATCTGCTAATACTTTGCGGTTTAATTTTAAACCTTTAGCATTTAATTTACCCATGAACTCAGAATAGCTCATTCCTTCTTGTCTTACACCTGCATTGATACGTTGTATCCACAAACCACGCATAGTACGTTTTTTGTTTTTACGATCGCGGTAAGCATAAGTTAAACCTTTTTCAAGAGTGTTTTTGGCGATTGTCCAAACGTTTGCTCTTGCACCCCAATAACCTTTGGTTAAATTAAGGATTTTTTTTCTGCGAGCCCTGCTGGCTACGTGATTTACGCTTCTTGGCATTTCTTTTTTGTTTTTTGTTTTGGTTTTTAGTGCTCATTTAAGAGTCTTTTTGGACTAAAATCCGGGTTAAACATTTTTTTAATTAACCGATCTCGATAATCTTTAAAGAACTTTCGCTTAGATACTTAACATGAATTTCACGTTGTTTGTATCTGCTGCGCTAACTAGGCCACTTTTAGTTAAACCGCGTTTACGGTCTTTCTCTTTTTTAGTTAAAATGTGACGTTTGAAAGCATGCTTTCTTTTAATTTTACCGCTTCCAGTAATGCTAAAACGCTTTTTAGCGCTGGAATTAGTTTTCATTTTTGGCATCTTTATCTTTTTTTAAGGATGGCAAAGATAGGGATTTATTCGGTTCAGGCAAAAATTAATGGCTTTAATTTAACAATTTACCCTATTTTATTTGTTTTTAAGTGCTTGTAAAGCTGCACTTTAGCAAAACAACCCGTTTTAACACTATTCCGGCAAAAGTATTTTTGATTTAATTTACCTGTAAAACATTACTTCCACTACTTTCTATGCCTTTATTATTTACTGCTTTTAACTGATATAAATTTAGTTCGTTAGCTGTGTATGAATCCGTTTCAATTGTGTCTTTATTTTTTTCAATGGTAGCAATATTTATAAATTTTGTTCCATTCCATTTATACAATTTATAAGATCTAATATCTGCATTATCCTGTATCAACCATTTAATATGCACATGATCATTTATAACCACTGCCTTTAAATATTTTGGTCCGAATACATTTTCAAATGCATTACTATATGTGTAAGTTAAACTTGGAGCGCTTTCCATTTCATTAGTAATTGATTTTACGTAATATTCATCGCCGTGTTGTGGCTTTGGCAGCTTTACATAATTTTGATCGCCTGAAACAATACCATTTGGCAAAGGCGAAAATTTATCATTGTCTGCTTTTTTTATAAAAACACTGTACGCGTATATTTCCTTTCTTCTTAAACTATCAATTTTCCAGGCTAAATTAAATGTGCTATCAGGCGTTTGTATCATTTGCAGATCTTGTGGTGGAGAAAGCGCCGTTACTTTTTTTGAAAATGAAACTGTAAGCGTATCGGATGGTTTACTTTTATTAAACGAATTACTCTCTGCCAAAACAAAATACTGATAAGTACTTTGATCGCTTAGAGTGCTTGATGTATCCTGCCACTGATATTCTTTTAATTCGGTTGCTGCAATTTTTGCAGATGCTACAAAAAAACTATCCATTTGTATTGATCGTTTCATAATATAAAATCCTTTTGTATTTGCGTCCATATTTTGCCACGATAAAATAATTTTATCTTTAGAAGCAAGCACTTTTAAATTGGAAACCTGTAAAGGAACTATGGGATAATTTGCAACCAGATTACTTACAGCTGAATAATAAATTTTATTTGTACCCATGTTAACCATTTGCAACCTGTAAAAAAATGGCTCATTTGCATCATCCACTATATCAGAAAAACCACTTTGATTATTGGGCATTGTAGCAATAGTTATAAAATTTTCGGTTTGTGTGCGACTACGTTGCAGCTCAATGGTTCTTAACGTAAAATTATTCTGTATTTGCCAGTTGATATTAATTGTGTTAGTGCCTTTTACATTTTCAACCCTAAAACCGCTTGCAACAGGAACAGCATCTGGTGCAAAAGCATAAGCCCAAACCGTTTCGTTTTGCAAAACAGCGGCATTATAACTTAATTCTAAACGGTATTGATAAATTCCGGGATTTCTTCTGGTTGTAGTATCGAGGTATTTCCATAAGCTACCATTAACAAGTTTTCTTTTTATAACAAATTTCTCCCCTACTGCATTTGTTTTGTATAAGCTTAAGCTCACGCTATCCACATTTTTAAATGCCGGCAATTTATATTTAACCAACATATCTCCACCATCATAAATTGCATTTGGATTAGAGATCTCTGTTTTTGTTTGCGCAGTTCCTGTAATAATAAACAGGCAACAACAAATACTAAATATTGTTTTCATATTTTTGATCTTTTATTTTAATGATGGTGTGAATTTAAATCCGCTGGTCTCTTTCGCCATTTTTAATTGAATGCCTAATCCTTTAGAGCCCACACAGTAGATAAGGTCTCCGCGGATACCAAATAATAAAAACCCTGTAAGATCATTTACGTATTGCAAATTTACTTCTCCTTCTGCGCTTCCGGCTAAGCCTATCTTGCAAGCATCAAAATCATACAAACAAGATGCGTTTGCAATTGCTTTTCCGCCAATAATTATTGCGGTTCCGTCAGCCAAATTCAATGACGTATGAAGATCTATTCCAGCAGAAAAATCAAATGTTGGCACGAATGATCCCATTACAGGAATATCATTTAAGCTTGGCCCCGGCAACTGTGGCAGATCTGTTTTGCTTAATGATTTCATCACATTTACATAAAATCCTTTTAAACCCTGTTCCAAGCCAGGCAGCTGATTATAAAGTGTTACATTTAACAGGTCCTGTTTCATGTAGTCAGGCAAAGTTCCACTGTAAAAACCTAAAGCCACACCACTTTTAAAACCATCTAAAATTGGCAAAGGCGTAATGGCTGCGTTAGAAATGGCACCGGATGCTATAAATCCTCTACTATCAATTTGCAGGTTTACTTTACCATCAATTATTGTTACAGGGCCGAGTGTTATATTTGCGGAAACTAAAGTAAGAGCGCCTTGTAAGATCTTTTTATCAAAATCAAAAGTTATTTCAAGATCACCAAACGGTGTTTCAATTCCATCTATCTTAATTTTTTTATCAGATAAAGGATCGCCCGAAATAGCACCATTTACAATAAAATCTATCTCATCATTTCCGGGTTTTAAAATTTCGTTTGTTCCTGTTTTAAATCCTTTAGGTTTGGCAGTAAAATGCACAAGACTCCATGCATTGGCAGTAACAGAATTGCCCCCTTGCGTAATTTGCATACTCCTATTTCCTTCTTTACCCATTTTTATTTCTTCATTTTGCAGGATATCCATTTTGGTTTGTTGCGGGGTTTTAGTGATCGTCCCACGAACCACAATACCATCAGTCGGCGAATTTTTATACATCAGAACTTTGCCCTTAGCAATAAAAATATTTTCCGCAAGCGCAAACGTATCGCCATTAAATTTCACTTTTCCCGGCATCTCAATATCTGTTTGAAGTTTTTCTACAGCTAATTTAATACTGCCACCTTCATTGTAGTATTTAAATCTTCCTGTTATGTTACTGTTAGCGCCAGGCATTTCAAGGTCTGTATTTCCAATAAGCGTAAAATAATCTCTTCCAACTTCAATACCGCTAACGGTTTGCGATATGACGTTAAAATAACTGTGCTTTTTTGGGTTTATCAACACACTTTTATGTTCGCCATCGCTATAATCACTCAGCATTTCAATATCAATTTTGTCGTTACTTTTTAAACCCGGAATATTTTTAATGTAAGCAACACTCTTAACGCTTGTATTTGCAATGTTGATTCGGTAATGCGGACGTTGATCAAATGGCGCAGCCGCATCATAGCTTAGATTAAATTTAGATCCGGAATATAAATTAAGCGGTGTAACAGTGCCTAATGATAATTTTTCGTTACCGCTTAAAGCATTATTTCCAAGATCAATTGTAGTTGGCATTAATAATATTTCGGATAAGGATACTGTTGGTAAACTGCTTTGTAAACTTCCATCAAGAATCTTAAAACCACCTTTATTTAATTCATATTTTAATCCTGTTCCGGTTATTTTCCATTTTTCTAATGGAATTGAAATCTCACCAACATGATCATTCCACGTAATTGAATTTTGATTGACGTTAACCGTGCCGGCCGGTAAACTATTAATTCCCACCAAAGGAATGCTTAAATTTATATCGGTACTTATTGAGAATTTGTCTGCATTTACAGATCCACTTCGCATACCTGCATTAAAATTATGTACTTTAAAACTGCTTATGCCATACAATGCAGTTAAGGCGTATTTTGCTTTTGGCGTGATCGCCTCCTCTGCCCCTAAAACTTCTACAGCTTCGTTCTTCGCATAAACTGCTACATTAGTGGCAAAATTTGCTTTTGGTTTTTCTTCCTGAAACAAGAATTTACCATTGTAATTGTAGCTAAAGTTAAAAGAAGAAAGCTCCGAGGTTACAAAACCTTTTAACACACCTTTTCCATTACTGCCTTTTGTTATTTTTAATAATGGATATTGATAGAATTGATCACTGCCCAAAACTTCGCATGAGAATTTATTGAAGGCAATAACCTTAAATGCATTTGTTTGCAATAAAATATTATCATTTTTTGGTTCAAAAAAATTTTCCGGCGTATCAAATTTTCCTGTTTTCTTTGTTAGGCCTGGCTTTTTTAAGGTGTAAACGTCAATATTCTTAAAAGGCAATTTTGCTGTTGCTGACGAGCTTTTGAAACTATTATTGCCTGGAATTTTCACAAAGGCACCCGTTAATTTTAATGACAGGTCTGCATTCATATCTACATTATTTATTTCAACCGCCAAACCCCATATTTCTGATTTCATGTTTAAGGGCGTTAAATTAAAATCAACACTTCCTGCTCCGTTAGGTCCCTGCACGCTTTGTTTCTGACGTACATAGCCATTGTCACCACTTTTCACTGCGTAAATATCAACCGGCAATTGTAAGTAAGCATCTACAAATTGCATGTAAACACCTTTGTTGATGGCGCCGGATAATTTATATTTTCCATTTTTATCTGTGTATGTTTCATTCTGCACTTCACCATCATCATTTATCCCACTAATAGTGTAAACACGGGCAAAAGGTATGGGTGCTTTTGTTTTTTCATCATAAACAGTTCCTGTTATGGTTTGACCTTTAATTAGTTTAATAGTTATTATAGATGGATTTTTTGAAAGAGGAATAATTTTATAATCATCATAGGTCACAAATCCTTCTGCAACTGTTCGTACGTGAAATTCGTTATCCGGACTGGCAATGCCAATAACGTTAGTTACACCGGAAGAATTAGTGGGATAACAGGTACTCAGATCAAGACCTACCGAGGTGCAACTCTGTTTTACCGGGTTATTATTTTCATCTACAATTTTAAACTGAACACGATGCAGTTTTTCTTTTACAATTATCTTTCCTGAAAAACCGCTGGCACCATTATTATTTACAACTGTTAGTTTTCCACTTGAAATGGTAGCAAATATCGTTTCAGAAAAATAATTATCTACACACGGGATCACTTCAACAGGGACAGCCATGCCGCTTGCGCAATTTTGTACACCAAATGATCCATTGTTGGAAGTTTTTATAAATGGTCCACCCATCACTCTTACATTACATACAACGGGTTCACCTTTTTCGTTAACCACCCAGCCAATAATATTTCCACCGCCTTCTAAAACCTGTTCTACCTGCGCCGGAAAGCGTTCGCCGTACATCAGCTTTTGTCTGTTGGCAACCCACTTGTCAACATAACCATCTTTTGAAATTTTGATGGAGCGAAATGGTCCTGTAACTTTATCAACGCCACCTTCTTTTTGAGAATTTATAGCAAGCTCTTTCAAATGTATATAACCGTTATTATCCGTAATGTTGTATGTTATTTTTGTGGCAAACCAAGATTGTGCGGTTGCATATTCGTAAACTGTTACCGTAGCGTTAGCAATACCTTGTATGTTGTTACCATTCTGGCGCGTAATAGCGCGTAAATAAATTTCAGGGCTTTTTGGTTTTAATTCCAGCTCAACTTTTTTAGTGAACACTTTTAATACAGAATTCCGCTTGCTTAATCTGTAAGCTGCTTTTACGTTTGGATATGGCAAAAGCCCATCATTTTCATACAACAATTTTGTTTCGGTCTTATAAACAAAATTACCTTCCAGCGTTTTTTCAAGTGCTTGCAGATACTTGTTATCGATAGCTGCATTGCCATATGGATTCCTTTGCAATAAATTTTTTATAAAATATTTTCCCTGGGCATCTGTTTTGCCAAGATCCAGCACACTTGCTTTTTTACCAAAGATCTCCGCATTCATATTCTTAAAGTTTTCAATGTTTGCTTCTTTAGGATATGCAGCACTTTTTGAATAATCTTCTTTTGCAACACTTAACTGAACAGGGTAATTTGCAACTACATTTCCTTTGCCCATTGCCTGGTCTTGTATAGTTTTATCTGACTTAACCGTTACTTCAAGATTATAAGAAATTGGAAACACCACTTCTTCAGGCACACTAATTGTTTTATTTTTCTTAGGAAAAATGATCAGATCAGGATTACATAATTTTTCCTCCGGTTCTGCAATTGCAATTCTAATAGCGCCGTATTCTGCGCTATAAAAACTACTGCTTTCGAATTCTTTTAATAAACCAAACTTCATGTTACTGATAAAAGAAATCGAAAAATTTCCATTTGCATCCGTAGTTCCGGTTCCAACGATCACGCCTGCTTTTTCATCTGGTGCAACTACATTAGATCCGTATTGCTGATTGGGTGTATTTTCTACATCCACACTTTTTAGATCACTATATTGAGTTGGATTTTTTTTAGAAGAAGTAATGTGATCGTACACTAAATTAATTTTTGTATTTGCTAATGGCTTTATCTCACTATTTGAACTAAACATATTATTACAAATAACATCGGGCAATGGCGCATCGTTTGGAACTATTTGCATTATACCACCGATCTTAATTGTTTTAAATGGCGATGGAAAAACAAAACTTGTGTTTACAGGTTGCTCATTCTCGCTTTTATACCTGTAAACTAATTTTCCATTAACAGTACATGCTAACGCATTTTGATCGTTTATAGGCTGTTCTTTCTTTGCTTCTACATATTTAAAAACAACTATCTGGCTTTTTCCAAAATCACTAAATAAAATTGGCTTTCCATAAGTATCTGTTCCTTTTGCAGTAACTTGCATGGCGTAAAATTTTCCATCTTCTAAATTTATGCTGCCAGAACTGTTTCCCGGTTTGGTAAGTATTTGTTTGCTCATGGTCTCACCAATAATATCATAATCTGTTCTATTCATATCTCTGTTAAAAACAATATTTGCATTACTATTTATGTCTTTTTCGGCTGTAGTTTCATTAAATAGTTTTACAACTTTTAAATTGTATGAGATCTTATTTCCGGGAGAATTTATTGCTGTCCAGTTTATTTGAATGTGTGGAGGACTAACATTGCCCGAAGAGTTTAAGCTTGCAGTGAAACTTGTATTAGCTCCGGGACTCGTTATTTTAGTAGTTTCTAAAAAGATGGGATTGTGTCCAACGTAAGTAAATGTGCAAACCTCACTTTCGCCATTATTTTTAAACATTGTTTTATTGGCCGGATCAAATACCTTAATACGGTAAGCATACTTTTGCCCAATAATTAATTTTGGATCAACGGGGCCATATAAATAAGAAGTAGATTTTATGATCTTCTCAAAAAAAGCAGGTGTCACCATTGTATTGATAGCATCATTTGGATTTTGTGTTGAAAGCACCGGCACAATTTTTAAAAGGTATTGAAAGTTGGGTGTAAAACCCGGATTGTAGGTCCAGTTAAATAAAACATTCTGCACATCTGTTGCTAATATTTCTGCGCCGCATGATGGAGATAATGGCAAAGGCGGATCAACATGCTGAATAATAATGGGAGCGGAACAACCCGAAGGTGATGAACCTGATAATGGAAGATCGGTAGCAAAATCAAAAACCTGTATGCAAATAACATAATTGCCTTCAGGCAAGCCATTACCTATAGTTAATTGTCTTACATTGATACCGGTAACTGTTACATTATTTTCTTCGAAAGAATTTTGAAGTGCAATACTGTTTAGTGCTTTAGGCATTGAACCCTGTATTTGAATACCCTGCGCTGGTTTAAAATTTGACTTTGTGTAAACAGAAATACCGTTATCGCCAACAACACTTGCTCTGAAATAAACTTCTTTTACATCAGAAGGCATACCATTTGGTATTAATGTAATAAGTGTTTTATTTTGATAATTCACATAATCAGCAATATATGGCGAATAAGGGGGCAATACATTTAAACTCACATTTACATTTGTGATCTGCGCAAGACTAATTTTTGAAATTAATATTACTAATACAATAAATAATTTTTTCATGTGCTTATTTTTAAAACGTAAATCCATAATTCATTCTTACAAAATATTCCTGGAAGCTTCCACCAGCCAAAACATTTTTTGATTCGTTAAACAATCCATTCGTCATCATCGAAAGTGTGTGTTGCTTTGCAACCTTCCAGCTAACTGTTAATTGTAAATTACCAACATACCCATTTTGTTCATTATTAAAAGTTGATGCATTAATGCTTGCATTTATATCACCGGTAATTTTATCTTCTTTCCAACTTTTAGATACACCACCCATTACACCTGTTAAACCAATAGTGCCAATTGCACTTTCACTTGAACTATAATTTAAACCTGTAGTGAATGATATTCTTTTTTGAACGCCACTACGCATAAAAATTAAGTTCGCAAATAGCATCTCCACTTGCGTGAGATCTCTTGTAAAACGATTCCTGTCATCTAATGATTGTCTTCCAAAAATACCTATGCAGCTTATCACTCTTTTTTCGTTGGCCAATATATAACGTGGTACAACATTAATTGAATTATTAATTTGATTAATGGTTGCCGTGTCACTCAAATTTTTTGTCCCTGCACGCTGGCTTGTACCAAAATTTGCATAACTCACATCTATGCCAAATTTTGCAGTTGGATTAATGGATACATTTGCGTTATAAATATTGCGTTGTGTAGTAGCAATTTTTTTATCGAGCAAATTATCATTTTGAATACCTCCGCTGGCACTGATTCGTAAACGGTTTTTAATTAAATTAAATCGAATGTTTCCCAGCATCTGTTCAAAATCGGTTTGAAAATAATAAGCGCCCATGCTTTTATAATCAGGCGTCACTTTACGGTATTTTGCGCCTATACCAAAGCCGGGCTCGTTGTAATTTAGCTGCGCCTCGTAAGCATAATTTACCTGTGTAGAAATATTTGCACCAATAAGCGTTGTTGCATTATCGTTTCCAAGATCAAGATTTGCAAACCGTATATCGCGTGTGTAAGCGCTAATGGCACCTTCGGCTTGCCACACCAATCGTTTGTTAAAAAAAGAAAGCCTATTTGTGCTACCAATAACCTGGTTTTTGGAAGGCAATACCTGGGTGGTAATTGGTGTAAATGGTAAGCTTGTGCTATCATCTTTACCTTGTAAAAAATGCAGATCCAAAAAATTATTCTCTGTACCATAACCAATTTTTGCTACCGTTAGCATACGTTTATAGGCCGGATAATTAATGTCGTTTAAATTGCTGCTAACCGTTTTACTCGTATCGTCTGCCACTGCTTTTTGCGAACGACCATATAAAAATGCAAATCTGAACTTTTTGGGCTTTAATTCAATTCCCGCTCCTAAAAGCGTATATCCAGCCATCCCAAACTGTGAATAAGTAATGTTTCTGTAACCTAAATGTAATGTTACCCACTTGTAGGTAGGGCTTAGGCCAAATTGATTAAAAGGCTGGCGAAAATCGCGCTGATAATTACTAAATGTAAAAGAAAATGGCAAACTAACACCATAAATGTTTATTACCGGCGAGCCGCTGATAATATAGGTATATTGCGGCTGACGAGCTTTTGCGCCCTGCATACTATAAAACCCCGTTTGCAGGTTAAAGCCGCCACCAAAAGTAACAGGCTTGATATTTTTTAAATTAGCTAGATCCTGCGCACGTAATGTATGCAAAAACAAAATAAAAACAATTAAGATAATTTCTTTTCTCACAAGCGTAAATTTTCAATAATTACCTGATATCAAAGGTGGTACATTTACCGCTTATATAATTTAGCAATAGATGAACGACCGTTTAAATAGACGAGTAGCATTGCTACTAATTTTTAGGTTAACCTAAAATATTTATTCGGAAATCTAAAAAACCCCTAATTTTGTGCTCTAAATGAGCAAGTCGTTAGAGGAAGTTAACTCAAGTGTAAATACAAATACAGGAAGCACCGTAAAAAGATTATTGGCATTTCTTGGCCCGGCTTACATGATAAGTGTTGGTTATATGGATCCCGGTAACTGGGCAACAGATATTGCAGGCGGCAGCAAATTTGGTTACAATTTATTATGGGTTTTGGTAATGAGCAATATTATTGCGCTATTATTACAAAGTCATTGCGTCAGGCTCGGAATAGTTAGTGGTAAAGATCTTGCCCAGGCATCACGCGAAACCTATCCGCGCTTTATTAATTTATTTTTATATGCACTTGCCGAAATTGCTATTGCAGCTTGCGATCTGGCGGAAGTAATAGGTATGGCCATTGGTATCCATCTATTATTTCCAAACATTAGCATTTTAACCGGTGTTTGTATTACTGTTTTGGATAGTTTTATTTTATTATTTCTTTTAAATAAAGGTATTCGTAAACTGGAAGCTTTTATTATTGCTTTGGTTGCGCTTATCGGTGTATCCTTTTTTATACAACTTTTAATTGCAAAGCCTGAAGTAAAGGAAATTGCAGGAGGCCTTATTCCATTTATTCAAAACGATGAAGCACTTTACATTGCCATTGGAATTATTGGTGCTACGGTAATGCCTCACAATCTTTACCTTCACAGCTCATTGGTTCAAACACGCAAGTTTAACCGCACACCTACCGACATTAAAAAAGCAATTCGCTTTAATACTATTGATAGTGCAATTGCTTTAAACCTTGCCTTATTTGTAAACGCTGCTATCTTAATTTTAGCGGCTACTACTTTCTTTAAACAGGGCAAGCACGATGTGTCTGAGATACAGGATGCACATCAACTATTAGCGCCAATGTTAGGCAGCACCTTAGCGCCTATTTTATTTGCTGTTGCTTTAATTGCCGCTGGCCAAAGTTCCACCATTACCGGTACACTAGCGGGACAAGTAGTAATGGAGGGTTATTTGAATTTACGCTTACAACCGTGGATAAGAAGATTACTAACACGTTTAATTGCAATTGTTCCGGCGTTTTTAACCATTTATCTTTTAGGAGATGGTGCAACAGGAAAACTTTTAATATTTAGCCAGGTTGTTTTAAGCTTACAATTGGGTTTTGCAGTTATTCCGCTTATTCATTTTGTAAGTGATAAAAAGAAGATGGGTGAGTTTACCATTCCCATTTGGCAAAAGATCTGCTCGTGGGTGGCGGCATTGGTAATAATAGGTTTAAATGTGAAACTTGTTTTTAACGAGATAACCGATCTTTTATTTACCAGCGAACACGCTGTTTTAATAAGCTTTACTATTGTACCGGTTTGTATATTTAGTTTTTTAATGCTCGTATACATTACCGTTGTGCCATTTATTACAAAAGAAAAAGTAAACAAACGTAAAGGATTTCATGATGAGCTGCAACCACTTCAACTTGATTTTGAAACTAACGTAAAGCGAATTGCCGTAACAGTTGATTTTAGTCATAGTGATAACAAAGCTATTAATAAAGCATTGCAAATTGGCGATAAAGATTCTACACTTATTTTAATTCATATTTTAGAAAGTACGAATGCCATGGTATATGGTGAAGAATCATTTGACTTTGAGAGGGAAGAAGATTATCAGAAATTAAAAAAATACCAGCAAGAACTGGAAGCTCAAAATATTACTACTGAAATTCAATTAGGTTTTGGCATTCCAAAATTGGCAATACCTCAATTGATACTAAAAAATAATTGTGATCTTTTAATTATGGGTACTCACGGACATAGAACCATAAAAGATATTTTATTAGGCAGTACTATTGAAAGTGTAAGGCACGAGATAAAAGTACCTTTAGTATTGGTTTAAAGAACTTCGAGTAATTTTTTAATATTAACCTGGTTAAAATAAACCTCAAGACTTTCTTTTCTTCCTTCAACAATTTCTGCTTTAAGATCAGCTTCCATTAATTTATTAATAAGATCGGCAAAATGCTCAGGTGTATTACTAATATAGGTTCCATCTTTCTCTCCACCTTTAAGATGTGTACCCACTATCATTTTTGGATTGCAGATCACAAACCTGCCTTTAAATAAAACATTAAGCAATTTTAATTTTAAGCCTGTTGCCTGAAAAGTATGCAGGCAATGAATTTGCGCATTTGCTATAAGATCTTCCATTTTATCGGCCGAAGGGTTTTCAATTAATTCGATGTGGCCATAACCTTCAATACTGTTTTTCAAAAACGCCGGTGGATTTAATCCTGCAATAATAACCTTTTGAAACACTTTACTAAAAACATGCTCAACTAACCATATAGCAGATTCATAGTTTTCGGAAATACTTAAATTACCGTGATATAAAATATAATTACCGGTTCCTTGTTTTATAATTACTTCATCATTTGGATGGAAACTTGGTAAATAAAATGTTTCTACTTTAGGATAATGCAATTTAAAATAGGCTGCATCATTTTCGTTCACTGCTAAAATAACATTTGCAAAAGCAACTATTTTTTCAAAACGTTTTAATTTTTTTGCCTCTGTTCTTAAATAAATTCTTTTAAAGAAATTTCTTTCAGATTTTGAAAGCTGCAAATAATAATCATGTTCAATATTACTATGTCTGTATATTTTTTTTCTGTTCTTAAAACGCTCATCGTTTAACAAATAACAGGTATGCAATACTTCAAATAAAATAGGAAAATCATTAGCTAGCAAATTAGCTTCCAGTTCTTTTGACTGGCGTGATTTTACAGTATAGGGCAGTGGAGATAAATTCGCAAAAAAGCCGGTATCGCGTTTGTAATAATAAACTTTTTCGCACAAAACTTCCAGTTCTCTAGATTCGGCCCTGCCATAAGTAAAACAATGCAAGTGAACTTTAACGCCTGCATTCTTTAACCAAACTAATTTGTAATATACATCAATTACCCCGCCGTAATTTGCAGGAAAAGGAACATCAAAAGAAATAATATTAAGCGCCTTGCTCATAAGGCCAAAGATGCCTATTTTTTATTCAAAATAAAAACCATTGGCAATTAATCCCGCCTTAAAGTGTGTTTTTTCGCTACCCGAAGCATTATAAATATAAATGTTAGACTTTGAAATATAATCCAAAGCATCTACCGCATAAATTGTATGATCATTCGGATTTACACCCATGCCATAAAAATTCTTATTTCCTTTTGCAATAAATTCGGTTGCAGGTAAGCCGGCATCTGTAATAGCCATTCTATAAATACCACCTTTTATAAAGTACAAAGTATCTTTAGTTTTATTTAAACATAAATGAAATGGCGATTCTCCCGTTGCAAAAGTGTAAACAGCTTCTACTTGATTATTGATCGGGTTTATTCTTGAAAGCTTGCCTGAAATATTATTTTGACTATCACCGCTACCCAGTATCCACACTTTATCATTTTTATCAATAACAATACTTCCTGCATTGGGACCAACATTAATGCTATCTGTTTTTGTATCATTAATTGTATTGATAGTATAAACGTAATTACGTTTTACATTTGTAACAAACGCTTTGTTATAGATCAATGCCATCTCTTCTGTAAAACCCGGGCATGGAATGCTTGCCGTTTTTGTATTCGAATTAAGATCAATAATACTTATTGCATTACTATTGTAATCGCTCACATAAGCTTTTTGATTGGTTATTGGTAATACATAACGCGGTGATGAAAGATTTGTTATTTGTGTGCTTTTTTTGAATTGATCGTCCAACACAATTATTTTACCTGAATTATTTACTACCAGATAAAATTTACCATTTATTTTTGATAAGCTTTGGGCAACATCACCAACATTTGGCGAAGAAGGATTTTGTGTTTTATAAAAATCTTCAATCACGGCATCGTTTCCCGTATCATATAAGGACACTGATGCGTTACCTGAATTAAAAACACCCTCATTGATGATGTATACTTTTTTAGCATTTGTTAGTTGCACTTGTGGTTGCAAAACATCCTGCGGCTTATCCTTAACACAAGATGCTAAGGCCAAAGAAAAAATAAATAATGGAAGAAAATTTTTCATTTTTAAAAAAGAAGGCGCACAATAACTATGCGCCTTCACACTTATTAATTTTTAATGATCTTTTTTACTGATTTATTGTTGCCTGAGCTGATCTCTAAAAAGTAAATACCACTTTGTAAAAAATTAAGATCAAGGTTAGTTTGCATTGAAGTTAATTCCTGCGAGTAAATTACTTTACCTGTAATATCCGAAACTGTTGCAGTTGTTGCCTCTGCCATAGAAATTAAACCGATGTTAAGATCAGAGTTAAAAGGATTTGGATACACATTGAATTTTAAATTGTTTCTATTCTCTGCTAATCCAACACTTGATTGTACGGTCGTGAAATCATCAATTGCAAAAAACAAGGGCGTGTTTGGTCCAAACGATCCATTATCACTTGTATACATAAAGAATTTAAGACTGTCTACATTTCCTAAAGTAGATGTATTAACCCATTGCCATGTATTTACTAAATAATCTAAAGTATTATTTGTAAAACGGAAATCAGCTAAATAAAAAGGAACACTGTCAGTTAATAAAACACCGGCTTTATAGCCACGTACTGTTACTTTAAAAAAATCAGGATCGTTACCTGTTGTGCCGCCAAATTTTTTAGCAAACTGATCGCCATTTTGCATTGATTCGTATGCGTAAGTAGTGTTAGTAATATAAAAACCATTTACAGTATTTGAAGGTGCGCCTAAATTAATAACCCCTTTATCCTGACCAACAGTATAAATGTTTGAGTTATTATATCCTTTTAAAGGTTTAACACCATACATGTTTCCAAAACCTGCAGTTGAAGAATCGTATTTATTGGTGTAAGAAAAACCACCGCTCCAGTAACCACTGTATTTGTGCTGAAATGATGCGCCTGCTGTTGAAAACGACACACCTATTGTACTGCTGTAAGCTGAATTGGCTGCAAGTGGAAGGCTTTCAAAATTGGCCACCTGTGTTTGCGCTTTTGTTGTAAAAAGGCCTAAAGCTAAAGCCATCATAGTAATTGTTTTTTTCATTTTATTTTCTATTTATTTGTTTTTCTTTTATCATGAAGTGATCTTTGATCTACTTCATAGGTTTATTTTTTGATTGTAATGTAATTCCAAATTCATAATTTCTTAAAGGCATTGGCCTGCCGGAAAGGATCGTATAATTTTTATTGAACAAATTATTGCAGGCGCTAAATAAAATAAGATCAATCAATTTTGTTTCGATAGAATAATTTAAACGCAACGAAGAAATTTGATAAGGGTTTAGCCATTGCGAATTATCGCTGGTGGTGAACCGATAACCAATGTACTGATCGTAAAAAGTAATTGCAGCTTTATCATAACCAATCAACATGTTTGCGTTAACTGTATAGCGAGGTGTATAAATTAATTGTTTATTAACCGTGCTGCTGTTCTCCTGTTTATCAGCTTCAATAGTAGAAAGCACGTAACCTGTTATTAAATTTATTTTAGCAACGAATTTATTTTTTGTGTAACCTATCTTCCAGCTTGTTTCGGTTCCTCTGCTCCACACGCGTTGCAAATTAATGGGTGATGGATTTCCGTTAGCGCCAGGCACCCATAATATCCAATTGTCTATTTTACGGCTGAATGCTGCCCCAGAAATAAAAAATGAAAAATTGTTTATCTGTGTTTTGTAATTTACCGAACCATCAAAAGTATAACCTTGCTCAGGTTTTAAATTTATATTTCCGCCGGGTAACCAGTACAATTCATTTAAAGTGGGTTGTCTGTAAACTTTTGCTGCACTTGCCATTAAAGAAATATGCCTTGTAAAATTATACTCCGTTGAAATATTTCCTGTTACAGGTAATGCGCCAACACTAAAATATTCTGCGCGTGCAGAAATGTATGTGAGCCATTTATATTGCATGAAAGAAAATCTGTTGCCGATCAAAAAAGAAAAACGATTAAGGGTTTTTGTGCCGGCATAATTATTTGTAAATGCTGTATTAGATGTATAACTAAATCCAAAATTTAACTGATGATGAAGCCAGTTAAAATAATTCTCGTTTTCAGCAATAATAGTTTGTGTTTTACTTTTTGAAAAAAGAGAGGTTAAACTATCAGTGTAATTTATTCTATCGTCAAAAAAGCCACCTTTTACAATTGACCTGAACTTTGAATTTATATAACTCCAGTTTGCGCAAATGCGCGTTGCCTTATCATACTGATAGGTTTTACTTTCTGCAGCGGGGTTAAAGGCGGGTAACCCTCTGTTGTTTGCATTTACCCAGGCATTAACTGCTAAAATTTGTTTTGAATTAATCAGGAATTTTAATTCCTGCATGAAGCCAATAAAATTATAATCTGCATTTTTTTGTTGTTTAATAGGATTTTCTTTATCGCTAGTGTCTTTATAAGAGTAATTATTTTGCGCTAAACTATTATAGATCTTTGATGAAGAAATAAACCGTTTACCACTATATAAAATGCCTGCGTTAATATTTTTTGCTCCAAAGCTTCCGGCGCCAAATCCAATGGCAGTTTTAAATCCCTGATTAAATACTGTTCTGTTTTTTAAATGAATGCTTCCTCCAACCGCGCCGCTTCCCCAAAGTGAAGATGACCCTCCATATTCAACACCAATATCTTCAAATAAAAAAGATGGCATTAAAGAAAGATCAGATTGTCCCAACATAGCATTCTGAATATTAAATCCATTCCACAAAATGGCAGTTTGCGAAGCGTTACCTCCTCTAAAAGCAGTTGTTGCTAATTGACCCGGACCATAATTTTTTATAAATACAGGCGTATTTAAACTTAAAACATCGCCAATAGAGTTTAATTTGAATTGTTGTTTAATTGTAGAGTCTATCTGTTCTGTTTTTTTTCCTATTTGTGATAGCTCATTTTTATAAGTAACAACTTCAACCACTGTTAATGATATAACAGAATCTTTTTGCGCGTAACCGTTTACACTTAAAAACAGATAAGCTGTTATGAACTTAATAAAATTAAGATCACAAGCTAAAAGCCTATTTAGTATTACATTCAAGTTGTTGATACTTTTTGTGCGTTCTTAGCTTCACATCCCGAAAGCCTTAAACTCTTATTGCAGTGGCAGGTCTTCTGACTTATCCTTGCTTAAAACGCCTTCCCGTTAAAAAACAGTGGCTTGAGAATGTTTTAAGTCTAAAAAGGACTCACAGCAGCGGGTACTATTAGCGATTTGCACGCTATTCCCTATTAATCTTTTGTTTAAAAAAGAACCAATTGCAAGGCAAAGATAAACATTTGTATTTTAATTAAAGAATTTATTTTTTCTTTGCAGAATATTTGATGGAAAGATCTCAAAAAATAGAATTGATAAATTACTTAACAGGTTTTATTTCTGAAACACGTAAAAAACGTTTTGATGAAGTAATTGCTCAACGTACCGATCATTTAAGAATTGTTTTAGAAGATGTTTACCAGGGCCATAATGCAGCTGCGATCTTAAGAAGCTGCGATTGCTTTGGTGTACAAAATGTACATTACATTGAGGGAAGAAATACTTTAAAAATGAGTGCCGATGTGGATATGGGCAGTAGCAAATGGTTGAACATTCATAAACACCGGGGGCATGAAAATAATACGCTTGAAGCCATTAAAGAATTAAAAAGTAAAGGCTACCGTATTGTTGCAACAACACCTCATAAAGATGATTGCACAATAGATAAATTACCTGTAGATAAAAAAATGGCTTTGTTTTTTGGAACAGAGATAGAAGGTATTTCGCAAACTATTTTTGATAATGCAGATGAATTTGTGAAAATACCAATGTATGGTTTTACCGAAAGTTTTAACGTAAGTGTTTGCGCAGCTTTATGTTTGTATGAATTAACTACACGCATTAGAGAAACAGTGCCAGATCATTTACTGACCGAAGATGAAAAAATTGATATTTATTTTGACTGGCTTGTAAACAGTATTGATGCAAGTGTTGGCCTGATAGAGAATTTTTATAAAGAAAAAGAAAAATAACTTAATCCATAAAAAAATCCGAAGCAATACCATCTGCATATAATTTTGCTGCTGCAGTTAAAGTATATACTCCGTTATTTTCTTCCAATTCATTTTTCTTTTCATTCACAATGCTTAAAAAGTGTTTTTGAATTTGCTCACCAAATAGTGCTTTAATTTCATTTACATCACAGCCCCAAATGGTGCGTAAGCGGGTAAGAATGTATTCGTTAAACTTGTCTTTTACAGTTAACTCTTCTTTCTCAAAATAATCTGTATTATTTTCTAAAGCCTTTATGTATGCATTATTATTTTTCACATTCCATTGTCGTGATGTACCGTTAAAAGAATGAGCAGAAGGGCCAATCCCTAAATAATGTTTTTGTAACCAGTAATTACTATTGTGTTTTGCAAAAAAACCGGGCTTTCCAAAATTTGAAATTTCGTAATGAATAAAATTATTTTGTTTTAAAATATCGGTCATCATTAAAAACTGTTTGCTGCTTAATTCATCGTTTATCGAGGGCTCTTTTCCTTTTGCATTTTGAATCCCTAAAACAGTTTTATTCTCTATTGTAAGATTGTAGGATGAAATATGTTGTGTATTTAAACTAACGGTTCGCAGCAAGGTGCTTTCCCAGGTTTTAAGGTCCTGAAATTTGCTGCCGTAAATAAGATCAATGGTAATATTATCAAAACCCGCATCCTGCGCCATTTTTACAGAATTTACAGATTGTAAAGCGTTGTGAGCGCGATTCATCCATTTTAATTCTTCATCATTAAAGCTCTGTAAACCAATGCTTAATCTGTTGATTTTCAAATCTTTCCATATTTTCAAGCTCTCATTAGAAATATCATCCGGGTTGGTTTCGATGGTAATTTCCGAACCGTTATCAAAGCTATAATACTTGCCAATAGCTTCAAAAATGGCTTCAAACTCAGCTTTACTTAGTAAACTTGGTGTGCCACCGCCAAAATAAATGCTTTCTAACTTATTGTTATTCAAATATTTATATCTGAATTCAATTTCTTTGGTAATTGCTTTAACCAAATCATTTTTTGCAGTTAAATTAGTGCTGAAATGAAAATCACAATAGCTGCAAGCCTGCCTGCAGAAAGGAATGTGTATGTATAGCCCAACCAAATTGCCTGTTTTTACGTGTATATGACTAAATACTTTTTTTGAAAGATAAAGGCGCAAAATTATTGTATTACAGCGCAGGTTTTGCCAATTTTCTTCAAAAATTTTTAAATTTTTTAACGATTTGTATAAAATTTATTATATTAGCACCCTATAAACTGAAAATTAAAGTATGAAAAACATCACTAAGTTTACTTTAACTGCAACAGCACTTGTTATTTTTGTTGCAAACGGATTCTCGCAAAAATTGCTAAAAAAGGCTGATGCTGCATTTGAGGCACGCCAATATTACAGCGCTATAAACATGTACAAACAGGCTTATGCAGGCGCTTCTAAAGATAAAAAACCGGCAATCATGTTCAAATCAGGATATGCATCGCAGGAGATCAACGATTATAAAGGCGCTGAGACCTTCTATCAAAAAGCTATTGCAGCTAATTATGATGATCCTACAGTTTATTTATTATTAGCTGAAGTTTTAAAAAGCCAAATGAAATATCCTGAAGCTATTGTTGAATTCAACAATTACAAAGCTAAAGGCGGCAATGCTAAAAAAGCAGATCTTGGTGTAAAATCATGCGAATTGGCTCAGCAATGGAAAGATGCTCCTCAACGTTACAAAATTGAGAATATGTCTTTGATCAACTCAAAAGAAAGTGATTATTCTCCAAGCTTTGCCGATAAAAAAAATCAAACATTAGTGATCACTTCTCGTCGCGAAGGCGGTATTAGCGGTGGAACTGAAGTTAATACAGGTGGTAATCACTCTGATCTTTACGAAACAAAATTAGATAAGAATGGTAAATGGTCAACACCGGTTTTATTACCTCCTGCAATCTCTTCACCAGTTAATGAAGGTCAGGGTTGGGTAAGTAAAAAAGGTGATATGATCTTCTTTACACGTTGCCCTGAAGAAAAAAACAAACAAGTAAAATGCGGTTTATACATGGCTAAAAAACAAGGTAGCACATGGGGCGTAGCAACACGTTTACCGTTCAATAACGATACTGTTCAATTCGGACATCCAACTTTAAGCGCTGATGGTAAATTTTTATATTTTGCTTCGCGTATGGGTGGCGGATATGGTGGAATTGATATCTGGAGATGTACTTACGATGCTAAAGCAAACGTTTGGGGACAACCAACAAATGCTGGTCCTGCTGTAAATACCGAAGGAGATGAAATGTATCCAACAGTTTCTGATGATGGTAAAAAATTATATTTCTCTTCTAACTATCATCCAGGTATGGGTGGTTTAGATATATTTGTTGCAGAAGCTGGTGCTGATGGCAAATTCTCTAAAGCAGTAGAAAACTTAAAATATCCTATCAACTCTTCATTTGATGATTTTGGTATCATTTATGAAGGAAAAAAACAACGTGGTTATTTAACTTCTAACCGTGAAGGCGGAAAAGGAAGTGATGATATCTGGAGCTTTAATTTACCACCATTATCATTCAATGTTAAAGGTATGGATATGAGCAAAGGCGGGTCAAAAACAGGCGCTGGAAGAGGCGAGCCGGTTGAAGGTGTTAAAATGAAAATTGTTGGTAGCGATGGAAGCATTAGCGAAGTTGTTTCTCCAAAAGATGGTAACTACACTTTCAAATTAAAAGAAAAAACAACGTATACTATTACAACTGAACCTGGAAAAGCTGCTAAATCTGCTACTTTCAATAAAGATGGTTACCTTGCTTCAAATGATCAACGTGTAATTACTACTGTTGGTTTAGATAAATCAAAAGACTTTATTGCAGATTTTGAATTAACTCCGGTTGAAAGAGAAATTCGTATGCCACAGGTTTTATACGCATTAGGCAGCGCAGAATTACTTCCTCAATCTAAAGATTCATTAAACTTCTTATATCAAACTTTAATTGACAATCCAAATATTACTTGTCAGTTAAATGCACATACTGATAGCCGTGGTGATGCTGCTAAAAACTTAAAACTATCTCAAGACCGCGCTCAATCTTGCGTTGATTATTTAGTGAACGAGAAAAAAATTCCTGCTGCACGTTTAAGTGCTAAAGGTTTTGGAAAAACTCAGCTATTAATTACTGATGATGTGATTGCAAAAGCAAAAACAAAACAAGAAAAAGAAGCGTTACACGCATTAAACCGTAGAACAAACTTTAGTATCTTAAGTTTTGACTACGTTGATCCAAACGCTCCAAAAACTCCAACTAAAACCAACACTACTAAAAAAGGTGGAGACGATGAAGAAGAAGAAGACTAGTGATCTTCTTTAAAAGAAATTAAAAAAGGCTGCAATATTTGTAGCCTTTTTTTTTGCCGTTTAATTACCTTTAATAACTATTAGGATTGAATAATTTTGTTGTATATAGATCAAGCGCCGGCAGTGGTAAAACTTTTACATTGGTAAAAGAATATTTGCGCCTGTCGCTTTCTGATCCAAAAAAATTAAACAGCAATTACAAGCGCATACTTGCCGTTACATTTACCAATAAGGCTGCCGCTGAAATGAAGCAACGCATTTTGGACGCTTTGGATCAGATCGCTAACCAAACTGAAATGCCTTTTACAGGTAATTTATTATGTAGCGAGTTAAATATAACTACTGTTGAATTAAAGCAAAGAGCTGGCATTGTTTTAAGTCAGATACTCCACCACTATTCTGATTTTTCAATTGGTACTATTGATAGTTTTACGCATAAAATTGTAAAGACCTTTGCACACGACCTAAAACTTCCGGTAAACTTTAATTTAGAAATGGATGTGGAAGGTTTTTACGACAAGGTTATCTCTACTCTTTTTAATCAGGTTGGTGAAGATGAATATGTAAGCAAACTCTTAAAAGAATTTGTTTTAACTAAAGCCGAAGAGAATGCAAGCTGGAATCCTGAGCGTGCCATTAAAGAGTTTTCGCGCCTTTTACAAAAAGAGAATTCTGATACATACCTGCAACAATTAAAAAACTTTAGTACAGCCGACTTAGAAGAAGCCAGAAAACAGTTATTTGCATACATTACACATTATAATTCTTTTTTAAAGAGCGAAGGGCAAAAAGCAATCGATCTCATTTCAAATAAAGGCTTAAGCGACAGTGATTTCACATACAAAAGTTCCGGGCCACAGAATTTTTTTAAAAAGTGTATTGATCAATCTGTAGAGCTTGAAAATACTGAAAAAGGTAGAACAGTTGATGCTATTGAAAAAAATCAATGGGCAGCAAAAGATGGCAAAAAGGCAATTGTTGAATCAATTACACCACAATTAAATGTAATTGCCAGAGAGTTGATGGATTTTATAAAAGAAAATTACTCGTATTATAGTCTTTGTAAATTATTAAGTACGCAAATTTATCCGCTTCTTCTTTTAAAAAAAATAGAAGAAATAAGCAATGATAAAAAACAGGAGGAGCGTTTGGTATTTATAAGCGAGTTTAACAAGAATATTTTTGAATTAATAAATAATGAGCCTACACCTTTTATTTATGAACGCTTAGGAGAAAAATACCAGCATTACTTATTGGACGAGTTTCAGGATACAAGCACTTTGCAGTGGCATAACATTTTACCATTAGTTGATAATTCATTATCTAACGGCTGGTTTAATTTAATTGTAGGCGATGGTAAACAAAGCATTTACCGTTGGCGAAATGCTAACGTAAAACAGTTCATTACGCTTCCTGAAATAGAAAATGTGACAGAGAATTTTTTAGTGGATGAACGCAGTGATAATTTAAAAAGAAATTTTAAAGAAGAACTCCTAAATACAAATTACAGAAGCCTTTCAACCGTAATAAATTTCAATAATTTATTGTTCGATAAGTTAAGTGCCGATCTTTTAAATGATGAGCATAAAAAAATATATCTTAATCAAACACAAAACATTAAGCATAGCGCAACAGGCCTGGTAACAATACATACAGGCAAAGTTGAGAAGGAACAGCTGGAAGATTTTAATTTTACTTTAATAAAAGAACAGATAAAAAATGCGATAGATTCTAAATTTGAATACAGAGATATCTGCATTATTGTTCGCAAAAATACACATGGTAATATTATTGCCGACTTTTTAATGGAGAATAAGATCCCGATCGTTTCTTCAGATTCTTTATTACTAAAAAATAATCTCGAAATAAATACGGTTATCTCTTACCTTAATTATCTTTCAAATAATGATGATAAAGTAAGCGCAACGGCAGTAATTAATTACCTGCTGCAAACCAAAAAGATCAGCAATAAAGAATTTACCAGCGGGGCGCAAGATCTGGCAAAGAATGTTTCCTTATTTGAAGTATTAAAAGGTTTCGGGATCTTACTTTCAAACCAAGACCTCTCATTAAACAACCTTTTTGATCATTGCCTGATAATTATTAATGCACTTCAATTAAATATTAATGGTTATGCCTACCTACGTTTCTTTTTAGATGAAGTGAATGAATATCTTATTACAAAAAATTCAAACATCGCCTCTTTTTGCGAATGGTGGATAACAAGAAGTCAAAAAGCATCGCTCATTATTCCCGCAAATACAAACGCTGTAAAAATAATGACCATTCACGCCAGCAAAGGGCTTGAATTTCCTGTCGTGATCGTTCCATTTTGTAACAGCAATTATTATCGCGCCAACGATAATTGGCTAAGCATTAATAACGATAAAGTAAAATTACCTGTAGCAGCGGTTAATTTTACAGCAAAACTAAAGCATGCAGGCTTTGAAAAAGAATTTGTTGCCGAAGAGCAAGAACAAATCCTTGAAAATTTAAATTTGTTATATGTGGCTTTTACAAGGGCTTCTGAGCGATTGCATATTATTTCTGCCTACTCGGCTAATAGCAAAACGCTTATTAGTAATTGGCTTGAAAATTATTTAAGCAAGCATTATAAAGAAACAGAACCGAACTTGTATGTGATAGGAGAGGCTAATACAAAACAGTTGATGCACAGCAAAGAAAATTCGGATTACTTTAATTTGCTTCCATTACAATTTAATGCATCGGCTAATGTGATACAAATTAAAGCTGCTCATCTAATTAACTCTGAAGAAACAGAAGGCGCCAAAGAAATGGGAATTATCATCCATTGGATCCTTTCTAAAATAAAAACAACTAACCAGTTGGATGAAGCTATAGAAACAGCGTTACTGGAAGGTTATATAAACAGCTTGCAAATAGCTAACATTAAAGAGAAATTAAAAAATTTACTAAACCATCCCGATCTGAAAAATTATTATTCTGGTAATAAGAACTATAAAATAGAAACTGAGATTGCCACTTTTAGCGGCGAAATATTAAGGCCTGACCGTATCGTTCTTGAAGAAAACACTGCTACGATCATTGATTATAAAACCGGTAAGGAAAACAACAAAAAATATTTCAAACAATTAACAAAATACCATGAAGCCTTAATAAATATGGGCTACAGCCATGTTAAAAGTTTATTGGTTTATATAGATGATCTTACAATTGTTGAACTAAAATAGTTATATTCGTATCTAAAATTTACTTATTATATTAAAATGAAAAAAGCCATTTTATCTCTTTTAATTCTTAATTCTTTAAATTTTTTGTCGCAAAAAGCCGGCATTAATTTTTCGTATATTGATTCAACTGCCAATCCGCGTAACGATTTTTACAGTTTTTGTAATGGCAAATGGCAAAAAACTTTTGTGCTTCCGGCAAGCGATGCACGTTATGGCAGTTTTAACGAGATAAATAATAACAATCTTGCTCACATAAAAGTTATTTTAGATAAAGCCTCTGCTAATAAATCTGCCGCTGCAAATACAAACGCGCAAAAATTACGCGATTTTTATAACAATGCAATGGATTCTGTTAACGCAGATAAATTAGGTTTTACACCCATAAAAGAACAATTAGCAAAAATTGATAAGATAAAAGATCTTAACGAACTAATGGTTTTAAAATCAAATTTTGATTTTGATGGTGTAACTTATTTTTTTGCTGGTCTTGTTTCTATTGACCCAAAGAATAGTAAACGAAATATTTTTAACCTTACACAGGCCGGATTAGGTTTAGGTGAAAAAGATTTTTATTATAATCCTCAATTTGAAAAGATCAGGGTAGAATATCTTAAGTATGTTTCAGAATTGTTTGTGTTGATTGGTACTGATAAGAACGTTAGCGCAAAAAATGCAGAAACGGTTTTTGAATTTGAAAAGCACCTTGCAGATAAGGCTTTAACGCGTTTAGAAATGCGCAATCCTGAAAAACTCTATAACCTTTATTCTCCTGCTGCTTTAAAAGAGTTAGCTCCTGCTATTAACTGGAATATCTATTTTACTCAAAAGAAAATAAAACAACCCGATACACTTTTAGTAGCAACCGTTGAATACTTTAAAAATTTAAATTCATTCTTAACTTCTACATCCATTGAGACATTAAAATTGTATTGCAAAGCACAGTTGTTAATGGAAGCGGCGCCATTTCTTTCAAGCAAATTTGAAGAAGTAAATTTTGCATTTAAAGGTAAGATATTAAGCGGCGCAAGCGAAATGAAACCCCGCTGGCAACGTGTACAAGGTATTATGGATAGGGTTATAGGCGATATTGTTTCAGAACAATTTGTGAAAGAACATTTTACTCCAAAAGCAAAAGCAAAAGTAAACTCGTTGATCGACAATTTAATTTTAGCATATCGTGAGCGTATTTCTTCAAGAACATGGATGGATGCTACAACAAAAAAACAAGCAAACAGAAAATTAGATCTTCTAATCCGTAAAGTTGGTTATCCTGATAAATGGAAAGATTACTCTAATTTATCTATCATCCCTGATAACTACTGGGCTAATTATAACCGCGGTATAAAGTTTGCTATTGCTGATAATCTTGCAGATCTTAAAAAGCCAGCAGATAGGAGCAAATGGCAAATGACACCGGTTACTGTAAATGCCTATTATGATCCAACAACAAATGAAATAACTTTTCCTGCAGCCATCTTACAACCACCATTTTTTGATGCAGAAGCTGAAGATGCTGCTAATTATGGTACTATGGGCGCCATTATTGGTCATGAGTTAACTCATGGTTTTGATGATCAGGGAGCTCAATTTGATGCTGATGGAAACATGAAAATGTGGTGGACAAAACAAGATTATGATAATTTTAAATCTAAGACCACACGCATTGTTAACCAATTTAATAATTACGTTGCCATTGATACATTAAAAGTAAATGGTAGTATGACACAAGGCGAGAATATTGCAGATCTTGGTGGTTTAACAATGGCATACTACGCATACCAAAAATCATTAAAAGGAAAACCATCTTTAAAAATGGGAGGCTACACAGGCGAACAACGCTTTTTTATTGCATGGGCTCAAGGCTGGAAAGGCATTTGCAGAGATGCTGAATTAAAACGTTTGTTAACTGTAGATTATCATTCGCCCGCTTATTTCCGCGCATTTGCCCCATTAAGTAATTTGCCTGAATTTTATAAAGCATTTGGCGTAAAAGAAGGCGATAAAATGTTTACACCAGAAAGTAGCCGCGTAGAGATTTGGTAAAAAAAATTAATAGTTTCTTCTTATTTTTTTTATTGCCATTATTTTTTAATGCGCAAATAAGCACCGTTATTGAAGGCTGGAAGGCTGATAAAGATCTTAAAAGTGCTACACTTAGTTTTTGTGTGATCGATACAAAAACCGGTGAAGTTATTGCTGAATTAAATTCACATCAATATGTAATTCCTGCTAGCACACAAAAGGTAATTACTACTGGCGCCGCGCTTGGCACTCTTGGTGCAGGTTACAGATACTCAACAAAAATTTATCATACCGGTACATTTAGTAAAGAAACAGGAATTATAAATGGCGATATAATTATTTATGGTACCGGAGACCCAACCTTACAATCAGAAAATTTTACAAAAGACACTAACCAGGTAACCGATAAATGGGCACAGGTATTAAAAGAAAAAGGCGTTAAAGAAATTAAAGGTAAAATAATTGGCGATGCCAGTTTTTTTGACAGAAGCATTCCCGGTAACTGGATATGGGCCGATATTAATAATTATTTTGGGGTTGCGCCTTGCGGCTTATCTTACAACGATAATAAATTTAAGATCATTTACACAAGTAAAGAAGCAGGAAGTAAAGCAACCGTTGAAAAAACAATTCCTGCTTATTGCAACGGTACAATTTGCATTAACTCTAATGTAATTGCCAAAGGTACAGAAGATGATGCTTTTGTATTTGGCGACCCTTTTAGTTATACTAAAGAAGTTGCCGGAAAAATTCCTCCTAATAAAAGTAATTTTGAAGTAGAAGCTGCCCTACCCGATCCGGCTTTATTATGCGCCGAAAAATTTTCTAACTCATTAGCAAAAGTTGGCATTAAATACAATGCAAAAGCAATTGAATCGAATTATAAGAGACCCGATAGTACAATAACAAAACAATTACTGCATTCGCATTGGTCACCGTCGTTAGACAGGATAATTTTCTTCACTAACTTAAAAAGTAATAACCACTACTGCGAAACTATTTTAAGAAGTGTTGGCAGAGGAAGTATGTATTTAGGCATTGATGCTGTAAAAGCTTATTGGCAGAAAAAAGGATTAGATGTAAATGAATTATTTATGGTAGATGGCAGTGGTTTAAGTCGTGCCAATACTGTTACAACCAACTTTCAGGCAAGCCTGTTAAATAAGATCTATAACGATAGTTCGCTTTATAAGATATTTAACGCATCATTACCAGTTGCAGGAAAAAGTGGCAGCATGAGCAATATTGGTAAGGGCAAATTAATTGAAAACAACATGCGGGCAAAAACAGGTTATATTAACCGTGCACGTGGTTACTGCGGTTATGTAAGATCAAAATCGGGTAAAGACCTTGCCTTTTCTGTTCTGTTTAATAACTATAACTGTTCCGCAAAAGATGCTAAAGTAAAGATCGAAAAATTTTTAGTTGAGCTGGGAGAACTTTAATTTTGTAATATGAATTATCTTATAAGAAATGCCACTTTAGTTAACGAAGGTGAAATTGGGAATTACGATGTTTTAATTGAGAACGGTATCATTTCCAAAATAGAACGTGATATTGAAACGCCAAAAAATGTAACCGAAATAAATGCTGAGGGCTTATATTTATTACCCGGTGCTATTGATGATCAGGTACATTTTCGTGAACCGGGCTTAACGCATAAAGGCGAGATATATACAGAAGCCAAAGCGGCTGTTGCCGGTGGTGTGACTTCTTATATGGAAATGCCTAATACCAATCCGCAAAGTGTTACCATTACCGAATTGGAAAAAAAATACACGCGCGCTTCACAATGTTCTTTGGCCAACTATTCTTTTTTTATGGGAGGTACTAATCACAATTTGGAAGAAACTTTAAAAGTAGATTATTCAAAAGTGTGCGGCTTAAAATTATTTATGGGTTCGTCAACCGGTGATATGCTGGTTGACCATCAAGAAGTATTGGAAGGTTTTTTTTCAAAAACAAAAGCTTTAATTGCAACACATTGCGAATTTGATCCGTTGGTAAAAGAAAACCAGGCAAAGATCATTGCAGAGTATGGAGAAGATCTTGAAGCCTACTTCCATCCTATTATCCGCAATGAAGAGGCTTGTTATAAATCTTCTTCAATGGCTGTAGCAATGGCAAAGAAATACAATACGCGTTTACACATATTACATATTTCAACAGCAAAAGAATTAGCGTTATTCACTAATAAAATTCCTTTAAAAGAAAAAAGAATAACTGCCGAGGCTTGCATTCACCATTTATGGTTTAGTGATGAGGATTATAAAACAAAAGGCAATTACATTAAATGGAATCCTTCGGTAAAAACAGCTTACGACCGTGATAAAATATTTGAAGCAGTGTTGAATGGTACAATAGATGTTATTGCAACCGATCATGCACCACATACTATTGAAGAAAAAGAATTGCCTTATTTAAAAGCGCCAAGTGGTGGACCACTAGTACAACATAGTATTTTAGCCATGCTCGATTTTTATCATGCAAAAAAAATAACGCTTGATAAAATAGTTGAAAAAATGAGCCATAATGTTGCCGATCTTTTTAGAATTGAAAAACGCGGTTATATTCGTGAAGGTTATTTTGCAGATCTTGTTTTGGTAAATTTAAACAAGCCGCAAACCGTTACCAAACAAAATATCTTGTATAAATGCGGCTGGAGTCCTTTTGAAGGTCATACCTTTAAAAGCAGTATTGAAAAAACATTCATTAACGGGCATTTAGTTTACGATAACGGCAAATTTGATGAGAGTAAGTACGGCAGCCGTTTATCTTTTAATATTTAAAAATGGAATTAGCGCAACTTAATTCTATTCTTCCAAAAGTTATTGCAACTGCTAAAAAAGCAGGCGCGTTTATAAGAACAGAACGTGAAAGTTTTTCTTCCGATAAAGTGGAGATAAAAGGATTGAATGATCTGGTAAGTTATGTTGACAAAACCTCCGAAGAATTAATTGTAAAAGATCTTCAAACTATTTTTGCGCCTGCGGGTTTTATCGTTGAAGAAAATACCCTTTCCGAAAAAAAGGAGTATAACTGGATAGTTGATCCTTTAGATGGTACAACCAATTTTGTGCATGGTATAAATTGCTATGCTGTAAGTATTGCCTTAGAACACAAAGGTGAAATTATTTTAGGTATAGTTTATGAAGTGAGCAGGGATGAGTGTTTTTATGCAGTTAAAAATGGCGGAGCATTTTTGAATGAAAAACCAATTAAGGTTTCCGCAAACAAAACTTTAAATGATTGTTTGATTGCAACAGGCTTTCCTATTTACAATTTTGACAGGATACAGCCCTATCTTAAAACACTGGAGTATTTAATGCGCAATACACATGGCATCAGGCGTATTGGAGCTGCTGCAGCCGATCTTTGTTTTTTGGCCTGTGGTCGTGTTGACGCTTTTTTTGAATACAATCTCAACGCCTGGGATGTGGCCGCAGGAGCCTTGATAGTAAAGGAAAGTGGCGGAAAAGTAAGTGATTTTAGCCTTGGCAATAACTGGTTGTTTGGTAAAGAGCTCATTGCTGCAAATCCGCAGGTTTTTGAGGCTTTTTCGAAAGAAATTGGCCAAAATTTCAATAAAAAGGTATAATATAAGCCTCTTTTTGTAAATAACTAGTTGAAATACTTTTTGTCTAATTCAATTTTTTTTCTAAATTTATTCCCAATAAACAACAATCAGACCTTCTAAATTATACCCTATGAAACGTATCATTATACTATTATTAGTGTTATGCGTGAGCGCGCTTTATTCTCAAACCACAAATACCGCAAGGTGGAGAAAAACAGAAAAAGACTCAATGGCAAACGCTTTTCTTTTGTATGAAGAAAAGAACTATAAAATGGCGCTTCCATATTTTGAGAACATTCATAAAAATCATCCAAAAGAAGAGTTTGTAAAATACGTATACGGCAAAACTGCTTTATACAGAAGCGATAAATATGCCGAAGCTTTGCAAATGCTAACAGAAGTGTATGAAAAAAATCCGAAAGTAGATATTATTGAATATGACCTTGCACGCGCTTTACATTACAACTATAAATTTGATGAAGCTTTAGTAATGGTTGACAAATTTTTAGAGAACAAACGCACTAAGCCTGAAGAAAAACCACAAGCCGAATTCTTAAAAAAATACATTCAAAATGCAAAATATTATTCGGGAATTACTACACAGGCCAAGATCACCAATATAGGAACACCAATAAACAGTCCTGATGAAGAATATGTGCCAACCATTTCTGCGGATGAATCGATGATGATCTTTACCTACACTGGACCTAAGAGTAAAGGCGGAAAAATAAACGAAACGTTAATGACCGCAGATTCTATTCATGGTATTTATTTGGAAGATGTTTATATGTCTATCAAAGCAAACGATCAGTTTCAAACTCCTGTTTCATTGGATAATATTAATTCAAAGAATAACGACGCTGCAATTTCTTTAAGCCAGGATGGGCAACGTTTATTTATTTATAAAGATGATGCCGAAGGCCATGGCGATATATATGAAAGTTATTTAGTTGGCGAAACATTTACTTTTCCTACAAAATTAAAGGGCCAGGTAAACACTATTTCGCAAGAAGGACATTGTACTTTATCGCCTGATGGCAGAACGCTTTATTTTACAAGTGATCGTCCGGGAGGTTTTGGCGGAAGAGATATTTATCGTGCTAAATTATTAGCAGATTCAACCTGGGGTAACATTGCAAATCTTGGAGATTCAATTAACAGTAAATATGATGAAGATTCTCCTTTCATTCACCCCGATGGTACGTCTTTATTTTTTAGCTCAAATGGCTTAAAAAGTAGTGGTGGATATGATATCTTCAGAGCTTATATGGAACCAACAGATTCATCTTTTAAACGTGTTGAGAATTTAAGTTTTCCTATTAATACGCCTGATGATGATAAATACTTTGTATTGGCAGCTAATGGTACAAGGGGTTATTATAGCAGTGGTAAAGCCGGTGGCGAAGGCTTAAACGATATTTATTTAGTAGAAACAGGTTTTGAACCAACAAAAATACCGGTATTATTATTTGTAAAAGGTAAAGTTACTTTTGATGGAGCCCCGGTTGAATCATCTATTAAAGTGGAAGTAACTTCCAATAACAATGCTGTTTATACCGCAGTTAAAACTATTCCTGCCACCGGTAGCTATATGGTATCAATGCCTGCAGGCCAGTCATACAAGATCACTTATAATTATAAAGATGAAAAACCAAAAACATTTGAATTTGATGCAAAAACAATTACAGCTTACACTGAGAAAATTGTAGATATTAAATTTGAAACTCCAAAAGACACTACACCTCTTGTAGTTGCTGATCCGGGTAAAAAATTAAGTAACGAATATGATAAGGAAGCGATTACTTTATTACAGAAAAAAACAAGCAAGTATTCTAATACTTATGGTAAAATTTCTGCAGAGGGTTTAGAATTTAAAGTGCAGATAGCGGCTTACAAAAATCCTAAAAATTTTAAATACCCTCACCTTAAAAAATTAGGTAAAATTGAAAAACTACTATTGAAAGACGAAATTACGCGTATTACCATTAACGGTAAATTTAAAACATTAGAGGCGGCATGGGAGCATAATAAAAAAGTAATTAAAGCCGGACAGGAAGATGCCTTTGTTACTGCTTTATACAAAGGTGAGCGCGTACAATTGCAGGATCTTGAAAAGATGGGAATTTTTAAATAAGAAATATTCTAATAAAAAAACCCTGAATGCACTACATTCAGGGTTTTTTATTTTATTTAGATCTGATATTAATTTTTTTCTAGCATCATCATTGCCCATTCATTTTCTTTTTTTGAAGAAACAAATTTAAGGTCTAATTTTTTAGCAATTTCTTTTAACTCATCCACATCTGTAGTAAAAAAACCACTTAAAAATAATTTACCGCCCGTAATTAATTTTTTAGAATAGGTAGGTAATTGTGTTTTTAAAATATTTTTATTGATGTTGGCTATAATGATGTCAAAAGGCTTTTCACTTTCAAGTGCATCTACATCGCCTTTTTTTACGACAATATTTTTGCAATTATTGGTCTGGCAATTTTCAATGCTGTTCTCAACACTCCACTCATCAATATCAATGGCCAAAATATCTTTAGCGCCTAAAAACTCCGCCAGAATTGCCAATATACCTGTGCCGCAGCCCATATCTAAAACACGCTTGTTCTTAAACCCGATAGCTATCGGGTCCGTTTCGAACATGGCTTTGCAAACCAAACGAGTTGTTTGATGATGCCCTGTACCAAAGCTCATTTTTGGCATGATCACAATTTCGTGCTTTACGTTTTTATTAGGTTCGTGAAAAGGTGCGCGAATGTATAAAAGGTCATCTACTGAAACAGGTTCAAAGTTTTTTTCCCACTCTGCATTCCAGTTAGTTAAAGGAATTTTTTGAATATCGTAAGTAAATGTAAAATCTTCAAAACTTAAATTACTCAAATCAACATTTGCTGAGCTTTCTTCTTTAATATAAGCGGTAAAGCCTGTTTCGTTAAAGTCAAAACTTTCAAAACCAAAGTCAGATATTAATGCCATTAATATTTCAGAACCCGGCTCGGGAGGCGTAACATAAAACTGGTAACTTAAATAACTCATTAAAATGAAGCAATTATTTTACAAAAATCATCGGCTTTTAAACTGGCGCCGCCAATTAAACCACCATCAACATCTGCACACGCAAATAATTCTTTTGCATTTTGCGCGTTGCAACTTCCACCATATAAAATAGAAATATTTTCTGCTGCTTTAGCTGAAAATATCTGCGCGATCACTTTTCTTATGTAAGCATGCATTTCCTGCGCTTGCTGCGGTGTGGCAGTTTCGCCGGTACCAATGGCCCAAACAGGTTCGTAGGCTAAGTATATTTTCTCAAGATCTTTTTCAGAAAAATTCTTCAATACAGTTTCTAATTGGTTTTTTACCGTATCAAAATGTTTTTCGCTTTTCCTTTCTTCCAACACTTCTCCAAAACAAAAAATAACGTGCAAATTATTTTTAAATGCTTGTTGAATTTTTAAAACAAGTTGTTCATTTGTTTCATTAAAATAAGTTCTGCGCTCACTATGCCCTACTAAAACAAATTTACAACCAACAGAGTTTAGCATTTCAGCAGATACTTCGCCTGTATAAGCACCTTTAACATGCTCACTACAGTTTTGTGCGCCTGCAAAAAAAGAAGTTTCATTTTGTAAACTATCTGTTGCAGTCTTTAAAAAAGTAAACGGCGGAAAAATAATTTTTTCTACAGCAGAAAATTGTTTTGTTGTGGTTTTTAAAGTACTAATAAGTTCAATAGCCTCATGAAGATTGGTATTCATTTTCCAATTACCGGCCACTATTTTTTTTCTGTTCATGTGTAAATTTATTTTACCCTAACGCGAGGATCGAGAACACCGTAAACAATGTCTACAACAATATTAATAGCAACAAAGATCGTTGCAAAAATTAATGTAGCGCCCATCACAACAGGCAGGTCATTTTTACTTAATGCTTCTACTACTTCAAAGCCAATACCTTTCCAGCTAAAGATCTTTTCTACAAACACCGCGCCTGCCATTAGGCCCGCAAACCAACCCGATATGGCTGTTACAACAGGGTTTAAAGCGTTTTTAAGGGCGTGCTTCATAATTATTCTGCGGTAGCTTAGGCCTTTAGCCCTTGCTGTTCTAATGTAATCCTGAGATAATACATCCAACAAAGAACTTCTTGTTAACTGAATGATAATGCTTAAAGGGCGCATGCCCAGTGTAATTGCAGGTAGTATAAGGTTCTTCAATTTTAGTGTTTCGCCGTTCCATACATCAATATCATATAAGCTTCCTGAAGGATCAAGCCCGGTATATTTTGAAAGCACATAGCCAAACAACCAGGCCACTATTAAGCCTACTAAAAACGAAGGTGCGCTCATACCTACAACTGTGGCCAAAACAAACACTATACGGTCAAAAAACGAGTTTTTGCGGGTAGCTGTTAAAATACCAAACAAAATACCAATAATAGAAGCAATAATAATGGCAGCAAAGGCCAATACTGCAGTTTCTGGCAATGTATCTTTAATTATCTCGGTAACATCGCGCTTGGTAATATAACTTCGTCTTAAATAAGGCCATTTAAAAACAACGGCTTTGTCCTTACCTACAGTAAACAAAGGGGTCCAGGAGTATTTTTCAGGATTAAGGAACCAGAGGCTCTTATTATTTTTGTAATTATGTACTGAAACCGGTGAAAGATCGTTTAAATAGTGGCTGTATTGTACAATAATTGGTCTGTTGGTACCAAGGTCGCGGTGAATTGCTTCCACTGCTTCTTTGTTGGCCCTTTGCCCAAGCATAATGGTAGCAGGGTCGCCGGGCAATATATTAAATAAAAAGAAGATGGTAGTAATTACACCAAAAAGCACCAGGATGCCATAAAAAAATTTCGATAGAATGAATTTTACCACTGTCTAAAAAAAGTACAAGCGCTAAGATAATTATTTATATTTATGAATAGAAACTGTTTTTAGATAAAGCTTATTTTTGTACCGATAAGATTGGACATATTTTCTTGAAAAAAACCCTAAATATTGCAGCACTTTTGCTCTTTTTACTTGCTAAGGGACCTTTAAACGCTCAAAAAATTGGCTTAGTGTTAAGTGGTGGCGGGGCCAGCGGGCTATCGCACATTGGTGTTTTAAAGGCTTTAGAAGAAAACAATATCCCGGTTGATTATATATCCGGCACATCTATTGGAAGCCTTATTGGCGCTTATTATGCCATAGGTTATACCCCTAAACAAATTGAGGATCTTGTAAAAACCACCTTTTTTCAAAGTATTACAAGAGGTGATCTTCCTGCAAAGTATGAATACATGGTAAAGAAGCGTGATGATTACGCATCATGGGTTACTTTTAAATTGAATTTTAAAGATCATTATCTCAAAAACCTTCCAACCAATGTTATTAATTCTATACCTATAGATTATTACTTGATGGAAACCTTTGCAGGTGTTTCAAATGCGGTAAATAATAATTTTGATAGTTTGTTTATACCATTCAGATGTGTTGCTTCGGATGTTGAAAATAAAAAATCCATCTCGTTTAAAAGCGGTGATCTTGCCAGTTCGGTACGCGCAAGTATGAGTTATCCGTTTTACTTACGACCAATTTCTATTGAAGGGAAATTACTATTTGATGGGGGTTTGTATAATAACTTTCCAACGGATGTAATGTATAATGAATTTAATCCTGATTTTATTATTGGTGCTAATGTTGCCGAAAAAAATACACCACCTGATGATGATAATCTATACATGCAGCTTCGCAATTTATTAATGAACCAAACCAATTTTAATCCTGTTTGCGAAAATGGTATTTTAATTGAGCCCTGGAGCGAAGTAAGTATCTTTAATTTTGATAATGCGCAAAGGCTTATTGATAGCGGATATTATGCTACTTTACGCGCTATACCATTAATTAAAAAACAAATTAGTACTCAGTCAGAAACAAAATTACTTGAAGAAAAACGTAACCAGTTTAAAACCTATCAAGACCTGAAAAAAATAACTTACAATAATTTAGAGGTACATGGTTATAATGAAAATCAGAAAAAATTTATCTCTAACAGCCTTTTTTACAAGAACAAACCATTTACCATTGATCAATTAAAAAAACGCTACTTCAGATTGGCCGGTGATGACAAAATAAAAAATATTTTTCCTATTTCAACGATCGATACTGCAACCAAAAAATATACTTTAAAATTATATGGTAAAAAAGAAAAGCCATTTTATTTGGATGCGGGTGCTATTCTCTCAAACAGACCAATTAGTGAGGCTTTCATTGGCATTCAATACAACAACCTTGGTAAAATAGGTACCAGTATTTATGTTAATGGTTATTTAGGAAAATTATATTCAGGTACGCATGCCCACATCCGAATGGATTTTCCGGGTAAACATGCTTTTTACTTTGAACCATCATTTACTTATTCACGCTGGGATTATTATAGCAGCAGTGTTTTGTTTTACGATTTTTTAAAGCCCGCATATCTTATACAGGAAGATAAATATGGCGAGTTGAAATTTGGTGTGCCGGTTGGAAATATTTCGCAGGCAAATTTTGCGGCCGGTTATACCGAATGGACAAATCAATATTATCAAACAGATAATTTTACAAGACTGGATACAACAGACAAAACTTATTTTGATTACGGTTACTTACAATCCAATTATACTATCAATACATTGAACAGGAAGATGTATGCTACCGAAGGATTATTTTTAAATGCGCGTGCAAGATATTTAGAGGGTAGAGAAAGCCATGTTCCGGGCAATACCAGTATAGATACCCTAACGTTTAGAAACGTGACGCAACCCGCCTGGCTGCAATTAAAATTAACTATTGATAATTATTTTAAAACTTCGAAAAGCTTTAAAATTGGTGTGTTTGGTGAAGGCGTTTACTCTACACAGAGCTTTTTTAGTAATTACCAGGCAACTATTCTTTCAGCCCCTGCATTTAATCCAACACCCGAAAGTCAGACATTTTTTATTGACGCTTACAGGGCCCATAATTATTTAGCAACAGGTTTAAAATTTATTGTAACACCAATTAAAAATGTGGATATAAGAACCGAAGCGTATCTATTTCAACCCATCAATTCAATTTTAAAAACAAGTACCGGTGGCTCTGAATACAGCAGTCCATTCTTATACCGCCACTTTATTGGGTTGGCCGCAGCAGTATATAACAGCCCAATTGGTCCTATAAGCGCGGGCGTAAATTATTACGATCAGAATGATAATTCATTCTCATTCTTTTTTCACATTGGTTATATTATTTTTAACCGTAAATCGATCGATTAATTTTTGTTTGATGGAACATAGATGACACAGATCTTACTGGTCATCACAGATTTTATCAGTGTAAACCTGTTTAATCTGTCAGATCCGCGTTCCATCACCTGATTTTTTTGTACAGATCAAACTGCAAAGTAGGCAGATCTACTTTTTGATAATTAGTGACTGTACTATCAGGAGCATTCTTATCTATTATCCTATATTTATTGTCTGCATGCTGTGGATCAATGCTAATGTTGTGATACCTTATCAAATAGCATTGTAAAGGCCAATCGTTCCAACGGTGTTCAGAAATACTTACTTCCGAAAATTCCGGAATTACTCGCCCAAATTCTTTTACATCGTTTAGCATTTCTTTATCACGACTTGCTTTACCAATATTTAGAAAAGAAAAAACAAATACGCCAATTAGAAGTATAACCGAAGAAATCAGCATGATCTTATTTGTTTTTGCATTAACTATTCTTACAGCCCAATGTGATAAAGGTTTTGAAACTATCAACCCAAAACCAATTGCAAAAAAGGGTAATGAAGGAATAAAATAAAATCCTTTTTGTACCATGGTTAACATTAAAGGCAAAACTCCCGCCAATCCCAATAAAATAAAAAACACAGCTAATTGTTTTTTTTCTCTTCTTAAAATAAATTTTTTTCTGAATGTAAAAATTAAAAGTACAACAACTCCAATTACGGGTAATAGTTCAACAACAATTCTTCCTGCTATATAAAAGTGCGATTCAACTGTAGGGTTTTCACCAATGCGGTGAAGAACGCGCTTGAGTAAATAATTTGATAAACTTTCGTTGGCAGAAGGAAAACAAAGCAATACAGTATAAATTAAAAGAGGGATGCCAATTAAAATAAGTGAATGAAAAAATACTTTTGCAAAATTTATTTTTCTTAAAGTGAGCCAATACAAAAAAGGCATTGCCACCGGAAATAAGCCCGGAATACCTTTAGAAAAAGTGGCCAGAAAAATAAAAACAGCCGAAAGAACTGTAAATAAAATTTTTTCTTCTTTAACAGACCGCAAATAAAACAGAACAGAAAATAAAACAAAAATACCCATGGTATTTTCGTGCATATTATTACTGAACGACCAAAAACAAACCGGTATAATTATCCATAAAAATAAAGGTAACCAGCCTATCTTTTTTTCATCTGCATCTTTATTCACATACTTCCAAATACGAACTATCAGGTAACAGGTTAAAGCCAATGTAAATAAAACATATAATCTTTCTGTATACATGCCATTGCCAAGTAGTTTAAAAAAAACAGATTGAATGGCAAATACCAACGGTGGATGTTCGTGAAAAGTAGTTAAACCACCAAAACCATATTTGCTAAATACAGGAAACCAAAAACTACCAATGCCATTTGCCAAATTCTTTGAAACACAGGTATACAACATACCATCCATGAACATACCATCTTGTATCAACACAGGCAATGTTAAGCCCAGTATAACTGAAAATGCAAATAAATAAAATGGCAGTTGATTGTTCTTCATCTTTAAAAAAAAAGCCGCTCTTCAGCGGCTTTAAATATTTTAAAATTCATCCTCGTTAAAAAAGAAATCATCTTTTGTTGGATAGTCAGGCCAGATCTCTTCAATCGTTTCATAGCTCTCGCCTTCGTCTTCCATTTCCTGTAAATTTTCTATCACCTCCATTGGCGATCCGCTGCGCATAGCAAAATCAATCAACTCATCTTTAGTTGCCGGCCAAGGAGCATCTTCTAACCAACTTGCTAATTCTAATGTCCAATACATAATTTATTCTTTTAATTTTTAGCCCTTTTATTTTCATGCAAAGAAAATAATTTTTTGCTAAGAAGGGAGGATTATTTTTAAAAAAATATAGTTGTAAAAAAATATATTTAATTAATTGATTATCAATTAATTACAACAAATTTAGCATCTACTAAATTAAAATTACCAGTCGTTTTTCGGTTTTTTAACCAAAATTTATTCCTTTAAAAGCTTTTTATAAAAGGCTTTTCCTTCTATTTCAACCTTTAAAAAGTAATTTCCGACATTAAGGTCCAAATCTGCAACATTGATCTTTTGTTCAATTTTACCACTCTCCTCTTTTAATTCTATAGCTTTTAATTCTCTTCCTAAAACATCAATTAGTACGATTTTTATTTTTGAATTCTGTGCATTGTATAATTTAAAATTTATCTGATCATTAAATGGGTTTGGAAAAACAGCCAGGCCAATTAACTCCGCATTTTCTTTTATACCAATGTGTATAGTGGTTGTATCTACTTTTTGTCCGTTACTGCTAATTATATTGCTAAATAATCCCGCACCATTTTCAGCCTTTACATTAAAATAATAAACTGTACCCTGCGTTAAACTTAAAGTATGGGCAGTAACAGCTGTAGCAGCCCAATTGCTTGTCCACGTTTGTGTATTAGTAGCGCCGGGACTTGTACCAATGCTATACCAATATCTATAAATAGCCGAATTTGTATCTGCAGAATTTCCCCAGTTGGCACGTAAAGAATCTGTTGTATTTACAGTTGTAATATCTGCTGCCGGGCCATCGTTTACAAATGCAATATTTGCAGGTGGCGTCCAATCCACATTTACATCATGAAAATAAATAGAAGATAAATTCCCCGCACTATCCTGGCAAATAGATTTTATTTTACCGGCATTTTGTGTTGGATTTGGATTTAAGTATCGCATCTCATTGGCAAGGCCGCTGCCAACATTTACATTTACTAAGCCCGCACGCGATCGGTACACTTTTATTTCATCAATGCTAAATTTGCTGTTACCACTTCTGAACGAAACAAAGCTACCTGTTTGATAAGGCGCTGTATCTGTCCACGTTGCAATTAAACCATTGTTCCAGTAAACAGAGATCTTACCTGTAATTCTATCAAAAATAACTTTAATATCATACCACTGCGCTGCAGAAAAAGTGTGTGTTAGCGAAACTTTTGGTGCACCAATAACATCGTTAACGGTTTTATAGATCTCTACTTTTTGATCATCTAACCTAAACCAAACAAAATAAGAGTTATTTCTGTTTGGCAAATTTGGATTATCGCATGCAAAATGTAAACCGGCACGACGCGTAGTACCTGAGCCTTCAAACTTTGCCAAAAAATGATACATGTAACGGTTGCTTAATGATTGTGTAAGTGCCGCATAAATATTTGTGTTACCTGCAGTAGTGCTTACCTCATCTGTTTGCACCAGCGCATTACCTGAAATGCCCCAAACGCCCACAGTTTGCGTCCATTCAGGATGAATGGCATTGTCAAAATTATCGGATAAAAAGCCCTTTGTATAATTGGCACGCCACTCAGTTCCATCAAAGTCAATTATTTGATAATATCCTTTTTCAACTCCACTCCCTCCAACATTATCAACATCGGTAACAGTTGCGGTAAATGCGGCAGTCTTCCAGGCGTTAGCAGAATTTACAGTAGTTGTTGGTGCTACATTGTCCGGCTGAGTTGGTGTAACTGTTCCGTTCATTATAAAATTGGCATTCCATCCTGCAGCAGTTGTTGCACAATCACTTCTAAATTCAACCAAAATACTATCATTAACAGAGGTAACGGGTCCGGGGTTTACGGTACCACTATATTGACCGATTAAAGGTGAGTTAATTGAGCCGCCGTTGTAAATGAACATATTATCATAACCACTTTCTAAAGCAAAAGAAGTAAAGCTTAATGTAATATTTGTGGTGCCCGGCTTTGTAAATAGCCAGAATTTACGTTCATCGTTAGAATAGTTTGCACTTGCACCGCCACTGTCATAAAAAGACCCTGTTGCTGTTGTGTAAGTTGCAGTAAGAGAATAGGTGTTGTTTATTATTTTATAGTATTTAGCCCAATTCCAGTATTGACCGGGATCGTTATGTGTTTGATTCGGGAACATTTGATGCCCTTTTACTTTTGTACATGAACCCAAACCACATTGCGAAGAAGTGCCATTGCAACCCGGACCGTAATAAGTTCTTAAAGGATTAATAGCGTTATCAACACAAATATCTTTTACCAAAGCGCCTGAAGAATTATACATGGCATTGGTATACCATGAAGCGTTGTTATTATAACCTTCATGCTCTAAGCCAACGGTATAAGGATTTTCAGAGCCAACGTGCCATGCTTTTGCACTCTCTAAAACCATTTGTGTTATTTGTCCGTCAGAACTACGAATAACATAATGCGCAGAAACACTTGCCGCGCAATTTTGAAACCATGAGATACAACCTGCATAACTTCCTTCCACATCATGAATGGTTACAGCAGAAATTTGAGTACCGCTACGACTGCTATAATTACAGCTTGCTGCAGAAGTATAAAGAGCTGAAGGATAATCGGGTGACATAACATTGGCTGCAGAATTTAATTTATATGTTTGGCCGATAGTATTTGTTATTGAATTATTTTTGATGATAACATTTTTAGCACTTAACACGCTATAGTTATCGCCAAAGATCTTTTGCAGATCGATCTTATGATCGGGAAAATCATAGGCATCCTGAAACTCAGAATTAGCCAAAAACCAGTAGATCTGATATAAATGAGCATTCATTGCAAAATTATTTTGAATATCATTGCTAATTGGTAATTCGCTCAAATCAATTAAAATGTTTTGATATTTGCCCAGATCAGAAGAAAATATATGTTGCTGTGTTTGTAAAACATTAAAGGCTTTTGCATACGCCAAAACAGAAGTTTCAGGAGAAGAAATAATTGCTTCTTCAGAAAAGCCAGAAAGTTGAGATATGCGTGAAAGATTATTTCGGAAATAATTTTTACCATCCTGCACTAAACCCATAAGGCCATAGGTGCGTGGATAACCAATACAACTTGGTTCGGTAGAATTATCCAAATGATGAAACCGTGTTTGGGTAAAAGAAACCGCTTCTAAAATTCCTTTTGGTATTGCAGGATTTATTGCATAGGCTTTTTTAAATGCTTTTGAAAACTGATTCTCTACTAAAAGATCATTGGCGTTTGAAAGAAAAAAAAGGAAAGAAAAAAATAAGGTAAAGATCTGTTTCATATTTAAATTTTAGTGATTGAAGATAAAAAAATTAAACTCAAAACAGACGTTAAATAAAAGAGAAATTATTGATTTTATAGTCTTAAAAGCCCTGAAATAAAGGTTTAACAAGGCCTAAATCGATTTTAGTTTTTCTTGAAGAAATCCTGCAGCATTTTTTTTGCTGAAGAAAAAGGCTGAAAATTTTGATCCTTTTGTGACCTTAACTTTTCGATATCAGAATTTATTTTGGGATCAGAATAAAATTTTTGTTTTAGCTGTTCATCAATTGTATTTAAAAAGAGATCGAATTGCTGTTCTTTTCTTTTTTGCCGGAAAAAATTATTTGAAGTTGTAAAACGTTTGTATTCATCAATCATTTTAAACACCTCATCAATGCCTTTATTTTCTGTACTTGAACAAACCAATGTTTTTGGTATCCAGCCACTTTCTGATGCCTGAAATAAATGCATGGCATGCGCATATTCTGATCGGGCTGCTTTGGCTTTTTCTAAATTAGCGCCATCAGCTTTTGTAATAACCAAGGCATCTGCCATTTCCATAATACCGCGCTTAATACCTTGTAATTCGTCACCGGCACCGGCAAGCATTAATAATAAAAAGAAATCGGTTATTTTACTAACTGCAATTTCGCTTTGTCCTACTCCAACGGTTTCAATAATTATAAAATCAAAACCTGCAGCTTCACACAATAAAATTGTTTCGTAAGTAGCGCGACCAACGCCTCCCAGGTTGCCGCTGCTTGGCGATGGGCGAATAAAAACATTTTTTTTTGTAGATAATTCTTCCATCCTGGTCTTATCTCCCAAAATACTTCCTTTGCTTTTATCGCTGGATGGATCTATGGCAAGCACCGCTAATTTATGACCGTGCTTTAAAACCTCATTACCAAAACTTTCAATAAAGGTACTTTTACCAACGCCGGGAACTCCTGTAATACCAAGGCGAAACGATTTACCGGTTCGTTCAATTATTCCATCAATTATTTTTTCGGCTAATTGCTGATGGTTTTCATTTTGCGATTCAATAATGGTAATAGCTTTGCTTAAAATAGCAATATCGCTTTTAATAATGCCATCAATATAAAATTGCGGTGGTTGCTTATGAAACGAAGAACTCAATTTTATTCGAAACGTAAATGTTTAACAGATATACCTTTATTTTGCATCTCTTTTAATGCATCAATGCCAATTTGCAAATGGTTGGTCACATAATCTGTTGTTACTTTTTTATCGCTCTCTTCTGTTTTTACACCTTCGGGTATCATAGGCTGATCACTCACCAATAATAAGGCACCACAAGGTATCTCGTTATGAAAACCTACACTAAAAATAGTAGCGGTTTCCATATCAATTGCCATAGCCCGAATCTCACGCAAATAATCTTTAAAGCGCTCGTCATGTTCCCAAACCCTTCTGTTTGTTGTATAAACTGTGCCTGTCCAATAATCCAATCCTTTCAAGCGAATGGTATATGAAATAGCTTTTTGTAAACTAAAAGCGGGCAAGGCAGGTACTTCTAAAGGCAAATAATCATTTGATGTTCCTTCTCCTCTAATTGCCGCAATTGGTAAAATAAGATCGCCAATATTATTTTTCTTTTTAAGTCCACCACATTTTCCTAAAAACAAAACCGCTTTAGGATGAATGGCTGTTAAAAGATCCATTATAGTTGCGGCCATGGCGCTACCCATGCTAAAATTAATTATAGTAATGCCATTAGATGTAGCGGTTTGCATTGGCCTGTCTATTCCTTCTACCTCTACATTGTTCCATTCTGCAAACAATTTTACATAGCCACCAAAATTAGTGAGTAAGATATACTGGCCAAAGTCTTCAAGCTTTTTGCCTGTGTAACGTGGCAACCAATTATTTACAATTTCTTCTTTACTTTTCATCTTGCTTATATTTTGTAGAATAAATGTTCCTTAAAAATCAATTAATGTAAATATATTTAAAAAATATTTGTGATACATTGAACTTAGCCTTAAAATACCCATTATTTAATACCAAACTCAAAAAACAAAAGGATCAGACCTTTATTTTTGATGAAGTTAGGAAAAAATGGCTGCTGCTAACACCGGAAGAATGGGTAAGGCAACATTTGATCCATTATTTAATTGATCAAAAAAAATACCCTGTTTCTTTAATTTCTATTGAAAAAGAAATTATTTTAAATGACCTTAAAAAACGCTATGATATTGTTATTTATAACAAGCAATTAAAACCTGTTTTAGTAATTGAATGTAAAGCGCCCTATATTGAATTGGATACAACAGTTGTTGAACAAGCCTTGCGTTACAACCTAATTATAAAAGCAAATTATTTAATGATAAGCAATGGCATAAGCGACCTTACATTTAATAATTTAAATCAACAGGTAAGTTTACCTGATTATTCAGATCTTAGTTCTTTATAAACTTCACAACGCTTTGCTCATTACCGCTATTTATATTTAAAAAATAAATTCCGGGATTAAGAGCGCTCACATCTACCGTATTTACAATGCTTTCAGCAATAATTGTTTTTCCAATAAGATCGGTTACTTTTAATTGTATTTCGGAAACACCCTCTACTGTTATTTTTTCTGTAGCCGGATTTGGAAATACTTTAACAGTATTTTTTAAAGAATTCTCATTGAAACCTACACCCGGCAAAAACTGATTTAATTTATATTGCCTGAAAAAGCGCCAGATCTCAACACTCGCATTAAAATCCTGGTTGGTGTTAGCAATTACGGCCAATGCACCAGGCCATGAATGACTACCGCCTGTTACTTTATAAAGCTCAACCGTAGCGCCCATATTACCATTTGTATATTTATAATTTACCGCTGTTGAATTATCAGATGTACTAATGTTTGGAACTGAAAACGTAACAGGTGCACTATTACAATTATTATGTATGCGCCATTTTTTTACAACACTATCAATTGGTGCAAAAGTACCATCACCATTATAAGGCACTGTGCCATCATTGGTACCATGAATTTCCATAACAGGAAAAGGGCGTGTTGGCGCACACGTTGACCAAACATTTAGCATGCTGCCGGTAACTGAGGCAATAGCAGCAATACGATTTGGTAAATAGCATGCTAAATAATAACTCATTATGCCTCCATTGCTCATTCCACAGCTGTAAACTCTATTAAGATCTATATTGTAAATTAGATCTAATGAATCAATAAGATCATTCATAAACAACACATCGTTCTCTGTTCCACCAAAACCTGCATTCCAGTATTGTTGACCCAATGGTGCTTTACCATCAGGATATACCATCAAAAATTTAGCAGTATCGGCAATGGGCATAAAATTAGAGTAAGGTTGCTGTTGTGCCGAGTTAGATGTGTAACCATGTAAATTCAAAATTAATGGAACAGCTTGTCCGATATAACTATTAGGCACATACAGCCTGAATTTGCGCATGATGTTATTTGATTTAATACTATCAAGAATGGTTACACCATTTTGTGCATAATAAAAAAAGCCTGTTATTAAAAACAGGCTTGTAATTATAAGTTTGTTTAGTCTCATAGGACTAAAGATAAGAAAAATTAATTGTTTAGCATAACCGGCATTACCAGCATTAAGATATCTTCTGCCGGATTGGCTTTATTATTTGGTAAAATAATTCCTGCGCGGTTTGGCGCACTCATTTCAATAGTGATCTCATCGCACTCTAAATTGCTTACCATTTCTACCAAAAAACGTGAGTTAAAGCCTATCTCCATATCTTCGCCAACATAAGTACAAGTTAATGTTTCGTGGCCTTCGTTAGCAAAATCCAAATCCTCTGCACTTACTCGTAATTGACTTCCAGCCACCTTAACACGAATTTGGTGTGTTGCTTTATTAGAGAATACCGAAACACGTTTTAAAGCGCCTAAAAAAGCGCTGCGGTCTACCGTTAATTTATTAGGGTTTTGTTTTGGAATTACCGCTTCGTAATTTGGATATTTTCCATCAATTAAACGGCAAACTAAATTTACGTTTCCAAAACTGAATAAGGCATTTGTTTTATTAAACTCCACTTTAACTGCATCATCAACACCGGCCAATAAACTTTTTAAAACATTTAATGGTTTTTTTGGCATAATGAAAGAAGCCGAAGCGCCGGCTTTTGCGTCGTTACGCGTGTAACGCACAAGTTTGTGAGCATCGGTAGCAACAAAAATTGAATTTGTTTCTGTAAACTGACAAAACACACCACTCATTACCGGGCGAAGATCATCATTACCTGTTGCAAAAATTGTTTTATTAATGGCATTTGCCAATACATCACTTTTAATGATGATAGATGATTGAGAATCTAATCCCGGAAGCTTTGGATACTCTTCACCATTTTGGCCTGAGATATTATAATCACCGGTTTCAGTCTTTAATTTTATAGAATGTTTTGCTTTGTCTAAAATAAAAGAAATTGGTTGCTCAGGTAAATTTGAAAGAGCATCTAACAGCGTTTTTGCCGGAATGGCAATACTCCCTCTTTCAGTAGATTCTACTTTTAAAGAAGTGGTAATTGTTGTTTCCATATCGCTGGCAGACAGCACCAGTTCATCTTTATTGATCTCGAATAAAAAACAATCTAAGATCGGAATAGTATTGTTTGAGTTTAAAACTCCGCCTATTGATTTTAAATGTTTTAATAAAGTAGATGCTGATACAACAAAATTCATAATTTTAGATTTAATCAACAAAATTAAAGTTAGCCGTCTAATAAAAGGCTAAAACAGGCTTTAGTTTTAAACTATTTTTTAACAGATGCTGCAGGCGTGAAATACTGCGAGGTGATAAGCAATTTTCCAAATACAAAGTATTGGATAAGCGCCCACTCTTTATCATTTGCGAAGCGCAGGTACAATCTATCCGGATCCACTTGGTAAATAACGCCATGTTCAGGTATTACATCACCAACCGGCTGTTTATTATAAAATTTATATTCGTCGGTTTTAAAACCTGTTGTTGTTATACTAATAAGGCAAAACGGTTTGTTAAGCGCAAGAGAATCGGTCAATCTTTTATTCTTCCCTGTAATAAGTACTTCGTAAGAAATATTTTGAAAATAGGCCAGGTACTGCTTCATTTTCATTTCATCAAATGGTATTTCAACATTTTTTGAGTTCTTTAAAGAAAATGATGTAGTACTGTTCAACTCTATGGTAAAAGAAGAATCGGGCATATTAAAATGTTGCACTTTAATTTGTCTTATTTGTGGGGGAATATAATTTAAAACTATTCTATCGCGCCAATCGTTTTCGTTTGCAATAAAGCGTGGTTTTAAATAACCTTTAAACCCCGGTATAAAACACATAAAGGGGTCTTTGTAGTTTTTACCTGTTTCGGGATCGCTTAAAAGCATGTAAGTTCCTTCAGAATCCTGACTTGGATGACCTACATAAAATTGCTTTACTAAATTATCGGCTGAATAAATTTCTACTTTAATTGCAGTTGATGCCATGTATTTTAAAACGCCTTCTTTGCCGGTTTTTGGCACAGGCATCTTTACCTCAACATGTTTTATTGCTTCAAGGATATTTAAAATTGCGTCAGATCTGCAGGGAAATTTATCATTAACGATCCAACCTTTAGATGTGCGGACAATTGTAGAACTGTTTCCTTCTTTATCTGCAATAAAAATTTTGGTAATAGCGGCTGTATCTTTAAATTTAAAATTACGTGCTTCTTCATCAACAGTAGTTGAACTGTGTTTTGATTTGTAAATAAAAATAGAAACTACTGCAAGAATTAATAGAACTACAATGATAACAATTGAAGAGGCCTTTTTCATTTTACACTAAGAGATATTATTTGAATTCGCTGCGTGATTCAAATAAAGAGCTAGCCAGGTTATTGAAACGGAAACCAACTTCAAAACCGCCGGAGTATTTGGTAGCATACCTATATCCTGAAACATTGATATCATAACTTCCGAAGAAAGCCCAATCACCCATTTCATAAATAAGTGCAGGAATAAAAGCATCTTTCGAGCGGTAAAATAAACCAAATCCAATTCCATTCTCAGTTTTTTGACCCGTTACTTTTGTTCCGGTCTTAACACGGAATTTTACATAAGAACCTGTAACGAATTGCCATGCTTTACCTTGGTTATGATATAAAAAAGTTGGTGTAACTGTAAAACGGGTATCTTCAAAATCAAAGTGAGTGATAATGCTTCCGGTATATCTTCTCGGAATTTTATAGGTAGATCCCGGACCAAAATCCTGAACAGGTGTAAATAAATGAAACGCGCCCGCAGAAATTTTAACTGAAGTAATATCATCATGATCCTGATCTGTTTTTACTTTGCTCCATTCATATGCTGCACCGGCAGCAAAATCTGTTGTAGTAAATTGTCTGTAAACAACTGTTTCGCCTGAAGGAAGTGTATTATCAATTGTGTTACCATCAAATTGTGAACTATACGTAAGCTTGCTATAATTAGCATTGTTAGCCGAAACCCCACCGGCAAGACCAACACTAAAGGCACTTCTTTTTCCGGTTTTAATAATTCCACTCACATTTAATAAAGCATTTGTTTTTTGCAAATTTGCTGAACCGGCTTTATCATTAAAAATAGTCAATCCCATTCCTAAAAAAGCTTTGCGTTTTCTTGTTTTAAATAAACCGCCGTCAACAGAAACAGCAACGGTTTGAAAAGCCTTATTCATTGCTGCCCACTGGCTACGGTAATTTACAATAGCTCTGAAATAACCATTAAAAAAACCTGTATTTGCCGGGCTGTTAAATAAAGGCGCTTCATTAATATTTGAAAAATGAATGTCTTGCGCATTTACTTTCGCACAACAAACAATTAACAGAAAACTAAAAACATATATTATTTTTTTCATAAACTGGTCAACTAAAGTATTATCTCACTAATGTTACGTTACCCTTTAACATTTTAGCTTCATTAAAAATATTTTTATAAGTTATTACATAAGCATAAACGCCTGTAATAGCAGGTTGCCCTTTAAAATTACCATCCCATCCTAATGAAGGATCAGTACTTCTGAATACTTCCTGCCCCCATCTGTTCCATACACGGAAATCAAATTCTTTTGCAAATGCGGCACTTCCCAAAGGCAAGAAGATATCGTTATTATTATCGCCATTTGGAGAGAAACCTGTTGGCATTTCTATATCGTTTTTCTTATCTGTAAAAACTGCCACAATGTGATCTGCCTGGTTAAAGCCAATTGCCAATGAATCCATGCTTAATGGCCGTGCATTCAAAGGTATGTGGTTATCAAATTCCCAATGGTGAAAAACAAATGTTGTATCAATAGGAATAGCCTTTAATGGCATGGTAGTAGAATAATATCTTCCGCTCCAGATATAATTATCAAGTGTTAAGGTATTTACTCTCACTTTTCCGGCGCCTTCAGGCCTAACATCCACTGTAAGATCAAAAGGTCCGGTCATGCCGTAACAGCCTACAATATTAAAACCATTTGCACTTGTTCCTCCTTTAAAATAATCGCAACGTGCATAAACGGTCCTTCTCATTTGAGCAGTAAGTGTATCCCAAAGATCCATGGCAGTAACAAAATCTCCGGCTTGCGGAATAGACGAAGGATCTTCATGATACTTCATTTCTTTTAAGAAAAGGTTTTTTACATAGTCAAAATGCGCTAATATGTTTTCGCATTTTAACGGTCCGTTTAAAAGATCCTGATAACGGTTTTTATACTCTAATTGAAAACCTGCATTTCCGGTAACGGGCTGCATTAATACTTTTAAAATATTTCCATGACCATTACCGGCATATTGACTGGCAGCATATGTAACGCTATGTACAGCACATGGTGTTGTATAGGGAGTGAGGTAAGTAAGCGTGTTGGTTGCAACTGCAGTAAAATTATAAGTAGCAGGCATATTCCATAAATAATAATGCCATTTATTTCCCGGTCTGTTAGTTTGTCCGCCTTTTGCAAAAGCCACATTGTAATTCCAAAGATCACTGTTCATAGCATAGCTATTAAGGATCATGTAATCCATAAAGCTTTCTTTATCCAACTTAGACATTACCTGATTATAAAAACCGACATTATTCATTGGATTGCCCGGAGGGTTTCCGGGGTTTGTACCACTGCCACAAACTTTATTATAAACTTCAGTACGCCAGTTACTGGTAATTGGCGGTGTTACAGTACCATCGTTATTATAATAAAAATTCATTTCGGCCGAATCACGTGATTGCTGATTATAATAAGCTTCGTACTCTACATCATAACATTCTCTCAGATCATACACACCTCTGTATCTTCCGTTAATGAAGGCCACAACAGGTTTAATATGAAGGGGATTTACATGTAAATTATTCTTGGCTGCCAAAGATTGCATAAATACATCACGAATACCTGTACCAAAAGATATACCTGCATTGGTTGGTGAAGGCACCGATGAGTGACTTTCATAATCACCCGATTTTAAATGCAATGTGTAAAATGAGCGTCTTGGTGTTGTTCCAAGGCCTGCAACGTTAAAGATATCTCCTTCAAAATTACAGCCAAATCCTCGACGGTCATCGATGGTTATGTAAAACCCTTTTTGTTTTGTAAGCCATGCCTCATTTGGTGGCCTGGTGATGTTAGCATACCCTTCTGATATCTGATTTTTTTGATCGTAATATTCAGCATGTATAATAGGTCCCGGATTTACACCTCCAGCATTGAACCAACCGGTATCTGCAGTGTTAATTGCCAAAGACATTACCCCAAAATCGCTTGAAAAATCATTGTGTTCCTGATCGGTAAAATAAGTATTTGTTTCGCAAAAACTAGGCAAATAGTCTGTAGTACAGCCTGGCCACGGACTGGAAGTTGTTGTATAGGCTATTGCCCTTATTATGGTTGTATTAACAATTATAATGGGAGTAAGAACCGTATATAGAAATGTATTGCCGCCAACAACAGGGCTTGGTATACTGCCATCGAGGGTATAATGCACTTCAAAACAACTACCGACCGAATCGGCGATTCCACCCATAAATAGATCAATTTGGTTAATAGGGCTGGATGGCGGATAAAAGCCTCCGGCATTTAATGTGTTGTTATTGACTGTAGCTGGGGTAAAATGCGGAGTTGGTGCGTAATTTTTATAATAGCTACCCGCAATCATTGGATTTGGTAGGTTATACGAATTAGCAGTATATAAGCGCCATGCGCCTACGCCCATGTTAAGTGGGTCTACACGTCCACGTGTATGCCCGGCCATTGTTCTTTGTACAAATACCGAGTCACGAACAACACCTGTAGAAGTAGACAAAATTAACCACTGGTTCTTACATTGGTCTAAAGTAAAATTTGCGTGATATTCACCATTTTTAATTGTATTCTTACCACTTAAAAAAACAGTTCTTATGCCATGGGCAGCCATTGTAAAGGTAGTTGGAAATGCCCATTTTTTAAGGTTATTCCTGTCGTTACTCAGGTAATAGTTTTGAAGGGAAACAGAAAAGTTATGATCGCATAAAAGCTCAACCCAGTCACTTTGATTACCGTAAGCATCAATAATACCCGTATTTAGGTTTGTTGCGCTATACTCGTTTAAAACAATGGCGATGCTATTATTCACCTGAGCATTCAGCTTTTTTAAGCCGCCCAAAATCAAAAACAAACTAAAAACCAGAATAAGTTTTCTTTTTAACATAATATTTTAACATTTAAGTTCAAAAATAAGTAATTCCAAATATACACATAAGTACGTAATTACTAAAAAAAACGTTGGGTAGGGTTTGATAATTGTTAAGTTATTATTGTTAATTACCAAATCAAAAGGCTAACTTTGCAGTTCCTATTATGAGCGATATAATACATCACGAGTGCGGCGTTGTCCTTATAAGATTGCTTAAGCCGCTTGAATACTACAAAACTAAGTATGGTTCGGCAAGGTACGGCTTACACAAGCTTTATCAGATCATGGAAAAAATGATAAACCGTGGGCAAGATGGGGCAGGTATTGCAACCATTAAATTTGATGCAAAGCCCGGCACCACTTACTTAGACCGTTTAAGATCAATAGAGCCAAAGGCAACACAAGATATTTTTGGGCAAATCAATAACTTGTTCGTTAACGCTAATATCAATCATCCTGAAGAATACAAAAGTGCAAACTGGCAAAAAGAAAATATTCCCTTTTTGGGTGAATTAATGCTGGGGCATCTACGTTATGGCACATTTGGAAAGAACAGCGTGCACAGCTGCCACCCATTTAAACGCCAAAATAATTGGATGAGCCGTAACCTTGTGGTTGCCGGAAATTTTAATTTAACGAATGTTGATGAACTTTATACACATTTGGTTGAGCTTGGCCAACACCCCGTTGAGAAGGCAGATACAGTAACTGTAATGGAAAAGATCGGGCATTTTTTAGATAAGGATAATGACCGTTTATTTAAAAAATTTAAAGAAGAAAACGATAAAAATTACGAGATAAGTAAATTGATACAAGCCAATATTGATGTTGCTGGCATCTTAAAAGAAAGCAGCAAGCGTTGGGATGGTGGTTATGTAATGTGTGGTATGATAGGCCATGGCGATGCTTTTGTATTGCGCGATCCAAACGGTATTCGTCCGGGATATTTTTATCAGGATGATGAAGTAATTGTTGTAGCAAGCGAAAGACCGGTAATACAAACCGTATTTAATGTGCCTTTTGAAAGTGTAAACGAAATTAAGCCGGGTCACGCCATCATCATAAAAAAAGACGGAACACTTACGGAAGAAGAAATTATTGAACCTCAAAAAAAATTATCATGTTCATTTGAACGTATTTATTTTAGCCGTGGTAACGACGCCGATATTTACAAAGAGCGTAACCAGTTAGGAAGAAATTTAACAGAGAGTGTTTTAAAATCTGTAAATTATGATCTTGAAAATACTGTTTTCTCTTATATTCCAAATACTGCCGAAGTGGCATTTGGCGGGCTCATTGAAGGCTTAGACGAATACACCAATAAATGGAAAGCAGAAGAGATCTTGAAATTGAACGGAAATTTAAACGGACCTGAATTACAAAAAATACTTTCAATACACCCACGCATTCATAAAGTTGTTTTAAAAGATGCCAAGCAACGAACTTTTATTACTGCCGATGAAGGCCGCGACAGCCTTGTGAATTTAGTGTATGATATTACTTACGGTACTGTAAAAAAAGGCGTTGATAGTTTGGTTATTTTAGATGACAGTATTGTGCGTGGTACTACTTTAAAACAAAGTATCTTAAATATTTTAGATCGTCTTGGGCCTAAAAAAATAATTGTTGTAAGCTCTGCTCCTCAAATACGCTATCCTGATTGTTATGGCATTGATATGGCTGTAATGAGTAAGTTTGTTGCTTTTGAAGCTGCTGTTGCATTACTAAAACAACAAGGCAAAGAAGCATTTATAAAAGATGTTTATGAACGTGCTAAAACAGAAATTCAAAAACCAAAAGAAGAACAGGTGAATTTAGTAAAAGAAATTTACGCCGGTTTTTCTGCAGAACAGATCTCTGATAAAATTGCCGAGTTAATTAAACCTAAAAACCTTAATGCTGAATTAGTATTAATTTATCAAAAGCTCGATGGACTGCACAGTGCTTGCCCCCAGAATTTAGGCGATTGGTATTTTAGTGGCAACTTCCCTACTCCGGGTGGAAACAAAGTGAGCAACCAGGCTTTCATAAATTATATGGAAGGCAGAAATGTGAGAGCTTATTGATCTAAGACTTAAGATTTATGATCTAAGATTTAAAGTTCGATCACTCCTCTAAAATACTAATGCTGTTTATTCCGTCTATTTGAATTGTGCGTTTGCCACCATCTTTTTTTGGAATGGTAATTGACGAGCCGTATTCATTCTTTGCTTTTGTAATAAATGTAACGTTATAAGTTCCGGCTTTTATTTTTCTGAATTCGGTGGTTGCTTGTTTTTCTACTTGCGTAAATACTATAGTATTAGCGCCAATCACTACCGAGTCTAAAGTCTCGTTATTAAAATTCGAAACCCTTACCTCATAACCTTTTGAGCAGGAAGAAAAAATAATTGCAACAGCAAATAAAATAAGTGTGAAGAGTGATTTAAAATTTCTCATTAAATAAAGTTACTTAAAATTTTCTGTTCATTTCACGTTCCACATCGCGTTTCTTAATATCATCACGCTTATCAAATTCTTTTTTTCCTTTAGCAAGGGCAATTTCCATTTTAGCAAAACCTTTATCGTTTACAAATAATCGAATGGGAATAATGGTTAAACCCTGGTCTTTTACTTTTCGTAAAAGTTTATTCAATTCCTGCCTGCTTAATAATAATTTACGTTCACGTAAAGCTTCATGCTGGTAAAAAGAGGCATCTTCGTATTCAGAAATATGTAAATTCCTTACAAACAATTCATCATTTTTAAAATAGCAATAACTATCGGCCAAACCTGCTTTACCGGCTCTTATAGACTTGATCTCGGTTCCACGCAAAACCATTCCGGCTACCAGCTTATCTAAAAACTGGTAATCAAATTTTGCTTTTCGGTTTTCAATGTTAATGGTATTGCTTAATTTAGCCACAGTGTAAAGTTACAATTAAAAATGCAAGATTCTTCTATTTTATTAAAAGCGGTTTCATTAAATGAAATTGAAAAGGTTGCTGAGCTTGCAAAAGTTATCTGGGCAAAACATTACCCATCCATCATTGGGCAAGAGCAGGTTGATTATATGTTGCAAAACATGTACAATCATGAAAGTTTATTGCAACAAATAAATGAAAAAGGCCAGCAATTTTACTTTATCATTTCAAATAACCAAACCATTGGATTTATTTCTGTAACTAATGAAAAGAATGATACCTGGATGCTGAATAAATTTTATGTGTTGGAAGAAAAAGCCGGGAAAGGTACAGGCACCAAAGTTTTGGAAGCATTAAAAAAACTAATTACGCCAAAAAAAATACATTTAACGGTTAACCGTAAAAATTATAAATCCATTAATTTTTATTTTAAGAATAATTTTAAAATAGATTCTTTAATAGAAATTAATATTGGGAACGGATTTGTAATGGATGATTTTGTGATGGTGTGGAAAGCAGTCGATAGTCTTTAGATTTTAGTCGGCAGTCAGAACAAGAAACCTCTCAGTCATTCTGAACTTGATTCAGAATCTCAGCTCTTAACTACTTTTAGAACTGAGATTCCGGCTCAAGGCCGGAATGACACTATCCTTTCTCCTCCAGCATTTTTTCTAAAGAATACATTTCATCACGCAATCTTGCAGCCTCATTAAAATTCATTTCTTTAGCAGCGCGCAGCATAGATGATTTTACTTTCGCAATTTGTTTCTTTAACTCATCCTGGCTCATGTATTGCACCACAGGGTCCGCAGCTACATCATACACTTCCGGCTCAACGTACACTTTTACTAATTTACCATCAATTGTCACTTCAGTGCCACTCATAGTAGGTTGTAATAATTTCTTTTTACCCGCTTGCACTGGTGTAACATTATGCTTAATGTTATATTCAATTTGTTTTTTTCTTCTGCGTTCTGTTTCGTCTAAGGTAGCACGCATACTGTCAGTGATCTTATCGGCATACATAATTACGCGTCCGTTAACATTACGTGCTGCACGGCCAACCGTTTGTACTAAACTTCTTACGTTTCTTAAAAAGCCTTCCTTATCCGCATCTAAAATTGCCACCAAACTTACTTCCGGCAAGTCCAATCCTTCACGCAATAAATTAATTCCTATCAATACATCAAACATACCAACACGTAGCTGGCGTAAAATTTCAACGCGTTCCAAAGTATCAACTTCACTATGTATATAACGGCAACGCACATTTAATTTAGTCAAATATTTTGTTAGTTCTTCCGCCATACGTTTGGTTAAAGTTGTCACCAAAACGCGCTCATCTTTCTCCACTACTTTATGAATTTCATCCAACAGATCATCCACTTGGTTTGAACAAGGCCTTACGTCAATAATAGGATCTAAAATTCCTGTGGGGCGAATTAACTGCTCTACAATAACTCCTCCGGCCTGTTCTAGTTCAAAAGCAGCGGGTGTTGCACTAACGTAAATTACCTGATTAAGCAAAGCGTAAAATTCTTCGAACTTTAGCGGACGATTATCTAATGCCGAAGGCAAACGAAAACCATACTCAACTAAATTTATTTTACGGCTTAAATCACCGCCATACATTGCACCAACTTGCGGAATAGAAACGTGACTTTCATCTGCTATCAATAAAAAATCATCCGGAAAATAATCCATTAAACAGAACGGACGCGTACCCGGAAGCCGTCCATCAAAATACCGCGAGTAATTCTCAATACCGCTACAGTAGCCCAATTCGCGCATCATTTCCAGATCAAAATTTACGCGCTCTTCCAAACGTTTTGCTTCTAAAGTTTTACCTTGCTTATTAAAAAACTCAACCTGCGCAACCATATCTTCATGAATAAAGCCCATTGCTTTTTGCAGGGTATCAGGCGCGGTTACAAATATGTTGGCCGGATAAATACTAAAAGACTCAAATTTCTCAATCACTTTGTTATTTGCGGGATCAAAAGTTTCAATACTTTCAATTTCATCACCAAAAAATTCAATGCGCACACAATAATCTGCATAAGGTAAATTCACATCTACGGTATCTCCTTTTACACGAAAGGTTCCGCGGTTAAAATCGGCAGTGGTTCTAGAATACAATGAACCTACAAATTGGTACAGTAATTTATTTCTTGAAACCAATTGACCAACATGAACAGGAATGATATTCTTTTTAAAATCGGTTGGATTACCCATACCGTAAATACAGCTTACCGAACTAACAACAATCACATCTCTCCTGCCCGACAACAATGTTGATGTAGCACTTAAACGTAATTTTTCAATTTCATCATTAATTGCCAGATCTTTTTCAATATATGTTCCGGTGGTTGGCAAAAAAGCTTCGGGTTGATAATAATCGTAATAGCTTACAAAATATTCTACCGCATTGTTTGGAAAAAATTGTTTGAACTCGCTGAATAATTGCGCCGCCAACGTTTTATTATGACACAAAACCAAGGTTGGTTTTTTTACTTGTTGTATTACGTTAGCTGCTGTAAATGTTTTACCTGAACCCGTAACACCTAATAAAACCTGGTGTTTAGATCCGGATTTAATTCCTTCTACTAATTGGCGTATTGCTTCCGGTTGATCGCCGGTCGGTTGAAATTCAGATGTCAGTTCAAAGTTCATATCACTCTAGTTTTAATATTCTATAAATCTTCAAAAATTAGATTTTTTAGGTGAACAAATTTTTTAAAGCGGAGTTTACTTAAAGGTAAATGAGCATTTAAAAAATGTAGTTCAACGCCAAAAAAGCAATTTTTTGGAGATGTAGTAAAGTTACTTAATCAATTTGTAATTTGTTGCGGCCTGTTCCTTATTACAAAAATTAAAATGCCACCACTCGCTGTTAATAGGATAAAAGCGGGCCTGCATCATAACTTTTCTTAACAATTTTCTGTTATCCCATGCCTCTTGAGACAGTTCTCCTTTATTAAAATAATATTGCTCACAAACAGGCTGAGATAATTTTCCAAAAAAATCAAAGCCCGTTCCCATATCCAATAATTTATTTTCCTTAAGATCAATTATAGAAAGATCAACGGCGCAGCCATAATTATGCAATGAAATATTAAAGGGCGGCGATACATATGCAAACTTAATATCCGGGGGCATTTTTAAACTGTCCCACATTAATTTTTGGATCTGAAAAGGTCGAGCAGCATCAAAAATAATTAATGAATAGGCAGCATTTATTTTTTTTAAAGAATCCTGGGCTTTGCACAAACCAATAGCTACATCCTTTGGCATATAAGCTTTTCTCAAGCCTCCGTACATATTCAGTTTTAAAAAATTATTAGTGTCTGCATATCTCAAGTCTACTCTAATTGTAGTGTCAAGGCTATTAATGTCAATTAAACCAAATTCTTTAAATATCTTTTCCAGGTAAGCTGTATCTACATTTATTTTTTCTTTTAAAATAGCGCTAAGGTTAAATGTATCGTTCACCACACTCAGCTGCTGCTTTACAATTTTGTTGGCAGTTGCAGCCGGTTCATTGTTACAGGCGCAAAACAAGATACTAACAAATAAAAAATATAGCTGATAAATTTTCAAAAAATAATCTTTTCTCTCTCTAATTTTCAAAGCAAATACTTAATTTTAGATGCAAATTTAAACTCTATGCCTTCATTTGATATAGCCAGCAAATTAGATGCCCAACTGCTAGATAATGCTATAAATGTAGCTAAAAAAGACATACTTAACCGTTGGGATTTTAGAGATAGTAAAAGTACGATCGAATTAAATAAAAAAGATCTGCTTATCAACATCAGTACCGAAAACGATATGCGGCTGGACGCTATTTTAGATGCGATCCACTCCCGGATGATCAAACAAGGACTGGACCCACGTGGTTTGGATGAAAGTAAAGAGCATTATCCAAGCGGGCCGCTTATTAAAAAAGATATTAAAGTAAGACAAGGTTTGGAAAAAGAAGCCTGTAAAAAAATAATGAAGGATATTAAAGACAGTAAACTAAAAGTTACTGCACAAATAATGGATGATATCATTCGGGTAAGCGCCAAAAAAATTGACGACCTGCAAGCTGTTATCGGTATTTGCAGAAAAGGAGATTATGAAGTGCCATTGCAGTTTATAAATATGAAATAGTTTTAACCACAAAGTTCACTAAGAAGGCATAAAGCGCACAAAGAATTATGATTATCAGAAGTAAAGCTCCATTGAGGATAGGATTAGCAGGCGGAGGAACAGATGTTAGTCCGTATGCTGATTTATACGGTGGTGCCATTTTAAATGCCACCATTGATCTTTACGCCTATGCATCTTTAGAACCTTTGAATAATGGCAAAATAGAATTTTGTTATGATGGAACTGATCGTTGCATAATTTTAGACAGTAAAAAAGAATTAGAATTAGTTGAGGGCTTTGAATTATTTATTGGTGTTTATAACCGATTGGTAAAACAATTTGATCTGGATAAATTATCCTTTCGTTTAACCTCTTATATTGAAGCGCCGCAAGGTTCTGGTCTTGGCACTTCCTCTACAATTGTAGTTTCATTGATCGGTGCTTTTATGGAATGGTTAAAATTACCATTAGGAAAATACGATATCGCACATCTGGCTTATGAGATAGAACGGGTAGATCTTGGTATGAGCGGCGGACGACAAGATCAATATGCTGCAACGTTTGGCGGTATTAATTACATGGAATTTTTAAGCAACGATCGTGTTATTGTAAATCCGTTGCATTTAAAAGAAAAAATCGTAAACGAATTAGAATTTAATTTGCTTTTATATTTCACAGCTACACAACGTTTATCTGCAACCATCATTAACGAACAAGTGCAAAACGTAAAAGATAAAAATGAAAGATCGGTTGATGCCATGCATAATTTAAAAGAACAGGCACATCAAATGAAAGACAGTTTACTTCGCGGAGAAATAAATAAAATTGGAGAGATCTTAAACTTTGGTTGGGAAAATAAAAAAGCAATGGCGCATTCAATTAGTAATCCATTAATTGATACCATTTATGAAACTGCGTTACAAAATGGTGCTACTGGCGGGAAGATAAGCGGTGCGGGTGGTGGCGGCTTTATGTTCTTTTTATGCCCCGGCGTTACAAAAGTAAAAGTATCAAAAGCATTAGAAACAAAAGGTGGCAAAGTGCAATCCTTTAAATTTACAAAAGAAGGTTTAGTAACCTGGACAATACAATAAAATGTCGCAAGAAAATATAAACGAAGAGAACAAAATTGTAACAGAAGAAACTAAACCAAGTGCTAAAGAAAAAATGGATAATTTTTTTGGCATGTTTGTTCCAAAAGAGGGTTACTTTATTACACCCATTATCGTTATTATAAACGTTGTTATATTTATTTTAATGGCGATAACTGGTGTTGGTGTTTTTGAACCCGATACACAAAGCCTTATTGACTGGGGTGCTAACTATAAGCCTGAAACGCTTGATGGCGAATGGTGGCGTTTGCTTACCTGCTGCTTTTTGCACATTGGTGTTATTCATCTTTTGTTAAACATGTATGCCTTAATCTCTATTGGCATACTGCTTGAACCATTGATGAAAAAAACAAATTTCCTCATTGCTTATCTTTTAACAGGTGTTGCAGCAAGCACTACTAGTTTATGGTGGCATGCCAATACGGTAAGCGCAGGTGCTTCGGGCGCTATTTTTGGCATGTACGGTGTGTTTCTTGCAATGCTTACCACTAATTTAATTGAAAAAGAAGAACGTCAGGAACAACTAAAGAGTATTTTGGTATTTGTTGGCTATAACCTTGTTTATGGACTTAAAGGTGGGGTAGATAACGCTGCGCATATTGGTGGGCTTTTAAGTGGCTTTGCGATTGGTTATGGTTTTTATTTTATTCTAAAAAATCCGGAGGCCGTTGATATTAAAAAAAGAGTTATTGCCGCATGTACTTCTGCTGTTTTAATTTTCGCGGTTGCCGTTTGCTTAACTGCAAAAAATGATATTGGCATTTTTACAACAAAAATGGATGAGTTTGCACAAAAAGAAATTGCCGCATTAAAACTTTACGATCTTAAAAATGCCGGAAAAGAAAAATTACTTTCTACAATAACCGAAGGCGTTAAATTATGGAAAGAGAATATTACGCTTTTAACCGGAACTATTGACCTTGATATTCCTGAAGAATTTAAAGCACGTAATGCACTTTTAATTGATTATTGTAAGCAAAGAATTATTTCGTATGAGTTAAATTATAAAGCCATTAATGAAAATAAAAACGATTATGATCTTGAAATAGAAGAATCAGAGAGAAAAATAGAAGCCTTAGTTAAACAAATAAATGCATTATAATGACGAGCATAAAAACATTAGACAAAACAGATTTTAAATTCGATAACCAAACCGCCTATTACAAAGGTAAAGTACGCGATGTATATACGATCAATAATTCAACTTTAGTCATGATCGCCAGCGATCGTATAAGTGCGTTTGATGTAGTGTTGCCAAGAGGTATTCCATATAAAGGCCAGGTATTAAATCAAATTGCGGCACATTTTTTAGATGCTACAAAAGATATTATTCCAAACTGGTTAATTGCTTCGCCGCACTCGCACGTGAGCATTGGCAAAATGTGCCAGCCTTTTAAAGTAGAAATGGTAGTGCGCGGTTATTTGGCCGGCCATGCTGCAAGAACATATGCCAGCGGCTTAAGAACTTTATGCGGAGTTACATTACCAGAAGGATTAAAGGAGAATGACAAATTACCTCAACCTATCATTAGCCCTACAACTAAGGCCAGCGAAGGGCATGATGAAGATATCAGTCGCGAAGAAATTATAAAACAAGGTATTGTTAGCAAAGAACATTATGAGCAATTAGAAAAATATACGTTAGCGCTTTATGCGCGCGGACAAGAAATTGCCAATAAAATGGGATTGATATTAGTAGATACCAAATACGAATTTGGTTTATACAATGGGCAGATCATGTTAATGGATGAAATTCATACACCTGATTCATCACGTTATTTTTACAAAGAAGGGTATGACGAACGTCAGAAAAAAGGCGAAGAACAAAAACAATTAAGCAAAGAATTTGTGAGAAGATGGTTAATTGAAAATGGTTTTCAGGGCAAAGAAGGGCAAACTATTCCTGCCATGAGCGATGAATGGCTAACCGAAATAAGCAACCGTTATATAGAATTATATGAAAAAGTAACGGGCAAAACCTTTGTTAAGTCCAACTACGACAATATGTTAGCTGATATTGAAAATTCAATTAAAAATGAGCTAAAAAAATTATAACTTTACAAGATCAATAAAAACAAGCAGAATGAAAGATATTTTCGAAAAGATTAAAACGAATTTAGGTCCTATTGGCGAGCACGCAAAAGAATCTCACGGTTACTTCACATTTCCAAAATTAACCGGCGATATTAACCCGCACATGGATTTCCGTGGAAAAAAATTATTGAACTGGAGCTTAAATAATTATTTAGGTTTAGCAAATCATCCTGAAGTTAGACAAGCAGATATTGATGGTGCTACAAAATTTGGTTTAGCAGCGCCTATGGGTGCGCGTATGATGAGTGGTAACTCAGATTATCATGAAGAATTAGAAAAAGGCTTATCAAAATTAGTTCAGAAAGAAGATACCATACTTTGTAATTTTGGTTACCAGGCAATGGTTTCGGCTATTGATGCAATTGTTGATCGTCATGATGTTATTGTTTACGATGCTGAGAGCCATGCTTGTATCTTAGATGGTGTGCGTTTACACATGGGCAAACGTTACGTGTTTAAACACAATGATATTGCAGATTGTGAAAAGCAATTAGAGCGCGCCAAAAAATTAATTGAAGAGAATGGCAACAAAGGTGCTATTTTAGTAATTACCGAAGGTGTTTTTGGTATGCGTGGCGATCAAGGGAAATTAAAAGAGATCGTTGACCTTAAGAAAAAATACAGTTTCCGTTTATTTGTAGATGATGCGCATGGTATTGGCACTATGGGTCCTAAGGGCGGTGGTACCGGTGAGGCGCAAGGTTGTCAGGATGGTGTTGATATTTACTTTGGCACTTTTGCAAAATCATTTGCTTTGATCGGTGGATTTATTTCTTCTTCAAAAGAGATCATTACTTTTTTACGTTACAATATGCGTTCGCAAATTTTTGCAAAATCGTTGCCAATGCCATTGGTAATTGGTTTATTAAAACGTTTAGAGTTATTGAACAAGCATCCTGAGTACAGAACTAAATTATGGGAGATCGCTAACAGCTTACAAAAAGGATTAGTAGATGCAGGTTTTAATATTGGTGATACCAACACGATGGTAACGCCTGTTTACATGAATGGTTCTATACCTGAAGCAACCAACATGGTAATTGACTTACGTGAGAATTTTGGCATATTCTGTTCAATGGTTGTGTACCCTGTAATTCCAAAAGGTATGATCATTTTACGTTTAATTCCAACAGCTACTCATACTCCTGAGGATGTAAAATATACTATTGAATCTTTTAGCAAAATAAAGGACAAATTATACGGCGGTTTATACAAAGCCGATAAGATCCGCGAAGGATTTTCACAGGCGTTGTAACATTATTGGCTTTCAAAGCCTCACCCCTTGCCCCTCTCCAATGGAGAGGGGAATAAGTCCCAAACTTAAAAGGTTTGGGATTTATTATTTCTAAAGGGTTGTAGTTTATCCTTTATGAAATAATTATTACTTTCAATAAATATTTAAAACATGAGCGAAAATATTATTAAAGGCCCAATCTCTGATGTCTCTTATAAAACAGCTTATGACGATGATGGAATTGAACACAGGAGTTATAATTTTACTTTAGATGGTAAAAAATTTACCTGTAGATTGCCAAAGCTGGAACATTTAAGCGAAGGAGAAGTAATGATCATAGAATATAAAAAGAAGGATAACGCTTATGAGATGGTCTCAGGTCTCCATACATTACGCAATTACAAATGGGGTAACACATCAGCGTTAAAATCATATAAGAACGAAGCTGATATTTATACATTTGTTGAAGGAAAAATTATCGAAAAAAGGAAGCTGGACATGGTATCTACCCCGGTTGGTAAAGAGCGGCAGCCCGCCAATTTTACAATAGTATTAGAAAGGGTAAATTTTACAGTGCCTAATCACGTTGGGATAAAACTTAAAAAAAATGAAGAAATTGGTGCTGTTTTAACTGAAGATTTTGCGTCAATTGTATATAACAAAACCAATAAAAAATATCATGGAGTTAAATACCCATACTTTATTGTTTTTATATTAGCCGCTATTGCATTGCCACTTACTATCTTTTATTTACAATCTATTGGCAACAATATGTTTGTAAAGCCAAAAGCCACGATCATTGTTTTAGATTCGTTTTTTCTGTTTTTTGCGTTAATTAATTTTGTAGGTTATAGAAGCAGCAATGCCGCCAAACGCTTTTTAGATAAACATTTAAGTAAATAGTACTGCTTTCTATTAACAATTTTGTATTTCCTGTTAAAAAGTAAGTACCGCAAATAGCCTGTGGATAGCTTATCTTTAATGTCCGCACTATGGCAAAATCAGAAGATAAAGAAACCCCGTTAATGAAACAGTATAACAGCATTAAGGCTAAATACCCTGATGCTATTTTATTATTTCGCGTGGGCGATTTTTACGAGACTTTCGGCACCGATGCCGTTAATGCTTCTAAAATATTAGGAATAACTTTAACCAAGCGCGCTAACGGGCAGGCTTCGCATATTGAACTGGCAGGTTTTCCACATCATTCGGTAGATTCATATTTGCCAAAATTGGTACGCGCGGGTTACCGTGTGGCAATCTGCGACCAGTTAGAAGATCCTAAAACCGTAAAAGGCATTGTAAAACGCGGTATTACCGAATTGGTAACACCCGGTGTTAGTTTTAACGATAAGATCTTAAACCATCAGCAAAATAATTTTCTGGCCTCTATTCATTTTGATAAAGATCAAGGTGGCCTTGCCTTGTGCGATGTTTCAACCGGTGAATTTTTAGTAGCACAAGGTTCTATAAATTATTTAGAAAAATTAATTCAGAATTTTAAACCTAACGAATTGCTTTATGAAAAAAGCAAACGTAATAATTTAAATGATCTTTTAGGTGACCGCTTTTATTCTTTTGGTTTAGATGACTGGGCATTTACTTACGATTTTGGATACGAAAGTTTAACCAAACACTTTGAGACCAACTCCGTTAAAGGGTTTGGTATTGAAGGGCAAAACCTTGCTATTTGTGCTTGTGGTGCCATCCTACATTATTTAGGAGAGACCAAACACAATAAATTAAAACACATTAATAAGATAAGCCGTATTGATGAAGATCAATATGTTTGGCTGGATAAATTTACCATTCGCAATTTAGAATTATATTCTTCTAACAGCGAAAACGGAAAAAGCTTAATTGATGTTATTGATAAAACAGTTAGCCCCATGGGCTCACGCTTATTAAAACGCTGGCTGGCGCTCCCTTTAAAAAATGTTGCTGCTATAAAAGAAAGACAGGATGCTGTAGATTATTTTGTGAGCAACATTGAGAACCGTTATGAAGTGGCCGCGCTTTTAAAAGAAGTTGGTGATCTGGAGCGATTAATTTCTAAAGTGGCTGCTTTACGCGTTAATCCCAGAGAGTTGGTGCATTTAAAAAAATCTTTAATAATAATTTCTGAGATAAAAGAAAAAATTGCTTCCTCAAAAAATCCCACACTTCAAAAAATTGCCGACCAGTTAAATCCTTGTCAACTCATTACAGAGCGTTTGCAAAATGAACTGAATGAAGATGCGCCTGTAAACATTTTAAAAGGCAATGCTATTAGTAAAGGAGTTAATGCAGAGTTAGACGAATTAAGAAGCATTGCATTTAGTGGTAAAGATTATTTATTACAGATACAACAGCGAGAAGTTGAAAAAACAGGCATCTCATCCTTAAAAGTAGCTTATAACAATGTGTATGGTTATTATTTAGAAGTAACGCATGTACATAAAGATAAGGTACCGGCAGACTGGATTCGTAAACAAACGTTAACTACAGCTGAGCGTTACATTACCCCGGAATTAAAAATATACGAAGAAAAAATATTAGGTGCCGAAGATAAGATAATGGCATTGGAGCAGCAATTGTTTGAAGCTTTGGTGCGTGATATTGGTGATTATTTATTGCCTATACAATTAAACGCCTCACTGCTTGCCAAGCTGGATGTGCTTTGTGGCTTTGCTACTTTAGCATCCGAAAACAATTATAACAAGCCTGATATTACAGAAGATTATACTTTGGATATTACGGAAGGAAGGCATCCCGTAATTGAAAAACAATTGCCGGTTGGTGTGGAGTATGTAAGCAACAATGTTTTTTTAGATAATGATAATTGCCAGGTAATGATGATAACCGGGCCAAACATGAGCGGTAAATCGGCATTATTAAGACAAACCGCGGTTATCGTTTTATTGGCTCAGATAGGAAGTTTTGTGCCGGCAGATAAAGCAAGCTTAGGCATTATTGATAAAATATTTACACGCGTTGGCGCAACCGATAATATTAGTTCGGGCGAATCTACCTTTATGGTTGAGATGAATGAAACTGCAAGCATCTTAAATAATTTAAGCGACAGGAGTTTAATTTTACTGGATGAGATCGGGCGCGGAACCTCTACTTATGATGGCATCTCAATTGCCTGGAGCATTGCCGAGTTTATTCATAATCAACCTAAGAACAGAGCTAAAACTTTATTCGCAACGCATTATCATGAATTAAATGATATGACAACTTTTTTTCCACGCATAAAAAATTATAATGTGTCGGTAAAAGAAAGTGGCAATAAAATTATTTTCTTAAGAAAACTAGCCGAAGGTGGCAGCGAACATAGCTTTGGTATACATGTGGCCCGTATGGCCGGCATGCCTAAGTTTGTAGTTGAGCGTGCTAACGAAATTCTAAAAAAATTAGAAAAAGAACACGAATTTGAATTTGCTGATGGCGAAGAAATGGTGATGAATGGAGTTGAAAAAGCCAATCCAAAAAATTCAAGCGAAATGCAATTAAGCTTTTTTCAATTGAACGATCCCTTGTTGCAGCAAATAAAAGAAGACATCTTAAAAACAGATATTAATACTTTAACACCTGTTGAAGCCCTTCTAAAATTGAACGAGATAAAAAAACTGGTGGGTGGTTAGTTTATTTTATTCTAAAAATTGCTCAAAAAAGTTTTGCGAAATAGAAATTATCAGTACATTTGCACTCCCCAATGTAAAAATCGGGGAAAAAGCGAAAGTAGCTCAGTTGGTAGAGCGTAACCTTGCCAAGGTTAAGGTCGCGGGTTCGAGACCCGTCTTTCGCTCAAAAAAGAGCTGAAAAGCTCTTTTTTTAATCACCTCCCGAAAGGGAAATGCCTGGGTGGTGGAATTGGTAGACACGCAGGACTTAAAATCCTGTGTCTTCACGGACGTACGGGTTCAAGTCCCGTCCCGGGTACAAAAAAGGGCCTCATTTTTGAGGCCCTTTTTTATTCCATCAGTTTGCTTAAACTTCTTTCTAAACAATTTTTCATACCTTGCATTTCATTAAAACACATCTAATTGCATAAAAAATCATTATTTTGCTTACTGAAGTTATTGCTATTCTTTAATATGATCGCACAAGGTCCATCACCAATATGGACAAAAGATGGTATTGGCAGTAAAGATGACGCCGGACACAGACTTTGCACTGATAATCAGGGAAATATAATTGTTTCAGGTGTTACTGAAAGCCCTGTTTTAACAATAAGCACCACTACTCTTAATTGCGCGAGCATTAATCCGAATAACATTAATAAAAACATTTTTTTAGCAAAATACAAAGGAGATGGAACTCTTTTATGGGCACAAAACATGGTTGGTGATGGTGATGAAACTATTGAGAGCATTTGTACAGATAATGCAGGAAATATAATTGTAAGTGGTTTTTTTACTAGTGATACGCTTTTTTTAGGAAATTATAAATTATCAAATACTGCATCAAACAATTGGCAGATTTTTCTTGTAAAGTATTCCTCTACCGGTAATTTAATATGGGCAAAAAGTATTGGCGGCAGCTTGTCCGATGGATATTCAAACGTATGCATAGAAAATAATAACAATATTATTTTAGCTGCACGGTTTGAAGGAGGAGTTGTAAATCTTGGGAATGCCACTTATACAATTACCGGTGGATCCAATTATTTGCTCATGGTAAAATATGATGCTACCGGTAATTTAATTTGGGTAAAAGGAGATAAAAAAACCGCTGGCGGTATTATATCCGGCTTAAAATCAGATCCTCTTGGAAATTTTTTTATTACGGGATGTTTTTATGGAGATTCAATAACTTTTGAAACTAATACAATTTATAATACTGGCGCATCGGACATTTTTCTGGCAAAATTTAATAGTTCTGGCAATCTTATATGGATAAAACATTATGGTGGAACAGATGCTGATAAAGGAATTGAGTTGGTAACGGATATATACGGCAATGTATGTACCGTTGGTTACTTTGAAAGCCCATCAATGATTTTTGGTGACAGTACTTTTTATAATCCACCTAATGTAACAAATGCAAGAACTATTTATATAGCCCGCTACAATTCGGCAGGGCAATTAAAATGGGTCAACACTTTTTATGGGCACTACTATGGTTATATTGAAGGATTAACCGCTGACTCAAAGAACAATTTTTACTTAACTGGTATATTAGGCACAACTGCTTATATCAAAAAATATGATTCTACGGGCCATGCAAAGTGGTCTGGTAATATTTCCTCTTATAGTGAAACTATAGGAACTGATATTAAAACCGACCAAGTTGACAATATTTTTTTTACAGGCTCATTTAGAGGCCAAAAAGTTTTTTTTGGTAATGATACTTTAATTAACAGGACTACCAATTCATCTGACGCTGAAATGTATTTGATAAAATTTGTTGATAATACGCCAAACTCAATATTTGAATTTAAAAACGTTCCGGGTTTGAAAATTTTTCCAAACCCTGCTCATGATTTTATTGAAGCGGAAACAACTTTTGACGTTTCTGAAATCAGGATTTTTGATCTGGCCGGGCAACGTGTTTTAACTTCTAATCGAAGTAAAAAAATTCAGGTCTCGAATTTATTACCAGGAATTTATTTTCTTGAAATCCGTAATTCTGATGGTTATATTCAAAAACGTCAAAAATTTATCAAAAACTAAGTTTTCTGTATTTTCTTTAAATTCTTGGCGTTATGATATATTTTAGTTAATAGGCTAAACTATTGATTTTAAATTAATTAAAAACAATTCAACCTATTGCTAATCTAAAAAATTTGTGTATTATTGTAACTTAATAAAATTAAAGGGCTTAACTATGTCCTGTTAATTTATTTTAAATATTTTAAGACATGAAATTTTTTAGAACATCTGTACTTTTTCTTTTCTTACTATCGTTAACAGCCACTGTTAGTGCGCAAGGCGGTGGTAAAAAATCTTCCCCTATTAAACGTTTTTTCAAAAAAACGCCATGGACATTTAATTTAGGCGGTCACGTTGTGGATGATGATGGCCAACCTTTCAATAACTTATTCAACGTAAGTCAATCATGGAATTTTCTTCCATATCCAACACGCTTGGCTATTGACGGTTATTTTAAAAAAGGCTGGAGTTTTCAGGGTGAGTTTTCATATACCCAGTATAAATCAGGAAAAGTGATTCAAAATGAAGTATTAACAGGTACTCATACTTTCTTTTCGGCCGATGTACACGTAAAATACGACCTTAACGAGGTTTTTGGCGATACGCATTGGTTCGATCCTTATGTGGCGGGTGGTTTTGGTTACACTATGAGAACCGTTGCTAAAAATCCAAATGCCCCAACCTCTAATTTAGGTTTAGGCTTTAATATCTGGATCTACCAAAATCTTGGTTTAAACTTACATACTATTGCTAAGTTTTCGATGTTGGAAGGTACTTCTAATTACTTACATCATTCAGTTGGTATTGTTTACCGTTTTGAATATGGCATGGGCAATCGCCCTGGTAAGTTAGGTAAACGTTATACTTTTTTAAAGACAGTTAAATAAAAAGATGAGATCATTTAAAACGCTATCCCTTTCGCTATTAACTTTAGGCGCGGCATATACGGCAAGCTCTCAAACGTTTGCGCAAAGATTAAAAAGTACCACTTTTGTGTTTGGCTTACACGAGCATATTGTAATTGATAACGGTAAAGAATACCAGTTTAAGTTTGACACTAAAAGCTGGCAGTTAACTCCTTTTCCTAGTAAATTAACTGCAGAGGCCTATTTGAAAAAAGGATGGGGATTACAAACAGAACTTGCTTATACTAATTATAAAGCTAATTCTACTGTTGATAATACACTGCAATTAAAAGACAATACTTTTTTTGCTGCAGATCTTAACGTGCGTTATCATTTTGAAACCTTATTTTTGAAACCAAGCTTTTTTGATCCATTCTTAACAGCAGGTTATGGTTTTACTTACCGCTCGGCAGTAAACAAAACACAACAAAGTACAGGAACCAATAACGTAGGACTTGGTATGAATTTCTGGATCTATAAAGGTTTTGGTTTAAGTTTGCAAACAGTTGGTAAATTCACTTTAAAAGGTGGAAACAAATCAAACTACTTGCATCATTCCGTTGGTGTAGTTTATAAATTAAAACCACTTAGTGGCAAACCTGCATTAAAAAATTAATTGCATTCTAACATTTTTAAATAAAAAACCATTTCGTTGAAATGGTTTTTTTTATGTTCTGTATTTACTAAAAAAGTAAGCCTATAAAAGCTCCCTAAGTTTTTTTACATTAAGTATTCTTGTTTAATTTTTATCGCCTGATTCAAAAACTTTTATAAGAATCTAGCCGGTAACAGAAATTAATTAATTACAATTAATTTTTGTTGGGATAATACTTTGCCATCATTTGAATTAACCACCTCAACAATGTATATGCCGGGTCTTAGCTCAGCGCAGTTATTTATTGTGCGGGTATTTCCAACAGCTATTGAATGGTGTGATGTTTTTACAACCCTGCCAAACATATCTTTAATAATTACATCTGCTTGCGATTCACTTTTAGCATTGAATGTTAGTGTAAAATTATCTTTTACCGGGTTAGGGTAAATCTCTGATACATTCATTTCTTCAAATACATCGCCAATAGGTAAAACGAATGTGCTTTTTCTTTGTCCGTTATTTTCAATTGCCGTGATTCTGTAATAATTAATAATATTAGACTTGAATGTAGCATCGTTAAATTCATATTTTGAAGGTTGATTGTATGGCAAGGCTCTTCCTATCTCGGTAAAATTTACGGCATCAATACCTCTTTCAATAATAAATTCTTTCAGGTTTCCTTCTTCGGCGGTTTCCCAACCTAGTTTATTAATTCCATCAATTTGCTGCCCATAGAATTTTTTAAAATTAACAGGCAAGGTTACGCATATACCCGCAGATGCGCATATTGAAGTAAATTTATATGCTGTGTTAGTCATTGTCCAGTTTGTTGGATAGTTATGATTAACAGCATTTACCGGCGGAATATATGTAGTACCATTATAGTTATGAAGGCCCATTACTGCGTCTCCGCCATTAAAGCCCGGACAAACGCCTTTGTTACCTACATGTATTTCAATGTCGTTAGTTGTTTCAAATAATTTTACCTGGCCTGTATAATAAATTGCAGGGCTTGAGGTTCCGCATGAGAACATTGGAATGCCTTCCCAAGATGCTACAAACCTACGGTTCGGTGCAGTACCAAGTGTTGCATATCTAATAGTACCACCCAAGCCAGGATGTGTATCCTGCCATGGTGCTAAAATAGCGTTACGTGGAATAGATGTGCCGTTTACCGGAGCTGCTGCAGTTATCTGGTAACCGGTAGCGGCGCCTCCTGTGGCATATGTGCTGGCATCAATATTTGGAAAGCAAGGCACGGCATCAAATACAAAGGCGCAGTTTGATGCCACGTATCCACCCCAATATTGGCCGCCACTATAGCAAAATGGAAATCCAAAATTTATTATTGTTGCAAATAATACATCGTCAGTAGTAGGCAGAACGGTTCCAACAAAAACATCAAAAGCATAAGTTGTTGGGGCGGCTACATAATTAGAGAGGTCGCAACTGGTATTAACAGACCCTGAAGCTGATGAGGCGATACTTGTACCTGTAGAAGCGCCACAGGTTGTAATTCTTCTATAAAAAGTACCTGAAACTGCAACATTGATAGATGCAGTAACAGCTCCTGCGACATTTGTCCACGGCCCGGCAATTGTAGGCCCTGATTGCCACTGATAGGTATAACCGCAACCAATTGGTGAACCATTAACCCCTAATTGAACTGAACCTGTTGAGGCGCAAACTTGTGAAAAATTGGTTGTTGTACCTCCAGAAACCGCACCGGTACATGTTGCCTGGCAGGTAATGGTGGCTGTCCAACCAAAAGCTGTGTTATTTCCATTAGAAACGAAATTAAAGGTAATTGAATTATTACTTGCATATGTAATACCTGTCGGTCCTTGATTGGGGCCATCATATACACCTATAAGCGGACTTGCTACTGATGGCCCATCGTAAATATAAAGATGATCGCAACAGTTTTGAGAGCTAAAGCTACCGAAAGTAAAATTAAGGCAAAAGCCGGGAGGTGCAGTAAATGTTTTAGTTAGGTTCTCATTATTGCTATAATCGCCTCCAAGGCCACCACTATCATAAAAAACATTTGTTCCTGAGCAACTCAAGGTAACATTTGTATTGCTCATTAGGTAAGTTGTTGTTTGTGCTTTTATTAAAGAAGAGCAAATAAGCAACAAGAGGATTATTTTAAAAGGCTTCATATGTCTTCTTATTTTACCTGGTAAACAACTTCGTTTGTTAAACTGTTCAAAATAAAATCGTAGGCCTGTATTTCGTTCAAATATGTATTTTTTCGATCATAAATAGGATCAATTATTTTTAAAAGATCGTAATATGAACCTATCGTATTAGCAGAAGTGTTAATTGAAATAAGCATTTCGTTGTGATTACCATATACATATTTTGCGCTTAAAATTTCGCTAAAATTCAAAAATTTAACTTTAATAGAATCTAACTGGCTGGTGGTGATACCCGGAAATCCAATGACCACTTTATTTGCAAGAGGCTCAGTGATTTCAGGTTCCTGGCAATAACCTGAGATCGTTAAAAAGCAAAATAAAGCCAAAATTATACCTTTCATTTTACAGACTTAAAATATAAATTTATGAAAAAAATGTAATATTACCAAGGCTTTCAAGCCAAAAGCGACGATCTTTTCGCCATAGCATAGTTAATAAAATACAATTTATAAGAGTGTTTTATAATTAAATTTGCCCAAAAACAACAACAGGCCCGCATTTTGCGGGCCTGTTGTTGTTTTATGATTGCCCTTAGGTATTTAAGTAACCATTAAATTATATAAATAAATAACTATGTAAATACCTGTTCCTATTACAATTAATGTGGTTAATATGTTCTTAGTATCGTTGTTTTTTGATTTAAACACTATTACTGTAAATAACAGCTGCAATAAAATAATGCAATACTCAAAATATTTTTGTGCGGAAACATTCGGCGCAAAAGTTTCTGACTTTAAAAATAAATTTAAAACATAAAATAAGATCAGTACAAAAAAAGCCGTAAGTGCTATATATCTTCTTTTGATCTTTTTCATGAAAAAATACTCTTCCACTTAGGCTGTTTCTTTTCTTCGCCATAACCATAACCGCCATAACCATAACCGTAACCATAACCGTAACCATAACCATAACCACGTTTATAATCCGAACCATTAATAAGAACAGACATGTTTGGTAAACGCTTTTCCCTGTTGAGCGTTTCTGCAATACGTAGTAAACGTTTATCAAGGTAATTTGCTCTTGCTACAAATATTGTACAATCAGCGTATACATTTATTAATAGTGTATCTGCAACAAGGCCTACCGGAGCTGTATCTACAATAATGTATTCGTAATTTTCCTTTACGTATTCAAACATTTGTTTAATACGCGGATGCATTAATAACTCTGCCGGATTTGGGGGAATTGGACCAGAAGGCAAAATGTCGAAATTTGAAACATTGGGTGCTTTAAAGATCACCTCTTCTAATTTCATATCGGCATCGGTAATAAAATTGGTCAAACCTTTTCTATCAGGCAAACCTAAATAACTTAAAATTTTAGGCGCTCTAAGATCGGTACCAATCAATAAGGTTTTTTTACCCGATAAAGCAAAACTTGCCGCAGTATTTAATGCTATGTACGATTTTCCTTCTTTACCAATTGTTGATGTAACAAAAACCGTTTTGCTCTTACCTTTGTTATTGCTTGTAATGAACTCTACATTGGTTCGCAATAACCTAAAGGCTTCTGCAATATTTGATCGGTTATTAGCAATAACAACTAACCTGTCTTTTGAAGATGATTGAGGAATATCTCCCAAAAAAGGGATCTTTACCTTATCAACATCTTTTTTTCCATGCACTTTTGTATCTAAAAGGTCAAGTACGTAAAGTATTATCATCGGAAAAATTAAACCTATTAAAAAAGACGACAAATAAATTATTTGTTTTTTTGGCGCAACTGTCGATCCATCACTGTAAGCACTATCAATTACTTTTGCATTAGCAACAGTTACAGCAAGAGCGATATTTGTTTCTTCGCGTTTTTGCAATAAATAAAGATATAGTGCTTCCTTAATTTGTTGTTGCCTTTGAATGATGCGGTACTCACGTTCATACTTTGGTACAGTTGTTATTTTTGAATTGATCTCTTTTTCTTTTTTTGCGATCTCTTTCATTTTTATTTGCAAGGTTTTTTGCAAATTACTAATGCTTTCTTTTATTGAACTTCTGATACTGCTTATCTGGTTATCAAGATTTTCTACAGCCGGGTTTTTTTCGCCGGCATTTTTTATGATCTTTGCTCTATCCAAAACAATTTTGTTATAAGCGCTTATTTGTTCTGAAAGCAAGGCATCGCTTAGGCCAACATTTGTTGGAATAAGATCTGTTGGAGAATCATGTTTCTTAATATAATCATTAACAAAATCTGCAATGTAAACCTGCGTAGTTGCCTCCATTAAACTCATTTCGCTTTGACTACCTGTTTGCAAAAATAATTTTGCTTCCGATTCAACATCAGTAAGTTTATACTTCTTCTTAAAATCCTCTGCTTCACTTTCAACAGTAGAAAGCTCACCGGTAATAAATTTAATTCGTTCATTAATAAAATCGGCAGTATTCTTACTTACTTCATTCTTATCTGCAATAGCATCCAAATTATGCTGCTTAATTAAATTATCTACAATTGCGGCAGCTTTATCAGGTAAAGGATCGCGCAAGCCAATAGTTATAGCATTTGAGTTTTTGTTTACAGGATTGATCTTGATAGATGCGAGGTAACGGTTAACTACTGAATTTACAGGCGAAATAACAACTCTAAAATCTTTCTCTATGTATGAATTTGAAAAAAGGTCGGTTGTAGAGAAGATAAGTTTTCCAAATGGCATTTTAATGGCCTCACCAAAGGCATATTCACCAATAACATCGCCATGGTCACCGTGCTTTAGCGTAAATTTTTTATTTGAATGCGACACAAGGATCCAATTTCCCGAAATATGTTTTTCAGTTGTATCTTCAACAATATAGGATGCAATAATGGGTGTATCAAAAAAGCGTTCGTGTTCAATTGGTCTGCCGTATGAATAATAAGCTATGTTTAGCCTTAATTCATGAACAACCCTTGTCATTAAGGTTCTTGATTTTAATATTTCAATTTCGTTATCAATATTCTTGCCGCTTTTTAAAATTCCGAGGTCTTCAAAAGCCGAAAGCTCATCTGAAATGTTACCACCTTTTTTATCATCCTTAATTAAGATAGAAGCGTTTACTTCATATACGGGCGTCTGATAGCGTATATACACAAAGCCTAAAAAAACGCTGGTAATGATACTTAAGATGAACCATTTCCAATGGTATAAATACGTTATTAAAACATCTTTTAAACTGTTTTCCTGTTTCTCTTCAACCGAGAAATTATATTGTTCTAATTCCATTTTTTTATTAACGGGTAAATAATACTGCCATAGTAACCAATAATGAAATTACCGAAACAACTAAACTGATGTTTGACGTATTTACCACTGATGAATTTATCTTTGCCCTGTTTGGCTGAACATATATCACATCGTTTTGATGCAAATAATAAACCGGCGATGAGAAAATATTTTTTGAAGTAAGATCAATGATCGTTTCTGTTCTTGTACCATTCTCCTCTCTTATTACCAATACATTTTTTCTTAAAGCTGTTATCTGAAGATCGCCGGCAATACCAATAGCTTCAAGTAATGTTACCCTTTCATTTGGTATTGTAAAGGTTCCAGGGTTGCGTACTTCGCCTAACACAGTTACTTTATAATTTAAAATTCTAATAGTAACACTTGGGTCTTTTACATAAGAGCTTAGTTTTTCTTTTATCAGTTCAGTGGCTTTCATTCTATCCAATCCGCCAATTTTTATTTTACCAATTACCGGAAACTCAACCATACCTTCGGCATCAATAAGGTAACCTGGAGGGCTTGGTGTTCCACTTGCATAACCGCCCAGATTTGCGTTGTAATTTAAGATCTGCATATTAAAGGGTTTCACAGCTTCCGGATCAAGCCCCATAACTGTTATTGATAAAAGATCATCTGTACGAAGCACAGGGGTATAATTTTTGTTGATCTCACTGGTTGGAATATTGCCCTGAAAGTAAACAAGGTTTTTTCGCGAAGTACAAGACGCTGAAATTAAACCTATAAAAGTGATTAAATTTAAAAGGTTTTTATATTTTTTAAATGATAGCATAGAATTATTACAAGTACAATTGCTTATTTTAAAGCAAAAATAGGCAAAATTACTCTATTTATGACTGAAATTGCTTATTGAAAGGCCCTTTTGTCTTAAGCGCTACGTTTGCGCCTGAAGATGATATTAAATATGGCCTTGAAAAAAAACTTGACATCAGTTGTATAAGGGTTTTTTACTTTTTCAATTAAATACTCACGCTCTGCCTGTAAAACGCTTTCTACACTGGATTTTCGATCCAACGATACATAAGGAGGAATACATCCGGGCTTTTGAGTAAGTCTTAATTCCTGCAGATCTTTCGGAATATCTAAAAAATACCGTTCACTTATTGGCCTTACGCCTACCAGTTTTAAATCACCTTTTAAAACGTTTAATAACTGCGGCGTTTCGTCCAGCCAATAACGTCTTAAAAAACTTCCCCAAGGCGTTAATCTGAAATCATTTGCCGGTTTTCCTGTTTCGCTATAGCCATTTACCCTTAATACATAATCCTGCAAGTACTCGGCATAGGGGTGCATAGTACGAAATTTATATACACCAATTATTTTTCCATTTTTACCCATGCGCGGCATCTTGTATAGTGGCCCGTAACTGGCATGCATATTAAATGCCGGTTCTTTCACTTTTTTAGCAACTATGTATAATAAGCCATTAAAATTTTCGTAAGCTACAATATCAAAACCACAGCTTACCAACCTACCAAGAGCTTCTGCTTTTGAAAGGATCCTGTTTCGACCACGGGTTAATAAAAAATATATTTTTTTAAAGCCCCACATTTTTGGAAAAACTCTTAAGAAAATAAACTCAAGTGCAAAATAAAAATATTTTATAATTGGTATTTTACCTAAACGAACTCTTTCTTTCCGGGCAGCATAGGTTTCTACACAAGCAATAAAAATACCCTTATCATTTATTTTTGCGTTAACTTTTTCAAAGAATTTATTTATCCGGCGAATGTTATTCATCTTGCTTAAATTAACAAGACTATTTATTTCGCCCGGATAGTTACTGATATTAAAATCGTTTGTTGTTGAAATAACAAAAGTATCCTTTGCCTCCACATCCACATGCTTGCTAAAAAAATTATAAGCCTCTTCTCCTGAAATTTGTGTTACAAGTGCCTTCAATTTACCTTTAGGAATAAGTTTGTGCTAAAAAAAGCAATGCATCCAACAAAAATGCCAATTACATTTGCCAGCAGATCGTTAATATTAAAAACCCTGTACGGAATGAAATATTGTATGCACTCCATTATTAAGGCATATGATAAAGCGAATGATAAAGCGAAAAAAAGTGTGTTTAATTTTTGTGAATTAAAATTACACAAACGCAATAATGGAAAAACAGGTATAAATAAAAGCATGTGAAAAAAATAATCGCCTCGCACTTGTACAATTGTTATGGCGTTTAACTCACCTTTTGTATTAAAAGGTAAAATGTTAAGTAATAACAATAGTATAATATACCCAACTGTAAGCTTATTAAAAATCGTACTGTTCAACTTATTTTTTTACGAAGAAAAAACGCTTAACTACATTTTTTGCATTTTGGCTAATTGCTTCTTTTAACCAAAGTGCTGTATTATCATTCCACCTTTGCGGATGAAAAGTAAACATGATCTGTTCAGGTAATTTTCTTTTATTTAAAGAAGATATCAATTCATCCGTTTTATGAAAAGTAAGATCAAACCCTGAATCAACTTTATCTCTTACACTGGCTTTATTACCATCCCACATACGACCGGTATCTGTAAGGTAAAAAACTTTTTTAAAATCAACATCAAAATATGGTTCACCAATAATATTATAGCTTTTATAATCGTATTTTTTCCAAAGATCTTTTGAATCGTATTTAGACATGGGACTGCCATGCATACAAATTGTACTAACTGGTGCTAATTTTCTTAATGCAGTAAGATTTTTTTCAAAATCAACAATAGCAGTTTCTATATCTCCATTACAGGTAGTTAAGCATTCATAATGGTAACCGATCTCATGTCCAAGTTTTGAGATTTGCTTTATTACTTCTTCGTTCCAGCTTTCGGGAACTGCTCTAAAATAATAAGAGCCTTTTACATTATGCTCGGCCTGGATCTTTGCAAAAGCTAAAGAATTATAAGGCAACAAGTCAACATCGTGCCTCAGCATAATACTTTTACTTTGGGGCGAGGTAAGAAATTCTTCGAAGGTTTGAAAAACGTAGTTATTATTTATTAACGCTTTTAATAATTCAGTATATTTTTTTACTGTAAAATCCATTTATTTAAAATTCATTTGGTAAGCAGGATCTTTTCGCATTATATCATTACTAGTAGGATAATCCTGGATAAACCAGCTCAAAAAATCTGTAACGTTTATTTTATCATTAAGCATTTGCATTCTTCTTTCACGGTAAATTTCTACGTTTTGCGCTACAAGTTCTTTGATAAGTTCTTTTAATTTCTCAGGTTCACCGGTATTTAAACTATATGTTAGTTTGTATTTATTTTCTAATTCATCTATAACACTTATCTTATTTTTAAAACTGTTATATCTTATAGATGGAGTACCCAACATTGCAGCTTCAACGGTCATACTTTGACTATCTCCAATAAAAAGATCAGCATAAAATAAAATATGATGAATATCATTAGCGCGGATCTTTAGCTGATATTTTTCAAATTCCTGCGGCAATTTAGATTCGCTTGTAATATATACTTCACCTTTTTGCTTAAGTATATTTATTACATCATGCAATAGTTCGTTGCTAATTCCTTTAGCATTTATGTCGTGATAAGCATTTTGATTTACCGTACGGATAAGAAAATATTTTGGTGCAGAAATATATTTGTTTTTTAGTTGAACATCAGGTGTAAATTGTTTTGGGTGCAGGTATGCCAATTTATGAAACCCTGAATATTTAATTTGTTTATAAGAAAACATACCCACTTTAACAGGTGCAGGTGTTAGTATATGTGTAACAAAAGGATAAGTTAAAAGGCCTTGTATAAATGTATAGCTAAAATCATCCTCTGCATTAAAGATGCTTTTTTTACCTGTAAACCTTGCAACCCATGCCAATTGTGAAAGACAGCCAACAAACAGATCGGGTTTATACTCTTTAGCTATTTTATAAAGAATTCGTGAAGTAGAAAACATTTTTTTTAACTTTTTAAACATGCCTTCATTTGCATTTGATGATGCAAGCACTACATATTCAAAATTCTCCTCTTCCAATAATTTTTTTAAAACATCTTTATCAGTTATAACGATCTTATAATCTTCTTTATTTTTAAAATTGCGAAGAACGTTTTTAAATAAATGAAAATGCGCCGGGTGGCCTAGTCCAAAAATAACTTTCATTTTACGTGTTTAATATATTTTGCAGGCACACCGCCAACAATAGTTCCTGCTTCAACATTCTTATTAACTACAGCGCCTGCACCCACAATAGCTCCTTTGCCAATTGTTACATTTGGTAAAATTATTACACCCGCTCCCAACCAACAATCCTGCTCTAAAATTATTTTGCCTGTAACAGGCTGTATGGTCTCCATTAAATTTGACCAGTTGGCATCTGAAGACAATACGAGTGTTACTCTTGGTCCTATAGCAACACGGTCTTCAATTTTTAAATGACAACTATCATCAGAAATAATACTTGCTACTACAAGATCGGGTCCAACATATACTTTATTGCCAATTTCAAAACCACATAACCTTAAACCAAATACACGCATTTTATTTAAGGGAAAACTCTTTGCGAGCGACTTTCCAAATTTTATTTTGAGTCTTGTAAGAAAACCGTTTTTATTTTTTACATCCGAATTATTATAAGCCATGCTTATTTTATCTTTTTATAAATTTTTAAACCCAGTTTTGCAGTGCTCATTAATAAAGGTTTATGTGTTATTTCAAATCTGCCAAATTCAACAAGATCGCCACCAAATTTTAATTTATAATCTCTTACGCCATACTCCTCATTTGGTTTTCCGGCACCACCAAAATCAAACACTTTGTAATTTTCTTTTGAACCCCATTCCATTATCTTCCATGGTAAATAATCGTTAGGATATTTATCAAGATGTTCGTCAGAACTTCCCGCAAACCAATCGTAAACCATTTTATTATAACACAAAACCATTCTGCATCCAATGATCGTTTTATTATTTTTAACTGCAAAGGTTTTTAAAATACCTTTTTCGCTTAATTCTTTATTTGCTGTTTTAAAAAAAGAATGATCGGGAAAGGGAAGTTTTATGCGTTTATATGTTTGGCCAATAAGATCGAAACATTCATCAAATTGTTGTTGTTCTTTTATTTCCTCAAAAGCAAGGTCTAATTTTTCTGCGCGTCTTATATTTTTCCTTCTGCCGGGGTGCATTTTAGAGAATTGTTCTTCTAATGGCAAACTCAGATCATGTAAAATATCAAGATGTTCATTATACATATAACCATGTTTTGCAAAAATATTTCTTTCGTTGTCGTTCCATTTCCAAAAATTTCGAAACTGCGAATAAATCGCTCTTTTTTTTGCTACTTCGTTATAAGCTTTTAAAACTGTATTCAATAAAATACTATCATTTCCTTTGATCAATGGACCGCCCCATATAATAGATCTTGCAGATAACTTACCAATTATACCTTGTGACTCTTTTTGAATAACCGAAACGAGACTGGCAACAACCTCTTCTTTATTCATAATTAAAACAATAATAGGCTCATACTTTTTTATTTTCAGATACAACTGCAACATTTCCGGTGATTGAAAGATGTTTGCATGTGCATGCTGTTTTAAAAATTTATTCCATAGAACATAGTCAACCTTTTTTGGGTCTGTTATTATTTGTATGTCTTTATTTATTTCCAAAAAAATTAATCAATAAATTCTCTGAACCATAATTCAAGGTTTATCCATTTCCATATATCTTTTGAGATATTTATTTTGCCTGAAAGATGATCTTCATACAAGGCGCTTACTTTAGCGGCATCAAAATACGGGCGATCTTTAAACGATTGCGAATGAATAATATCTTTAATAAATTTTTCAAACTCAGGTTCACGAAACCATTTATTTTCAGGTGTATCAAAACCAACTTTATCTTGTCGCATTCTTATTTCTTCCGGTAAAACACCTTTCATGGCTTCGCGTAAGATGTACTTTGTTGTTCCGTTTTTTATTTTCTGATCAGATGGGCCGGCCAATGCTTTTTCAATTAACCTGTAATCTAAAAAAGGTTCACGTGCTTCAACAGAAAAACGCATAGAATTTCGATCAGACCATTTTAATAAATGCTCTAATTTATATTCAAAATGATTTAAAAAAGCACTTTTAAGATCTTTTGAATCGTATAAGTTAGATACAATGGCGTTACTTGTTGCATACTTATTTATAAAATGCTGGTTTAAATAACCGTTATTTCTTGTTCTTAATTTTAGTTTGTATCTATTTGGCAACATAAAGTAACCGAATGTTTTTAAGCCTAAAATTGAATTATGCTTTTTGAGATATGTATAGACCTCTCTGATAAGTGAAATAAAACGTAACTTTCTGAAAAGTTCTTTAAAATAAAACCCAAAAAAATAATGGTACCCTGCAAGAAATTCATCAGCGCCTTGCCCATCAAGTGTTACAACAACATGTTCAGAAGCAAGCTCCATTAATTTATATTGCGCGTATGGCGAAGTTGAAGGAATAGGCTCGGCGTGCGCCAGGATAAATTTCTCTTTATCCGCCATTAACGACTTTGCGGTTGGTGTAACGTAAAACATGTTCTTTAACTGATCTTTATAAAGATCAATGAACTTTGATTCGTCACCGGTTTCTCCACCCCCAAAAACAGCAGAAAAAGTATTAAGATCGGTCTTATTAAAATTTTTGTATAAAGACGATACGATCGATGATGAATCCAAACCTCCGCTTAAACATACACCAACCGGCACATCAGCTCTCAATCGCATTTTTATTGAATCGTTAAACATTTCACCAAACTCTTTTGGTGTATCAAACGCTTTTGCCGTTGCTACTTTTAGATCGTACCACTTGCTTATCTTAAACTCCCCATTTTGCAATGTGAATTTATGCCCATGTTGCAATTTTAAAACGTTTGTAAAAAAAGTTTGATCAGTTTGATCTGTACGATTAAATGTAAGGTAATCAAAAATAACCTGGTTATTTGCTTTTGGTTTTTCGGGAAGCGCTGTTAAAACCGCAGGAATTTCGGAAGCAAAGCAAAATACATCAGCATCCTTATAATAGTAAAATGGTTTTACACCAAATCGATCTCTTGCTCCGAAAAAAGAATGTTGTTGTTTATCATAAATTACAAAAGCAAACATGCCATTAAAATGATCGAGGCAATTTTCACCCCAAATCTGGTAAGCCGCTAATATAACTTCGGTATCTGTTTTTGTTTTAAACTCATACCTTCCCTTTAACTCTTCTTTTAGTTCAAGATAATTATAGATCTCGCCATTAAAAACAATAACATATCTTCCATCAGCACTTAACATGGGCTGGTGTCCGGCGGCGCTCAGATCAATAATACTAAGTCTTACAAAGCCAAGGCCAACCTCATTATCAATAAAAACACCTTCATCATCCGGTCCACGGTGCTTTATCTTTTGCATCATATCTTTGATGCTCTCAGTGGCAACTTTCGTTTTATTTAAATTAAATATACCTGCAATTCCACACATACTTACTTTCTTTTTTGCAGTTCGGTTTCGTAAATCTCTTTCATCGTATAAAACTTTGCATTTTGTGCTTTACACATTTCTATTATTTTTTTATACGCTTGTTTATATCCCGGAAATTCTTTTTCGTTATAAACATGATTGTGAAAATTAATTACCAGATATGAATTACTCTTAATGCAAAGGTCAATTAGTTTTTCAAGCTCTTGCCAACGGTTTTGAATATTCATAAAATTTGCGTCCATTAATACTAATGGAATAACAGAAAATTCATCATTAAAAGGAAAGAACGGGGTAAGATGTTCGTCAATAAAACCGATCTTTGCTTCACTGCCATTATAGCCCAGGCTTGAATCATATTTAAATCCGATCTCTTTTTGGATCTTCCAGGTATTATTATTCAAATTAAGATAATGCTGGCGTGTGCCAATTATTTCGTGCCCAACAATTTTTTCGAGCGTTAACTTCTCATTATTTAAAAGTTCTTTATCCTTAAAAGAATTGTACGATCCATGCACACCAATTTCCCAACCGTTTTTATCTAATCTTTTTATAAGCTCAATTATTTTTGGATCGGAAATTTTATAGCGTCCAAGGGCAAGTTTATAAGTTCCTAATTTAAAATAATTAACTTTTATTGTTTCGTTAAGGAAAAAGTATGTTGATTTTACATTGTTTTCTTCTTCAATTTTAATTATCTCTTCAAAGGTCCAGTAATTTTGATTATTTCCAATAGAAATTAATTGATCTTTAAGTGCTGCAAAATCTAATTTCATCAAAGCACGTAGAGGTTTTGTAAAGTACTGATACGTTTTTTTTGTTCTGTCAATATCGTGCGATAAAGCTACCTTTAGCATAGTTAATTATAGTTTACTATTAAACGAATGCCCCAATCTCCAAAAAGTTTCATGATCTTTTTAGATTCTTTTGCAGACATATTTTTGTATTCGCGTTTAGAAAGATCGAACCAATTATATTTATTATTCTTAAAATATTCAGGTTTATCAATTTCTTTAAAGATCACAAAAGAATTTTTTGCATCAATTGATGAATGATCAAAGCTATTGCCTTTAAAAAATAAATAAACTTTGTATTTATTTAAACCATAGATCAAATATTGTTCGCCTTCTTTCTCAAAAACAAATTCAGGATATTTATTAAAGATATCTTTCATGATAGCAATAAAGCCTTTATCGCTTTTCATGTCATTTGTACTTTTAAGATATTTTGCCGGATTGCCGGCAATCAAAGAATTATCTTCAAAAGATTTTGTAACTACCGAGCCGGCACCAATAATAACATTCTTTCCAATAACAACACCGGGTAAAATAATAATATTGGTTGATACCCAGGCACCATCTTTAATGGTAACAGGTTTATACGTTACCGGATAACCTTCATCGGCTGGTGGAAAATAACCATGTGTCCATATCACAGAATTTTCGCCAACACCAACATCTTTACCAATTAAAACATTTTCGCTTACATTAATACGTACTTTTTTTCCAATAAATGTTGTATCGCCAATTTCAAAATCAGCGCTGCCGGTTATGTAACAATGTTCTGAAATAATACAACTATTACCTATTAGCACTTTTTTTGCTTTTATTTTAACATTACTTTTAATAACAACATTGTTACCAATAATTAAGTTTCGTGAAACTATTCTTGATGAAAAACTTACAAATGTATTTTTACCAATTTTTGCGCCATTAAGCCTTAATAAAGCTTTCATCATTTCAGAACCTATTGTGTTAACTACACCTGAAACTTTAATTATTTGCTTGATGATTGACATATTATTTTTTAATAATATTAGAATAAACAGTTATTAATTTCGCGGCTATATTTTCGCTATTTAAATGTGCCATATCTTGTCTTCCGTTCGTTTTACCATGATCAACGGCTTTAGAGATTTTTGATGCGATATCCTTTGCATCGTAAGATGTTACATAGCATCCCACTGTATTTCCTATTACTGCTTTTACATCACCAACATCGGTTGATACAACCGGGCAATTGCATGCCATAGCTTCTTTTACAACATTTGGAGACCCTTCGCTGGTAGATGTCAATATCAAAGCGTCGGCTGCATTTAAATAATCGGGAATTTCATTATTATCAATTCCATTCTCACCAAATACAACAAATAGTTCAACAGGTTTTTCTTTTTTCAAAAGGTCAATACTTTCTTTTGCCAGCTTTAAGTTTTTTTCTTCTCTTGTTGGATCAGCAATAAAAACAACATATTTTTTATCCGACGAAAAATTTACTTTTTTTCTTGCCTCAGTTTTATCTGAGGGTTTGAACAGTTTAAAATCAACGCCATTTGGCAATATTACCGCTTTACTAATAGCAAGATTATCTTTAATGTTTTGGGATTTTACAATGGTAACATTCCAAAAAAAAGAATAAAATAGCTTTATTATTGAGCGAAAGAAAAAACCGGCCTGCGAATCGCTTCCCATTAAAGATACAACCATTGGCTTATTTGTATTTGCAATTGTGGCAATAATAGCAGATAAGGAATAGTGCGCGTGAATAATATCCGCATTACTTCCTTTAATAAATTTTCTTAGGCTTTTTATATTTTTTAAATAGTTAAGTTTGCCTTTACCCTTAATACCGTAATATAAAACTTCTAGCCCTGCTTCTTTTAAAGAATTGCCCTGATTAATAACAATAGGGCTGATTCCAAATTTTTTAATATTACCACTCGAAACAAAAAGGACCTTCAAACTTAAATATTTTTATTCAACATCATCAATGTCCAGATAAAGTTACCATTATCTTTTTGACCGGATTTATTTTTACCAAGAATATCTGCAATAACTTTTTCATCCAAAATACCCGAAACTTTATTTAAATTATTTGCCAATTGCGAATCGAAAGAATCATCTTTGAACCATTCTCTTAAAGGCACACCAAAACCTCTTTTTGGAGCAGATAAAATACTTTGTGGTAATTTTTTTCCAACCGAATTTCGTAGTACACTTTTTCTTTCCCATCCCTGCATTTTAACATTCTTATCTACCTTTACCATATATTCAATTAAACGATGATCTAAAAAAGGCAAACGCGTTTCGAGTGAGCTGGCCATACTCATGCGATCTACTTTAACAAGATAATCGTTAGGAAGATCAAGTTTAAAATTAAGATACATTAATTTATAAAAATCATCTTTATAACCCGATGTGTTTATAAAATCAGACAGATAATCTTCGATTTTTATACGATCATTGATATTTGCAGTTAGCTTTCTGATATTTGAAAGATCAGTATAAGAAGATTTATCTGCAATACGTTCAGGAAAATCAAGTTTTGCAGTTCGTATAACATTAGATACCTTATTTAATTTATAGCGCATCTTTCCTTTAAACTGTGAAGCCATCGCATTGTTTATTGGAGGAATACTTTTTGTTATGAAGCCCGGAAAAGCATTTATGATATTTGCTATCTTTAATCCAGTATAAGAAATATATCCCGAAAGCACTTCATCGCCACCATCACCTGCAAGCACCATTTTAACTTTATCAGCCGCATACATCGAAACGTAACCAGTAGGTATGGCCGAAGAATCACCAAAAGGTTCATCGTAATGAAAAGCAGTTTTATTTAATAACTCTTCAAATTTACCGGGTGTAATTGTACCGCGATGGTGCTCGGTATTAAATTTATCTGCAACTTCTTTTGCCAGTTTACTTTCGTCAAAAGCCTTATCGTCAAAACCAATTGTAAATGTTTTTATTTTATAATCTGCGATCTCCGACATTAATGCCACAATAGATGAAGAATCCAAGCCGCCACTTAAAAAAGCGCCAAACGGCACATCGCTTCTCATTCTTATTTTTATAGAATCGTAAAAGAGTTGTTCGAAATTTTCGTACACTGCTTTTTTATCAGTGATCATATTTTGTTCATCTATTTTTGGCAAATCCCAATACTTTATCTCTTTAAAATTTCCATCTTTTACAATTAAACAATGTCCCGGCATTAATTTAAAAATATTCTTGTAAAAAGTATTTGGTGCAGGAATGTGTGTAAATACAAGATAGAGTTCCAACAATTCTAATCTTGGTTCTTTTTTTATACCGTATTCAAATAGCGATTTCATTTCAGAACCAAAAACAATGCTATTATCAGTTACTGCATAATGTAGTGGTTTTTCGCCAAGCCTATCTCTTGAAATAAAAAGTTCTTGTTTTAATTCGTCCCAAATAGCAAAGGCCCACATGCCATTTAGTTTTTCCTGGCAAGCATTGCCCCATTGTTCGTATGCTTTTATAATAACCTCAGTATCTGAATTTGTTTTGAACTGATAGCCTAATGTTTTAAGCTCATCTCTTAATTCAATATAATTATAGATCTCGCCATTAAAAATTATGATCTTTTTGCCATCATCGCTTAGCATTGGTTGATCGCCGGTACTAAGATCAATTATGGATAAACGTCTGTGCCCCAGACCAACATTATTATTTGTAAAAAAACCTTCACCATCCGGGCCGCGATATTTAATAATATCACACATCCTCTTTAGTGTAAGTTTATCTACATGTCTGTTACGATCAAAATGTAATATTCCGGCAATTCCGCACATCAGGCAATATTCTTTAACGTTCTTTTATAAAGTTCTTCAAGATTTGAGATATGTGAACTGATCCCAAATTTATTTAAAGCATATTCTCTTGAACTATTTTTTATTTCAGCATTCCTATTATTTAAAATTGATAGTATCTTTTCTGAGAGCTGCTCAACATTTTTACTCTCATAAATAGTGCAATATCTACCATTATCAGAGATCTCCAACATGGGTGGAATATTATTTATCACACAATGCAAGCCCGACATCATTGCTTCTACAACGGAAATACCAAAGGTTTCGTAATTCGTAGAATAAACATACAGATCGAGTTCATTTAAAATATTACTTACATCTGTTCTTTTGCCAATAAAGTGCACATTTTGCAAAATACCTTTGCTCTCACAAAAATTATAACACTTGTCAAAATGTTCAGGTTCAATTTCAGATCTTCCTCCAATAAAAACAAAATGCACTTTGTTGTTTTGCTTTACTATAAGTTCCATGGCTTTACAAATAGTTAGCTGATCTCGCGCATCGATGTAAAAATTACCTGTCATGCCAAGTAAAATACTTTCCTTATCAATATTTAATTCTTGCTTCAGATCGCTTTTCGTTTTGCTTAAACGGTCGGGATCTATACCATTAAAAAGCACTTCAACATTTTTAGTGATCTTTTTTTTTACCAGGTCTTCATATAACGCAATACAGCTTTTACTTACAAAAACGTTTACATGGGCCAGCTTTAATGCCATATTAATAACTTTTTTTGCGGTTGCGCCGTAAGCAAACCCATGATGTGTGCAAATAGTTTTTGTATTAAGACCAAAAGTTGAAAAAAAAGAATAGATCGTATCAATAGCTTGATGTGTATGAATAATATCAAATCTGTTTTTTTTAATATAAGCTCTCAATCTAAAAATATACCTCACATCAAATTTTGAATTTGGTTTTATCTGGGTAATATCAATTCCGGTATTTTTAAATTCAGATTGAAGATCTCCCGTTTTACGATGCAAGAGTTGCAAGTGAACCGAGCTATGGCTTGTAATATTCTTACACACATCTAAAGCAAGCATTTCGGCACCACCCCTATTTAAAGAACCTAAAGCATAGCACACTTTCATTCTTTTGCCGGCTTAATTATTTTTTTAATACGCTTCTTAAACAAAGACTTATTTTTTTTAAAAATCAGCTTTGCCACATCCAACTTAGGCGCTTTTTCTCTTTTAAGAATCTCGGTTATTTCTTTTAATTGCTTTTTGATGTTCTTAATATTTGTTTTCTGATCTTTATGAATAACAAAATTTGCAAAATGATCTTTTACCATTTTTGGCGCCTCTATTTTTGCAGACCTTATCCAAAGATCAAAATCCATGACCATATAAAATTTCTCATTCCATCCACCGGCTTTTTTAATAAAAGAAGTTTTAAAAAATGTGCAAGGCTGTTTTACAATATCAGGATTTTTAATAAGTGCAGTGTAAGTAATTTCGGGGCTTTCTATTTTTTTAATTTTATTATTTGCAAGGTTTACTTCATTTAAAGTTCCAACCAGCCAGTTAATTTTATTTTTTTTAAAATAGGTCTCTATGTTCTTAAAAATATTTTTTTCGTAAAAATCGTCTGCATTTATCCAACCAACTATCTCTCCGGTAACAAGATCAAATCCTTTATTTAAGGCATCAGCCTGGCCTTTATCCTTTTCGGATATCCATTTTAAATGCTGATATTTTTTTAGAACTTCAACTGTATTATCTGTAGATCCGCCGTCAATGATTATATGTTCAAAATCAGGATAATTCTGATCCATCACTGCAAGGATATTTTTTTCAATAAAAGCGCCCTGGTTATAAGACGGTGTAATTATACTAATTTTCAATTGCTATAGTATTAAGCGGATCGGTTTTTTTATCACGAATAAAAGAATTAAAGCTCAGGTTCATTTTTGTTTCTTCTATCATTACATTAGTAAAGCATAATAATAATGCAAATCCAATATAGTTAGGCTGGCCAAACAAAAAAGAAAAAACAATATATGAAGTAGAATGAACTATTAAAAATCCACTTATACCGATAATAATAGATAGTACAAATTTCCTATCAGATAGCTTGGCTAATTTAATAGATTGAGAAAATAAGAATCCAATAAAAGCTATAATTATCATCATCCCTAAAATTCCGCCATTCAATAACACCGTGGCATTAGCAACATGCCCGTCAGCGTATTTATAAAATATATCAGAATAGCCATACCCTAACAAAGGGCTTTCGTTAACCTTTTCCATTACAATAGGCATACGTTGTGTAACACGAATTAAAGTTCCACCGGCAGTTTTATCACCTTCTATAAAACTTTGGAGTGTAAATAAACGTTCAAACGAAAGAGTGATCTGTGTACCTATTTTTGGAATAAGAAACAAACAGAAAAAACAAATAACACCCGCAAATAATTTCATTGAGTTTAACATTAGTTTACGATAATCGATTATAAAATAAATAATTACCATACCTAAAACACCCAAAGCGTACCCACGTGAACCCGTTATCAATAATGACAAAATAGATAATAAGAGATATAGAAAAGTATATTTTGGTCTTACACGATCATAATCCTGCTTATTCATTAAGAAAAGATGGAATGCATAAAAAACATTGAGCAATAATAGATGAGTTGAATACATCGGCCTGATCAGGTCACTTCCCGCATCATAATTAAGATCATTCAGCAATTCCTTTCTACCACTAAAGCTACCGCCAAAAAAGTACATCATGTGTTGGCCTGTTGCAATAATATACAATTGGCAAAGAACTATGGGGATGGTAAAGATCAAAAAATAATTAAAAAGAATACGCATTTTATGCATGTTGAAAAATTTAGGGATAGACCAAAGTAATGTGTACGGAATTAAAAAGCGGATAGTTCTTGAGATCTTCATGCCCGATATACCCCACATAAATGTAACAACCAATAAAACGGCAGAAAAGGCAATTAAGATCCAGAAAGAATTGTTGACTTTTATTTTAGGTTTTATTTTAAATGATTTTATAAATATCAACAGAACTAATATCTCCGTAAAAGCAATATCTCGGCCTAAACCCGGCAAACCAAAAAACGGCAATGAGTATTTTCCATCTGCAACATTAAATAAATAACCGGGAGAATAGATCAAGCACCAAAAAAGTGCGATCCATATTGGATTGTTTTTTGATATGTAAAAAGCAAGCAACAATCCAATGAAATAAGTAACACGAATAACTTCTGGCGAATAATAATTAACCAGAACAGTTAAAATATATAACCCAAAAAACAAGCCATAATTGTTTTTTTCATCACTGTTTTTTGGAAAAAATTCAAACATTAAAAATTATTAATTATTCAGCAACTTTATTTTTACCTGTAAGATAATAAGCGTAAAAAAGTGTAAATACTGAAATAAAAGCAGAAATAAAAAAACGCAACCATGCAATTTTTTCAATACTGTAAGATTTAACAGGCAGCAAGCTTCCCAACACCCAGATTGAAAGTATTGCAAGGCCGTAAACGATAAGTAGCGGAACGTTTTCTTTTACGACGCCAATTATTATACTTGGCCCATTGCTTACAAAAGTTAAGCAGGTTAATATATTTATTTTTGCTGCAGGCACTCCTGATAAATATTTTGGCAGAAAAAATTCAGTTAATGGTTCTAATAAAAAATATAATGCAGCACAAAGTGGTACCAAAACAAGTATATTTATGCTTAATGCCCTCCAGAAAAATTTGCGTAATCCAATATTATTTCCACTTTTACCATATTGCGCAGCTGCTTTAGGGTAAAGCAATGTGTTAATAGACGTTGGAATGATCACCATTGCCGACATCATAAATATTGAAAGAGAATAAAATCCAAGACTTTCAGTACCAAGGTGAGTTACAATAAGTGTTTGATCGCTAACCATGATTACGCCCCATAAATACGATCCAATTAAAAGTGGGAACCCAACTTTAGCCAGTTCCACCATGTCTTCTTTTTTGCCAGTAGCATTTGCTTTATAAGGTTGGGTGGCAAATCTAAAAGTAAATCGCAGGCAAACACGTAAGCCATTTGCAATTATCTTACCAATATAGCCTATCCAAATGGGCAATAAGTTTGTAATGCCGTATACAATATTTTCCCAAAGTGTTATTTTGCCAAGCACTTTAAAATTTTGCCCGCTTCTATAAGTTGTGTCAAAATGAACTATTAATGGGTTTAAAATGAGGTTAAGTAATAGTAATACTGCTGAAAGAAAATATATCCTTGAAGCATCAAAAAACGCATAATATACTATATAGCAAATTCCAATAACTGCCCCAATAACTGAATTTAAAATTGCTACAGTGTGCGAAGCGTTGACCATTTGCTGAACCTTATCATGCTTACCCTGCGCCCTGTAAAAGGCTAAATTTCGATTTAAACCATTAAAAACACCAAAGTGTAAAAATGCAATATAAGGAAGTAAGATCATGACTGATGAAATAACTCCCAGTTCATTTGGATTTAAAAAAGCCGCCGAAATAATATTTGTTACCATTGTAATTATTGGCGTAGTATAATTAGATAAGGTGTAGAGTAACTCTCCTTTATACTTTTTTATACCTGTTGTTACCTTCTTCATATCACGAAAAAGTTTTTAATAACTATTCGCATATATCTTTTAAACACTTTTCGAGTAGTGCATTTTGTTCTAAAATATATTCCACAAAAGCTCTAAAAGCACCATCACCACCTTTAATACTCAAAGTATGATGAACTTCTTTTTTTATATAATCAGGTGCATTACCTGGTGCACATGAAAAGCCAACGTTTCTTAAAAGTTTTACGTCACCAATATCATCCCCAATATATGCTACCTCCTTAAGCGTAATGTTTAATTTTTTGCAAAGGTCTTCAGCCACTTTTAATTTATCGGTTACACCCATAAATAAATGTGTAACGTTTAATTTTTTAGCGCGCCTTGCAACAATTTGCGTATCTTCTCCGGTAATAATTGCTAAAGGAATACTTAAATGTTTTAAAAATAAAACCCCTGCGCTATCTGATGTATTAAATTTTTTCCATTCATTTCCGGTTTGATCGTAATACATTCCACCATCTGTCCACACACCGTCAATATCTGTAATCACTAATTTTGGAAGCATATTTATTTAGTTTGAATTTCTGAAATTAAATTATCACAGTGCAGCCTTACTTCTTCTGCTGAATAATTATTTCCATGCACCCTACCTTCATAACCGGATGATATGTATGCTGAAATATATTTTTGATACATCTCTTCATCAACAACAAAATTATTAAGTGCGTGATCAATTATCTCAGGAAGCTTTTCAAGGTCTTTTACTTTATACAATTGCGGATAAATGTCAAAGAAAACATTTCCAAAAATGATCACAGGCTTTTTAAGAATTATACCTTCCAATCCTGTAGTACCCGTTAAAACTGAAATCGCTGCAGCGTTATTAATAAGATCGGATATTTTTACCCATGGATCAATAAGCTGAACATTTGGTAGCTTTTTTATTTTTTTATAGAACGCAATTTCTTTTGAGCCTAAAACCGCATAATGTTCTTTTACATACAATTTATATCCAAAAGGTATACTCTTAGCAAGATTAACTATTACATTATACTGATCAGCGTGATAAGCTGCCCAAATATCTGTTGAGGCTTCGGGTTGATAGTGCAAGGGAAATAAAATGTATTTATCAGACTTATTTGGCATGCTAAATAATTTAAAGCATTTAATATAAAAAACGCGCCATAGTCTTATAAAATCTCTTTGGTATCCATTAAATCTAAAATCAATTTTATAATCGTTCTTTACTGCAAAAAATAATTTAAGGTCTTTATAAATATTTACTGTAATTCTGTAAGGATTAAAAAAATTATGGATCTTTGGCAACGAAGAAGTTATTTTCATGTAAGAAGGGACCATGTGTTTTTTTTTGAACGCATCTGTAAAATCTTCAACCTGCTTTTTTTCTCCTTCTTCCAGGTCGCGTTTTTTCAATTCTTCAAATCTCCTGTTCATTTCAGGAAAAGAACCCATAATATCTCTGGTAAAATAATATTTACTTGTGTTTTTAGTTACAAGATATCCAAGATATGTACAATTAAAGTGCTTGGCCATTGCTTGTGGAATGTAATTCCACAGACCGGTTACCGTTTCATTTACAATATAAGCAGGTTTATGTTTCTTAAATATTTCTTCCCAGGCAAATATGTAATAAGAGATCTGCTTTATTATAAAATCTTCTTTTTGATTTTTTAAGAACCTATCAAAATATACGGCGTGCCACAAATTAATAAAACCGTATTTTTTTTCTAGATGCATAATATCTTCTTTTGAATATTTCGTTAGTCCGGTTTCGAAATAATCATTTAAATTCTCTTTGGTGGTTGAAGTGCCAAAATTTTTAAGATCAAGATTGTTATGATACAAAGCAACAGGGTTGATCTTTTTTCCTGTATCTTTTTCAAGATGGTTTACCATCTTTGGAAAAAGATCAAGACACCACGCCCGCGCATCAAAAAGTACAGTTTGCATTAATTATTTAATAAGGTCTGGGTAAATTATTTCGTCTTTTTCAATATTCTTTGAGCTTGTTTTTCCAATAACCATATCTTTTTGAGCCCATTTAAAACCATCGCCGGGAGATAATAAATGAATATCATCCAACGAAATTACTTCACCTGCATTTATCTTTCTTTTTGTCGCGATCGATCTTTCCAATTTATTTTTTGATCCTATAACAGAAGGATCAATAAAGATCTCTTCTTTTCCGAAAGACATTTCCAGCATTCTTATATCACGCACCATACGGTTTATTCCATCTGTACCTAACGATCCTGCCTGATCAGTTCCTTTCATTCTTCTATCAATTGTAATATGCTTTTCAATGATCTTTGCACCCATTGCTACCGCCGCTACAGGAGTGGCAATACCAATAGTGTGATCAGAATATCCTATGGTATATTTTCCATAATTATTAAGCAGGTATTTAATAGAATTTAGATTTACATTTTCAGGTGCCGTGGGATATTGCGACACACAATGCAAAATTGAAATATTGTTATGTCTTTTAGAAATTGTATCTATAGCATCGTCCAATTCTTTTTTACCGGCCATCCCGGTCGATACGATCATTGGTATTTTTGTTTCTGCTAAAACTTCAAGCAAAGGAATATTTGTAAGATCTCTGCTTGCTACTTTTAAAAAATCGGGTTTAAATAATTTTAAAAGTGAAGTACAGGATGGTGAACAAAGCGTTTCAACAAAATCAAGTCCTTTTTCTTTTGAATATTTATATACTTCAAAATGTTCTTCATCGTTTAATTCCAAAACCTCACGATGCTCTCCATAAGTTTTACCAAATGAATGCGGTGAATCATACGGCCTGTTCATTTGAGAGGTAGTTAGTTCATGTTTCAAATCTCTTTTAGTAAGCTTAACAGCATCTAAAGGTTTTAAACTGATATTAAATAATTTTTCGGTAATTGGCATTGAGGCAAAATCTACGATCAACTTTGCAACATCAACTGAACCGTTATGGTTTTGGCCAATTTCGCCAATTATATAGGTTGACTTCATTTTTGTTATTTAGAATTTTTAATTATTTGTAACTTCATTGAGTCTTGATAGTTTTGATCTTGTGAAATTATTTTGAAAATACTTTCTTTATTAAAACTAAGTTTGTTTTCTACAACAACAGAATAAATTTTTGTAAGCACCTCAAAATCTTCTTTAGTATCAAGTGTTAAGCGTACAGGAAATGAAGGCACATCCTTGGTTCTGTTAATGAGATTATACTTAAATATTTTTTCATTTACGTAAATAAAATTTGTAACGTGCTCCAGATACAATTTGTCAGTAGTAAGTTTCAAAACTTTTTGTAACGCATCGGTACTAACCTTTTCAGCCCAGAGTCCGTAATGCGTTTTTATACTTGGCGTATCATTAACACAAAAGCTAATATAATCGTATCCATCCATGGGCATACTGCTCAGCATCTCAAGATCATCAATGTCAAGAAAAGGATTATCAGAGCATATACGTATTATATTTTTCACGTTAAAGTGTTTTGCGCAATCAATAAATCTTTTCAGTACATTATTTTCATCGCCACGAAAACAATCAACTTTCATTTTTTTTGCAAGTAGTGCTATCTCATCATCTTGTTTATTTGTTGAAGTGGCTATTAAAACCGGAAGATCTATAGTCGAACTGATGCGTTCAATCAATAATTCGATACAACATTTATCCTTGTAAAAAGGTAAAAGTATTTTTTTTGGAAGTCTGGTTGATGCTGTTCTTGCCTGAATTATTATTGCCGTGTGATTTTGCATAATTTAATTACAATGTCTGCTTGACTATCTTATCTGCTACCTGAGATGAAAATTTCTTAGCGCCGCTTTCGTTCAAATGAATCTTATCGGCAAATAAAAAAGGGTGTTCTACAAAAGAGGTGTCTTTAGAAAAATCATAAAAATTAATATTTCTTTTTGCTGCTATTTCTTTTGCTAAAAAAATCGATTGGTCCTCCTCATTCGAATTATAGTAATACGGGGAGCATACTACTACTGTTTTAATACCTGAAGTGATGCAATCATCAAGAAATTCTTTAAAGCAATTTACTTTAATAGTATCCAGATCGTATGAATTTTTTTTTAAGATTTTTGAATTAAATTCTTTGAACGTATTTGTTAAACCTATATAGCCTTTGTTATCCTGCTTTCTTTTTTTATTTGCTTTAGTATTTCCAACAGCAATTGTTAGCAAAGATGAATTATACGGGTAGATATTTGATATAAGTTTTACTTTTTCGAAAGGGCTTTTCAGTTCCACTATTTCTTTTATTTCTGGATGTGAATTATAATATGGCAAAAGAGACGAAAGCCTGTCATAACTTTCCTGTTTTTTTTCAAATTCTTTTTCTACAAAATCAAGAACAATTACTTTAGGTTTATATCTCTTTAAAACACTTTTTAAAATGGCGTAATGGTAAAAAATAAAATTACCGTCTCTGCCTACATTGTAGTAATTCATTTTCAGTTTTTCTTCAAGCACCTCCGGTTGATAATGATGATTTGCTCTTGATGAACCAAAAATTAAAAGATCTGCTTTGGTTTTTTCCATTGAGTAAGTAGTACGATACTGAAGGCCGGATTCCTGCTTAAAGTAAAAATGGTGTAATGCTTTGCCTATTGTAAGATCTAAAACAAAAACTATAGTAAAAAAAACAAAAGTCCTGATGGCAAAAGTTGCGTATTTATTTTTTGTATTGTCTGTCATCTTCTAAAATTGAAAATAAATAAATTGTCCGCCATCAAAAACACCAAACAAAAGAATCAATATAATGAGTGAAGCATAGGAAATTTCCTGGACCTTCCACTTATTGTTTTGAAAGAAATTGATTTTTTTTGATTTGTATTCATTTATAAATTCTACAAAAAACAAAACAGCAATTCCAAAAAAACAATACACCATCATGGCAGGGCTATCAATAAAAAAAGAGCCTTTGAATGCTATCATCTTTTTTATTATTTCAAATCCTTCTGTAACATTATTTACTCTAAAAAAAACCCATGAGATACAAACCAAAATAAACGTAATTGTAATTTGAAAGAAGCTATTTATTGCGCTGGTCTTCTTTAAACCTAATTTATCGGTAATTTTTTTCCTAATGTTATTTGTGATCAACGCAAACACAAGATAAAAACCATTTAACGCGCCCCACATAATGAATGTCCAGTTAGCCCCATGCCAAAAACCACTTACAAGAAATACCAGAAAAAGATTAAGGTACCATCTTGGAACAGAAACTTTATTACCACCTAAACTAATATAAAAATAATCTTTAAACCATGTGGATAAAGAAATATGCCAGCGTTTCCAGAATTCAGAAATACTTTTTGCGAAGTATGGCCTGTTAAAATTTGTCATCAGATCAAAACCCATCACTCTGGCTGCACCAATAGCAATATTGCTATACCCTGAAAAGTCACAATAAATTTGTATCGCAAAAAATACGGTTGCAAGTACGAGCGTTTTTCCGGTATGCATATCGGAATTATTATAAACTGCATCAACATATAAAGCTAAGCGATCTGCTATTACAACTTTTATGAATAAACCCCACAACATTTGTTTTAAACCTTTTGCCACTCTTTCATAATTAAATTCGTGTATTTGGTAAAACTGGTGTAATAAGTTTTGTGGTCTTTCAATTGGCCCTGCAACAAGTTGTGGATAAAACATTACGTACAATGAATAAATTCCAAAATGCTTTTCTGCTTTTTGATTTCCACGGTAAACTTCAATTGTATAGCTCATTGCCTGGAAAGTATGAAACGATAATCCTATTGGAAGTAAAATGCTGAGAAAGGGGATTGGGTTTTTGTAACCCGCGCCATGAAGAATAGTTGTTAAATTATCATTAAAAAAATTATAGTATTTAAATACAGCAAGTACTCCAATGTTTGCAATTAAGCTTATTATTAAGTACCACTTTCTTTTTTTGCCTATAGATCTTTCAATATATATTCCTGCAAAATAATCTATAACAATTGTGAAACCAAGAATTAAAATATAAATAGGAACAAAACACATGTAAAAATAACAGCTTGCTGTAAGTAATAAAAACCAACGGTATTTATGTTCTATTAAAAAATAGAATATTGTTACGATTACAAAAAAGAAAAGAAAGTGTAAAGAATTAAATAACATTAATTATTTCAGATTATTCCAATACCAGTCAACAGCTTCTTTTAAACCTGCCTCTAAAGTATGTGTTGGTTTGTATCCCAAAAGCGTTTCTGCTTTTTCAATAGAAGCTAAAGAGTGTGGAATGTCACCTAAACGCTCAGGGCCGTGTATAGTTTGTATCTTTGCAATAGCAGGATCGTATTCGGCTAAATATTTTTTTAATAAATGTGTCATCCAATTCAGATCTGCACGTTCGCCTACTGCAGTATTAAATACTTGTCCAACTGCCTCCGGATTTGTTGTAAGCGCAGCAAGGTGATTCATCTGAATAACATTATCAATGTATGTAAAATCACGCGAGTTAGTTCCATCACCATTTATTTTTGGAGATTCGTGTGCCATTAATTGCATTGTAAATTTTGGTATCACAGCTGCGTATGCTCCATTGGGATCTTGACGGCGACCATACACATTAAAATACCGAAGGCCTATTGTATCCAATCCGTAACTTAAACCAAATACATGCGCGTATAATTCATTTACATATTTTGTTACTGCGTAAGGTGAAAGTGGTTTGCCTATAACTTCTTCGATCTTTGGAAGTGATTCTGAATCGCCATACGTACTCGAGCTTGCCGCATATATCACACGTTTAACTTTTGCATCGCGTGCAGCTACGAGTACATTTAAAAATCCACTAACGTTAACTTCGTTAGTTGTTGTAGGATCATTCAAACTTCTGGGTACAGAACCTAACGCCGCCTGTTGTAAAACTATCTGTACACCATCCATTGCTTTTTTGCACGAATTAACGTCACGAATATCACCTTCGATCAATGTAAAATTTTTGTTCTGCAAAAAGCCCTTAATATTTTCTCTCTTCCCGGTTGAAAAATTATCCAAACAAATTACCTCGTTTGCGTGTTTTAAGAGATGGTCGCACAAATTGGATCCGATAAATCCAGCTCCGCCTGTTACCAACACCCTTGAATTAGTTATTTTAGTATATGACATATAAAAAGCAAAATAATCACTGAAATCAGTGAAATGTTAAAAAGCAAACATCATTTATTTTTGGTATTTTTTTAGTTGAATAAACATAAATAATTGAATGTCAGCTTTTTATAAAATATAATAGCTTCGCCTCCTCAGTCACACAGTGGCGGAGAAGGCAAAATCGTTCAAAAACGTGAAATTAGCATAATTTCTGTAAGTTTTAGGGCAAATTTTCGCTAAAATCAATGGTTTTATCAAGAAAAAATAGTTTATAACCTAACTAATTTAAACTATTTGAATTGTTAAAATATGGCTTTTCAGGAACTAAACCAATACCCAGAAAAGGGCATTTTTGTTCGGGGTAAAATTCGTTGCCGGTTTATAGGATTTATTCTTAAAATTACTTTTTAATAGATGTCAATCTGCAAACCGTTATGAGCTATGATTTTTTAAAAACAAATAACGGCATTTTGTATACTTATTTTTTTGTTTTTCATCATTTTTAAACTCTATTTTTTTAATTCTTTTGCGTAAATTTAAATCAATGAAGTTCTTATTAAATATTCTCTTTACCGGTAATAAGCTGATCATTCTTATTCAACAGAAACTTTCTCCAAAACAGTTTGTTATTTTTGGAGCAATCCTCATTGGACTTACAGCGGGCCTTGCAGCGGTATTTCTAAAACTTCTTGTACATTGGCTATTAGGTTGCATTGGAATGATTTCTTCCAACAACCAATACATTGTTGCGGCATTCCCTATAATTGGTATTGCTTTATGTACTTTATTCATTCATTATTTAAATGGCAATAAACTTGGCAAAGGGTTATCCAATATCATTCATGCCATTGCTAAAAAATCAAGCATATTACCAAAAGATCAAACCTACAGCCATGTTATAACAAGTGGTTTAACTGTTGGCTTTGGAGGGTCGGGCGGACTGGAGTCTCCTATTGTTACTACCGGCTCAGCCATTGGCTCTAATTTTGGACGAACCTACAAGCTAACTTATAAAGAGCGCACCCTGCTATTGGCTTGTGGTGCGGCTGCCGGTATTGCCGGTGCTTTTAACACACCTATTGCAGGTGTTTTATTTGCTCTTGAGGTGCTTTTGGTTGAAGCAAACATTTCTGCTTTTATACCAATTTTAATTGCGTCAGCCTCGGGAGCGTTATGCTCAAAAATAATTTTACAGGAAGATCTGTTATTGCAATTTAAATTACAGGAAGCTTTTAATTATTATAATGTTCCGTTCTATATTTTGCTGGGTTGCTTATCGGGAGTGGTTTCCTACTATTACTCTAAAGTGTTTATGGCTACAGAAAATTATTTTAAAAAATTTAAAGAGAATACTTTTTTAAAGGTTGCTTTTGGAGGCCTTGGCTTGTATGTATTGATATTATTAGTTCCACCCTTATTTGGAGAAGGTTATGCAAGTATTAAATTTCTTTCAAATATAAATACCGATGCTGTGTTTAATCGTTCTGCGCTTTACTTTGGCCTTATGTCTAAACCACTTATTTATCTTAGTCTGGCAGTGGTTATTTTACTAAAACCTGTGGCCACCGCCTTTACAGTTGGTAGTGGTGGCAACAGTGGTAATTTTGCTCCCTCTTTATTTGTAGGCGCATTTGTTGGTTTTCTTTTTTCTTCGTTGATAACCGACCTTGGTATTAAGTTACCTGTAAGCAACTTTACAATTGTTGCAATGGCAGGTGTTTTAAGTGGCATCTTTCATGCGCCATTAACCGGTATTTTCATTATTGCCGAAATTACCGGCGGTTACGAACTTATCATCCCTTTAATGATCGTTTCTGCATTAAGCTACGCCGTATCAAAATATTTTATGCCTTTAAATATTGATATGTTAAAATTATCAATGAAAGAAAAAATAATTGTAACAAATACTGATTCTTATCTATTAAGCAATATTGAAATCTCTAAATTAGTTGAACATGATTTTTCGCAAATACCTATTGACGTTAAGCTTAGAAAATTAGTTGAGCTTATTTCAACATCCAAACGAAATATCTTTCCGGTTATTGACAAAAAAGGGCGTTTAAAGGGTTTAATAACAATTGACGATATACGAGAGATAATGTTTAAACAGGAATTGTACGACACAATAACAGTGAAAGAATTAATGCAAGCACCAACAACTATTATTACCGATAGAGATGATATTACTTCAGCCATGAAACGTTTTGACGAATCGCATCTTTGGAATATACCTGTAATTTTTCATGGAAAGTATGAAGGCTTTATTTCCAAATCATCTATACTCGAAAAATACCGGGAGGTACTTATTCAAAGTTCGATCGAGTAAATCCGGCAAATAGCAAAACGTTATAAATAAAAGATCCGCACTACTAAAGGTAATGCGGATCCTTAATAATATAATTTTATTTATTATTGAATGATCAGTTTTTTTGTACTGCTTGCTTTTCCAACTTGTACATTTACCATGTAAATACCACTTGATAAACCATTAAGATCAATATTTAATTTATTGTCTCCTACCTGGCCTTGCATATTTTTTACTTTAACTACCTGCCCTATCATATTAACAACCGTTATATCAACATTAGAATTATTTTTTAGATCAATTGCTAATATAGCATTGTTAGAGGCCGGATTTGGATATACATGGCTGTTTGCAGCGCTATTTTGTGATTCTTCTTTTATCCCTACGCCTAAATTATTAAAATCGTAAGATAGTTTACCCGATTGATACCAAGTAGTATTATTTGTACTTGGATCGTAAGGATTACTATTGGTTACCGTTATTGGTGTATAAATATCTACTAATGGAAAACCTGAAGGGCCAAAAGTAACACTTGCCGAGCCTGTAGTTGGCGACAAATGATGTAAAGTGGCGCGACTTGATACATTTGGATTTACAGTACCGGTACCCGCTGCAACTTTAGTAGTATTAATTTCTGTTGCAGATACTTTATACATTGTTGAACCTGTACCAATAGACATTAAACGCGTTTTTACATTTGGTAGATTGTTGAATTTTCTTGAGCCGTTTGTAAAATTAGTATCCGATTCTGCCCATGAAAAAGTAATATAATCTCCACTTGGTGTACGACCTAACTGAATACGTGAATCAACATTATCACCTTTAACAGGTTCTGATGTAACTGTAGGTAACCATGGGTTATCGGCAAAACCATCTTGACCTGTTTGCCCACTTGCAGCTTCTGACCATAAAGAATCAACTGTTACCACTTTCCATGCGCTTGTTCCGTTTCCAATAAAATCGTATAAGTATGGGCGGTTTCCAGGCACGTGACCCCAATTATAATTTATGCCAGGATTGATAGACATAGTATACTGACCAATAAATCCTAATGAATCATTATGATCCGAAAATCCTGTTCCGCAAGTTGCGGCAATATGCAAATCGTTATGTTCATCTATAGCAAGATCGAAATCAAGGAAAAAAGGAATAGCAAGATTTGTATTACTGTTTATACTTGCAATATGATCGGTAACAACAGACATTGCAGGACTGTTAAAATCAATTCCGGGCAATAAACTCCAGCTGGCACCAAAATTAGATGTTTTATAGATGATAGGTTGAAAACCCTTATTTGAATTTGTTGCGCCTGCCGCAGCACCAAGTACAACAACATAACCATGGCTTCCGCTTTCGTTCCATACCATTTGCGGGCCGGGATTAATTACTTTTGAGCCATCACTTTTTATTATTGTTGCTGGTATAAGTGAATCTGTTGTCCATACAAAGGCACCCGCGTTGAAAGATCCTTTAACTACAGATACACCTCTCATTGTTGTAAGCCCTGTGTTATCATCCTGTATCAACGCTAATGAACGAACAAGCCCATCATCTGTTGAATTAAAACCCTGGCGCGACCAACCATGCGGACCTTGATTTGCCGGATAACTTGCTAATCCAAAAGATAAGAACTGCTGAGCGTTTGTTGCAGTGCTTGCAACATTGTCAAAAGTATTTAATTGTTTACTTGCATAAAAATTACCCTGCCATGTTGAAGCCGATGTAGTAGGGCCCATACCAACAACATAAGCATTAGCAATGTTTGTGTTAGCAGGAGGGTTATAAATACCACCTTGCGGGTAACGGCCCCAGTGGGTAGCATCAGACCATATACAGGTACTATCCCAGGTTGCGCCCCAGTTAGTGCTTATTTCGGCAACAATTACACCTGCAGCAGCGTTTGCAGGAATGGCAGGGCTTGGTGTATAGCTTGCGCTTTTTCTATGAATAAAAGAAACCGCATTGAGGTTATCGTTATACTGTAAACATTTTGTACTGCTCACTAACATGCCAAAAATATTAAAAGAGCCGCATAATAATTTCCAGTTAATGGTAGATGGCGGCATTGAAACTGATGCCTCTTGCTGACTTTCATTAACACTATTTTGAACAGGCTCTACCATTGTTTTTAGATTTGATGAAACAGGTGTTGTTTCGTCTATTGCAAATCTTTGGGCAATTTTTTCTGCTATGTTGGTGCAGGTTGCCGGCCTGCCAACAATACGATGGCTTTGTGAAAACGCACTTATTGCAGTGAATAAGGCTGAGCCGATTAATAATTGTTTTTTCATGGTATTTGATTTATTTTATTTTTAATTAATTTAGCAATAGCAGATAAGCGAATTAAAATAAATTAACTCGTTGATCTTGTTAAAAAATAAAATAGGGGTTTTGTTTAGTTGGAGATTGTATTTCGAAATTACAAAATAAATCTGATACAACAAAATAAAAATAAAAAAAGCCGTTTCAATTCCGATAGTCATCGGCAGAAACGGCTTTTAATTAAAAAGAAAAAAATTATTCTACAATTAATTTTTTAGTACTTGCAGCATTACCAACTTTTACATTTACCATGTAAATACCGCTTGATAAACCATTAAGATCAATATTAATTTTGTTAGTGCCTGTTACCGCATTTACTTTGGTAGTTTTTACTACCTGGCCAAGTGCATTCATAACCACAACATCAACTGCTGAATTATCTTTCATATCAATTGATAATACAGCGTTGTTAGAAGCAGGATTAGGATAAATAACACTATTGCTTGCACTGTTTTGAGAATTTTCTGAAACGCCTGTAGTCATTAATGTATATGTTAATTTACCACTTTGATACCAGGTTGTGTTATTTAAAACCGGGTCTAATGGATTACTATTAGTTACTGTCATTGGTGTGTAAACATCTACAACTGTACTACCGCCAACTGTACTAATAGTTGCCGAACCAGTTTTTGGTGACATATAATGTAAAGTAGCGCGGCTTGCTACGCTCGGATTATTTGTTCCTGTTCCGACAGCAACTTTTGTTACATTAATTTCTGTTGGTAAAACAAAATATGGAGTTGCATTATTTACTTCCATTAAACGCGTTTTAATATTTGGTAAGCTGTTGAATTTTCTTGAACCGTTTGTAAAGTTTGTATCTGATTCAGAGAACGAGAAAGTAATAAATTTACCATCAGGCGTACGACCCATTTGTATACGTGAACCAACGTTATCTGTTTTTGAACCGCTTACACCGGTTGCAGCCCAAGGGTTATCATTTACACCATCATCGCCCGCTTCGGTACCTGCTTCTTCAGAAGATAATGAATCTATGGTTGTGTAAGTCCATGCAGAAGTTCCATCACCAATAAAATCATATAGGTAAGGACGTTGGCCTGGAGTATGAGGCCATAAATAATTTTCGCCCGGGTTAATAGAAACTGTGTAAGTTCCATAATGAGCTAATGAATCGTTATGATCAGAAAATGCAGTTCTGAAAGTGGCGCCAATGTGTAATTTACCGGCAGCATCAACTACCATATCAGCATCTGAAAAGAAAGGAATAGCTAAATTAGAATTAGAAGCAATTGAAGAAATGTGATCTAATAATGGTGCCATTGCGGGACTATTGAAATCAATACGCGGTAATTGCGCCCAGCTTGTACCACTGTTAGTTGTTTTGTAAACGATTGGTTGAAACGCATTTTTATTTGAACCTGTTACACCAACCGGTGCACCCATAACCATTACATAACCAATTGTTCCTGATTCGTTCCAGGCCATGTTTGCCATTTGAGTAAAGATGTTTCTTGTTCCATCTCCTTTAAGAATAACAGAAGGAACGATTGAATCGTTTGTCCATGTAAACGCACCCGCATTAAATGTTCCTTTGCTGATAGAAACGCCTCTCATACCTGTTAAGGCGTTAGCATCATCCATAATAAAACCTAAAGAACGAACAGCACCATCATCTGTTGATGAAAAACCATAACGTGAAAATGCAACAGGGCCTGTGTTTGGCGCATAGGTTGCAGAGTTTGACGCAATGAATTGTTGCGAATTAGGTACAGTTGTTAAAGTATTATTCATTGTGCTTAAAGGTCTGCTTGCAAACCAGTTTCCAGGCCAACCTGTTGCTGCAATAGTAACAGGACCCATACCTACAACATAAGCGTTTGATAAACTTGTGTTTCCGACAGGATTATAGATACCACCTTGCGGGTAACGGCCCCAGTTGGCAGCATCGGCCCATAAAGCGCAGCTATCCCATGTATTACCCCAGTTGGTTGTAATACCGGCAACTACAACACCACTTTGCGCATTTGCAGGAATTGTTGGATAAGCTGTATAGCTTGCACTCTTTCTAAAAATAAAAGAAACAGCATTTAACTCATCGTTATAATTTAACGGTTGAGATTGACTCACCAACATACCGTTAATGTTAATTGAACCACCAATTGGATTCCAGTTAATAGCTGTTGGAGGTGATGTAATTGAAGAAGATGATTGTTCAGGTTCTGCATTTGGATTTTGAACAGGACCAGAAACTTGTTTTGCGTTTGAAGAAGTAACTTCGTTAGATTCTACTGCAAATCTTGCTGCAATAACCTTAGACATGTCTACAACATTTGTAGGCTTTGCTTTTACACGACCATTTTGCGGATAGGCACTTATTGCTGCTAATAAGGCCGAACCAAGTAGTAATTGTTTTTTCATGTTGTTTTATTTATGTTATTTGTTTTTAATTTAAATTCTACTCAAGATATTAAAATAAATCAAAATTGATTTTATTTAATGTTAACAGTAAAAATAGGGATTTTGTTTAGTTGGAGATAAAGCTAAGGTACTCAATAAATTTAACATGTACAAACTTTAATGAAAAAAGCCGTTTCATAAACTGAAACGGCTTTTGAAATAAAATTTAAAAATACTTATTGTACAATTAATTTTTTAGTACTTGTAGCATTACCAACTTTTACATTTACCATGTAAATACCTGCTGCTAATCCATTAAGATCAATATTAATGTTATTTGTACCTGCTTGTGCCGGAACTTTAGTAGCTTTTACTACTTGTCCAATTGCATTCATAACAGTAACATCAACATTAGAGTTATCTTTCATATCAATTGCTAATACAGCATTGTTAGATGCAGGATTAGGATAGATAACACTGTTGTTTGCGCTGTTTTGAGCATTCTCTGCAAAACCAACACCTGTAGCTGTTGTAGCAGCAAATACATAAGATAATTTACCTGTTTGATACCATGTTGTATTATTTAAAACCGGATCTAAAGGGTTACTGTTTGTTACAGTCATTGGTGTTTGTATATCAACAACTGTTCCTGTAACAACCGCTGCACCTGTTTTAGGAGAAAGATAATGTAAAGTACCACGGCTTGAAACGTTTGGATTAACTGTACCAGTACCTACAGCAACTTTTGTTACGTTAATTTCTGTTGGAGAAACAACATACATATTTGTTCCTGAGCCAATAGACATTAAACGTGTTTTTACATTTGGTAAGCTGTTGTATTTTCTTGAACCATTAGTAAAGTTTGTATCTGATTCAGAGAATGAAAAAGTAAGGTATTGTCCATCAGGCGTACGGCCTAATTGAACACGTGAATCAACGTTATCTGTTTTTGAACCACTTGTACCTGTTGCAGCCCAAGGATTATCATTAACACCATCATCACCGGCAGCAACACCTGCTTCTTCAGATGATAAAGAGTCAATTGTTGTTGCGATCCAGGCAGAAGTTCCATCACCAATAAAATCATATAAATAAGGGTGTTGACCCGGAATATGTGCCCAAAGGTATGATTCACCAGGATTAATAGATACAGTATATTGCGAGAAATAAGCTAATGAATCAACGTGTGAAGATGCACCAGTTCTGATAGTAGCTGCAATGTGTAATTTATTGTTTGCGTCTACCACCATATCAGCATCAGAAAAGAAAGGAACTTCAACTGTTGAATCTGTATTTAACGCTGCAATATGACTTTTAATAAAAGCCATTGAAGGGCTGTTAAAATCAATAGCAGGCAATTGAGACCAGCTTAAACCACTGTTTGTTGTTTTATAAACGATAGGTTGAAAACCACTTTTATTTGAAGCGGTAGATCCTACTCTTGCACCCATTACCATTACATATCCAACAGTTCCTGATTCGTTCCAGGCCATGTTTGACATTTGTGTAAAGATATTTCTTGAACCATCATTTTTAAGAATAACTGACGGAACAATTGAATCGTTTGTCCATGTAAAAGCACCTGCGTTGAATGTACCTTTTACTACCGAAACACCTCTCATACCTGTTAGTGCAGAAGCATCATCCATGATCCATCCCATTGAGCGCACTGCACCATCATCTGTTGCAGCAAAACCATAACGGCCAAAAGTGAACGGACCTGTGTTAGGTGCATAACTTGTAAGGTTAGAGGCAATGAATTGTTGTGAGTTTGGAGCCGTAGTTAATGTATTGCTAAACGAGTTTAACTGTCTGCTTGCAGCCCAGTTACCTACCCAGCCTGCAGCCGGTGGCGTTACAGGACCCATACCAACCACATACGCATTGGCAATATTAGTGTTACCTACCGGATTGTAGATACCACCTTGCGGGTAACGACCCCAGTTTGTAGCGTCTGCCCAAATAACAGTACTATCCCATGTATTGCCCCAGTCAGAAGTAACCTCGGCAACGATAACACCACTTTGAGCGTTTGCAGGGATTGCAGGATATGCTGTATAGCTTGCACTTTTTCTGTGAATGAAAGAAACTGCTCCTAACTCATCATTATATCCTAAAGGATGAGATTGGCTTACCAACATACCAACAATATTCATTGAACCGCAAATTGGTTTCCAATTAATTGTAGAAGGTGGCATACTTACTGCCGAAGAAGATTGCTCAGGCTCTGCATTTGGGTTTTGAACCGCGCCTGCAACTTGCTTTGCGTTTGTTGTAGTAACTTCGTTAGATTCGGTTGCAAATCTTGCTGCAATGATCTTAGACATATCTTTCATGCCTGATGGTCTTGCTTTGATACGACCGTTTTGAGGATAGGCGCTTATTGCTGCTAATAAGGCCGAACCAAGTAGTAATTGTTTTTTCATGTTTTTTTGTTTAGGTATTTTTTTTGTTTTTTCTATTGATTATAACTGAGCGCAATGTACTGAATTAAAAACAAAATTAATTCAGTAAAGTTCGCTAAAAAATACCCGAGATCTTACCGGGTATTACAGTAGCTAATTTATAAATTTCTTGGCAAATATGCAATGTATTTAATACAAAAGAGCCGCTTCGTAAATACGAAACGGCTCTTTTTAGTGATTTATCTAATTAATTATTCTACAATTAATTTTTTAGTACTTGTAGCATTACCAACTTTAACATTTACCATGTAAATACCGGTAGCTAAACCTTTAAGATCAATATTGATCTTGTTTTGTCCTGCTTGTGCCTGAACTTTAGTAACTCTTACTAATTGTCCAACAGCATTCATTACAGTAACGTCAACATTTGAATTATCTTTCATATCAATTGCTAATACTGCATTGTTAGATGCAGGGTTAGGATAGATAACACTATTGCTTGCACTGTTTTGAGCGTTTTCAGCAAAACCAACACCTGTAGGAGTTGTAGCAGCAAATGCATAAGATAATGTACCATTTTGATACCAGATAGTATTGTTTGTTAATTGAGCAAACGGGTTGCTGTTTGTAACAACAATCGGAGTTTTGATATCAACAACAGTACCGCTTGAAGTTACTACTGCAGCGCCTGTAGTTGGTGACATATAATGTAAAGTAGCGCGGCTTGCAACGTTTGGATTGTTTGTTCCTGTACCTGCAGCAACTTTAGTTACATTGATTTCAGTTGGAGAAACAGCATACATATTTGTACCTGAACCAATAGCCATACAACGCGCTTTAATATTTGGTAAGCTGTTATATTTTCTTGACCCGTTTGTAAAGTTTGTATCTGATTCGCAGAAAGTAAATGTAACATATTGACCATCCGGAGTGCGACCAACCTGAATACGTGAATCTACGTTATCAGTTTTAACCGGTTCGCCAGAACCTGTAGCATCCCAAGGGTTATCATTAAATCCAAAACCACCTGTTTGAGCGCTTGGCGCTTCAGTAGATAATGAATCAATTAAAACAGCTTGCCATGCAGCAGTTCCATCACCGATAAAATCGTATAAGTATGGACGTACACCTGGTGTGTGTAACCAGTTGTATTGCTCACCCGGGTTGATAGAAACTGTAAATCCTTGAGTAAAGAATAATGAATCCAAGTGATTAGAAAAAGTACTTTGGAATGTTGCACCAATATGTAATTTACCATTAGCATCAACTGTTGCATCAAAATCATTAAAGAATGGAAGCGCTGCGGTACTTGTTGTAACGGCGTTTACTGAATTTAATAACGGCGCCATTGCAGGGCTGTTAAAATCAATTCCAGGAATTAATGACCAACTAGCGCCACTGTTTGTTGATTTATAAACAATTGGTTGGCAACCTACGTTTGAATTAGTAGCACCTGTTCTTGAACCGATAAAAATAACGTATCCAACTGTTCCGGCTTCATTCCAAACCATTTGAGGAGCAGTTAAAACGTTTTTCGATCCATCGCTTTGAATTGTACAAGGAGGAATAATTGAATCTGTTGACCATGTAAATGCACCAGCATTGAATACACCTTTAACAATTGCAGCACCTCTCATAGTTGATAAACCTGTAGGATCATCTTCAATTAAAGCAAGAGAACGTACAACACCATCATCAGTAGAGCTAAAGCCCATACGTGACCAACCGTGTACAGCAACATTCGGAGTTGCTACGAACGGAAATTGTTGTTGTGCATTTGTAGCTGCATCCGGCGTTGAGTTAAATGAATTTAATTTTTTACTTGCATACCAGTTACCGCTAAAGTTAGATCCTGCTACTGTAGGACCAGCACCAACGATATAAGCATTAGCAATATTTGTATTTCCGGCAGGGTTATAGATAGCACCTTGTGGGTAACGACCCCAATCTGTACCATTAGCCCAGATACAAGTACTATCCCAGGTAGTTCCCCAGTCTGTACTGATAGCCGCAGTAATAACGCCACTTAAAGCGCTTGCAGGAGGCGTTGGTGTTGCATTATAAGTTGCACTTCTTCTGTGAACAAGTGAAACTGCATTAACATCATTATTGTATTGTAATGGTCTTGATTGACTTACCAACATACCGTAAATATTAGAGCAACCTCCAATTAATTTCCAGTTAATAGTTGATGGAGCTACCGAAGCCGATTTCTCATCAGATGAATTCGGATTTTCAACAGGACCCATTGGTTGTTTTAAATTTGCAGGTGTAGCATCTGTTGGCTCAACAGCAAATTTCTTCGCTATTATAGCACCAGCATTTGTAAGGCCACTTGGCTTCACATACTTACGACCATTTTGTGGATAGACACTTATTGCTGCTAATAAGGCCGAACCAAGTAGTAGTTGTTTTTTCATGTTATTTGGTTTTAGATATTACTTTTTAATAATTAATCAGATGGCTAAAATAGGAAAATCATTAATTTAAACCAAATTTAATGTGAGCAAATGGTTAAATTTAACAATGTAAAACATGCTTAAAATTATTGAAGAAATATGATACGTTTTTTGTGACATTAAAGTGACAAAAGGTCAAAAAAAAAAGCTGCTAATTTCTTAGCAGCTTTTTTGTTTAATTGACAAAGCAATTATTTTCCTTTGTTAACTGAACCAGCTAGATCTGAACCAGCTTTAAATTTTACTACTTTTTTAGCAGCAATTTTAATTTCTTTACCAGTTTGAGGATTACGGCCAGTACGAGCAGCACGTTTAGCTACTGAGAAAGAACCGAAACCTACTAAACCAATACGATCACCTTTTTTTAAAGCTTTGTGAATCGCTTCGATTGTTGAATCTAAAGCACGACCTGCGTCAGCTTTTGTTAATTTTGAACCTGATGCAATTGCATCAATTAATTCTGCTTTGTTCATTTTTTTTGTTTTTAGGGTTAAACAATTAATTAAAATTATGATACAAATTTATACGCTAAACCCTATTTGTCAAGTGTTTTGACAAAAAAAACGTCTGTTTTGTTGATAAATCGGCATATTGTTAATAAATATGCCCTGAAACAGGCTTTAATAAAGGGTTTCTACGCTTTTTAATACATTTTTTCAAGCTTAGCAGGGCTTAAAGAGCTACAATGACCTGTACTTTATATTACATAATAGTTTGATCAAATAAATTTTGCTCCATCCTTTATAGTAAAGCCTCTCAAAAATTCAGCAACAAGCATTCTTTTTTTTCCTTGTAATTGAATTTCTGTGATCTCAATCAAACCATCTTCACAATATACTTTTAAAAAAGATTTATTGTCGGTAAGTAGCGAACCGTTAGGTTGAAACGGATCGGCTATTTCATATTTTGAATTGAATATTTTTATTGTTTGTAAATTACCATCACCGTTCTTAAAATGTGCGTATGCCGTGGGATACGGCGATAGACCTTTTATGCGGTTGTTTATTTCTTTAGCGGTTTTACTCCAATCTATCAAGCAATCTTCTTTAAATATTTTAGGCGCATGACAAACTTTATCTTCTTCCTGCACTAAAAAATCGGGTTCAGTACCATTATCAAAATTTTTATTTATCTCTTTAGTAGTTCTTAAAATAAGTTCAGCACCAACATGCATTAACTTATCATGCAATTCACCGGCAGTAGTACCGGCTTCAATATTTACTCTTTGTTGAAATAAAATATTTCCGGTATCTATCTCATGTTTTAATTTAAATGTTGTAACACCGCTTTCTTTTTCTCCATTTATAATAGCCCAGTTTATTGGCGCTGCGCCCCTGTATTTTGGCAATAAAGATGCATGCAGGTTGTAGGTGCCCATTTTTGGCATATTCCACACAACTTCGGGTAACATTCTAAATGCAACAACAAATTGCAGATCTGCTTTAAGTGTTTTTAATTCCGCAATAAAATTTTCATCTTTTAATTTATCAGGTTGCAGTAATTTTAAATTTTTATCAAGTGCATATTTTTTAATTGCCGATTGTTGAATTTGTTGTCCCCGGCCGGCCGGCTTATCCGGCGCAGTTACAACGCCTACGATGTTATAATTATTTTTAATTAGTATGTCAAGGCTTTCAACCGCAAACTCAGGTGTGCCCATAAAAATAATACGCATGCTCATTTTTTATTTTTTACTGTTGTAAAAGTAATAAACATTTGTGTGTTTTGGTTTTGATACTTACCGAACATACATATTTGTGCAAAAAAAAGGCCCCGTAAAAACGGGGCCTTTTTTAATTAAAATAAAAAATCAATTATTCAATAATGATCTTTCTGCTTACTTTATTTCCATCATTTTCGAAAGTGATGAAATAAATACCTTTTGATTGGCTTGACAGATCGATATTTTTAGTGCTTGTGAATTTACCTGATAAAATAACAGAACCTAAAATATTAGTTACTGAGTAATTAATATTATCAGTTGTTAATGAGTTAGCAATGCTAAATACACCATTACTTGGATTAGGGAAAACACTGATAGCGCTTAATACTTTAGCGTTTTCGTTTAAGCCTGTACAATCAGACACGTTAATAACCTGAGTTGTAGAAGCTGTGCCTGAAGGGTTACCAGCTAATAAAGTTAATGTATAAGCACCTGTAGCTGTAAATGTAGCCTGAGGGTTTGGTGCAGTTGCATTAGAGAATGGAGCTGTACCACCTGGGTTAGATGACCAGGTATAAGTTAACGGTGTGAAAGAAGAAGTTGTAGCATTGCTTAATTGAACAGCATTACCTGTACAAGTTGTAGCAGCAACTGTAAATGCAACCGTAGGAGCACAAGGTGCAACAGTAACTGTATGCACAGCACTATTTGTACCTGAAGCATTTGTAGCAGTTAAATTAATTGTGTAAACACCTGCGCCGGCAAATGTAAATGATGGCGTAGCACCTGTAGCATTAGATATAGTTACACTTGCAGTTGGATTTGTTGACCAGCTGTAAGTAGGTGTTGGAGCACCAGTAGAAGTATTAGAAACTGTATAAGTAATTTTAGTACATGCAGTTGAATTACCGCTAAATGCAGCAGCAGGAGCAGTACATGCCTGAACAACTACAACCTGTGTAGCAGAACTTGTACCTGTAGCGTTAGAAGCTAACAAAGTAAGAGTATAAGTACCTGCAGTTGCAAAAGCAACAGTTGGGCTGGCAGCTGAAGTGCTTGAAAAAACAGCAGCCGGAGAAGAACTCCATGTAAATGTTGGAGCAGGGCTTCCTGTAGATGAGTTATTTATTACTGCTGTAGCAGCAGGACTAGCTAAACACAATGTTGGAGGAACGTTGAATGCAGCAGTTGGAGCAACCGGAGTAACAATTGCCGGACCTGTGTATTTATAAATACCACCAATACCAACTGTAGTAGGATCGCTAAAACCACCAGCCCAGCCGGTTGTAGGGTTTACGAAATCAACAGTTAAATATTGAATACCAGTTGAACCCCAATCAGTCCAGTTAGCGCCACCATTAGTAGAATAAGAAATGATCTGGTTAGATGTACCAGCACCGCAAGATGCAAAGTAAGATGTACCAGGGATTGCGCCCATGTTGTTTAATCCTAAATTTGGATCAAGTGCAGGGATCATTGTCCAGTTAGCACCACCATCTGTAGTAGTATAAGTTGCAAGACTTTGTGAAGCGTCAAACAACCAGCAGTAACCATTGTTTGGAGTTGTAAAAGCAATTTCATTTACACCAACTGAGTTTGGATCTAATGTACTTACATTCCACGTTAAACCAGCATCAGTTGAGCGGAAAACACGACCTTCATTAGTACCAAACCAAATATTACTTGAACCTAATTTTGTATAAACACCTGTTAAACCAAATTCGTTAGCAGATGAAGGATTAGGAATATTAGCGCCCGGTACTAAAGCCCATGTGTTACCACCGTCAGTAGTTCTCCAGATCTCATATTCATTACCTGTTCCAGGATTTGGATCACCCATAGTGATACCAATTTGTGGAGTAACAAACGTTACGATATTACAAAATGAAGCTGCGTTTGTATACATTGACGCAGTTGTCATATTTTGCCATGTTACACCACCATTAGTGGTTCTGTGAATAGCACCTTTATTTTGACCTGCTTTTAAATATGCAGCAACCCAGGCAGTATTAGCATCAACACCTTCAAAACTTGCGATCTTGAATGAGTTTGTGTCACCAATAGCAGGTGTAGTTGCACTTTGGTAAATAATACCTGAAGTATAAGTAGATCCACCGTTAATGGTTCTTGTAAAGTAACTGTAGTTTCTTCCTACGTTACCGGTAGTTCCATCGTATCCGGTTGCCCATAATACGTTCGCATCAACAGCGCTCATTAATCTTACGCCCATAGAAACCTTTGGCCATGCCGCGTTTTGTGTAGTTGACCAGTCAACACTTGCCTGACCAACCGCAGAACTCACTGCAAGAGCTCCGAAAATTGAAAGTAATGTTTTTTTCATGTTTTAATTTTTTATTTAAGGATTAAAGATAGGTAAAAAAAATTAAAGTATTTTAATAAAATTTTGGTTTTAACACTTAAGCAAAAATCATACCTTTACGGCAAATTTTCAGATGATTTCTACAGATTTAGTTATAGTTGGGGCCGGGCCGGTTGGCCTATTTGCCATTTTTGAAGCAGGATTATTAAAAATGCGTTGCCATTTAGTTGATTATTTACCACAAGTTGGCGGGCAATTATCTGAAATATATCCCAAAAAACCAATTTATGATATTCCCGGTTTTCCTTCTGTTCTAGCGCAGGAATTAATAGATAATTTAATGAAACAGGCCGAGCCTTTTAAACCCGGCTTTACTTTAGGTGAAAGAATAGAATCGCTTGAGAAAAAAGATGAACGTGATTTTATTTTAACTACAAATATGGGCACGCAAATTCATGCAAAAGTAGTTGTAATTGCTGCCGGCCTTGGCTGTTTTGAGCCTCGTAAACCTGAAATTTCAGGTCTTGAAAAATTTGAGAATGGTAAAGGTGTTAATTATATGATCCTAGATCCTGAAAAATACCGCAACCAAAAAATGGTTATTGCCGGTGGTGGCGACAGCGCTTTGGATTGGGCCATTTTTTTAGCGGATGTTTGCAGCGAATTAACTTTGGTGCACCGTAGCGAAAGCTTTAGAGGCGCGCCCGACAGCGTTAATAAAGTAATGAAATTGGCCGAAACAGGAAAAATAAAATTATTATTGAATACAAATATTTTATCTGTTGCAGGTGATGATAAACTAAATTCGGTTGAATTGATCAACGCCAAAACGCAGGAAAAAAACACTATTGTTACCGATCATTTAATTCCTTTATTCGGCCTGAGCCCTAAGCTTGGACCTATTGAAAACTGGGGTTTAAACCTTGATAAAAATGCCATTGAAGTAAATACTGATGACTATAGTACTAACGTTTCTGGCATTTACGCAATTGGCGATATTAATACCTACAAAAATAAATTAAAATTAATTTTGTGCGGTTTTCACGAAGCTTCTTTAATGAGCCACAGTGCTTATAAATACATAAACCCCGGCGTTAAGTATACAATGAAATATACGACTGTGCAAGGGGTTCACGAGTTTTAACAGAACGCTGATAACACAGATAGTTATGATTTTCACAGATAAAAATCATATCTGATCATATTCACCTGCGTTCAATTAAAATTAAAAGAAGAAATATTTTTTTGTTCGTAAACTTTTGCTCCAAATCTTTCTTTCCAATAATACGCTAAATATTCTTGTTCGGTTTGCCCAGGCGTTGGAATAAGAATTACTTCTTTTTTCTGTAAAAGATAAAGATCCATCAGGGTACTGTAACCGCTACGGCAAATTATAGTTTTACTCTGAGAAATTATTTCTGATATTTTTTTGGCATTGGGAGAAATAAAAACATCAAAATTTTTTATTTGCTCATCAAATCTATTTGTGATCAACGCAAATTTTAAATGCGAGTTTTCTTTCACTTTTTTTATAAGCAGCTCTCTTAACAAAGAATGCTGGGGTTCAGGCCCCGATAGCAAAAAAAGATGATCGTATTTTTTTCCGGAAGAAATTATTTTATTTAATCGCGTTTGCGGACCAATATATTTTACCTGGGGATGAAAATGTTGGCCATGCGAAAGCTCTGCACTTAAGCTTTTTTCTTCGTTTTCAAGGTCCGGGATCCAGATCTCGTCAAAATTTAAAATATAATTTTTATTTACACCTTGTGCAATACTGGTTGCAAATGGTGTTTTTAAAAAAACCTGATGCGTAATAAAAATAGAATGGATATTTTTTGAATATAAACCAAAACGGCTATCGCTTATTACAAGATCAATTTTATGTTTTAAAATTATCTCCTGTAACAAAGCGTGTTCTCTTTTTATAATGCTAGAAATACCCGGCCAATCAAAAAATAATTTTAACCATAAAGGCAATACTTTCGAATATTTTACATTATACGCAGGAATCTCCAATTGCTGAATTTGCGGAAATTCTTCATCAAACACTTTTTTTGTAAGCGCCGTAACGCCAATAATTATTTTATTTTCTTGTTGAAGTTGTTTTATGATAGGCACACAGCGCGTTGCGTGACCAAGACCCCAATCGAGCGGGGCAATAAATATGGTTTTACCTGATAACAATTGAACTAGTGTTACTCAAATTTACAATTTAAAGATTGACAATTTACAATTGCACTAAATTGTCAATTGTAAATGTCAAAATTGTAAATAAAATTACCTCTTTAAATTCTTCTCGTAAATTTTGATCCAATCATCGGGCGTCATTTTTGAAGCCAATTCGCCAATTAATTTAAAAGGGATCTGATCTGGTTTTTTAAAGCGAATACAGCTTTTTCCCATATCCAATTTAGTTTTTGAATGCTTTGGAAATTCATCAGTAAACCATTTTAATAATTTTGGATCAGAATAAACACCCATGTGATACACCGCAATAAAATTTTTTTGCGAGGCCAAACTCATAAATGGCAAAGGATCTTCAGGTTTACAATGATAGCCGGCAGGATATTTGGAGTGTGGCACAGAGTAACCCATCATGCCATAACCCATTCCTTCTTTAAAGCCTTTAGGCAGATTTTTTAAAATTACTTTTCGCAATTCTGTCATTGCAACTTTCCTGTCTTCAGGAAGCTCTTTTAAATAATCTTCTACTGTTGTTGCTTTTGACTGCATTTAAATTAATTTATATTCTACAAAAAACCGGATCAACAGTGACAAAAAAACTATTGATCCGGTTACATTTCATTTTAAAAATTATTACGCGTCAATTTTTGCGTACTTAGAATTTTTCTCAATAAACTCTCTGCGCGGCGGTACCTCATCGCCCATTAACATACTAAATACACGATCTGCTTCTGCAGCGCTATCAATAGTTACCTGGCGCAATGTTCTTGTGCTTGGATCCAAAGTGGTTTCCCATAATTGAATGGCATTCATCTCACCTAAACCTTTGTAACGTTGTACGTGTACGCTATCGGTTTTTTCACCGCCATATTCTTTTATTTTTGCATCGCGTTCAGTTTCATTCCAGCAATACGCCTGGTCTTTTCCTTTTTTAACCAAATATAAAGGAGGTGATGCAATATAAACGTGTCCTTTTTCCACTAACTCTTTCATGTGGCGGAAGAAGAAAGTCAAAATTAATGTGGTAATGTGCGAACCGTCAACATCGGCATCACACATAATAACGATTTTATGGTAACGTAATTTATCAATATTTAAGGCGCGATCATCTTCTTTTGTTCCTCGGAAAACGCCTAATGCCGTAAAAATATTCTTGATCTCTTCGTTCTCGTAAATTTTATATTCTAGTGCTTTTTCTACATTTAAAATTTTTCCACGCAAAGGTAAAATAGCCTGAAAATCGCGGTTGCGGCCTTGTTTGGCAGTTCCACCGGCCGAATCACCCTCAACTAAAAATAATTCGCATGCTTCAGGGTCTCCACTTGCACAATCCGCTAATTTACCCGGCAAGCCCGAGCCCGTCATAACACTCTTACGTTGCACCATCTCGCGGGCCTTACGGGCAGCGTGACGCGCCGTTGCAGCTAAAATAACTTTATCTACAATTGTACGAGCTTGTTTTGGATGTTCTTCTAAATAATTATTTAATGCTTCACTAATTGCCTGATCAACCGCACCAATAGCTTCGTTGTTACCTAATTTTGTTTTTGTTTGACCTTCAAATTGTGGCTCCTGAACTTTTACCGAAATAACTGCCGTTAAGCCTTCACGAAAATCATCACCATTAATCTCGAATTTTACTTTTGAAAGTAAACCGTTCTTATCTGCATAATTTTTTAAGGTACGGGTTAAACCTCTTCTGAACCCAGATAAATGTGTACCCCCTTCGTGTGTATTAATGTTGTTCACATAACTCTGAATATTCTCGCTATATGAATTATTGTAGGTCATTGCTACCTCAACAGGAATTGGCCCTTTATCATTTTCAATATAAATAGGCTCTTCAATTAATTTTTCTTTAGCGTCATCTAAATATTTTACAAACTCCAATAAACCGCCTTCGCTATAAAAATTTTCAGATAAAGAGTTTCCACTCTCATCTTTCTGACGATCATCTTCTAAAATAATATTAATGCCTTTATTTAAGAACGCTAACTCACGCATACGATTAGCAAGAGTAGTGTAATTATATTCACTTACAGTAAAAATGCTCAGGTCAGGTTGAAAGGTTTGTATCGTTCCACGATAATCGCTATCGCCCACTTCTTTTGCAGAGTATAAAGGTTTGCCACAGCTAAATTCCTGTACCACTATTTTTCCATCGCGATGTACCTCTGTTTTCATATGAGATGAAAGTGCATTCACACAACTTACCCCTACTCCATGCAATCCACCTGAAACTTTATAAGTATCCTTATCAAATTTTCCACCGGCGTGTAAAACGGTCATTACAACCTCTAAAGCACTTACGCCTAATTTTGGATGAATACCGGTTGGAATACCACGTCCATCATCTTTTACACGAATAGAATTATTTTCTAAAATAGTAACTGTAATATTTTTACAATGGCCTGCTAATGCTTCGTCAATTGAATTATCCACTACCTCGTAAACCAAATGGTGTAATCCTTTTACACCTATGTCGCCAATGTACATGGCAGGACGTTTTCTAACCGCTTCTAAGCCTTCTAAAACCTGAATATTATCGGCACCGTAATTCTTTTTTTCTGTTGAAACTTCTGACATAAATATCTCTCTGGTTAATTTTTAATTATCCTTTAAATATACCGAAAAAATGCGGATTTCAGGGCTATAAAATGCACAAATGTTACTAACAAGATGTTAAAAAATATTGTGAAAAATTAAGCTATTTTTACACACAATTTTTACGTTATGATCTGGCACATTATTCGGTATTGGATAAGTTTTGTTATACCTGTTTTTTATAAAAGGATACAGGGAAAGAACATTAAAAATATTCAGGGCAAAAATCCGGTGATAATTGCCATGAATCACCCTAATGCATTTACCGATCCTATTTTAATTACACATTTAAGCTATCCCATTAAGGTAAAATACCTGGCTCGCGGCGATGCTTTTAAACCCGGTTTTGCAGCCTGGTTCTTAGGCCGGCTGGGCATTGTACCCATTTTTAGGATCCAGGATGGCGGGCGCGAAGGATTAAAGAAAAATGAAGATGCCTACCGCATGGTAAACAGTCTTTTAAAAAAGAATAGTAAAATAATTGTTTTTGCCGAGGGACTATGTGTGCAGGAAAGACGCCTCAGACCCCTTAAAAAAGGCGTTAGCCGCATGATTTTTGGTGCATACGAGTATTTGGGCGATAATAACAAATTAACCGTTGTGCCGGTCGGAATTAACTACAGTAAAGCTGATAAATTCAGGAGCAACGTTTTTTACAATGTAGGCGAACCTATTCCGGTTAAAGACTATATAGCTGATTTTAAGGAAAATCCGGCCAAAGCCAATAATAATTTTTTGCAGTTACTGGCGCCAAAAATGAAAGACCTGATCACCCATATTAACGATCCGGCAAATGATGAAACGGTTTTGCAAGTTGAGATACTTTTAAAAAAGGATATTCTTAAAGAGCGTGGACTAACATTCAGAGACCTGAATAATGATTTTATTGTTTTAAAAGAGCTTACCGAAAAAGTTAATACCGTTGCCGAAAAACAACCTGCGTTGTTGAACGAATTTAAAGGCAAAGCAAAAATTTATTTTGATGCGCTTAAGAAAAACAATTTAAGAGATTGGCTTTTTAGCCCTCGCCAGAGATACAAGATCACCCCATTGCATTTATTTTTGCGCACCTGTTTATTTATTATTGGTTTGCCGGCTTTTATTATTGCATTAGTTGGCAATTATTTTCCGTATAAATTAACCGAAAAATTAACGGGTAAAATTGTAAAGAATAAAGAATTTTATTCCTCCTTTGCTATTGCTTTGGGCATGATCTTTTTTATGATCAATTATGTTTTATGGTTTACTATTACTTATTCTTTTTCTGAAAGTGTAATAACGCCAATACTTTTAGTTTCAACCATTCTTGCTTGTTCGTGGATTGGATTATATTATTACCCTTTCACAAAAAAAACAATGGGTATTTACAGGATCATAAAAAATAAGGCTCTTTACAACGATCTTTTTGAAAAACGTAAAGAATTAGTATCTTTAATTAACAAATTTTAGCGCTGACAAAGCTGTTTCTTTGGCACGCCATTTGGAATATAACCTGTATGAATAACATTAAACATATTTCGGTTAAGGCCTTTGTAGCTTTTGGTATCATCGCTTTATTTTCTGCGGGAAATAAAATAGACAGGGCCGGTGATATTTCAGAAATACTACAATTGCAAAACACGGTTGATCCATTACCTACTACAGTTAACAAAGCATTTAAGCAAGGTGAAGTATTAACCTATCGTATGCATTATGGTATGTTAAATGCAGGTGTTGCTGTATTAGAAGTTAAGCCCGACCTGATAGAAGTAAGTGGTAGAAAAGTATATCATATTGTTGGCAGTGGCTATACCATTGGCAGTACCGATTGGTTCTTTAAAGTGCGCGACCGTTACGAAACCTATATGGATAAAGATGCTATGCTGCCTTGGTTATTTGTTAGACGTGTAGATGAAGGCGGCTATAAATTCAGCCAGGATTATGCATTTAATCATTACACAAAAAAAGTAGATATTGGCAATAACGAAAAATTTGATATTCCCGCTGGTATTCAGGATATGGTGAGCGCTTTTTATTCTGCAAGAAATTTAGATCTGAGCAATGCAAAGCCCGGCGATCTTTTTAGCATTACCTGTTTTGTAGATAAAGAGATCTGGCCGCTTAAAATTAAATTTGTTGGTAAAGAAACCATTGAAACAGATATTGGAAAATACCGTTGCTTAAAATTCCGCCCTATTGTACAAAAGGGTCGTGTGTTTAAAAAAGAAGAAGATCTGAATGTTTGGATAAGCGACGATGATAATCATTTACCTATGCGCGTTAAAGCTGATATATTAATAGGCAGCATAAAAATGGATATTACCGGCACAAAGAATTTAGCAAATCCAACCAGTAAAGTGGATTAAAGCTTCACCCCTATCACCATCATATCGTCTGTTTGCGGCACTTCACCTTTCCAACCGGTGATTTTTTGATGAAGATTATCTTTTTGTTCAGCAATAGTTAATACAGAGCCTTCGCTTAAGATCTCTTTAAAACGTTTTGAAGATAATTTTTTGTGTTTTGGTCCGCCAAACTGATCTTTAACCCCATCACTATATAGATAAAAGAATCTGCCGGCACTGTTTGAAACTGTAACGGTTGAAAATTCATTATTCTCGGCCGAGCCAATAGAGCCGCGTTTTGATTTTAATTCTACTAAAGTATCTTTTTCAACATACACCGCATCGTTATTTGCTGCCGAGAAGTAAACATTTTTATTTACAAGATTAATGGTAATGATACTTGCATCCATACCATCGCGGGTGTAATCTTCTTTCAGATTTAATTGTTTAAAGAATAAATGGTTTAAACGCGTTAAGATCTCGCCCGGTAAATACAAACCTTCCTCGTGCACGATTTTGCTTAAGATAGAGGTACCCACAACACTTAACATCGCACCTGGAACACCATGCCCTGTGCAGTCTCCAACAAATACAATCAACATATCCTTATGTCTTCCTATCCAGTAAAAATCTCCACTTAATTTATCTTTAGGTTTATTGTAAATAAAACTATTAGGCAAAGAGCTCATTAAAACATCTTCGCCAACAAATAATGCTTTTTGTATACGCCGGGCATAATTGATACTATCCAATAATTCTAAACGCTGTGCCTGTATCTCTGCAGTTCTTTCTTTAATGATCTTTTCCAACAAGATCTGTTTTTTTCTATCAATACGAATGCGTAAATAAATAGCTAAAATAATGCCAAAGAAAATAATGGTGATCACTAAAAACTGAAACCATTTTGCTTTGTAAAAAGGAGGTACAATAACTATTTTTAAACTAATGGGTTCACCACTCCAGTTTTGATCGGCATTGGCACCTTTTAATTCAAATGTGTAAGAGCCCGCTGCCAGAGCATTAAATGTTACGGAGTGTTCGTTATACAATGTTTGCCATTCTTTTTCAATTGGCAACAAGCGATATTTGAATGAATTTTTTTCAGGTAAATTAAAATCCAATAAAGTAAAATTAATTTTAAAGGAATTTTGTTTTTCGGTTAGTGAGATCTCTTCTCTATTTAAAAAAGAATTAATGCTAAACGGTTCGCTTATACCTTGTATGGATGTAACTTCTACTTTTGGCATATTAAAATGCGAAGCCTGGTAATCGGGATTAAACATCACCAAACCTTCCTGCGAAGCAATAAATAAATAACCATCCAAAATATCGAGGCGATGAATGATCTCAGTTGGCAAACCATCTTCAACAGTAACCTCAGAGGTTTCGTTAGTACGGAAATTATGTTTTAATAAACCTGTTGGGCTGGCCATCCAAACAATATCTTTATACACTAAAAGATCAGAGATCTCAGGAAAAAAATCGGATTTACCTTTAAAAACAGTTTCAAATCTTCTGGAGCCGGGAAACAATTTTACAAGGCCCATGTATTGCGATGATAATAAAATAGTAGTATCGTTTAAAACAACCGATGAATTTATATTACCAACATCGGGCAAGCGCAGATCATCCATATCAAGTGTAGAAGGATCGATCCTTAAGGCGCCATTAATGTGTGTGAAATAAACTTTTCCTTTAAAAATAAAGCTGGATACAAACGATTGTGAAATACCTGCGGGTTCTTTTATAAAATTAAATGTCTCTGTAGCTTTATTAAAAATAATGATCTCGCCAATTCCTCCAATAAATAATATATCAGAATTAAAGGGATCTTTTTCTATACGGTAAGCATAATGCTCTTGTGTTTTAAAATAACTTTTCACAGTTACTTTTCCATCCACAAAAGAAATCTTGTTTAAATTATTTCCACCGGCTGCATAAATATCGCCTTTTTCATCTTCGTAAAAATGATTAACAAAACGCTCATCATTTTTATTAATAGCATTGGGGCCATAGTTTTGTGCGCGTTTGGTAATACGGTTATAGATCGAAAAACCTTCGCCATCAATACCGGCAACAATTATGTTATTATTACTTTCGCTTGCTAAAACAGCCGAGACACGGTTACTTAAAAAAGAATTTTCGGTATTCTGCGAATTTCTTTTTACTACCTCAACACTCGGGCGGCTGCTGGTTAATTTTTGAAGTCCAACATCGGTACCTACCCACAAAATATCATTATCATCTTTACACAAGCTCCAGCATTTGTTGCTCATTAATGATTTTGAATTGTCAGGATCTACCTTATAAACTTTAAATTCTTTTTTATCAATATCAAAAGATGTTAAACCAAAACTCCAATAACATTGCCAGATCAAATTATCTTTTGTGTGGTAATATGAAATGTTTGAATAAAAACCTTCGGGCGCTTTGTAATAATTTTGTGTATAGCTGGAAGGGTTAATGCTTACCAATCCATCGTCTACCGCAACCCAAATGTTTCCTAAATAATCTTCCGAAATACCAATGTATTCAGAATTAATTCCCTGGAAGATCTTTATCTCTTCAATTTTTTTGGCCAACTCACTGTACTTAAAAACAGCGGTAACAGGATGATCACCTTCTAATTTTTTTACGCCTGCCCATAAATTACCAACCCTGTCATAACACATGCTTTGCACAACATAACCTTCAAATAAATTTTGTTTGCCATTAAAAAAAGGCTCTATTGAATTTTTTACCGGATCGTAACGAAAAACACCATCGCTGGTACCTACAATTTTTTGCCCCTGGTTATTCTCTTTAATACACTGTATGTTATATCGTTTGGGATAATTTTTACAGGCAGTATCTATCTTTACCCGCTTAAAAGTATTGGTAGTGTAATTAAATAAGTTTAAACCGTGGCGGGTGCCGATCATTATCTGATTAGCATCGTATTGCACAATAGTACTTACGGTAGGATAGCCAATTGTAGTGGAATCTTTTTTATCACTGCGGTAATTAATAAAGTTATACCCATCGTAACGATTTAACCCGGCAGTGGTTCCTACCCACAAATAACCTTTTTGATCCTGAAAAATACAACTGATAAGTGCGTTGGTAAGACCTTTTGATTTTACTTTATCAAAAACAACATTTTGTGCAACCTGGCCCCGGTTTGTATAAAACAGAAATAAAAAAAAACCAATAAGAATTTTCTGTTTTGAAAACATGTTACATTTTAAACTCGGGTATCAAATATAACTATTTTATCCTCTTTTACTTAAGTAAATTCGTTAAAATGGCTCCAAATCGATAAACGTCTTCAAACGAGTTATAAAGGGGTACAGGAGCGCAACGAATAACGTTTGGCTCTCGCCAATCGGGTATAACTCCATTCTCAATTAATTGATTATATAACGGTTTTCCGTAACCGTTTGCTACAATAGATAACTGACAACCGCGGTTCTCTTTTGGTGTTATTATTTGCAGGCAATTGTTCTTTTTTTTGTTCACCTCTTCTACAATAAATTCAAGGTAAGCAGTTAATTTTTTACTCTTTTCAACTAAGGCGTTCATGCCCACTTCATCAAAAATATCAAGACTGGCACGGCAGGCAGCCATACTTAAAACGGGTGCATTGCTCATTTGCCAGCGCTCGGCAGTTTCCATAGGCACAAATTTTTTATCCATTAAAAACCGTGTTTTTTTATCGTGCCCCCACCAACCGGCAAACTGAGGCAGATCGGTATTTTTTAAATGACGTTCGTGCACAAAGGCACCGGCAACCGAACCCGGACCACTGTTTAAATATTTATAACTGCACCAGGCCGCAAAATCAACGCCCCAGTTATGTAATTCTAATTTTAAATTTCCGGCAGCGTGTGCCAGATCAAAACCAACAATAGCACCAACTTTGTGGCCTGCCTCAGTTATTGCTTTCATATCAAATACCTGACCCGAAAAATAATTTACACCACCAATCATTACCAATGCCAATGAATCTTTATTTTTTTCGATAGCAGAATAAATATCTTCATGACGAATGTGATATTCACCTTCGCGGGGTTCAATTTCTATCAATGCTTCTTCAGGCGTATAACCATGAAATTTTAATTGTGTTTGCAAGGCATACTGATCACTCGGAAAAGCTTTTGCCTCGCATAAAATTTTAAAGCGTGTTTTTGTAGGACGATAAAATGATACCATGAGTAAATGAACGTTTACTGTTAACTGGTTCATCATTACTGTTTCTTCAGGCTTTGCACCAACCAGTTTTGCCATTTTATCAGTGAGCAATTCGTGATAAGACAACCATGGATTTTTTGCTAAAAAATGTCCTTCAACACCAAATTTTGCCCAATCATTTAACTCTTGCTGCAAATAACTTTGCGTTGTTTTTGGTTGAAGGCCCAATGAGTTTCCGGTAAAATAAACTACATCTTTATCGTTATGTTGGGGAAAGAAAAACTTTTCGCGATACTTTTTTAGCGTATCGTTTGCATCTAATTCTTTAGCGCATTCTAAAGTATTTTTAAACCCGGCAGCTATATCTGTTGTTTGTGACATTTTATATTTTTAGAATCTAAAATTAAGGATAAATACAGAGAACAAAAAACAATGTAAAAATTTTAGCGTTCCATTTTATTGTAATCCATTTGCATTACCAGGCGGGGTAAAGTACTATCGTATTGAGTGCTAAAAAAGCTACGGTTTTGGATCCTGGTATTATACTGCTTAGAGCCAATATTTAATAATTGAAGAAAGGTGTAAAAATTGTTTAGCGAGCTATACGCTGTATTGCTTCTTTTTTTTATGTTACTTTCAACAGCAGGATAGTTTTTTTTAAATTCATTTGAAAGCATAATAAAATAAGGTATTTCGGCCATGGCTTTTGTTGGTGGAAACCCATGACCGGCATAGTTTCGGTTCTCATACAACTCTTCACCGTGATCTGATAAAAATACTAATGCTGCATTTTTGCCCATACTGTTTTTTGAAAATATTTTTATTATTTGGTTTACGATAGAATCGTGATAGTGCATGGCATTATCATAACAATTAATGATGTTTTGTGTACGTTCGTTATCAACTGCAATTTTTGCCGGTGCCTTTGATCTGAAAAAATTTTTGTTTAGCGGATACCGCTTTTCATATTCAAAATGACAACCCATTAAATGCAGCACTATGAATTTTGAATGTTTGGAAGGTGGGCTAATTTCATTCTCAAATTCTTTTAATACTTCTTCATCGTAATGCAGGCTGGTATTCGCTTTATCGTTATCGGCCATGGCATCCATAAAACTATTTTTTTTACAGAGCTGTGATAAAAGAACAATGGTACGATCGCCTTTACCCCAACCCGATTGGTTAGAGATCCATGATGTTTCAAAATTCAATTTATTAAGAAGTGTAATTAAATTTATTTTTTCAGAAAAATAACCAAAGAACATACCCGGAACAGCCTCAATTGTTAAGGCCGATTGCGTAACACAATTATTGAATTTATAAATGGTTTTATTGGTATCTAAATTTGGAGTTGTTTCACGGGGATAGCCGTACAAACTCATGTGTTTTTTACTTAACGATTCAGATACAACTAAAACAAAAGTTTTTTGCAAGGTATCTTTATCATAAAAATTATCATACTCTTTTGAAAGGTTTTGATTGTTCTTTTCGGCAATTAACCTTCGGTTAAATTCTTTGTATTCATTGTATTCTCCAATTACAACATCCCAGTAACGTACATTATGAGGGCCGTTACTTTTTGAATAAGCAACTTGTCCAAAATGGGCAATACCAAAAAGAGTTAGTATTAAACTGGCAATAAAAAATGTGCGGGTAGAAAATAAGGTAATGAGCTTTTGGCGTTTTATTATCACAAGTGAAATAAAAAACATAAAAATAAAAATGGTAATTATTTTGCCCGGCGACCAATATAAACTCACAAAATCTCCGGCCTCTACGGGATTTGTATTAAGAATAGTTTGAATGGCAGAAAAAGTAATACGGCAACTAAAAATAAGATAGTAAACAACATCTACCAAAATAATAAAACTGCTTGCAACTAAATATAAAATAGCAAAAGAAGAAACTGTAATTTTTAGTAATTTATTTTTTATGTATCTGCAAGAAAGTGATAATAAAAAAAAGCAGATCATTATCGAGGCAAAAAATAAAATTTCTTTATAAGTGATCTCCAGGTCTTCTTTATTTCCGGTAATTAAACCATACTCTTGCGGATCGATCTTTTTTAAAATGAAGCCTAAAAAAAGCGGTAGGCAAGAAATGATAAATGTTATTATTATAAATAATAAGGTTTTAACGAGCGTTTTATCGGGTTTAAATCTCAACGAAAAATTATTTTTTTAGAGTTTCCCATTTTGATTTAAACGTGTAGGTGAGTGAGATGGCACGTTGTTTAGCAAGTTCGGCAACTTCACCTTTAAATAAGCTATCAACGGTTCTTAGCCAGATCTCTAACCACACATCAAACATATACGCTTTTATTGGCAGGTTAATGTGTCTATCAAACACATTCGTTTTATAACCTTCTTCATCTAATAAAACCAAACTCCAAAACGAAACAATGTGTGGCACATGCGCAGGAAAATCAATGTGGGCAAATACAGGTTTAATTTCTTCTACCTTTAATAATTCTGAATAGAATGTATTTATTAAAAGTGTAATATCTTCTCTGCTTTTAATATCTTTCATGTGGTAAAGGTAAATAGAAAATCTTAACCACAAAGGGCGCAAAGCATGTACAAAGTACACTAAGAGCTTTCAATCGCAAAAGGCAAAAAATTTAACCACATCTACACTTATTTTTTATCTAAAAGAAAAGTTTGGATAGGAAAACCCGCGGCTTTATATAGAAAACCATTACGCTTAAACACACAATGTATTACGGCCTTTTAAAATTTTACGTAACAAATCGAGAGCCCGGAATGGCTAAATTAATGGAAAAAATAATTAGGCAAATTACCTCAACTCAGGCTCTGCCTCTTCTTGTGTAACGGTTGGCAGGCTTACGGGCGTTGCAATAGATTCTAACACTTCAGCTGTGTTTTTCTTGCGGCGTTTTTTCTTGGTAGGATCAAAAGTATAGGTACTTGCTGTTTTAACGCCTTGTGCATCCATTACTGTTGTATTTGTTGTAACAGCGTTTGCAGTATTTGTATTGCTTTGAATGGCAGGTAATGTTTTAGCTATTAAAGCATTTCCTGTATTGGCATTTGGTAAAGCAGCAATTGTATTGGTATTAACAGGTGTTTCTTTTACAATAACCGGTTCTTCTTTTTTTACAGGTACAACCACTGCTTTTTTAGGCTCCGGTTTTGGTTGCTCAACAACTGCATCCATATTGGTTTTCATTGCTGCCACATCGGAATTAGTTGCTTTTGAATTTTTAATATTTATGAAGTTGAATAATAAGAAAGAGAATAAAATAATGATCCCGCCAAATACAACCGGTAAAATAACGGTACGGTTTAATGCAAAATTAAAATTGGGTAACAGTTGTGTTTTATTTACACTTTGAAATTGTTTGGCGTACTCTTCGTAATTAAGCCACGCTTCCTCTTTATAAGTAAGTTCCAGTTGTTTTAACTGGTTGCGCATGTTGCGTTCTTCTATTTCGTAATTAAAGTGGCTGCTCATTTTTCATTGTTTTATAACACTTCTCTACATTTTTTTGCAGGTTATAGCGGGCTTTTTCAAGACTGCTTTTAACCGTTTGTAAGCTTGCTTCAATAATGTTGGCAGTCTCTTCTAAAGAATAGCCATCAATCACATGCAAATTAATAACCAATCGTTGCGATGGTACTAATTGCTGTAGTGATTTTATTAAAACATCATTGTCAATAGCGTTAAAATCTATGAATTCGTTACTTTCGAACAGATCATAATTTTTATTGGCCGAACCCGAAGCGTAAACTGTGCTTGCTACATAATACTCGCTGCTAATGCCTTTTATAAAGGCTGCACAGGATTTTATGAATTCAGGTTCAAAAGTGGTATCTATATCTACCGTATGAGCATTACGGTTTTGTTGTAGTTTTTGTATAAAAGTGTTAAACCCAAAGTTAATGGCTTCGTTGGCTTGTGCCTGGCTTTTACAATAACGAAGGGCTATTGATGCCATCTTGCCATAGTATTTTTCAAAGACTTCCTTAATGGCAGTTTTATCATTTTTAGTGATGGAAACTATGATTTCTTTGGTATACATGAAGGGGTTTTGCTCTTTTTACGAAATTTACTAATAAAAGTTACATGTTATGTTATTTTTTAGGTAAAAAATCGCTGTTTTTTGTCTCGCAACCCAATCCCCATCCCCTTTTTAGGTATTTAAGCGTATAAAAATCCCTGTTCTGCTTAAAAATAGTTTCCATCCAAACAAATAATTTTTTAGATTTTTTTGCGTTTTTATTACAGTACTGTAAATCAGCCAAATTGAGGATTGTCAGGTTTTCCACAGCATATTCACATGTTAAAAACTAGGGCTTGGTGTTAATTCATTTCCTTTTCTTTCGGACTTTTTTTTGATGATGTTTGTAACACGAGAAATTAAGTTTAACACACTATAAATATATAAACCCTTTAATTGAAGTATTTGTTATGACGGAACCCATTTTAGTCGAGAATAAAGATAGATTCGTACTTTTTCCTATTAAGTACAAAGACATCTGGGAATTTTACAAAAAATCGGAAGCCAGCTTTTGGACGGCCGAAGAAATTGACCTTAGTTCTGACACGGCTGACTGGAATAACAAATTAAACGATAACGAAAGACATTTCATTAAGCATGTTCTTGCTTTTTTTGCCGCCAGTGATGGGATTGTTAACGAAAACCTGGCCATTAACTTCCTTAATGAGGTACAGTACCCTGAAGCCCGTTGCTTTTACGGGTTTCAGATCATGATGGAGAACATCCATTCAGAAACCTACTCTTTATTAATAGATACCTATATTAAAGACCCGGTTGAAAAAGACAAATTATTACACGCGGTAGATACAGTGCCTTGCGTTGGCGAAAAAGCCGAGTGGGCGCTGCGTTGGATAAACAATGGCTCTTTTGCCGAGCGTTTAATTGCCTTTGCTGCCGTTGAAGGAATTTTCTTCTCAGGCTCATTTTGCTCTATCTTCTGGTTAAAAAAACGTGGCTTAATGCCGGGCTTAACCTTTAGTAATGAGTTAATAAGCCGCGATGAAGGCTTACATTGCGATTTTGCCTGTATGATCTACACGCATCACGTAAAAAACCAATTACCAAAAGAACAGGTTACCAAGATCATCACAGATGCCGTTTCTATTGAAAAGAAATTTGTGGTAGACGCTATTCCTGTAAAACTAATAGGTATGAACGCAGATTTAATGTGCCAATACATTGAGTTTTGTGCCGATCGCTTATTAGTATCTTTAGGTTGTTCTAAATTCTATAACGCCTCAAACCCATTTGATTTTATGGAGATGATCTCGTTACAGGGTAAAACCAACTTCTTTGAAAAACGCGTGGCCGAATACCAAAAAGCCGGTGTTATGAATAATAAGGAGGAGAACAACCACTTTAAACTGGACGAGGATTTCTAGTTTAACATTAATAAGGTAAAATATCCAATTAAACCGTAGTAACTTTACAGTAGTCGGAATAAACATTCCGGATGGGGATTTTAGCCTCAAAAAGTAAAAAAAGTATGGGTTTAGGCGGGAAGATTACTGATTTTGACGGCCTTAGGTAATAAAATTAAAAACCTAAAGCAGTTTTAAACAAATTAAAAACAACAACAGCAAATAAACAAAGTGCTGTTAATAGAATAGAAAAAATAAAAAAATTAAAGGAAAAATTAGGGCGTAACTTGTTAGAACCAAAAACACAAAAAATGCAAAATAATAATCATACACATAAAATCTTCAGTTCTCAGAGTGTGTTTGCTTATGAAATTGCACGTCGTTCTAATTTTCTTAATACTCAAAAAACTAATAAAAAACCTGGCGTATGTTTGTAATTAAAAGAGATGGCACACGCGAGTCGGTAAAGTTCGATAAGATCACCGCTCGCATTCAAAAATTAAGCTACGGCTTAGAACCTTCACATGTTGATCCTATACTTGTGGCTAAAAAAGTAATTGATGGTGTTTACGATGGCGTAACTACTATTGAGTTAGATAATTTAGCGGCAGAAACGGCTGCGGGCTTAACGTCCCGTCACCCCGATTATGCACAGTTAGCATCGCGTATTGCAGTAAGCAACCTGCATAAGAACACTATTAAGTCGTTCTCAAAAACCGCTGAAGCTTTACATAAGTATATCGATCCTAAAACAGGTTTAAAGGCATCTTTAATTGCAGACGATGTTTATGAGATTATCATGAACAACGCGCATACATTAGATTCGTCTATTATATACGACCGTGATTTTGGTTACGATTATTTTGGTTTTAAAACATTAGAGCGTTCATACTTATTAAAGATGAATGGTTTTGTTGCAGAGCGCCCGCAACACATGATCATGCGTGTAGCAGTTGGTATCCATAAAAACGATATCGAGTCTGCAATTCGCACTTACAATTTAATGAGCGAGCGTTGGTTTACACACGCCACACCAACCTTATTTAACGCGGGTACGCCAAAACCGCAAATGAGCTCATGCTTTTTATTACAGGTTAAAGATGATAGTATTGATGGTATTTACGATACATTAAAAAATTGCGCTAAAATCTCTCAAAGCGCAGGTGGTATCGGTATCAACATTCATAACGTACGCGCTACAGGTTCGTACATTAAAGGCACTAACGGTACAAGCAACGGAATCATTCCAATGCTTAAAGTTTATAACGAAACCGCTCGCTATGTAGATCAAGGCGGCGGAAAACGTAAGGGATCTATTGCTGTTTACCTTGAGCCATGGCATGCAGATATATATGATTTCTTAGACATTCGTAAAAACCACGGTAAAGAAGAAATGCGCGCGCGCGACTTGTTTACTGCACTTTGGATCCCTGATCTTTTCATGAAACGTGTAGAAGCTGAAGGCGAATGGAGCTTAATGTGCCCTAACGAGTGCCCGGGCTTAAGCGATTGCCACAGTGCAGAGTTTGAAGCATTATACACAAAGTACGAAGCTGAAGGAAAATTCCGTAAACAAATTAAAGCACGTGAATTATGGGCAGCCATTATTGATGCGCAAATCGAGACCGGTAACCCTTACATGTTATTTAAAGATGCTGCTAACTCAAAATCAAACCAGCAAAATTTAGGTACCATTAAATCATCTAACTTATGTACAGAGATTATTGAGTACACAAGTGCTGATGAGGTAGCGGTTTGTAACTTAGCATCTATTGCTTTACCACGTTTTGTGGATGAGAAAACAGGAAGCTTTGATCACAACAAATTATTTGAAATTACTTACCAGGCAACGGTTAACTTAAATAAAATTATTGACCGTAACTACTACCCAATTCCTGAGGCGCGTAAATCAAACTTACGTCACCGCCCAATTGGTTTAGGTGTACAAGGTTTAGCCGATGCGTTTATTTTAATGCGTTTCCCTTTTGAAAGTGAAGACGCTAAAAAATTAAATTCAGAGATCTTTGAAACGATTTACTATGCTTCGTTAACAGCAAGTAAAGACCTTGCAAAAATTGAAGGCGCTTACGAAACGTATGCAGGCTCTCCAATTTCAAAAGGTATCTTCCAGCAAGATATGTGGAATGTAACACCAAGCTCTCGTTGGGAGTGGGATACATTACGCGAAGAGATCTTAAAATACGGTGTGCGTAACTCATTATTGTTAGCGCCAATGCCAACAGCAAGTACATCACAAATTTTAGGAAACAACGAATGCTTTGAACCATACACATCAAACATTTACACCCGCCGTGTATTAAGCGGAGAGTTTGTGGTAGTGAACAAACATTTATTGCGCGACTTAGTAAAATTAGGTATCTGGAACGATAGCTTAAAAAATAAAATTATCGCGGCAAACGGTTCGGTACAAAACATTCCGGAGATTCCTGCAAACATAAAAGAACTTTACAAAACAGTTTGGGAAATTAAACAACGTACCATTATTGATATGGCCGCTGATCGTGGTGCTTATATCGATCAATCACAATCGTTGAACTTATTTATACAGGATGCTAACTTTGCGAAGATGAGCTCTGCTCACTTCTACGCATGGAAAAAAGGTTTAAAAACAGGTATGTATTACTTACGTACTAAAGCTGCAGCCGATGCAATTAAGTTTACTGTAGACCAGGATGCTTTACAAAAACCATTGATCTTAGGCAACGAAGACCAATTGTTGGTAGACCGCGGACAATCGCACATTTTAACTTTCGAAGAACAACAAGCACAACTTTCATGTTCACTGGATAATCCGGAGGACTGTGAAGCCTGTGGCTCGTAATCCGGAAGTCCCGATAGCTATCGGGAGCGAAGCTTGCGGAAGCTAAAGCGCTTCGCTACGAATTACGAATCGTATACGAATGATACGAATCTATATGTAAGCAAAGTGTCACCCTGAGCTTGTCGAAGGGAAGAAACAATAAACTAGTAACTAGAAATATTAAAAGCCTCTCTGATTAATTTGGAGAGGCTTTTTTGGCGATAAATTTTAAACTATGTACATCTCAAAATTCAAAATTAAAAATTACAAAAGCTATCTTGAATCAAGTGAGATAAATTTGCAGCCGGGGATTAATATCATTACCGGTCAAAATAATGCAGGAAAAACAGCTCTTTTGCAAGCTTTGAGTTTAAAATTTGGAAACTTTCCTCATAAAAGTTCTAAAAATTTAAAGAGTAAATTATTTCAAAATGATAAACAAAGTTCCATTGAAATCTGTATAAATACACCAAAAGAAGAAATTGAGATTTATTTATTTGAAAACGAATCACAATTTATCATTCCAGAACTCCATAACTTACCAAGACAAACAATTAATATTAATTCTTTTAAAAATCATTTTATCCCGCAAAACTGCAAGCTACAATTTGAATATAATAGTGATGGGAATATTAAATTTATATCATTTAATGATTATGGTCAAGCAAGTCAAACTGATTATGTATATTCAATTCAAGAAGGAAATGTCTTATTGTCAACTACTCGTATTTCACAACCCGATAATGCACTAAATAAAATTGCTCACAAATTAAAAAGCAGAATATACTTTTTCCATGCGGAAAGATTAAACATAAGTAGTTTTACTCAAGGTATTAATGTTATTCTTGACTCGAATGCTAGAAACTTACCGGAAGTATTAAATATTTTACAATACAACAAAATAAAATTTTTACGTTATATTTCATATGTTCGATTAATTTTTCCCCAAATACATGATATTTCTATTCGTCCAATAAATGGTAGTCAAGTTGAAATTATTGTTTGGAATGAAGATCCAAATAATGAAAGAGAAGATCTTGTTGTGCCTTTATCACAATGTGGAACTGGAATCGGTCAAATTCTTTCAATATTATATGTGGTACTAACTTCAGATGTTCCTCATACTATCATTATTGATGAACCAAACAGTTTTCTACATCCTGGAGCGTGTAGAAAACTAATCGAAATTTTAAAAGAACATCCACAACATCAGTTTATAATTGCCACCCATTCACCCTCAACAATTGCCGCAGCGAATCCAAAAACAATTAATATCATTCAATACAAAGACGCTGTTAGTAACATTCAGAAGGTCGATATACATGAATTAAAAAATCAACAAAATTATTTAGCCGAAATTGGCGCTAAATTATCAGATGTTTTTGGCGCAGATAATATTTTATGGGTAGAAGGCAAAACAGAGGAAATTTGTTTCCCAAAAATTATTGATAATACAAAAGCTATGTCATTAATGGGGACTAATATTTTATCCGTGAAAAATACAGGTGATTTTGAATCCTCTAATAAAAAGCTAGTATTTGATATTTATAAAAAATTAAGTCAAGGAAAAGGGTTAATGCCTCCTGCTATTGGTTTTATTTTTGACCGTGAAAACAAAAAAGATAAAGAAATCCAAGATTTAGAAAAGGAAAGCAATGGCGTCGTTAAGTTTTTACCTAGAAAAATGTATGAGAATTATTTAATTAATTCAGATGCGATTTTTAAAGTAATTAATGGTTATCAGTTAGAAGATGTAATTCTTACATCTGAAAGTGTAAATAGCTGGATAGAAAAAAATAAATGGAACACAGAATATTATTCTGAAAAAAATAACGACGAAGAAAAGTGGTTAAAAAAAGTTGATGGAGCAAAATTACTTGCAGATTTATTTAAAAAATTAAGTAAAAACAAACTCGAATTTAGCAAAACCACCCACTCAGCAATGTTAACTGAATGGCTATTGGATAAAACCCCAGAGGTTTTTGATGAAATAAGAGAAATCTTAAAATCTACTTTGAAAATTTAACTACTATTTACGGAGATTTGTAATCCGCGTCTATATTTTAAAACTTTGTACTTTTAACAATATGAAAGTCATTAAAATTATACTGAGTGTTTTAGCAATATTTTTTGGAGGCATCATATCGCTGTATTCTTTTATAAAATTATTCTATTGCTTTGATGGCCTTACAAAAGCAAGCGGACCGGAAGAGTTAGGATTTTATATTGGCTATTTAATATCAACTGTACTTATTGGCTCTCTTTTCGTTTGGATCTTTTGGAAAGGAATTTCTTTCTTTACAAAGAAAAAAGAATTGAAGACAAAAGAAATTGAAAAAAAGATAAATGATGTAGATATATAATTTAACACAACAACCCGGCTTTATTTATTCCTTCGTCATTGCGAGGCACGAAGCAATCTAACACAGGAACATAAGCAGCGAGTGAAATTGTTTCATTCTAACGCCTTCACAATTAGATTTAAACAAAAAGCTTATATTTACGCAAATCTTTATTTTATGAAAAAAATTCTTTCTTCAATACTTATACTTTGTTCTTGCGTTAGCTTGTCACAAAACGAGAAAGCCCTCGAACGCTCACGCAAGCTTTTTGAAACAGCTAAGGCTAAACCTTTGTATGTTGTTTTAGATGTTGAAGATGAAAAACATGTGCAAAAGCTTACTAAAAAAGAAAAAACGCAAGAATTAGCAAACTATAAAAAGCTGATAGCATCCTATAACGCATCTATTAAAAATGCTGTAACTAACTTTCTAACTATTTTTCCATCTGTAAAATACATTACATCTGCCGAGGCCAAAGAGTTTAAAAAGCAAGAACTTAAAACGATAAATATTCTAATGCGCACCTTCCCAATGAAAACCGGTTTTGGCACAACAGGGTTTAATTCTGTAACAGGCAGTGCCAAAACAGGGGCTGTTTTAATGGAAAGCAGGCTGGAAGGTTTGCAAATGGATACAAACAATGTTTCAGAATATTCTATGATCCAGTTTAGAACTTATGCTGATGATGAAATGATGCCCTTGTTTACACAATCAACAAGCAAACTATTTTGCACTAGTGGCGAAGTTTGTTTCGCAGTAAGGCAATTGCACCGCACATTTGAGGATGCCTTGGCTAAAAAAACAAGAGAAGACCTAAACGCAGCCGCACAAAAAATAATAGATGGTTTAAAGACCCGCACATTAGTGATCAATAAAAACAATTTAATAAGCGGACTTACTGAAAGTGATATTAAAACGGTGTATCCACACAAATTTAAAATTGTTGAAGCAAAGGAATTTGAAGAAGAACTAATGAAAAAAAATCCTGAGATCTTAATTTTAATTCCAATACCTTATTCAGCACTTGGCCCATACATGTCATTTGGAAATACACATACAATTTACGATTCAGTTAATGAAGAAATATATGTACCTCATTTAAAAAAATGTTCGGGTACAATTGAAAAAAAACACTTTGAGTATTATTTGAGCCCACAAAAATAGGCTTATCCCCGCTCCGTAGTCCCGATAGCTATCGGGAAGTAATCCTGCGGTTTTAAATTAAACCCGTTCGCGCGGATTTGTAATCCGTGCGTTATTTCATTTAAACATTACTACACCCCATAATCACTAAAAAATTTTGAGGTCACAAATTGTGACCTCAAATTGGGATGTTTGACAATACAAAAAACATCTTTATCTTTATTTACCTGAAAAATTTTATCACACATTGTTTAGCAACAGGTTTTATACTGTTGTGTTTTTGCGTAAATGCGCAAACCTCAAGGCTTGATTCTCTCAATAAAATTATTTCTTCAGATGCAGAAGATACCGTTAAAGTAAATACGCTTATCTCCATTTCAGCTGTTATTAGCAATAATAACTTAGACAGCTCTATTAGCATTTCAGAAACAGCCCTGCAACTTTCTGAAAAAATAGCCTGGCACAAAGGCGTTATGAATGCCGAATTTTTGCTCGGGCAACTGTATTATTTAAAAGGTAATTACTCACGCTCTCTTAACTATTACTTAAGTGCATTAAAAAAAGCAAAGGCTTTAGGTGAAGATATATTACAAGCAGCAATATTTAACTCCATAGGAAATATTTATGTTCTGGAAGGAGATTATAACAAAGCGCTTGAGAATTATTCGTTCGTATTAAAACATGCCGAAAAAGACAAGGATACTGCCAGGATAGCAAGCGTAGCTTCAAACATTGGTTTAACTTACAGCTACGCTAATAAGGCCGAAAAGGGTCTGGCTTATTTATTTAGATCGCTAAAATTACACGAGGCGCAAAAAAATGAAAGAGGGGCAGCTAAAACGCTTGATTTTATTGGCTACACATTTTTTACTATGGGCAAATATCCCGAAGCGTTAAAACACCTTTTGCTTTCTCTTGAAAAAAATGAGAAAACCGGTGATAAGATCAGGATATTAGATAACCTTAGAAATCTTGGCTGGGTATATATAAGAACAGGAGAATTTAATAAAGCTGAATCGTGTTTAAAAAAAGCGCTTGTTTATTCAGAAGAGGTATCGCATTTACAAGGCATTGAGGGTGTAAATGAAGCCTTAACCAAACTATATGATACCACAGGCAGAGCCAAACTGGCTTTTGAGCATTACAAAAAATATATTACGGCGCATGACAGCATTAATAGCGCTGAAGGAAGAAGAGCCCAGCTGCGCTCAGAAATGAACTATGAGTTTGAAAAAAAAGAAGCCGTAATAAAAGAGCAGCAGGAAAAAGAAAGAGCCATTGCAGAAGAAAAGAACAGGTTTCAAAAAATAGTTATTACCTCCGTACTTTTTGGTTTAGTACTGGTAGTTATTTTTGCTCTGTTTATTTTTCGCTCGTTGAGAACAACAAGGCGGCAAAAAATAATTATCGAAGAAAAACAAAAAGAGATCCTGGATAGCATTCATTATGCCAAACGCATTCAAACCAGTTTACTGCCCACAGAAAAATATTTTGAAAAGTATTTAAATAAATAACATGTACCGCAATATTGCCTTTATAATTATTACTGTTGTTTTTGTCTGCATAGGCCTTATTGGCATACCAATGAAAATAATGCACTGGCCTTATGGTAATTTACTATTTTACGTTGGTTTTATTGGTATGGTGCTTGCTCCGGCCCTGCTATGGTTTTTACAGTGGCATGATAAAAGGAAAAAATAATTTCTTTAGAATAAAATCATACGTATCTTTAAAATATAAATTTAAATATCATGAAAAATTTATTTTATATTCTCTTAACTGCAGTTGTATTGTTTTCCTGCAAAAATGAGCCTCCTGTAAATACTGAAGCAATGTCTAACATTTATAATACCCAGGAAACCGATGCGGAAATGAATGCGGCCATTGCTAAAGCAAACGAAACATTTTCTGAATTTAAAAAAGCTTTTGACAGTAAAGACAGTAATTACGATGCCTTTTCGATAAAGTTAAAATTTAAATCACCGCAAGGCTTTGAACACATGTGGTTAAGTGATATCAGATTAGAGAACGGCGATTATTATGGCATTATTGATGATGATCCTGAATCAACTACCGAAGTTAAGTTTGGTGATACTGTAAAAGTAAATATGAACGCTCTTAGCGACTGGATGTATACAGAAAATAATAAATTAAGAGGTGGCTATTCTATTCGTTTGATCCGCGAAAGGATGGGTAAAGAAGAACGTGCCAACTTTGATGCAATGATAGGCATGACCATTGAGTGATCTTGGTTAATTACTTCAACACAATTTTGATCCTCTCCTTCTTTACTTTGGTTCTGATCAGATAATGCTCTACCTTTTTCATTTTCATTATACCCATGCGTGAATGTTGTTCTACTTCTTCTTTATTTTCTATAATAGAATAAATATTGATCTGTGTAATATTTTTTACTGAGAATTTATTTAAGTAATAATTTATTAAAATACGATCGTTTTTAGAAAGTGAAATAAACGACGACTTAATATAAAGACTATCATTGCCTACCTTTTTTTCAGGTGATTTTATTTTATAAAAGAAAACCACTTTAATAAATTTATCAGCTTGTGTAGAGTCTGCCAACAATTCTGCTAATTGCGTTTCATTTACCGGTTCTTTTAAAGGATCAGAATTTCGTCCTTGTCGTTTTCGCTTTTTGGCATTGGCTTTGGCCAAAAAAATACTAACTTTTTGTTTCACTCCTCTTTTGCCACCTGCCGGCGGTTTTTGAAAGGTCCAGGCAGCTTTGATACAATCTTTCCTAAAACAAATGAACGGAAAGCCTGCATGAACAGCACACGATGAAAACAGTGTTGCTATTACAACAATTACAATTAGCTTATAAAAGCAGCGGGCCATGTTTGAAGCTGATATTTAAAGTTAACGAATTTTATTTAGAAATAGTATTTGAAGATGCTTGTATCTGCAAGTCCAATTTGCACAGCCAAAAAACATCAGTATCTTTAAAATCGTGAAAATTACTTGCAGACAAATATTACTAGTCGTATTATGTCATTTATCATTTATCCTATTATCACAAAATACAGATTCATTAAAACTCATTTTAAAAACAAGTAAAAGTGATACTGTTAAATTATATACGCTTGTGCAGTTAAGCGATGTTTGCGAAATTGAGGATATTTTAAACTATGCACAACCCGCAGTTGAACTGGCAGATAAGATCTTAAAAGCAAATGATCCGGCCGTTACAAGATTAATGATCTTAAATAAAAAAGCGGCTGCTTTAAATAACATTGGCTATTATAATAATTCAGAGGGTAATCCTGATAAAGCGTTAGAGTATTACGAAAAAAGTTTACATGTTTATGAAGAAAGCGGCAATACCGAAGGCGTTGCCGGGGCTTTAAATAACCTTGGATTGACTAGTAAAAAGAAAGGCAAAATTACAGAGGCCTTGCAATATTATAACCGCAGCTTAAAATTGTTTGAAGAAACACGAGAGAAAAAAAGTGCGGCCACCTGCCTTACCAATATTGGTTCTATTTATCATGAGCTTGGCGATATACCCCACGCGCTGGATTGTTATAATAAAAGCTTAAAGCTGAACGAAGAAATAAATAATAAGGTAGGAATGGCCACTACCTTAAATAATATAGCTGCTATTTATAACGATCAAAAAGAGTTTGATAAAGTTATTGAGAACAACGAAAAAAGTTTAAAACTTTACACCGCAGCAGATGATAAAGATGGCATTGCATTAGCGCTTAATAATATTGGTGTTGCTTATTTTAATAAAGGCAAACTCGAAATTGCTCTTACATTTTACATAAAAAGTTTTAAAATATGGAAGGAGTTAAAAGATGCGCGAAGCGTAGCCGGTGCTTATGAAAGCATGGCTATCGTTTACAAGCTTACTCACAACTCGGATTCTGCCATGCATTATTTTAAAAAATGCTTAAAGCTAAGACGTAAAATAGATGACAAAGGAGGTATGGTAATTTCATTAAATAATATTGGTGGTGTGTTTCTTGATCTTAAAGATTGCAAATTGGCGTATGCCTATTGCGATAGTTCTCTTACACTTTCAAAAGAATTAGGATTTGTACGGAACATTGCATCCACAGAGCATACCTTGGCTAAAATTGATTCGATGTGCAATAACTATGCCGGAGCATTTGAGCATTACAAACAATATATTATTTATCGTGATAGTTTATTGAATATTAAAACGCGTAAAGCAAGTATTAAAAGCCAGTTAAAATACGAGTTCGAGAAAAAAGAAGCCGTAATAAAAGAACAACAGGAAAAAGAAAAAATAGTTGCAGAAGAGAAAGACCGTTTTCAAAAAATTGTAATTGGCGCCGTAATGTTTGGTCTTTTACTGGTTGTTGCATTTGCATTTTTTATTTACCGTTCGCTTAAAACAACGCGGCATCAAAAACACATTATAGAGGAAAAACAAAAAGAAATTTTGGATAGTATTTATTATGCCAGGCGCATTCAAACAAGTTTACTGCCTACAGAAAAATATATTAGCAAGCACCTCGATAATTAAAATTAAATTGTAGCTTTGTTTTAAAATGTCAAAAAATAGATTCATATACATTATACCATTTTGTGTTGTTATTTTTCAATGCGTTGTGTTTTGTAAAAAACCAAAAAAAGGTGATTATGTTTTTGAAAGAACCGGTACCACAAATACTATCAGTTGTCCGGTTTCTCAACCCTGCAGTAATTCCACAACACCGTTTTCTTTAAAAGAAGAAGTTAAATTAACGCCTTTAAAAGATGGAAGTTTTTTAGTAAGCGCGCAAACATGGTCAAAAGATGGAGATAATGTTTCTTATTATGAAACTAAAAGAGAAAGAACATCTCAGTCATCAAGCTTTTCTTACACTATAAATTTTACTGGCCAAATAAAAAGAAAAGGTCTTATTGAAGGCGCCTTTAACGAAAACCGCATTTTGTTTGAAGGCGGAACCACAAGTACAGTAACTACCACCGGTAATTTTACCATTAAAAAGAAAACTGTTTTTTGATCATTCTATAATCTGTAGCAAGCAACAACAATTTTTACTTTTAATTTCGAGGGCAATATAATGCCTAAAGAAATTCAGATAAAAACCATTTTAAACAAAGCTAAAAAAAGAGACTCCTGGTTTTTGGATGATTACAGGCTCAACCTTTACAGCAGTTGTTCTTTTAATTGTTTGTATTGTTATATCCGCGGCAGTAAATATGGCACCAATTTAGAAAGCAGCTTATCGGTAAAAATAAATGCGCTGGAACTGTTGGAAAAACAATTGGCCTTGCGCGCCAAAAAACAAGAATATGGTTTTATTGTTTTATCATCCGCTACCGATCCTTACTTACAACTAGAAAAAAAATATGAGTTAACGCGTGAAGCATTAAAGATCATTGCCAAATACAGATTTCCTGTACACATAATCACCAAATCGGATCTTATAGCGCGCGACTTTGATTTTTTACATCAAATAAATAAAACAGCAATTTTACCGGCCGATCTTCACCATAAATTAAAAGGTGTTATTGTTTCATTTTCTTTCTCCACTTTAAATAACGATGTGGCAAAGATCTTTGAACCCGGTGCTACCTCTCCTTCTGTAAGACTTGATACCATGCGGCTTTCATTAAAAGAAAGATTTCACACAGGCGTAAGCTTAATGCCATTATTACCTTTTATTTCAGATACAACTGAGCATTTGCAATTATTATTCGCCACATTTAAAGCTTGTAAAGTAAATTATGTAATGCCATCTACCATTACCTTATTTGGTAACGAAAAAGCAGATAGTAAAACCTTAATGCTCAATGCTATTAAAAAACATTTTCCGCATCTTGAAAATAAATACCTCAGTTATTTTAAACACAGTAACGAAATGCCTGAATTTTACCGTACAGCTTTCTCCAAAAAGATGAGGGAACTGAGCTTAATTTATGGCATCAATAACCGTATAATTTAAGCTTTTGGGCAAAAAACTAAAACATATTTAGATTTACTTTTTCTTGTACTGACAAGGCTTACAACCATTCATTCAAAGCATAACATGCCCATAACCCAATTGTATTTGCCATTCTCAGATTTTATCGTAATTTTGGTTGGCCTTTCAAAAAACTTATAATTATATAAATTAATAAAATGAAAAAACTATTTACGCTTTTTTTATTATTGTTTTCAATTAGCTTTTTTGCGCAAACCCCACCTGTTATTGAAGGAACTTACGCTCCGGTACGTAATACCTCCGTAAAGCAAGTTTGGGATACCACTATTAGTTCCTTATCAATACCTGGTATTGGACCAAACCAGGTATGGGATTATACATTTGCTAATAACCAATTTTTAAATGTTTGCGATACTTTACCTTATAAGGTTTTAGATATTCAAACAACACCACATCACCAACATTTTCCTCAGGCTAACTTAGCAGGGTTTTTGCGCACGCCGTTCAAAACCAATGGTACAGATTCGTTGTATAATTTTTGGTCTGTAAATCAAGGCGCTAACGGAACTTATTTGGTTGGAGGATTCAATGATTCTTATATGTTTGATTCTACAATTATCTATTCTAATTCTGAATATTTTTCTCCGCAATTGATCTCATACGGAAATGTAATTCAGGATACATCGGTATATGTTGGCTATGCTAAAAATGTTGCGGGTTTTAAGGCAAAAACAAAAGGAAGAAAGATCAAAACCACAACCTATGTTGGTTACGGAACTTTAAAACTTCCTAATGGTACGTACAACAATGTTGCGCTGCTTCGCGAAAATAATAACCGTATTGACAGTATTTTTGTTGATATTTTTAATAATAATAATTATACTTTTTTAACTACCAATAGCGGTACTTCTAAAGTATATCAATTTTTAAGAAACAATACATTTGGCTCTAATTATTTAATGATGCTAAATTGTAATCCTGCCAACACAATTGTAGAATTTGGCTGGTACACTATCCCGGTTGATATTGGTTCAATTAGCGGCAATGTTTATACCAACGCCTCAGAAACAACTCCGGTAACAGATGGAGAAATGTACTTGTACCGCGAAAATTCGAACTTTGCAAAAAATGATATTCTTGCAAAAACTACTGTAAATAGCAGTGGTTATTACAAATTCGATAGCATTCCTTATGGCGAATACCGTATTTGCGTTCGCCCTAATACAACAACCTATCCAAATGCTAACATTACTTATTTTGGCGATACAACCAACTGGATAGATGCAACACCAATTATTACAACTACTACTACTTCAGTGGGGCACAAGATCCATTTGCAATACCACGGTACGCCCGCAGGTTCAAATGTAATTGAAGGTAATCTTAACCAGGACAATACAATTTTTAAAACTTCAGGACCAAATTTATCAAACCCTATTCCAAGCATTGGTGTGGTGGTTAAAAAAAATCCGGGCTCAAGTGCAGCGAGAATGGGCATAACAAATTCTAATGGTACATTTAGCATAAGCGCTTTAGATGATGGAAATTATACTTTATTTGTTGATATTCCGGGTTTGCACCATGCCGGCACTTACAATTTTAGTGTAAATAATGGCAGCGTTATTAACGGACTTGATTTTACGGTTGGTACCGATTCTATTCATCCTATTAACGCAACCGTTGGTATAAAAGAATTGAAAAAGTCTACAACAGGCTTTATGACTTCATATCCAAATCCATACACAACAGCGGCAACAATTGCAGTAAACTTACCAACATCTTCAAAAATACTTTTAGAAGTGTATGATGTACTTGGTAAAAAAATACAAACCTTAGATAATTCAGAAAAACAACAAGGCGTTCACAAATATAATTTTAGTGCTAAAAGCTTAAACTATAGTTCAGGAATGTATTTTGTTAAACTAACTATAGGCAATACAACTGACGTACTTAAGATCGTTGAACAATAAGAATTAAAATAAAAACCAAAATGAAAAAACTATTTACACTTTTTTTATTATGCTCTTCAATTGCGTTTTTTGCGCAATCTCCTCCGGTTATTGAAGGTACTTATTACCCGGTAAGAAATACTTCTATTAAACAGGTATGGGATACTGCTAATGGCACAATGGCCATACCAACCATTGGCACAAACCAGGTTTGGGATTACCGTTTTTCAAATAATCAATTTACACACATTGTAGATACTTTTGGTTTTGGTTTTTTAGACCCTTTAAGCACACCGTATCATCAGTATTTTCCAACATCTACGCATTGCGCTTTTATTAGAACTCCGTATGATAACGTTTCTGACTCCTTGTACGAATATTTTAGAGTAGATTATGATGGATTGCATAACATTGGTGGCTTTAATATTCAGCCACAATATGATTCTACTATCATCCACAATCCAACCGAATTTTATGCGCCACCTGCTATGTCATACCTTTATTCAAAAGTAGACACTTCGCGTTATGTGGGCTTTGCTAAAAATTATAATTACCTGGGTTATAAAGCCAAAATAAAAGGCCGCAAAATTAAAACCTTTACTTATTGCGGATACGGAACTTTACGTTTACCAAATTTTGATTACAACAATGTGGCACTTGTAAAAGAAACATATAGCATTAAGGATAGTATTTTCGTTGACTTTCTTAACAATAACAATTATACTTTTTTTACAGTATCTACCGCTAGCGGAAACAATTACGAATTTTTCAGGAACAATACTTTTGGTTCGGCTTACCTGGCTTACATTTGTACAAATCCATCTAACACAGCTGTAGCTTATGCCTGGTATACGTTACCGGTTGATTTTGGATCGATAAGCGGAAATGTTTATGCCGATGCGGCAGAAACAACTCCTGTAACTAATGGAGAAATGTTACTGTATCGCGAAAACTCTAACTTCACTAAAAACGATATACTTGCAAGAGCAAATTTAAATAGCAGCGGTCAGTACAAATTTGACAGTATACCGTATGGCGAATACCGTATTGCCTGTAGACCAAATTTTACACTATATCCAAACTCAAACATTACTTATTTTGGCGATACTACTAACTGGATAGATGCAACTGCAATTATTACAACCACTACAACATCACCGGGTCATAAGATCCATTTACAATATCACCCTGCACCTGCCGGGTTAAATGTAATTGAAGGTACGCTTGGACAGGATAATACAATTTTTAGAACTTCAGGACCAAATTTCTCTAACCCAATTCCAAGTATTGGTGTGGTAGTGAAAAAAAATCCGGGTTCAAGTGCCGCAAGAATGGGTGTTACAGATCCTAACGGTACGTTTAGCATAAGCGCTTTAGATGATGGTAATTATACTTTGTTTGTAGATATTCCGGGCTTGCACCATGCGGGCACTTATAATTTTAATGTAAGTGGTGGTACTGTAATTAACGGACTTAATTTTACTGCAGGTACCGATTCTATTCACCCTACTAATGCTACAGTTGGTATAAAAGAATTGAAAAGGTCTACAACAGGATTTATGACTGCTTATCCAAATCCTTATACTACAGCTGCAACTATTGCTGTAAATTTACCATCATCTGCAAAAATACTTTTAGAAGTGTATGATGTGCTTGGTAAAAAAATACAAACATTAGATAATTCAGAAAAACAACAAGGCGTTCACAAATATAATTTTAGCGCTAAAAGCTTAAATTACAGTTCAGGAATGTATTTTGTTAAACTAACAATTGGTAATACAACAGATGTACTTAAGATCGTTGAGCAATAAAAATTAAAATAAAAACTAAAATGAAAAAACTATTTACGCTTTTTTTAATATTGAACGCAATTACTTTTTTTGCGCAAACACCACCTGTTATTGAAGGAACTTATTACCCGGTAAGAAATACATCTATTAAACAGGTTTGGGATACCACCCCCGGATCTATTGCACTACCAAGCATTGGGCCAAACCAGGTTTGGGATTACAGGTTTACCAATGGTCAATTTTTACATGTAATGGATACCTTACGTTTTAAAATATTAGATCCGGCAACTACACCATACCATCAATATTTTCCTACGGCTAACCAGGCTGCTTTTATCAGATCTCCGTTTAAAGGAAGAGTATCAGATTCATTATATTATTATTTTAAAAATACCCTTACTGATATTTCAATAGTTGGGGGTTTTAATATTCAAAACAAATTTGATTCTACAATAACTTATTCTAATCACGAATTTTATGCTCCTTCGCAGATCACCTATAATTCAACTTTCGTTGATACGGCAAGATATGTGGCGTATGCAAAACACTACGAGTATTTATCAAGCACTTATGCCGTTAAATTAAGAGGCTGCAAAATAAAAACAGTACAATACATTGGTTACGGTACATTAAAGCTTCCAAATTTTACTTATAACAATGTTGCCTTAATTAAAGAAAGCTATGTTATTAAGGATAGTATTTATGTTGATCTTGCAAATAACGGCAACTACATTAATACAGGTCAGGTACAATCAAGCACTTCTAACGTTTATCAATTTTTCAGAAACAATACCTTTGGCTCGGCATATTTAGCTTATTTTGCAGCTAACTCATCAAACACTCAGGTATCTTATGGCTGGTATACACTGCCGGTTGATTTTGGATCGATCAGCGGAAACGTTTATACTGATGCTACTGAATCAACTCCTGTAACTGATGGAGAAATGTACCTTTACCGCGAAAATTCGAACTTCGCAAAAAATGATATTCTTGCAAAAACTACTGTAAATAGTAGCGGCCATTATCAATTCGATAGTATTCCTTACGGTGAATACCGTATTTGTGTTCGTCCAAACACAACATCTTATCCAAATGCTAACATTACTTATTTTGGAGATACAACTAATTGGATAGATGCTACACCAATTATTACAACAACCACTACTTCATCAGGCCATAAGATCCATTTACAATACCACAGTACACCGGTTGGTTTAAATGTTATTGAAGGTACTTTGGGTCAGGATAATTCTATTTTCAGAACTTCAGGACCAAATTTTTCTAACCCTATTCCAAGTATTGGTGTGGTGGTTAAGAAAAATCCGGGCTCAAGTGCAGCAAGAATGGGTGTTACAGATCCTAATGGTACATTCAGCATTACAGCTTTAGATGATGGTAATTATACTTTGTTTGTTGATATTCCGGGTTTACACCACGCCGGTACTTATACATTTAGTGTAAACGGTGGTAGTGTTATTAACGGGCTTAATTTTACCGCAGGTACAGATTCTATTCATCCAACAAACGCAACAGTGGGCATAAAAGAATTAAAGAAGTCTACAACAGGCTTTATGACTGCTTATCCAAATCCTTATACAACAGCTGCAACCATTGCAGTTAATTTACCAAACGCTTCAAAAATACTTTTAGAGGTATATGATGTATTAGGTAAAAAAATTCAAACCCTTGATAATTCGGAGAAACAACAAGGTGTGCACAAATATAATTTCAGTGCAAAAAGCCTCAATTACAACTCTGGCATGTACTTTGTTAAACTAACCATTGGCAATACAACCGATGTACTTAAAATTGTAGAGCAATAAGCATATTTTTTCTTTCAAAAAAGCCCTGTTAATTAGTTAACCGGGCTTTTTTATTTAGCTCAATTGCATAAAAATCAAATTCTTATATCTAATTTAGGGCGTATAAATTTTAAAGCTTATTAAATCGTTTAATGTTTAGGTTTTTAAATACAATTTTATTTTTTGTATTACTTTTTGTTTTAGTTCATTCTTCTAAAGCACAAACCTATCCTTTCTCAAATCATACGGTTGAAAATGGCTTATCGCAAGGACAGGTATTATCTGTTTTTCAGGGCGACGATGGCGTAATGTGGTTTGGTACCAGTGGCGGTGGCATCACAAAGTATGATGGCAGATCTTATGAATATATTACAGATAAAAATGGCCTTGCCGATAATGTTGTGTTTTGTATCACAAAAGATAAAACCGGCCGTATACTAATTGCTACCAATAATGGGCTTTCAGTTTACGATCCAAAAAATATTTCTAAAGACAAAACAAAACAATTTACAAATTATACTACCAAAAATGGCTTAAGTGATAACCGCATATTTTACATATTGGTAGACGATAATAATGAAGCTATTTTAGGTACTGCCAGGGGGCTATCAACATTTAAAAATAATAGTTGTGGTATTTTAAAATTGGGCAATGAAACAGACAGCGTTTCTGTATTTCATGTTTTAAAAGACGGCAAAACAGATCTGTGGTTAAGTACCTTGGGCAACGGTATATTTAATTACAACGGCAAAACATTAAAAAATTACACAACAAAAGATGGTCTGCAAAACGACATGGTATTTTCAGTTATGAAAAATACTACAAATACGTTTTGGTTTTTTACCGGCGAGGGATTATCCGAATTAAAAGATGGAAAAATACAAAAGATCAATCCGGGCAATATTGATACAAACGCAACGTATTACAGCTACTATAAGGATAACACAAACGCCACATGGCTTGCAACAAACATTGCACTTGTAAAAATTAACAACAATGGTAAAGCAATAGTTTTTAGGAAAAAGAACGGTTTAACGGATAATAGTATCTGGAAGATCTTTCAGGATAAAGAAAGTAATTTATGGTTTGCATCCGATCAAAACGGTATATCAAAATTAAGCAGCGAACGTTTTTTAATGTACAATACTAAAGATGGTTTATTGTTTGATGAAGTAAAAAATGTTCATCAAAATAAAAATGGCAATTATTGGATAAGCTCAAAATTAGGCATAAGCATTTTAAAAGAAAATGATGTTATAAATTATACGTATAAAGAATTAGGTGGCAATGCAGATATATGGGATATTACAGAAGATAAGAACGGAAATTATTTAATTGGCACAGGTAACGGTTTACTTATTTACAACGGCCAATCGTTTAAACGTATTACCTGTAAAGATAAAGAAAGCCCTTTGAATACTATTTTTGAGGTGTTTGTAGATAATAAGGGTGTTACATGGCTTGGTACGCCAATTGGTGTGGCTATTATAAAAGATGGATTTATACAGCCGCTGAATGGCATAGCAATAACAAAAAACTATGTCAATAAAATTTTTCAGGATAGTAAAGGTGATTATTGGTTTTGTACGGATGATGGATTATACACGTACAATGGCTTAAACTTAAAACATTTTACAGAAGCAGATCAGTTTACCCAAAAACGTGTGCGCGATATTATTGAAGATAAAGACCATAATTATTGGTTGGCAACAAGCAATGGTCTTTATAAGTACAACAATTCAAAATTCATAAACGTTAGCGATAAATTAATGCTTAGCTCTAAAGAGATCTATTCTATAATAATAGATAAGAATGATCTTTTATGGGCGGGTCTGGTAAATGGCATTGCCAGGATCGAAACAAAAAATAACGATTTTAAAATTCGTACTTATTTAAACGAGGACGGTTTTATTGGCCAGGGTTGCAGCCAAAATGCAATGATAGTGAACAATACAGGTCAAATAGTTATTGGCACATCAAAAGGTTTAATGGTTTATCAAGCAGAACACGATAGAGATAATACTTTAGAGCCGGCAACAAAATTAAAAAACATCGAACTCTTTTTCCAGGAAACCGATTGGTCGCAATACACCGATTCGATCAACAATAACATTCCTTTTAATTTAGATATGCCTTACGATAAAAATTATCTTACTTTTAATTTTATTGGCGTGAGTTTGATCGCTCCCGAAAAAGTAGCATATAAGTACATGCTTAAAGGTATTGATAAAGACTGGCGTACTTCTTTTAAAACAGAAGCATCTTATTCAAACATTCCACCCGGCAATTACGAATTTGTTGTAATGGCCAATAACGGTGAAGGCATTTGGAATAAAGAACCTGTTACTTTTAAATTTTCTATCAGTCCACCATTCTGGCGCACCTGGTGGTTTTACTCTTTAATAGCAGCTATTATTTTAATGGGAATTTATTCTTATTTCAAAATCAGAACTGCCAACATACAGATCTTAAAACAAAACGAGATCATCGAAGAAAAAAATGGTGCCTTACAACATGCCAATAATGAGATCGCTGAAAAAAATCAAAACATTACAGATAGTATCAATTATGCTAAGCGTATTCAACAAAGCTTTTTAACTTCTGAAAATATAATTGATCAATTCTTAAAAGAGCATTTTATTTTATTTAAACCCCGCGATATTGTGAGTGGTGATTTTTATATGGCATTCGATCTGCCGGACAGAACCATTGTTGTTTGTGCTGATTGTACGGGCCATGGCATTCCGGGCGCTTTTATGAGCTTAATAGGCATTAGTTTATTGAACGAGATCTCGCGCGCAAAAGTAATTTTAAATACATCTGAAATGTTAGAAGAATTAAGAAGCAGAATTATTACAGCCCTTAATCCTGACAGATCAGAAACGGGCGGTAAAGATGGTATGGATATTTCTTTGATCTCTATCTTCAAGAAAACAGATAATGGAAAAATTAAAATTCATTTCTCAGGTGCCAACACTGCTATACAATTGGTATCTGGCCAGGGCGATACTGCTAGATTAGTTGAATTTAAAGGTGACAAGCAACCTGTTGGTTATCATTCAAACATGAAACCATTTACACAACAAGAGATCATTGCAAATAAAGGAGATATTATTTACATGTATACCGATGGTTATGCCGATCAGTTTGGTGGCACCAACGGAAAAAAATTCATGTCGAAACAATTAAAGCATCAAATAGCTTCGGTGTGTCATTTACCCTTAAAAGAACAAAAAACACAATTAGAAAATGTGCTTACAAAATGGCAAGGTAAATTAGAGCAGGTAGACGATGTTACTGTTATTGGAATAAAACTTAGTTAAGTTTTATTGTTCCATTGGATAATCTTTAGCAACCCAATCAGGCTTAATACCTTCAGGCAATTCTAAAACTTTAGCATTTTTAAATCCGGCTGATATAACTGCATCGTATGCAGGTTTAATATTTGGGCAGCTGGCATAAGAACAGCAGCCGCAATAAACAACAACGGTTCTGGTCTTATTTTCCATAGATAATGTAGACTTTATTTTTTCTATACCGGTAACACTAGTTGCTCTTCCAACATCAACAGCACCTTTAATTAATTCCATAGGCCCAACATTTAAAACCAATGGCTTGTCTTTAGCGTTTGTATTTATTTTATCAGCTAATTCTTTGGTTGGCATTAATTGTTCTTTACTCCATAGTGGAGTTTGACTGTAAGAAATAACTGTTCCGGCAAGAACCAATAAAAGAGTAAGAATTTTTTTCATAAAATAATGCTTAGTTTATTCGAAGGTAAATAAAATGAAATAACATAAAATTTAAAAAATGCTAAAAACGTTGTATCTTTAAGCTAATGCTAAAGAAATTAACTTTTTATATAATTATTACTCTGTCGCTCTACATTGGTAATGGCTTGCAGGCTCAAATAATTACCATAGAAGTTGAGCCGCAAACATTTTATTGCCCAAGTATTCCAAAAGACACTTTAAATAAAGTTTATATCCGTGGCAGGGTTACACGCCAGGGAGAGCCTAAAACTTACCTTGCAAAAGCTAACGTACAAATAAAAAACACCGATCTTTCTATTTCTACAGATAGCCTTGGTTATTATTGGTTAGATATTAGCGAAATGAGCGATGCAACAAAAAATTACGTTATACAATGTAGTTTTGTAAATCACCAATTAGCAGAAAAAGTAATAGATTATAAAATAGAAAAAACAATAGTAGTTAATTTTGAGTTAGTCCTTAATGTTGGTATTGCAGGTAACAATGTTATAATAAGAGATTGTTATAAAGGAGCAGGGACAGAAGACATCACAGAAGTTAAAAAGAAAAAAAAGCGTAGACGGCGTAAATAATGCTTTGAAGAAACTTAAAAGAATAGTTAGATATTGTTTTTCATTTACACTTTTGTGTTTATGCTATTCTATTTCTTTTTCACAAAACATCGATTCCTTAAATATCGCTTTTAAAACTGCTAAAGCCGATACAACAAAGCTGCGTTTACTTTATTTATTAAGCAATCAATGCGAAGAGCAGGATATTTTAAAATATGCTGTACCCGGCCTTAGCCTTGCTGATGCGATTGTAAAAACGTCTCCAAATTTAAGTACTGAAAATAAAAATGCTATTCTGAAATTAAAAGGGCAATTCGTTAGTAATATTGGTTATGCCTCTCAAAGTAAAAGCGATTATGAAGATGCTATTAAACACTATGAAAAAGCCTTAAAAATATTTGAAGACATAAATGAGAAAAAAGAAGCTGCAATAACCTATAACAATCTTGCTGTATCATGGCAAAGTATGGGCAATCTTCAAAAAGCATTAAATTATTATGAAAAAGGTTTAAAGATACAGGAAGAAACAAACGACGATATTGGCAAAGCCATTACGCTCGGAAATCTTGGCATGATCTATCAGGATCAGGGAAATTCTGCCAAAGCCCTGGATTGTTTTTTTACAGGTTTAAAAATAGAAGAACAATATAACCAAAAAGATGGCATGGCTGTAACCTGCAATTGTATTGGTGGCACCTATCAGCAGCTTGGCGATATTCAAAAATCACTTTACTATTTTAATAAAAGCATACAGTTAAATAAAGAAACCGGCAATACCGAAAGTCTGGCTCAGGCGTTTGGTAATATTGGATCTGTTTATATGACGCAGGATGACGTTACAAAGGCATTAGAATATTTTCATAAAAGTTTGCAAATGCATATAAAGTTAGGCCGCAAAGAAGGTATTTCAACGGCATACAATAACATTGGCGCTTGCTATAGTTGGCAGGGCAATGCCGATAAAGCACTGGAGTATTATAATAAAAGCTTAAAAATTGAAGAAGAGACCGGCAATAAAATAGATATTGCACGCTCATTAAATAACATTGGAAATATTTATGAGAAAAAAGAAGATTACCTTACTGCTTTAGCTATTTACAAAAGAAGTTTGCTCATAAAAAAAGAATTAAATGATAATAACGGGCTTTCGCAAACCTTTAATAATTTAGGTTCTGTTTATTTTAGAATTTCATCATTAACACAGTATACAGAAATAAAACCACTTGATAAAAAAAGCAGGCTCCGTCTTGCTTCTGCCTATGCAGACAGTTCGTTAATGATCGCTAAAAAGATCGGGTTTCCTTCAAGCCTTAGCAGGGCTGAACGGCTTGCTGCTAAAGTAGATTCAGCTAACGGTAATTTTGAAGGTGCCTTTGAGCATTTAAAACAATTTGTGATCTATCGCGATAGCATTGCTAACGAAACAACAAGAAAGTTAAGTATTAAAAGTCAGTTAAAATATGAGTTCGATAAAAAAGAAGCAGTTATAAAAGAACAACAAGAAAAAGAAAGAGCTGTTGCTAAAGAAAAAAATAGCTTTCAGCAGATCGTTATCTTATCTGTTTTAATTGGTTTATTATTAGTTGTGGTTTTTGCTGCATTTATTTTCAGATCGTTAAAAACAACCCGCCATCAAAAATTAATTATCGAACAAAAACAAAAAGAAATATTGGATAGCATTCGTTATGCCAAACGTATTCAAAAAAGTTTATTGCCAACAGAAAAATATTTAGAAAAAAATTTAAAACAACGATAAAAAAGTTACCTTTAATAAACTATTGTTTCCCCATGAGCATTAAAATAAAATTACTATTTGTCTTTTTATTATTTACACAACTGCGGTTTATGGCGCAAGCATTACCAGCCTACTCCATAACAGCTTTAACTCCGCAATCTACAGGTTATTATTTTACTACTCCCATTAAGGTTGGTGCAAATTCGGCATCAATAATTCCAACACAAATGATTCTTGATAATGTTGGAAATTTAGTTTATTATAAAAAATTCCCGGTTGGCGGCAGCAGCGATTTTAAGTTACAATCCAATGGCCTTATTTCTTACAGCAGTAACAATAAGTTTTATTTAGTAGATAGTACATTTACCATTGTTGATTCTGTTGTGCCTAAGAACGGAGTTTTGTTTGACGGCCATGACATACAAATTTTACCAAACGGAAATTTTTTGATCCTGGGAATGGAAAAAGTGATAATGAATTTAAGTTCATACAATTATTTTGGCCCGAATAATACAAACCCCGGCAGCAATTCCGCTACTGTTACCTGTGGTGTAATACAGGAACAGGATGCCGCAAAGAATGTAGTGTTTGAATGGCATTGTAAAGATCATTATAGCTTTAGTGATGTTGATCCAACCTGGTTATCGAGCCCTGTTAATGTTGATTGGACGCACCTTAACGCTGTTGAAAAAGATAACGATGGCAATTATTTACTTTCAACAAGGCACTTTAATGAAATAACAAAAATAAACAAAACCACCGGCCTTATTACCTGGCGCTTAGGCGGTAACGCCAACCAGTTTACATTTATAAATGATGTACAAAAATTTATAGGTCAGCACGATATAAGACGACTTACAAACGGTAACATCACGTTGTTTGATAATGGAAAGCTATCACCTCCTCACGCAGCAACTGCAAAAGAGTATCAATTAAACGAAACAACACTAACTGCAAATCTTGTGTGGAGTTATGTTGAAGATAATAGTAAATTTAGTCGTTCGCTTGGTAATCATCAGCGTTTAAATAATGGAAACACATTGGTAAATTATGGCACGCTTAATAATTCAGATATTGTTTTTAACGTGGTAACAAATACAGGTGCAAAAATATTTGAGCTTGTTTTTGCCGATACCTTACGATCTTACCGCTCTTTTAATTACCCTGCTCTTCCCTGGAAGCTAAACCGCCCGGAAATTAATTGTTATTCGTCGGGCGGGCAAACTTACCTTGATGCAGGAAATGGTTATGCGAATTATTTATGGAATACAGGCGCCACAACACAAACCATTTTAATTACCGGTACGGGTACATATTCTGTTTTTGTACCTAAAGGTCAGGGTGGTTTTATTTCATCACCACCATTTATTATTACAAATTTAAGTACCGCATGTGTTACCGCAATAAATGATAATGTGCTTAACTCTCAGCTTATTGAAATTTCTCCTAACCCGGCCTCAGATGTTTTAGAAATAAAAGCATATGGTTCTAAAATTTATTTAGAGTTATTTGATCTTCTCGGAAAATGCGTTAAAAAAGAAGAATATGATAACCAAAATGTGGTTCTTTTATCACTTAGCGATCTACAAAATGGTATTTACCTTTTAAAGGTAAATGGCGTAACCAAAAAAGTAATTAAACAATAACTTAACTTTTCACGGATTGTTTGTTGAATAATCGCATTTTATTCCGCTGTGTGAATAAGTCGTCACAATTTAGTTACATCAAATCGAGTCAAAAAATATAACTTCATGGTAAATCTTTAATAAGGTAATCATGAAAAAATTAATCTGCCTTTTTATATTTATTTGCTTAGGTGTATCCGGCACTTTTGCCAAAAACTTAAACAGTTTTACCTTAGAAGGCAATGGAAACGTGATTGTTAATAAACTTGAATCTTTTATCAAAGAAAAAAAATTCCAGGCTGATGAAGCATTAATGTACCCGGGTATAAATTCTAAAACACTTAAAACAAAATTAACCGATCTTGTAAATGAATCGGCACGCGATTTTATGCAACTGGCTTCTGCCAATGCAAGTGAAGAAGAATATCAAAACAAAATAAAAAGCGGACTCGACAGGTTTGACCCCTATTATGCAGAGCTTAGCTCTGAAGACCTTGACAGGATCTATCATTATTACGAACAATTGATAGAGATCGTTGGTTTAAAAAATCAGGGCACGCATTTAAAAAAATGGCGTTACGGCTCTGCTTCTCCTAAAAAATAATATATCCGGCGGTATAATTCCTCTTGCCGGTCCTGGTTTCTTTCCTTTTTTTACTACCTTTATTTGTATACATTATTAGCATGAAAAATTTATTCCTGACTTTATTTTTATTTAGTTCTATCATTTCTTTTTCGCAAGATGAGCTGCATTGCGGCACCGATGTGATCATGAAAAAAATATATGCTACTAATCCGGCTTTAAAGACCAAAAAAGAAACGTTGGATAAAAAAGCTGCATTACAATCAGCAAAAGTAACTATACCGGGGTCTACGTATCTTATTCCTGTAGTATTTCACATTTTACATGTTAATGGCCCTGAGAATATTTCAGATGACCAGGTAAGAGATGGATTAAGAATTCTTAACCGCGATTTTGGCAAAAGAAATCCTGATACAACCGACATCATACCTGTTTTTAAAAATCTGGCCGATTCTACAAAAATTCAGTTTGTATTGGCTACTAAAAATCCTCAGGGTTTTTGCACAAGCGGCATTATTCATTATTATGATACAGATACTGATTGGGACGACCAATCTTCAACTATTTATTCTCACACCTGGGATCCTACAAAATACATGAATGTATATATTGTAAAAAGCATTACACTAACAGGTGGCTTTGGTGCTGCAGGTTATACGTATTTTCCCGGTACATTTTCGCCCGGAGATCCATACGATGCTATCGTTGTTTTAAATAATTATTTTGGTTCTATTGGCACCGGTAGCAATTTTTTATCGCGTGTATTAACACACGAAGTTGGCCACTGGCTCGATCTTTACCACGTTTTTGGCGGAAGCAATGGTGCGGGCGTAGATTGCAATAATGACGATCTTGTGAATGATACACCAACTACTATTGGTTACTTAAATTGTCCAAATGCTGCTATTCCTTCAAGCTATCAGATCTGTACTCAGGGTGTTAGCGAAAACTATCAAAACTATATGGATTATTCTTATTGCTGCAGGATGTTTACGCATGGCCAGGGATTACGTATGCAAGCCGCATTACAAAATAATATTTCAGGCCGCGATAATTTGTGGACCAATGCTAACCTTATTACAACAGGTGTTATTAATCCAACGGTGCCCTGCGTGCCAATTGCTGATTTTAAATATAGTCGCTCAAAGGTGTGTGTTGGTTCAACCGTTACTTTTACCGACGCTTCATGGAATGGTATTCCAACATCACATCAATGGACCTTTCCGGGCGGAACACCGGCAACATCCACAGCTTCTGCGCCTGTTATAACTTATAATATTCCGGGAACCTATAATGTGATACATTCATCATCAAACGCAGCCGGATCTTCTTCGCCACATTCAAAAACACAAATTATAACTGTTGTAACGCAAACCGCAAGCTATTCTTCTACCTGGTTTGAAGGTTTTGAAACCTCACAATTACCAAATGCAGATTGGGAACTGGCCAACTCCAGTGGTGGTGCCAACTGGCAACAATCATCAGACGCTTCATTTACAGGGAATTTTTCTGCTAAATTAGATAAGACCTACAATACCAGAAAAAACATTACATCTATGAGCAGCCCGGCGGTTAATATCTCTACCATTGCCAATCCGTTCTTAAGTTTTAGGTATGCAACAGCCGAAGTTACACCTAACCATATTAATACTTTTAAAGTATATTCATCTATCGATTGCGGCAATACATGGAACGTTATATACAGTAAAACAGGCTCTGCTCTTATAACAAATCCTGGTAACACGAGTCCTTTTATACCGGTTGCTGCTGATTGGAGAAAAGTAGATATTAACCTGTCTTCCATCGCATCTTCTAATTATGCTACCTTTAAATTTGAGTATACCCGAGATACAATTCCCGGAGCAAACAATATTTTTGTAGATGACATTAATATTGTAAATACAACAGCCTTAGGCGAATTAGAGAATGGTCCTTTGCTCAATTTTAACCTCTTCCCTAATCCATCGCATGGTAATTTTACATTAATATTTGATCTTGTTTCAAAGCAAAAAATAAAATTTACGTTAAAAGACGTACTTGGGAAAGATTGTGGCCTGATTGAAGAACGCGAGTTCGGTTCCGGCAACAACTCTTACAAGGTTGAATTAAAAAGCCGGATAGCAGCTGGAATATATTTTTTAAACGCTGAGTTGAACGGGCATTTGCTTGTAAAAAAGATAGTGATAGAATAAACTAATTTAGTTCAAAATGTTTGTTATCTTTATTTCCGCTTTTAAAAAATAAATGATCAGGATCCTATTTACCACTTTGGTCTTTCTTCTGTTTACCAGCTTTATGCCTCCAAAAGAAAAAGAGTCTTTTGAAGGTGTAATTACCTATAAGATCACATTTGTACCAAAACCAGGTAACGAAGAATACACCAAGCATCAATCGCAAAAGTTTGGCAAAACCCTTATCCTTTCAGTATACAGAAATGGCAATTTTAAACGCGAATATCCTTTTAGCGGCATGTTATTTGGTACTGATTTTAGCATATACATGCAACAGCTAAACAGATTATATACTAAAATGCGTAATAACGATACTATCAAAGCATCAGATTGTGCAAAAAACACACTTATTCAAAAAGAAGAAACGGAGAAGGCAGATGAAATAATAAATGGCATTAACTGTAAATCTTATTTTATTGCCGGTGGCGATGCCAGGAGTAAGCAACCAACCTCTCTGCATTATTTTTACCCGGTTGGCAAAGAGTTTATTGATTGGAAATTATATGCTAACTTTAACGACATGTTCTATAACAAGGTTGTATTTAAAATGCAGGCGCCATATTATAAACTTATTATGGAATCAATGAAATACAGCATTGTTTTTGAACTTGAAAAAATTGAAGCGAAGAAATTAACACCAGATGTTTTAAATTTTCCGAAAGGAAAACCGGTAAAAGAATTATAAAAACCAAATACTATGAAAAACCTTATCATTGCAGCTGTTTTGCTAATTTCAATGAATTGCGCAGCAACTATTAAAAGAACACCATTACCTCCTGAATTTTTCACCTGCTGGAAATCTGCACACGAAGAGAAGGATGAAAAAGCAAAGATACAGGTATTTCGTCCTTGTACCAACGAGTTCAGACCAAGTATGTTCAGGTTATCCATCGAATTTTTTAAAGATGGAAAATGTAAATACCTGCATGCAGGCCCAACCGACAATCATTACTTTGTTGAAGGTAAATGGACATACAATTCAAAAACAAAAATTGTTACCGTTTTTGATGATAAAAAGAAACGTGAATATAAGTTTAAAGTGATCGAAGCAAAAGGTGACATCTTAAAGATCAGCGATTGGCTATAACAATGAAAAAGGCCTTTGCCTGTTTACTTATACTGGTAGGCAGCTGTATTGTTATTTATTCTTTAATGGTTTTAATAAAGTGTTTCGCACTTTTATCTTCTACCGAATTTAACAGCGCAGGTATTGGTTATTCGTTAGGCACATTGCTTGGCCCGCTTATTTTATTGGCTATTGCGCGATGGTTCATTCGTAAAGGCGTTAAAGCCTACAAAGAAGAAACAAACAATAAAAAAAAATAATTTTGGGTACTTTCTTACCCAAAACTTCAATTTTTATACAATGAAATTTTCCGGTAAATCTTGAAAGTACCGTTATTGTTTGACTTTAAAAGCTGGCATAACATTTTCCTTATCATAAGTAATAATAAAGAATTTTAATTCTTAAAAAAAACAGACTTATGAAAAATTTAATCTCAATAATCGCACTTTCTGTTCTTTTAGGTTCTTGTGGCCAAAAACAGGCAGTTAAAGATGCACAAGAACGTGCTAATGCAACCATCGATTCTATTAATACGGTAAATGCAATTAATACTGCCAATTTACAAAGGCAAAAAAGCATTGACTCAATGAATCAGATCGTAGAATCAGAAAAAAATCGTCGTCGCAGCAGCTACGCGTCAAACAACAATAATACTTCTACCAGCGCAAACGCAACACCGGAAGAAAAGAAAAAGATGAACAATAAAACCAAAGGCGCATTAATCGGCGCAGGTACAGGTGCTGTTTTAGGTGCAGTTACCGGTGTTGTTGTTGACGGTAAAAAAGGCGAGGGCGCGGTTGTTGGTGGTTTAATTGGCGCCGCTGCGGGTGCCGGAGCAGGCGCGGCTATTGGTAATGCAAAAGATAAGAAAAAAGCCGCTCAAACTTCTACGGTAAAATAATTCTCATACTAAACAAGCGCTTAACCTCTCTTGTTTATTAGTAAACTACAGTTCTATTTAGTAGTTTATTCAGGGTACGTGCTTAGGCACGTACCTTTTTTGTTTTGATTTGTTTGGTCAGAAATTATTTTTATCTTTAAACTATTCAAGACCCATTATGAAAACTAAACATTTTTACAGCATCTTATTTTTATTATTATTCATTAGTGTTAAAAGTCAAAAAGCAAAACCTGTTACACAAGATCAATTTAAAGGTTTGTGGATACTGGATAAATATGAGGCGTATGATACCCTGGAAGGCAAATGGCATACAGAAACAAGCCGTATGGGATATGTTGGTTACATTTTATTTGATGGCGCAGGGCACATGGCAGTACAAATAACACCTGCCGATTATCATGATCTGAATTTAAATAAAAAAGATAGTTTGGGAATGAAGATAGTTGTTGATTATTACAGTAACAACCTTATCTATTTTGCCGATTGTAAAATTGAAGGAAATGTAATAGAACATAAAATTTTATCCTCAACAAATCCCGAAAGCGTGGGTGCTATTTTAAAACGCGAGTTTGAAATAAAAGGAAAAACTCTTTTGCTCACCCCTAAAAACCGCTTAAATGGCTCTAAAATCCGTATGAAATGGGTTAAAATGCAATAAAAACTAACAATTATCATTATTTCAAGGGTCAATTTGACCCTTTTTTTGTGTCCTGAATTTCTTATCTTTCTTTATGGAATTACTTGTGATACCGCATCTATATAATAAACTTAATTATAGATCATGAAAACTCTCCTTTTATGCATTTTATCGCTTGTAGGTATTGCCGCCATTAGAGGCGAAAAACTTGGCCCGGATTATACAATAACTAAATCGGCGCCGGATAATAAACTCTTAAAGACAGAAGCCGTTTTTAATTTTACTTTTATTGATACACTGCGCAGACCTATAAAAAGCGCCATAATGTTTTCTTATAATGGTATTAGCAAAACCCAAACTCCAGATGCAAAAGGTAAATTTTCGCTTAAAGTTAAACCGGGCAAATATGTTTTTCAATTCTTTAATTCGAGCCGGTTTTATGAAATATACACAGATAGCGTACAAATAAAACCGGGCTACGCAACCGATATGCTGGTAAGTTTCAGAACCGCTAACATGATCATGACGGTTGATAAGCCTGTTATTTATGTGTACAGTAAACAAAAAGAAAATGTTTCAATAAAACTTGATCTGAAAGGCGATTTTTTATTCACCTACCCGCAATATAGTAATGGTTGGAATTTCACAGCCAATCCGGATGGAAGCATTTTAATGAACGATAAAAAATACCATTATTTATTTTGGGACGGAAAACTAAACATTGAAACAGAGCAACTTGATCTTTCTACAGGTTTTGTTATTGAAAAAAACAACTTAGTAAGCTTTTTTGAAGAAAAACTAAAACTGATGGGCTTGAATTCACAAGAGATCGAAGATTATATAACTTACTGGTGTCCGCGTATGGGTGCCAATGAAAAAAACTTCATTCACTTTATCTTTAATGAGGATTATAATAAATATGCTTCAATAACTGTTCATCCAAAGCCAGATCACATATTCCGGGTTTGTATGCTATGGTCAAAAGCAAATGAAAATACAATTGTAAAGGAACAAAAAATAGAAAACTTCAATCGCAACGGTTTTACGATTGTTGAATGGGGTGGTACTGAAGTGAACAACAAAATTTTATTTAATTAAACCATGAAAAATTTTTTTTTCCTTATTCTTTTAGGTCTCAGTATTTCTTTTTCGGCAAAAGAAAGAGAATATGTGCCGGAATATCAAATAACAAGATCAGAAGAAGATAAAACGCTTAAAAAAACAGAAGCTGTTTTTGCCATCACTTTTAATATTGATGGATTAAGCTCTGCAGCAAAACAAATTATTTATTCTTACAATAAAACAAATCAAAAACAAATTACCGATCAAAGTGGTAAAATAGAACTAAAAGTAAAGCCGGGAAAATATCTTTTTAAATTTTTTTATAACAAGAAACATTTAGAAGTAATTACAGATTCTATTTTAATTAAACCGGGTTACAGAACAGAAATGCATGTTGACCTGCACTCTACCGATATGCCAATGATAGTTGAAAAACCGGTAATTTATGTTTACGGCAAAAAAACAGAAACGGTATCTATAAAATTAGATCCAAAAGGAGAGTTTTTATTTACTTATCCTCAATATTCTAACGGTTGGAATTTTATTGCTAACACAGATGGAAGTATTTTAATGAACGATAAAAAATACCATTATTTATTTTGGGATGGAAAATTAAATATAGAAACAGAGAAATTAGATCTTACTACAGGCTTTGTTATTGAAAAAAATAACCTCGTTGGTTTTTTTGAAGAGAAATTAAAGTTAATGGGATTAAACTCTCAGGAAATAGAAGATTACATTACTTATTGGTGCCCTCGCATGAGTGCAAACGAAAGCAATTATGTTCATTTTATCTTTAATGAAGAATACAATAAATATGGAAGTATACATGTTGATCCAAAACCCGATCATCTTTTTAGAGTTTGCATGCTGTGGTCGAAAGCAAAAGAGAATACAATTATAAAAGAGCAAAAAATAGAAACTTTCAGTCGTAAAGGTTTTACAATTGTTGAATGGGGCGGTGCTGAAATAAACATTCCAAACACTATTAATTAAATTTATTTTATGAAAAACATTATTTGCACTTTATTTTTATTTGCAGGCATTTCGTTATTAGGTAAAGCACTGCCAGTATCGTACACCATTACTAAGTCTGCAGAAGATAAACAACTTAAAAAAACAGAAGCGGTTTTTGAATTTACTTTTTATGATCAAAGAGGTGAGCTCATTAAAAACGAAATAACTTTTTCATACAATACCAATAATAAAAAACAAAAACCAAACGATAAAGGTACAATCATTGATAAAGTAAAGCCGGGCAAATATGCTTATCAATTTTTTTATACTCTTGAGTATTTTGAAATAACAACCGATTCTATTTTAATTAAGCCCGGCTATAAAACAGAAATTTCTGTGACTTTCATGAAAGCCGAAGAAGCAAGGCCAATGAAAAAACCTGTGATCTATGTTTATCCAACTAAAAAAGAAAAAATCAATATTGATCTTGAACTAAAAGGTAATTTCTCATTTACTTACCCGCAATATAAAAATGGCTGGAGTTTTACAGGTAATCCTGATGGTAGCATTGAAATAAATGATAAAAAATATCATTACTTATTCTGGGATGGTTATGTAAACATGGAAAAAAGTAAGCTTAATTTAAATGAGGGCTTTATCGTTAAAAATAAAGATCTGATCACTTTTTTTGAAGAAAAATTAAACTATATGGGTCTTAATTCTCAAGAGATCCAGGATTATATAACGTATTGGTGTCCTTTAATGAATGTAAACAAGAGCAACTATATTCATTTTATGTTTAATACTGAATGTAATGAGTATGCAAAAATGAATATTACACCAAAACCTGATCATACCTTTAGAGTATATATGTTATGGTCCGATGCCAAAGATCATGCTCCTGTTACAGAACAAAAAATAGAAAACTTTCAACGCAACGGTTTTACGGTTGTTGAATGGGGTGGTTCTGAGATGAACAACAAGGATAATTTGTAAGCTACAATTTTGTATCTTTATACTTAAGCCTTGCAAATAGGGTATTTTATCTTTTATACGACTTTATAGTATAAACAAAATACGATATGAAAAAATTCATTTACATCCTTTCTGTCTTTGTTATTTATTCATCTGCTTTTGCCCAGGTACCATTATTTGGTAATGAAATTCATGTAAAAATAAATGGGCTCACCTTTGATGCCATGGAACCCGCACTTTCAACCGATGGAAATGCATTGTTCTTTAATAGCTTAAACAATGGTACTACAACAAGTCTCTTTTATGCCGCAAAAGTAAACGATTCTACTTTTAATTATGTTGGCGCTGTACCTATTGTTAACCAAACGGTAACACCAAGATTAGATGCAGTAGCTTCTTTAGATTCGGTAAATAATTTTTACTGGGTATCTACACGTAATTACCCTTCTAACTTTGATAACCTGCACCGTATTCGTTTTTTAACGAGTGGCTATACAAACTTCGGACGTGTTCATGGAGATTTTTATATTTACTCTCCCGGTTGGCTGATAATGGATGCCGGAATAAATTTTTATGGTAATAAATTAATTTATTGCAATGCTTTTTTTAATAACTGCGCCAATGCAGTACCATGTATTGCATCTATGGGCATTGCTACAAAATTAAACGATTCCACCTTTAATAAAGATGCCAATACTACCACAATAATGGCTAACATTAACGATACCGTAAATTACATTGTATACGCACCTGCTCTTACAAAAGACGGATTGGAATTGTATTATACCCGTTTATTAAAAAATTCAATACAAACTGAGATAATGGTATCAACAAGAACTAATACCACTTCTGCTTTTGGCCTGCCAACAGTTTTGGTTGGCGCACCATACATAGCTCCTGAAGCTCCAACAGTTTCTACCGATAAATCAAAAATGTATTATCACCGTAAAAATGGCAGCCTGTTTGAGATCTATTTAAAATACCGAACGGGTACAACCGGAATTAAAGAAATAACTAACGAACCTGCTATCACTCTTTATCCAAATCCAACAAACGGTAATGTGAATATCAATTCACGCGAAGATATAAATGTGATCATTTATAACTCGGTTGGAGATCATGTTTTAAAAACAAAGTCCTCTAACCTCGATCTGAAAGCTTTTCCCAATGGAATTTATTTTGTTACCATCAATACCAATAGGTCATCAAAAACAATTAATCTTATTAAACAGGAATGATAAAAAGGTGTATATTTTATTTTTTGATCTATATTTGTTCTGTTTTCTCTTTTAACGCGCAAACAAAAAATAAGACACCCGATTTTTTATTAAAATTGGAAAGCCGTAAAGATTTTGATCTTTTAAAAGGCGACCCTCTTTCAAAGAATTTTAATGGTATTGAATGTGTTAAGCTGGTTTATGTACTTAGCACTAAAACGCTTTATTATCTCGAGTCAAAAAAGTATAAATGGCATTACCGCTTTACAATGGAAGTTTTAGGTGATCTTGAAGATCTGACAGATTTTAATCAAAGGAATTATGGTAATTCCCCTTCCAGAAAATATATTTTAGCAACGTTTAATTATAATGTAAACACCAAAAATTATTTTTTGCAGTTTGCTGCCTCCGATAATCCCAGCGATGAGTTGATCAATACATTGGTTGCAAAAGTTCAAAATACCTGCTTTAAAAAAGAACAGTTTAAGATCTTACTTAATTCTACTGTTTTATTAAGACGCAAAAAAGAGCTGGAACAAAAATATAACATCGTTACCAGCGATGAATTATTTAGCAATCAAATCTACCAGCCAATTTATTTAGGAAAAACAAGTGGCATTCTTAAATTTATGCATGCCGATTCATTAAAGCAAAATAAAAATTACGCTAACAACATTTTAATTTTGAATGGTAATTCTAATGAGATACCCATTTGCAAAGCGGTTATCACAAACCAGTTTCAAACGCCATTAAGCCATATTTGCCTTTTAACGGCCAGCAGAAAAACACCTTGCGCAGCACAAAAAGATATTTTTTCTATTGATTCGTTAAAAGACCTGGATAATAAACCGGTTGAAATAATTGTAAGTGAAAATAAGATCAGCATTAAACCCGTTACAGGCTTAAGCACCGATCAACCAAAAAAAGCAATTAAAAAAATTAAGCTGTTATCAGATACAAGTATAAAACAAATTGCAGGCCTATTAAATCTTTCCTATAAACAAAAAAACGTGTACGGTTCTAAAGCCTGCAATCTTGCCGAATTAAAAAAAATAAAATTCAGAGAAAAATATCTGAATACACCTGAAAATGCTTTTGCAATTCCTTTTCACTATTATGTGCAGCATATAAATAGTTCCCCGGCCGGCAAGCTTATTAAAGAGTTTTTAAAAGATACGCTTGTTTTAAAAAATGATAGCCTGGTAGAATTAAACTTAAGAAAAATTAGGAGTGAGATAAAAAATTCAAAATTGAATACAGAATTATTAAAAGATGTAACGGTTTTATGTGATCAAAAATTCGGCAAATCAAAAATTCGTTTCCGTTCTTCTTCTAATTGTGAAGACGAGGCCAGTTTTAATGGTGCGGGTCTTTATACCTCAGCCAGCGGTATTGTTGGAGACACTTCAAAGAGCATTGAAAAAGCCATTAAAAAAGTATGGGCAAGTTTATGGTCTGTTCGCGCCTTTAAAGAGCGGGCATTTTTTAATATTGCTCACGAAACTGTTTACATGGCCGTTTTGGTACATCCCGCGTTTGATAATGAGCTAATAAACGGTGTGGCTGTTACTAAAAACTTGTACCGCGATTATGAAGTTGGATTTGTAATTAATATGCAAAAAGGCGAAGAAGAAGTGGTAGCTCCAAAAACAGGAACGGTTTGCGAACAGTTGATCTCTTATATGAATACCGAATGGGGAGATTTTTATAACAAGAACAGCTCTGCAGATTGGTTGAGCTTCTCTACCCTTTCGCGTAAACAATCTTTACTTACATCAGAAGAACTTGAACTTTTAACACTACAACTGGAAAGTATAAAAAAGCATTTTTATAAATTGTATAAACTTTGGCCGGATAAAGAATATAAACATTTTGCCATGGATGTTGAATTTAAGTTGATAGAAACTTCCGATAAAAGAAAAGTGTTTTTATTTAAACAGGCAAGGCCATACAATAATTAAGATTGCCTTTTCTCATTCTTAAAAAAAGTAAATTTATTGCTTAAGCAAATAAAAAAAGTTAACTTAGTTATCAAAACATGTACTATGGAAAAAGAGATAATTATTGAGGATAAAAAGATAAAATTTGATATTTTAAATGTGATCGATAAAAACAATGTATCTACAGCCGAGCAGGTAATAGCAATTAATGCAACAGATATCATTCATTTGCCCGGTGTTATTGAAAAAGCATTGGCCCAGCTTTCAAAAACTTATCCTAACATGAAAACAATTTATTACAGGGTATCGGTCAACATCACACCTTTAATGGAAGGTAATACCAATCAAAACAGCGCAGGCATTAATTTAAGTGCTGAAGATCTTAAAAAGTATGAACTTACACTTGAAAGTTTAAAATCTAAGTATTGAATCTTGGAAAAAAGAATTTTGATAAATGATCGCACTATTACTTTAAAAGTAGTGCAGGTATTTGATGAAGCTAAAGGTTATATTAATGAACATATACTTGCCATTGATGTTTCCGGTATTGAATACAATGAAGATGTAATAAAGAAACTCATTGACATTGCTAAAAAAGAATTTCCTGAGTTAAAAACTATTTATTACGATATTTCGGGAGATAATTATAATAACATGTATGCATGCATTATACGCGAAAGCGGGATCAAAGAATTAAATGCAAGCAAAGCCGATTATGAAAAGTATCATTCAACTATTTCAGACCTGGCACCCAAATACAATTAAAAAAATTATGGCAAAAAAAGATAAACGTATTGATGATTACATTGCTAAGTCGGCAGATTTTGCAAAACCTATTTTAAAACATTTTCGCGAATTGGTTCACAAAACCTGTCCTGTTGTTGAAGAAACCATGAAATGGAGTTTTCCTCATTACGATTATAAAGGAAGTATGATGTGCAGCATGGCTTCGTTTAAACAACATTGCGCCATCAATTTTTGGAAAGCCCCTTTAATGAAAGGCGGAGATGAATTGGTAGCTATGGCAAAAACCGAAGAAGCCATGGGGCATCTTGGAAAAATTACCTCTTTAAAAGATCTGCCAAAAGACACTCTACTTACAAAATACATTCAAGAAGCCATGCGCCTGAATGACGAAGGCATTAAACTTTCTCCTAAAACCAAACCGGCCGCTAAGGAGCTAGAAGTGCCCGATTATTTTTTAAGAGCAGTTTCAAAAAATAAAAAAGCTTTAAAAACATTTAATGACTTTAGCAATAGTAATAAAAAAGAATATGTGTTATGGGTTACTGGAGCAAAGACCGAAGACACTCGCCAAAGCCGCCTCAAAACCTCTGTTGAATGGATGGCAGAAGGAAAGATAAAAAACTGGAAATACCTTAAATAGTGTTCTCATTTTTAGCAGGCATACAAAAAAGTAAATTTATTATTTATAGTTTGTTATTGTTGTATGCATTCTTTTTTTGGTTAATGCTAAAGATCACTTTGCAGTATATTCCCATAAAAAATGACGCAGCATTTTTAGCCATTAAACAAAGTTACATTCATCTTACACATTACCGCGTTGCATTTTTTATCCACGTGTTTAGTGCCATTTTTGTGCTCTTGGCAGGATTTACACAATTCTCAAAAAAAATAAGAACTAAGTTTCCTGTTATCCATAAACGTATGGGCTGGTTGTATGTTAGTGTTACTTTATTTTTAGCGGGACCATCGGGTTTTATAATTGGTATTTATGCTAACGGTGGCATTAGTTCAAAAATTGCCTTTTGTTTATTATCAGTGCTGTGGATAGTCTTTACTTTAATAGCGCTTTTGAAGATCATAAAAAAACAGGTACTTTCACATCGTAAATGGATGATAAGCAGTTTTGCTTTGGCTTTATCTGCAATAACTTTACGTGCATGGAAATATATTTTGGTAGCTTTGTTTCATCCCAAACCAATGGATGTGTATCAAATTGTTGCCTGGTTAGGTTGGACACTGAATTTAGTAATAGCAGAATTAATAATTTTAAAACAATTTAAAAATGAAAATAAAACAACTCTTTAATTTTTTTATTCTTGCAGTTTTTATAACTGCGTGTGGTGAAGCAAAAAAGCCCGAAGAACAAGCGCCAATGCATATAATTGATACCGCTAAAATTGATGATGGACAATTGGCACAAAAAGAAAACACATCTGCTGTAAGTGAAACAAATCCCTTATTAGGTTTTTATGTAGGTGGTTTTATTGCTGAAGTAAGAGATGAAAAAAAACTGCCAATGTATATGAACAAAATAAACATTTCAATTGATTCGGTTAAAAACGACATTTTATTTGGCCACTCAGTTGTTGCGGGAAATAAACGTCCCTTTAAAGGCAGCATTTCACAAAACGGAAATTTATACTCTGCCGAAGTAAAAGAACCCGGTGATGATAAGTACGATGGTGCATTTACATTTACAATAAATTCCACAGAAAAAACACTTAGCGGTACCTGGATCGCAAATGACAAAAAACTGGCAGTTACAAAAAGGAGTTATAATTTAAAGTACAGAGATTTTAAATACGATCCTTCACAAAAAATAGTGATTGAATACAGGATAGAAATATATGATCCACATAGCTCAGGTAAAGATGAAGCTGAATTTGTAACTACAGATGCCGGAAAATTCAATGCTTCTACCGAGACTTTAAAAAAAGAAGATGTTGAAAATATGTATAAACGCGATCTTGAAATTACGCGTAATGCTATTTACGCGCGCCACGGTTATACCTTTCAAAACAGGCAAATGCGTTATTTTTTTGATACTGAAGTAGATTGGTATACGCCTGTTTCAACAAACATTACAAAAGAATTAACTGAGCTTGAAAAACAAAATATTAAATTAATTAAATCGTATGAAGATTATGCTTCGGCATATTACGATGGCTTTGGAAGATAATTATGGCAAAATTAAAACAAAAAGAACAATTAAAGAACATTGATTTCTCTTCTCAAAAAGAAAAAAAAGATCGCTTTGATAACTGCGAATTTGTTAATTGTATATTTTCAAATTTATCTGATATTAGTTTTTCAGATTGTGATTTCAAAAATTGCGACCTCAGCAATTTAAAAACAATGAACAGCCGTTTACAGAATGTGGCGTTTTACGATTGTAAATTATTAGGCCTTAATTTTTCAGGCGCTATTGATTTTGCATTGGAATTACATTTTGAGAATTGTATTTTGGACTATGCCTCTTTCGACAGAAAAAAAATAAATAAAAGCACATTTAAAAATTGTCGTATTCATAACGTAAACTTTACACAAGCCGATCTTTCTAAATGTACTTTTACAGATTGCGATCTTTTTGAATCGCTCTTCGATACTACTAATCTGAGTACTGTAGACTTTACAAGCTGTAAAAATTTCCTGATCGATCCTGAGCTCAATAATATTAAAAAAGCTAAATTTCTTCGACAAGACCTTGAAAATCTCTTATATAGATATGATATTATTGTAGAATAAACGCCGTATTATTTGTATTTTTGGTATACACAAGTTATTAATGCACTCTGATAAAATATCTGCCATTCAAGACCCCTATTTGAGTGAATTTGACATGAACCAATTGTTTGAACGGTCTTTTATTGGCATGTCGGTTGTTTCTTTAGATGGCAAATGGCTAAAAGTAAATCCTTATTTATGCCGCATGTTAGGCTACAGTAAAGATGAATTGCTTCAAAAAAAATTTAATGATATTACGTTTCCGGATGATAAGGACATTGGTACTTTGCAGGCCAATTTGCTTGTTAGCGGCGAGATAGAACATTTTGAGATCGAGAAAAGGTACATTCATAAAGATGGCCGGATAATTTATACACTCTTAAACTCAGCGTTGATAAAAGATGAGAAGGGTGTTCCCAAATATTTTATCTCACAAACAAAAGATATTTCTGAATTAAAAAGATCAGTAGAGGCTTTACGTTTAAGTGAAGAAAAATTCCGCTCTATTTTTGAAAAAGCGCCAATTGGTATTGCGCATTTTAATTCTGAAGGAAACATTACTGCTTTTAACAAAGTACTGATGGATATTTTAGGTGCATCGAGAGAAAAGATAAGCAATGTTAAAACAAAGACCGATGTTAAGGATGAAAAGCAATTAGCTGCTTTAAAAGAAGCTTTAGATGGAAAGATCGGTACGCATGAAGGAGAATATAAATCTATTTTAAGCGGTAAAACAACGTATTTAAAAACAATATATGCGCCTTTGTTTGGCACTGATGGAAAAGTAATTGGCGGCACCTCTATTTCTGAAGATATAACAAGCCGCAGATTATATGAAGAAAGAATAAAAGCATCTTTAAAAGAAAAAGAGTTGTTATTGAAGGAAGTATATCACCGCGCAAAAAACAACCTTCAAACAACTATCAGTCTTATCAATATACAGATCAACGAATCTTCAAATAAAGAATTGGTAAGGGCATTGCAGGAAACAAAAAACAGGCTATATGCCATGTCTAAAGTTCATGAAGTACTTTGTAAATCCGATAATCTGGATTATATACTGCTAAAGAATTATGTTGCTGATCTTGTAAGTAATTTTGAGTATCCTGATCTTTCCTATAACGTTGATATTGAAAGATCGTTAGCGCTTAATATTGACCAGACAAATGCTGTGGGTCTGATCTTAAATGAGCTCATCACAAATTCATTAAAACATAATCTTGAAAAGAAAATAAATATTTCTATTACTATAAAAACTTCTGCGGAAAATACAATTCGTTTTTCTTATATAGATGACGGACAAGGAGCTTCTGATGATATTTTTTCTGTATCAGACACGGCCCTGGGCATGAACCTTGTGCAGGTATTGGTAGAGGATCAGTTAGAGGGCACTATTACCTTTGATAATACTAAAGGCTTTAACATGCTAATTGAATTTAAAGCGAGTTCGTAATTTCAACAATACATTATGGTGGCATTGGCCCTATGTATTGAATACACGGAATATCATCAGAAATAAAACAAGGATGGTGAAATTTAAAATGTAGGCCGGAAATATCTTTGTCTTTTATCTCTAAAACATAATACGGTTTAAGCCACCAAGCTTTTAAACAGGAAGCATCGGTTTGCAGGCTTTCTTTTTTATTGTAATCCTCAGCTTTTATTTCTTTTACCTGTGCTTCTTGAATGATAGAATAACTACCCGGAGGAAGCTGAAAGGAAAATTTACCATTTTCATCTGCTTTAAAGCTTAAAATAATTTTACTTTTTACTGCATTTATATTTCCTTTTCTAACATAAAAAGTTTTACCGGCGTATGGTTTTTCTTTTGAATACTCTGCAAGAATTTCTTCAGAAGGTTCTGCTCCACCACAATAAGTTGATGTTTGAGTTACTTTGCCATTTACATTAAATGAAGTAGTTTTTGTTTTATTTACTTGCGGATAAATATCATCACTAATAATGCAAAGAAAAACGATCATTATTTTAAGTTTATACATAGCGTGTTTTTACATTTAGATATTCTAAAAATAGGTATTTCATATAGCTTTATGAATTTTTAATAATACTATAATTTGTAGCATTAAATTGCTATAAAGCATACTACCTTTACTTTAAGCTAAAAACATGGAAACGCCAATAACCAGTTACTTTAAAGGCCGCGGAGCTCAGGTAAACCCAAATAATAAATTTAACAAGTTACAGTATGCGCAAGAACACGTTGAAGGCCTGGATGAAGATTTTCTTCAAAAAGAAAAAACAGAGATCATCTATACTTATCCCAAAACGATCATTAACAAGGTTGAGAGCGAAGACGTTGGTGGCGAGTACTCATTAAATCCTTACCAGGGTTGTGAGCATGGCTGTATTTATTGTTATGCACGTCCAACGCATGAATATTGGGGATTTAGTGCGGGATTGGATTTTGAGCGCAAGATCATCGTTAAAAAAAATGTGGTTGAAGTTTTAGAAAAAACCTTCAGTAATAAAAAATGGAAGCCCGGCTCTATTATGCTTTCAGGCAATACAGATTGTTACCAGCCCTTAGAAAGGCAATTAGAATTAACGCGTAAAATTTTGCAGGTGTGTTTAAAATACAAACATCCTGTTGGCATTATTACAAAAAACGCTTTGGTATTAAGAGATCTTGATATTCTAACAGAACTGGCGAAACATAACTTGGTACACGTAATGGTTTCCATTACGGGTGTCGACGAAAAAGTTCGTCAGCTGTTAGAGCCAAGAACCGCTTCTTATAAAAGCAGAATAAATACAATCGAAACACTTGCAAAAAATAATATTCCCTGTGGTGTAATGGTTGCGCCAATTATTCCCGGCATTAATAATCATGAAATTTCTGATGTTTTAGAGCTTTGCGGCGATGCGGGCGCATCGAGTGCCGGCATGACCATTGTAAGATTGAATGGTGCCAATGAACAGATCTTTAAAGATTGGTTGATTAAAAATTTTCCCGATCGTGCCGATAAAGTCTGGAACCAGATCTGCGAATGCCATGGCGGTAAAGTAAGCGATAGTCGCAAAGGTGTTCGTATGCGCGGCCAGGGAAAAATAGCTGAGTCTATCGTACAATTATTTAAATTATCTAAACAACGTTTTATAAAACCATCGGGGTTTGAATTTAACTGCACAGACTTTAATTATAAAGCCAATGATGTGCAATTGAGCTTGTTTTAAATTGTTCTCTTTTTTGCTGAACCGTTCTGGTTTGGCTTGATTTTCAAAAATAAAACAGGTATCACAAATAGTGATACCTCACAAAACTATATTATGAAAAGTAATAATGAATTAATTAATGTAAATGACGATCTGATAATGAGTAAAATTTATTACATACGGGATCAAAAAGTAATGTTGGATAGTGATCTGGCTGAAATTTACAACGTGGAAACAAGAGTTTTGAATCAAGCAGTAACAAGGAATGAAGAAAGGTTTCCTGTAGATTTTATGTTCCAACTTGAAGAAAAGGAGTGGGAAAACTTGAAATCACAAATTGTGATTTCAAGTTGGGGCGGAAGAAGGACATTACCTCATGTTTTTACTGAACATGGAATTTTAATGTTATCGAGCGTTCTAAATAGTAAAAGGGCTATAAATGTAAACATTCAAATTATGCGAATATTTGCTCGCATTCGTCAAATGCTTTTGGATAACACTGAATTGCGATTAGCAATAGAAGAAATAAGAAAAAAGACTGATAATAATTCTAAAAACATCGAAGTTGTTTTTAAATATTTAGATGAACTTCTCGAAAAGAAAGAAAATCCTGAAAAACGAAAATTTATTGGTTATAAATTACCAAAGAAAAAGGCTAATTAAGTTTTTTTCTTTATTGTAAAAATTGCGGTGTTACTGTTAACAATGGTATCATTTGTGCCAAATAACTCAAAAGGATCAAGCAAACGCCTTGTGCCATCGGGCAACTGACAATACACATTATAAAAGAAAATGCGGTTATAGTTAGGCTGAAAATTCTTAACACGTACAAGCATTTCTTTAGTTAGTTTACAGGTATCAGAAACTAATGTATCCGCTACTGGTTTTCTGTTCTTTTTAGTAATAATGCGATCTTCATAAAACAACATCGAAAAATTATTTACAGGTAGTTTTGCTTTATAATAATCTGAATAAGCCCATACATGGCATTTACCAAGCCGTAACATTTTAGAGGAAGAATCTAAAGCAATACCACAAAAATGAATTACCGGGGGTTTTATTTCCATTTTTTTTATTGCAATTAATACCCACTTGCCATGCACATTTTGAAACACGCTTAAAATGGCGATGCCTGTTTGCATTGTTCTGAGTTTATAAACACCATTATTTTCAGATAAAATTTTTGCGCCGCTTACTTTAAATTCTGTTTTAGGGTTTTTACCGCTAACTTTTATTTTTATATCCGTATCTTTTTCTAAATAAAAATGAGGGTCTTTGCAAATGATCTCGCATTTAGCCAAAGGCGCCCTTACTTTATAAATACGTGTATTGCCTGTTTTAACCTGTGCAGAGCATAAGCAAAAAGAAAAAACAAAAGCAACAATTACAAATTTCATATTACAAATTAAGATGTTTTTTTATTTCGTCGGGTGTTTTTGCATTTACAGATATTGTATGCATTTTAAATTCAACTTCTGATCCGGAAAAATCTGTCGCTTTAAATTCTTTATCTTTAACAAACAACATTTCTTTTTTTGTTGTAATTATAACTAATATATCTGCTTCTTTAGCTTCACTAACAGGAAATTCAGAAATACTTTTTTTATTAAGTGTATACGTGCCATTAAAGCCTCTTTTGATCAGGTAAGCTTTTTCAACATCCAGCTTTGTATTATTTTTTACGCTATAATACTGTGCCTTTGGTAATACTTCTTTTTTATCCGCACTTGTATTTCTCGTGGCATAAGAAAACGCATTTGCAAACCTAAAGGGGCGATCAGCATTTGAGATACCAAATCTTCTTACAAATATCATCCTGCTTAAGCCGGCTCTTTGTTTTGACATTAGAACAAGACTTTCAGCATCAATATAGTTATTCGCCGCTTCCTGAAAATTTGCTTTATGTATGAGATCATTGATGCGCTGATTAGAGTTTACCAGTGTTTGTATGTGCTGAGCATCATACCTGGCTCTTAGGTTATTTAAAGAATCTGTCACATTCTTAAATTTTGAAAGACGAATTGTTCTTACGTGATCGTACTCAGCTAAAGCTTTTTCAAGATCTTTTTCTTCTAAAACCGGTGTTGTTACAAAACTCTTTTTGAATTTACCCTTTGCAAAGGTTACAAGGTAATGTCTGTTATTTTGTCTTGTAATTTTTACATCATCCCAGGTTTGGTTCTTACTATTTTCAGAACTCTTATCAGTAAACTGAAACTTTACATTCTCAAATAAAGCAAGCTCCGGAAATTCTTCTTTATCAAAATCAATTACAAGATTATCCATGTAAGAATCGGCTTTTGATGGGATAACGATTGATTCAATCCCACATTGAAATTTGCGATGGAACAGTGTGTCAACACCTGCATTAAGCAAAATAATATTTTCGCTATTATCCTTATCATAGACCCAGTTTTTTTGTATCGTATCTAAATAATAAACATTAAAATTATTGTCGCGGGTCTCACTTTGCATATCAACAATTAATTCTTTTCCTGCTTTTATAAAAACAGGTTTATCATTCTCATAAGCCCTTATGTCAAACATACCGGCAGATTCAAATTGCATTTTAGTTCCTGCAGAATCATACACCATTGGAATACCACTTAACAACTGATCTACCTGGTCGTGAAATTCGCGAAAGCTTATTCTGAAAGGCCCTGTAGCTTGCTTGTTATCACTTCTTATAAAAGCATTTGCAGGAATAAATAACTTTGTACCTGTAGGATAATTAATTACAGTATCTCTGCTTCCACTTACCATTAAATTATTTGCCGGAATATTTAATTGTGCTATCGGCGGTACAACAAATGCCTCAGTTAATGAATTTTGCTCAACTAAAGGCGTTTTCATTAAAACAACAGCAACAATAGCTACAGAAACTGCACTAACGCCGGCAATTATTAATGATTTAACGGAGAATAAACTAGTTGTTGCAGGTGTATATCCTGAAATAAAAGTATCAAAATTCATTCGTCCAGCAATATCATTTGAAGATAAAGCTTCACGGTCTTTTATAATTTTAAATTTGCTCATCATTTATTTTTATTAAATGTTTGTTTAATTTTTTCAAGTATCCTGTACACTTTCATTTTACAGGCACTTTCACCCATCTCTAATATGCCTGCTATCTCTTTAAAAGACCGGTCTTCAAAAAAACGCATATTGATAATTTCAATTTCATCTTCTTTTAATACTTCAAGCGCTGCAAAAAGCTGTTCATCATTTATTGGATATTCATTTTCAGGTAAGCTTTCCATAATATCTGAAAGCCCTTTTGCATTTAAAGACAATACCGGTTGCGATCTTGTACGACGATAATGTTGCTGTATCTCGTTAAAAGCAATTTTATAAAGCCATGAAGAAAAAGGAAAGCCTTTGCTTTTATAAGAAGATAACTTCTTAAGTGCGTTATAAAATACAGTCGATGTAATATCAAAAGCTATTTCTTTCTCCTCCACACGATGATATACATAACGTGATATCCTTTCAAAATATCTTTTATAAAGCGGTTCAAATGCTTTAGCATCCTTTTGCGCAAGCCTTATCTCTTCTTCTTCAGCAGTAATCTGACTTTGATCAATATGGTAATTTTCCGTTTCTATTATTCCTGCAATTATTGTCATTAATAACCTTTTATACACTCATAATGCAAAGCATATATAAAAGTCACAAACCTTCGTATTTACCTAAAAATAAGCATAATATCTACTAAGTAATAGCCCTAAAAGACAGAATCTCTTTCCAATAAATTAACATTAGTTTTCCTTATTTTTTTACAACTTTATCCTGCTTAATTACGTTTATTAAAAAGTGCAAGGATACAGATTTCAAAATTATACAGCCGATCCAAAATCGAAGTTTGACGAGCTTTTCAAGATCTTTAAACAACTCATCACCCATACCAGTGGCGATGTGGATGAGGCTATTGATTGGCTTAAACAATTAGATAAAGAATACGAGCTTACCAATAAAGATTATACCATTGATGATTTTATTGATGAATTAAAAAAACGAGGTTACCTGCGCGATAAGAACGATGGTGATGGTGGCTTGGCCATTACACCAAAAACAGAACAGGCCATTCGTGATAATGCATTAGAATATATTTTCGGAAAATTAAAAAAAGGGGCGCCAGGAAATCATAAAACAAAATTTACGGGTAAAAATGGCGAAGAAACAAGCTCCGATCTTCGTGCTTACGAGTTTGGCGATTCGCCACAAAGCATTGCCATGATAGATTCCATTAAACAAGCGCAGATCAATAACGGAACAGATGAATTTATAATAACCGAAAATGATCTGTTGGTTGGCGAACAGGAATTTAAAACACAAACTGCTACAGTTTTAATGATAGACATTAGTCACAGTATGATCTTATACGGTGAAGACAGAATCACTCCCGCTAAAATGGTGGCTATGGCTTTAGCAGAAATGGTAAAACGCAAATACCCAAAAGATAGTTTGGATATTATTGTTTTTGGAAACGATGCCTGGCCAATACAATTAAAAGATCTTCCATACTTACAGGTTGGTCCTTATCATACAAATACAGTTGCGGGTTTAGAATTGGCGGCCTCAATTCTTCGAAAAAAGAAAGCTACTAACAAACAAATTTTTATGATCACCGATGGTAAGCCTTCTTGTTTAAAAGAGAATGGTGAATATTATATGAACAGTTTTGGATTGGACAGAAAAATTGTAAATAAATGTTTAACCTTAGCGGCTGCATGCAAACGTAGTAAAATTGACATCACCACTTTTATGGTAGCGAATGATAGTTATTTGCAAAGCTTTATTGATGAGTTTACAGAAGCAAATCAAGGCAAAGCTTATTTTACAGGATTAAAAGGATTAGGAGAAATGATCTTTAGGGATTATACAAATAAGAAACGGAAAAAACTTTAATTTGATAAAAGATAAAGGACACAGGACGCAAGACAAAACATTAAGAACAAGAAATAGTATGAAACCAACAATAAAAACCTTAGGTGAATTAAAACAGAGCGGTTATAAATTCTTAAGTATTAAAGATGAGCTGCGTGAAAATTTAATTAAAAAATTAAAAAAGAAAGAAGCCATTTTTGATGGCATTTTTGGTTATGAAGAAACTGTTTTACCGGAATTAGAGCGTGCTATTTTAAGCAAACACAATATCTTATTTTTAGGATTGCGCGGCCAGGCTAAAACAAAAATGGCCCGTCAGCTCGTAAATTTGTTAGATGAATACATTCCGGTTATTGACGGAAGTCCTTTGAATGATGATCCTTTACAACCCATTTCTAATTTTGCAAAGAACTTGATTTTGGAAAAAGGAGATGCAACGCCAATCAATTGGATCCATCGCAATGATCGATTTGCTGAAAAATTAGCAACACCCGATGTTAGTGTTGCCGATCTTATTGGCGATCTTGATCCTATTAAAGCAGCGAATTTAAAATTATCGTTTGCCGATGAAAATGTAATTCATTATGGATTAATTCCGCGCAGCAACCGTTTTATTTTTGTGATTAATGAGCTGCCTGACTTACAAGCAAGATTGCAAGTTGCTTTATTTAATATTTTACAGGAGGGTGATGTACAAATTCGTGGATTTAATTTACGCATTCCATTAGACCTTCAATTTGTATTTACGGCCAATCCTGAAGATTATACAAATCGCGGAAGTATTGTTACACCTTTAAAAGACAGGATAGGTTCACAGATCCTCACACATTATCCGAGATCAATAGAGCATTCGAAAAAAATTACGCAGGATCAGGCAAAATTAAATTCAGAACAAAAACAAATTGGAGTGCCTGAGATCTTAAAAAATCTGGTGGAGCAAATTGCCATTGAAGCACGCACAAGTGAATTTGTTGATGCAAAAAGTGGAGTAAGCGCGCGCCTAACCATTAGTGCTTACGAAAGTTTAATAAGCGCAGCAGAATTACGCTTTTTGAAAAACGAACAACCTTACTCTTTTGCGCGTGTAAGTGATCTGTATGGTGCTATTCCTGCCATTAACGGTAAAATAGAATTGGTATATGAAGGTGAACAGGAAGGCCCCGCTGTTATTGCTCAAAATTTAATCTCATTAGCGATAAGAAATACTTTTGTTCAGTTGTTTCCCGATCCGGCAAAATTAAAGCGCAAAAAAGAAAATTCAGACTACTCTGCAATTACTAATTGGTTCTCTCAAAGCAATATTTTAGATCTGTTGGATCATGAGAATGATAAAGTATATTCATCTGCATTGACAATCGTAGATGGCTTGGAGGATCTTGTAAAAAAATATCATCCAAATGTAAAAGGCGCAGACAAATTTGTATTAATGGAGTTTGCACTGCATGGTTTAGCAGAACATTCTTTATTAAGCAAAAATAAATTGATAGACGGCGTAACTTTTAAAGATCTGTTCGGTTCTTTACTGAACACCAATTTAAATTTTGATAAAGGAGAGAATTAGATCTTTCTAAAATTATTTATTTAAGCTATCTCTTAAGGCCAGCATTTTAATGGCTGTAACAGCAGCTTCATCGCCTTTGTTACCATGCTTTCCACCTGAACGGTCTAGTGCCTGTTGTTGATTATTTGGCGTTAGTACACCAAAAATAAAAGGCATATTGTATTCAATATTAAGATCGGTAATGCCTTTGGCAACAGCATCGCAAATAAAATCAAAATGTCGCGTCTCGCCTTGTATAACACAACCTAAACAAATAATGGCATCCACATCAGTAGCTTCTGCCAAATATTGTGCGCCAAGCGTTAATTCAAAACTTCCGGGTACTTCACGAATAATGATATTCTCTTTTTTTGTACCATTAGCCAATAAAGTATTTACTGCGCCTTCTTTTAAAGCATTGGTTATTTCATGATTCCACTCTGAACAAACAATACCGAATTTAAATTTTGACGCATTTGGAATACTGCTTCCTTCGTTAACCGACAAATTCTTATTTACACTACTCATATTCTAAAAATAAAAAAAGTCTGCCGGAGCAGACTTTTTAAAAATTATTTTATTAATTATAAATTGCCTAATGCTTTTACTTTAGCAATATCTCTTTCAATTTCTTTTCCTTCATTGCTTTTGCTGTATTCTTTTTGAATACGCTCATAAAGTGCTAAAGCTTCAGAAAAATTAGCTTTTTGCTCGTAAGCAAAACCCGCTTTTTTAAGATAAAAAGGCGTTGTAAAAGTATTATTGCTTTTTTCAGCGGCTTTTAAATAGAATTTAATGGCTTCATCTATTTTATTTAATTCCATATTGCAATCACCAATAGCACCAACAGCAATAGGAGCAACCATTTCATCATCACCATCGTATTTTTGCAAATATTCAATAGCTTGTTCAAATTTACCTGTACGTAAGTAACAAATACCAGCACAGTAATTAGCTAAACTACCGGTTTTTGTCATACTGTATTCTTCAGCAATTTGTTCAAAGCCCATAATTTGTTTTTGGCCTTCGGGTGCCATTACAGTTACACCACCTTTTAAAGCAATGTTAAAGCTATCGGCTTCAAAATAATTTTGAGCCCAGAAAATTTCGTTAGAAGCTTCAGTCTCTTGTTCAGGTAAGTAGTAAAATTTAAAAAAACAAAAAGCGCCAATTATAAGTGCTAAACCACCACCAACGTAAGTGATCATTTTTTTATTAGTTTCATAAAAAAGTTGAACACCTTCTAAACTCGGATCAATTGTTTTAGCGGGAGTTTCCTCAATAGTTTCTTCAACAGGGTTATTTACCTCGGTATTGTCTACGGTTGTTTCGTCTTTTAAATCAGCCATTTATACGTAAAAATTAGTCTGCAAAAATAGCTTTTTTTCTGTTAAAATCTAATTTCTAATTCAAAAAACCACCTAAAAAAGGCGTATTTTTGCTAAAATCCATGTATTTAAAGCAGCTTTCCATAGTAAACTTTAAAAATTACGCTGAATTCGAGGCACAATTCTCGGAAAAGATCAACTGTTTTGTTGGTAATAACGGCATGGGAAAAACCAATCTTTTAGATGCTATACACTACCTTTCTTTTTGCAAAAGTTTTTTTAATTCGGTTGATAGTCAGAACATTAAACACAACGAAGGCTTTTTTGTGGTGCAAGGTAATTTTGAAAAATCGGGCGAGTTATCTGAAGTGTATTGCGGCTTAAAAAGAAACCAAAAAAAGATCTTTAAAAAGAACAAAAAAGAGTACGAAAGATTGAGCGAACACATAGGCCAATTTCCATTAGTAATGATCTCACCAAGTGATGCTGAATTAATAAATGGCAGCAGTGATATTCGCCGCAGATTTTTAGATGGTATTATTTCGCAATACGATAAAGTTTATTTAGATAAATTAATTTCATATAACCAGGTTTTAAAACAGCGCAATGCATTATTAAAACATTTTTTTGAAAGCAGAAGTTTTGATTCAGAAACCTTAGAGATCTGGGATGACCAATTAATTAATTACGGACGTTCAATACTGGAGATAAGAAAAGAATTTTTGAAACAATTTATTCCTTTATTCAATAAGCATTATCAGTTTATCAGCGAAAGCAAAGAAGAAGTTGCTTTGCATTATGAGAACAGCTTAGGTGAAAAAGATTTTAAAACTGCAATCATTACTTCGCTGCCCCGCGATAGGGCTGTACATTATACAACCGTTGGGCCGCATAAAGACGATCTTGAATTTACGTTGAACGGTTTTAGTTTGAAAAAATTTGCGTCCCAAGGCCAACAAAAATCTTATTTACTAGCTTTAAAACTAGCGCAGTTTGAATTTATTAAAGAGCAAAAAAATACAAAGCCATTATTATTACTGGATGACGTTTATGATAAACTGGATGAGGAGCGCTTTACAAAATTATTAGAAATGGTGAGCAGTAACAGTTTTGGTCAGGTGTTTATAACCGATACCCATCCCGAAAGGATAGAGCATCTTTTAAACATTAAACAAATAGAGAATAAAATTTTTATTGTCGGCCGGGGAAGTGTAAAATTAGTTGAGAGCTAATCTATTTTTTTCATTTCTTCTATTTTCACATCTTCATTTCTATTATTGTTATACCATTTGGCAATATTAATAACCACACCTAAAGAAGAAAAATTATCAGCGTGCTTAATATCGTTAGGCGTCATGTTAATGGTTAAGCCATATTGAAATTGCAGTTTTACAAATTTATAACCGCCCCGTAAAGTTACTGCAGGTTCTGCAAACATAAATAAAGGGCCTAACAAATTATTATTATCCAGGTAATCGTTATGCAATTCTACTTCCGGATAATTTGTTTGATCAAAACTTGTATACTTTACTGCCGAAAATCGTGAACTAAACACAGCGTCAAAAAATTTTGTTTTATAACCAATATCCGGTTGAACAAAAACTTTAGTAGCATCTGCATTAAAATAACCAATGTAACTATTATTATTGCTATCCATAAATTGCTGTTGTTTTGAAACCCTTCCTCCGCCAATGCCTGCAAAGGCTTCAAATACTACGTTATTTTCATAAGGTTTAAAATAACCAAGGGCTGCTTCTCCTAAAATTCCATCGTGTTTGTAATTAGAACTATTGTCTTTATAATTCATATAAAAACCATTTGCCATTACACCAAAATTTTTACCCAGAGCTGCGGCAACCTGCAGATCGTTTTGTGTAATGTTTACATGCACTTCACCTTTCTCTTTTAGTAATGGTGCATTTACTGTATTAGAAACATACATTTGAGTAGTACAACTATTTAAAAAAAGAAGTATACAAGCAGACGAAAATAAAATTAGCTTTTTCATGAGTTCTGTTTATTAAAATTATGTTAATCGCGTGCCAGCTGTAACTAATCATTAATGGGGAATTGTTCCTTTTTTGTGGAACACATTCCCCTAATTGATATTAAAATACCGCCGAAAGAACAAAAAGAATAAGGCAAATAAAGATCACTACCAATACGATCCATAAGGCAGTTAAGAAAGCACTACCAATAAGACCCTCAGCTTTTTGGACTTTTTGCTTAAATGTTCTTTTTGATTTAAATGCTTGTTTCGAATTTTCGTTATTTACAGTTTCATTATTAGAAACAGATTCACTTTCCGGAGCGGCGCTAAAAGAATTTTCGTTTAGAGCATATACTTTACGTTCGGGTTTTAAAATGGCATCTTTTAAAGTAGATACACCCGCTGTTATGATAGTTACAGGGTTTACAGTTTGTTTTACAACTTCAGTTTCAGGTTTTTCGAGTTCAACTTGTTTTGCCTTTACTGCTTCTGGTGAACTAACTGCCTTTTTATGAGACGCATGGCCGTATTTAGTATAGCGTTGAGTAGTAAATGAATTACTTTTGCAACCGGTTAAAATTATTAAGGCGATTAATGGAAGGTAAATAAATGTTTTCATGTTTAATTGTTTTTATTTTTTTATCAGAAGAAATTCAAATGTTATGCCAGTGCACCAATAATAATTATAACACCTACAACAACCGCCAGTATTATTACCCACAGCACAATTTTTAAAAGTGTGCCAATAATACGTTGAGCTGCCGATTTTTGCTTTTGAATTACATTTTTATTTTTGAGCTCAGTTTTAGAATTTTCAACCTCTTTGGTTACTTGCTTATTAAAAGAAAGGTTTGATCTTTGAATGTTGCTTTTAATTGGTTTAAAAACATTTTCTTTTACAAATACAATTGGTCCTGTTTCTGCAACACTGGCAGTTTGTGGGTATTCTTCAATTGCAACTTCCTCTTTTTGAATTACGGGTGTTTCCGCTTTTGCAATTTTCTTTTTTGAAATCGTATTTTTAGTTGAAGCGTGCGCAAAATTAGTATAACGTTGCTTCATGAATGAATTGCTTTTACAACTGCACAAAACTATCAATGCTATTAATGGTAGGTAAATTATTGTTTTCATTTTATTTCTTTTTAAAATAAATGTTCAAAACCTATGCCAACAAAAAAGCCACAGCGTAAACTGTGGCTTTGTATCATATAATAAAGATCGTTTTTAAAATTCGCAGTTGTTTGGCGTGCGTGGAAAAGGAATTACATCACGGATGTTTGTCATACCGGTTACAAATAATACTAATCGCTCAAAACCAAGACCAAAACCTGCATGCGGACAAGAACCAAAACGCCTGGTATCCAAATACCACGAAAGCTCGTGTAAAGGTATACCAATTTCATTCATGCGTGTTTCAAGTTTTTCCAAACGTTCTTCACGCTGGCTTCCGCCAACTATCTCGCCAATGCCCGGGAATAAAATATCCATGGCCGCCACGGTTTTTCCATCATCGTTCTGGCGCATGTAAAACGATTTTATCTCTTTTGGATAATCCGTTAAAATAACCGGCTTTTTAAAATGTTTTTCTACCAAATAACGCTCGTGTTCGCTTTGTAAGTCAACGCCCCATTTATCTACCAGGTATTGAAATTTCTTTTTCTTGTTATGATTACTTTCTCTTAAGATCTCAATGGCCTGTGTATAAGTAACACGCTCAAATTTATTATCCAGGCAGAATTTTAATTTATCTAATAATGATAACTCACTACGTTCATTCTGCGGTTTTTGTTTTTCTTCTTCCTCTAAACGTTGTGATAAAAATTGAATGTCTTCTAAATTATTATCCAATGCATATTTAATAACATATTGCAACATTTCTTCTGCCAAATCCATGTTATCTTTTAATTCATAAAAGGCCATCTCGGGCTCTATCATCCAAAACTCAGCTAAGTGACGGGCCGTATTGCTATTTTCTGCTCTGAACGTTGGACCAAACGTATAAATATCAGAAAAAGCCATTGCAGCTAATTCGCCTTCTAACTGACCTGATACAGTAAGATTCACTGACTTACCAAAAAAATCCTGTTTATAATCTACTTTACCATTCTCATCTTTTGGTGGGTTAGCAATGTCAAAGTTGGTTACGTGAAACATCTCCCCTGCTCCTTCGGCATCGCTGGATGTAAGGATAGGTGTGTGCATATATAAAAAGCCTTTTTCGTTAAAGAATTTGTGAACCGCAAATGCCAATGTATTACGCACACGAAACACAGCGCCAAATGTATTGGTACGAAAACGTAAATGTGCTACCTCACGCAAAAACTCTAAGCTTGGTTTATTTTTTAATTGCAAAGGATATTTTTCGGGATCAGAATCGCCAAGTATTGTCAATTCTTTTGAGATCACTTCAACAGCTTGTCCCTTACCCAAAGACGCAGCCAAAGTACCGGTAACGCTAATTGAGGCGCTTGTAGTAATACGGTTTAAAAGTTCTTCGGGCAGTGTATTAAAATCAACAACTATTTGTAAATTATTATTTGTAGAACCATCGTTTAAAGCAATAAACGTTTTGTTTCTGAATGAACGCACCCAGCCTTTAACAGTGATAGTTTGGTTTGCGGGTGTTGTTTTTAAAATGTCTTTGATCCTTAAGCGTGTCATAATAATTTAATTTAAGAGCACAAAGATAATAATCTGTTTAAATTATTATCTGGTATTTAAATTGCATATTATAAAAAAATTAAAATTATGAAATGGCTAGGCAGGCGTGAAAGTGGAAATGTTGAAGATAGGAGAGGTATTAGCGGCGGTGGTATGTTTATTGGCGGCGGTATTGGTGTAACCATACTTTATTTATTATTCAACTTTATATTTGGAAGTGACGCAGTGGACCTTTCTCAGCAGGTAAACACTCCAACTCAAACAACACAAAATGGTGTAAGCGCTACAAACAATGCTTCCGAAGATGAAATGGCGCATTTTGCATCGGTAATGCTTGCGGATAATGAAGATGTATGGAATAAGATCTTTGCAGATAATGGCTCTTCCTATTCTGAACCGATTATGGTTTTATTTAATGGTCAAACACAATCTGCCTGCGGTTATGCCAGCTCTGCTACAGGCCCATTCTATTGTCCCGGCGATCAAAAATTATATCTCGATCTTGATTTTTTTAATGAACTAAAGAATCGTTTTGGTGCCAGCGGCGATTTTGCAAATGCTTATGTTATTGCGCACGAAGTTGGCCATCACGTTCAATATTTAATGGGTACTACAGAAAAAGTAAGCAGGGCACAACAAAAGTTATCAAAAACAGAGGCTAATAAACTTTCGGTAGCACTCGAATTGCAGGCAGATTTTTATGCCGGTGTATGGGCGCATTACGACCAGCAAATGAAAAATGTTATAGAGACTGGCGATATTGACGAAGCGCTTAATGCCGCCAACGCTATTGGCGATGATCGTTTACAAAAAATGAGCACAGGCACTGTTGCACCTGATGCTTTTACACATGGCACATCAGAACAGCGGATGTATTGGTTTAAGTTAGGTTACACTACGGGCGACGTATCTAAAGGAAATACTTTTGATAAATTAAAATGATCAGTTATTGATCCTAAGATATTCCTCTTCCGTTATTTCAACCGCCATTTCAGTATAATTAAATACAAGGTCCTGAATAAATACCATTTCAGGATATTGTTTTGCCTCAGTTTGTTTTACGATCTTTTTGCTGCCAATTATCTGGATCTCTTCAAACCTATCGGGCTGTATAATTTTAAAATAACTCTTGTTATTTTTATACTTACGGTACACCGGAAAGTTTATATCTTTAAGATCCATGGCTAAGCCCTTTTTAAAATTAGTTGCAGAATATGTGTTCGAAAATTACAAAGATAATTTAGAACAATTGTGCATTATTTTGCCAAATAAAAGGGGGGCACTTTTTTTAAAGAATTACCTGACCCAAACCTATGGTAAAACCATTTGGCTGCCAACAATAATTAGTGCCGAAGAATTAATTGCAGAATTAAGTGGTTTAAAAACGCTTGAAGAAATAGATCTTATTTGTTATTTGTACGATAGCTATAAAGTTTGTTATGGCCCGGAAGCGGAGAACTTTGACAGCTTTGCAAAGTGGGGACAATTAATTTTGCAGGATTTTAACGAGATAGACCGTTACCTGGCCGATTCGGAACAGCTTTATGAAAATTTAAAAGATATTAAAGTATTAGAGAACTGGAGTCTGGGTGCTGAAACGCTAAGCGAATATCAAAGTAGCTATTTAAAGTTCATGAATAGTTTGGGAGCTATTTACAAACACTTCAGCAATTTTTTAGCATCCAAAAATTGGGCTTATCAAGGCTTAGCATATAAATATGCGGTAAAGAATTTTGATTCGAGTACATATCCCAATCAATTTCATAAAATGATCTTTTGTGGCTTTAATGCCTTGAATGCTGCCGAACTTAATATTTTTAATAAACTGCACTTGCAAAAAAAAGCAGATATACTTTGGGATGCAGATAATTATTATTTGACCGATAGTAACCAGGAAGCAGGTTTGTTTTTACGAAATAATTTTCATCTCTTTAACCAAAAAGAGCCGACTTTTATTGGCGAGCATTTTAAGGAAGAAAAAGAAATAAAGATCATTTCTGTTCCAAAACAAATCGGGCAAGCGCAGGTTGTAAAACAAAGCATTCAAAAATTTATTGACTATAAAATTCCTTTGGATAAAGTTGCTGTTGTTTTAGCCAATGAAAAATTATTGTGGCCGGTATTGCAGCAATTACCGACGGAAGTGCAGTATGTAAATATTACAATGGAATATCCATTGCGCTACACTTCTACTTATAGTTTAATTGAGCAATTGTTGCAATTACAGATAAGCTTCTCAAAGCAAAACAGGCAACATAAAACAATTTATCATAAAGATCTGGTTGCGCTTTTAAGACAACCTGTTTTTGCAAGTTACTTAACCAGTAAAAACCCAACACTCTCTGTTTCAAAAATTATTGATCAACTAACGCAAAGGAATATTTCTTTTGTTTCTTCAAAAATGCTTTTTGAATTGTTTAATTCTAATAACGAACAAATAATTTTATTGCAGCCAATAATTTCGGTTAAAATTATTTGTGACCAATTCTTAAGCCTACTTCAAAATATTAAAGAATTATTTATTGTTCAAGCTCAGAATAATCAATCCAGTTTAGAGTTAGAGTATCTTCAGATCATTATCAAGAATTTTAACCGTTTAACCGAAATAATTCAAAAATACCCACACTTTAACGATATTCTTTCACTAAAACAATTATTTAATCAGGTTGTTGGTAGTGCTTCTGCACCCTTTATTGGTGAGCCTTTACGGGGATTACAAATTATGGGTGTGTTGGAAACACGTACTTTGGATTTTGATCATATTATTTTTGTGAATGTAAATGAGGGAGTTTTGCCTTCAGGAAAAACAATAAATTCATTTATTCCCAACGATCTTAAACGAGCTTTTGGTTTACCATTGTATTTAGAAAAAGATGCCATTTATGCTTATCACTTTTACAGGTTGCTTCAAAGAGCTAATAACATAATTATTACTTACGATAGCGAGACTGATACTTTTGGCAAAGGTGAAAAAAGCAGATTTGTAACACAATTACAATTAGAGTTGCAGGTTACCCATCCAAACATAAAAATTAAAGAAGAGGTTGCTTTATATCACAGTTTTCCTGCCGAGCTAGACAACACAATTACAATTATTAAAGATGATGAGATCTTAGCGCCTATTTATAAAAAAGCAACAAGTAATGAAGAATTTGGAGCATTGTCCCCTTCAGGACTGATAACATTTAAAGAATGTGCTTTGAAATTTTATTTCAGGTATAGTGCTAAACTAAAGGAAACAAAAGAAGTTGAGGAAAGTGCCGAAGCAAACACTTTTGGCTCTATTTTACATTTAAGTCTCGAAAATTTATATAAAGAATTTATTGGCACTGTTTTAAAAGGCGAACAGTTAAAAGAAAAATTAAAAATTGTTGAAAGTACCGTACATGATAGCTTTACAAGCTTCTTTGATAACCCCGAGATTGTTGGAAAAGGAATTCTGCAAAAAGAAGTTATTAAAGTATATGTAGAAAAATTAATTAAAAGCGATATTACTTTTATTACCAAGCTTCAAAAAGATAACCAGTATTTAACTTTAAATAATCTTGAACAAGAGTTTTCTGCCCCTTTACAAATTGACATAAAAAATATTCCCACAACCATTTATATAAAAGGTAAGATAGATAGGATAGATTCTTACCAGGGAAATGTAAGGATAATTGATTTTAAGAGTTCTATAAAACAAACAGACAAGTTTGATTTCAAATCTTTTGATGAGCTTTTCTTAAATACAGATTACAACAAACAGTTTCAATTGATCATTTACGCCTGGTTATTATATAAAAATAATTTTTGCTTACCGGAACAAATGCATCCCTGCATTATTCCGTTCAAGAATTTTTTAGAAGAGCCTAAATATATTTCAAAAGATAAAAGCCGCCTTGTTTTTACAAATGAATTCTTAACTGATTTTGAAAATGAGCTGCGACGATCTATCGAACTTATTTTTGATCAAAACAAACCTTTTTCGCAAACAGATAATGAAGATATTCATGAATACTGTCCATTTAATACGATTTGTAATTTTGCAGTAAAGTAATATCTTAAATAAAAAGTTTTTGCGTATAGAATTTTTTACCGTTACTTAATTTTAAAATGTACAACCCTTTACTTATTTCGGGCAACTCTATTTCAGATGTTGGAGAGCCTGAAATATTGATTGCCTTTCTCAAAAAGACCTCTTTACCATCAATTGTGAAAATATACAGATCGAAATCCTCAGCTTCTTTAGTTCCGAGAATTTTTATTTTATTTCTGTCAAAAACATCCTGAACTATTGTAATATGCGCATCGTCTTCTTCACTTTCGTTTACACTTGTAGGAAAACTACCTGCAGACAAATTTATTTCGTCAAGATAAAACGTTGTAGAGCTTGAAGAAGATTGAACACTAAAGGTGATCGTATAATTATTTCCTGTATACCCTGCAGGTATATTAATAATTGTTTGTTGCCATGCTGTGGCAAATGTCCAACTCCCTAAATTAGCAACAGTACTTGAATTTTGCGCTAAAACTGCGTTAAGCGTTGCAAATGCAGAGGGAACTGCTACATTCCACCAAAAAGATAGGTTTTTTGTACCTGCTGGTAAAGTAAAAACAGGGCCAGTTAAATTTTTTTGCTGGCCGAGTGATATCATTCCTGAGCCTGCATAAGCGTTAATAGAATTTTGTGATCCAAGTATTGTTCCGTTACTCATCCATCCACCCGTTAAAGGGCCTTCAAAATCCTGTGAAATGATCACCTGACCAACTATTAAATTTCCTTTTAAAAAAAGGATCATTAGAATTAAGTGTAAAAATATTTTATTTCTCATGTTGATCTAGTTTTATTAAGTTAATTCTTAAAGATTACAGCTATTTCCGGAAATTACTCCAACTCACTTAGTATTCTTATATCCGTTGAATCTTCTTTTAAATAAACAACTGTAATTCTATCTCCGGGTTTATATTTGTTGTAACTATCGCTATTGCAATTAATGGTAGCACTGAAGTAATTACCAATATTAGAATTGATGGTAAGACCATCCAGGATCTCGTCAAATTTTTTCTGACTTTCAGTTTTTCCGCTTGTATCAGAAACGGGGTTTTTCTCCTCCGCTGCTTTTGTAAAAAGGGAAACAGACATGCTATAATTTCTATTTTTTGTTGTACCGCTTTCGTACATGCTATTTATACTTGCCTCTACCCGAATGCCTTCTTTTAAAAATTTTCTATCTTCGATCTTAACTATAAAGATTATAACCCCGATAAATAAAACCAACACTGCAAAGCTGATGTAGATAATTCGTTCGAGTTTTTTTACTTTAGGTGATCTTTTTTCTTGTTCCATTTTATTGTATCTCTTCTAATAATCTTGCATGATCTGTATCATCGTTATAATAAACTACTTTTACTTTATCCCCTTCATTATACTTATAAAAAGACCCTTTTTTCACAAAAGCCTCAAGTCTTACAAAAGGTACAAATTGTGTTTTATCAAGATTTGAATCTCTGAGTACTTCTAATCTCATTGAATAACCTGTTGTATCATTATTATCTACATTTATTTCATAATACTTTGCAGTAACAATAGCCATGGCACGTGTACCGCTTTTTAACAAGTTAGCCGTTTGAAAACAGTCTATCAAAAAAATAGCAACTATTGTTACAACAATAAAACAAACTCCTATTAAGATGCTACGTTTATTTTTATCCATTGCAATTTTATCTTCTATTATCAAAAACTTGACTACTTAACGTTCTCACAAAGCATTTCTAGCCCGAATAAACCATTGTATGCTGCTTTACTATTGGTAAAATTACCGCCAATATACTCTTCACGAATAAAAACGTAATCTTCTAATAAATAACATTTACCATCAGCGCCCTTGTAAGCTACTTTAGCACTGCGTTCACGCCCAATTATTACGGAAGTGATCTGATTTCTTAATGTTGTCCAGCCATCCTGAGTTAACACAACTTTTAATACTGCAGCACCTTGTGAAGAAAATGTTTTGTTAAAACCATCAGTTAAAATTTTTTCCAGTGCAGCGTCTTTTACCACCGGGTTAGGAAGTTTTCTGTTTTTAATAACCTCAGCATTGTTTGCTTTTGCCTTTCCGTTAGCTTCTTCAAGGCTTCCTATTTCAGCTGCGAGTTTAGCAACTTTGCTCTTCGCTTCATTAAATTCTGTAATTTCCGGAAATAATTTTAAAGCATAATCCCAGTACACCAAATGTAATTGTACTTCATAATATACGCCGGTTAAACTTTCTGTAGCTTGTTGTAAGGATTCTTTTTTTTGCTTTATGAATTTATCTGTAGTTAAATTGTGTTTTTTAATATAATCAACATAAGAATCATCTATTTTTCCTCCGGCATTTTTAAATGCCACTGCCTCTTCGGCCTTAGCTTTAAAATCAGATATCTTATTCTTCCAGGCTTCGGCTTTATCAGTATTGCCAGATATTGTAAGACTTCCAAACTTATAAAGTTCGTCTAAACTATTTGCGATCTTTACTTGCGATCTTAACAAATCCTGCATTTTATCTCTGTCGTGTTTTATTTTTTCTTCTGAAGCGATTGCCTTGGCATTATCACCACTTATTTTCTCATTCCACTTTTTTAATTCTTCTTCCATTTCAGAAGTATTGTAAGAAGGATCTTTTTCCCTGGCCCCTGCAAGGGCCTTTTTCATATTGCCTAAATTTGAGTCGCTGCCTTTACCATTTTTAAACATATCTGCCTGGCGCCAAAAAGTTTTTACTTCCATTTTTGCCGGGCCATTGTATGTATTATCCTGAGCCAGCATTTTTAAGTTACAAAGTATAAGAACAACTAGTATGTTTTTGAATTTCATGTTTATTATTTTTGGAATTATTTTTTAAAAATTAAAAAAATAAGGAGGAGAATAAATTCTCCAGCCTTATTAAAAAAGGCGCAATTAAAATCTATACCTTAGCTACACCTTTATATTTTATATTAGTGAATAACACTGATCTTTACTCTTACGTTTTTGCTTACTAAATAATAAATGCCCGAAGCAAATTGAGAAACATCAATACTTGTGCTTTCGCTTTCAATATTGATTGTTTTTACGGGTTGATTTAAACTATTAATAATAAAATAAGTACCGTATTGCCCGGTTTTAAGTGTGAAGTTGCTGGTTGCCGGATTTGGATAAACAGAAGCGAGCTGAACAGCTTTTACTTCATTGATGTTTGTGGTGATACTGCTTCCAAGTTTTTGAACAAAACAATCTGTAGAGCCAGCACCTGATAATGTATATACACCTGCATTTGGATCGAAATCTCCGGTTCCAACAAAAATTCCTGTTGTGTAAACGTAACCAAGTGCATCTACAGTAACAGAAGTTCCCTGGTCAACTGAGGAAGTACCTCCCATTTGCACAGCCCAGATAAAATTGCCGGCTGCATCTAATTTAGAAATGTAAACATCGTTATTTGAACCTCCTGCAGACGTCATTGTGTATGTACCAGTACCCGGATCAAAATCACCGGTTCCTGAAAATAGGCCCGTTGAATATACATTGTTACTCGCATCTAAAGTAATTGCCAAAGCATCATCGGGATTTGTATTTAAACCGCCCAATTTTTTAGCCCAAACAAAATTTCCATTTTGGTCGAGTTTTGAAATAAAAATATCTGCATCACCTGTTACACCCGTGGCCAAAGTATAAGTGCCGACTCCCGGATCAAAATCTACCGTACCGCTAAAGCCGCTGGTTGTATAAACATTAAAACTGTTATCAACCGCAATGCCTTTACCCATGGCACAGGTAAATTGCTTTGCCCATAAGTAGTTGCCGCTAGCATCGAGTTTTGAAATAAACATATCAGTACTGGCAGCAGCAGTGAAAGAAGTGACACCAACACCCGGATCAAAATCTGCCGTTGCACTGAACGAACCAGTAGTATAAACGTTATGATTCGCATCAATTGCAATGGCGTATCCAATATCATCTGAAGTACCACCCATGTTTTTTGCCCAGATAAAATTGCCCGATGCATCAAGTTTAGAAACAAAAATATCTTGTTTGTTAATTCCGGGTGCTGATAAATTAAATGTTGTTGCTCCCGGATCAAAATCTACCGTACCGGTAAACGAACCAGTATAATAAATATTTCCGTTAGCATCTAACTCTAATGCCCTGGCGCTTTCAACATTACTCGCGCCAACTTTTTTTGCCCAAACAAAATTACCCGACACATCCAGCTTTGCAACGAAAATATCATTATTAACACCATTTATGTTTGAGATACCTGTTCCCGGATCAAAATCAGCAATGCCCTGAACTTCTCCAACATAATAAATATTTCCAGCAGCGTCAGTTTTAATACTATGGGCTTGTACATAAGCAGCACTTCCGCCAATACTTTTGCCCCAGGTAAAATTTCCGGCGGCGTCTAATTTTGAAATAAACACATCCAGGTTTCCGGCAGCCACCAAATTAAAAGTGCCCGGGCCGGGATCAACGTCAATTGTTCCCTGAAACACTCCTAATGTAATTACATTACCATTTGCATCTACACAAACTGACCTTCCTTCGTCCTGAAGTGTTCCGCCAATTGAACGCGCCCACTGAAAATTCTGAGCTTTGGCTGTAAAGGCAAAGATAAGTGTTGTATTAATGGTAAGAATTATTTTTATAAAATTTAAAGCTATTTTTTTCATGAAATATAGATTTTACTTTTTCGCTCCCTTAGTTCACTATTTATTTAACTAGTTCTTTATTATTTTTTTTAATGAATTGTAATTTGTGTTACCCATTTTAAAATAATACAATCCGTTATTTAAATGAGAAATATCGACAAGATTATTACCCGGAAGCAGAGCCAGCGTCATGATTGTTTTGCCTAGTACGTCTATAATTGCAAGATCGCTTTCAATATTAGTTTCAATATTTACAAATCCATTGCTTGGGTTGGGAAAAACTGAGAGCAAGAAATTATTTTCGTATTCGTTAATTCCGACGCAGGTATTAACAACAACCAATGTACTTGCCAAACCTGAACATGAACCATTTTCTCCGGTAACAGAATAAGAGGTAGTAGTAGTTGGACTTACCACTATGGATGTTGAGTTTGAACCGGTGCTCCATGTATACGTTGCAGCGCCGGAAGTGGTGATAGTTGTTGATTCGCCCGAGCAAATAGTTGCATTAGCAGCTGAAGCTACTACGGTAATACTGCTGGATATAGAAATAGTTGTTGTTGCCAAGCCGTAACACGAACCGTTAAAACCGGCGGCTGTGTAGGTTGTTGCTATTGTTGGAGAAACCGACAGTGTTGTTGTTGTTGGCCCGGTATTCCAGGAGTAGCTACCAGCCGAACCAATAATTGATAATGTGGCAGAGCCACCTGCACAAATTGTGGAAGCTGTACTTGCTATGGAAATAGTTGGCGAAGCTGTTACATTTACCGAGATTGTTTTTGTATCTGAGCAGGATAAGGTAGTACCGGTTACTGTGTAAATAGTTGTTGCAGCCGGTGAAACAGAAAGAGATGAAGTTGTTGCACTGGTATTCCATAAATAAGAATTTGCACCGCTTGCATTTAAGATCGTTGAACTGCCGCTACAAATGCTTGATGAGCCTACACTAATATTTACTGTTGGCGTTATTAATATACCGATAGAAATAGTGTTACTGGCTGAACAACCAAGGCTACTGGTACCCACCACTGTATAGGTTGTAAAAACCGTTGGACTGATAGCATAAGTAGATGTATTAGGACCAGAGACCCAGGCATAGGTGGACGCTCCACCCGCAAACAAAGTTGCAGTACTACCGCTGCATAAACTTGGCCCACCTGTACTTGAATTAATATTGATAATTGGCAAAGCGCCAACCGTTATTGAGCTAACAGCAGTACCTGTACAGCCTGCCGCACTTATACCTGTTAAACTAAAATTGGTTGAAGAAGATGGGTTTATTACGCAGCTGCTGCCCGTTGTTGAATTCATATAAGAGTATGAACTTGCGCCGGACGGCGTAATTGTGAACGAGCTACCATTACAAATTGAGCCGCTGTTTACACTAATAGTTGGTGTTGGATTTACTGTGACAGTAATTGCTGTACGCGTGGCACTGTTCAAACATGTAAATGATTCTGCATAATAGGTATAAGTTCCCGCAGCTAAAGTAGGCGTATTGTAACTTAAGCCTGTAGATAAAACTGTTGTGCTTGTTGGATTTGAATACCATGTTACCGTTGCCGAACTGGATGTTGTTAACGTAGTAGCATTTAAAGAGCAAATGTTTAAATTGCCCGGTGCAGTTATGTCTGCAGGGGATACAGGAAGTGTGCACGGACTCATTTTATGCACAAACACATCAGAAGAACCTGCTACTGATGTGAGGTTAAAAATTGCAGATGCCGGATCAAAATCAACCGTGCCCAAAAAATAACCTGTAGTAAAAACATTGTTTGACGCATCAAGCGCAATAGACGAAGAAAAATCTGCTCCCGTACTTCCAAATGTTTTTGCAGTTACAAAATTTCCTGCTGCATCCAGTTTTAAAATATAAACATCTAAACTACCGGCACTGGTTACATTGTAAGAACTAACACTCGGATCAAAATCTGTAGTTCCCTGAAAATAACCTGTAACGTAAACATTATTTGAACCATCGATTGCCAACGCATTACAATTTACATATGAATTGGTGTTTACGGCCCTGGTCCAAACATAGTTGCCCGAAGCATCGAGCTTACTTATAAAGCCGTCGTTTAACCCGGTGGTACTTAAATTAGCTACCGCTGCACCAGGATCAAAATCAACCGTGCCGCTAAAAAAACCCGATGTGTAAATATTACCGGCACCATCTAAACTTAACCAGTATGTTTTTTCGGTAGAAGTACCACCTGTTTGTTTAGCCCAAACAAAATTGCCTGCTGAATTTAACTTAACTACAAAATTATCTGCAGCGCCGTTAGAAATTAAGTTGAACGTAGCAGCCGATGGATCAAAATCTGCGGTACCGGCAAAAAAACCACTTGCATATACATTTCCGCTTCCATCTGCTTTAATACCGTGGCCTTCTTCATTCGATGAAGTTCCTCCCAAACTTTTTGCCCAAACAAATGTGCCGCTGCTTGTAAGTTTACTTACAAATATATCGGGCCCACCAACTGCAGAAAGTGTAGCCGTTGATGCACTCGGATCAAAGTCAGCCACTCCTGTATACACCCCCGTTGTATATACATTTCCTGAAACATCTGTAGCGATCGAATAAGCCCTATCTGTTCCGCTACCGCCCATGCTCACGGCACTCATAAAATTTCCGGAAGAATTTAATGTAAGGATGTAGATATCGCTTGACCCACCTGAAGAGCTTAAATTAAAAATCGCAGCACCCGGATCAAAATCTACCGTGCCATCATAATAACCTGTAACAAAAACATTTCCTGCCCCATCTAAAGTTATTGCTTGCCCTATGTCAACGCCAACTCCTCCAACACGCTTTGCCCAAACAAAACTTCCGGTGGCATCCAACTTGCAAACGTAAATATCCTGCGATCCGGCAGAAGCCAGGGTAAAAGTTCCCGGTCCCGGGTCAAAATCAACCGTGCCTTGAAGAATACCTGTAATGTAAACATTGCCCGAACCATCGGTTGCTATGCCCTCACCTGTTTCGGCACTAATCCCACCAATGCCTTTGGCCCATTGAAAAGCAAGACTTTGCGACCTTGCTGATAGTGCAAGAACGCATAGAATAAATAAAAGTTTTTTCATAAGATATAGATTTATGAAAGCTAAATTATTGCATATGAGCTATTAACTCACGGTACAATTAACAGGTGAGTGTATTGGTTTGGTAAGTGGGAAGGAATTATTGGTAGACGTAATTTTAGAAATTACACCCTTTTAGAACAAAAACAGGAAATTAAATGTGCTTAATGATCTGAGTCAATTCATCTTTTTTTCTTTTAGAAATAGGCACCGTATCATTGTTTTCCATCACTAAAAAACCGCCGTCTTTTCTATCAAAACGAATGATCTTATTTAAATTGATAATGTGAGAATTATGCACTCTCGAAAACCCAAAAGGCACCAGCATTTCTTCATACTCTTTAAGCGTAGATGAGACCAATATTTCTTTACGCTGAGAGAAAACAAATTTTGTATAAGCGCCATCTGCCTCACAGCGAATGATCTCACTTACTTTAATAAAATGAATAGATTCACTATCGTTCAACACGATCTTTTTATCGGCGGACTTTATTGATTGTAAACTTTCCTGCAAGATCGTTAATTGTTGAGCCAGATCTTTTGATTTAATGTTTTTTTGAGCGCGTTCCACACTTCGTATTAATTCTTCAGAATTAACCGGCTTCAATAAAAAATCAATAGCGCTGAATTTAAAAGCATCAACAGCATATTTATTAAAAGCAGTAATAAAAATTAATTGAAAATCAAATTTGCTTAGTTGACTCATAAGATCCATGCCCGTGCCATCATTCATTTCCACATCCAAAAAAACAAGATCAGGTTGATGTTTTTGAATGGCCTCCAATCCTGTTTTTACGCCGTCTGCCTGAAATAGTTCATTTACCTGCGGGCAATTTTTTAGAATAAGATCGACAAAGCTTTCTCTTACATTTACTTCATTATCTATTACTAAAACCTTCATTAATTTATAATTGGTAAAACGATCTCTACTTTGGTGCCGCCGGTTAAATTTTCTGTTATAGCAAAAGTAGCATTTGTTTTGTGTTTTTGATTTAATAAATATAAACGGTCTTTTATAATTTGTATTGCCCGCGAAGTATGATCCTTACTTTTATTTGCTTGCTTTAGGCCTACACCGTTATCAATAATGTTTATTAAAAGGTTATTTTCTTTTACAGAAAAATTAATTGTAATAGATCCGTCCTTATCTATATCAACAAATCCGTGTTCGATAGAATTTTCAATAAAAGGCTGCAGGATCATCGATGGAATTAAGAGTTCATTTATTTCAAGATCCTTATCATGATTAAAACTGTAATTAAATTTATTACCGGTTCGCAGTTTTTGAAGTTCAAGATAATTCTTTAAAAAATCTATTTCATCTTCAATACTTACCGTTTCAAGATAAGTGCTTTCTAAAGATTGTCGCATGATCTTTGAAAAATTAGAAATATAATCCGATGCTTCTTTTTTTCTTTTATCATCGTTTACCAAGCCCTGTAACGAACTTAAAGCATTAAAGAAAAAATGCGGATCCATTCGTGCCCTATTTAATCGCTGTTCGGTTTCAATAGTTTTTAGTTTGTTTTTTACAAGAGACTGGCGATAAAAAAAGATGATGATAATGATGGCAAATAAAGATGCAATAACACCGGCAATTAAAAATTTAGTATTAACCGAAGCAATTTCTTTTTCCGCATTCAGTTCCATAATTTTTTTCTCATTCTCAATTTTATCATATTTTTGAACGAGTTCGTTTATCTCTTTACTCTTGTCAACATTATACACACTGTCTTTGAGGGCATTGTAATGTTCAATACCATATAATGCTTCTTTTGTATTACCTGCATTTTTATTATACTCGTAATACCTTTGATAATAGTTTAGCCAATAATACTGCACATTAATGTGTTTTAAATTCATCTTCATTGAATCGAGATAAACGAGCGCTTTTAAGGGTTCTTTTTTTAAATTATAATAATCGCTGAATTTTATATAACAGGAAATTATTTCGCCCGGGTATAAATATTTTCTGAACTTTAAAGATTCTTTACAATACTCAATGCCTGTTTCATACTCTTCTTTAATAAAATAATTATCAGAGATAATATTAAGTACCTGGTAAGCTCTTAAATAATAACCGTACTCTTTCATGAAGGCGTACGACTGTTTTGCATAAATTATAGAGCTATCTATGTAAGTAAGCGAAACAGCACGCATATCCATATAAACACGCGACAACAAATTATTAGCAAATATTTTTGCATACGGACTCTTTAACTTAGGTAAAAGAGTAATCACCTTATTTTTATAGTTATTTGCTTCTTCATTTTGCAGATCGGTAACCAACACATCGGCCAATTTACAATAGGTTAAAGCCAAACCATCTACATTTGATCGCTCCTTGTATAAACTCATCGCTTTCAAAAAATGATCTAATGCCGCTTTTTTATCGCCGGCTCTGTAACATGTTATTCCTGAATAATAATTTGCATCTGCTTTTAAAGAGTCGTTTTTAATACTGCTAACCACTATTTTTTTTAAGATCGTTAAAGCTGTATCAAATTTGTTTTTTTGCTGGTAACCAATAGCGGTGTATAATTGCGATTTAAACTGCTGATCGTTATTACTCGCTTTCTCAAGACTCTTTTCTGCTTTTTGACTGTACTTTAAAACGGAATCGGGATTGCCGTATTTTTCAATATGCAATAAAGCAATACGTAAATACAAAGCAGACCGTTGTTGATCATTCGCATTGTTTAATTCCTGTTTTATTTTTTCGAGTTCTTGTGCATTTAATGCAAGTGGACCAATTAGGACTACAAAAAATAAAACACAATAATATTTTAACTTAAAACGCATAAGTGGTAGATCAAAATTAAGTAAAATAATTTTAGGGAACGGACTCGCGGAACAAAGGGATTTGAAATGTCAGGAGTTTTCCTTTAGACAGAAGTCATACTCGTCAAACCCAGCGACAATATTTAAATTATCGGAAACACTCTTCGGGCAACCACACCAGCTCGCTCAAAGCTATTCGCTTTGCCGTGCTCAGAGTGACGGGGCTCAACATAGGTATAGGTCAGGCTGAGCGGAGTCGAAGCCTTTTATACTTTATTTCTAGAATGTGTTTCATTTTTACATTCTGCAAGAACAGGCAACAAATCAAATTTACCTTGGATCAAAGCCTCTTTCTTTTTCCTGGTCCACCCTTTCAATTTTTTCTCCCAATTAATTGCCTCAAGTTTTGATTGAAATTTATTGAACCACATTAATTCAACGGGTCTTCTCTTGTAAGTGTAGGAAGCAATGTCTTTTCCTTCATTGTGCTTAAACACTCTAATATTAATATCATTCGTTATTCCTACATAATACGAACCATCTGAACACTTAAGAATATATACGATCAATTCATCCATTATTTTATAGAATCAGATATCACTCTTCGACTCCGCTCAGAGTGACAGTATATTTAGCCATAAACGTCAGGCTGAGCGGAGTCGAAGCCTAACCTTCCGCCAAAACTAAATTCTCCATCCCAACAGTCATTTTCATTAAACCAAATTTAATGAATACTTTTTCGTTTTTGATCTCTTCTACAACACCAATTTCGGTTCCGCTTAAGATCTTTACTTTGCTGCCAACTTTTAAATTTGGCTTTATGCGTGCAATTTTCTTTTCGGAATAATTGTCTAATTTCTTTTGTTTTCTTAACTCTTCCTGCTTTTTTGTTTCGGCAGTTATACCATCAATAAAGCGTTTGATCACCATTTTACGATCACCTTTTTTATTCCAGTCGTCCATTAAGCGCAAATACTTTTGTCCATAATCGGCCAGACGTGCCAACTCAATTTTACGATCACGTTCGCGCTCTACTTTTTGTTGCCAGTTATCAAATAAAGTATGGTATTTTTCTTTAGCTATTTTTTTAAGGAATTCTTCATGCTCCGCTTTTTCCAACTGTTCATCCAGTTTGGTTTTTTGATTCTGAACTTCGGCCAATAAACGATTGAATTTTAATTTATCTTTATCCACTTTTTCTTTTGCCCGTTCAATAATATATTTTGGAAAACCAACACGTTCTGCCACTTCAAAAGTATAACTGCTGCCGGGTTCGCCAACACTTAAAATATATTTTGGTTCTAAATTATCAATATCAAATAGCATACAACCATTAAATGTGCCGGGTAATTTTTCTGCCAATAATTTTACATTACTAAAATGCGAAGTAATGACACCTTTTGTTTTTGAATTTTCAATGCTTTCTAAAACAGCCTCAGCAATGGCGCTTCCCAGTTCAGGATCGGTGCCACTTCCAAACTCATCCATCAACACTAATGTGCTTTCATTAATATCGCTTAAGATACCCGTCATTGATTTTAATTTGGCGCTGTAAGTACTTAATTCATTTTCTATACTTTGTGTATCGCCAATATCAATTAAGATCTTTTCAAAAAAACAATACACAGAGTTTTCTTTAACAGGAATCAACAATCCACTTTGCAGCATCATTTGTAAAACACCAATTGTTTTTAAAGCAATTGTTTTGCCGCCGGCGTTTGGTCCGCTTATAACTAAAACACGATTATCTGAATTTAATTGAACGGTTAATGGAATGGTTTTTCTTCCTGTTTTTTTATTTTGAAGAAATAGTAAGGGGTGAAATGCCGAAACAATATTAAGATCGAAGCCTTCTTTTATTTCCGGTAAATTAGCATTAAGGTCAACCGCAAAAAGTGCTTTAGCCCTTAAAAAATCTACATAACTTAAAACATCAAAACCTTTTTTAAGTTCGGGAACAAAAGGTTTTATCAATGCACACAACTCGCGTAGAATTCTGTTTACTTCGCGTTGCTCATCAATCTCTAATTCGGCAACTTCGTTATTAATATTAATGGTAACACCGGGTTCAATAAAAATGGTTTTGCCAGTTTCGCTTTTGCTGTGCACAAAACCCGAAACTTCTGATTTATATTCAACTAATACTGCTAATGTTCTTCTACCATTAAAAAAGCCTTCTTCGTTATCACGCAAATAACCCAACTTGCGTAGTTCATTTACGTAGTTATAAAATTTACGGTCACTTTCTCTTCTCTTTTCCTGGATCTGTTTACGGATTCGGTTTAATTCAGAAGAAGCCGTGCTTTTTACAAGCGCCTCAGCATCAATTATACGGTTTATCTCTTCTACAACAATTTCACACACATCTGTATTTTCTACCAGCTCAAATAAAAAAGGCATTGTTGCTTTTTTACCTTTTAAAAAACGAATAAGTGTATTAATTACCTCGGTAGTTTTTAAAAGTGTGAGCAATTGTGTTTCGTGAAGCAAAGAATTATCAATATTCAATATTGTTAATTCCTGCGCAATATCATCGTGTTCAACCGCCGGAAAATAACCGTTGGCTGCCAGTATTAATTTTACTTCGTTGGTTTGGTTTAATTCATTTAAGATCCCGGCAGAATATATTTTAGGTGAGATCTCATCGCACAATAGCTTTGCACGGCGACCGCAACATTTTTGTTTTATAAGTTGTTTTATTTTATCAAACTGAAGAAGTTCGATATTTTTCTCAGAAATCATGCTCACTACAAATTACAATTTATATAAATCTTTGTAAAAAAACAACAAATTTACGGTTTTGTTAGCTGTGTCTTTTCCACTATTTTTGGGGTATTGAATAAAAAAACGTTAAATGAAAACCGAATTGATCGCTAAACTGGAAGAACTGCTGACTAAAGATGCAGGTGAAGTTGCTGCTAATGTGCGTGCTCTGCAGAAAGAGTATCAAAAACTTTGGACAACTGAATTTGAAACCGCCCGCCAAACCTTTGTGGATGAGGGTGGCAAGCCAAAAGAATTTGAATATCCCAAACAGGCTGAAGACATTCAGTTTGAAAGTTTATTGGATAAACATGCCAAATTAAAGAAGGAAGCCGATCAAAAAATTGCTTCGGAACAGGCAAAAAATCTATCCATTAAACTCGAAATTATTGCCAAAATTAACGACCTGAGTAAGGTAAGTGATAATGTGGGTGCGGCAGTTAAAATGCTGCAGGAATTGCAAACACAATGGAAAAACACAGGCGCAGTTTCATCGCATAAATATAAAGAAGTACAGGCTGATTATAGTAAAGCGGTAGAAGAATTCTATTATAATTTAAAGATCTTCCGTGACTTACAAGAGCACGATCTGAAAAAGAACTTTGAATTAAAAACCGAATTGATCGGTAAAATAAAAGGCATTCAATCTATTGAAAACATTAAAGAAGCCGAGCGCTTAATTAAAGTTTACCGTAACGAGTGGGATGAAGTTGGCCCGGTACCAAACAGTAAGTGGGATATTTTAAAACAGGAATACAAAACTGTTTTAGATGAAACTTATGCTAAAATAAAAACGCATTATACAGGTATTGAAGAGAAAAAGGAAAACAATCTTAATTCAAAACTGGAATTAATTGAAAAGGCCAAAGCATTGGTAGCGGCTGCTTCTGAAGGTACCGTAAAATGGAATGAAACTACCGAACAATTAATTGCATTACAAAACGAATGGAAAACCGTTGGCAGAACAACTGAAAAAGATAACGAAAAGATCTGGGCCGAATTCCGTGCTATTTGTGATACATTTTTTGACAAGAAAAAAGAATATTTTGCAGGGCAGAATGAAAAATTTGCGGCTAACCGCAAAATAAAATCAGAACTGATCTCGAAAGCCGAAGCGCTGAAAGATAGTACCGACTGGCAAAAGACAGGTGCCGACCTTATTAAATTACAGGATAACTGGAAAAAACATCCAAGCAACGGCGATAAAGAAGAACCGAAATTATTTGCGCGTTTTAGAAAAGCCTGCAATCATTTTTTTGATGCCAGAAAAAATTATTACGAAAATTTAGATGCCTCTTTTGAAGGAAATTTAGTGGCTAAAGAAGCTGTTCTTGCAAAATTGAATGACTTTAAATTAGGCGCCGATAACAAAGAAAATCACGCCCAGTTAAAAGCCATTAGTGCAGAATGGAATGCAGGTGGCATGGTGCCAATGAAAGATAAAAAACGTATTAACGATGCTTTTTATAATAAGCTGGACGAGTTATATGAGCAAATGAATATGGATAAGCAGGAAAAGGCTATTATGCAATTTAGAAGTAAATTGGATCGTTTGGCTGCTTCTGAAAATGGTTTTGATCTGTTGAGAAAAGAATCGGATTATCTTAAAAAACTGAGCGACGAAATTACAGGCCGCATTCGTACCTACGATAACAACTTAGGCTTCTTTAAAAACTCTAAAGGCAGCAATAGTTTTATGAAAGAGATCGAAGATAAAATTGCAGTTGAAAAAGAAAAAATTGCTGAATTAGCTGCCAAGCGTAAATTGATAAGTGAGGAAATGACAAAACTGCGCGATGCTGATAAACCGAAAGCAGAAGCATGATCCAAAATCCTTTAACAATAAACCCCGCTTAAAAAATTAAGCGGGGTTTTTTTATAGCATCATAAGTTGATAACTAAAACACTTTTCTTGAAAAATTCTGGCGTCACTTTTTTCTTGATAAAAAAGTAACCAAAAAATCAAGGCTTATTAAACTTTTGCTAAAAATCTTTCTTTTTCAAGCTAATGATTTTAAGCGCTTCGCGAACAGCCAAAATCATTTTCACACACGCCGACCCTTTTGAAGAAGAAGATTTTTTACGCAAAATTTTAAAAGGCCACCAAACTGTGTGTGCTTACGCGTAATAGTTCTAATTATGTTTTATAACTCTACCAAGCTCGCAGCTATATCTTGCCAAAGATCGAAAATGCATAACCCGTAACACTTTGTGTGCTCATGCGGAAGCGCCAGGGATGCGAAAGGTTTAGTTCTTTTGCCTGTTAAGGCAAAAAACCGTAGCGAAGCAGAGCCCGTAGCAGCCCGTTAAGGCGCCCAAATAAAGCACTCACTTTTATAATAAGCAATAAAATTTATTAGGAAATGATGTTTACTTATTACAATCCAAAAATTCCTTTACAATTTCTTCTGCTTTAGCGCAGGCTACAGGTAAATGTTCGTTCAAAATAAACACGTCAAATAATTCTGCCGTTTTTAATTCTTTCTCGGCTTTTTCAACGCGACGGGCAATGCTTTCTTTACTATCTGTACTGCGTGAATGTAAACGCTCTTCTAAAATTTTTATACTTGGTGGCATTACAAATACACCCAGTGCATCATTCTTAAACTGGTTCTTTAAATTTAATCCGCCTTCCACATCAATATCAAAAATAACGGCTTTGCCTTTTGCCCAGATCTTTTCAACTTCCGATTTTAAGGTGCCATAATGTGTACCCGCATATACCTCTTCCCACTCTAAAAATTCATTATTGGCCACTTTTTGTTTAAATTCTTCTACCGATAGATAATGATAATCCTTCCCATTTTCTTCTACGCCACGCTTTGGGCGGCTTGTAGCCGAAATGGAGAATTCGATCTGGTCGGGGAAAGTCTTTAAAATATGCCTCACCAGGGTGGTTTTACCTGAGCCTGATGGGGCTGAAAATATGATCATTTTGCCTTTAAGCATCCACAAATATAAAACAAATCAAGCGATTTCATAAAAAACCCGGATTATTCAATAGTATTCGTTATGAGAAGCGAAATACCAATAAAACATTCACTTTCACGATTGAGGCATAGTAACGGCTATGGTGAATGAGTGAAAGGGATAAAGCTCGCTATTTTGATGGTATTTCGTTTCGTAATAGAAGTTCTATTGGATAATCCGGGTTAAAGTTAAAATACCATAAAACATCCGAGCATCATTACCTGTTACCATTAATAAAATAAAGCCATATAAAACCCTAAAATTCTTGTAATTTTACTGCGCATTATGATGAAAAAAAATTTATTTATAAGCCTTCTGTTTCTTAGTTTCTTAATAAAAGCGCAGGGCCCCCCGGGCGGTGGTGGCGCTAATAAAGATATGATGAAAGCCCTTAAGGATATTAAGGGCCGTGTGTATGGAAAGATAGTTGACGCCAAAACAAAAAAACCGGTAGAGTTTGCTTCTGTTGTTGTGCTATGGTATAATAAAGACAGTCTTTTAGGAGGCTCTTTAACCCAGGAAAATGGTGATTTTGCTATTGAGGGTCTGCCGCCCATGGGTGGTTTCCGTTTTCGTGCTACACAAATTGGTTATAAAACATACGAAACCAAGATCTATATTCAAATGCCTAATAAACTGGAACAAGACCTTGGTGATATAAAATTTGAAGTAGACGAAAAATTATTAAAGGAGGTAGAGGTTACTGCTGAAAAAAACACGGTACAAATGTCTATTGACAAACGTACTTATAATGTGGATAAGGACATTTCGGTAAGAGGCGGCACAGCGGCAGACGTTATGAAGAATGTACCGGGCGTAACCATGGATGCAGATGGAAACGCGCAGTTAAGAAATCAAAGTCCTACTATTTTTGTGGATGGCAGGCCAACCAACATGACACTGGCGCAAATTCCGGCTGATCAAATTGACCGTATAGAAGTGATCACCAACCCATCTGTTAAATACGATGCCAATACCACCGGCGGTATCTTAAACATTATTATGAAAAAGAATTTAAAGCCGGGTTACAATGGTATGGTAATGGCCAATGCCGGCACGGGCGACCGATATGGCGGCATGTTGATGCTGAATGTAAAACAGGGGCGTTGGAATATGTCATCTATGTATTCGTTTAACCAGGCCATTAATAATACCCTGGGTTATACAAAACGTACGCAACTGGATAGTAGTGGAAATGCAGCAGGATATTTTAATCAGGATAACAATACAAACTTTAAAAACCAATTCCATTTTGGCAGATTAGGCATAGATTATAATATTACCAACCGTAATACCATTACTTTAAACGGCATGATCGTTGCCGGTGCCTTTGATACAGACGACAGGCAAGTGTATGAGGTATTGGATAAAAATTCTAAAAAAATTTTATATGGTGGGCGTTTAAATGAACAGAACGCGGCCTTTCAAAATTACAACGCGCAAATTATTTATAAGAAAACCTATCCAAAAGCAGGTAAAGAACTGACCATGGATGGTAGTTTTAATTATACCGATTCTCATAACGGTTACCTCTTTACCACAGATACACATTTTGATCCGGATACTATTTCGTTTCCAAAAGAATATCAAAAAAATGTTGGCAAGAGTAATGCCAATCAATACACCTTTCAAATGGATTATGTAAATCCGATCAGTGAAACAAAAAAGTTTGAAGCCGGTGTAAAATTCTTTTATAAAAATTCGTTGAGTGAAAACGTTACATCTAATGCTACCTCTGTAAATGATATTTATACACGTGATAGTATTATGAGCAACCGTTATGTGATAGACGACATGGTAAACGCGGCTTATGTAAACTATAACAGTAAAACCTTTTGGGATATTTCGTACCAGGCGGGTTTACGTTTTGAGCACTCGTATTACAAAGGCAACATTACCGATAAAAAACAAAGCTTCTCTTACAATTACCCTTCAACGCCTGACGATATTTTAAAATCATTATTTCCGGGAATTTATTTTTCTAAAAAATTAAAAAAGAGCCAGGAATTGCAATTGAATTTTAGCAGGAAGATCAGTCGCCCGAACTTTTTTCAGTTAATGCCATTTGTGATGTTTGCGGATAAACAAAATTACCGTATTGGTAATCCGCAATTAAAACCTGAATTTAAAAATATTGCAGAAGTAAATTATAACAAAACATTTAGTAAGGGTAGTTATTTAGGCTCCGGTTATTTCCGTTACGAAGAACAGCCAATTACAGATGTTGCTTATCCATCACAATTTGATCCAACTGTGTTAGTGAACACCACAGTGAATGGTAAGAACAGTGTGCGTTACGGTATGGAGCACACCATAAAATACACCTTCTTTAAAAATTTAGATGCTACTTTAAATGGAAATATTTTTTACATCTACATTAATGGCACTGTTGTGCAAGGTCAGCCAGATGTAAAAGCAGAAGGTTATGCATATAATACAAAAGCCACTTTATCGTACCGTTTTCCAAAACAATTGACCTTGCAGGTAAATGGAAATTACGAGTCGCCACGCATTTTATTATTAGGCGCCAGCAATCCTGTATACTCAATGGATGTAAGTTTAAATAAAATGATAGGCACTAAATGGATCTTAAATGCAACCTTGAGTGATGCTTTTAATACACGTAGAATGGGCGCGCATTACGAAACACCTTATTATATACAAGATCTTTCGCGAAGAAGAGAAGCGCGTTTTGTGAAATTTACTGTAACGTATTTATTCGGAAAAATGGATGCTTCTATTTTTAAACGCGGTAAACAATTAAAAGGCTTAGGAGATCAAAACCAGGGCAACCAGGATGGTTTGGATTTTGGAAAATAATTATGATACATCAAATACATATTGAAGGAATAAAATTGTACGCTTACCACGGTTGCCTGCAGGAAGAAGGCCGCATTGGTGCCAATTACATTGTAGACGTTTACATGACCACCGATTTTACAGAAGCTGCCATTACCGATGACCTTACAAAAACATTGGATTATTGTACTGTTTATGAAATAAGCAAAGCCGAAATGGCTATAAGAAGTAAATTGATTGAACAGGTTTGCGACAGGATCTTTAAACGCATTAAGGCAGAATTTAAAACCTTAAAAACACTGGAGGTAAAAGTTACCAAGTTGTTGCCGCCTATGAATGGTGATGTGGCCAGCACGAGTGTAGTCATAAAGGATTAATGACGAATGATTAAGGATTAAAGATTAGAGGTTCTAACTTTCCAACTTTCTAAATCTTTAAACTCTTTAACTTGTATATAAATCGTATCTTTAAGCTGTGAGACCAAAAGCATATACACCTGAACAAATTAAAACTGCATTTTCTGAATTAAAGGATTGGCAACTGAATGCCAATTCTATTTCAAAAGAATTTGCGTTTAAAAATTTTGTACAGGCTTTTGGCTTTATGACACAGGTAGCTTTAGAAGCTGAGAAACTGGATCACCATCCCAATTGGGAAAATGTTTACAATAAAGTTTCAATTACCTTAAGCACGCACGATGCCGGCGGCTTAACAGAGCTTGACTTTACACTGGCAAAAAAAACAGATAAAATTTTAGAGAATGGATTTTGATAACACAGGAGATACCGAACTTTCTGAATTGGGAGAATTTGGCTTAATTAAACATTTAACGCAGCATATTGAGCTGAACCAGGATTCAACCATTAAAGGTGTTGGCGATGATGCTGCCGTAATAAATAACGGCAAACTGGAAACCGTTATAAGCACCGACATGTTGGTAGAAGGTGTGCACTTTGATCTTACTTATGTACCTTTAAAACATTTAGGTTATAAAAGTGTAGTGGTTAACCTAAGTGATATTTACGCCATGAATGCTGAGCCAAGGCAGATAGTGGTTTCGATTGCCATCTCTAACCGTTTTAAATTGGCCGCTTTAGAAGAATTATATGCAGGCATGTTAATGGCCTGCAAAAAATACAATGTAGATTTGGTAGGTGGTGATACCACAAGCAGCTTAACCGGTTTGGTAATTAGCATTACAGCTATTGGCGCCGCTAAAAAAGAAGAACTGGTTTATCGTAACGGCGCGCAGGAAGGAAACTTATTATGTGTGAGCGGTGACCTGGGTGGTGCCTACATGGGTTTACAGATCTTAGAAAGAGAAAAAGCGATCTTTAAAGAAAATCCAAAATTACAGCCTGACCTGGAAGGCAAAGATTATATTTTAGAACGCCAGTTAAAACCTGAAGCAAGAAAAGATATTTTTGAATTATTTAAAAAATTAAAACTGCAGCCTACATCTATGATAGATGTAAGCGACGGTTTATCATCTGAGATCTTACATCTATGCACACAATCTAACGTTGGGGTTGAGTTGTACGAAGAAAAAATTCCTATTGATCCTTTAACATACAACACCGCTTTTGAATTTAATTTAGATCCTACACTCTGCGTTTTAAGCGGCGGCGAAGATTACGAATTATTATTTACGATAGATCTTGGTGATTATGAAAAAGTAAAGAACCTGCCTGACTTTACCATTATTGGCCATATTACCAATGAAGCCAAAGGCAGATTGATGGTGGCAAGAGCAGGATCAGTTCACGATTTGAAAGCACAGGGTTGGAATGCGCTGTTGAAGAAGTAGCATTTTATAGTTTCTGAATAAACTTTTATTTTTCTTTGTCACTCAGGCGTCACTTTTTTCCTGATACACATTTCTTTCCTTCAACTTTTTCTTGACAAAAAGTTGAGCAAATCCCGATAGCTATCGGGACGGACCAGAGATAAATTTCGAGTGTCCTCAAACAGCATGGCTTCCTCGCGCAAGCCCCATAAAAAAGTCGCCAGGAAAATACTACGCGCTTATTTTGCGAAGACTTTTTTATTCACGCCTTTAAAGCCACAAAGATTTTTAAGGTTTAATTTTATGAGGCCAACACACTTGGTTTGCTTGCGCGGACAGATTTAGTTTATGTATTTAAAATCTGTGACAAAAATTAAAGCACAAATCCTACGGAATTTTTTTGAGGCCAAACACATTGTGTGCTTAAGCGGATTAGTTTTGGAATAACCCAGCAGCTATCTCTGCAAAAGACCGAAAAGGAAACACCAAACATCTGCACGACTACTCTCAAAAATCAATATAGAAAATTAAAAGTAAATTGCATTTGTAGTTTCTGAATCGGTTTTATTTTTCTTTGTCACTCAGGCGTTACTTTTTGTCTTGATACAAAAAGTAACCAAAAAAATCAAGGCTACAAATAAATTCCTTGATTTGTAGTTTTAGATTTTTCTTTCGTCGCCCGCAAACTCGCCACATTAGGGAGATACTTTGCGAGTGGCTCAAACAACGCGGGCTCAAGATAATTTTAATACAGCAATAACGCTCAAAACCAAAAAGCTATTTATGTATTAAAATTTGCCAGGAGTTGAAAAATCAAAACTCAAATCCTACGGAATTTCTTTGAGGCCCTAAACACATTGTGTGCTTAAGCGGAATAGTTTTGGAATAATCAAGCGGCTATCTCTGCAAAAAATCGAAAACAAAAACTCAAACATCTGCACGCCTAGTCTCATTTCTCTGATAAATTTTAGCAGGCATAGCATTATATCATTACTATATCTATAGAATATCCTAAGCTTTGCATAACCTGTGCATAGGCTTAACACAACTTTAATGGTAACTGAATACAGGATCAAGTACAACTAAACTGCTTTTTTGAGTGCCTAAGTGAGAGGAAAAGAAATAACTATGTATTCTTTAAGCGTCTTTAGCAATCTTTAAGCGTGAATAGAGGTGAATAAAATTGCAAATGTAAAAAAGGGGTGTTTTTGAATTATGTTTGCATTATGGCAAAACAGGCAGGCGATATAAAAATAACAGGAACCTTTGGTGATATAAGCTTTTATAAAAGCGGAGATCAATACCTTGTACGCCGAAAAGGCGGACCCAGCAGCAAACAGGTAAAAACGGCTGCCGGTTTTGCACGGGTACGCGAAAATTATACAGAATTTGGAAATTGCACAAAAGCGGGTAAGCATTTACGGCAAGCTGTAAAACGTTGGTGTGGCGTTGGTGATAAGGATTTATACAGACGCCTGACCCAGCTGCTAATGAAGGTGAAGAATGAGGACAGGCAGGCGGTAAGAGGGAAACGCTGTGTAGGCGAAGGTTTAAAAAATGAAAGCGGAAAAGCGCTGTTAAGGCATTTTGATTTTAACACGGCTGCCTGCCTGGATAAAGTACTTTTGAAACCAATGAGACTGACTAATTTTGGAGCAATAGAAATAAAAACATTACATCCGGCACCGATATTGTATTTGCAAAAGGCGCAACAGCTGTAAGGCTAAAAGCCGTTTGTGTACAGGCCAACCTGCAAACCGGGCAAATGCAGTTGCATACTTACGATGAGTTGCTTTTAAAAAAAGAAGATGACGGCGGCGACATTTTACTAAAAGCAAAAGATGTAAGCACCTTATTAAACAGTAACGGGGGCGAGTTGTTTTATTTTATATGGATTGCTTTTGACAATGACAGTAATGGCGCTAATGATGTATTGTGCCTGGTAGATGTAAATAAGCAACTAAGTAGTGCAGTGCCAGTGAAGAAAAAACGCTTAAAAAAACCATTTAGAGTTTACAGGAGTGCTGCAGTGCGCAGGCGCATTTTTGTAGGCGAGGCGCCATTTGTTTTAAGAAAAAAGGAAGCCCCTGCTTAAAAGCTATATAGCTTACACTAATTTAATAAATACTATAAAATGTAGCCATGGCCTGCCCTATTTACTGTTACATTTAATTTATGGAAATACTATTACAGCGCTTGTGGCACAGAGGGAAAGATTGCCTGGCAATAAAATTTAAGTATGACGTCACCGTACTTAATATACTCAGAAAAATAGCAGGTGGCCGATGGAGCAAAACGCATAGAGCCTGGCTGTATGACCATAGTGAAAAAATTGTAATTGAAGTTTGTGAATTATTGAAAAATAATGGGCTTACTTTTATTACTGATCTTAAGGAAAATAACAAATTGCCAGGAATTAGAGACGCTACAGTTAATGCTCTTTCGGTTTTAAGTAAAGAAGCGGAAGAAAAAATAAAAATATTTGAAAGCTGGATGCATTCAAGGCGATACAGTAGTAATACGATTGACACCTATGCAGATGCATTAAAGACCTTTTTACGATTTTATGCTGCTAAGCCTGTTACTGAAATAAGCAATGACGATGTGATCGTTTTTAATAATGATTATATTTTAAAGAAAAAATTATCGGCCTCTTACCAAAACCAGGTGGTGAATGCCATAAAATTATTTTTCAGGACTGTTGAAAATAAAGCAATTGTAACTGAAAAAATTCACCGTCCGAAAAATGAAAAATTATTGCCAAATGTTTTAAGCAAAGAAGAAGTAAAAGCAATTTTAAGCGCTTCGGGCAATATTAAACATAAAACCATGTTAAGCCTGATATACAGTTGTGGTTTGAGACGGAGTGAATTGTTGAATTTAAAATTAAACGACATTGATTCGAAAAGAGGTTTAATAATTATCAGGCAGGCAAAAGGCAAGAAAGACAGGATAGTGCCTTTATCTGCAAAGATATTAGATCTGCTGCGCGAGTACTACAAGGTATACATGCCAAAGCAGTGGTTATTTGAAGGGCAGGATGGTATAAGCCAATACGATGAACGGAGTATACAAAATGTTTTAAAACAAGCCCTTTTGCGCAGTAAAATAAACAAGCCGGTAACTTTGCATTGGTTAAGGCATAGTTATGCTACCCATTTGCTTGAAAACGGCACTGACCTAAGATATATACAAGAACTCTTAGGCCATAACAGCAGCCGAACCACAGAGATATACACGCATGTGAGTATGAGAAGTTTACAAAATGTAGTTAGTCCTTTTGATAGTTTATAAAAAAGTACTATTTTTAATAATCACAAAAGGCAATCGGTTAAGATGTGACTGAGCAACCGAAGGTTTAAATGAAAAAGAACAAAAAAATAAAAGAGCAAAAAAGTAAAAACTTGCGCCTATACGCCGTATTTTGTTGTATAGGCGTGATAAAATCACGCCTATAAGGTAGTTATAGCGCATAGGGGCGGACATTCTCCGTAGACAATTCCTCGTAGACAAAAAGCATTTCGCTTCGACAGGCGACTTCTCACACAGGCGACCGCACAGCAGCTCTTTCGGTTCGACAAGAACATTCAGGTAAAAAGATTTTTAAAATTTTTTGCCGACGCACTTTTTGGCTGGAAGCCATAGTAACAGCCATCGCACGACCTCCTTTTCGCCTCCTTCGGAAGGCGTTTTGGCTATCGCTAATTTAGCACATTTGGTTTTTGCAAAAGGCAGGCAAAAACCAAATAAGCTAAATTCCCACCGCACACAATATGGTGTGGCAAAGCCACCTTTATGCGCGTGCGCTTCGCGCCATAATGCGCGGCCTCCGGCCTTTACATTTACACCACTGAACTTTATTAACTCTGTATGTTAATTATGGTGTTAATATGAGGGGGTTTGGGGGAGACTCAAAACTCACGAACTTGTTAAGAAAAAAAATGAGAATGGGGTGAACTTGCCTCCGGCCAGGTTAACGACCTATTACCTGTAATAGTCCCCATTCTCTTTAGTTGTTAAGTGCCATTTAGAATATTAGACTCTCAGGTCTTATAAAGGTCTTAGCGAAAAAACAACATTTTAAAAAATAGAACGATGAAGAAAATTTTAGAAACGGTAGGCATTGATATTGCCAAGTCTACTTTTGACGCTCACATTCACGTTAAGAATGTGCACGCGCAATTCGAAAATAACCAAAAGGGATTTTTATCTCTTTGTAAATGGGTTCACCGAAACACGAAAGATCATGTTCTGTATTGTTTCGAACATACGGGGATCTACTCTCTTCCTTTGGCAACGTTTTTAACGAAACAAAACGCTGCTTTTACAGTTGTTCCCGCTTTGGAAATTAAACGCTCACTGGGTATAGTGCGCGGAAAAAATGATAAGGTTGATGCTAAACGGATCGCAGAATATTCATATCTGAGGCGGGAACAAATTCGTACCACTGATCTTCCTTCCGAAACGCTGCAACAGCTAAAAGAGCTTCTTTCCTTCCGAGAAAGAATGGTGAAACAAAGAGCAGGTTATAAAGCTTCTCTTAAAGAACTTCAATGCTTCTTTAAAAAAGGTCATAACCCGGAATTATTCAGTGTGCAAGAGGAGTTGATCAATACGTTCGACAAAAAAATTCTGATCATTGAAAAGAAGATCGAACTCCTGCTAAAAGCCGATGATACTGTATATAAGATCTTCAAACTTATAACTTCAGTCAAAGGCATTGGTACAGTAGTCGCAGCACACCTGATCGTTGTAACAAATTGCTTCTCCGCCTTTGAAAACAGCCGACAACTCGCCTGTTATTGCGGGGTTGCACCTTTTGAAATGCAATCCGGCACCAGTATTAAATCAAACGCGCGGGTAAGCCACTTTGCCGATAAAAGAATGAAGGGGCTTTTAGACCGGGCAGCTTGTAGCGCAATCCAAGCCGATCCTGAACTTAAAACCTATTATCAAAGAAGAGTGGCGCAAGGAAAAAGCAAAATGAGTACAATAAATATTGTACGCAATAAACTCTTACACCGGGTTTTTGCCGTGGTAAAACGAGGAACTGCTTATGTTGAAATCTATCGGCACGTGGCTTAGAATTGTTAACAACTGTATTTGCTTTAGCCTTAGAATACAGGTAGGCATGTAAGATTTTAGAGTTGCATAAGACCGATTTTTTGCTTTATTTTATTATGCAAAGTAGACAACAGAAGAATGAACCTCCAAACCCTCCGAGAAATAATTCGTCAGTATAAGATAAATTATAACGACATCTACCGGGAAGAAATATACAAATGGCGTTCGATAGCTGTATTTAAAACTCATTGGGATATTGATGCTCCCGATTTTATCCACATGTTAGAACTTTCTTTTGCAAAAACGGGTAATCTTCTTGACTCGAGACAGTATTTTCCTTTAGGAATGTTGTTACAACTCGCCAGACTAAATCCAGAGAGACTTAGAGACGCCTTCAAAATTCTATACGATGAAGAAGCTGACTTGACTTATAGGATACAACATTTTATGACAGAAACCGATGCCATAATGGAATTAAATCCGATAGATGGATTAACTTACCAAGATCATAGAGCCGTTATGGTTTATCTAACTTTGCGCTATCCTAAAAGGTATTACTTATATAAATTTGGAATGTTTGAGGCTTTTTCAGAAATGGTTGAGTATAGTTATAAGCCAAAAAAAGGAGATGTTAGGAATATCCCGGAATATCTTACTTTGTGCGAATTAATATCTCCAGAAATTCTACAAGACCAAGAACTTATTCAATTGCAAAGATCTAAATTAACTATTGATGATTACCCAGACAACGAAGCGCATCTGTTAACTCAGAATTTGATTTATTCGGCTGTTAGACATCTAAGAGATCAAATTGTTATTCAACCCTCTAAAGATGTTAAAGGCCGATTGACATTTGTAAACGATAACATTAAGGCAAAACAACCAAGTGTAAATTTACAAGGAAGATTTACAAACTATATTGAAAACGAAAGAAGAAAGAAACGAATTGGTGATTTGGGAGAAGAGCTTGTTCTGGAATTTGAAATTAAAAAATGTAAAGATTTAGGATTAAGGCAAAAGCCAGAACAGAAATCAAAAACCGAAGGAGATGGCTTAGGATATGATATCCTGTCCTTCAATGAAGATGGAGAAGAAATTTATATTGAGGTGAAATGTACAGAGGGTTCAAAATTAACCCCTTTTTACATAACTCAAAACGAATTACACCGAAGCAATTCTGAACCGAACAGATACTTTTTGTATAGATTATTTAACTATAATAAAAAAAACAACTCTGCTTCCTGTATTAAAAGAAGTGGCTCTCTCTCTCCGTTATGTATCAATCCTTCCAACTATAAAGTAATTCTTGAAAATGGCTAAGAAAAAGAAAAAGAAAAACATAAAGAAAAAAACAAGTAAGCCTCTTAAAAAGAGTTCTGCAAAAAAGAAAGCTAAAGTCACAAAAAAAATAGCTCTCAAAAAACGTACGACCTCTGTTCCTTTTAGATTGGAAGGAAGAGACCGAGTCTTAGACTTTTTCACAAGAGGACTTCACGGAAGAAATTTGCAAAAATATAAAGGAGTTAAGATTGAAGACCATTATGGTGGAAATGAACATAAAAATGAATTTGGAGAATGTTTTGTCATATCAAGCAAGGCAAAAATTAATCCTCTCAAAACCAATAGTGAAATTGTAAAGCAGAAACTACTCTTAGATCTAAAGGCAGTTTCAGGAATTTCAGATATTACGGAAAGTAATTTAAAAAGAGAAGGTATTCACTCTATAGCTCAGCTAAAAACTCATCATCGCTATGGCAATGAGGCTTCTCATTACATAAACTGCATTGAAGAAAGAAATGGAAGTAAACTCTTTGAGCAATTGTCCAATAGATTTACATCAACAAATCCATTATTATTACTTAACTCGTCATTCTTTAATTTATCTGAAATTGCATTCATTGATATTGAAACTTTGGGCTTATATGACTGCCCTTTATTTTTAATTGGCATAGCAACATTTGATAATGAAGAACTCGTAATTGAACAAATTCTCTTACGTGGTTTAGTCGAAGAAAAATCTGCACTACATTTTTTAAATGAGTATTTAGTTAACAAAACGGCTATTTGCTCTTTTAATGGCAAATCATTTGACGTTCCTTTCATAAGAAAACGAATGGAAAGGCATGATTTAGTACACAGCATTATTCATCCGCATTTTGATATTAAATACTTTTCTTCGAAGGCATTTGGTGATACCGTTATGGATTGTCGCTTAACAACTCTTGAATATGAATTATTTAAAACAAAAAGAGTTGATGACATTCCAAGTAGTTATGTTCCGGATTTTTATACATCCTACGTGCGAACAAAAAATATTGGAGCTATAGTTCCAATAATAAATCATAATAAACAAGATTTGATATCAACAGCAAATATTTTCGTAAGATTACACGAACTTTGGAGTAATTAAATAAAATGCCACAAACAATCAAACTATCAGAATTAGCGCAAGAGATTGATGGATTAATTCGAGAAAAATTTACAGGAAGGACTTTTTGGATTTCTGCAGAAACATCAGGAGTTAAAAAAGTACAGAACTTGCGTAGATGTTACGTTGACTTTTTTGAAAAGGGAGAAAATAATTCAGTACTATTTAAAGGTGTTTGCTGGTCAAAAGGATACCAGTCAATAGAGCTTTATGAAAAAATTACTGGTCAGGAATTTAAAAGCGGAATAAATATAACTTGTAAAGTGTCCGTTTCCTTCTATAAAGACAAAACACATCCGCAACTTGAAATAATCGAGATTGATTGCACTTATGAAATAGGAAAAGCAGAGCTCGAAAGAAGAGAAATCCTTAATCGTCTTTTAAAAGAAAACCCGAAAACCATTCGTATAATAAATGAAAAGTATGTAACCAAAAATAATCAGTTAGCACTTCCGGTTGCTATCCAAAAAGTCGCTTTAATTACCGGCCCTAATTCAGATGGGCAAAGAGATTTTAAAACCGCAGTCCTTGGCAATGCATATAAGTATGATATATTTATAAATGAATATCTATCACAAGTACAAGGTACTAATGCCAGTCAGCATATTTTAAATAGTCTAAAATCAATAGCCGAGAACAAGGATTTTTATGATGTGGTTGTTATTTGTCGAGGAGGTGGAAATGACTTAGACTTTACTGCTTTTAATGATTACGAATTATCTAAAGCAGTTGCAATCTTTCCCATCCCAATATTAACAGGAATTGGTCATGACAGGAATACGAGCATAGTTGATCTAATGGCGAGACAAAAAATGAATCCTGCACAAGTAGGCGCGTTTATAATAGACCGAAACATGCGGTTCGATAGCGAAATTGAATCTTTAAAAGAAAGACTTTTTCGTAAGGTTGAAGATATATTTGATCAGGCAAACGGAGACTTAGAAGACTACGAACAACGGATTAAAAATCTAAACCCCGTTACAATTCTAAAGAAGGGATTTGCAATTATTACAGTCAACGATAAAATAATTACAAATCCCAAAGAAATCACATCGAAATCATCTCTTAAAACTATTTTAAAAGACGAGATAATACATAGCACTGTAACGAAAAAAACTAAAGTATGAAAACCAACTTAAGCTACCAGGACGCTTTTAAAGAACTTGAAAAGTTAGTAGAGGAAATTGAAGACGACAAAATTCAACTTGACAAGCTCGCTCCAAAAGTAGGCAGAGCTAATGAGTTAGTTAAATTTTGCCAAGGTAAACTCCGTAACATTGAGATCGAAATCGCTGAAGCAATTTCTGGTGAATCAAAATCCCGTAAAGGAAAAAAGTAATTAATTTGGCCGTTCCCCTTCGGGTCGGGCTTTCCCTCCAATCTTTTGCAAGAGGCAGGCAAAAGGATTTCCGATCAATCCCTAACGGTTTTCACCATTATATTGCATTTATGGCATACTAAAACTCCATATTTAACGTTTAACTACAATGCCCATAAAAACCCTTTATCTGTTTTTGTTTTTAATGACCTTTCAGGGCATTCATTCGCAAAACAAATTCACTATTAGCGGTTATATCAACGAAAAAGGCAGTAAGGAAAATCTTCCCGGTGTTACCGTTTATATTCCGAAGTTAAAAGTAGGTACAACCTCCAATAATTACGGTTTCTACTCCATCACATTACCAAAAGATTCCGTTGAGGTGATTTTTAGCTATGTAGGATTTAAAGCAAAAAAGTTGAGTGTTTATCTGGACAAAAACATCAGCTTAAATGTTGAAATGGGCGCTGAAGATCTTGAAGAGGTAACAGTAACCGCTGAACAAACAAAAAAAGTTAGCGAGGAAACTCAAATGAGCACCGTTGATATTCCTATTGAACAGATAAAACAGATTCCCGCGCTAATGGGAGAAAAAGATGTTCTAAAAGTAATTCAATTGATGCCAGGCGTTCAAAAAGGAAGCGAAGGAAGTACTGGTATTTATGTTCGTGGTGGTGGTCCTGATCAAAACTTAATTATTCTGGATGAAGCCCCAGTATACAATGCAAATCACTTATTTGGTTTCTTCTCTGTATTTAATGGCGATGCATTAAAAAGTGTGGAGCTTATTAAAGGTGGTTTCCCCGCGCGCTATGGTGGCAGACTTTCATCAGTGATCGACCTTCAAATGAAAGACGGAAATAAAGAAAAAATTCATGGTGAAGCGGGCATTGGTCTTATCGCAGCCCGTCTTACATTGGAAGGACCAATTATAAAAAACAAATGCTCTTTTCTTGTTTCTGCAAGAAGAACTTATATTGACGCACTTATTTATCCTTTCCTTCCCAAAGACGGCAAATTGGGATATTACTTTTACGACATGAATGCGAAAATAAATTATGTATTCAATGATAAAGACCGTTTGTATTTGAGCGGATATTTCGGAAAAGATAAATTTTATCTACATACAAAAGAAAATGATTCAGAAACAAAAGCAGGAATAAATTGGGGCAATGCAACAAGTACTCTAAGATGGAATCATTTATTTAACAGTCGCTTGTTTTCTAACCTCTCACTTATTTTCACTAATTATCAATTGGGGATTGAGAGCCAAGAAAAATACGGTAGCGATTTTTACAATTTGAAATATGTATCTAACATCCGTGACCTTGGAGCAAAATACAATTTTGATTTTATGCCCCATCCGAATCATTACATCAGGTTCGGTATAAATTCTACTTGGCATCATTTTGTTCCTCAGGCTTTGGTTATCAAATCTTCTGATCCTGTCAATGATCTCAATAGTAAATCGGGCGCAATTGATACCTACGAAGGAGGGGTTTTCATTGAAGATGATTGGAGAATGACTTCCAAACTTAAAGCGAATATTGGTTTCAGACTTTCTGCTTTCTCAAGTAACGGAAATAATTTCTTTAATCCTGAGCCAAGAGCGAGTGTAAGATATTTATTAGGAAACGATTTTTCATTGAAAGGTTCTTATGCTATGATGAATCAATACTTACATTTATTATCTAACACAGGAATTGGTTTACCGACAGATCTTTGGGTTCCGGCAACCAATAAAGTAAAACCACAACAATCACAGCAAGTAGCTTTAGGTTTAGCAAAGGATTTACCTAACAAGAATTTGACGATCACGGTTGAAGGTTATTACAAATGGATGAAAAATGTATTGAACTATAAAGAAGGCGCTAATTTTTTGAGTGTAGTTGATAATAACAATACCGCGGCACAAAACGATTGGCAAACCAAAGTTGTTTCAGGCAATGGTTTAAGTTATGGTGCTGAGTTTTTAATCCAAAAAAAGGTTGGGAAATTTACCGGATGGATTGGCTATACCTTATCGTGGACATGGTTACAATTTGATTCCCTAAACTTCGGGGAAAGATTTCCAGCGCGTTATGACAGAAGACATGATATTTCGTTAGTTGGCATCTATAAAATAAATGATCACATTACACTTTCTGCTACTTGGGTATATGGAACAGGGAACGCTATCACATTACCCATCTCCTCTTATGGCGTAGAGAACCATACAGTTCAGGGTGCACAACAACAATCGCAACCAAGTGAACTTTGGCCTTACAGCATTGCTGGTGATTATGGGAAAAAGAACTCTTTTCGGATGGCACCTTATCATCGAATGGATATTGGCATCCAGTTTCATAAAAAATTAAAGCGTTGTGTTCGCACCTTTGAATTTAGTGTTTACAATGTCTACAGTCGTCAAAATCCGTTCTTCTATTATATTGATTACAATTATCAAAACTCAAAGAAGAACAAATTGATGCAAGCATCGTTGTTTCCAATTTTACCTAGTGTTTCATGGAGTTATAAATTTTAAATGCAGAGACTATTTTTCATATTACTAATAAATTGCTTTTTGTTTCTCTCTTGTGTAAAAGAAGCTAAGGTAAAATTACCGGAAGCAAAACCTTTACCTGTGATGTATTCGTATATATGTCCTACAGATTCTATAATCCGTTTAAAATTAATGTTGTCATCGCCCTTATTTAGCAACAATGAAATAGATGTCTTGGCGGCGGTTCCCGATGGGGATGTGAAGATCAGCAGTGCGCAAGGAACAGCACAACTTATTTTTAATCAAAACACCGGGTATTACGAATTAAAAACAAATACTTACCCTATTGTAGCCGGGCAGATCTATAAAATGACGGTAACAACCTTTAATGGTGATGTCGCAACAGCGGAAACACAAGTGCCACTCACAACCGTTCCCATAAACACGGTAACGGTAGAAACCATTTCTGAAAATACCCAAACAAGCGATCTCATCAAAGTTTCTTTTACCGATGAGCAGAGCAGAGTGAATTATTATCGAATGGCGGCGTTACATGCTTTTGCCTACACTTTTCAAGCGGATACAATAGCAGATGACACACGCATTAATGAATTGTATAGCGACACAAACCACGATGGTGAGAACGTCTCATTGACCGGAAGATTTTATCTGAGATCGGATTCTAGTGCGTTTTATTCTACTGAGTATTATGATGCTTTTCTTTATAATTGTAGTGAATCGTATTACAACTTTTATAAGTCACTTAGAAATAACTCAGGAGTAGGAATCAGTTTTCCTCCTCCGGGCGAGCCAACACTTATATACACTAATGTAAAAGGGGGCTTTGGATGTTTTGGCGCCTATACGCGCAGTGTACTTAGGTATAAAAAGAAATAACAGATTACTTGCTTATTATTCTTGTGTATCACTAGCTTTCTTTTTTCTTAGCTGACGAGTTACACTTAAAGCTAATAAACGATTGTAAGACTCTTTAGAGACGGATGGAACAGCGCGCCTCACCGGTAATAAAGAATGGCTAAGTCTTAATCCGATTGCCCACTTCTCACTTAATGAACAGCCAATACCAACGTTGAATGAAAGTTCGCTTCTCATAAATGGATAACTATTTACTAGATCAGGTGTTTGATTACCGTATAAATGTTCAGCATAATTAATCATATATCCCATACCTAGACCAAATTCAAAATAAATCATTTTTCTATGGTATTGAAAAAGCACAGGAATTTCAAAATAATGGAGGGTGACAAAATGTGAATTCTTTCCACCATATGTACCTATGCCTTTATCTAGAAGTAAAAGTTCGGTTTGAGCTGTCCATTTTTTGTTCATTTTTAGCTGGAACCAAAATCCCGCTAATAAGGAAATCTTAGGATGACTCTCCGTAAGATCTCCCGAGAGCGTATGAATCGAACCTCCCAGCTTAAGTCCAACGCGATATGGTGATTTGTAATTATGCTGGGCGCATAGCCAAACACAATTAAAAATGGCTATTATAACAAGATTTTTTTTCAATGTAATAAATTTAGCAATTTTATTGCAATAAAAAACCGCCGAGATTACTCCCGACGGTTTCAGTAAAAGGTCAACGACCTCACTATTGACCCTTCCCACCAAAAACTACTTTGAGTTTTTTTATTTGTTCAATCGTTGCGTCTAACGCTCTTCCTGCATCGGCCTTGGTAAGCTTAGCCCCTGCTGAAATGGCATCAATCAAAACGGTTTTCTCAATTCCAAAAAGATAGATAATGATTTCTCTCTTTGGTAAAGATGCTATCAGCCGTCCCGCATCTGCCTTAGTTAGTTTTGCACTTGAAGCAATCGCATCAATCAACTCCGCATTACTCATTCCTTGAATGAGTGTGAAGAGTATCTTTTTTTCTTTATCTGTCATTTTCATAACTTCAGTTTTTAAATTAACTCCCACGACGTTTAGTGAACCTGATTGAACTTACTTGTTTGTATTGCGGACTTTTAGTTCCGAAAACACTCTTCACGTAATCTTTGGCATCCTGTGCAACTTCAACAACGCCCGTGCTTGCTTTGTAAATCAGGTTATCTCTGTTTATCCTTGCGTTAATGTAGTTGGTTGTTGCAGTAATCACCGCTGTGTTGCTTGTTTTCATACTTGTAAGCAATGTATTTAGTCCGCTTACTTTTAACTCGTTTTCGTTCGGGTTATAAAGCACTACTGTACTTAGCAAATCAATTAACTTGCTGTAATGCTCAATAAAACTATCAAAGCTCAACTGCGCAACGGACACATTTTTCGGAATTTCCACAGGAGGATTGTTCGGATTTGGTATTGCTTGAACCTGTGTATTTTCCACTTCTTTAATGGGCTTCGCGCGTTTCCCTTGGATTTTACGGTTTATACTTAGTGCATCCTTAATAATTGCATCACTTGCACCGCAAGCTTTTAAGGCACTTATAATTCTTGTTCCCATCTTTTGCAGAGGGTCAAAAATAAATTGCCTGTTATCAACTGCGTTTACATAAGCTGTGCCAGCCGATACTGAACTTGCAAGTGCAGCGAGTGCGTTAGTTCTTAAGGTATTCATGTTTGCGATTTTTATCGCGTTAAGACTTGGATTATACGACACACCGAAGCCAACGCATCGGTTAATTAAGTCTTCGAAATTAGCCACATTCTTGGCATGTCCGATTTCTGAGTATGTACTCATGATTTCAAAATTTAATAATTATTGATTAGAACTTTTGCCCGGTTCTGTATTCTGATCCCGTCAGAACTTTTGCATGAGGAAGAGTATTCGGATAAGAGAAACCCCAGTAGAAGCGCGCCGCTTTGCGTGGCTTCAATGAGTACTGATTATTTACGTTGTGGTTCCATGTGTTTCTCTCTTTCTATATCTGCGTTTTAATTTGGCGAGATATTACATACTATAACGCACTTTCTATGCCGAAGTATACATTGAAATTCTAAAAATTCGTTAATCCTCTTGGGAAAACTAACATCTGGTAATCTAAAACAAGTTAGCTGGTTGAGTTTTGTTCACAGACAAAATGCTGTTTTCCCTTGGTAAAAAAGTAAATAGCAGTTACACAAAAGTAAATAGCATTGACATAAAAGAAATTTTCATTGACATCCGAGTAGTTTCCATTTACACAAAAGAAATCTCCACTGACAAAAAAGAAAGTAGCATTGCACAAAAAGAAAACTCCATTTACATTTCGATTTAAAGCCTTCAGAAAAAGCGGAACTTCAACTTAAAAAAAGAAATCTCCATGTACACAAAAGTAGTTTCCATTTACACAAAAAAAAGCTCCAGTGCAGCAAACTGCAACTCCAGTGTACAAAGTTGCAACTCCATTTACAAATCAAAAAACAACAATGTTAAAGCCGCTAACGGTGGGACTTTATAACGAATCGCCTGCGGCGGACGAAGAGGCATAACTACGCCAATTAGTTTAAATTGGCGTAATTTTATCACCGGACACCGTTCAACTGTGTGTATAGACCTAAACGTATAGACCTGTGTGCATAGACCTGTGTTTGTCAACCGTTACCCGTAGACCTAAACCCGTTCACCAGTACGTACCCACCGCACATTTTGCAAGCACTTGTGTCGCTTTTAGATTAAGGCAGATAATTTATTTGGCGCCACAAAAGCTTGCAAAATCTCCCGCCCGCCTGTGTGTATCGAACTGTGTGTAAAAAGCCGACGCAAAAAAATTTTAAAAAGGGGACAGTATTAAAAAGGCATTCGGAGAGCTGCTTTCCTCCCCTGCAATCACGCAGACAAAAAAAATGTATGCAGACACGTAACCAGTCGCCTAAGCTGGGCGCGCCCCTACGACGCTATAACACCAAACTGGCTCCATTGGGCGGAAGAGGTAATATAAAATTTAGTATCTTTAAATAACCTTTTCGGCGGGTAGACAGTTGAGTGCTTCGAAAGCCCAACGGCGCCAGTTCGGAAAACGTTACTGGCAATAAGCGCAGACAGACCTCGCAGACAACATTAAGGCGGACAATTAACATTTCGTAAAGACAAAGTTGCTTCTTTGCTTTTGCAATAAATAAGTACTAACTTTATAATAAGTACTCGACATCTTAATAAATAAATTTAAAATGAAATTAAGGGTAACAGTATTATTATCTTTCCTCTCGGTACTTCTTATACATGGACAAACCGTGCCGCCTGAATATGATGTTTTTATCAAAAAGGCCGACTCACTCCTTAATTTAAAAGAATATAAGAATGCTGGATTGGCATTTTCTTCCGCATTTAAAACACTTGGTAATAAAGGCCGCATTCCTGACAGGTACACCGCAGCAAGAGCTTGGGCTATGGCCGGAATCTTAGACAGTTCTTTTGTTTGTCTCGAAAAAATTGTTTTCAAAAAATTCTACACTGATTACAAAACCCTGGAAAATGAAAAAGATTTTCAGCCTTTACACTCGAATTCCCGTTGGCAGGCTCTTCTGGACTTTATTAAAACTGACTATGAGGCTGGATTAAATATAATAAACGCGGTTAGGCTCGACACTAAAATTCCTGTTCTAAATAACAAAGTATCTTTTGTTTTTCCCCTGGGATCACATACAATTACAACATACCGGACTACAAGAACTGGCATCAATTATCCTGACCGAGAAACATTTGTTCAATGTAAAATTGGTAGCATAACTATGACGTTTAGAATAGAGGAAAGAATGACGTTTGGTGACAAAAAATTATTTGAAGGAATACGTACACAAAAAGGTTTTATAACAAAAGTTCTCACTGACAAAGACGGGATTTATTCTGAGCTTTATGTGCCAATTGCTCACCCTCGACAACAAGTAGGTAGTCTACTAGTAAAAATGCCAGATAGAACAATGTTTCATGTGAGCGCTGAAATTAGTAATGAAGGATATCAGTTTCAAGATGAACTATCAAAATTAGCTGAACAGGTATTAAAATCTCTCAAAGTTGAGACTCGTAAAACTCCTTTAAATGAACATACTGAAACCTGGAATATATTTGAAACCACAAAAAGTTTTGTTGCGACCATCCCGAAAAACTATGGACAAGACATCCTTGAATGGAAAAGAAATCCTTCACAAACTACAACCTTTCAAAAATATACCGACTTCGGCAGCAAAGCGTGGGCATCAGTTAGTATTGAAACTGGACTTAAACATAATTATGAGTATCGTCGTTGGCATTATGACAGCACGCAATTTAAAATCAAGTCAATTAAATTTTTAGGTAATAATGTTGACTTCATGTTTTTTTACAAGTCAAAAATCGGATTTCAATTAGCAGAGGCCATCATTCCAAGAGATGATATTAAACAAGGTTTCAAAATTCATGTTAGCTTTATTACAAACGAAGAAAATTCAATTAAAGAATTAATAAAATTAATCGAAAGTATAAAACTTGTACCTGAAACAAGCATTGAACTAAATGAAGTTCTTGCTATTTATGAAAATGTTTCAGGCATTCAGTCACTTGTTCCAAACCCAACACAAGACATAGTTACAATTAATTATGCTGTGACTGAAAAGGAACAAATTGCGGAAATAATACTAACAAATTATAATGGCGAAATTATAAAGACAATTACAGTCAACACTTCAGAATCAAAAATACAGGTTGATTGTTCGTCATATAATTCAGGTGTATATTTTACGACTTTAAATATTGACGGAAAACCTGTTGACACTAAAAAACTAATTATTTCAAAATAGTTTTCGGCAGGCCTGTGTAAATCAAACTGTGTGGCGCTTACAGCCAGTAACACACGGTTGGCGTCAGCGGGGGGACATCGGTCATCGCGGCGCAGAAGTAGTTGCCCCTTCGGGAAATTTATTTGCGGCCGCTAATAAACATTTGTATCTTCATATAAACATTTGTGGTTGTAGACAGGTGATGCTTCGTAAGCCCGCCGAACGCCAACCGCGGAAACGTTACCACGCATAGGGGCGGACAAAATTTCGTTAGACAAATGAACAGGACAATTAAAATAATAGTTGCTTTCTTAATCACACTGACAGCTCTTTATTTTGTTTTTCACGACAAGCCCTTAGACAAAAACTTAGTTACTAAAATCGGACCTGAAATTTCACTAAATACTTCTGCATTAAAAGAGTGTGCAAACGACTCAATTATTGTTGACTTTGAAAAATTTAAAGAGTGCGGCAATGACCCGACGACTTATTTGTACGCTGACACATGGACGTCTGATGTAAAAAATCAACTTCTTAAACTTGGCTTTAAGACAATATTGTTAGACAGCGATTCTTTTAAAACATCAGACAGTATTCCGCGTATTTCAATAACTTGCTATTTAAAAGACAATGATTTGCTTACAACAAAAATCGTTTTGCATTTCATTTATCAAAAATATTTAAATTATAGAGGCGACAATATCTTGGTTAATGATATCGTGCTCAAATTAAAAAATGACAAATGGTCTGCGGACACGTGACCAGTGCGTAAGCTGAGTGCGCCCCTACGACGTGGTAACAGCAACTACTGGTCATTGGGCAGAAGTATAAGTGCAGCGCGCGCAGACAATCGGTCGCTTCGCGAATTTTATTGCGGCGCTGCAAAAACATTTGTATCTTCATATAAACATTTGTGGTTATAGAAAGTTGATGCTCCGAAAGCCCAACGGCCAGTAGTCGCAAAACGTTATAAGTAATAGGGCGGGACATTCTCGTAGACAAAAAACATTTGACAACAACAATGACATCCCGACATTTAATCATACTTCTTCTCTTTCTTTACAAAGTTGTAATTTCTCAAGACCCTACACGCTTTTGGCCGGGCTGGACATCTGGACATAGCACCTTCGACGTTCATGGTGGCGTTTATTTTCCAGACGTTAAAAATTTAAATGACAACATGACGGCGCAGAATTATTCTAAATTCCCGACTACTTTCCAAACAATTGGCGTCAGTTATAAAACTCACATGAGGACTAACTTTCCTGCAAAGCACGACTGCCATCTAACCTATCAATACATTATTCCTAACAATATTAATGCAGACACAGTGAAGTTCTCATTGAGAGGTTTCAATCTCGGGTTCGACTTCGGAAAAGATTTGTTCTATAAATCAAAAGTCTTTGACTTATTAGTTTGCGTTGGTTTTAAAACAGGCAGGTTCAAAATGCTCCGACAAGACAAAGAATTTGATAATGAAAAACTTTATTACACTAACCCGTTTTTTGCTCCCGAACTCTTATTGGAGCCAAAAGTTATTCTTTCTCGCGTTTCAATTTCATTAAAAGCCGAGTATTTGTTTGACGTTTCAAAAAAGTCATGGCAACATGCCCACAAACGACTTCCATACATTCCTAATTCAAATTTTAGCGGTTTACTTTTACAAATGACAATTGGTTATGTTTTAAAAGTCGGTAGACAAAAATGGTGACGAGCAACGCGTATCAGACATTGTGCCTCCCTACTGCTTATAACAGCACCTACTCGCAATTTTTGCGCGATAACGCTCAAATGCTTAACTTAGACTTGCAAAAACGCGCGGCCTAGCCGCAAAACGTTAGTTGCAAGTGGCGGACGATCCACCAAGACAACATACAGGAAAAAACACTTAATAAGACGCGAACAATATTTGATGACAGACACCGGCGACCACCATAAGTATTCGGCGAAAATTATACTTACCGGGACGATCCTATCTCCATTTGTTTTTTGGTTGTTACTTCCCCTTTTTTATGACAACACAGACATATCTTTTTACGGTAGTATTATTAGCGGACTGCTGATGATTTATCTCCTCGGTATTTTCGCGTTTTTACCAATTTGGCTTCCTTTCCTATGGTTCTCAATTTTCTTATTAAAAAGAAAACCTCACTACAAATTTATTAAGACACTTCATCTTCTTTTATTTATATCATTATTCACTCTAACCATATTTATATATAATTGCCTTGGCAAAATGAATACGAATCTCATTGTTACTAGCATTGCAACTTTTATTTCGACAACCCTATTCATCCTTGTGTTCCCGACTCGCGCAAAAAAGACAATTACCGACATTGGGACGTAATAAAAACTGTGTGCCGCCACCAGACTGGTAACAGCGGCTAAGCGCAAGGCGAGCGGACCAGTAAATTGCAAAGCCAATTTATTGTCCGGACAACTGTATTAAGCTTTCGCACAAGCTGGCTCAAAGTCCACCGGACTTTGCCCATTTGGCTTTGCTAATAAACATTTGTACATTTAATAAACATTTTGGCGGGTAGAAAAAGGATGTTTCATAAGCGTCCTGCGCCTAGCCGCAAAACGTTAGTGGTAATAGCCGCGACAGACCTCGGAAAAAATATGGAAATTAAATTAATAGTTGTTCGGACACCTGATATTAAAATTCTCGCAGACTTCTACTCTAATTTCGGCCTGACTTTCGACTATCACAAACATGGTAATTCTCCTTTTCATTATTCGACGACAATCGGACAGACTGTTCTCGAAATTTATCCATTAACAAAAAGCCAGGTCTCGCCAGACAAAAATCTTCGACTTGGGTTTTCCGTCGACAACTTTGAAAATGTTGTAAGCAAACTCAAAGACCTTGCCGTCAGCTTTTCATCTGATCCAGTTCAGACAGACTTTGGTTACATGACAGTTATTGAAGATCCAGACGGCAGAAAAATAGAACTTTACAAAAAGGAGCAGTAATGGATAAAAAAACAAAAGCCCAGTTCAAAATTTCCGAGACCTTCAAAATAACTGGTCGCGGACTTGTTTTCGCTGGCGAAATTATTGACGGTAATGTAAATTCCGGCGACTCTATTGAATTCACATTTTCTGGACAAACAATAGTCCGAAAAATTAAAGGCATTAATTTAATCAGCAGAGTTGACAGAAGTCTAAATAATAATGTTGGTCTTTTAATAAGTTGCATTAACAAAAAAGAAATGGAAGATATCCGAAACTCTCCTCCTAATAACACATTAGCTTTAATTTATACGGCAGACACGTAAGCGAGACGCACATGTGTGGCGGCAACGACGTTATAACAGCAAGCAGGCGACCACCTTTTGCGGGTTAACGCCTAAATGTGTAACTTGACAAAGCAAAAGGCGGACGCCTGCTTGCAAAACTTTACCAGAAAGCCGCCGGACAAATCCCGGCAGACAAAAGACCTCGCAATGACAAAATTAAAACGGCTAGACATTTTGTTCCTTCTGACAGGATTATTACTTCTAATTCCCTGCCTCATTTTTTGTGACAGGACATTAGACATAAATGTTCACGACACTTATTTCGTTATTGCTTACTTACACATTGGGATTTTATTCTTTTTAGTTTTCGGACTATATTCTTTAGTTTATTTTCTTATGCGCAGACATCAAAAATATGTTTTAGGACTGTTACACTTAATTTTCGCAACACCACTTTTTATTCATATTATTCTAACGACATTCTTTTTCACGGGCGGCTTACCAAGACGTTATTCTACAAATAGTATAGACACAGTTTTTGATGCAACATTTGCAGACTCTATTTACGTTATTGTAATTCTTTTCATTATCGGACAGCTTCTCTTTTTGACAAATATTATTCTTTCAATAATTAAAGCTATTAAACTGCAGACACATAATTAGACGTAAACTGTGTGCGTTGGCCGGCTGGTAACAGCGGTGTCACGACCATTTTTTGTGGGTTAGCGCATAAATGTGTAATTTGACATTACAAAAAACGGATGCAAGGCCTCAGAACGTTAGGGCGCATTTTTAGACAGACATCTTTGAAATAAAATTTATAATTATGAAAACAGCTTTCTTTAAAGTATTTCTCATTTCGACAATTCTTTCGATAACGACAAATAACATAAACGGACAAAACATTTATACTATTGCTGGAAACGGTTCTTACGGTTCCAGTGGCGACGGAGGAACGGCTACTAATGCGGAATTAGGCAGACCATTCGGAATAGCTGTTGACGGGACAGGAAATTTATACATCGCTGACGTTTACAATCATAGAATAAGAATGGTGACAGCATCAGGGATTATTACTACTATTGCAGGTAACGGTATCGCTGGTTTCAGCGGTGATGGCGCTGCGGCAATATCTGCCGAATTAAACTATCCCATTGGAGTAGCACTCGACGCTTCTGGAAATATATTAATTGTTGATCAAGGTAATAATCGCATTAGAAAAATAAATACATCCGGAATAATTTCAACTATTGCTGGAAATGGATCAGGCTTTAGTGGGGACGGCGGCCCTGCAATTTCGGCTGGATTAGCAATTCCTTATGGCATTACTGTAGATGGAGGTGGAAATATTTACATCACGGAATGGAATAGTCGCGTCCGTAAAATAAATACATCTGGAATTATTACCACTATTGCTGGCAATGGTACAGTTGGGTTCAGCGGTGACGGTGGGCCTGCGACTTCTGCTCAACTTTCTTCTCCATCAGGAGTAGCAGTAGACTTATCTGGTAATATTTATATTGTTGACAATAGCAATAACAGAGTTCGCAAAATTAATACCTCTGGCATAATTAGTACAATAGCAGGTGACGGCACAATAGGCTTTAGCGGTGACGGTGGACAAGGTAGCCTTGCAAAATTAAAAAGCCCGTTTGGAGTAACAACTGATGCGACAGGAAATATATACGTTACTGACTATGCCAATAGTCGAATACGAAAAATAGACAATTCAGGTATTATTTCGACATTTGCAGGTAATGGTGGTGCAGGATTCAGTGGAGATGGCGGCGCGGCGATAAGCGCGCAAATTAGCGGCCCTCAAGGAGTGGCAGCGGACGGGTCGGGTAATCTATACATTTCGGAATACGTTAACAATCGCATTCGAAAAGTGTGTAGTGGCAGTTGTCTTGCTGGCATCAATTCCTTTGAAACTTATACTAATAAATTTTTAATTTTTCCAAATCCGAATAATGGTACGTTTAATTTTCAAATTGACAATGAAATTAAAAATGCCGAATTTATTTTAATAAATTCTCTTGGACAAAAAGTTTACGAACAAAAAATATCGCAAGGACAAAACAAAATTATTACTAACGGCCTTGCTTCAGGTTTATATAATTACATTATCCTTCAAGACAAAGGACAAATAAGCAGCGGTAAATTGACAGTACAATAAAACTAAACGCAGAAAAAAAACGACCGCCTAATAGCGTCTAAGCTCAATTTTTTGCTGGTTAGCGCTCAAATCCGTAAATGGACTTAGCAAAAAACTAAGCCTAGGTGCAAACCGTTAGGGTGCATAGCCACGGATATAGGACATGAAGAAAAACAACTTATATATTGGTTTGACTGCCGGACTTGTTTTGACATCTGTTCTTCTGACTTATTACCTGACAAGTTTAACCGCTGACAAACATAAAACTAAAGGTTACGACGTTGCAATGTTTAATCCTGGTTGTGGTTCTGACCCAATGTATTTAGACAGGTTAAGAAAGTATATAACTTTTAATTTTACATCTGACACTGTTAAAAATGACCAGACGATCATCTCAATGCGTTCATATTTAAATTCACTAAAGGCCTCCGGTGACAGTATCAACGGTGTCCACATTACCATGACAAATGATATGCCATACAAATATTATTTAAAGTCGATTGAAATCTTCCTTGAGCGTCCTCCTCGCATATTTTTCACAATTGAAAATAACTTTTATGCAGTAAGTAAAAGTAAGTATCAGCAGACACAAGATTCAATTCTAAAAATTAATGCCGCTAAGGACGGAGTTAATATAATTGAAATTGACGGACGTGAATACTAAACCGTATATCGGCTACGACCCTCTAACAGCAGCAATTTATTGTGCACAGACGCGTTTTAATTTTCATTTGCCCTCACTAATTCCGTTTTGTATCTTTAAAAAAACTTTTGTGCGTGTAAACATTGGGTGCTTAGTAAGCCCGCCAGAAAATTGTACACAAAACGTTATAAGTAACAAGGCGGACAAATTCTCCTTTGGACAATTCATCCGCCAACAAATAGTTAAGTAACATTTAAACAGACAAAAATATGTCAATGACTCAAGTGGCTCTTCTAAAAAAGGCCGAAATCCCGACAAATAAAGAAATCCAAGATGGTGTTCAGCTTATGGGCTACGATTTCAAAATTCTAAGTGATTTAAATAAACAACTCGACCAGGACGGACTTGAGTGTACAATAAACGGACAAAAAACCTTTTTTGAAATATATCTTGACGATCCTGCGGAAATTACAAATGATGCAGATTGGATCAAACCAGACCTGAGCGACCAAGACACTGCAATTTCATTTGTTTGGGGTGCGGACTACGCTGCTGGAGCTTGCATTGGACTAATTTCAATTGTTTTAATTGACAAATGTAAAGCGTTAATTTATTACCTGGACGATGAAATGAAATACACAAGGGAAATGTTGGTTGCCGACACTCCTCAGTTTCTCAGTGCACTAAAAAAATAATTTAAATATGCTTACACGTAAGCAAAACTTATCTGCGTGCCGCCACCTCGCACATAACAGTAATCAAGCGACCATCTTTTGCGGGTTTGCGCCTAAATGTGTAAATGACATTACAAAAAGCGGATGCAAGGCCGCATCCGTTATAGGTAATAAGTACGCCCGACGTCCTATAGACAAAAAACGATTTTGACAATGAAAATTATATCAGCATTTATACTTCTCACTTTTTTATTTTCTTGCTCAACAAATCCCAGCAATAACAGGCCTCCTCTTCCGAGACAAATAAAAGCGGAGAATCGTGTTTGCGAAAATTACATAACGGATGACGAAAGTGTTACAGCAAATAAATATGCTTCGGCGGGCGCTCTACTTATTGATTTTTATAAAACTGCACCATACAAAGATAGCTTGGAATTAAACATATGGCTTGGCATCTTTCATTATTACAAGCAAAATTTTGATTCTGCTCTTTATTACCAACTTGAAGCAAAGAAAATAGACTCTTCTGACGCTAAAATTCATTTTGATCTTGCTTTGACTTATTGTGGGCTGAACGATTTCACTTCCGCTTTAAACTCTACAAATAGGGCTTTATCAATTTGTGGCGACAAATGGGAGTATCTCAATAGTAAATGTTACATACTAGGTATGCTTCACAGATGCGATGAATCTGTAACTATTGGACTTAATTCCTTAAATCTTAATCCAGAGAATAAAAAAATATATGGAAATTTGCTTCGTTGCTTCGATGAATTAGGACAAAAAGATTCTGTTATAAAGTACTTAAAGATTGCCGAGGATAAATATGGTGTAGACTTAAACCGCTCAGAGCTTATCCAAAAAATTAAAGCAAAATATCAATAAATTTTTGTTACAGGCGAACGCATAAGCGTAATTGCGCCTGTGTGGTGCTTAAAACTACAACAGTGGTCTTGTGATCATTTTTTGTGTGTTAGCGCTCAAATACGTAAATTGGACTTAGAAAAAAAAGTTGCTAAGCCGAAATACTTTACGCGAAAGCTCATGCCAAGAAAGAGACCAAAAATTAAAATCACCAGACTCGTTGACGACGGAAGTGAAGATCGGCGAAAAATCTATTCATCAATAATTAGTTTTTTTGCGACATTTATTAATATCTACGTTTTTCTTGTGATTGGATGTCAGACTTTAATTCCTACCACTTGGCTTATTGTTAGTTACTTCTTTTTTGGCATTATCGGTTTTCTTATACTCAAAAAACGAAAAGTTTCTCAGTCTGCTCTGAAAGCTTATGTCATTTTTCCTCTTGCAATAAATGCCATTCTTTGTTTGAACTACTTTATAAGTTTCAACGAGTATAAGGAAACTTACAAATTTCAGAGAGGTTACTATTGGATTGCCACAGGACCGAGCAAATTATCTGAACCAGACAGACAAATGAATACAAAAATCGCACTTGAGAACGACCGCTATGAAAATTTCTGGGGTATAAGGACATTCATCAGCGTTGAAAATATCGGACCAACAGAAAAAATCACTTACACATTTAAAAAAGGAATACTCGGTTTACGTGTAATGGTTGACTATGACTTTTAAATAGCCGGCACCTTACACCACATTTACAGTATGCGGGCAAACACAGTTATCGCTCAAGCCATTCGTCTCTAAAGAACAGAAAATTTGTTGCAGCTTTCGCTAAAAAACAATTATCTTCGATATAAACATTTACGCGTATAGACACAGGAACATCCAAAAAACCAACTAGTGTATTTGCAAACGTTAGGGGTAATGCTATGGCAAGACAAACATATTCATACTACTGACAATTATTATAGCATCTTGCTCTCAAAATACAGACAAAGACAAAACGACAAAATCAGTTTCTATGGACAAAAAATATTTCACAACAAACGACTTTAATAACGGCTTTGGCAAAGAAATGGCAATGTCGCAAGACATTTATAAAAACATGGTAAAGTCAGGGCTTAAGGAATATCAAATTCTAACTTACGACCTTGACTTCGTTTCAAATAAAAAAGAGAATCTTGACTCCCTCGCAGACTTTTTAGCCACGCGTTACAAATACAAAATTAAGGAAATAAAAAAAGAAGAAGGCGGTTGGATCCTTCGTGCCGACGCAACTCCCTTTCCAGTTGACAGTAACACTCTTTTATATTGGGTTGTCGACATGTATGTTTTAGGTTATAACTTTGACAGCAAACTTTCAGGTTATGGTGCAATGGTGGACACAGCCAAGTTCCCAGACTTTTCTAAAGACAAAGCAGACTTCTATTTTGATGAAGGGCTTAATGCTTATAATAATAAAAATAAATCCTCTGCTATAATCAACTGGACAACCGTTTTGAAAATTGACCCTAATGACGCAAACGCCTGGTATTCGCGTGCAATAGTGAAGAACGAACTGTATTTATGGAAAGATGCACTAAGAGACTACGATAAGGCCATTGAAATTGCGCCAAAATTTACAGACGCAATAACAAATCGAGCAACGGTTAAAGACGAATCTGGTGATTATATTGGCGCAATAGCTGACTATGATAAAGTAATTGAACTTGACCCAAAAAATGAAATGGCATATTTTAACCGAGGCAATTCAAAATTTAATAAAGGGGATAAATCATCGGCATGCGCAGACTGGAAAAAAGCAAAAGAACTTGGTGCTGAATATGCAGATGAAAGGTTGAAAGAGAATTGCAGATAGCAAAGTCACTAACAAAACTAGTTGCAATTTTTTGCGTGTTAGCACTCAAATATGTAAATTGAACTTAACAAAAAAATGATGAAACGACTTTTCATATCCGCAATCTTCCTCTTAATTCTTCTTACAAGCTATGGACAGACAAAAACATATTTCCCGAATCTTACCCGTGCTTGCATAGACAGTTCCTTAAAAGTTTTTTTTAGCTACGACAAAAAAACCATTAGGTTTATAAATAAACCTTGCTGGAAATTAAATAAAAAAGACGCTCATCATTGCTACAAAGATTCTATCCTGGATGAATGGATGATTGTTGCAAAGTTTAAATATGAAAAAATTGCCGACAGCGTTTATGTAATTTATTCGGCGGGAATGAGCGTAGATCCGTGTTTTGGGATCTACACAAAAAGCAACAAAGCCATAGGAAAGTTTAACTGTTTAGAATTTTACATTAACGCCTCGGGAACAATTTACACAGCCGGTCACACCAATAATATGTACAATCGCAGGCGCAAGTTTCAGATACAAACCGATACAATTTTGGAAATAAAGCAACCCTACAACTATGTTGGATTGAAAGGAAAAACTTTAAAAGAATTTAATTTATATAAAGACAAAACAGGTAATGATATTGTTGCTCAAGTTCCAAAAGGTTACGAAATAGAAATTTTGCTTGCAGACGCAACGACAAAAGATTTTGAAGTGGACTACAATTTTCTTGTTCGAACAGACTTTGGTTTAGTTGGCTGGTTAAAACTGGAAGGCTTTGCAGAACCGGTTATTGATGGATTATATTATGCGGGAGACTGAATTATGATGTACAGACCTAGCAGACCATTATACATACTTCTAACATTTTTTCTTTTTCCTGTCGTTTTAAAGGCTGAGGGACAAGAAGGGCTCGTTTACATTCTTGACGCCTTTACCTTACTTGCAGCCATCGTTTTTTGGACAATTATATTTTTTGTGATCTTGGCCGTTTTGAAATTTTTCAGAGGATCGGCCAATATGTTTAAACAAAAATTTACAGTAGGCTTAATATGTTTGCTTTTTGCTGCCTTTCAGTTTATTATGACAAAATCAGATCCTTATCCATATGAAGGACCAATTGATGAATTTATCCACAGAGACAAAATCCGTGAATGGCGAATTAAAGACTCTATTGAACTTTGGAGAGGCAAACCTGACAGTACCATCGAAACAACGATAGCCTCAGCTGACACTAATAAAATTGGTGTATACATTTGGTTGAACGGGCAAAGCAAATATGTTAGAAAATTATCTCCAGACCTTGGCAACCAGCAAAGGAATGACTCATTGACCATGAGTATTGTAAGGGCATGGAGAAAATAATTGCATATAACAAATGCGTAAATTGGAATTAGCAAAAAACTGCAAGAAGCCGCAAAACGTTATGCGCAAGCTCAGGCAAACAACAATATATTTCAAAAATAATTTGTACTTTTAATAAACATTTATACAAAATGAAAAAATTGCTCCTGATATTATTGCCAATTACAACTCTATTTATAAGTTGTAAAAAAGATGTTGGTATAAACTCCAAAAATATTGTTGAGGGTAAAATTCAATTCACTATCAATAACGAAGTTTCCCTAAAAGAGTGTCTTGATGCTTTTAAAAACTTAGAAGTAACACAATACGATCTGAGAAATTTTTATTACTCCAAGGTAATACCCGGTGATAGTATGAAATATTATTGGAATTTGTTAAAGGCCCGCTCTTATATTACTGTTTTTAATGTTCAAAAAATGACCGGAGATGTACAAACACGCTTTAATTCACTTACATTTAAAAATCTTAATGATACCAACTTTAAAGAATGGGACAGCATTGTAAAAAAAGAATTACTGATTGAAATGCCTGACATTGGTGATGGTAACCGAAGGAGTGGTTTTATGGACGTTGCACCAGGACAAGAAAGGATCTGGATCGAAAAATTGAAACAATTATCCATCATTTACAGCGCAGACTACATACGCTCATATGACCCAACCTGGTAGTCATTTAAATTATCACTTTATTTAAAAAAGTAATGACTAAAAGTAAATTACTTCAAATGCACAACATAGGTATTGTTGTTGAATCTCTCGACAATGCCATTGCATTTTTTAAAGAAATAGGATTAACGCTTGAAGGGCGAACCATGGTTGAAGGGGAATGGGCCGGACAAGTTACAGGACTTGGAAACCAGTCTGTAGAAATTGCAATGCTGGTTACGCCCGATGGGCATAGCCGACTTGAATTGTCGAGATTTATTGTTCCTGCAACTATTGCTGATCACAGAACTGCTCCTGTTAATTCGCTCGGTTACCTTCGCGTTATGTTTGAAGTTGATAATATTGATGAGTTGCTTACACGATTAAGCAAGCACGGTGCTAAAGTAGTTGGAGAACTGGTTAATTACGAGAATATTTACAGGTTGTGTTACATTCGTGGTGTTGAAGGATTACTCATTGGCCTGGCCCAACAACTTGGTAAAAAAACAGCAACAGATCTTTTAGAAAAACCCTGAATTGGATTTATTATTTTATCTCGTACCTCAATCCAAAATCCACAACAACCAAAACGCTTTGCTGAAAGCCCCCGCCTTTTACGCCATTGCCCCTAAACATAGGTTTTGCTTCTGCAAATAAATGAGTACGCTTAATACCCGGAATTTTATTTCCTAATCTAAGATCTATACCACCCACAATAAATACACCAACTGAAAAGTTAGGCCCGAATTTAAATTCTTCTTTTTTGCTCTCTTCAACAACTGTTCCATTATAAAGTACATTTTGTGTTGGCAATACTAAATAATCTGTAGCGCTGCGATATTGTGTAGCGGTAATTTCTGCCTTGCCGTTATAATTACTTCCCAGCATAATTCCAGGTCCGCCAAAAATAGAGAAGATGCCTTTGTCGTTAAATTTATACAACAAGGTTGCTTCAAGATTTATACTTTGGCAACCATATTTATATTCTATACGCCTTGAGTTTACAGAATCTCTTTCTACTACATTTGTTCCTGCAAAATACATGGTATCATAATGCCTTGTGCCGGTTTTGTAAACACCGCTATTTAATAAATGGAAATAAGAAAAATAATTAACACCCAATTTTAACCAGGGGCCATCTACATTTTTAATTTCGTTATTGGTTAACTTTAAGGTAATACCACCCTGAGCACTAAAGCCCGTTCCGGGAACAGAGGAGTAATGACCGCCCTCCGAAGAATCGTTATAAGGATAATTATGATAATTATTATTATCCACTTCCATTAATTCGCCTGCCATTAATTTTGAATCAGGAACGATCTTTTTAAAATCTTTTTGAGCAATTGAAAAAACAGGAAAGTTAGATTGTCCGGCAGAAATATAAATATCTAAAAGTTCGGCTTTTGTTTTTATTTTTTGTGTTGAATCGCTTTGAGAAAAAAGATGAAATGAAATAAATAATAAAGTAATAGTAGTAAAAGTTACACGTACTTTATTTGCATTAAAAAATTTCATTTATCTCATTTTTTACTTTTCTCTATTTCAAACCCAAAATCCATGATCAATGGTAAAGGATCTGAACGCATACCCTGCTCAAATATAAATTGATATTTGCCGGATAAAGGAAAGCGCACATTTTTTTTGATAGGTACTTTAAAATCAAAAATATCACCGGCTCCACTACCCTGCCATTTGCCTTTGCTATCAGCTAAAACAACTTCCATGGTATCACTTAGTATTTTACCATCGGGATATTTTGTAGTTACAAATAAAAATAAGTTACTAAAAGGATAAGCATCTGCATGGCGCACCATTAAAGAAATATCGTTTAATGTAACTGTATCTGTAATATCGAGATCAAAAACAACTTTGTCTTTTGCATACCATTCGTTCTCATCAAACTTTTGGTATTTGCTGTAAACCACATCGCTGTTGCAGGATGATAACAAAAAGATCATCGCGCAAAACACTGCTGCTAACTTAAGAATCGGTTTTTGGAGGATCATTTTTTGGCTTGTTCTTGTTATCATTATTATGTGGCTTATTAAATTTTTTATTCGGGTTATTCTGATTTCTGTTTGGATTATTATTGTTCTTATTATTTGGATTATTATTTCCTGAACCCTGATGCTTTGGTTTTTGATTAGGGTTGTTGTTATGTTTTTGGTTAGGGTTATTATTTGGTTTAGCATTAGGATTGTTGTTTCCTTTTGCATTTGGATTGTTATTTGATTTTTGGTTAGCGTTATTATTTGGTTTGTTGTTGTTATTTCTGTTAGGTTTATTATGCTGATGTTTAGCTTTTGGTTTTTTATCAAAACGCGTTAAGCTATCCTGGCCCACAACATTCTCAAATAAAGGCTCCGCTGTTTTTGCAATTGCTTCGGTAACGATGGCAGATTTAATATCATCCGGCAATTCGCCTTTAGCATTTGCTTCTAAAACCTGGTGAACGGTTTTTACATTTAATGGAATAAATACGCCGGGATCGTGACGGTAACTAAACCACATCATTCTACGGAAGATGTCTGTTTTTTGCAGGAAAGCTTCTCCTTTTTTGGTTTGCAGTTTTTTGCCATCCATATCCGGAAATTCTTTTAGTGCATCAACATAACTATCCAACTCATAATTTAAGCAGCATTTTAATTTACCGCATTGGCCTGCAAGCTTTAAAGGATTTAAAGATAACTGTTGGTACCTTGCCGCACTTGTGCTCACAGTTCTAAAATCAGTTAACCAGGTACTACAGCATAATTCACGGCCGCAAGCACCAATACCACCTAAGCGAGCAGCTTCCTGCCTTGCCCCTATCTGGCGCATTTCTACACGTACTTTAAATTCATCTGCCAAAACTTTTATCAGCTCTCTAAAATCAACACGTGCATCGGCAGTATAATAAAATATTGCTTTTGATTTATCTCCCTGAAACTCCACATCACTTAGTTTCATTTCCAAACCCAGCTTTAAAGCAATGGTTCTTGCACGAAACATGGTGTTTACTTCTAACGATTGCGCTTCTCTCCATTTATCTATATCACTTTGTTTTGCTTTGCGATATACTTTACGGATCTCTTCACTATCAAAATTAATGTTCCTCTTTTTTAATTGCAGTTTTACCAATTCACCAGTTAAAGAAACCGTTCCAATATCATGGCCGGGCGATGCTTCAACAGCAATTACCTCGCCAACACTTAAGCTTAAATTATTAAGGTTTCTGAAAAATTCTTTACGCGAGTTTTTAAAACGTACTTCTATTACATCAAATTGGCTTTGGCCTTCGGGCAAATTCATATTACCTAACCAGTCAAAAACAGTTAGCTTATTACATCCATCGGCGGTTCCACAAGAACCGTTATTATTACAGCCGGCCGGAACCCCGTTTTTCTCGGTTCCGCAACCGCCACTTCCACATCCCATAGTTCAAAAAATTTAAGTTTAAAGATACGGAAATTGCCCTAAAAACACAAATAGAAAATAAGCCGCTAATTGCCTAAAGCAAGCCTTGGCGGGCGGCTTTTTTCTTTATCTTTGAAGCATTGAAGCGGATCTTACTGCATATCTTTCTTTTTTTGGCATTTGCATTAAAATGCCAGGATAAGCTCTTTTTCTTGGACGGGCAAACTAAAAGCGGTAAAGTAACTGTGATCACTCCTGAATATATTGGTTTAAAAAGCGATAGTGGTGTTATAGAATTTGACCGTTCAACAGTTTTATTAATAGAATTTAAAAACGGAAAATTTGATAAAATAAATGATCCCGAAAAAGAAATAACTACTAAAGCAGATAAAAAAGAGAATTTTCATTTTAAACAAGCTTCAAAAGAGTTATATAGTTACAATCGCGTCTCTATAAACAGTCTTGCTTTGTGTAATGCAGATATTGCCGCATTTTACGAACGGATGTTACCAAAGAAAAAAGTTGGCCTGGGCATTATGGGCGCTTACAATTTTAATGTTTACGCCAATGCTACTAACGCTTTTATTGCGGTTTTGGCTAACGCTAAAAAAAATTACGACCTGGGTGGTTTTATTAATTTTTATCCGGCGCGAGCTGAAAAAAGAACCTTTTTGCATTTGGGTTTAATGATAAAATACACTTCGTTCAATTTTACAAGTGTAAGATCGGATAGCGTTAAGGTTGGTAATGTATATGCGGTTACAAATACTTATAAGGCCAGTAAAGGCAGTCAGTTGGCCACCATTTTTACCGTTGGATCGCACACAGATATTACTAAGAATTTTTTTATTAAAACTATTTTTGGTGTTGGCGGCTTTAAATTAAAAGGCGATTATAAAGAACAATTTAATATTGAATTAAATAAGACAAATGCGCCAAACGCTCAAAAAATAGAATCGAGATCGCTTCCAAAATTATATTTGGGCATTAACATTGGTTTTAAATTATAATGCAAAAATTATACATATTTATTTTTTTGTTTTTTGCTTTGTGTTTAAACGCGCAGGATAAATTATTTTTTAAAGATGGAAAAATAAAAAAAGGCTTTATTGTTTCGACGTCGACCGATATAGTATATTATAAAAACTTCGATACTTCTTTACAAACATTTCAAATTCCAAAATCAGAACTTTTGTTGGTTGAGAATTATAAAGGCGACGTTTTTATTTTTTCGAAGAAAAAAAATAAGCAATCAAAAGCCACAGCGCAAATAAAAACATCTAAACAAAATTCTTTAAGGGTACAGCCTTTGGGAGTTTTTGTTGGACGTGTTACATTTATTTATGAGCGCTTTACAAAAGACAATAGTATTGGTTTTGCTTTTCCTTTATCATTAACATTTGATCCAAGTGGAAAATTATATCGTTCAGGAGTAGATACTTCGGCAAATGCACCTAAGCGTTTAAGTGGTGTTAACTTTATTGGAGGATTAGATGTAAATTTTTACATGGGCAGAAATGAAAGGTCTAAATTTTTTGTTGGGCCAAGGATCCGTTACGGAACAGATATGTTTATGGCAGGTATTGAAGGTTATTCTGCACAAACACAATTTGGCTGGAAATATGGCCAACCCGACAAAGCATTAATTCAACATTTATCGTTTGGTTTTGGGATGGTAAGAATTTTATCTTCGCCATCCGGAGCAAGGATAAGCCCAAAACAATCTTACCCCTGGTTTAGTATGAATTATAGTTTGGGAATAAAATGGTAAGCTTAATTCACAGTTGCAAGTTAGAAAGTTTAGAGTTTTGATTCAAGATTAAATCTTTCCTCAAAACCTTTATTACCTTGTAAACCGCCACTATGAACTATTACTATTTTTGAGCCGGAATTGATCTTTTTATTTTTAATAAGATCAAAAACAGCAAAGAATAATTTGGAAGTGTAAACATGATCTAAAGGAATATTAAATTCCTTTTCGAATTTATTTTTAAAAGCAAGAAGTGTTTCGTCTTTTTTTGCATAACCATTAAAGCAATAGTTATTAGTGATAAAAGAATTTTCGATCTTCTCTTTTTGCAATTCTTCGTTACCACAAAGAGAAACTATTTTTTCGGGAAAGAATTTTTGTAGTTGTTCTTTTACCTCTTTCACCAAAATATTCTCACCTTTTAAAACAGAAATGCCAATTATTTTTTGTGAAGGTTTTGCAGAAGCTAAAAGCCCCGTAAACGTAGCTCCTGTGCCGCAAGCGCAAAACACATGATCGTAATTCCATTCGGGTTTTAAGATTTCGGTACAGCCTAAAATTCCTGCCTGGTTATTTCCACCTTCAGGAATTAAATAGTGCGGGCCAAATTTACTGCTTAAGTGTTTTTTAAAATCCAAAGAATCTTTTGTAGAATATACTTCTCGGCTTACAAAATACAACTGCATGCCTTTTTCTTTTGCCAGTTGTAAAGTTGGATTTAAGATCTCTGTTTGTTCACCGCGAATAACACCAATGGAGTTTAAACCTGCAACTTTTGCCAGCGCTGCCGTTGCGGCAATGTGGTTAGAATAAGCGCCACCAAAAGTAATAACGGTTTTTTGCTCATCCTGGCGCGCTTTTTTAAAATTCTTTTTTAGTTTAAACCATTTATTGCCACTTACTTCCGGATCAATAAGATCTAAACGCAATACATCCATTTCAAAATTCTGAAATTGAATTTTAGTGATGATTGGTTCGTAATTGATCATTGTAATTATTTACAATTTTAGATTGACAATTTACAATTGCAAATTGAATAGGTTTCGGCTCCACTCAACCTGACAAAACTTAATTAGCTTTCTCTTCCCAGATGCTAACCAAATGAACGATTGTCTCCGTTGCTTTTTGCATGTCTGAAACGCTCACCCATTCTTGTTTACTATGAAAAGCATGTTCACCCGCATAAATATTAGGGCAAGGTAAACCCATAAACGATAAACGCGAACCATCTGTGCCACCACGAATACTTGATAACACAGGCGTTACACCAGTACGTTTAATTGCTTCCAAAGCATAATCAACCACCTGCGGACAAGTATTTAATACATCTTTCATGTTACGGTATTGTTGCACAACAAAAAATTCGTACGAACATTTATCGTAATGTGATAACACTTCAATTGTAATTTGGCGTAACTCTTCTTCAAGCGCCATTAAGGTTGGTGTATCAAACGCACGAATAATAAATTTAATTTCTACTTCTTCCAAACCACCGTTTATGGCAACAGGATGCATAAAAGGTTGTTTCTTTTCAGTAGTCTCAGGTGTTTTATCTACAGGAATTTTATTTACAATTTGTGCTGCAATTTTGATTGCATGCTGCATTTTATCCTTTGCAAAACCCGGGTGCGTTGGAAAACCTTTGATCTTAATACTTACACCATCGGCGCTGAACGTTTCATTCTCTACATGGCCCAGTGTTTCACCATCCATCGTATAACCAAACTCTGCATTTAATTTTTTGATGTTCACTTTATCTGCACCGCGACCAATTTCTTCATCGGGAGTAAACAGCAATCTTATTTTACCATGTTTAACTTCAGGATGCGTCATTAAATAATGTGCTGCATCCATAATTTCGGCAAGACCGGCTTTATTATCAGCGCCCAACAACGTTGTTCCATCCGCTGTAACAATATCATTTCCTATCTGATCTGCTAAAGCTGGATGCTCTTTAAATTTAATTATTTGAGTATTATCATTTGGCAATACAATATCTTTTCCGTCATACTTTTTATGTATCACCGGTTTTACATTGGTGCCGCTGCAATCCGGACTGGTATCCATGTGCGAGCAAAAACAAATGGTCGGTACTTTTTTAGAAGTATTGCTTTCAATGGTTGCATACACATAACCATGCTCATCCATTTCGGCATCTTTAATTCCCATTTGAATTAATTCTTCTACCAAAACTTTTGCAAGGTTCTTTTGCTTTTCGGTACTTGGGCAAGTTTTAGAATTTGGATCGGATTGTGTATCTATTTTTGCATACTTAACAAAACGATCGGTTACTGTGAAATTATAATTTTTAAAATCCATAATAATAAATTGTAGAATTTAAAAATACTAATTTAAAGGTGGTTTTGCAAAGATGAAATTCCTTCTTACCGCAAGCTCGCTCAAAAGTCTACCAGACTTTTGCCGTGCTCAACGTGACAGTATAATTTAAGACTTCAGAAATAATTAAGCTACTTTTAACTGACTTAGTTTTGCTTTTTTGAGTTTATCCAAAGCGTAATCTAAGGTTACCGTAAACTGTTTTACAGGTTTATCTTCGCTTGGCAAGGTGTACATAATATCCGTCATAATAGCTTCGCATAAACCGCGCAAACCACGGGCACCTAATTTAAATTCAATGGCTTTATCTACAATTAAATTCAATACTTCTTCATCAATCTCCAACTTAGTGCCTTCCATTTTAAACAATTGTTTGTATTGTTTAATTAATGCGTTCTTAGGCTCGGTTAAAATTTGACGCAAAGCATCTCTGTCTAACGGTTTTAAATACGTTAGCACCGGTAAGCGGCCAATTAATTCGGGAATTAATCCAAAAGATTTCAGATCCTGTGGAGAAACATATTGTAATAAATTTCCTTTATCAAACTCTTCCTGGTTAACTGAAGAAGCGTAACCAACGGCTTGTGTATTTAAACGCTGAGCGATCTTTTTCTCAATGCCATCAAAAGCGCCACCACAAATGAATAAAATATTTTTTGTGTTAACAGCGATCATTTTTGCATCAGGATGTTTACGGCCACCTTGCGGCGGAACGTTTACAACCGTGCCTTCCAGTAATTTTAACATCGCTTGCTGTACGCCTTCACCACTTACATCGCGAGTGATTGATGGATTATCACTTTTGCGTGCGATCTTATCTACCTCATCAATAAATACAATTCCTTTTTCAGCAGCGGCTACGTCATAATCTGCAGCCTGTAATAAACGGGTTAAAATACTTTCTACGTCTTCGCCTACATAACCAGCCTCAGTAAGAACGGTAGCATCGGCAATACAAAACGGCACATTTAGCATGGTAGCAATTGTGCGTGCTAATAATGTTTTACCGGTTCCGGTTTCGCCAACTAAAATTAAATTTGATTTATCAATCTCAACTTCTTCTTTATTATTTTTTTGAACGTGTGAAATTCTTTTGAAGTGATTATACACTGCAACAGCCAATACTTTTTTAGCATCATCCTGCCCTATCACATACTCATCTAATTTTTCTTTAATTGCTAAAGGCTTTAATAAATTAAGCGATTGTTGCAGAGCTTGTTTTTGCTCGCCCATTGCTTCTTCTTTAATTAAATTAAAAGCCTGGTTAATGCAATTATCACAAATATGCCCGTTGATCCCTGCAATAAGGATCTTTGCTTCTTTTTTATCTCTTCCGCACATTGAGCAGCGCAGAGTTGTTTCTTTTGCCATTTTTTTAAATTAAAACAGAATGATCAATTAAATTACTTATCGAAATGTTTTTTCATGTACGTAAAGTAATGATCTTTCCAGCCTTTTTTATACATCTCTCCCTGATCATCAGGGATACCGGTGTGTGTAATTGTCAACAAGGTAAATCCATCTTTATAGGTAAAAAATAATTCGATAGTCGAATCCTCATCTGTTTCGGCAAAATCGGTAGTGCGCCATTTTTGAATTATTCTTTTGTGTGGGAAGATCTCAACATTTGTTCCTGTTATATATCCATCCCACGCTGAAAATTTTCCTCCTTCACTTGTGCTTGTTTTTGCTTTTGCTCCTCCTGTAAAATCCGAATGCGTTTTATCATCCAGCCAACCGCTAAATACTTCTTTGGGTGTACAATTTAATTTTACTGATACTTTTATCTTTTCCACTTTTCTTTCTGAATTATTTTATGCTTGATTCTTAATGCTCTCTTTCTTCTCTTTTAATATTTCAACAACAGCAGCCGCAATTTTATCGGGAGAGAAACCACACTCTTCGTATAATTCCATTTGTTCTCCATGCTCAATGAAATTATCAGGAATGCCTAATCTTACTAATTGCGCCGAATAATTATTATCTGCCATGAATTCTAAAACCGCGCTTCCCATGCCGCCCATAATGCATCCATCTTCAACTGTAATTACTTTTTTGTATTTACTAAAAACTTCGTGCAAGATAGCTTCATCAATTGGTTTTACAAAGCGCATATCGTAATGAGCAGGATCAATCCGATAGCTATCGGATCCCTGTTCTTCGAGTTTTTTTATTGCGGTAGTTACCAGGTTACCGGGATGTCCGATAGATAATATTGCTACCTGTTTTCCGTCTTTTATTTTTCTGCCTTTACCAACTTCAATTTTTTTGAATGGTGTTTTCCAATCTACCATCACACCTTGTCCGCGTGGATAACGAATACTGAACGGACCTTTTACTTCATCCAACTGCGCAGTGTACATTAAGTCGCGCAATTCTTCTTCATTCATTGGCGCACTTACGATCATGTTTGGAATACAACGGAAATACGCTAAGTCAAAAGCACCGTGATGCGTAGGACCATCAGCTCCTGCCAAACCTCCTCTATCCAAACAAAAAATAACTTTTAAATTTTGTAAAGCAACATCGTGTAACACCTGATCGTATGCACGTTGCATGAATGATGAATAAATATTGCAATAAGGGATTAAACCTTGCGTGGCTAAACCTGCACTGAAAGTAACAGCGTGTTGTTCTGCAATACCCACATCAAATGCACGATCGGGCATAGCTTTCATCATAATGTTCAACGAACAACCTGATGGCATTGCCGGTGTGATACCTGTGATCTTTAAATTTTTCTCAGCCAGCTCAACCATGGTATGACCAAACACATCCTGATATTTTGGTGGCTGTGGTGTTTTAGGAATTACTTTTATGATCTCTCCTGTTTCTTTATTGAACAAACCCGGAGAGTGCCATACTGTTTCATTTCCTTCTTCGCTGAATTTATAACCTTTACCTTTTTTGGTAAGCACGTGTAATAATTTTGGGCCCGGAATATCTTTCAGATCGGCCAATACTTTTGTTAAGCGCACAACATCGTGTCCATCAACCGGACCGAAATAACGGAATTTTAATGATTCAAATAAATTACTTTGCTTAAGTAAAGATGTTTTTACCGCATTCTCTACTTTACTTGCTATTTCTTGCGCGTTAGGGCCAAACTTGCTTATTTTACCAAGCAATTCCCACACCTTATCTTTTGCTTTATTGTAAGTGTGTGAAGTAGTGATATCGGTTAAATATTCTTTTAAGGCGCCCACGTTAGGATCGATGCTCATGCAATTATCGTTTAGAACAACTAATAAATTTGCATTTTCAACACCCGCATGATTTAAACCTTCAAAGGCTAAACCGGCTGTCATTGAACCATCGCCAATTACAGCAATATGATTTTTATTATTTAATTTATTGTATTTGCTGGCAACGGCCATGCCTAATGCAGCGCTGATAGATGTTGAAGAGTGGCCAACACCAAATGTATCGTATTCACTTTCGCTGCGTTTTGGAAAACCACTTAAGCCTTTGTACACGCGGTTAGTGTGAAACACATCGCGGCGACCTGTTAAGATCTTATGTCCATATGCCTGGTGGCCAACATCCCACACCAATTGATCGTATGGTGTATTAAAAATATAATGCAAAGCAACGGTTAATTCAACAACGCCAAGCGACGCGCCAAAGTGACCACCTTTTACTGAAACAAGATCAATAATATATTGACGAAGCTCAGCGCTGATTTGTTCTAACTGGTCTTCTCTTAATTTTTTTAGATCGGCCGGAGAGTTGATTTTGGCTAATAATTCACCGGGTATAAACCCTGAACCTTTTACGATTTCCATTGACTACAAATATAGAAAAAATATCTAAAAATTTAACGAAAAGCCTTTGTATATATTGCAAAAAGCCCTCTTAAATTAACGTTTTTTCTATCAATTTGGATTTAAGGCAAAAAAGGTTTAATAATTACTTAAATTTTAAACATTAGGGGGAATTTTTACCCCGTTCTTAATCAAATATTTAAGATCTCTTTTAATTTTGAATAGCCTGTGCGGCTTAATGGTATTTTAGAGCCATTTTTTAATAATGCAAGATTGTTGTTTTTATCCAACGCTTCGATCTTTGTAAGGTAATTTAAGTTTAAAATAAACGAACGGTGTACACGCACAAATTGTGATGGATCTAAAACCTCTTCATAATAACTCATCGTTTTCTTTTTAAGATAAAAAGTTTCGTTATTAAATATTTTTACATAATCGTCGTAAGCTTCAATATAAATAATTTGCGTAGTAGGTAAAATTAAAATGCTTGTGCCGTTCTTAACCACTACACGATGTGCCTCTTCGGTATGTTTTTTTGAAACAGATTCGAGTTGTTGGATCTTTTCATTGGATGTAGAATTATCAATCCCCCTGGCCCCCTTTTCTAAGGGGGAAGCAGAATCCAAATATTTTTTTACTGCCTTTTGAAAACGTTCTTCGTTAAACGGTTTCAATAAATAATCAACCGCGTTTTGTTCAAAGGCTTTAAGCGCATATTCATCAAAAGCAGTTGTAAAAATTACTGCAGGTTTTTTTTCGATCAGTTCTAAAGTTTCAAAACCATTTATTTTTGGCATCTGAATATCTAAAAAGATCAACGATGGATTATGTTGCTGAATGGCCTTCACAGCTTCAAAACCATCGCCACATTCGGCAACAATTTCTATCTCTTTAAAAGTAGCAAGATATTCTTTTACAATTTGCCTGGCCAATGGCTCATCATCAATTAGTATTACTTTTGTCATGCCTGTGGAATTAAAATAATGGTTGTAAAGATTGAATTATTTTTTTCGATCACTAACAGATCGCTTCTGTGATAAATTAACTGTAAACGTTTTTGAATTAATGATAAGCCAAAACCCTCGCCCTTACGGGATTGAGTAGTGCTATCATCAAAAGGGTTGGTAATAACAATTGCCAGTAAATTATTTTTTAGTTGTGCACTGACCGAGATCTCTACCTTATCTAAAACATTGTACAATCCAAATTTTATGGCATTCTCAACAATTGGCTGTAGAATTAAAGCGGGAAGTTTTAAATTCAACGTATCCTCACTGATATTAAAATTAACCGTTAAACGATGACCAAATCTTACTTTTTCTATTTCGAGATAGAGCTTTAATAAATTTATCTCTTCGCTGAAAGGAACATTTTTATTTTCATCTTTTTTTAAAGTGCCCCGTAAAAAATCGGAAAGGTTTTGGATCATTTTTCTTGCCTGTTGCGGCTCAGAAACAACTAAAGCATTAATGGAGTTTAAGCTGTTGAATAAAAAATGAGGTTGTAATTGTTGGCGCAATTTTATTAATTCGGCCTGGCGCAAGGTATTTTCGGCGTCAAATTTAAGATCGCTTTTTTCGGTTTGTCTTTTAATGAAATACAAAAACCATAATATTATCGAAAAAAAAGTGATCTGTAAAAAAGCAACAACTACTCTTATAACAATTGTTTTGCTAAACATTTCAGAAAAATCGGGGCTGTTTGCCAATTGATTTAAAATTAGTTTTTCTAAAAAAATAATCGCAAAGATCAGAACACCAATGCAAATAAACCGAGATAAAAAACTACTTATGTAAGTAGGACTATATTTTTGAATAAAAAAAATACAGGAAATTCCAACTAAAATTAATGCCAGGGAAATGCTGGCATCAATAAATGCGAAAGATAAATTATTAAAGATCTGGTAAATAACAAAGCACTGCAAACCCCACCAAATGATGAACCAGGCGTTTAATGCAGCAATAAGCTGCATGCGTGAGGGCAGTTTATCTGTCATACCTAAAATTAGTAAAAGCTTAAATTTTTGGCTTGTATGCCCATAGCTTTTTGTAACACCGAATTTATGAAACTTTCTTTTTCTTTTGTTTCAACTGTGTTTGAATAAATTTCAACACCATCCGAAAGTTCGTTAATTAAATTTAATTCGCTTGCATCTATAAAACGCCAGTTAACCATTTTATTATTGGCGTTATAAAATGAGCTTTGCAAACTTTTGCCTAAGCTTTTTGCTTTATAATAAGCTTCTTCTTCGCTGTTTGCTTTTATTAAGCGGAATTGCTCATCAAATTCTGCTTTTACGGTTGATTCGCTAATATCAATGCTAAAAACCAATTTTGCCAAATACCAATTCATAATTTTATTTTTTAAGGGTTATTAATAAGAGGTTATTTCAATGCCTGACATAAATATATGTCCGCTAAGTATTAATGTTTTTTTCTGTGTAAGATCATTCACGCTTAATAAAGGACGTTTATCTTCAATGCCTGCAAATACACATTCAATATCGGATTTAATTACCCAGTGCGGAGGAATAACCAATTTAACACCACCAAATTGCTGTTTAATGGTAAGTACCGCTTCATCCACAATTTCTGCCTGCATTAAATTCAATTTGCAACCACCAAATGTATTTTTGATCTCTCCACCTTTAAAATCCTTACTAAAAACGTTTTTATCTGTGCCTGCAAAAACATTATTTGCAAAAATATAATCTTCATTACTTGTTGTATGTGTAGTTTCACTTGCAAAACGGTTAAAGCGATGTTTTTTATGGCCGTACCTTGCGTAATCGTGAAACTTATTTTTTGGTTTAAAAATTAAAACAATACCTATGATGAATAAGATAATAGGAATTTTATAATGTATAATTGCTATTTCAGGAAAAGCGTGGCTTGCCAAAAACAAAGCACCTATTAAGATCAATATTAGGCCTTTTGCGCTGCGAAAGTTATTTTTTATTAAAGCAATAAATCCAATAGCAATTAAAATGGTAGGCCAGGTAAAAAACCATTCGGGAATTAAATATCCCATTTGTTTGAACATATAAACAAGTCCGGCAATTATTACAAAAATACCCGCTATCACATGCCCCCTTCTTTGGTTTTTTTGCCAATTATTAAATTCCGGATCGTTCTTAAACTGTTCTTCTAAAGTTGTCATTTGTATTAAATTTTAATCAAAAGTAGAGATAGAATTGAAGCGGTAAAACAACAAATCGGTAAACGGAGATAATGAGCAGGTGAATTAAGAAAAGGACAGGTGACCAAAGATCATTGGAATAAAAAAAGCCGCAGATATTAGGTACCTGCGGCTTTTTGTTTTATTGAATTTTACTTTTTAAGCAAATATCCTTTTTCAAGAGAAACGGTTTCTTTATCGCTTGTTTTAAGAACGATCTCTTCTGAGATGTCTTTAAAGCCTTTTTTCTTGATGGTTAGTTTGTAATTGCCACCTTTTAAGGTAAAGAAATATTCACCATTCTCATTAGTTGATGTTGATGAAACCTGAGCGCCAGAAGCATCTGTTAAAACAACTTCTACATCAGGTAAACCATAACCTTCGTAGCCATCACGAACAGTGCCTTTTAAAATGCTTAAACCATTGCTTTTTATTTTTTTACCGTCTTTTTCTAAAATAGCGTAATCTTTCAGATCGATCTTGTAAATATCATTCCCACCCAAACCGCCGGCACGCTCACTTGAAACGTAAGCAAACTTAGCATCTGCGCTAATAGTTAACTGGCCTTCTTTTGCTGTGCTATTAATAGGATAGCCAACATTTGTTGGTTTGCTCCATTTATTGTTTTCAAAAACGGTTTTAAACACATCGTAGCTGCCCATACTGCCGGGACCATTACTACAAAAGAATAATGTTTTGCCATCGGGCGCCAAGAACATACCAGCTTCATCATAAATGGAGTTTATTTCAGGACCAAGATTTTCAGGCTTACCCCATTCTTTTTTATTTAAGCGTTGAACCATCCAGATATCGCTTCCACCAAAGCCACCGGTTCTTTCGCTGGTAAAAAAATATTTTTTTCCGTCAGGCGAAACGCAAGCGCCACCTTCCCAATAGCTTGATGCAATTGGCTTGCCCATTGGCTCAGGCGTTCTCCATTTACCATTATTTACTTTACTTACAAAAACATCGCCACCGCGAGAATTTTTATCGTTCATGTCGTTCTTATAAATAAAAATTTGTTTTCCATCAGCAGAAATACTTGTAACAGCATCGTGTGCTTTGGTATTGATAGAACCCGGAACTTCTGCTGCTTTACCAAACCCTTTTAAAGTTGAATCGTAATTAGCAATGTAAATATCTTCAAAGTAGCTTCCATCTCCTTCTACATCAACTGCAGATGCAGTAGTTTCGGGGCGACGGGTTGTAAATACCAGCTTACTTCCATCGGCAGTGATGCAAGGATTCTTATCATCAAATTTGCTATTGATATTATCGCCTAAATTAGTTACCTCAACATCCAATGGCGCTGCTAACATTGCTTTTGCATTTTGGCATTGTTGCAATAAAGTGCCTGCATCTTCTTCTGATTCTTTATCCTGCTTTGGTGCAGATTTAAAGGCAGTAAATTCTTCAATTGCTTTATCAAAACTACCTTCTAACTGATAGATCTTTCCAAGCACCAAATGGTTTTCGGGCTTAGCTGCAGCATTTGCCTCCAAACTTTTTAAAATATAATCTTTTGCTTTATCGTTTTGTTTTAAATTAAAATAACAAAAGCCTATATAATGCAATACAGTTGCGTCTTTTGGGTTGTTCTTCTCAATTTCGCGATACGTATTTAATGCGCCAACAAAATCGCCGGCATACATTTTTTGTTTGGCAACTACCATTTTTGCAGCATCGCCGGCATCAGTAAATACATTGGTTTTTTTATCCTTTTTATCTTTTGTTTCAGTTTCTGTTTGTGCAGTTGATGCTAAAGAAAGGGTAAGGAATAACAGTAAAAATTTCTTCATAACTATTGATTTGTAACGAAATCTAAAATACAAATAAAATTTTAAGATAGGGTGCTATTTTATAGAAAAGTTTTTATAACTTTAACCTTATGAAAAAAATAAAGCTACTTTGTATTTGCTTGGTATTAAGCATTTACAGCCAAATTTCGTTTGCACAAACATGGGCAGATGACATAGCTCCGATTTTATATTCTAACTGCACCAGCTGCCATCACACCGGTGGTTTGGCGCCCAATTCATTAATGACCTACACGGATGCTTACAATTACCGCTTCATGATAAAAAATTATGTTGACGCTAATTATATGCCGCCATGGCCGCCCGATGCGCAATATAAGCACCTGGCACATGAGCGCGTACTTTCACCATCTGATAAAAACAAAATAAGCCAATGGGTTTTAGGTGGTGGTGTTCAGGGTAATAGCGCCAATGCACCTGCGCAACCAACTTATACAAATACAGCAACACAATTAACATCTATTGATTACACTGCTAAAATGCAGAATTATATGGTAAACACAGCCACTGATCTTTACCGTTGCTTTGTTATCAACACTAATTTTCCGGTGGATATGTTTGCTTCTGAAATTGAAGTAAAACCGGGTAATTCAAGCATTGTACACCACGTGTTGGTGTATGAAGATACTACATCATTGATCAAACAAAAAGACAGTGCCGATGCGGGAGCAGGTTACACTTGTTTTTTTGGTACCGGCAGTAACGACTCACGCCTTGTTGGCGAATGGGTGCCAGGAACAGCGCCAATCAAATTTCCCAATATGATGGGTGTGCGTTTAAGGAAGAACACACGTTTGGTTTTACAAATTCACTATCCTGCGGGTACATTTATGAAATTAGACAGCACACGTGTTAATATTAAATTTGCCGCTAATACAAGCACAACCACTTTTCCACCGTTTAGAGAAGTATATTTATTACCTATTTTAAGTGAAGGAAATTTAATTAACGGACCATTAAGCATTCCGCCCAATGTTGTAAAAACATTTACTGCCTCAACAACAGCAACTGTAAACACAACACTTCCCTTTAATGCACTTACCATGTTATCCATTTCACCACACATGCATTTGCTTGGCAATAAAATGAAAGTGTTTGGCATTGATGCTACCAATCAAGACACTATACCATTAATACACATTCCTAAATGGGATTTTAAATGGCAGGGAATTTACAATTTCAGAAATCCGATAAAAGTGCCTATCAACAGTACTGTTATTGCACAATCGGCGTATGACAATACCACCAACAATAATTACAATCCTAATAACCCGCCAATAACTGTAAACCAGGGAGAATCAACATCGGATGAGATGATGTTGGTATTTGCCGCTTTAACGTATTATTTACCCGGCGATGAAAATATTATTATAGATAACTCGCCAATTGCTGGAATTAAAGATCTGCAAAAAGATATTGTTAATACACTTCAGTTGTATTCGGTTTATCCTAATCCGGCAAAAAATCATGCCAGCTTAAATTATTTTGCGCCTGAAAATTATTTGGCCAAAGCACGCGTATACAATGCAGAAGGAAAATTAGTGAAAGAATGGCCAATAAGCATTAACAAAGGCTATGGAGATATTGAATTAAATATTGAAAATTTTGCCAAGGGTCAATACTTTTTAAACATTGAAACGAAATCATTTACAAAAACAAAACAATTTATTATTTATGAATAAGCTTGGATTTTTATTATTAGGTTTTATTGCTCTTGCGCTTTTTATGAGTTGTGAGAAGAAAGTTGGAAAGCTTGCTTCCACCTCTTCAACTACCGGTGCTGCACCTGCAGGACTTGTTTGCGACAGCGTTAAATATAACGCACACATAAAACCAATTATTATGGCTAATTGCGCTGTGCCGGGTTGCCATGTTACAGGCTTTTCAAGCGGAGATTTTACAACCTATGCAGGCCTTAATACAAAGATCACGAACGGTAAATTTAAAGCAAGGGTAATTGATGCTAATCCGGGACCAATGCCAGCTTCAGGCCAATTACCAAGCTCACAATTGGACAGTATTAAATGCTGGTTGGGCAGAGGGGCACCGAATGATTAAGATATTTTTAAGTAAAAAAGCCGCTAAAAAATTAGCGGCTTTTTTTATTTTACAGTGAGGCTAATTGCTCTTCTATTGATTTGATCTTATTTAAAGCATCGCTTTCTTTTTTACGCTCTACTTCAATGATCTCGGGTTTTGCATTGGCAACAAATTTTTCGTTAGATAATTTTATTTGCACCGATTTTAAAAAGCCTTTATTATATTCCAGCTCTTTTGCAAGACGTTCTTTTTCTTCTGCAACATTTATATTTCCGGTAAGCGGAACAAAAAATTCAGCAGTTAAAACCATAAAACTAAAAGCACCCTCTACTTTTTCTTTTGTGTAAGAATAAGATGAAAGATTTGCCAACTTAATTGTTACACTATCAAAGCGGCTGAATTGTTCGCCCACAGTTGATCTTTCTTTTACCTCCAGTTTTTCTTTTGGAGAGATATTTTTTTGCTGACGAATGTTTCGCACTTGCGCTACAATTTCTTTCACAACTTCAAATGCAACTAAAGCCTCTTTATTTTGTGCATTTACTGCAGGCCATTCGGCTACAATAATACAATCCATTTCAGAACGCTCTTTAGTTAAATGCCAGATCTCTTCGGTAATGAATGGCATCCAAGGATGCATTATTTTTAGAAGCGATTCTAAATAATTAATGGTAGCGTCGTAAGTTACCTTATCAATTGGTTGTGCTTTTCCATCAATAAACTCCGGCTTAATAACTTCTAAATACCAGGCGCAAAAATCATCCCAAACCAGTTTATAAGTAGCCATTAAAGCGTCGCTCATTCTGTATTTAGAATAATGATCGTTAATGATCTCTAATTGCTCTGATAAACGATTGCCAAACCATTCAATAGCCGTTTTACTTGCTTCAGGCTGAGAAACGTTAGTGCCTACTTCAAAACCTTTAATTAAACGGAAAGCGTTCCAAACCTTATTGGCAAAATTACGGCCTTGTTCGCAATAACTTTCATCAAACAACAGATCATTACCTGCAGGTGAACTTAACAACATTCCTACACGCACTCCATCTGCGCCATACTTTGTAATTAACTCTAAAGGATCGGGAGAGTTACCTAAGCTTTTGCTCATTTTTCTTCCCAGCTTATCGCGAACAATACCTGTTAAATAAACATTATTGAATGGCTTTTGCCCGGTGTATTCTTTACCTGCAATGATCATACGCGCTACCCAGAAAAATAAAATTTCAGGCGCTGTTACAAGATCATTGGTTGGATAATAGTATTTAAGATCTTCATTAGCGTTATCCCAACCCTTCTTAATGATGTCCGGATCAAAAACCGTTAAAGGCCACAACCAAGAAGAGAACCAGGTATCCAATACATCTTCATCCTGCTTAATGTCTTCGATTTTTAATTTTGAATTTTCAATCTTTAATTTCTCAAACGCTTCTTCTTTTGTTTTGCAAACAACGGTGTTTCCTTTATCATCGTACCAGGCCGGAATTTGTTGTCCCCACCACAACTGGCGACTAATGCACCAATCGTGTACATTTTCCATCCAGTGCTTGTAAGTGTTAATGAACTTTTCGGGAATTAACTTTACGTCATTATTTAAAACAGCTTCTAAAGCTGGTTTGCTAACGGTATCCATTTTTAAGAACCATTGCATACTTAAACGCGGTTCAATTACTGCATCTGTACGCTCGCTGTAACCAACCTTGTTTTTTATCTCTTCTATCTTCTCCACTAAACCTTGTTCCTGCAGATCTTTAATAATTTGTTTACGGCAGGCAAAACGATCCATGCCAACATAAGCACCTGCTGCTTCACTTATCTTTCCATCCTGCGTTAAAGCATCAATAACAGGTAATTTATATTTCTGCCCAAGATTAAAATCATTAATATCGTGCGCAGGCGTTACTTTTAAAGCTCCGGTACCAAAGCTTGCATCCACATACTCATCAAAAATTATTGGCACTACCCTATTTACAACAGGCACAATAATATTCTTGCCTTTTAATTTTGTATAGCGCTCATCGTGCGGGTTAACGCACACTGCAGTATCGCCCATAATAGTTTCAGGACGTGTAGTTGCAACAGTTATGTAATCGTTAGAATTTTCAATCTTATATTTTACATACACCAGTTTGCTATTGGTTTCTTTATGAATAACCTCTTCATCGCTAACAGCTGTAAGGCCTTGAGGATCCCAGTTAACCATACGCACACCGCGGTAAATTTGTTTTTTGTTATACAGATCAATAAATACATCAATAACGGCATCGCTTAAAGCAGGCTCCATAGTAAAGCGGGTGCGGCTCCAATCACAACTGGCGCCTAAATATTTTAGCTGCTCTAGTATAATACCACCGTATTTTTCTTTCCAGCCCCAGGCATGTTTTAAGAACTCCTCGCGTGAAAGATCTGCTTTTTTAATCCCTTGCTCAGCTAAAAGCTTAACTACTTTAGCTTCGGTTGCAATACTGGCATGATCGGTACCCGGCACCCAGCAGGCATTAAAGCCCAACATACGAGCACGACGGATCAAAACATCCTGTATGGTATTATTAAGCATATGCCCCATGTGCAGCACCCCTGTTACGTTTGGTGGTGGTATTACAATAGTATATGCTTTACGATGATCGGGAGTTGACTTAAAAAAATTCTTCTCTGTCCAGTACGGATACCACTTGCTTTCAGCCTCGCGGGGGTTATATGTCTTTGCTATGTCCATGTTAAAGTATGAAAAATTATTATGTTAAAAATCGCAAAAATACACAAACAATTGGGTTGATGTTATATCTTTATGGCACGATTTATGGTATAAATTTACAACAACAAAAAAACTTTATTATGAAAAAATTAATTTTAACATTAGGATTAGTAGCAGGCTTATCTGCTTTAACCTTTGCACAAGATGGACACAGTGCAAATGATGGTCACAACCACGGAGCAGCAACTACAGAAACTCAACCTACTAGTTTAGCTGATATTAAAATGGACAAAACCACGCATGATTATGGTAACCTTAAACAAGGTGATAACGGTGAGTGCGAGTTCAAATTCACTAACAACGGCAAAGAGCCATTGGTTATTACTAATTGTATGGGAAGCTGCGGTTGTACTGTACCACAATGCCCTAAAGAACCAATTTTACCAGGTAAAAGCGGTATTATTAAAGTAAAGTATGATACTCAACGTGTTGGTGGCATTTACAAAACCGTAACTGTTAACTCTAACGCAAAAAGCGGTACTCAAACTTTAACTATTAAAGGCAATATTGAGGCTAAACCGGTTGAAGAAACTTTCCCTCAAAACAGCACTCCTACAGGAGCACCTGTTGAGAAGAAAGGTTAATACTAAAATAAAGGATACATGAAAAAGTTATTTTCTATATTAGCTATGGTATTTGGTTTAAGCCTTGGTTTAAACGCACAGGAATCTACCATTCCTAACCCTGATCCTAATGCTCCGGATATTAAGTTTGAGAACGAGACATTGGATTATGGTGTTATTGAATACGATGCTAATGGAATTCGTGAATTTAAGTTTACCAATGTTGGTAAAACCCCTTTAACCATTACTTCGGTAACAGGTGAGTGCGGTTGTACCGCAACCACTATTGATGGTAAAAAAGGTTGGCCTGAAGAACCAATCATGCCAGGCAAAAGCGGTGTAATTAAAGTAAAATATGACACCAAACGTGAAGGTCGTTTTGAGAAAAACGTTACCGTAGCAAGTAATGCGAAATTTGCAACTAAAAAAATTCGTATTAAAGGTGAAATTAAAGCTAAACCAACTACAGGTGAAAATTAATAGTAATACATTTTCAAAAGATCCCCTCGGTATTACCAAGGGGATTTTTTGTTTAAAACAGTTTCTGCTTTTAGTATTGTGCTTTTCGACCTTTTCAAATTTTGCGCAGGCAAAAATGGAAATAAAAGATGCTAAAAAAAGTTTTGGCTTTGTGAAAAAAGGAGAATTGGTAAAACTCGAATATGAAATTACCAATGCAGGCAAAGAACCTTTAATTATTACTGATGCCGAAGTAAGCTGCTCCTGCACCACAGTTGATTTTCCAAAACAGCCTATTGCACCTGGGCAAACAACTAAGGTTACTGTAAACTTTGATACTAAAACTGTTTATGACAGACAAGATAGAGTTGTACTTTTAAAAAGCAACGATCCAAATTCTCCTTCTAAAATAAGGTATAAAGGAGTTGTGCTGAAAAAATAATGGAAAATGTAAAATGGCAAATGTAAAATGGATCGACCTATTGCATTTCCCTTTTACGTCTTACATTACTTTCAGTTGTCTGTAAAACTCCGAAGCTATTATTGCTGTTGCCATAGCAGCGTTTAAAGATTCCGTACCATTTGTTTGATGGGATGGAATGGTGAGTGGCTTCGTTACCAATTTTAAATTTTCTTGACTAATACCGTTGGCTTCGTTGCCAATAATAATTAATCCTGCAGCTAGTTTGCTTTTGTAAATATTTTCGCCGGTTAATACAGCGCCATAAACATTATTTATTTTTTGCTTACTTAAAAGAGCATTTAATTCTGAATAAATTACATTTACCCGCAAAAATGCACCCATGGTGGATTGTATTACTTTGGGATTGTAAAAATCGCAACTGGATGGTGAGCAGAAAACAGTTTTAATCCCGTACCAATCGGCCAAACGAATAATGGTACCAAAGTTACCGGGATCGCGAATGTCATCTAAATAAAAAGTAAACTCTTTTTGACCATCGAAAAGCTCATTTGCTTCATTAAAATAGTTACACAGCACTAAAACCTGGTTAGGATTATTTTGAAGGCTTATTTTTTGCAGCTCTTCATCGCTAACCTCAATTTTATCAACCTTTAGCTTATTTAATTGTTGTACATTGTTTGAAAGAAAGTCTTTGTTAGCATATATTTTAGAAACAACTTCGGGCCTGTGGGTTAAAACCTCAACAACAGATTTTACACCTTCAACAATAAACAATTTTTGATCATCCCTTTGTTTTTTTAAGTGTAAGGATTGTATTTCTTTTATTTGATTTTTACTAAGCATAATTTACCCTAAATTAGCATTTTTATTAAGGAGAGTTGAAATTATTTACAAAAATATCAAACAGGTACAATTTGAAAAAAATTGCACTTGGTTTTTTTATTTTTTCCCTGGCGGAGATCTTTACTTCCTGCAATCCTACAAAAAAATTACAGCCCCACGAATATTTGCTAAATAATGTTGAAATTGTAAATGCTGATAAAACAAATCAGCCGAAAGAAAATTTTGAAGCATTTTACCGTCAAAAACCAAATCGTAAATTTCTTAGAAAAGCGCAATTTTTTGTGTGGTGGTATAATTTGTTTGACGAAGAAAAGATAAAACGAAAAAGAACTGAGCGCAATTTAAAATATGATAAGATAAATTCAGAACGTGTTTTAAAAGCAGAAAAGAAAAATGAAGAGCGCGTAAAAAAAGGTAAAAAACCCAAAACGCCTAAATTAAAGGATAAATCTACTTTGCTTTTAGTAGAAAGCGTTCGAGATATTGGCGAGCCTGCTGTTATTTTTGATTCTTCTTTAACAGAACAAACACGTTTACAACTAGTGAAATTTTTATTCAGCAAAGGTTATTTTAATAATCGTGTTACCGATACAATTGTGTTTAATAAAGATTCTAACAAAGTAACTACAAAATATATTCTTTATCCAAAAGCACCATACATTGTAAATAAGATAACGTATTTAATGGAAGATGAAAAGCTGGGCGCCATGCTTTTAAAAGATACTGTAAACACACTATTAAAAGTGGGCATGCAGTACGATGCTGAAAAATTACAGAACGAAAGGCAACGTATTACCAATTTTGCCTTAAACAACGGTTACTTTTATTTTGAGAATGCTTATATTAATTTTGATGTAGATTCCGGTTACAATAACAATTCTGTATCGGTTGTTGTTAACCTTAAAAAATTTGCCAAAGCTTACAGTTCCTCTAACGATTCTCTTATCTATGTTAACCATCCACGCATGAAGGTTGAGAATGTTTACATTATTACCGAAGCGGTTTACGGTGATGTAAAAGAAGCCAGGTTTACAGATACTTTAAAAACAAAAAGAGATGGTACTGTTTTTTTATTGAATAAACCTCTGGCCTATCGTCAGCCAATTATTATTAATAATACTGATATTTACCGTGGGCAATGGTTTAGAAAAGACACTTCTGAACAAACCTACAAACAATTATTAGGACTTGGCATTTTTAAAAACGTTACCATAAAATTTTTAAAGAACGATAATTATTCAACAAGGTTGGATTGTTATATTATTTGTAATCCGTTATTAAAACAATCGTTAACTGCAGAAACAGAAGGCACTAATACCAGCGGTAACTTAGGTATTGATGGCAGTGTTGTTTACCAAAACAAGAATTTTTTCAGAGGTGGTGAATTAGTGGAGTTAAAACTACAAGCCGCAATTTTAGCGCAGCGTCAGCTCACAAGAGATACAAATACTTACGTAAACTCTGTTGGAGATGCGGTAGATCTTAACCGTTTACAAAAAACATTTAACACCATACAGTTTGGACCCGAGTTTACATTCTCAGTACCCCGCGCATTTTTTCCTTTCTCTTTTTTACCCTTTAAAAAAGATCAGCTGCCACGTACTTATGTAAAAACATCTGTCAACTATCAATCCAGTCCTGATTTTAGCAGGGTGATCACCAACATTGATTATGGTTTTAGTTTTTTAAGTAACAACAATCGCTTGCGCCACAACTTTGTTCCTTTTGAAGCCTATCTTGTTCGTGCTAATTTGGCTAACTCCTATGTAGATTATCTTCAAAACTTAAACGATGCGTTTTTGCTTAACTCTTTTAACGATCACATTACTACATTAAGTAAATACAGTATTACTTATACTTCAAAAGAAAATTCAAATACAAGCCGTAAAACAGTTCATTATTTAAAAGCAACCGCTTCATCATCGGGAAATATTTTACGTCAGTATTTTAAATCTTCCGGTGCACAAGCAGATACTGCCGGAAGATATTTATTATTTGGAATTCCATTTGCTCAATTTTTAAAGGGTGATATTGATTACAGGATCTATATTCCTGTTAGGGCAAAAAGCCGTTTAGTATACCGGGTTGCCGGCGGCTTAGGAAAACCTTTGCAAAATTTGGGTGTATTACCTTACGAACAAAGTTATTTTAGCGGAGGCCCAAATAGTGTTAGAGCCTGGCGTGCACGTACATTAGGCCCGGGAGGGTACGATCCATCAAACAGCGCAACACGCTATGATAAGATAGGTGATATTTTACTGGAAGGAAATGTGGAGTACCGTTTTCACATTATTAAAACATTTAATGGTGCTTTATTTGTAGATGCGGGAAATGTTTGGCGCCTTGAAAAAGATGCCACAAAACCAAATGGTGAATTTGTAGTTCCTAATTTTGCCGACCAAATTGCTATTGGCGGTGGAATGGGTATACGCTGGGACCTTAGCTTTTTTGTATTACGTTTAGATCTTGCTGCGCCCTTAAAAGACCCTAAATATCCTATTGGTGATAGGTGGACCTTTGATAAAAAACCATGGAGACAATTAGTTGCTAACTTTGGCATTGGTTATCCATTTTAATTTAGTTTAATTTAATGCAAGTAGCAGGATTTACAATAATAAGAAACGCTTTAAAATTTGACTACCCCGTAGTTGAAGCTATTACTTCTATTTTACCAATATGCGATAAATTTTTTGTGGGTGTTGGTAATAGCGATGACGGGACAAGAAAATTAATTGAAAGCATTGCATCTGATAAAATAATAATTATTGATACTGTTTGGGATGATAAGTTACGCGAAGGAGGAAAGATCTTATCTATTGAAACCAATAAGGTGTTTGATGCTATTCCTGAAGAGTTTGACTGGTGTTTTTATATTCAAAGCGATGAATGTGTGCATGAAGCTGATCTTCCAAAAATAAAAAACGCAATGGAATTGCATGAACATTCTATTGATGTTGATGGATTACTTTTTGAATACAAACATTTTTACGGGCATTATAAATATATTGGCATTGGCAGACGTTGGTACAAAAATGAAATTCGCATCATCAAGAACAATAAACACATTCGTTCTTATAAAGACGCACAGGGTTTTAGAACCGATAACGATAAAAAATTGCGAGTAAAGAAAACCGGCGCTTATATTTATCATTATGGCTGGGTAAAACCGCCACAGTTACAACAAGCCAAGCAAGAGAGTTTTCATAAAATGTGGCACGATGATGAGTGGATGAAAACAAACATTCCAACTGTTGAAGAATTTGATTACAGTAACATTGATCTTTTAGGGGAATACAAAGGCCCGCACCCAAAAGTTTTTGAAGAACGTATTAAAAAAGCCAATTGGAATTTTATTTATGATAAATCAAAAGTAAAGACCAATTTTAAATACCAGTTTTTATTTTGGGTTGAGAAGTTAACGGGTTGGAGAGTTGGAGAGAATAGAAATTATATTTTAAAGTAGTGTCTCGTTAAGTAAAAACGCAGTCCGTCAGTTTTTTGATTTACCCTTTGTAAACTAAATTAATTAAAGGAAATTGTATAAGAAACAGTGTCACCTCTGTTTGCAATAAATTGTGCCTCTCCCTTTACAGGTGTTGGCCCAGTGCTAGAATAAACTACCCATTTAAGCGTGTGCGTTGTATTTGGTTTCATAAAAAAATAAGGCGCATAATTTGGATAATTAGTATATGACATTTGAATGTATTGGGCATTTATAAGTTCGTTAAATGGATAATTATGTTTTGGCGAAAATATTGCATCGTTGAAATAAGTACCCGGTTCAATATTTACTATAAGATAATTATCAGAAGAGGATGTTTTATTGGCCCAAACTTTAAGAAAAGCAGGAGGAATTAGAGAAAAATCCTTTTCTGATTTTTTATATTCTAATCCGCTTCCTTCTGCTCCATCAACATAGCTTCCTGCGTAAATAGTGTACTTGTAATTATGCCTGTGCTTGTAATTAAAATTATATTTTCCGGTCTCGTTTGTTATGGTATGATCTATTATTCTTTCATCACCATTATGATAGCTTTCTGTTAACCTAAGTGTTGCATTAGCCATTGGTTTGCTTGTTCCTTCCTGATAGATTGTTCCTTTTACATAACCGTTTCCACATTTTTTACAAGATGTTAATGCTATTAATAATAAACAACAAAGTATCTTATGAAATTTATGAATGAAAACCATTTTAATAGTTTAATTTATTGATTAAATACATTTAAAATAATCAAAGGCCTCTAAACAATCATTGCACTTATAAAGCGCTTTGCAGGCTGTGCTGCCAAACTGAGATACCAAATGTGTGTTGGTGCTTTTGCAGCGTGGACAGGTAATATTTTTTGTTTTGCCTGTTAAAAAAGATTTATCGTTGGTACTTTCTTCCGGTGGAGCTATTCCATATTTCTGCAATTTTAATTTTGCTTCAGCGCTTAACCAATCCGTTGTCCATGCCGGATTATAAACGGTATTTATTTTTACGTTCTCAAAACCATTATCCGTTAATTTTTTTTTCACATCGTCCTCCATTTGCTTCATGGCCGGACAACCGCTGTAAGTAGGTGTAATGGTAACTTCAATATTTTTGTTATCAGAAAATTTTACGTCTCTTATTACCCCTAATTCCACAATAGAAATTACGGGAATTTCTGGATCGGGAATTTCAGAAAGAAGTGAGTAGATATTTTCTTTTGTTTGCATGCTTTTTACCACTGAGACACAGAGAACACTGAGAAAATGATTTTAAATATATATGTTAATGCTACGTTTTACTAATTTCAAAAAGAAAAAACTCTGTGTTCTCAGTTCCTCTGTGGTTAGTTAAAGTATCCAAATAGCCGCAACGATCATGATCACAATAATTACAATGTATTGCCACACATCAACAAAATAGGGTGAAAGTTTTTTCCAGGTTTCTTTCATCTTAAAAATAAATTACCATTTTGCTGTTGGATGCATACGCGGCAACGATTGCATCTCAGCAAGAATGTAACTCAGATGCTCAGTGTGCAATCCTTTACGACTGCCTTTTTGCATAAACAGCGTTTCAGGTATAACCAAATTTGCTTTTGTAAGCAATTGATTTATTTCTTTTTCCCAATCTGCTTTTAATAAATTCAGATCAACAGCAATTCCTTCTTTAATTAAGATCTCATCTGTTTCATTCATTTCAAATAACTCGCCTGTAAATGCCCAGATCTCATTTAAGCCGGTTTGCAAACGGTTAAAGCTTTCTTCGGTACCATTACCAAAACGGTTTACCCAACTAAAGCTATGGCGTTTGTGGTAAGTGATTTCTTTTATTGATTTTGCAGCAATGCCTGCTAATGTTTCATCTTTACTATTTGCTAGTGCGGTATAAAATGCCAGATCAAAACAATCGATCATTGCCTGGCGAATAATTGTTTTTGCATAATCGCCATTTGGTAATTCGGTGATCAAGGCATTAAAAAATTCACGATCGCTTCTAAAAAAAGCAAGATCATCTTCTGTTCTTCCTTTACCTTCTACTTTTGCAGCGTATTCTAATAAAGCCTTTCCTCTTCCAAAAATATCCAAAGCAATATTGGTTAGTGCCAGATCTTCTTCTAAAAAAGGGCCGTGGCCTGTCCACTCACACAAACGTTGTGCTAAAATAATGCTTGTGTCGCCAAGTCGTAACGAATAATTAAATAATGCTTCCTGTGATGTCATAGCTTACATATGTCCGACACCGTCGGGAATTTGATAAAACGTTGGGTGACGATAAATTTTATCGTTGGATGGTTCAAAAAAAGAACCCATATCTTCAGGACTGCTTGCTACAATTGCCGTGCTTGGTACAACCCATAACGACATACCTTCGCCGCGACGTGTATAAAGATCACGTGCATTTTGTAATGCCATTTCTTTATCAAACGCGTGTAAGTTGCCGCAATGCACAAACGGTTGGCCCGCTTTTTTTTGTACAAATACTTCCCACAAAGGGCCTTGAGAATCTTTACTCATAATTATGCTGCTTCGTAATTTTCATTTTGTTTTTTTGCGTAAGCCATTGCTGCTGCACGCACCCACTCACCCTCTTTATGCGATTTATTTCTAGATAATAAACGTTCTTTATTGCAAATACCGTTTCCTTTTATCACGCTTTTAAATTCAACCCAATCCGGTTCGCTAAAATCGTATCCTTTTTTTGCTTCGTTCCATTTTAAATTTTTATCAGGCACTGTCAATCCTAAATATTCAATTTGTGGCATGGTTTGATTTACGAAACGCTGACGTAACTGATCGTTCGTTTCGCGTTTAATGCGCCACTTAATTGCATTTTCGCTATTCGGACTTTCAATATCAGGCGGGCCAAACATCATCAATGTTGGGTACCACCAACGGTTTAGTGCATCCTGCGCCATTTCTTTTTGAGCAGGTGTACCAAAAGCCAAATGCGTCATTAACTCATAACCCTGGCGTTGGTGAAAACTTTCTTCTTTACAAATACGCACCATTGCGCGCGCGTATGGTCCATAAGAAGTACGTTGCAACATTACCTGGTTCATAATAGCAGCGCCATCAACCAACCAACCCACTGCGCCAACATCGGCCCAGGTTAAAGTTGGATAATTAAAAATTGAAGAATATTTTGCTTTACCTGTAAGCAATGCATCTAACATCTCATCGCGGCTAATACCAAGCGATTCGGCTGCTGTATATAAATATAAACCATGCCCTCCTTCATCCTGCACTTTTGCCAGCAACACTAATTTTGCGCGTAAACTTGGGGCGCGTGTTATCCAGTTACCTTCGGGTAACATACCTACAATTTCGCTATGCGCGTGTTGAGAGATCTGACGGATCAAATGCTTGCGGTAATTCTCAGGCATCCAATCTTTTGGCTCTATCATATCATTTTTAGCCAATTTGGCTTCGAAAAGATCTTCAAAATTTACAACTCCCATATTTTTTAAGGTAATAGTTCTTACAAAGATAGGATTTTGGCGGTTTTTATCCAAAAAATTGGTGGATTTATAGCGCCGCTCCGTCGTATTCTTAAATAAATTTTTTTATCCCTCCTAAAGCCCTATTTTTGCACACTATTTATTGAATTATGGCACGTTTTCACACCCTAAAAGTTAAAGATATTAAACGCGAAACAGCAGATGCTGTTTCTGTGGCTTTCGAAATTCCACCACAACAGCAACCCGAATATCAATTTAAACAAGGGCAATATATTACCTTAAAAATGAGTATTGGCGGTGAAGAGATCCGTCGTTCTTACAGTTTATGTTCAAGTCCTTACGATAAAGAATTGCGCGTTGCCATTAAGGCCGTAAAAGGTGGTAAAATGTCAACTTACATTAACAGCGAATTAAAAGTTGGTACCAGCATAGATGTGATGACGCCAATGGGTTCTTTCTACTCGGTACTTTCCGGCGGAAATAAAAAGAATTATTTATTGTTTGCCGGTGGCAGTGGTATTACACCAATGATGAGCATTATAAAAAGTGTTTTATATGTTGAAAAACAAAGCACTGTTACTTTAATTTATGCCAATAGGAACGAAGAGAGCGCCATTTTTAGAAATGAGTTAGATGCTTTGGTTAGCAATAATCCTAACTTAAAAGTGGTTTTTGTTTTTGATATGCCCGTTACTAAAATTTCTGAATTGCAAACCGGCTTAATTACCTCTGAAAAAGCAAAAGCGTTAATAGAGAATTTTGGCGGAACAACTGCAGATGAATATTTTATTTGCGGACCTGGCCCAATGATGGAAAATGTAAAAGTGAGCCTTGAGAATTTAAAGATAGCTAAAGAAAAAATTCACATTGAATATTTTACCGCTGTAATTGATGCAGTAAATAAGGCAGAGAATAATACGGCAACTACCGGAAACGTAAAAGCACAGGTTACCGTTTTACAATATGGTATTGAAACTAATTTTGATCTTCAAACTACCAGTATTAGTATTTTGGATGCTGCCATAGAAGCCGGTGTTGACGCGCCATTTAGCTGCAAGGGTGCCGTTTGTTGTACCTGCAGAGCAAAGGTTTTGGAAGGTAAAGTAAAAATGGATGCTAATTTTGCATTAACCGATGCGGAAGTAGAAGAAGGCTTTATTTTAACCTGCCAGGCACATCCTATTACCGAAAAAGTGGTGATAGATTATGATGCTTAATTAAAGTATCACGTTTCTTTTTTCTTCATTTAATTTTATTTGTTTATCTTGGTTGAGTTAATCCAGATCAACCGTGAAAACTAATTTACTAAAATTGCTATTGCCGGCACTTATTTTTGCTGGCATAAAAAGCTTTGGTGCTTTTGACAAACCTAAAACATTATTTGAACAAAATAAAGGCCAGGTGATTAATGCCGATGGTATTGTTTTGAATGACGTGTTATTTCGCGCGAGTTTACCGGGAGCCAGTATATGGATAACAGAAAACGGCCTTATATATAATTTTTATAAAGAAAATAAAAAAGAAAGTACAGAACCCGGAAAAAAGCCTGTAACCGAAAGTGTAGATTGGTATCGCAGCACCATGAATTTAAAAGGTGCACATATCTCAGCAAAAAATCTAAGCACATTTAAGCAGGCAGCTTTTAATTATATCTATCAAAAAAATAATAAAGCGCCTATTGAAACAAATTTGTTTGAAGAGCTTGTTTTTTCAGATGTTTATGAGGGAATTGACTGGCGTTTATATATCGATAATGGACATATTAAACAGGAGTTTATAGTAAAACCTTTTGCAAATGCCGATCTAATAAACCTTGAGTATAAAACTACCGGAGGTTTTGATGTAAAGGATACTAAGATATCATTCTCAAATCCGGTTGGTGTTTTTACCGAAGGCGATCTTTATTGTTACCAGGATGCAAAAAATAATGTTGTAAAAGCAAAATACACTTCAAACAAGCAAGTTAAGGTGGTTGATGGAGTTAATATTTACACACATTATGTAAAAATAAAAACCAGCAATTTTGATCATAACAAAACATTGGTAATCGATCCTACATTGGATTGGTCTACTTTTTATGGTGGTGGAAATGATGAGGATGGCCATGCTATTTATAACGACGGCACAAATACCTGGGTAACAGGACACACTATTTCGGTAAATTTTCCAACCAATAATCCGGGTGGGCCGGCTTATTTCCAGGGCAGTAATGCGGGAGCGGGAGACGTTTTTATTTTAAAATTCAACAATCTTGGCAATTTAATATGGGCTACTTATTTTGGTGGAACAGGAAGCGATGAAGCTTCTACTGTTTATAGTAACGGAACACATGTTTGGGTAGCAGGCTATACCAATTCTACAGATTTTCCGATCGTAAATCCGGGTTTAGGTGCTTACGTTACAGGAACAAATGCCGGAGCAGTGGATTGTTTTATATCTAAATTTAACCTTGCAGGAACACTTTTATGGAGTACTTATTTTGGTGGCCTCACTAACGATAACATAAGTGCTATACATGTAAATAATAATGAATTGTTTGTTGGCGGCACTAGCGATTCGCCTAACTTCCCGGTTTTATCAGCATCCACTTATTTTCAAAATTATGTTGCAGGTAACGATGCTTTTATTTTAAAATTCGGAACATCAAACAACCTTGTTTGGTCTACTTTTTTAGCGGGCAGCAGCAACGATCTTATAACAAGTATACAAACCAACAGCAATAGCTTATTTGTTGGCGGGTATACTAACTCTACAGATTTTGCAACGCTTAATGCCGGTAATTTTTATCAGGGTACAGTTGCCGGAAGTTATGATTGTTTTATTTCAAGGTTTACCTTAACAGGCGCTATGGCATGGTCAACTTATTTTGGAGGTAATGCGCATGATAAGATCAACGGAATAACTTTAAGTAATGATGCTTTATGGCTTACAGGCACCACCAGTTCAACCAATATGCCTTTGTTTAATCCTGGTGGGTCCAGCTTTAATCAAACCGTTAATAATGGTTTTAGCGATGGTTTTGTTACTAAATTTAGCTTAGCAGGTACCCTGCAATCATCTACTTATTATGGAGGTAGTTCCGGCGATTTTTTAACCAGCATTGCTTGTGATGGCAAAAATGTTTTTGTTGGTGGCTACACCAATTCAACTAATTTATTTACACAAAATCCGGGTATCAGCGGTTTTTTTCAAAGCACAAATGCCGGATTTTATGATGGTGTTCTACTAAAATTTGATACCGCTTCGGCTTGTAAATGGGCCACTTATTATGGGCATGGCTCTAATGATTATGTGTTATCAATGGCTTGTAATGGCAGTAAAATATTTGCAACAGGTTATACACAATCTTTCTTTTTACCAACGTTAAATACGGGTTTTGGCTGTTATTATCAATCGGGAAATGCAACAGGTTTAGATTGTTTTATTGCAACATTTAAAAATTGTACCAGCCCGTCTTTAACTATAACAACTTCTCCACCCTGCGTTGGCAACCCATTAAATTTAACGGTTACCGGCTACCCCGGCGCAACTTATACATGGTTTGGGCCTAGCTTTAATTCAACATTACAAAGTCCGAGTATCCCGAGTGCTTCGACTGCTAACGCGGGCAATTATTCTGTGATCGTAAACACACCAAATGGTTGTGCTAATTCGGCTTTGGTAAATTTATCTATTAACCCACAGGCAACCGTAACTGTAGCCGGCTCTGCTACTATTTGTGCAGGAAGTTCAATAAATTTAACGGCCGGCAGCGCGCTGCAATATTTGTGGCAAGGTCCGAACAGTTATACAACAAACGTACAAAACCCTTCAATACCTAATGCAAACACAATTCATACGGGTTATTATGTAGTAAAAGGTTACGATGCTAATAATTGTTACAAAGCAGATTCAGTATTTGTACAAGTAAATTTATGTACCGGTATTAATGAAATAAATAATCCTGCATTCATAAATGTTTATCCTAATCCGGCGAAAAGTACTTTGTATGTGAGTGGCATTGATCTTAATTCTGATGATATTTTTGTGACGTTATTTGACGCGCAAGGAAAAAAAGTACGTGTAGAAAAACTTAAAAACGAGATTGACATCATCAATCTGTCTACAGGAATATACGTAGTTTTTATACGGACAGAAAAAGAAATTTTATTGAACAAAAAAATCATTAAGGAAAATTAAAATATTTTTTTGGGTTCATTTTTGTTGGTTTTTAACCAAATATCTAATTTGATTTAGAAATATTTGGGGATTTTTTTCTACAAATACAAATGTATGAAATCCTTTATAATCAGGGGTTTTACGAGTTATTAACAAAATGCCACCTTATTGTTATTAAAGTTTTATGCTTTAAAACCCCAAAATTATCTCTTTGGTTAAATGAGTGAAAAGTGAGTTTGGCTTAGTAAAAAAACAAATAGTTTTAAAAGTTAGTATTATTTTTATGACAAGATTATGGAACCAATTTTTGTTAAACTACGTATTATAAGACAGAAAGTAGGTCACTTAATCACAACATAAAAATTTTCGCCCATGAAATATTTTACATCTACTAGACTTTTTTATTTGTTCTTTCTCATTTTAATGAGTTTGAATAATCAATTAAAATCACACTCGGTACAAATTGCATATTGCGTTGACTGTAATGGTAACTTAAGAATATTTGTTGAGCACTGGCATGGTACTGCCAACCCGAATACAACAAACATGACCATTAGTTTGAACGTAAACAATAACGTTACCACTCAAACTCAATCGCCTGCTTTTGGTTTAATTAACGTTCCTTTTAGTCAGTTGCCAGGTTGTGTTACACCAATTACTTCAGTAGCCGGCTGCCCGGGTCAAATGAATACATATAATGACTGGGTGGTTTATGATTATATTAACTTACCTCCAAATGTGCCTATTGCTTTTACGATTATTAGTGGTAATAACTCTTTTACATCTGACGGTTGCGGTATGTACCCATTAACTGTTAACTTTACAATTCCAGGATCTATTACTAGCGGTACACCTGTTACAGTTTGTTCAGGCGCACAAACGGCTGCTATACCTGTACCTGCAGGTGTTAACTGGACAAATACCAACCCTGCTATTGGTTTAGCGGCAAACGGTACAGGTCCAATTCCTCCTTTTACTGCTAGCGGACCTGCTACAGGCGTTATTACTTATACAAACTCTTGCGGTGTTAACAATACTACTATAAATGTTGTTCCTGCTTTATCATCTTCATTTGCAAATAGTGCAGGTGCAGGCGGTGTATGTTTAGGTACAGCTGTTTCTTTTACCAATACATCACCAATCTCATCAGGCTGGCAATGGAATTTTGGAAATGCTGCAACATCGACACTTCAAAATCCAACTTATGTTTATCCTGCGCCGGGCACTTACACTGTTTCCTTAACGGTCACCAATGGTAACGCATGTCCGGGTACCAGTACTCAGGTCGTCACCATCAATCCTACACCTATTCCCGCGTTTACGGTCAATCCAACTTGCGCTAATATAGGAACGGTACCGATAATAAATGGCTCTACAATACAAAGTGGCACTATGAATTATCAATGGACCATGACAGGTTCTACACCCAATACATCTACACTTGCCGCTCCTACAGCCAGCTATAGTACAGCTGGTAACTATAATATAAGCCTGTTGCTTACTTCTGCCGGAGGCTGTACTGCTACCCTAACAAAACCCGTTAGTGTTTTCCCTAAACCAACTATTTCGTTTACAGCTAACCCTGTATGCCGCGGCGTTGCCAGCGTGTTTTTAAATACAAGTACAGTAGCCGCGCCAAGTACTATTACAAACTGGTTTTGGGATTTTAATAATGATGGTGTAACTGATAACACAACAATTGCCCCAAATAATACTTTTGCAACAGATGGTGTTTTTCCGGTAGAATTAAAAGGATTAACAGGAAATGGTTGCAGAGATTCTGCACTTGTAAATATTACTGTGCATGCCACACCAACCGTTGCATTTAATCCAATAAATAATTGTACTAATACAAATATTTTATTGAATAACACCTCTTCAATTAATCCTCCATCAAATATCGCCACTTATGCCTGGGCTTTTGGGCCGGCAGCAACGCCGCTTACAAGTAGTGTGCAGTCACCCGCAGGTTTAACCTATAGTACGCCTGGTATTAAAACTATAACACTTGCACTAACAAGTAATAATAGTTGTACCGCTACTGCTACACGTACCGTGCAGATATATGCTTCGCCAACAGCTTCTTTCAATGCAAATCCTGTTTGCTCTGGCGCAACAACTACATTTACAGATTTATCAACACCTGTAGGACAAATTACAAACTGGGATTGGGATTTTGATAATAATACGACAATAGATGCTACTACCCAAAACCCAAGCAATTTATTTCCTTCATCTGGAAATCATATTATAAACCTGATCGTAACTTCTAACAATGGTTGTAAAGATACGCTCACTAAAACAATATCTGTTTTTGGAAGGGTTGTTATTGATTTTGGTCCAACCGCTGTGTGTTTTAATTCGCCTACGGCTTTCACAAACTCTACATCCACAACCGTTAATGCAAATACCGGAAGCATTGCCAATTCGCTATGGTTATTCGGTGATCCGGCAGGTGGCACTTCAACACTGCAAAACCCGATTTATACATATTCTACGGTAGCAAATAATACACTTACTTTTATTTACCAGGCAACACTATTTGTAACAACCTCTAACGGTTGTAAAGATTCCTTAACTAAACCTGTAACAGTTTACAGTAACCCAACTGCAGACTTTACATCAGACTCTGTTTGTTTAGGCTCGACTACACATTTGATAAATACTTCTAATGGTAATGGTTGGCCATTGTTTTTATTTGCCTGGGATTTTAACGGCGATAATGTTTCAGATCTTAATGCCATACCAGCAAATTATGTTTTCCCAACGCCAGGAAATAATCCTGTAACATTCACAGTTTATACTTCCCCTAATGGAGGTTTGCTAACCTGCCCTAATAAAATCACTAAAAACGTGTGGGTACATCCCACACCAGCTGCTGCCATAACCTACACAAACCGATGTGTAGATCTGCAGCCAAATTTAATGAGTGGCATTACCTCAACACTTGCAGTTGGGACAATAACTAACTATGCATGGGATTATGGAAATGGAAATACCAACCTGAATAATGCAACAGCTCCAACATCATTCAGTTATAATGTAGCCGGAAATTATGTTGTTACATTAACTGTAACATCAAACGTAGGCTGTACACATGTATCATCGCAAAATGTGGAGGTTTGGGAAAGACCTTATGCTAATTTCTCATATACTAAAGTTTGTGCAGGTAAAAGAACAATAATAAAGGGAAATCAATTATCTAACAGTGCGCCAATAGTAAATTATGCCTGGGATATGAATAATACTTTATCATCTATTGAAACAAGTGGTGCCCAGGTAAATTATACTTTTACGTCAGGCGGCTTACAGCCAATTAATTTAATTGCTACTTCTGATAAAGGTTGTATCAATACCTTCCCTGGAAATGTTTACATAAACTATAATCCTAAACCTAATTTCTATGCTCCTAAAAGAGCAGGTTGTACCGATCTTTGTATCACTATTCAGGATAGCACTGCTACCTTAACCGGACCTGCAAAAGTTTCTGATTGGGAGTGGAATTTCGGAAACGGTATGTTTAATTCAAGCAATACGGGAAATACACAATTTACCTGCTTTGGAAATTCTTCTAATACCATGACCAAAGATTACGATGTAAAATTATTGGTTAGAACAGATAGTGGTTGTGTAGATTCTGTTACAAAAATAAAATACGTTAGAGTTTACCCTAAACCGCATGCTGATTTTGAATGGAAAGGTCAGGAAGGTGATCTTTTAACACCTTATATCGCGTTCCAAAATACATCTATTGGTTATAATAAATACGCCTGGTTTTATAATGATGCTGTAAACTATACCGATTCTACCCATGAGCATCCATTACATTATTATGCAACGGATATTCCACGCAACTTTAATGTCTTTCTTGCAGTAAGAAATCAATATGGTTGTAAAGATACTATCAGTAAATATGTAGAGATTGGCCCTGAATTTACTTTTTACATACCTAATACGTTTACGCCAAACGGTGATGGTGTAAATGATATGTTTACAGGTACGGGTATTGGAATAAAAGCTTACAAGATGTGGATCTATGATCGTTGGGGTGAAAAAATATACTATACCGATGATATTACTAAAGGCTGGGATGCCAGCGTAAAAGGTAAATACGAAAAAGATAAAATGGATGTGTATACTTACAGAGTGATTGTTACCGATCTTTGGAACAAAGAACATTTGTATGTTGGACACGTAACTCTCTTAAAATAATTTTATTGGAGGTCTTATTTACAGACCTCCAATAAAAATCTTCCCAAGTCATAATTTATTTCAATTGGTTTATTCTTTCCTATAGAGAAATTAACACCGTTTTGTGTATTTACCATATCATTTATGCTTTTCTTTCCATCAGGAATAATGTAAAAAATCGATTCTGCATCTTTAGGAAAACTATGATTTTGTTTTTTTGAACGCTTGTTGGTTAAGGTAACATTATAAAGTTTATATGGCTCAGTTGTTATTGCATAATATTTTGTTGGATCAAATTCTATTCGTTTTTGATTGAGAAAAAAAACGGCGGTGTCATTTTTAGAGCGGCTTTGATTAAAAATAAATATCTTGTTCTTATTTCTGCGTTTTTTATTTTCCTGCACATATTTAACGCCTGTAAAATACATTTTTACTATTATTTCAGAAGCATTCTCATTCTCAACAAAGCTTTCGATAAAATACAAATTAGCCCCCATCGTTTTTCCTTTTGCTTTAATAGTGTTATACCAATTAGCTAAAAGGGCATTGTGATGTTCTCCGGAAATTTTTACCCTGGCAATGAATTGCAATTTAGAAGTATCGTTAACTTCTTCTATATATTGCATTTCAGTTACAAAATAATCGTGCTTGTAATTGGATTGTTTTAATACTTCAACCTCCTGCGAAAAAGAAATTGCAAAAAAACCCTGAAATATTAGAGTACAAAACCATTTCATGTATTGAATGTACCATATAAAATAAAAAAAGCCAAACATTTCTGTCTGGCTCTTAATTTTATGCTTTTACTAATTAGTGTTTGCTTAAATAATCTGCCACACCTGCATGCGTATCTTTTAAGCCTTCGCTGCCTTTTGTCCAATTAGCCGGGCAAACCTCACCGTTCTCTTCAAAAAATTGCAAAGCATCCACCATACGTAAAGTCTCATCAACATTACGTCCTAAAGGAAGGTCGTTAATTAACTGGTGACGAACAACGCCGTTTTTGTCAATTAAATACAAACCGCGGAAAGCGATCATTGGACCAGTAGCAATAAGATCTCCTGCTTCGTTCACATCATAATCGCCAAATAAAGTTCCATAACTTAAAGAGATGGTTTTGGTTGTATCGGCAACGATTGGGTAAGTAACGCCTTTAATACCACCGGCTTTTTTCTCCATTTGTAACCATCCCCAATGGCTTTCTTCAGTATCGGTACTGCAACCAACTACTGCCACATTGCGGCTTTCAAACTCCTTTAATTTTTCCTGGAAGGCATGTAACTCTGTTGGGCAAACAAAGGTGAAATCTTTTGGGTAAAAGAAAAACACTACATATTTTTTTCCAAGATATTGATCTAAAGAGAAATTCTCTACGATCTCTCCACCTTTAACAACTGCGCCAGCTTTAAACGATGGCGCTTTTTTTCCTACTAAACTTGACATATATATAATTTTAATTGATTTAATATTTTGTGTAAAAATATAAATTAGTTTTTAAAGAGATTTAAAGTATTATTGTTTAAAATTAAACAAGTTAACAAATATTAGTATGAGTATAGAAATTGGCAAGCCTGCACCTGATTTTAAACTATTTAATACCGTAAAAAAAGAGGTGACTTTAAGCGAAAACAAAGGAAAAAATGTGCTTTTACTATTTTTTCCCCTGGCATTTACCAGTACCTGCACGGCAGAATTGTGCAATATTCGCGATAATTATGCTATGTATAATGACCTTAATGCAGTAGTATATGGCATTTCAACCGATTCGTTATTTACTCTCGGGAAATTTAAAGAAGAACAAAAGTTAAATTTTGATCTTTTAAGCGATTATAATAAAACAGCCTCGGTTGCGTATAATAGCCTTTACTCAGATTTTATTTTCGGTATGCAGGGCGTAAGTAAACGCGCTTCATTTGTGGTTGATAAAAATGGGATATTGCAATATGCCGAAATACTTGAAAAAGCCTCAGATCTGCCTAACTTTGAAGCAATAAAGGCTTGTTTGGAAAAATTAAAATAAACCTTGCTAAAAGCGTATTTTGATAAAAATTTAATTGAAGCCGGTTGTGATGAGGCCGGACGCGGTTGTTTGGCAGGGCCAGTTTATGCCGCAGCTGTTGTTTTACCAAAAAATTATAAGAATAAATGGTTGAACGATAGTAAAAAATTAAGTGATGCCGATCGTTATGAATTACGCCCTGAAATTGAAGAAAAGGCCTTGGCATGGGCTGTTGGTGTAGTTGATCATAAAGAAATTGATGAGATAAATATTTTAAACGCTTCTTTTTTAGGAATGCATCGTGCCGTTGACAAGCTTAAAGTAACACCCCAATTATTATTAATAGATGGCAACCGTTTTAAAGCTTACAAAAATATTAAGCATCAATGCATTATTAAAGGCGATGCCAAATACTTAAGCATTGCGGCTGCCAGTATATTGGCAAAAACGTATCGTGATGATTTTATGAGAGCCGCTGCTGTAACACATCCTGAATATAGTTGGGAAAGTAATATGGGCTACCCTACTAAAAAACATCGAGAGGCTATTCGCCAATTTGGTGTAACACCTATACACCGCTTAACATTTCAATTACTGCCTGCGCAATTAGAGTTAGAGCTTTAGTAATCCACATTCTTTTATGCAAAACTCTGTCCTTTTTCTCTTTTTTGAAATTCATTTTTTTGTAGTTTAGATAACTGTGTCGCTTCTTAAAAAAATAATATTTGGTGTGTTTGTTACTTCTGCCATTGCGCTTGGCATTTGGGCCTATTTTAATTTAAAGGATAGCAAAAAACCAACAACAGATGCACTTTCAGTTTTACCCGATAACTGTTTGGTGTATTTAAATACCAACGATTTTTTTGAGCTGAACAAAAAAATAAACTCGCAAAGTTTAATTGCCGATAAATTAAAATTGTTTAAAGATGTAAATACATTTTGTTTAACACTCCATGCCTTTGATTCGGTATTTACTTCAAATAGCACATTAAATGAAATGCTGAAGAAAAGTACAATTCATTTTGCGTTATACGAACAAAATTTAAACTGGCTGGCAAGCTTTAATATTAAACGCTTAGGAAACCAGGATCTGATTATTGAAGAATTAGCTAAACATTTAAAAGCGCAAAAAAAAGAAAATAATATTTATGAGTTTGTGCTAAATAGCGGCAATAAATTTTATTTTTCATTAAGATCAGGTGTTGCCATATTATCCAGTGCTTCAATTGTCATTGAGAGCGCTTTGAATAGTGCTACACCAAAACTTCAAAAAAACAAAGAGTTTATTGCTTTTAAAAGTACATTAGAAGAAAACAGCTTACTATCCATTTATGTTGATCATAAAAATTATTCTAAAAGCACAGCTGCTTCCAAATTAAATCTATCCTTGGCATTAAAAAACGGTCACTCTGCTGCAAACCTTGCCATTGAACCATCACAGCTAACCATTAATGGCTATTTAAGACCCGATACTTCTGAAATTATTTCTGCCTTTTACGGCCAAGACCCACAATCTCCTTCTTTCTTAACTATTTTGCCAAATAACACTACAGCCTTTAAAGCCTTTGGTTTTAGTGACTTTGCAGGTCTCAATAAAAAAATGTCAAAATTAAATGCCAAGTTTTGGAAACAAGTAAGTGATACAGCGCTTTTTAATATTGAAGAAGAATTTTATAAGAACATTGAAAGTTATCTTGTAAATTTTGAATCGAAGATACCCGGCGAAAAATATGTTTTACTAAAAGTTGCCGATACAACAAAAGCAACTGAATACTTAGGTTTTATGAGTGATTCTTTAGATACTGAAGATTCCGTATGTATTTACAAATTAAGAAACCATGGTTTAAAAACACCCATTAAATTATTTAATTCATTTTTTGATGCCACAACAAACTATGCCGCACTTTACAATTCGCATATTTTCTTTTCTGAAAACAAAGATGAACTTTTTAGACTGATCACTGAACTTAAAAACGATCAAAGCATCATTCAAAACGAAAGCTTTAATACCTACAAGAATCAAAATCTTTCTGAAGATTTCAATTACCTCGTTTATAATTCGCCCAATAAAAATATAAGAGAGATTAGATCTTTCTTTAATTTTCCCAGTGATGGCATTAAAAATCCTTTCGAGAATTTTAAACACTTTTCATTTTCATCAGTAAACAATAAAACCAATTTTAAGTTTCGTTGGCAGTTGATGAACGAAACAGAAATGATCAATAAAGAACAAAACGTCCTTTGGTCTTTAGACATGGATGCTCCGGCTAATATGCAAAGCAATGGCTTTGTAAATCACATTACAAAAGAAAATGAATTGGTGGTACAGGATGAAGCAAATGCACTTTATCTGGTTAATGCAAAAGGCACTGTTTTATGGAAAAAGAAGTTGAATGAAAAAATAAACTCTAAAATTTATACCGTAGATATTTTTAAAAATAATAAGTACCAGCTTTTATTCAACTCAGACAACTATTTGCATTTAATAGACAGAAACGGAAATTATGTGCAGGGTTATCCGGTTAAATTACCTGCGCCTGCAAGTTCAGAGCTTTCTGTTTTAGATTACGATAATGATAAAGATTATCGTTTATTTATTGCCTGTAAAAATAAAGTGATCTACAACTATTCTATTTTTGGAGTAAAAGTTGAAAAATTTGCTAACGTAAAAACGGATGATGAAGTGGTGTTGCCGGTACAATATGCTAAAGTTGGTTTAAGCGATTACCTTATCACAGTGGATAAAGAAGGCAAGATCTATACATTTAGCCGAAAAGGAGAAGGTCGTATAGGCTTAAAGAATAAAACCATCGAAAATTGTTCTGCCTTTTTTATTGATGCCACTAACAATATTAATTCAACTTATCTTGTTTACGTTGACGATAAAAATAATCTTATCAATAAGATCTCTTTTTCAGATAAAAAAGTAATTGCCAAACTAAACCAGGATATTGAAGGAGCAAGTATTACGTTTGTAAATGCAGATGACAATAAAACCACGGATGTGATCATTACTAAGCCTAACGCCATTCTTGCATGCAACCTAAGTGGAAATATTTTATTTGAAAAGGCAATTGAAAGTGAATTAAGCAGTACCGATTTTTATAGTGATGACAGCCATGCACTGTATTTTTCTTATAGCAATACTAAACAGGAATTATTGATCACCGATCAGTTAAAACAAAAAACAAAATCCATTAAAGCAAGCGCACAAGCACTCATAAGCGATCTGTTTAACGACAAGAAAAAATATTTAATTATTACAGACGGAAACCATCTGAATTGTGTTGCGCTTTAATACACAAAGGTGCCATATTCTGAATTGATAGTCACTTTCTTACCTTCTCCTTTTTCTACACGACCCACAATTTTCGCATCAATATTAAAGCTTTTACTAATGGCAATTATTTTTTCGGCAAATAATTCGTCAGCGTAAATTTCCATGCGGTGTCCCATGTTAAACACTTTATACATTTCTTTGTAATCGGTGTTGCTTTGCTCATGAATGGTTTTGTATAAAGGCGGCACATCAAACAAATTATCTTTTATAACGTGCAAACCATCATTTAAAAAATGTAATACTTTGGTTTGCGCGCCGCCACTGCAATGCACAATACCATCAATATTCTTACCCATTTCTGAGAGGATCTTTTTTATTACCGGCGCATAAGTTCTTGTGGGAGAAAGCACTAATTTTCCGGCATCTATTTTTTCTTTTATCTCTTTTCCTTCTGCATTTGTATAGGTAACGTCAATTTTATCAGTTAGGCTTAACCCTCCTGTATATACAACGCTTTCAGGCAAAGCCGCATCAAAACTTTCAGGAAATTTTTTTGCTAAATTCTTATTAAATACGTCGTGTCTTGCACTCGTTAAGCCGTTACTTCCCATACCACCATTATATTCACTCTCGTAAGTAGCTTTACCATAACTGCATAAACCAATTACTACATTTCCTGCTTTTATTTTATCGTTAGAGATAACTTTGCTGCGTTCCATGCGACAAATAACTGTACTGTCAACGATCAACGTACGAACCAGATCACCAACGTCAGCAGTCTCGCCACCGGTAGATGAAATAGTAATGCCATTCTCTCTTAAACTTTTTAAAACTTCTTCTGTACCATTTATGATCGCCGAAATAACTTCTCCAGGGATTAAATTTTTATTTCTACCGATGGTGGATGATAATAAAATATTATCCGTTGCGCCAACACAAATAAGATCATCCACATTCATGATCACTGCATCTTGTGCAATTCCCTTCCAAACACCAAGGTCACCTGTTTCTTTCCAGTACATATAAGCTAAAGCAGATTTAGTACCTGCGCCATCGGCATGCATTACCAAACAATGATCTTCGCTTCCACTCAAAGCATCGGGCACAATTTTACAAAAGGCTTTTGGAAACAAACCTTTATCTAATTTGGCAATAGCCGCGTGCACATCTTCTTTTCCGGCAGAAACGCCTCTTAATTGGTATTTATTGTCGCTCATATCAGGCTACAAAGATAAAAATTTGAATTTATATATATTGCTTATTTTTGCACAGTATTTCGCTTATGATCAAAATTTCGATTGTTAATTATACCAATACCCTGCCATTTAAATGGGCTCTCAAACGCAGTGATATCCTCAAAAAGATCGATCTGCAGGAAGATATTCCCAGTATTTGTGCTCAAAAATTAAAGTTCAAACAGGTTGATCTGGCCTTAATTCCGGTAGCACTTTTGGCAGAGCTGGATAATTATTTTATTGAGACCGATTTTTGTATTGGCGCCAATGGCAAAGTAGATAGTGTAAAATTGTACAGTGATGTTCCCTTAAATGAAATAAAAAGTGTAACATTAGATTATCAGTCCAAGTCATCTATTACTTTAACAAAAGTGTTGTTTAAGTTCTTTTGGAAAATACAGGTGCCCTATTCAGATGCAAAACCGGGTTTTGAAAATGAAATTACCGGTACTAATGCTGCTGTTGTGATTGGTGATAGAACTTTTTCTTTGAACGGAAAATATAAATACGAATATGATCTTGCTGATGAATGGAAAAAATTTACCGGACTGCCTTTTGTTTTTGCTGCATGGGTAAGCACCGAAAAATTACCGGCAGATTTTATAAAAGAATTTAATGGCGTTTTAAAATATGGTATCGACAATATTTTAAAAGCTGTAGATGATGATTATAATGTAAAAGATCTATCTAAAGAAAAAACCATTGAGTACTTACGCGAACGAATTGATTATAATTTAGATTCTGAAAAACGTAAAGCGCTAAATCTTTTTTTAGATTATATTAGGAAACTTTAAACTTGTCACCAATAATAACGTTGAGGCTGCCCGGCTTATTTTCAAACACAACTTCTTTGCTTTCCATTTCAGGTTCACCATCATAATGTATCGAATCCTCTTTCTCTCTTGTAATTGTAATTTTATCTGTAGAAAATGTCTCGATATAATTACTTAAATGTGCTTTACGTTTCAATACTTTATTTAAAAGTCCGGGAGCTACAAAACCGTTAAAAGGTTTTACAATAGCAATATGAAATAAGCCATCCTGCATACTGGCCTGTGGCGCAATGTAAAAATCATTTCCATATTGGCCGGCATTGGCAACGGTAATTAAAAAAGCTTTACGTTTTATTGTTTGTCCGTTAAACGACAAAGTATAATCTTTTGCGCGGTATTTAAAGATCTCTCTTAAAGTAATTTTTACATAACTCTGCAAGCCACGTTTGGTAGATGTTGCAAATAAATTGCCAATATGCGCATCAAATCCGATACCGCTTGTACAAAAAAACGGAATGCCATTTACCGTACCATGATCAATTTTTGTTTTGTTACCTTTTGCAATTTGTTTGATAGCTTCTTCAACTTTCATTGATAACCCAAGGCTACGCGCCAAACCATTACCCGAGCCTGCCGGAACAATACCTAATGCAATATTAGTGCCAACAACACTTTTTGCAACAGCATTTACTGTACCATCGCCACCAACGGCTATAGCATCAGTATAATCTTGTGAGTGTAAAATATCCAACACTTCTTTAAAGTGATCACGGTCTTTCCAAACTACTATTTGATAATAGATGTTCTGCGGAAATTCTTTTCTGATCGTATCGATCAAGGTACCTGATATTTTTTTTCCCGCGTTTGGGTTAACGATAAATAGTAATTTACGCGGCATTTCAGATGCTGATGATTTCGTTATAGATTCTGTGTTTTGCATTAGCTATCCAATTTTTAAACCATGGATTTGTTCCATCAAATGTACTGGAAAAATTGGCAAGTTTTGTAAGATCGAATTTATCTGAAAAAATTCCCGCCCCGGCTTTGTAAGCATCTCTTGAATTACAAAACTGCTCATAATGGCCATGAATAGGCACCATTAATACGGGCTTACCCAAATACATGGCCTCGCAAACGCTTTCAAAACCTGCACTGCTGGCCAAACCACGGGCCTTGCTCATCATCTCTAAAAACAAGGTGTCGTTAATAGCATGCACAAATAATTTTTCTTTATTAAAGCTGTACAAATTATAGATCTTATCGGGTTGATCTGTAAAACAATGTAGTTCAGTTCCCGGATTTGCTTTATGCCATTCTAACAACTCTTCAAAATAACCATTGTTAACTAAATACACCAAATAAAAATCATCCTTTTTTGTTTCCAACTCAAAGATCTCTTTTCTTAATAATGGAGGTACAACAATTACATCTTCATTATTAGTATGGATCTTATAAAAAGATAAAGCCAGATTTTTTGATGAGCGTGTTGCCGTTAGTTTTGTAAAATATTTTATAGAAGCCTTATCTAACCAGCGACCCTCAGGAAATTCAAAATCAGGATGAAAATAAATATATTGGTGTGCTACACAGATCATTTTTGCTTTTGGTTTGTAAAAGCGATAATACAAACCAATTAGCAGATCAAAAAAATTGATCACCACATCAGGCTCAGTTTCTTTTACCAAAGCATCTATGGTTTTTAAGCTCTTGCGAAACGTTTTCAATTTTTTGAAATTATGAATAACAGATTTTGTAACGTTAATACTTTTATTTTTTTTATCTGTTACAAAATTCGGACTTTGTAGTTGAATGATAGGCGCTTTTATTTTTTCAAAGAAAAATTTAGGAATATCCCTTGCGCCGCTCGAACCAAGCAACACAGCGCAAACTGTGTGTCCTTGCTCTATCAACATATCATAAATGGTCATAGCTTGTGTCATATGCCCTCGACCTTCGCCCTGAACGGCTAAAATGTATTTTTTAGGTTTGTTCTGCATGTTTATCTATTGTTACGCCTTGCGGCAAGATTTTTTCAATTGTTTCTATTTTCACTTTTTTTACTTTAGGAATTTGTTGAGCAAGCCAATCTGAGTAATAAATAATCTTCCAATTGCCCTGTTTATCTTCCACCAATGCTGTTAAGCTTTCTACCCAATCTCCTGAATTGAGATATTCTATTCCGTTGATCGTTTTAATTGCAGGTTGATGAATATGTCCGCAAATAATTCCCTGGCATTTTCTTGATCGGGCCACTTTTACCAATTGATTCTCATAATCATTAATAAAAGAAACAGCAGACTTTACTTTTGCTTTTACTACCTGTGATAATGAGTAATAAGGCAGGCCTTTCTTTTCACGGTAATTATTATAGTGCCTGTTAAGCCATAATAAAAAAGTATAACCAACATCTCCTAATTTGGCTATCCATGCAAATTTGGTGGTGATGTTATCAAAGATATCGCCATGTGTAACAAAATATTTTTTCTCTACACCATAATGCACATGATGCTTTTTTATTTTAAAATTCCCAAGCGTAAAAGGCAATATCTCATCTAAAAAATCATCGTGATTTCCTCTTATATAAATTATCTCATCACATTTACTTTTTGAAATAAGATTAATAATATGCTTAAAAAAATTGCTGTGTTGTTTTTTCCATTTGCCGTTTTTACGAAGCTGCCAGCCATCAATAATATCACCGTTAAGGATGAGTGTTTCGCATTTATGGTGCTTTAAAAAATTAACAACTTCCTTTGCTTTGCTGGCTTTAATGCCTAAGTGAATGTCAGATAGAACGATGGTTTTGTAGAATGTTTTCATTAAAACAGTTTTACAAATTTGGCTCTCTGATATTGCCTTTACATTATTTACAAATTATTAAAAATCATATTTAATCTTTAAAACCGGTTAATTAAAAAGACTTTAAATGAAGTCAATGTTAAAACAAGCGTTAAAACTGTTCACAATTTATTTACAATTGATGTTAATAGTCTTAAAGATTTGCTTTGGCTCAACAAATAATAATTATCTTTATCACCTCAAAATAATTCTATGCAAAACGTATTAAAAGCTTTAGGCTTAAAAGAAATAAACGATGGTTGTTCAACCGGAAAAAACTGGTTCGCAAACGGTGATATTTTAGAATCATATAGCCCGGTTGATGGCAAATTGATCGGTAAAATTAAAACTGCTACAAAAGCAGATTATCAAAAAGCCATTTCGGCAGCAGCAGATGCATTTCTTTATTGGAGAACAATTCCTGCACCAAAGCGTGGTGAATATGTGCGCCAGTTTGGCGAAAAATTACGTGCTAAAAAAGCCGATCTTGGAAAACTGGTTTCTTATGAAATGGGAAAATCTTACCAGGAAGGTTTAGGCGAAGTGCAGGAGATGATAGACATCTGCGATTTTGCAGTTGGTTTATCGCGTCAGCTTTACGGTTTGCAATTACATAGCGAGCGTCCTAATCATCGTATGATGGAGCAATGGCATCCATTAGGCATCGTTGGAATTATTTCTGCATTTAATTTTCCGGTTGCCGTATGGTCTTGGAACACTGCTCTGGCATGGATCTGCGGTGATGTTTGTATCTGGAAACCATCAGAAAAAACACCTTTATGTTCAATTGCCTGCCAACACATTTGGAATGAAGTAGCAAAAGAAAATAATTTACCCGAAGGAATTTCTTGTTTGGTAAATGGAGATTATAAAATTGGAGAGTATTTAACTGAAGATACACACGTGCCTTTAGTTTCTGCAACAGGTTCTACCCGTATGGGAAAATTAGTAGGCGCTAAAGTTGCTGAACGTTTTGGAAAAAGTATTTTAGAATTAGGTGGTAACAATGCCATTATCATTACCGAAAATGCTGACCTTGATACAACCCTCGTTGGTGCTGTATTTGGCGCTGTTGGTACTGCGGGACAACGTTGCACAACCACACGTCGTTTAATTATTCACGAAAATATTTACAACAAAGTAAAAGATAGTTTGGTAAAAGCATATGGTCAATTAAAAATTGGTGACCCGTTGGATGAAAAAAATCATGTTGGTCCGTTAATTGATAAAGATGCTGTTAAAGGGTACATGAATGCATTAGAGCGCGTAATTACTGAAGGTGGAAAAATTATTGTACCAGGTGGCGTTTTAGAAGGTAAAGGATATGAAAGCGGTTGCTATGTAAAACCTGCTATTGCTGAAGCTAAAAATGAAATGGCCATTGTGCAACACGAAACATTTGCACCAATTTTATATTTAATGAAATATAAAACTCTGGAAGAAGCCATTGCTATGCAAAACGGCGTACCACAAGGTTTATCAAGCGCTATTATGACATTGAATATGCGCGAGGCAGAGTTATTCTTAAGTGCATCGGGTAGTGATTGTGGTATTGCAAACGTAAACATCGGAACAAGCGGTGCCGAAATTGGTGGTGCATTTGGTGGTGAAAAAGAAACAGGCGGTGGCCGCGAAAGCGGTAGTGACGCCTGGAAAGCTTATATGCGCAGACAAACCAATACACTTAACTGGGGTAACACATTGCCTTTAGCACAGGGCATAAAATTCGATCTGGGGTAAAAATTCAGTTTATTTTTAGCCACAGATTTCGCAAATTACACAGAGATATTATTAATTTAACCTGTGCGATCTGCGAAATCTGTGGCTTTTTATTTATGCGTATTTCAACCTTCTTCCTTAAACGGATTTCTTGGGATCCACTCCGCAGGCTGCAAAAAAGAAATAAATGGTTTTTGAATTAATTTGGAGATCGTATTTTGTGGTTTGATGTAGCAAATTAAATTCTCTGCTTTTGCACCAACAGTTGTTTTAATTTCAGCTGCCGTTCTTCCTAAATTTACTTTTGTACGCTTATTCTTCACTGCTTCATCAATCATGGCATACAAAATATTCTGATATAAATTATGTTGGTTGTTCAATTCATAATCAAAACCAATATAATGCGCTTCTAAAGAGTTATCGGGCATTAAAAAGCTGCTGGCAAAAGCAATTACTTTTCCATCTTTAAAAAATGCTTTTACCGTAAATTCCTTCTCATAAACGCCTTTAACACTGCTAAAATAATCCTTAGGTAGTTTTATTAATTTAAATTTCGCCTTCTCAAAAATGCCTTCATACAATTTGTACAATTGTTTTTCATGCGCTTTAATTTCCTCTTTATTTAAATACTTTATCTCTACCCCTTCTATACTTTTAAAAATAGATTTGGCCCGGTTACGGTATTTTTTAGAGAATAATGCTATATAATTGGCAACAGAATCAACTTGTTCCGGAATTTCCACAACCAAATTCGGCTCAACAAAAAAGTTAGAATATTTTTCGTCTTCAAACAATTCTGCCGGCTGCAAAGGCTTATGAAAATCCTTTAACAAAATAGCAGAAATCGTTCTTGCCAATTTTTCTTCTTTAGAAACTATTTCAACGATCTTTAATAAAACACTATGCGTTTGTTCTTCACTTAATTTTTTATCAAACAAATAACCATATTCACCACTTACCAAATTATTGCCGCAGGTAAACAAACGCAACAATATTTCATCCTTATTAGAATCAATATACTTCTCAAATAAATTTAAACGCTTTGATTTTATATCCTGCACCTGTGTATCCAACAATTCGCCAAATACACCGGCTTTAAAATCTACTATCTGAAAATAAATAATGCCGCATGGTTTGTTTTTGTGATACACGATCACATAACGGGCCATTAATTTTGTATGCTCTCCCGTTTCAACTATGCTTAAATAATCGCGCTCTAAAAAAACAGTATTATTATTCGTAATACTATCCCAATCATTTGCAGGAATACTTGCTGCTTTTTCATACAACGAAAATGAAAGATCATCGTTCAGACTTCTGAAAGGCAAAAATCTTTTTTTTGAAGAAACCGGTTTACAAAAAGCGAACATAATCTAAGCTAAAATTACTAATTAAATTTGTGTTCGGGCCTTAAAGTCCTTAATAAAACCCCAAATTTTTATAAAATACAGTTTTAAAAATTGAGTATATTTAAATCATCAATTATGACACCAGATTTTAAACATACTCCTGTTATTGACCAGGTTGGAATTGAGGAACGTGTTGCCCGTTTTAATACCCGAAGTATTAAAAAAGAAACCAAATTAAATGGTTTGAAATTGGCCCTTAACATGATAGACCTTACTACTTTGGAGGGAAAAGATACCGAAGGAAAAGTAAAACAAATGTGCTACAAGGCCATGCATGTTTCAGATGATCTGCCCGGATTACCAACAGTTGCAGCGGTTTGCGTTTATCCTAACCACGTAGCAACCGCAAAACAGGTTTTAAAAGAAAGCCATGTAAAAATTGCTTCTGTGGCAACCGCATTTCCGAGTGGTAATTCAACTTTAAACATAAAATTAGAAGATACAAAACTGGCAGTAGATAGTGGTGCAGATGAAGTAGACATGGTGATTAGTCGCGGCGAATTTTTAAAAGGCAATTACAATTTTGTGTTTGATGAAATAGCCGCTATAAAAAAGGCCTGTGGCAAAGCGCGTTTAAAAGTTATTTTAGAAACAGGTGAACTTTCTACATTGGATAATGTGCGAAAAGCCAGTGATATTGCCATACATGCCGGTGCCGATTTTATAAAAACATCAACCGGAAAGATACAACTGGCCGCCACCATGCCTGTAACTCTGGTAATGTTAGAAGCAATTAAAGATCATTATTTAAAAACAAATGTAATGATAGGCATGAAACCAGCCGGTGGCATCTCAACCGCAAAAAGTGCTTTACAGTATTTGGTGATGCTGAATGAAACACTTGGACCAAAATGGATGACCAATGAATGGTTCAGATTTGGAGCAAGTAGTTTGGCCAACGATATTATTTTGCAATTAGGCAAAGAACAAAAAGGCGTTTATTATAGTAAGGATTACATCAGTATTGATTGATCAAACATAAAAGACTAAGGATTAAAGACATTTTAGAATGAAAGCAGAAGAAACAATTACAGGATTTGACTGGAAATATGCCGCAGCGCCGGAAGCGAAAGATCACATTAAATTGAAAACACAATATGATCTTTTTATAAACGGAAAATTTGTAAAACCAAATTCAAAAAAATATTTTGCTACTTACAATCCCGCAACCGAAGAAAAAATTGCAGAAGTGGCACAGGCAAACGCTAAAGATGTAGATGCCGCTGTTGCGGCCGCAAAAAACGCCTACGATAAAGTTTGGAAAAAAATGCCGGCCAAAGAACGTGCAAAATATATTTTCAGAATTGCACGTGTGATACAAGAGCGTGCACGCGAATTTGCAGTTATTGAAAGTATGGATGGCGGTAAACCCATTCGCGAAAGCCGCGATTTTGATGTACCAACAGCAGCAAATCATTTTTTTTATTATGCAGGCTGGGCCGATAAATTAGAATATGCATTTCCAAATCGCAATCCTCAATCGTTAGGCGTTGCCGCACAAATTATTCCATGGAATTTTCCGTTATTGATGGCTGCGTGGAAAATAGCACCCGCATTGGCAACAGGTAATACAGTTGTTTTAAAACCGGCAGAAAGCACACCGTTGACTGCATTAAAGTTGGCGGAGATAATACAGGAATGTGATCTTCCACCAGGCGTAGTAAATATTATTACCGGTTTTGGAGATACAGGCGCAGCAATGGTTGCGCATCCTAATGTAAATAAAATTGCATTTACCGGTAGTACCGATGTTGGAAAGATCATTCAAAAAGCAATTGCAGGTACCAATAAAAAAGCAACTTTAGAATTAGGTGGAAAAGCAGCGAATATTGTTTTTGACGACGCACCCATTAACCAGGCAGTAGAAGGAATTGTGAATGGCATTTTTTTTAATCAGGGTCATGTTTGTTGTGCCGGTTCGAGATTATTTGTTCAGGAAAATGTTGCCGTGGAGGTAATTCAAAAATTAAAAGCGCGCATGGAAACTTTAATTGTTGGTGACCCTTTAGACAAGAACACCGACATTGGCGCGATTAACAGTAAAGAGCAATTAGATAAAATAAATGAATATTTAAAAATTGGAAGTAAAGAAGGCCTGGAATTATTTCAAACCTCTGCCGCTATTCCTAAAAAAGGATTTTATTGTAAACCTACCTTATTTATTGGCGCTGCACAAAGCAACCGCGTTGTACAAGAAGAAATTTTTGGACCTGTATTAACTATTCAAACTTTCAGAACCATTGAAGAGGTAATTGAAAAAGCCAATAACATTCCTTACGGCTTAAGCGCAGGAGTGTGGACAGATAAAGGATCAAAGATATTTAATCTTACTTCTAAATTACGTGCCGGCGTTATTTGGGCAAATACATATAATAAATTTGATCCTACTTCTCCTTTTGGTGGATATAAAGAAAGTGGATTTGGAAGAGAGGGTGGCCTGCATGGTTTAATGCCTTATTTAAAATTCTAAAATTCAAACGCAAAACAATACTCGTTTTTTTTGTGCGCTTGTAGCCATCATTCATTTTATCGTCGGACTGATCGGCATTCTTCATCATGAGGTTTGGTTGGATGAGGCGCATCACTTTTTACTGGCCAAAGACAGTAATAGCTTTTTAGAATTGTATAAAAACGCTGCTTATGAAGGGCATCCCTTACTTTGGAATGGTTTGTTATTTTTGATCACACGCTTTAGTTCTGAATTATTTTATATGCAGCTGCTTAATATTAGTATTATGGCAATCTGCGTTTATTTATTTGTTACACACGCTCCTTTTAAAAAATTGTTTTCCGTTTTAATAGTATTCGGCTATTTTTTTATTTACGAATACAATATCATAAGCAGAAATTATGCGATCAGCCTGTTATGCTTAACACTTGTATTCATTCAATTAAACAAATCAAAACAAAATCATTTATTGATAGCAATATCACTCCTGCTTCTTTCTTATACCCATATTTATTCTATTCTTATTACGATACCTCTTTGTGTAATTTTAGTGTTTTTAAATAAAACATCAAATATTAAATACATTTATACCGGTATCATTATTTTTAATATTTTAATTCTGTACTCTTTAAAAACACCTGCCGATCATTTTCTTTTTAAGATTGATACAGATCCATATTTAAGTTATAAACGATTTAGTAAAGCATATTCCATTTATTTAAAAGGATTTTTACCAATTCCTGATTTTACCGTGCCTAAAGTATGGAATACAAATCTAATTGTTGCTCTTTCAAAAGTGTTTGCAACTGTTCTTTCGGTTGTTTTTGCGTTCATTCCATTCTACATTTTCAGAAAAGAAAAGTTAATCCTTTTCTTTTTTTACTTTTCAACCCTCGCCATTTGTTCGTTTATTTATCTTTCGCCACTTATAGTGGCAATAAGGTACTGTGGTTTTATTTTCGTGATTCTCATCTTCTCTTTTTGGTTACATAAGATATTATATCCTAATAGATCTTTTAATAGTTCATTACACAAAAAAATTGCACTGGTTGTTTTAATATTGCATGTTTTATCAGGGCTGTTATTATATATAACCGACATCGGGCAACCGTTTTCCAATTCAAAGAATGTTGCCAATTATTTAAAGGAAAAGAAAATACAAAACAAAAACATTTATCTTTCTAACTTAAGTTCCGGGCCGCCCATTTCAGCTTATTTAAATAAAAAAATAATTTATCTTGAAACAGAAGAAAACTCTTCTTACTGCAAATGGAATTCGTGGCCATTTATAATAACAAAAACTCACTTAAGCGAAAAAATAAACCGGCTGATCAAAGACACTTCCGTTCTTATATTAAATCATAGTTATATAAAAAACAACCTTAACGATTCTGTTTTAGATGTTCTCGAAAATTATACAATACTTGACTCAGCACAATTTAATTACGGCATGGTTACTTCGGAAAAGTACTCTGTGTATTATGTCTCAAAAAAATAATTTCTCGGCTTTAACATCTTTATATTTCAAATAATTAATTGTTACATTTGTTCACTCCCAATTATAATGACCAATAGATTAATTTTCTTTCTTTTTATTTTGAGCGGTTTTGCCATTGCTCAAACTACAAAACCTGTAATTAACGATTTTTCTGTTATACTGCACGAAGAAGCCGTAAACAAAGTAATTGCCGCAATTGGCGATATTAAAGGCACCAACGATTACGAAGTTTTATTAATAAGTGGAAAATATCACTGGACGGTTCAAAACCCTAAAATAAATATACGACCAGATAGTAGTGATTTTACCTGTGATGCCCTGGTAAATGTGGGTCCTTTTAATTACAAAACACAGGTTGTGGGCAATGTGAAGATCACATATGACAATGAAAAAAATCTTATTTATATCAAGATCTCGCGTGCCATTTTTGAATTGTACACGGTTATTTTAAGTAAAAAGATCCACATTAAAGACATTCATTTAGAAGATTACTTTAAAGAACCTTTTGCATTTGAAGGCCCGCGCACTATGGCTACTGATATGGAATTTATGATGCCAGACAGCACTATGAAAAAAATATACGTTCAGCCAACAGCCTGTAAAATGGAATTAAGATGGAAAGAAATTTGCACATCCTGCGAAATTGCCGCTGCGGATAAGCCTTTTAAGCCAACTTTAAAGTTAGTTCCACCTATTGAAGCTACGAAAACATCTACCACAAACGTGCCAAAAACCAGCCCTACTCCTACAACAACAGTACCAAAAACTACCCCAACTTCTACTACTGCGGCTCAAAAAAAATAAGTAAATTTAGGCTTACGTATGTACAGATTATTTAAGCTGTTTTGGCAATATAATTTACCCCGTTGGTCGATACTTTTTATTGACACTTTTGTTTGTGCATTTGCTTTATCGCTCGCATTCTTTATTCGCTTTTATTTTGACTCGGTAATGTCGGTTGAAGACAAAGCAAACCTACCCTATGATTTTTTGATCGTTTTAAGTGTTCGTTTTGTCTCTTTTTATTTTTCTAAAACCTATAAAGGTGTTGTAAGATATACCAGCACAAGAGATACCACCAGAATATTTTTAGTGATCCTTGCCGGAAGCGCTTTATTATTTATTTTAAATATTATTTCATTACATTTTGTTTTAGGTTATTATTTTATTCCCAATTCGGTTATCATTATTGATGCGCTTGTTTCTTTATTTGTAATGATCAGTTCACGCCTTGCGGTGAAAGCTTTATACTTTGAAATAAAAAATCCTACTAAGGAAAAAATGAATGTGATTATTTACGGTGCAGGCGAAGCCGGGATAATTACCAAACGCACACTTGACAGAGATGCTGCCATAAAATATAAAGTAGTAGCTTTTATTGATGATGATGTTGAAAAATTAGGCCGGAGCTTGGAAGGCATTTTTATCTATCCTCAAAATAAATTGCCCGATCTTATAAAAGAAAATGAAATTGAACTGGTAATTATTTCTATTCAAAAGATCTCACCTAAAAAGAAAAATGAGATAACGGATATTTGTTTAGAGAACAACATTCGCGTTTTAACCGTACCACCGGTTACCAATTGGATAAATGGTGAGCTAAGTTTTAATCAAATTAAAAGTATTAAGATCGAAGACCTTTTAGAACGTGACCCTATAATATTAGATGATGATATTATTAATTTGCAGTTAAAAGATAAGGTAATTTTAATTACAGGAGCCGCAGGAAGCATTGGAAGTGAATTAGCGAGACAGTGTGCAAATTACTCTCCAAAAAAATTATATTTATTAGATCAGGCTGAAAGTCCTTTACATGAATTGGATCTTGAATTCTCAGAAAAATACAAGCATGTACCGTTTGAAGTAGTAATGGCAGATGTTAGAAATAACGAACGCATGCGCAATGTATTTAATTCTTTCAAGCCCCAAATTGTTTTTCACGCTGCCGCATATAAGCATGTGCCCATGATGGAAAATAATCCATCAGAATCTATTTTCACCAATATTTTAGGAACAAAGAACACCGCCGATCTTGCCAATGAATTTAATGCTGAGCGCTTTGTATTTGTAAGTACCGATAAAGCTGTAAATCCAACAAACGTTATGGGCGCCAGTAAGCGCATCTCCGAGATCTATATTCAAAGTTTAGGAAAAACATCAAAAACAAAATTCATAACCACCCGTTTTGGAAATGTATTGGGCTCTAACGGTTCTGTAATTCCACGCTTTAAAAAACAAATTGAAGATGGCGGGCCGATAACAATTACACATCCTGATATTACACGTTATTTTATGACCATACCCGAAGCTAGTCAATTGGTTTTGGAAGCAGCAAGTATTGGTAAAGGGGGCGAGATATTTGTGTTTAATATGGGTAACTCGGTAAAGATAGTTGATCTTGCAAGAAAGATGATCATGCTTTCGGGCCTGAAAGAAAATAAGGATATTAAAATTGTTTTTACAGGTTTAAGGCCGGGAGAAAAATTATTTGAAGAACTTTTAGCAGATAATGAAAATACTTTGCCTACACCGCACAACCAGATCCTTATTGGTAAAGTAAGAGAATATGATTATCAAGAGGTAAAAGGTATTATTGATGAATTGATAAAATTATTCGGTACTCAAAACAATGAGCTCATAGTGCAACGTATGAAAGATCTTGTTCCTGAATTTAAAAGCAACAATTCTGTATTTCAAAAATTAGATTAATAATGAAAAATTATTTTATTCTTACTGTTTTTTTTGTTCTTTTATTAAAAACCTCAGCTTTTTATTCTCAAACAAAAAAACCGGAACACGTTTCTTCTAAACCAAAATTAGTAGTTGGTATTGTTGTTGATCAAATGCGTAACGACTACATCTATAGATATTGGAACAGATACAGCAACGGCGGTTTTAAAAGATTAGTGAACGAAGGCTATCATTTTAAGAACGCTCATTATAATTACATTCCAACTTATACGGGACCGGGGCACTGCAGTATTTATACAGGAGCTACTCCACGGGTTCACGGCATCATTGCCAATGAATTTTTTAACAGAAAGTCGGGCGTAGATGTTTATTGTTGTGAAGATACTTCTGTAAGAACAATTGGCTCGCCGAGCAAGAACGGGTTAATGTCTCCCCGCAGGCAGTTAAGCTCAACAATAGGTGATGAATTAATAATGAGTTCAAATCACAGATCAAAAGTATTTGCTGTAGCATTAAAAGACCGAAGTTCTATTCTACCAGCCGGGCATGCTGCCGATGCTGCCTTTTGGTTTGACGATTCTACAGGTAATTTCATTTCTTCAAGCTGGTACGTAAAAACTTTACCGAAATGGTTGGTAGATTTTAATTCAAAAAATACCGCTAAAGCTTATCTTGAAAAAGGCTGGTCTACTTTATATCCCATCGAATCTTATAGTAGTTCTATTGCCGATGATAACAGCTATGAAGTTTCGCCCAACAAAAAAGAAAAAGCTGTTTTTCCTTACGATTACAAATCACAAATAGAAAAAAATAAATACAGTATTATTAAAGCGACGCCATACGGAAATACATTAACAAAAGATCTTGCAATTGCATGTTTAAAAAATGAGCAATTAGGTAAGGATGATGAGACCGATCTTTTTAGTGTTAGTTTCTCGAGCCCTGACATTGTTGCTCACTCTTACGGACCAAGATCTATTGAAGTTGAAGATATTTATTTAAGATTAGATAAAGATATTGAAGAGTTGCTGAACGAGCTGGATAAAGAAGTTGGCAAGAATAATTATACTGTTTTTTTAACTGCCGATCATGGAGGTGCCGACGTACCAAATCATTTATTAGATAATAAAATTCCTGCGGGTTATTTAAAAGATAAAAAGCTTACAAAAAAAATAAAAACTTATTTTGAACATACTTACTGCGATACCCTGTTGTTTACATACGTTACCAATGAGCAGGTATATTTAAATAACAAACGAATTGAAGAAGAAAAATTAAATTTAGATGAAATAGAAAAAAAACTGGCTGATTTTTTAATAACGGTTCATGGTATTGCGGAGGCATATCCATCAAAGGTTTTAAAGAATGAATCGTTTGACAAAAACGATTACAGAACTTTGTTACAAAACGGATACAACCATAAATTAAGTGGAAACGTTTGCTTTATTTATAACCCGGCCTGGATGGATTATACTGAAAAAGGTACTACACACGGTGCAGGTTATAATTATGATACACATGTGCCAGTTATTTTTTATGGTAATGGTATAAAAAAAGGAGAAACATTTTCGTACATAACCATTACACAAATTGCACCTACTATTTGTGAGTTATTAAAGATCAATCAACCCAACTCTACAATAGCAGAGCCTTTAAATAATTATTTTAAATAATTATTTATGGCCTAGGCTTAACTTCATTTTTTTGGGCAATCCCGAATAGTTAAGTTTTAATCCTTTAGCATCATCAAAGCTTTTGCCACTGGTTTTTGGAATGTAATCTTTACCTCGTTTTTTTAAATTACTCCATGGAATAATTAGATTGATATTAGATTCGCTCTTAAAATTATAATTACCGCTTACATAAAGATCTAAAACACTCGACGCAACTTCCATTTCACGGATCTGCATTTCAAATCCATTAATGGTACAGGTTTCATTTATCTCGCTAAAAGAAACATCTTTAAAATCGCGGTTCCTGAAAATATAATCCGAGATATTTTGTATTGGCTTATAATTTACAAGGTGCCCGTCTTTTAGTTTTAATTTTACTTCTCCTTTTAATGTATTTCCAATTACTTCCATTTTGTTATCAAGATCTGTTTTAAATTTTGTGTCTACAAAAATTCTTCCTTGCAAATTTTCGCTTACAATTGCTTTTTGTCCAAAATTCTCAAATTCATCAAACAATTTATTAACGTCCATATTCTCTATTTTTACATTTGCATTAATTTTGGTCAGATCAAGTATTGTGCCGCTAGCTACTAACTTTCCACCACAAGCATTCATCTCAACCGAACGTATATCCAATAATTTATTTTTATGCACCAGGTTAATAGTAGCACTTGTGGATTTAACGTTGCGTATTGCTAATTTTTTTGCCTGTAAAACAACATCAAACTCAAAATTACTCTGTTCTGCTTTTATAGCTTTTTTATATGCAACTTTATTACTTTGTTTTACTTTGTTGCTATTAAGTAAATACGGGTTTAAATTTATGCTTTCTGAACTGGCTAACAGTTTAGTTTTAAAACCATCACTATAACCTAAAACATAAGAAGCAAAGCCGTTTATATTTCCTTTTAAGATCACATTTCCGGCTTCTGTTTTAAGCAGCAAATTTTCGAATTGAAGGTTTTTATTTATCAAATTAGCATTACCATCAATAGTATAGATATAAGGTTTATTTATTTGCTGATAGCTGAGTGCGTTAAAGAACATGGCTGCGTTTAGTTTCATGGGCGCGTTTAAAAATTCTTCTTTATTTAATTTTTTGGCCGGACCTTCATATTTAATTTTAGCAACACAATTACCTTTTAAAATGAATTCCTCGGTTGCTTTTGATCTTATTTTTGAAGCATTGATAAAGAGGTCGGCTTTTATTTTAATATAAGCTTCATCAAAATTATTTACTGTAACAGAAGCGGTGAATGGAAAATCGTAAACATTACCCTTTATCTCGGTAAATTCAATCTTAGCAGTTTCAGTATTTCCCATTTGTTTGGAAGAATCAAGGCTTATAATACTTCCTTTAAATGAAACGTTTGAATATGGAATTTTACTGTTGCCAATAGTAATATTATTCTTACGGCCGGATAAATTTGCGATCAGAATTGGCTCTTGTTTTATACCAAGGCTGGCAACGATCATTATTTTTCCGTCCACATTGCCATTTACATTAAAGTTAGAAAGTTTTTTTTGAAGACTTTGGTTTAATAAAGCAACACCATTGTTATAATTTATATTTTTACTATCGATGTTCAGCAATAGTTGCTTTTTATTCTCCAGATCAATAAAAGAGCTTACATTATAAGGATGATTATCGATGATTATTGAAGAAGGTGAATGAACAAAAATTGTTTTTTGGTTTGAAAAAATGCTAACATGAAGATTCATACTTGCGTCTGTATTTTTAAGAAAAGCGCCTTTATCTTGTTTGAATAACAAGCCACCGATCTTTGTTTCGCCTTCAAAGTCTGCTTCTATTCCATCTAACTGGTGTTTTAACCTGGCTACATTCTCTTTAAATAAAATATCTATGTGCTGACCACGTTCTTTATCAGCAAAATTAAATTGTGTGTTTTTAATACTAACTTTTTTTATTTCAAATTTTATATCTGTTCCGCTACTGTCTGTTTTATTGGCTCTGAACTGAAAATTGCTTTTATCTTTTTGTTTTATGAGATCTAAATTTGCATCTTTAATAAATACCGATTCGATGATGAATTTTTTATGAATAAGTTTACTTATATCAAGTGCTAAAGCAATTGAGCCGGCTTTTAAAAATGGTTGATCAACAGAAATGCTATCTGATAAAGTAATATCATTTAATTCAATTGCGGCATTTGGCCAACTGCTAAAAATAGAAACATCAATATCTTCTACCTTTAAAATTAAACCGTTCTGCTTTTTTAAATTGGTGATAAGGTTTGCTGTAAGCTCTTTTTTATAAAATGCAAATAAAATAAATACAGAAAGAATTAAGGCAAGAATACAACAAAGTAATCCAACAAAAATACGCCTGATATATTTTTTATATTTCAATGTTGAATTTGTAAAAGAAAAGGTAGATAAATTTTTGCAAACGCATTATTTTTAAGCAAAATAATAACGCAAATTTTGTGCCAGTTAAAATTATGCATTATTTTATTTGGGATTAGCTACGCTGATCCCCTGGAAGGGTTGCCTTCCAACAAATTTTAAACTCTTACAGAGTTTATTTTTTTGTTTAATAACTGTCTTTTGAAAACAAATTTTCAACCGGATTAGCTACGCTGATCCCTATGAGAGGTGCCGAAAGTGAAGCGAAGCAACTTTACGTTTTTTTGTTCTTTTTTTGGCATTAGCTGTGCTGATCCCTTAGCAGGGGTATATGCCAACAAATTTCAAATCCCTTCCGGGATTTTATTTGTTTTACAATCAATCTTTTGAAAATAAATTTTCAGCGATTTGTTGTAAAACAAAAAACCTCGCTAAAGCGAGGTTTAAATTTGTTGGGTAAATAATGGGATTCGAACCCACGACCCCTAGAACCACAATCTAGTGCTCTAACCAACTGAGCTATATCTACCATATAATACCGGTACTTTGGTATTGGAGGGCAAATGTACTAATTTTTTTAAAAATAGAATAAATAAATTGGGAAAATAATATTACCGAATCAGTGTAACATTCCCTTTTTTAAAGCTTTCCTCACCGTTAACGCATTTTACCTTTAAGTACCAGCCAAATACGCCAACATCTGCAGGCCTGCTTTTATATATACCATCCCAGCCTTTTGACTTATCAGTGGTATCAAAAACTTTTTCGCCCCAACGGTTATAAACAGCAAAATAAACTTCATCTACCTTTATTCCTCTAACATATAAAATGTCGTTTTTACCATCACCATTTGGCGTAAACGTGTTTGGCACAAAAACATCCCCATCTAAACAACCGGCCGAATAAGCTTCAACATTTACTGTTGCGGTTTCTTTACAAGCGCCAAGTGTAGCAACCGCAGTATAGGTTGTTGGCCTATCGGGATAGGCTGTAACCGTATAACCAAATGCAGGGTTTGTACTTCCGGGAGGCAACCAGGTAACAAAAGCGCCCGGATCTCCAATATAGGTTAAGGTTGTATTGCTACCGGTAGTAACAATAACCGGATTAGCAACCGCACCTATAGGTGTTGCAGAAAGCTGTGTTACATTTACACTGGTAGTAAGTAAAAACTGACAAGGAATACCTCCAACTAAAACTGATGTGGTTATTACAACAGAATATTGTGTACTGATAGTTGGGGTTGCATACGGAGTAGATGAGTTTGGAAGATTAAGGCTAAGCGTTGGTGTCCAGGCATAAGCAACGCCACCCGATGCACTTAATTGCGCCCCTGTTCCTTTACAGATTACACTTGCACCATTTACAGATAATGGTGGAGGTATTGGCACATTTATTATCTTCTCGGTGGTATCTATACAGCCATCACTGTTGGTTGCTACTAAGATTATGGTATGTGTGCCGCCTGTTGGATAAAAATTATATGGATTTTGCACAGTGCTTGTTACAGCCGGAGACAATGTCCATTGCCATGCAGTAATATTTGCTGTAGAAAGGTCATTAAATGTAACGCCTCCTCCGCAAGGATTCATTGTATAATTAAAATTTGCATTAGGTTTTGGATTTACATTTACACTTGTAGTAAGTGTTCTTAAACAATTATTGCCACCGGTGTTATTGAATATTGTTACCGTATAAATTGTTGATACTGTTGGTGAAACAACAGGATTAGCAATACTTGTATTACTTACCTGTGAAGAAGGAGACCATGTGTAGCTTGTACCTCCACTGGCAGAAACACTGGCAGTATATCCTTCACAAATTGTAGAACCACTTGCTACACCGGGATTAAATACAAAAACATTGACGGGTAATTTTATAGAATCTTTACAACCAAATGTATTTGTTGCTATTAGTGTTACTGTATAATTTCCTGAATTAGCGTATGTATGTGTTGGGTTGGTTAAAGTACTTGTTGGGCTTGCATCACCAAAATTCCAAACATATGTATTACTTGTACCCGTTGAAGTATTTGTGGCTGAATAAGTATTTGCACATGGTGTTACAGAAGCTGTAAATCCTACATTTGGCCTTGGGTTAACAGTAATTATCTTTACTGCACTGTCTTTTTTTATACATTTTGTTGTATCGTGAACTACCAGTGAAACTGTATAGGTGCCAGGGTTAGTAAATGTTACTGAAGGATTTAGTGTTGTTGATGTTGTATTGCCCGGTCCCAGATACCAGGTATAACTTGTTCCGGGCGTACCATTCGTAAAATTAACTGTTAAGGGTGGGCATCCTGAAATTGTATTTGTATTTAAAGTGGCTACGGTTGCCTGAAATTTAAAATCTATTTTAAAAACACCGTTGTTACAATTACTTGATAAATTAGGTGTAGGGCAATTAGGTGAGCTGGGACATGGCCACGCACCGGGTGTTACCGGAAAATCCTGATTACCACCACATCCGGCGCATACCGATTGGTAAATAACACCCTTCCTATCAAAGCGGGAGGTACCTCCGTCAACATGTTCCTGACTGGATCCACCTCCAAAATAAGAACCGTAAAGCAAGCTTCCTGCATTTGGTGTAAGCGCCATTAAATAAAAATCATGCCCGGTTGTTGTAGCCTGCGTAGGATTAAGCAGGGGCATACCACTTAATGGAGGTACAGCAACTAAAATGTTACTTCCCCAACCGGATAAATAAATATTGCCATTACATTCATCTACGGCAAATGCAGAAGGAGATATATCTATTAAGAACGTGCTACTTCCAAAAGTAGTAGACATGAGTTTTGTACTTAATGTATTATCATATTTGGTAATAAACTGGTGGGTACTTGCAACACTAAAAACACCTGTGGCACTTGGAGGAACAACGATTGGCATATTGCCCAACGATTGTCCGTAAATATGAGGTTGACCGGCAACATTGCATTGAACGAAAAAAGAATTATCGTATTGATTGGTGCCAACGTAAGTGGATTGAAGAATTGCATTTCCCGCGGTATTCACTTTTGTAAGAAAACCATCGGTTTTGCCACCATTGTAAACAGTTGAATTTGCAGCCGCCGTGACCGGAAAATTATTGCTGCAGGTACCACCGGTTATAAATACTTCAAAATTTGGCAAAACAAATAACCCGTTACCGCAATCGTTTTTACTTCCGCCTAAATAACTACTATAAACAAGCGCTGTTAAATTTGTATTGAATTTAGCAAGAATAGCATCTTGTTTTCCGCCCAGTGTATTATCAAAGCCGCCAACAATTGGAATATCTGACGAGCGGGTTGAACTTGCAATATAAACGTTATTTAAAGTATCCAATTGTATCTCCCCTCTGTAAGTATCTCCATAATTGGTTTGCAACGAATCGTAATTTGTAATATTTGTAGTAGCAGTGCCCGGAGCTGGACCTAAAGAAAAACTAATAGCAGTAGTACCTTCGAGATAATTAACGCCATCGTTACCACTACCACCATAATAGGTACAACCCAAAAGTGCGCTACCTGTTGGATTAAATTTAGCAATGTACATATCCGTACCGTTAAAAAATACAGAGCCGTTACTTATAAAACCAATATTAGATCCACCTGAAAATGTAGGAAAAGCTGCTCCGGCTGTTACCGGAAAATTAGATGAACCTGTTGCGCCATATAAATATAAATTATTTGCTTTATCAACTATTAAACTTGTAACAACCTCCGTACCGTTACCTCCCATATAAGTTGAATAGATGAGGGCATTGCCCGTTGCATTATATTTTGTAAGTACAATATCTGTATTACCATAAGCCGGGGTGCCATTAAATATATTACTATATGAACCCGTTACAAAAGGATAACCCACATCAAAAATAGTACCACCACTATATAAATTACCCTGAAGGTCAAAAGTTGCTGTCATTCCAAAATTATCTGCAAATGAACCCGACTGAGCAGCAAAAACCAAAACGGGATCAATTACCAATTCATAATTTTTATCATAACCTTTAGGAAAATCAAAACTTAACACATTATCTTTTAATTTATAGTTACACCTAACTTCTTTTAGAGCCCCTTCTATTACTTGATAAGCATATGGTTTTTGTTCTACTATTTCATTTATCTCAAGCTTAATATTTAAAGCGCCGTTTTTTAATTTTAGTTTATCTACACCTTCATAATTTAGCTTTATATTTTTAGGATCGGCGTTTGGTTTTAAATGAAAATTATATTTCATACCAACTGCAGATGATATAACTTCATAATCGATGCCATTGTATAAATTTCTTAACCAAATCTGCTGATAGTTTTGCACGTTGCCTTTCCATTTTGTTTTGTCATTGCCAATAAAAAAATTCTCATAGCCTATTCCGGGTTGTGCTTTTTCAATTTTTGGATTCGTATTACTGCCTACAAAATGTACTTTATATGCATGACATTTAATATTGTAATCATTTATATCATAAAGTTTTTTTTCAAAACCACCTTTATGAATAGCTCTTAATTTCTTTTTATCATAAAGGTTAAAAGTAAGGCAGTTAGGCTCAACAAATAAAAGCCCACCATCTAACTGTGCTCTAAAAAGGATATTATCAATCCACTGTCCTTTATTTTCGGTAAATTTTAAAACAGGGCTTACGCTTGGTGTTATAACCTGTCTTTTAACAGGGTCTTGAGAATAAAAGCTCAGAAAGCTTCCAATAAAAAAAAGTAATATCAGGCCTTTTTTGAGCATTAACCAAATATACATTAAACTGCTTTATTTTACAAGACGCTCAGTAACCCAATGCGTTTTTCAGCTAAAAATATGTAATAATCAACTTAATATGCTAAAATTTAAGCGCACTCTACCACCTTTTTTTAGTACTTTTGCCGCCGTATGCCAAATATTGTTGCTATAGTAGGAAGACCGAATGTTGGAAAATCAACACTGTTTAACCGTTTAACAGAAACGCGCCAGGCCATTGTTGACGAGGTTGCGGGGGTTACACGCGATCGTCATTACGGTAAAGCTTTTTGGGGAGATGTTGAATTTAGTTTGATAGATACCGGTGGTTATATTAAAGGCAGCGATGATATTTTTGAAGGAGAAATTCGTAAACAAGTAGCTATTTCTATTGAAGAATGTACTGCTATTTTATTTTTATCGGATATTATGGATGGCGTTACACAATTTGATACCGAGGTTGCCAACATTATTCGTAAAAGTAAAAAGCCTGCCTTGGTTGTTGCCAATAAAGCAGATACACACGATAAAGCCGCTTATGCTGCAGAGTTTTACCAGTTTGGTTTAGGAGAAGTTTATCCTATATCAGCCGCAACCGGTAGTGGTACCGGCGATCTGTTGGATGCTTTAATTAAAATTTTACCAAAAGATGAGACCGCTATTGAACAAGCCGACATTCCACGTATTGCTATTGTTGGCCGTCCTAACGTTGGTAAATCTTCTTTAACTAACGCGCTTTTAGGGGAAGAACGCAACATTGTAACAAATGTTGCCGGTACAACCCGCGATACAATTAACTCACGCTATACTAAATTTGGTCACGATTTTTATTTGATAGATACCGCCGGAATGCGCAAAAAAGCTAAGGTTCACGAGGATCTTGAGTTTTACAGTGTATTGCGTACCATTAAAGCTATTGAAGACAGTGATGTTTGCCTTTTAATGATCGATGCCCAGGATGGCATGGAAGCACAGGATCTTAGCATTTTAAGTTTAATTGAAAGAAACCGTAAAGGTGTTGCCATTATTGTGAATAAATGGGACCTTGTTGAAAAGGATACCAAAACTGCGCTTCAATACGAAGCGAGAATTAGAGAGCGTATTGCACCATTTAAAGATATTCCTATCATTTTTATTTCGGTTACAGATAAGCAACGTATCATGAAAGCGGTTGATATAGCCATGATAGTTTATAACAACAAAAAAAGACATATTCCAACCCGCGAGCTCAACGATTTTATACAGGGCTTAATGGATACTTATCCTCCACCGGCCGTTAAGGGTAAATACATAAAAGTAAAATACGTTACGCAATTAAAAACAGAACCTCTGTTTATGTTCTATTGCAATTTGCCACAATATGTTACCGAATCTTACAAGCGTTTTTTAGAAAATAAGATCCGCGAACAGTATGATTTTAGTGGCGTTCCTATTGTAATTAGCATGCGCAAAAAAGTTTAGGTTTTTTGGCAGCAGTCGGGCTTCTCCGGGGTCGCTTCCCGATAACTATCGGGACGCTCAGTGCTTCCTTCGTCAGCACCAAGCCCTTCGTATCCCTGCCGCAATTTCCATTAAATTATAATCGTAAATAACTTTTATCCACCGCACAAGCTGGCTCAAAAGCCTACTAGGCTTTTCCCCTTCAACAAAACCGTTTTGCTTCGCAAAACATGGTTTTTGTTTTCTTACTCCTCGTTGAAAGCAAAGCTTGGTATTTAACCTATCATGGATTAGCTGCGCTGATTCATGATGGAGGTTATAGTACAGCAAAACTCTTTTCGCTAGCGCGAAAATTGGTTTTTTGTTTTCTTTCCTCTCGTCAAAGCAAGCTTTGCCTCGATTAAAGAAAACAAAAAACCCGCTTCTTACGAAGCGGGTTTTGTTGTTGCCCGAGCTGGATTCGAACCAACATAGTCGGTACCAAAAACCGAAGTCCTGCCATTAGACGATCGGGCATTTTCTAACAGGATGCAAAAATACAACTTTTTTGATTCTTACAACTATTTTTTGCAAAAAAACCTACTAAAATTAACCAAGTAAAGTGCTATCTTCGCAACACTATTATAAAATATGATGACACAGCAGTTTAAAAAACTAAATAATATTATCGGTTGGCTTATCTGGGCTATTGCTACAGTTACCTATTGTTGCACCATTGAACCTACCGCAAGTTTCTGGGATTGTGGCGAGTACATTGCCTGTTCTTATAAATTAGAAGTTGGTCACCCGCCGGGAGCTCCATTTTTCCTGCTTTTAGGCAGATTTTTCTCTTTGCTTGGCGGTGGCGATCCTGCCCGCGCAGCCATGATGGTAAACATTATGAGTGCTTTATCAAGCTCTTTCACAATTCTTTTCTTATTCTGGACCATCACCCGTTTAGGCATAAAAGTGTATGGTAAAAAAGTGGCAGATCTTGCAAAACCTCAGCAATGGGCTATTTTAGGCGCTGCAGTTGTAGGTGGTTTAGCCTATACGTTTTCAGATTCGTTTTGGTTTAGTGCTGTTGAAGGTGAGGTTTATGCCATGTCTTCATTCTTCACTGCTGTTGTATTTTGGGCTATTTTAAAGTGGGATGAGGAGGATAGCGTTAATCCAACCGGAGCATTGCGTTGGCTTATACTTATCAGCTATTTAATTGGTATTTCAATCGGTGTCCATTTACTAAACTTATTGGTTATCCCGGCTATTGGCTTTGTGATCTATTTCAAAAAATATACTTTCAGCTGGAAAGGCTTTTTTATTGCAGGTATTTCTTCGGTATTAATATTAGGTTTTGTACAAAATTTAATTATTCCTAAAGTTGTAAAATTTGTAAGTGATTACGAGGTTTTCTTTACAAATAAAATGAGTATGGGTTTTAGTACCGGCACCATCATTTTCTTTTTATTGCTAATAGTATCTTTAACTTTCTTAATTCTTTACACTGTAAATAAAAAAGAGCAGCATTATAAAATTGGTTTTTATGCAGCTATTGTACTTGCTTTTATAACAGTAATAACTGCTCCCGGCCTTCATATTTCCGGCAAAAAAGAATTTATGGGTGCTTTTTTACGCCTTGTTATGATGGGGAGCTTGATCTATGCCATTCATCATTTTAAAACAAAAACAGTTACGCTTCATGCCGTATTCTTAAGTTTTGCTACTTTGTTAATTGGTTATTCATCTTTCTTCGTTTTAGTAATTCGTTCGCAGGCCAATACACCAATGGATGAGAATGATCCTGAAAATGCACCAAATATGTTATCGTATTTATTGCGTGAACAATATGGCGACTGGCCAATTTTATACGGCCAATACTACAATGCGCCAACCGTTAGTAAAAGTGAGTTTGGCAGCGGCGACCCTATCTTTGCAAAAGACGAAAAAAATAAAAACTATAAAGTAATTGATTCAAGAAGAAATTCGATTCCAAAATATCAAAAAGATTTCTGTACTATTTTCCCACGTATGTGGAGCAGCCAAAGTCATCATGAGTCTGCATACAGATACTGGGGTAATATAGCCGATCACCATAAAACAAAAAATATCGAAGGCCGGGATGGTGAACCGCAAACCGTTGAGATACCAACCATGGCTGCCAATATTACTTACTTTATTGCCTATCAAATTAAGTTCATGTACCTGCGTTATTTTTACTGGAATTTTGTTGGAAGACAAAATGATGTGCAGGGCCTGATGCGCAATAGCATGGAAGGTAACTGGGTTACAGGTATTAAAGGCATTGATGATGTAATGTTAGATAGCGATACATCGCAAAAAATTTATCGCGACAAAAATAATTTTGCTGAAAATCATTTTTATGCATTGCCACTTATCTTAGGCTTATTAGGTATGTTCTTTCATTTTAAACGCAACAAGCCCGATGCGTGGATCGTGTTAAGTTTCTTTTTATTAACCGGTTTGGCAATTGTTGTTTATCTTAATCAAACGCCTTACCAACCACGTGAGCGTGATTACGCCTACGCCGGTAGTTTTTATGCCTTTGCCATTTGGATAGGTTTTGGCGTATTATTCTTATATGATTTGTTAAGCAGAAAAGTTGCAACAATGGGCATGGCAATTGGCTCAACAGCTTTAAGCCTTGTGGTACCGGGTATTATGGCTAAAGAAGGCTGGAATGATCATGACCGTTCATTAAGAACAATGTCTCGCGATTGTGCTATAAATTATTTACAAAGCTGTGCCCCTAATGCAATTTTATTTACCAATGGTGATAACGATACCTTCCCGCTTTGGTATGCACAAGAAGTAGAAGGCATTAGAACAGACGTTCGTGTTGTGAATTTAAGTTTATTACAAACCGATTGGTACATTAAACAAATGCGCAGAGCTGCATATTTAAGCGAGCCGGTGCCATTTACAATTCCTGAAGAAAAACTGGAAGCTTCTAAATTAGAATACTTGGTAATTAATAGTTCAAATACCAAACCAATGAATTTAAAAGATGCATTGGAGCAAGCTATCAGCGATGATCCTGCAAGTAAATATGATAATGGTGGAGACCTTATTGATGTTATTCCAACTAAAAACTTTTACATCAATGTTGATAGTTTAAAAGTAATGAAGAACAAAGTAATTAGTGTAAAAGATACTGCGCGCCTTGCAAAACGCGTAAGCTGGGATATGGGTGGCAGAAGCTACATTACCAAAAATGATTTGATGGTTTTAGATCTTGTTGCGCATACTAAATGGGATCGTCCTATTTATTTTGCGGTTACAACCGGCGATGAAGCTTATGTTGGATTGAAAAAATATTTCCAGTTAGAAGGTTTAGCTTACCGTTTTGTGCCAATAAAACAAACAGAGATGGAAGAGTCGCAAGGTGGCCGAGTAAATACAGAAGCTATGTATGATAACATTATGAATAAATTCTTTTGGGGTGGTATGGATAAAAAAGGTGTGAACCTTGATGAGAACTGTATTCGTATGACCGGAAATTTAAGAATGCAAATGGGCGTATTGGCCGGTGCATTAATTAACGAAGGCAAAAATAAAAAAGCAAAAGAGATCTTAGACAAATGTTTAACGGTAATGCCTGATGAAAATATTCCATATGATGCAACCATCTTTACAATTTGCGCAGGTTATTATCAAATAGGTGAAATTAAAAAAGCCAATGAGCTTGCCAAAAAATTGTTTGATATTTTTGAAGGTGATTTGAAGATCTATAACAATCAAAATCCAAAAAGCCGTATTGCATTTGGTAGAGAAGTAAATCAATGCAAAGAATTATTAAAACGATTAACAGGTATGACACAACAATTTAAACAAGATGATATATCGAAAGACTTTATGAAACGTATTTCGGCTATTATTCCTCCTGAAGAATTGAATCCTGAAAATCAACAGCTACCTGAAATGCAGTAGTAAAAATTACAAAGCGCACTGAAAACCGTTATATGTTTTTTAGTGCGCTTATTTCAAAACCTTTTATAGTTTGAAAAATTTTCTTCTCATACAGCCTAAATCTTTTTTAAGATTAATCTATCCAAAGGCTTTGTGGAAAGTAGATACAAGCGAAAAGATCATCTATTTAACATTTGACGATGGCCCTATTCCAGGCCTTACAGAATGGATTTTAGACGAACTACAGAAATTTAACGCTAAAGCAACTTTTTTTTGTGTAGGTGGAAATATCGTTAAAAATCCTGCTATTTTTGAAAGGATAAAAAATGAAGGCCATAGGGTTGCAAACCACACTATGCGCCACCCCAAAGGATTTAATACCGAAACTTTAAATTATATAAGTGAAGCCGAAGAGTGTCGCAAAATTGTTAAAAACGACCTTTTCAGACCGCCTTATGGACAGCTGAAACGCAGTCAGTACAAGGCTTTGCTGGATAAAGGCTTTAAGATCATTTTTTGGGATGTGATAAGCTATGACTATGAGCAAATAAGCGAAAAAGCATGTGTTAAAAACGTAATTACCAACACCAAACCCGGCAGTATTGTGCTGTTTCATGATAATTACAAAGCTGAAAAAAATTTACGTTATACATTGCCATTATATCTGAAACATTTTGCACATTTGCACTACAAATTTAATGTTATAGAATCATGAGGCGAGTATTACAGTTTACGTTCTTTTTCTCTTTCCTGCTTTTTATATCCTGTGGTACCAACTCTAACACAACTGTTGAAAAAACTTTTCATGTTTGGGGTAATGGCGATGCTTGTAAAATGACAATAGAAAAAGCATGTAAATTAAATGGCGTTTCAAATGCCGAATGGAACCCTGATTCTAAACTATTAAAATTTAAAATTGATACTGCTATTTTAAATACCGATGCTGTTTTAAAATCGGTAGCTAGCGCCGGTTACGATAACGAATTATTTTTTGGTAACGATTACGCCTACTCTAACTTACCTGAGGCTTGCCAATACGAAAGAAGAGATAATTAATTTATTTTATTCTTCAAAAAACACTTCGATTCTATAAAAATCAGCAAAGACTCACAGAGCATTGTAATTAAACATTTCCATTATTTTTTTATCTTTACTTATCACTTATTCAAAAGATAGCCGTTTTGCCTCCGGGCGCAAATTGCTTTTGCTTTTTGTGATTTTTTTATTTTGCACGTCATTAAATTTAAGTTCACAGCAGAGTATTTATTACAGATCCAGCTTTGGTGTTGGTGGAAATTCATTTAGAACTAATCATGCTTTTAGTAGTTATTCTTTGTTCTTGAATTTTTCCGTTGAAAAAAATAAAAATATATTCACACTCAGAACTAATTATAATAGCGAATTAGGTCACACATTGACACCGTCTGAACGGGAAAATTTTAATACCGCGCGTTATAATAGTAAATTATGGGATGTTTCCATTCTCTACGGAAGAACTTATAGAAAAAAAGATTGGTATTTTACATCGCTGTCTGCAGGTATAGGATATTACGTTTACACGCAGAAATCCCTCGTATTATCACCAAATTCTGGCCCACACATCTATGATGCACAAGCATTTGTGAAAATTAATAAGTTTGAAGGCCTTGGGATTGCTTTGCAGCATGAACAAATATTTATTTTAGACGATGTGTTTGGGATTGGCTTAAATGCATTTGCAAATATTAATGCTAAAAGATCAGTGGTTGGCGTAGGAATGAGTTTTGTATTTGGAAATTTACGCTAATAACTATTTACTTAGCCTTATACAAAGGCACTGTACTACAAGGCTCTCCATACATTATACTTTTTGCAACAGGCTTTAACAAAGTTGTTAACTGCACGTAAGCATTTTTTGGAATTTCTTTTTCACCGCAACCTTTTATAACCACACGTGCATCTTTAAATTGAGAGACATCCAGTGCATTTAATTTTTCGAAGAATAAAATATTTTCTATTTCATTTAAATTACCAAAAATAGTTCTTTTCGCATATGGCTCAAGTGCCAATGTTAGCAACATATATGCCCAGGTAGGTACAATGGCATCTGCAGTACAAATTAAACCTACAATTTTATCTTTATAAATACTCCAATCGTTTGTTTTAATGAATTCGCGAAAATCTTTTTCTTTCAGAATTTGCTCCATAAATAAATGTGGCTTAATATCAAACAGCACACGTTCTCCCTCAATATACAACTCTTCAAGGTCTATTGTTACAATACCACTGTTGGCTACTTTATTTATTATTTCATCCATTTATTTTTCACTTACATAAAACCTAATTCCAATTGCGCCACTTCACTCATCATCTCTTTTTCCCAGGTTGGTTCAAAAGTTAATTTTAGTTCAACGGATTTAATTCCCGGGAGCAATTTGCATTTATTTTCTACCTCAGCCGGCAAACTCTCTGCTACCGGGCAGTTTGGTGATGTTAAGGTCATTACGATCTTTAAATTATTCTCATCATCTAAATGCAATTCATATATCAAACCTAATTCCCAAACATCAACAGGAATTTCAGGATCAAAACAGGTTTTGATCTCTTCAATAACCCGTTGCATTAATTCTGTATTTTTTGTTACAATTATTGCTGCCATAATTTCTATTAACTAAACTTTAAAGCGTCAGACTTCATCTTGTTTATCATACTAACTAAACCGTTCGCTCTTGTAGGACTTAAATGTTCTTTTAAACCAATTGTATTTACAAAATTTAATTTTGCATCTACAATCTCTTTTGGTGTATGTTCTGAAAGTACTCTTACCATTAATGCCACCATTCCTTTAGTAATGATCGCATCTGCATCTGCTGTAAAATAAACGATTCCTTCTTTCAGTTCAGAATTTAACCATACCCTACTCTGACAACCTTTTATTATTCTTTCTTCCGTTTTAAATTCTTCTTTTATTAAGGGTAAAGATTTTCCAAGATCAATTAAGTGCTCGTATTTCGCTTCCCAGTCATCACCAAAGATCTCAAACTCTTCTATAATTTCTTGTTCTATTTGCTCAATCGTCATTAGTCCTTAATCTTTTATCATTAATCAATTTAACATCGTTATCACCTTCTTCAACTTCTCAATAAAAAAATCAACTTCTTCTTTTGTATTATAAATTGCGAATGAAATTCTTACAGTTCCCTGTATGTTCAAACATTGCATTAATGGTTGTGTACAATGATGGCCTGTTCTTACAGCAATACCATATTTATCCAATAAAGTACCAACATCAAAAGGATGATTATTTTTTATATTAAAAGAAATAACACCGGCTTTATTGTTGCTTTTACCATAAACAATTACTTCTGGTAGCTCACTCATTTTTTTTTGAGTATATTGAACCAATTCATGCTCGTGATCAAAAATAGTTTGTATACCAACCGCATTCATAAAATCGATAGCAGCCGCAAAACCCACTGCACCTGCAATGTGCGGCGTTCCCGGTTCAAAACGCAAAGCATTCTCGGCATATTCTGTTTTTTCAAACGTAACGGTTTTTATAGTGCCGCCACCTGGTTTTGAAACCGATAGATCTTTTAACCACTTTTCTGAAAGATATAATAGGCCAATACCTGTAGGGCCATACATTTTATGCGCGCTGCAAACAAAAAAATCAACGTTCAATTTAGAAAGGTCAACCGCCATGTGTGGGGCAGATTGCGCGCCATCCACTAAAACAGCAATATTATTTTTCTTTGCAATTGCATTTACTTTTTCAAGATCTGTAATAACTCCTAAAGTATTTGACACATGCGCAATAGCGATCAGTTTTGTTTTTGCAGTTATTAAGCTTTCCAATTTTGAAAGATCCAAACTTTGATCTTCTAATAAAGGAATCACTTTTAATTTTCCACCATTCTCTTCCGCCCATAATTGCCATGGCAAAATGTTAGAGTGGTGTTCGTAAGAAGATAATATAATTTCATACCCTTTTTGCAAATAATTTTTTGAAAGTCCGTTTACAACCAGGTTAATTGAATCGGTTGTGCCGGCTGTAAATATAATTTGCTGATCGTTCTTTACATTAAAATGATTGGCAACTGTTCTTCTAGCTTTTTCAAATAACTCGGTTGCCGTTCTGCTTAATGTGTGAACGCCACGGTGAATATTGGCGTTTGAGTTTTTATAATAATTAGAAATGCTTTCAATAACCGATATAGGTTTTTGGCTGGTTGCTCCATTATCAAAATATACAAGCTCGTAACCATTTATTTTTTGGTTAAGAATTGGGAACTGCTCGCGTATATTTTTAAGGTCTTTCAATTATAATTCGTTCTCAAATAAAGTGAGGATCTTTTCTTTTAATTCGTCAACTTCAATTTTGTCAATTACTTCTTGCGCAAAGGCATATAATAATAATTTTTTTGCACTTTCTCTTCCAATGCCTCTTGCATTTAAATAAAAAATGGCCACTTCATCAATTTTACCGGTAGATGTTCCATGCGAACATTTTACATCATCGGCATAAATTTCTAATTGTGGTTTTGTATTGATGGTTGCATCATCACTTAACAATATATTTTTACTGCTTTGATAAGCATTTGTTTTTTGAGCGTCTTTTCTAACAAAGATCTTACCGTTAAAAACCCCGGTACTTTTATCGTTAATAATGCCTTTATATAACTCATTGCTTTCGCAGTTTGGCATTTGATGATCCATTAAAGTATGATTATCTACCAATTGATTATCTTTTGCAGTGAATAAACCATTTAAATGCGCTTCGCAATTTTGAGCTGCCAAAACAACATTATGATTATTACGCACTAACGCTCCGCTTAAAGTAATGGTTGTGTTATCGTATTTAGCATAACGTTCAATTGAAACCTGGTTGGTATTAACAGAAAAACCATTCTTTCCTTCGTTTTGAAAAGTGTATGATGTTAATTTTCCATTCTCAGCAACAAATTTTTCACTTAAAAAATTAGTAAATACTTTTCCTGTACCAATGCAAATTTGTTCTTCAATAATAGTTGCTTCTGCATTTTTGCCAATTTCTATTACATTTCTTGGGTTTACCAATGCCTCTGAATTTGCGCTTGACACATATAAAATATGAATTGGCATTTGCAATTGTTCATTATCTGCAATTTTTAAATGAAAACCTGCACCGCTAAAAGCTGTATTCAAAGCCACGAACGCGTCCGCTTCTACATTTGCCAAAGAACCAATTTTTTGTTTTTGTTCTTTATCCAAATTTGAAAAAGAAGTAAGATGCAAGCCTTTTAAAATTATCTTATCACTTAAGCTTTCAGAATAATTTCCATTCACTACAACAATCGTTAAAGCATCGTTTAATTTATATTTTTTAATATCTGAAACAGTATTTAATTTCTGTTCAATATTTTTAAACTCTTTTTTAAAGATGCCATCCGTATTACAATATTTATAATCTTCATGTTTATTGGTTGGAATACCTTTATTCTCTAAATATAACATGGCTTTAGAAAGCTTGTCATTATCAATAAAATCAACCTTTCCGGCAGTAGCCGAAATTTTATCGATAATTAACTGGGCTGTATTTGATTTTTCAGCGATCATATTTACTAAACTTTAAACTCGGTTTTGATGTCATCATATCCTTTTGCTTCCAATTCAAGCGCCAATTCTTTAGTGCCTGATTTTACAATTTTGCCATTATATAAAATATGTACAAAATCAGGAACGATATAATCCAATAATCTTTGGTAATGGGTTATAACAACAAAAGCATTTTTTTTACTTTTTAAAGCGTTAACACCTGTTGCTACAATTCTTAACGCATCAATATCCAATCCACTATCTGTCTCATCTAAAATTGCGAGCTTTGGATTTAACATGGCCATTTGAAAGATCTCATTTCTTTTTTTCTCACCACCACTAAAGCCTTCGTTCACGCTTCTGTTTGCTAATTTTCCATCCAGCTCAACCAGTTTTTGTTTTTCTTTTACCAATGCTAAAAAATCTTTTGCAGGCATTTCTTCTTTGCCATGGTAGGCACGAATTTCATTTAGTGCTGTTTTTAAAAAATTAATATTGCTCACACCCGGAATTTCTACAGGATATTGAAAGGCTAAAAATAATCCTTCGCGCGCTCTATCTTCAGGCGCTAATTCTAAAATGTTTTTACCATTAAATATTACTTCACCTTGTGTTACTTCATAATCTTCGCGACCGGCCAATACACTTGCCAGTGTAGATTTACCCGAACCGTTAGGGCCCATTATAGCATGGATCTCTCCTGCTTTTATTTCTAAATTAATTCCCCTTAGTATTTCTTTATCTCCGATTGAGGCGTGCAGATTTTTAATTGTTATCATGTTGTTGTTTTAAATATTATAAGTGTAATCGAATATTTTTAAGTTTAAATTTTTGATCAGAAAATCTTTTTTGTCTTTGTTCCAGATAAAGAAACTTAATTTATCATCTTGTTCAAATTTGCCTGTAATACCAATAGAGAGTGTGCATTTTTTCCAGTCACAACAATCTTTTGATGGCGTATCATTTAAACGATAAGCCAAATACAATTTACTTTTATTTGTTGTATCGGTAGCGCTCAAATTTACCAAAGCATTGTAGGATGAATTCTTAGAAATTTCTTTACGTTCAAATTCGGCAACAATAAAAAAACTGTTAGACTTTTTAGTGATCTTATAATCATAGCCTGCACCGTATTCAACATCTTTAAAATTATAAATGCTGTCGTATGCTAATTGTTGGTAGATCTTGTTATTCTTATTATCAAAAAGTAATTGACTGCCTGTTTTTGAATAAAGCGGTAATTCATTGGCTCCACCAAGGCTATCTCCATAAACTTTATCGGTCTTTAAAAAAACATAACTGTATTTTTCAAAATTCATTCCATTGCCTTTAATAATTCCACTTCTGTATTGGTAAATGTGAAACAAATTAATGCTAAGAAACAAAAAGGCTAAAAAACTTACCGCGTATTTTAATTTTGCTTTAAAATTTTGAAGCATATAAGCGCCCGCAATTATAAAAACCGGTAAAAAGTCTACAAAAGTTCTTATGCCAATACCATCAAAGTAATTATAGGCCCAATAAGAGGCAAAAACATAAATTATAAAGGCCAGTGAAACAATAAATATAATGCCTTTAAATTTATTATCCATTAAAATAGAGATACTACCAATCAGGAATAAAAAACAAAGAGGTACATAAATAAATAACCCATTATTAAAGCCAAAAAGCATTTTTATAATTTGCGGATCTGAAAAGTAGAAACCATTTCCGGCATAAGAATCTTGCAATAGCTTACCATTTTGAAAATACCAAGCCAGGCTTTGAATTGAGCAAACGGCAATTAATACTAAAAAAGAAAAATAAAAGTGTTTTGATCTTACCAACACTTTTAAAGTGCTTAACATATCAAATCTGTTTTGAAAAAAGAAAGGTATAAATACAATTAAAATTGCATTTACCGGTCTTACCAAAATTATTAATCCAAAAATTAAAGCGCTTAAATAAAAATATTTTGCTTTTCGTTTTTGAAAAAGATTTAATACAATATAAAAAAGAGCACTTGTTAAAGCAAAAGCATACACATGTGGCATGCCTGGTTCATCAACCGCATAGTTTAAAAGGTGCGTGCCAAAACAGCATAAAATTATTAGTACAGCAATATAGCCTGATTTAATATAAAGTTGAAGCAATAGCTTTTTTATAAAGATCAAACCTAAAGTGCAATAAAAAATACCTGCAAAGTAAATTCCCATTTGAAATGGTAACGAAAAACCATTAACCGGCGAACCGAATAGTTTTGCAAAAATAAACGCTATAAAAAAGAAAGGCGCCTGCAAAAGAGCAACACCAATTGTGTGCACATTAATAGTACCTGTTGGCGTTTCAATTAAAAACCAATCGTTACCAACCTGATGCGTAAAATTATGATCAATAAAAATGGCGGTTAAATAAGAATAATAATCTCTGGCATCACCATCAATGGCAATTTTATTTTCGAAACTCAATACAACACAAAAAAGAACACTAACACAAAATGCTATAACAAGATCGAGACGATTATTTTTAATAAATGAATTCAAAATACGTTTTATCCAACGCTTCCTTCCAGGCTAACTGCCAATAATTTTTGAGCTTCCACTGCAAACTCCATTGGTAATTTATTTAATACTTCTTTGCAATAACCATTTACAATTAAACCAATTGCTTTTTCGTTATCAATACCACGCTGCTTACAGTAAAATAATTGGTCTTCTCCAATTTTACTGGTTGTAGCTTCATGCTCTACAACTGCGGTCTTATCTTTAATTTCAATGTATGGAAAAGTGTGTGCGCCACATTTATCGCCCATTAATAAACTATCGCATTGCGAAAAATTACGTGAGTTAGTTGCGCCTTTACGAATTTGCACCAATCCACGATAGCTGTTATTGCTAAAGCCCGCGCTAATACCTTTTGAAATAATGGTGCTGCGTGTGTTTTTTCCAATGTGGATCATTTTTGTGCCGGTATCTGCTTCCTGTAAATTATTGGTAAGCGCAACCGAATAAAATTCACCAACACTATTATTACCTTTTAAAATTACCGAAGGATATTTCCATGTAATGGCCGATCCGGTTTCTACTTGTGTCCAACTAATTTTAGAATTATCTTCTAAACAAATACCGCGCTTGGTAACAAAATTAAAGATCCCGCCTTTTCCGTTCTTATCACCAGGATACCAGTTTTGCACTGTGCTGTATTTTACTTCAGCATCTTTGTGCGCAATAATTTCAACAATGGCCGCGTGTAATTGATTTTCATCGCGCTGTGGCGCTGTACAACCTTCCAGATAAGAAACATAACTTCCTTCGTCTGCCACGATCAATGTACGCTCAAACTGACCGGTACCGGTAGCATTGATACGGAAATAAGTTGATAATTCCATCGGGCATCTAACGCCTTTGGGTATGTAGCAAAAAGATCCGTCGCTATAAACTGCAGAATTTAAAGCTGCAAAATAATTATCGGTATAAGGAACAACAGTTCCCATATATTTTTTAATAAGATCAGGAAATTCCTGCACAGCTTCGCTGAATGAACAAAAAATAATTCCCTTTTCTGAAAGTGTTTCTCTAAATGTTGTTTTAACCGATACGCTATCAAAAACCGCGTCAACTGCAATGTTTGATTGTACACCACTTAAACGTTTTTGTTCTTCTAAAGAGATACCTAATTTTTCGAATGTTTTTAAAAGCTCTGGGTCAACCTCATCCAAACTTTTTAATTCAGGTTTCTTTTTTGGTGCAGAGTAATAGCTAATATTTTGAAAATCTATTTTTGGATAATTTAAGTGCGCCCAATTACTTGGTTCGGGTAAAGTTTGCCAATGGCGAAATGCTTTTAAACGAAACTCTAAAAGCCATTCAGGTTCATTTTTCTTTTTACTTAATGCAGTTACAACCTGCTCGTTTAAGCCAGGCGCAAAAGTATCGGAATCAATATTGGTTGTAAAACCAAATTCATAATCCTTATTAATATGCTCTTCTAAGATCTCGTTTGCCATTTTTATACTGAAAAAGATTCGCCACAACCACAAGTACGGCTAGCATTAGGATTATTAAATACAAAACCTTTACCATTTAGGCCGCCGGTATATTCCAACTCGGTACCCACCAGATATAAAAAGCTTTTTCTATCAACTACAATTTTTATTCCTTTATCTTCAAACATTTGATCACCTTCTTTTAGTTGGTTATCAAACTCTAATTTGTAAGACAAACCCGAGCATCCACCCCCATCTACCCCAACACGTATAAAAGTATCAACCGGGCGATTTTCTGCTTTGATCAAATCGATGGCATGGTTCTTTGCATTCTCTGTTACTGTTATCATAACTAATTGATTTAAAATTATTTAACAATTAATCTTAATTAGATTAAATCTAAATTAGTACAAAAATACCATAAAAACGGTACCTTTACAACATAAAAACGTAAAAATTAGTGAAGCTTAACTCTTTTCTGTAGAAATGATTGATTTTGAAGAAACTGGAAAGCTAAAAAAACACAAACTATATTAACATTCAATTGATTAAAACCTTTTACTTAACGTACTAAAATCCAATAATTTTATAATAATTTCATCCTTTAATTGAAAACCTTACTACCCATACTATTTGTTGCATTTTGCAATGTTTTTTGCTTCTCACAAACCAGCGATACATTGTACGTGCATTACCTTGATCATCCACCCTTTTCAACTTTTGAAAATGGCACGCCAAAAGGTTTGGAGATAGATATTATTAATGATTATATCCTGTGGCAAAAAACAGTTAAAAAAACAACCATTGTTCCAAAATATACCGGCTTTAAAGATATTGATGAATTGTATGCAAGCGTAAAAAACTCTTCACACAATACCATAGGCCTTGGTTCTATTACTGTTAATCCTGATAAAACAAAAGAAATAGAGTTTACAGCAGCTTATTTAAAAAATGTTGCGTTTTGTATCTCTAATGGTAACGCTACAGATATTAAGGCAAAAACACAACCCGAAATAATAAAAACATTTGGTGTAATGACTGCACTTACCGTTACCAACACAACATTAAATAAATATGTAAATGAGCTAAAAAAAAGTTACTTACCCGATCTTAAACTTATGGCGCAACCCAGTAGTACCAAGATTTTGGACGAAATAGCAAAAAACATTTTATACTTTGGATATGTTGATGCCGTTACATTTTGGCTTTATGTAAAAAATAATCCCGGTAAATTTGTAAAAATTCAAAAACCACTCATTCAATCAAAAGAAGAATTTGGTTTTATTTTACCAAAGGGCTGCAATCAAAAAAACTTATTCAACGAATTTTTTACAGCCTTTAAAAAAACAAAAAATTATCCTCTCATTCTTGAGAAACATTTAGGCTCTTACATGGGACAAATAATGGCTGTGAATTGATAGCATTATTTTAAAAAAAACAAATGAGATTGGCCGTACTTCCGTATCTTTGCCAAACAAACCATGATAGCAATAGACAAAACATTAATAAGCCAGGACCTTTTAGAAAAAAAATTTGTATGTGATCTTAATGCATGCAAAGGTGCTTGTTGTGTTGCCGGCGATAGCGGCGCACCACTAGATAAGGAAGAACTGGAGATATTGGATTCAGTTGTTGAAAAAGTAAAACCTTACATGGTTAAAAAAGGTATTAAGGCAATTGAAAAACATGGCACTTATGTTGTGGATGGCGTTGGTGACTACACCACTACACTTGTTAGCCCAGGTGCAGAATGCGCGTTTGTTTTTTTTGATGAAAAGAAAATTGCCAAATGTGCCATTGAGCAAGCTTTTTACGAAGGTAAAATAGATTGGAAAAAACCTATCAGTTGTCATTTATATCCAGTGCGAATTACAAAGCATAAAGAATATGATGCTGTAAATTACGATAAATGGAGTGTTTGTAAACCAGCTTGTTCATGCGGAGAAAAACTGGATGTACCGGTTTACAAATTTTTGAAAGATCCTTTAATTCGTAAATACGGTAAAGAATGGTTTAAGGAGTTGGAAAAGAATGCCAAGCTTTTTTTGAAAAAATAATTTTATACAAATGAAGATTTTAATTACAGGATCGAACGGTTTATTAGGACAAAAATTAGTTTACAAGCTAAGAAACGCAAAAGATATAAGTTGCATTGCAACAGCCCGCGGCGCAAACAGGTTGGTTAAACAGGATGGTTATGTTTATGAAACATTAGATATTACCGATGGCAAAAACGTGGATGAAGTTTTTAAAAAGCACATGCCTGATATTGTAATTAATACTGCGGCCATGACAAATGTTGATGCCTGCGAAACAGAGAAAGAGGCTTGCTGGGCAATGAATGTAACAGCGGTACACAACCAGGTAAAATCGTTAGAGCTTTTAAAAAGTACTAACACCGGTTACAAGCCACATTTTATTCATTTAAGTACCGATTTTATTTTTGATGGAACGCATGGTCCTTTAGATGAAAACGAAAAACCAAATCCATTAAGTTATTATGCAGAAAGTAAATTAGCGGCAGAAGTAATTGTACAAGGGTGTTCTTTAGATTGGGCCATTGCACGAACAGTGTTGGTTTATGGCATTGTAGATAATATGAGCCGCAGCAATATTGTATTGTGGGTAAAATCAAATTTAGAACAAGGCAAAACTATTAATGTGGTAGATGATCAGTTTAGAACGCCTACCCTCGCCGAAGACCTTGCTGATGGCTGTATTTTGATTGCTCAAAAAAGAGCTACCGGCATTTATAACATTTCAGGAAAAGATTATTACAGTATTTTAGAATTAGCACAGGTTGTAGCCGATTATTATAAATTAGACAAAAGCCTTATTAAACCCAGCAAAAGTGCTGATATAAAACAACCTGCAAAACGCCCGCCAATCACCGGTTTTATAATTGATAAAGCCAAAAAGGATCTTGGCTATAACCCGCATAGTTTTACTGAAGGCATTAAAATTTTGGAAGATCAGATCAAGGAAATGTCAAAATAGGTTAATTATGTTCCTGTTTACAATCTTCGGTTAATATCTTACGTTTAAAACAAAAATGCATCCTTTCATATTCTTTAACTTTATTAGTTTGAATTAATAAAGTGGCAAGCGGCATCAAAAAACTGGCAGGACAAACCGTAATTTACGGCTTAGGTACAATAGTACCCCGGTTTTTAAATTACATGCTCACTCCTATTCTGACAAGAGCTTTTCTGCCTGCAGAATATGGTATAAACAGTGAACTTTATGCCTACATCTCTTTCCTTAATATTATATTTACTTATGGAATGGAAACAACATTCTTTAATTTCAATTCTAAATTAGATAACAAACAGGATGTTTATAATACTGCCCTGGTTTCTTTAATCACTTCATCGCTGATATTTAGTTTATTGCTTTTTCTTTTTTCTTCTGTTATTGCCGGCGCATTATCAACTCCAAATGCCGTATATCCCGCACAATTCATTACGTGGAGTATTCTTATAATTGCTACAGACGCCATTAGCGTAATTCCTTTTGCAAAATTACGCGCAGACAATAAAGCATTTAAATTTTCTGTTCTTAAACTCAGTAATGTGATAGTTAATTTTAGCATTACTTTATTTTTTATAAAAGTATGTAAGGTTGCCTATGATAACAATGAGCAGAATTTTTGCGCCTCACTTTACAATCCCGAAATTGGAATTGGTTATTGCTTTTTGGCTAATCTTATAGCCAATATTTTTACACTTATTTTATTAAGTCAGCAGATTTTTTCGGTTAGGTTTAATTTGAATAAAGAGCTTCTTGTAAAAATGCTTACTTACGCGTGGCCATTAATTATTTTAGGGTTGGCAGGCATGGTTAATGAAACACTTGATAGGATCATCCTGAAAAAAATAATGGCGGATAAGTCGGAAGCACAGGTAGCGCAGGGTATTTATGGCGCCTGTTATAAAATTGCCATTTTAATGACCATTTTCATACAGGCATTTCGTTTTGCAGCCGAGCCATTCTTTTTTGGAAAGGCAAAAGAAAAAGACTCTCACAAATCGTACGCGCTCATCATGAAATACTTTATCATTTTTTGTCTTTTTCTTTTTTTAGGAACAATTATGAATATGGCTTGGATAAAATATATTGTTGATGAAAAATACTGGAGCGGTTTAGGTGTTGTACCAATTTTATTACTTGCTAATTTATGTTTAGGCGCAGTTTATAATTTATCTATTTGGTATAAACTAAGCGGGCAAACAAAGTTTGGGGCAATAATAGCCATTGTTGGTGCAGTTATAACAATTGCCATTAATATTATTTTTGTACCTACTTATTCCTATATAGCCTGTGCATGGGCAACATTGGCAGCGTATGCAGGTATGATGGTGCTATCATATGTTTTAGGACAAAAATATTTTCCTATCAAATACAATTTAAGGGCTATTACTGTTTATTTAATACTTGCTTTAGGCTTTTACTTTATTTCATTTACTTATTCAGAAATGGAAAACACTATTTTAAAAATAGTATTGAATAATTTGTTTGTAATCTTATTTGCGTTCATCGTTTATAAGTTAGAAATTTCTAACATTAAAAAACTACGCGCAAATGGCAACACTACAAATAAAAGTGATCAACCAATCTAAACATGCTTTACCTGAATACGCAACTACACAGGCAGCAGGGCTTGATCTGAAGGCTAATATATCTGAACCAATTGTTTTAAAACCTTTACAACGCCAATTAGTTTCTACAGGCTTATTTATTGAATTACCAAATTCTTACGAAGCACAAATTCGTCCGCGCAGTGGTTTGGCTTTTAAAAATGGAATTACTGTTCTCAATTCTCCCGGTACTATTGATGCTGATTACAGGGGCGAAGTGAAAGTTTTGCTAGTGAATTTATCTAATGAAGATTTTACTATTAATGATGGTGAGCGTATTGCACAAATGGTAATTGCCAAACACGAACAAATTACCTGGGAGCAAGTTTCGGTTTTAGAAGAATCTAACCGCGGTGCAGGTGGTTTTGGAAGTACAGGAAAAAAATAAACTATTTACAAAAATTCATTTTTAATTCTTCTGCTATTTGTGAGCCTGATTTGATGGCACTGTTAATTACATCGCAAGCTTTTTCGTTATCATGTTGCTTAGCATATAAATAAGCTAAACCCATATAAGCATCAAAATTTTTAGGATCAAGATTAATGGTTGTTTCATAATCTTTTAATGCTTTTGCTTTATCTCCTAAAAATTCATTCCAGTACGCTCTTGAATAGTAAGCCTGCGAATACATTGGTTTTATTGAGATGCAAGCAGAAAGATCTTCTACCGCACTTTTATAATTTTCTGACAGACCAAAAGCTATTGAACGGTTATACAAGGCTCTGAAATGATTAGGATATTTTTTGATCACCGTGTTAAACTCTGTAATACTTTTTCCATAATTTTTTTCCGAACACAGTATCAATCCGCTTAAATAATGTGCCTCCATAAATTCAGGAAATGTTTTCATTAATAAAACACACTCTGCATTTGCCAGTTTTAAATTATTTATTTTCAGGTAAACAAGTCCCTTGTAAAAAAGCGCACTATCTTTATGATAATTTTTGCCAATGCATGAATCCATTTGCGTTAAGGCAGTTTTAAAAGAACTTACAAGAATACATTCTCTAACGTTCTCAAAAACAGTTTGTGACTGAACAAAAATGCTCATCACAATAAAGGCTGATAATAATAGTTTTTTCATGTTTTAAAATTCTAATGCGGGACATCTTGCTACTGAATGTTTCCCTAAAAATTTTGAACTCAAACCCATTGGTGTCATTCCCATCACTATTTCATAACTGTTAGGGGCTACTACCCTCGCATTATTTAACGAATAAGAATAACATAAACCTACGGATAAATTCTTTAATATCCGAACCTGGTAAATTCCACTAATGAAGCTTGCATTTCTTAAAGCTAATCCAAAGCCCATAACATTTGCATAATATACCATAGCATTAACATCTACATTGGGTGCACCAACCAAAGCGGTGTTTAATGTAATTGAAGGTAACAATAAAAAGTTATGATTCAAAGGAACGATTCTGCCAAAATCCATAAAAAGTGAAGTATTTAATTTTGAAGGGCTGCCAATTTGATGTTTCTGAAGGTCCTTCAATTGTGTGGTACTTACCTGTTTGGCCGAGATCCCAAAAAAGAATTTTTTATTGGAAATTCGGAAGCCGGGAATTATATCGGGATATGTAAAAGTGAAAAAATTACTTTTTTGGATTGCAGGATCCTGTTGATCAAAGCTGCCCGTTTGGATCAAAAATTTGCGCGCACCTGCATAAACACCAAATGAAGCAATTAAGTTTTTACGCAATAACAAATGAATGGAATAATTCACATATATGCCATTATTACTCATAACACCATGTTGATCTGTATCAATATAAACGCCTACATTTTGCCAGTAATGATAACTGCGTGGCGGGCGAATAGTAATTGAAAAATTAGCAAAGTTTGCTTTTGGTGCCTGGTCAAAAGCTATCCATTGCCGGTTTATACCGCACGCGTAATTATATTCCTGGTTTATCTCAGTGCCTGAAGCAGCAGGATTCATACCGGCTTTATTAAAAATATTTTGATGATAAATAATAGTTTGCTGGGCATGTATAACGCTACAAAAAAATAAGAATAAATATGTTATACGTCTTTTCATTTACAAACTAATAACGGCCCACATTCTGCCGGTAGTTCCTTTATCGCGACGATAGCTAAAAAAATCATTTTCAAAAGTGCATCGGTTCATGCTCCAGATATTTTCTTCTTTAACACCATTTTGCAATAACACAAATTTGTTGCAGGCAACCAGATCTATTTTATTTTCTTTCCAGCAAGAAGACGAGAAGCCTGCGCCTTTAAATTGCTCTATTACTTCCGGCCCTACTTCAAAATTATTTTGGCAAATTCCCTGGCCTATTGCTACTTTAATATTTTCTGCTTTTGAGCCAAGCTTTTTCATTTCTATAATTGTATTCTCAGCTATTTTAGATACAGTGCCGCGCCAACCTGCATGAGCGCCTCCAATTATATTGTTTACAGGATCGTGAAATAATAAAGGGTAACAATCTGCAATGCTAATGGTCAGCACAAAATTCTTTTGATCAGTAACCAGGGCGTCACCTTCCAGCTGACCAACTTTTGCAACATTTACTTTATTACTGTGAATTTGTTTGAGGTAAGCTAAATTATCTATTGATAAATTTAAATCTTCCAAAGCTTTTTTTCTATTAGACCAAATATTCGCAGGTTCATCTTCCGAACCACCCAAATTTAAAGAATCGAACGGTGCTTTGGAAATGCCACCTTCTCTTGTAGAAAAGCCATGTATACAATTTATATTAGGAGCCTTTAACCACATTTAATTTTTGTAAGCATACAAACGAAAATAAATTCTTTTTATCGAACATTAGTTTATATAGCTCAACTTCATCATGTTCGTTCTGCCTTTTTCTTTCATTGGCATACTTGCAATATTAATAACCAAATCATCGTCTTTTACAAAGCCATTTGCTTTTACAAAATCTTTAAGATCAGTAATTGTATCGTCAGTGCTTTCGTACTTGTTATAATAAAAACCGCGAATGCCCCATACTAAACTTAATGTTGTAAGCAATGGATGGTTATCAGTAAAAATAAAAATATGCGCTTTAGGGCGGTGGCTTGCTAGTTTAAACGCAGTGTACCCACTGTTTGTCATACTAATAATAGCCTGTGCTCCGGCATGATGTGCTAAAGAACAAGCATTATAACAAATACTATCGGTAATGTATGTTATTGTTTTTATTGTTGGTGTATGCTCTTTGTAATAGATACTATCCAATTCTTCAACTTGCGTAATAATACGGCGCATCATTTCAATTACTTTAACAGGATATTTTCCTACCGATGTTTCAGCACTTAACATCACCGCATCGGCACCATCCATTACCGCGTTGGCAACATCATTCACCTCGGCACGTGTTGGGGTATAGCTGGTGATCATACTCTCCATCATTTGTGTCGCAATAATTACAGGCTTACCAATCTCAACACATTTTTGCACTATCATTTTTTGCAATAACGGCACTTGTTCCATTGGTAATTCAACACCAAGATCGCCACGTGCAACCATTATGCCATCTGTAACATCAATAATGTTATCAATTTCTTTTATAGCTTCGGGCTTCTCAATTTTAGCAACTACGCGTGCGCGTTTGCCTTTGTGTTTAATGATATCTTTTAGCTCAACAATATCTGTTACACTTCTTACGAACGATAAACCTATCCAGTCAAAATCCTGCTCTAACGCAAATTCAAGATCACGAATATCTTTTACTGTTAAACATGGCAAAGATATTTTTGTATTGGGCAGATTCACTCCTTTTTTAGAAGAAAGAATTCCACCGACTAAAATTTCGCAGCGTACCGTATCTTTTCCATTAGTATCAATTACTTTTAAATGGATCTTTCCATCATCTATCAATACTATTTCACCGGCTTTTACGTCTTGCGGAAATTGAGGATATGTAATGTAAATTTGATGTTCATCGCCTTCTGTTTCTTTTGTAGTAATTGAAATTAAATTACCGTTAATAAGATTGGCGCTGTTATTTTTCATAACGCCAATGCGCAATTTTGGTCCTTGCAGATCGGCCAAAATACCTACGTGACGGTTTAATTTTTTATTCAGTTCGCGAATATTTTTTACGGTATTTAAAACAGCATCATAATCACCATGAGAAAAATTGATACGGCAAATATCCAATCCTTCTTTAAACATTCCTTCTAAAACATTGATATCTGCTGTTGCCGGCCCCATGGTAGCAACAATTTTGGTACGGTTAAAATGACTCATAAATAGATCGTTCTTAAAATAACGACATCTAAGTTAAAAAAATTAAGGAAGGAATGAAATTATTTAATTGTTATTTTACTGCTATTACATGCCGGGAGGCATTCCTCCTATAATATTGGGCTTGCTACTCGTGGTGTCTGTGCCGTTCAAAAATGATTTTTTACGGTTGCAGCGTTCTACACTTGAAATAGCTATTTCAAGTGTTTTATTATCAAAGGTAGATGCTATTACTTTTTTGTAATGTTCGATCGCGAGATCAATATTGCCTTCTGATTCATGCAAAATAGCCCACTCATTGTTAATAGTAGACTTGTTTATACCCACAACGGTTTCGGCTTTTGTAAGCAATTCTTTTAGCTCATCAAATCTTTTTAGGTTAGAAAGAAGGATCGCATAATTGTAATAAATAGCGCAATAATCAGGACTATGCTGATAGGCCAATTTATAATGCTCTTCTGCTTTAGTATAATTTTTTATTTTGGTCTCATAAATAAAACCTAAATGATTGTGCGCTTTTCCGAAAGTAGGATTATCGCGGATAATGCTTTCTAAAATCGCCACTGCTTCTTCGATCTTGTTATCCTTGATCAATTGATCGGCGTTGCTTAGTAATTGTTCGTTATGAATGCTCATGTTAATTTATTTTAGATGTGGCGCAACCTTTATACGTTTTGCCATTGTATTTTATAATAATGCTCTTTTCTCTTTTTTCTCCGCTGCCTTCTTCGGCACAATTCTTATTTTCAATGTTAATATCAATTGCAGTAACTTTTATTATTTTATCGCGGGGATTTTTAAAATCTTGCTTAAGATTCATAGCATAAGAATCACCCTCGTTTATGCCTGAAAAATCTTTTTCAAATCGTAAACTATCCGTTCCATTCTCAATTAATAAACGCAAATGATCTTCAAAAAATTCAGCATACCAACCCGGCTCACTGCCTCTTGCAATTAAAAGTAGTTTTGTTTTTTTCTTTAAGCCTTGTTCTGAAGATAAAGTATCTGTTATAGGAACTACTCCTGTATCTTTATTTAAGGAACCCTCGGGAACAGCAACAACAGGAACTTTCACTGCTTCTTCATTTTTAATGTTGCAGGAAACAAAAATAAAGACGAGAATAAAATATGCTATTACATTTTTCATCCCCTTAATTATATTAATGATGCGCCGTTGAATCTGCTGTTTGAGTTGAATCTTCATCGCCCAAACCTGTGAGCACTTCTAATTTGCTTGTAGGTATTTTTTCTTCTTCGCCTTCTTTAGGTACATTACAAGCAGCAAAAGCTAAAACAACTATTCCGATTATTATTTTTTTCATTTTATTTATTTTTTACGTGACATTACTTTTTCTGTCGCTTTAACAATATCAACCGAATCCAAACCATATTTTTTCATTAATTCATCAGGTGTTCCGCTTTCTCCAAACGAATCGTTAACCGCTACAAATTCTTGTGGGGTTGGATGGTTGCGAGACAAAAATTGTGCTACGCTATCTCCCAAACCGCCATTCATTTGATGCTCTTCTGCCGTAACAACACATTTTGTTTTAAGAACAGACTTTAAAATAGCATCAGTATCCAAAGGTTTTATTGTGTGAATATTTATTATCTCCGCACTAATTCCTTTTGCTGCCAAAGCTTCACCCGCTTCAATGGCTTTCCAAACCAAATGACCGGTTGCAATAATAGTTACATCTGTTCCTTCATTCAACATAACAGCTTTACCAATTTCAAATTGTTGATCAGCAGGTGTAAAGTTTGGAATTGTTGGACGGCCAAAACGTAAATACACAGGGCCGTGATGATTGGCAATAGCAATAGTTGCAGCTTTTGTTTGATTGTAATCGCATGGATTGATAACAACCATGTGCGGTAACATTTTCATTAAACCAATATCTTCAAGAATCTGGTGCGTGGCGCCATCTTCACCTAAAGTAAGGCCGGCATGTGAGGCACAGATCTTTACATTTTTTCCTGAATAAGCAATACTTTGACGAATTTGATCGTACACACGACCTGTACTAAAGTTAGCAAAAGTACCTGTGAAAGGAATTTTGCCGCCAATGGTTAAGCCTGCCGCAATGCCCATCATGTTTGCTTCTGCAATACCAATTTGAAAAAAACGATCAGGATGTTCTTTTTGAAAGGCATCCATTTTTAATGAGCCTGTAAGATCAGCGCAAAGCGCTACTACGTTTGGGTTTGACTTTCCAAGTTCTGATAAGCCGGCACCAAAGCCTGAGCGTGTATCTTTTTTTTCGGTATATGTATATTTTTTCATGTGTAATTTTATAATAATCTAACGGTTTGCGCTATGCCTGATTTAACTTCAAAATTCTGTTCAATGGTTTTAATTGTTTCTTTGGCAAATTCGTACCTGAAAACCACTTTGTATTTACCAGGCTGTAAATATATGATTTCGTTTTGGAGTGTGGGATTTAAGTTACAAACCCAAACCACTGTTTTTCCATCATCCACATAAATACTGCCGTAACCAGTGCCCTGCTTGGCAAATAAAATATTACCACTGGTTGGTATTTTTATTGAATTGGTGCTGCTTTGTTTGATCTCTACATCTTTTAAATAAATTCTTGGCAGCGTTAGTACCTCAAGATCGTATTTGCCAATTATATATTTTTCCAGCTTACCAAAATCCTGCACGTTAAGTGTTTGCATTTCACCACCTTTCCGTACAAGGGTTGTAGGAAAATATTTATTTATAGTTCCATCTAATTCCAGCTTTAAATAACCTTGCGGCGCGTCTACTTTTATAATATTGTGTTTGCCTTTTAGAATCGAAATATCTTTTTTTGTTTGAACCGGTATGGTGTGAACCGTTAGGTCGTATTTAAGGTCAGGATCTAATACTAAAGTATCAGGATTGCCACGGTGATTGATAGTATGCAAATAATTGTATTTTACTTTTGAAGTTCCTGCTTCGTAAAAGGTCATGTCTACATCCGTTTCAGTTGGCTTTTTTGTAATGTCTAAAAGATCAACCTGTACTGTGGTTTGTGTGATGGCTTCGGTCAACACCAATTTTAAAACATCTTTAAAGTTTGCTTCGTTGCTTACATCATAAAATTTACCCATGCAGGCAAATACATCTGCAAACTTTGCATCCAGGCCAACACCAATAACAAAGGGGCGAAGAAAAATTCCTTTCTTTTGAAGCGATGCGCTCACTTCACAAGGATAACCGTTGCATTCTTCTATACCATCGGTAATTAAAATAACAATGTTGCGACAATTAGCTTTATTTGTAAAATCAGAAGCGCACTCACCTAACGAAAAAGCAATTGGTGTAGTACCCATTGGTTCTAACTTTTGAATGCGTTGTTTTATTTTCGCGGCATTTGTAGTTGCCTCGCCAAATGGCACTTCCAGTTTGGTGTCTTTACAATTACGTTCTTTAAAAAAAGTGGTGTGTCCATAACAACGTAATGCTAATTCTAAGTTGGGAAGATTTTTAAGACTATCTAAAAATTCGCCCATTACTTTTTTGGCAACTTCAATTTTTATGTTGCTGTTCCATGGCGCGTACATACTGTACGAATCGTCGAAAATAAAAAGAATACGATTGGTAGTTTGAGATCTTAGATTTAAGATTGCAGAAGTTAGAAGTATAAAAAATAAATATTTTTTAATCACTTTCATTCTAAAATCTTAAATCTAACCTATTAAAAATTAATAATCTTTCTCAGTTTCTTCAATTTGCAATAAAGCTTTTGCCAATTGATCATCGTTAGGCGCAGAGCCATGCCATTTGTGCGTACCCATCATGTAGTCAATGCCCATTCCCATTTCGGTATTCATCAATATCATAATTGGCTTGCCTTTACCAACAAAAGTTTTTGCTTCTTTAAGCGATAGAATAACTTTTTCAAGATCGTTACCTTGTTTGTTTTCTATAACCGTCCAGCCAAAGGCTTCAAATTTTGCTTTCAAATTTCCAAGCGATAAAACGTTCTCTACATCACCATCAATTTGTCTTCCATTATAATCCACTGTGCAGATCATATTATCTACTTTATAAGCGGCTGCGTACATGGCTGCTTCCCAGATCTGACCTTCCTGTAATTCGCCATCACCATGTAAAGTATAAACGATAGAAGAATCTTTATTTAATTTTTTCGCTAAAGCAGCGCCAATAGCAACGCTCATACCTTGCCCTAAAGATCCGCTGGCAATGCGCACACCCGGTAAACCCTCATGCGTGGTTGGATGCCCCTGTAAACGTGAATTTAGCTTACGGAATGTTTTTAATTCTTCAACCGGAAAATAGCCTGTACGCGCTAAAACGCTGTAAAAAACAGGGCTTATATGACCATTACTTAAAAAGAAAAGATCGTCATTCTTGCCATCCATTGTAAAATTTTTAGGATCGTGCTTCATGATCACTTTGTACAGTGCCACAAAATACTCCACACAACCTAAAGAACCGCCCGGATGCCCTGAAGCAACGGCATGTACCATTCTTACAATATCCCTTCTAACCTGGGTTGATAATCTTTTTAACTCGTCAATATTGGCCATTTTTTATAACAATTTGTTTATGCGGAGCCCGCCTCCGGACGGCAAAATTAGCATTTGCTTATAGCTTATAATCCTAATGTTGATAATAATTACAGGATGTTAAAAACTAAAGTTTTTTGTTTTTTAGCCCGCTTCCATAAAGCCTTAGTTATGCGTATATTTGCACGTTTTATTAAAATTAATTTATACGAATTATGGCCTTAAAATGTGGAATTGTTGGATTGCCGAATGTTGGAAAATCTACCCTGTTTAATTGTTTAAGTAATGCAAAAGCGCAGGCGGCAAATTTTCCGTTCTGTACGATTGATCCAAATGTTGGAACAACCAGTGTACCGGATGAGCGTTTAACCAAACTGGCAGATATTGTAAAGCCTCAAAATATTTTACCTACAACCGTTGAGATAGTTGATATTGCAGGCCTTGTAAAAGGTGCCAGCAAAGGCGAAGGTTTGGGGAATAAATTTTTAGGTAACATTCGTGAGTGCAACGCTATTTTACACGTACTACGTTGCTTTGATGATGATAATGTGGTGCATGTGGATGGAAATGTAAACCCCGTGCGTGATAAAGAGATCATTGATACCGAGCTTCAATTAAAAGATCTGGAAAGCGTTGAAGCAAAGATGAAGAAATACGAGAAGCTGGCAAAAGTTGGTGCAGATAAAGATGCTGTAAAAACCTTTGCGGTTTTAACACGCTTAAAAGAAACGTTGGAAAGCGGACAGTCTGCGCGCGCCTGTGCCATTGAAGAAAACGAATTACCATATATTGCAGACTTACATTTATTAACTATAAAACCTGTAATGTATGTTTGTAATGTTGACGAAGCTTCTGCAAAAACAGGTAACAAACATGTGGATGCTGTTAGAGAAGCTGTGAAGAATGAAAATTCGGAGATCTTAATTATCACAGCGCAAATGGAAAGCGAAATTGCCTCATTAGAAACCTTTGAAGAAAAACAAATGTTTTTAGGTGAAATGGGATTAGATGAGCCGGGTGTAAATAAATTAATTAAATCGGCTTACAAGCTTTTAAAATTAGAAACTTATTTTACTGCCGGCGAAAAAGAAGTGCGTGCCTGGACCATTACCAAAGGCATGAAAGCACCGCAGGCGGCGGGTGTGATACATACCGATTTTGAAAAAGGATTTATTAAAGCAGAAGTAATTGCTTACAATGATTTTGTAACCTTGGGTTCAGAATCTGCCTGCCGTGATGCAGGAAAATTAAAAATTGAAGGGAAAGAATACGTTGTGAATGACGGTGATGTAATGCATTTCCGTTTTAATGTTTAATTAATAATTCAAAATTTAAGAGGCTAAACCACCTTATAAATTTTTAATTTTAAATTATAAATTTTCGATATGAACAACCACGAAATAGATTACAAATTATTTGGAGAAGAAATGCAGTGTGTGGAAGTTGAATTAGACCCACAGGAAGCTGTCATAGCAGAGCCGGGAAGCTTTATGATGATGACCGATGGCGTGCAGATGCAAACATTATTTGGCGATGGCAATCAAAAAGGTTTTATGGATAAATTATTTTCTGCCGGAAAAAGATTACTAACCGGCGAAAATTTATTTATGACTGTGTACACTAATCAATCTCAACAAAAACGTCAGGTTACTTTTGCCGCGCCTTATGCGGGAAAAATCATTCCAATGAATTTGGCGCAATTAGGTAACAAAATTATCTGCCAGAAAGATAGCTTTTTGTGCGCTGCCAAAGGTGTTGCTGTTGGTATTGAGTTCCAGAAAAAATTAGGTACCGGTTTATTTGGTGGCGAAGGTTTTATTATGCAAAAGCTGGAAGGCGATGGAATGGCTTTTGTACACAGTGGCGGACACGTAATTGAAAAAACATTACAAGCAGGAGAGGTTTTAAAAATTGACACTGGTTGTATTGTTGCTTTTACAAGCACCGTTAATTACGATATACAATTTATTGGCGGCATTAAAAATACATTATTTGGTGGCGAAGGTGTTTTTTATGCAGTACTTAGAGGTCCTGGCAAGGTATGGATACAAACATTACCAATAAGCAGATTGGCTGGAAGAATTTTATCATACGGTTCGGGTTCTCGTAAGGAAGAGGGAAGTATTTTGGGAGGGCTTGGAAATCTTATAGATGGTGATTAGTCAATAATGAAGAATGTTATATTCATATTTTTTATTCTTAGCATCCATTTTCTTTCTGCACAAAAGAAAAAAGATATTAAAGAAAATGTAACTGATTTTTATTCAAAAAATGATTCTTTGCCATTTTTTAAATTTGAAAAAGCTGAATTGGATACATTTATTCAGATAGTATTTAATTATCCGATGAATGCAAGATTAATGAAACTAAAATTCAATGATAAAATTGGTTTTAAGGTTGACAAAAATGGGCTGATCAATTCATTTACACACTACAACGCGCATCTTGTTATTCCAAAAAACATAGCGTTTACAAATGAAGGCGACGAGCAAAAGATGTATACAGCCTTAAAAAAAGAATCTGAAAAAACTATAAAGCTAACTGAATCTCTTTGGTTTTCTGATTCAACAAGAGCAAATAAGGAAATCGTTATTAACATACAAATGCTGCCTGGAAATATTCAGAATGAAGATATGACCGTAGTATATTATGACCCGGGAAGTTCGGGCGTAAATTCATATCAACTAGGTGTACGAAAATTTGCAATAAAAAAAACCTTATTGGCAAAAGCCTATTTTGAAGATACAATCAATAGAGATCGTAATAGCGTAGATGCTTATTATAACCTTGCCGCCTGCTGGGTAAAATTAAAAGATAATAATAAAGCTTGCGAAAATTTTAAAAAATGCTTAGAATTGGGAGATAAAACTGTAGAAGAGCAAATAAAAACATATTGTAAATAAAAACAAGGAACAAGAAATAATAGAATGGCAAAATCAAATTATACAGAAGACAATATACGATCGTTAGATTGGAAAGAACACATTCGTACACGCCCCGGTATGTACATTGGTAAATTAGGAGACGGCAGCGCGTTTGACGATGGTATTTACGTGCTCTTAAAAGAGGTGATGGATAACTCTATTGACGAGTTTATGATGGGTGAAGGCAATAGAATTGACATTAACGTAAAAGAAGGTGTTGTTTCTATTCGCGATTATGGCCGTGGTATTCCATTAGGTAAAGTGGTAGAAGTTGTTTCTAAAATGAACACCGGTGGTAAATACGATAGCGAAGCGTTTAAAAAATCTATCGGTTTAAATGGTGTCGGTACAAAAGCGGTTAACGCTTTATCAATTAATTTTAGGGTTACTGCTTACCGCGATGGTCAGGCAAAAACGGCAGATTTTAGCAAAGGTGAATTGGTAAAAGAACACCGCTTAACGCAAACAAACGAAAAGAACGGAACTTTGGTTGAGTTTCGTCCGGATGATACCATCTTTAAAAAATACCATTTCGTTCATGAGTACATTGATCGCATGGTGTGGAATTATGCGTTCTTAAATACTGGTTTAACATTAACGTTAAATGGTGTTGAGTATGTTTCTAAAAACGGGTTAAAAGACTTATTAGAAAAAAATATTACCGGCGAAACCTTATATCCTATCATCCATTTAAAAGGGGAAGATATTGAGTTGGCAATGACACACAGTAACGAACATTTTTCTGAAGAATATTATTCTTACGTTAATGGTCAGTACACAACACAAGGTGGTACGCATTTAGCGGCCTTTCGCGAAGCGGTTGTAAAAACCGTGCGCGAATTTTATAAAAAAGAATTTGAGCCAAGCGATGTACGTAAATCAATTGTAGCGGCTATTGCAGTTAAAGTGCAGGAGCCTGTTTTTGAATCGCAAACAAAAACAAAATTAGGCAGCAACGAAATTGCACCCGGCGGACAAAGCATCCGTAGCTTTATTGGCGATTTTGTAAAACAACAGTTAGATAATTACCTTCATAAAAATCCGGAAGTTGCAAAAGCCATCGAAGCAAAAATTTTAGCCAACGAACGCGAGCGTAAAGAATTATCGGGCATTCAAAAATTAGCCAGAGAGCGCGCAAAAAAATCTTCTTTACATAATAAAAAATTACGCGATTGTCGTACACACCTAGATGATATTAAAGATCCACGTCGTTTAGAAACATCTTTATTTATTTGTGAGGGAGATTCTGCAAGCGGATCTATTACAAAAACACGCGATGTAAATACACAAGCTGTATTTAGTTTAAAAGGAAAACCTTTGAACTGTTTTGGCTTAGGAAAAAAAGTTGTTTACGAGAACGAAGAATTTAATTTATTACAGGCGGCTTTAAATATTGAAGACAGCTTAGAAGAATTAAGATACAACAATGTAATTATTGCAACCGATGCCGATGTGGATGGTATGCACATACGTTTATTATTATTGACCTTCTTTTTACAATTCTTTCCTGACCTTGTAAAAAACAATCATGTTAAGATCTTACAAACACCTTTATTCAGGGTACGTAACAAAAAAGAAACGGTTTATTGCTATAGCGATGAAGAAAGAAAGGCCGCAATAGCCAAATTAGGTCCAAAACCCGAAATTACCCGCTTTAAAGGTTTGGGTGAGATCTCGCCGGATGAATTCAAGCATTTTATTGGAAAAGATATGCGTCTAGAACCGGTATTAATTGACCAGAAAGCAAGTATAACGGAGCTTCTGAACTATTATATGGGTAAAAATACCCAAACACGCCAGGACTTTATTATTGAGAATTTGCGTCTTGAAAAAGACACAGAAAAAGAATTAATAGGTTAACAAACGTTAATTTCAGAAATTTTGATAAATTTGGAACACGGTTTGAAATGACCACATTATTATCCACAAAAAAAACATAAAAATGAAAACGACAAATTTACTTTTAATCCCGGCTATCGCAGTTTTAACTCTGGCAGGTTGTAAATCAAAAAAGACACCAATTCAAAAAGAAACAGGTGCAGTAGAGATCTCTGTACCATTTAGCTCAAAAGAATATCGTTCAGATGAAGATAACTTCAGAGCAAAACAAGTTGGTAAATCTCCTGATTTAGCTACGGCTAAAAAAATTGCATTTCAAAATGCTAAATCTGAAATGGCTGCTAACATTAACAGTACAATAAAAAGAGTAACTGACCAGTACACTAATCAACGTACAGTTGGTAACAAACAAGAATTCGAAAATAAATTCGAAGAGTTAGCACGCGAGGTTGTTAATTTAGAGATCTCTAACGTTAGAGAAATTGGCGAGAAGATCTTTAAAGAAACTGATGGTTCATTCAGTTACTGGATCGCTATTGAAGCTGCTAAGAAAACTATTTTTGACAAAGTAGATGCTAAAATATCTAACGATGCAAAATTGAAATTAGATTACGATAAACAAAAATTCCAATCGATCTTTGATGCTGAGATGAAAAAATTAGCAGACGAAGGTAAATAAGTACATCTTAATTAAGAGCATCCTTTAGGGATGCTCTTTTTTTACCCAATTTTTTTGAAAAGAAATTATCCCATATTTGCTTTAGCATTAGTGCTTTTTCTTTCCGCATGTAACGGATCTAAAAAATATTTTAAAGCCGCCGAAAAGCTTGAAAAACAAGGTTTGGTAAACGAAGCGGCAGAATATTATTTAGAGTCATTGCAAAGAAAACCAACCAATGTAGATGCCCGCGTTAAATTAAAAAGCGTTGGTCAAAAATACGCATCCAATTTAGCTTCTGATTTTTTCAGAAACTTTAATACCCAACAAGTTGAATCTTCTTTAGAAAGCTTTGAAAAATTAAAAGATTTTTCAGCTAAAACAGCAGCACTAAGTGTTGTAATGGATTATCCAAAATCTTATGAAGACGATTATCAAAAAATGGTAGAGAGCTATTGCTCAAAAAACTATAACCAGGCTTATAGCATGGTTAACCAAAAAAAATATAACGAAGCCATCACTTACATTAACAACGTTAAAAAGTACAACCCAAATTATAAAACAACTTCTCAATTAGAAATTACTTCTTATTGCGAACCCTTATATCAAACTGCTATTTTAAGTTTAGAATCGAAAAATTATGCAAGTGCATTAGCTACCTTATCAAAAATAAAAAGCAGAACCGAAAATTATAAAGATTACAAAGAATTATATGAACTCTCGGCAGCGCAACAATCAAAAAGCTTTATTTTGTTACAACCAAAAGACGCCGGCTTTCCGGTAGAAAAAGAAATTGAAGATTATTTGTTCAATAGCTTTAATCAAGTGGCAACTCAAAAATTCAGCAATATTAAACTGATCAACAATACACCTTTTCAGGAAGGTGCCGGCGCTGATATGTTAAGTGGTAGCACTAATGTAGATCTAATACAGGCCATAAGAAAAGCAACAGATGCCGATTATTTTTACACATACGACGTGGCCAATAGAAAAGAATTAAATACCGGGCCAACAAAAAGCCCGTATACAGCTTACAACGAAGTAAAAACAAGAATTAATGATACCCTTATAAAAACAGAATATAAACCAGTAAGCTATAATTTGGTAAAAGGTTCGCGCACGTTTACCTACGATTTTAAATACAAGATCATTAACGCATTCTCCAACCAGATAGTTTCTTCACAATCACAAAATATGAGCAGCCAGGATGCCATGGAGTATAATGAATTTGCAAAAACTTTTAATGGTAACATGAATTCACTTTTTCCTTATAATCCGCAGCAAACAGCAGCGTTAGCGCAATACAATCCAAAAAACTGGCGCGGTATGTTTACGGCAAAAAACACTATGAAATCTTTTGAAGACCTTAAAGAAGAAACAAATAATAAAACAATTAATTTTTTCACCAACTCGGTTCTAAACAATATAAAATAAATTGAAAAAACTGCTTTACATATTAATTGCTTTAAATTTTTTAGTTGCTTGCAAAAGTAAAAAAGAAGTTGCCGCAACACCGGCTGTAGAAGTACAGGTGCCGCTATGGGTAAGCAGCAGGCCAAACAATGGTTTTAAATATGTTGGTATTGGTGTGGCAGATAAAGGTAAAAGCAGTAATTACCAGATAGAAGCTAAAAAAAATGCGCTGTATGATCTTAGTTCTGAAATTAAAGTAAACATTTCCAGCAACTCTGTTCTTTACACGGTGCAAAACAATAATAATTTTAATGAGAATTTTAATTCATTGATCAATTTAACCAACACAGATAATATTGAAGGTTACCAGTTAATTGATTCGTACGAAAATGAAAAACAATATTGGGTATATTATACTTTAGATAAAGCAGACTACGCCAATCAAAAAGCGCAAAAAAAACAACAGATCATTTCTAAAGCTACAAATTTAATTAGCTTAAGTTTTAATGATGAGAAGAATAAAGATTTTTCTTCTTGCTTAAAAAAACGTATCCAGGCTTTTGGTGTATTAACCCCTTACTTAAGCGAAGAAATTAATTTTGATGCTACTCAAACAAATGGTATTAAAAGTGTGTTCGATCTTACATCGGTAATTCAGCAACAGTTACAATCTATTTCTTTGGTTCAACAAAAAGATCTTCCGATCTTAAAACCCTACCAACAAACTTATGCGCCTTTAATGTATGGTTTGGAATTAAGTAATAATAAATCACCATTACAAAATTTCCCTTTTGTAGTTACAAGTGATGAAGAAAAAATTAAGATCAGCGAAAAAACAAGCACAAATAATAATGGTCAACTACAATTAAAGGTAAATTATGTTGAGCCTATCAATCAAACAGCGGCTTTTGCTTTAAGTCCTGATATCTCAAGCCTCATGGGCTCCGATTCATTAGGCCGCGCAGGTATTACTGTATTAAAACAATTCATTCAAACACCGTCGTTAAAAGTACAGGCGCGTGTAAATAACATTAATATTTTTGTGACCGGTACCGAGAAAAATTTTGGAAAGCTCACTAACCTAAATTTGATACAAGGAATTATTTCTCAAAAATTTAACGGGCAGGAAGTGCAAATAGTTAGCAAGCCTGCGGATGCGGATTACATTATTGAATCAGTGGCAGAAACACAGGAAGATATTAGCAGCGATATTTTAGAGAATAATTATAAAATTAAATTAGCGGCCTTAGTAATTTCTTTACAACTAAAGAACAACGTAACACAAGAAGTTATTTTTAAAACACAGGTAAATGATGTGTATGGTTATGCCAATAACCTCGAAAAAGCAGGCATGAATGCCTACTCTAACCCAAAGCTTAATACCAAGCTTTCTGAAGCGCTTTTCTTTTTAAAACGCAAAATATTGGTTTATTAGCAGCAATTTGTGGATATTTAGTCCATATTTTTAGCCTAAAACCTACTATTTCCACCTCATTTTGTTAATTCCTAATGTATATTTGCAATTATTTTATTTTTTAGATGAGCGATATTTTTGACGGAATGGATAAAGAGAACCACCACGAGGTGGATAAAATAACCCATGTAAGTGGGATGTTCAAGAACTGGTTTATTGATTATGCTAGCTATGTAATATTAGAGCGCGCTGTACCCGCCATGGAAGATGGTTTAAAACCCGTACAACGTCGTATTTTACATAGCATGTGGGAGTTGGAAGACGGACGCTATAACAAGGTTGCCAACTTAATTGGTAACACCATGAAATATCACCCGCACGGTGATGCCAGCATTGGAGATGCTTTGGTGAGCATAGGGCAAAAAGATCTTTTAATTGATACACAAGGTAACTGGGGAAATATTTTAACCGGCGATTATGCTGCGGCCCCTCGTTATATTGAAGCACGTCTTTCTAAATTTGGCCAGGAAGTAATTTTTAATCCAAAAACCACTAACTGGGGTTTAAGTTACGATGGCAGAAATAAAGAGCCTATTACTTTACCGGTAAAATTTCCTTTAGTATTAGCGCAAGGTGTAGAGGGTATTGCAGTTGGTTTGGCAACAAAAATACTACCACACAATTTTAATGAATTAATTGATGCTTCTATCCAGGTTTTAAAAGGAAAAAAAGCAAACATCTATCCTGATTTTATTACAGGAGGTATAGCAGATTTTAGCGATTACAAAGATGGTTTACGTGGTGGAAAAATAAAGATCCGCGCGCGCGTTAAAGAATTAAATTCAAAAACCATTATCATTTCCGAAATTCCTTTTGGTACAACAACAGGATCATTAATTGATTCTATTCTTGCTGCAAACGATAAAGGAAAAATAAAAGTAAAAAAGGTTGAAGATAATACAGCCGAAAATGTTGAGATATTGGTTCACTTACAACCCGGCATTTCTACAGATAAAACCATTGACGCTTTATACGCTTTCACCAATTGTGAAATGAGTATTTCGCCAAACGCCTGCATTATTGAAAATGAGAAACCGCGTTTCTTAGGTGTTAGCGAGATCTTAAAAATTTCTACGCATCAAACTTTAGCGTTGCTAAAACGAGAATTAGAAATTGAGCAATTAGAGTTAGAAGAAAAATGGCATTTTTCTTCTTTGGAAAAGATCTTCATTAAAGAAGAAATGTATATTGATTTTAAAAAATATACAACCAAAGAAACTTTATACGAATATTTATACGAGCGCTTTAAGCCCTATAAGAAAAAACTAATTCGCGAGATAAGCGATGAAGATCTTCATCGTTTAACACAAATTCCAATGATCCGTATTACCCGCTTCGATAGCATTAAAGCCGAAGCGCAAATGAAAGAGCTGGAAGAAAAAATTGCTGCAGTAAAAAATAACTTAGCAAATCTTACCGAATACGCCGTTGAATATTTTAAGAATTTAAAAAAGAAATACGGTGCCGGTCGCGAACGTAAAACTGAAACAAAACAATTAGAAACAATTGTTGCTACAGATGTAATTATAGCAAGCGAAAAACTATATGTTAACCGTGCAGAAGGTTTTATTGGCACCAGCTTAAAGAAAGATGAGTTTGTTACAGATTGCTCTGCATTAGATGATATTATTGCCTTTACAAAAGAAGGTAAAATGAAAGTTTGTAAAGTGGCCGACAAAACCTTTATTGGAAAAGATATTGTTTACGTTGCCATCTTTAAAAAGAATGATGAGCGCACAACGTATAACATGATCTATACCGATGGGCCTAAAGGTATCACATTCATGAAACGCTTTAATGTTACCGGTGTAACACGCGAGAAAGAATACGACCTTACAAAAGGAACAGCCAATTCAAAAGTACACTGGTTTACAGTTAATCCTAACGGTGAAAGTGAAAAAGTGATCGTGCATTTGCGTGCTGTACCGGGATTAAGAAAGCTGGAAATACCTGTTGATTTTGGAGAGATGGAAGTTAAGGCCCGCAGCGCCGTTGGTAATATCGTTACCAAATATACACTTAAACCAACCAACTCGGTAACGCTTAAAGAAAAAGGCGCATCTACTTTAATGGGTGAAGATTACTGGTTTGATGAAACAACACATCGCTTAAACAAAAATGAAAAAGGAACTTACCTTGGTAATTTTAGCGGCGAGGATAAAATATTAACGGTTACAAGCACAGGGTTCTATCGCCTTTATACTTACGATCTTTTAAATCATTTTGATGAAGACATCATTATGATAGAAAAATATTTCCCTAATCAAACACTTACCTGTATTTATTTTGACGGGCAAAGCAAATCGTATTTCACAAAACGTTTTGCACCTGAAAATATAACTACAAAAACATTGATCATTACCGAGAATGAATTATCGCGCATTGAATTGATCACCGCGCAAATTAATCCTATCATCGAGGTAAAATTCTCAAAAGAAAAAGGTGTTGAAATTCCTGAAGAAACCATTAACATGGTAGAGTTTAGTCCGATGGTAAATATTAAAGCCAAAGGAAAAAAATTAAGCTCTTATAAAGTAAAAGAGATCAGCTTAAAAGAACCTGAGGAAATAAAAGCGGCGCGTAAATTTTTAAAGAAAGATGCGGCTGATGATGAGAAGACAGGCTTATCTCCTGTTGAGCTTCATCGCAGGGCAATGGAAAAATTAAGCAAAGCCAACAACAAAGATTTTTTAGATGGCGATGGGCAAATAACTTTTGAATTTTAAATTTTCCTTTTAGGATTATCTGTTAAAAAAGCTTTCCAGCCGGTGTAAGATTTAGTTTTTGCACCGGCATTTTTATTTTGATAATAATGGCAAAGTGCAGCACCCAAAGCATCAGTAGCATCTAAAAATTCCTGCTCTTTTTTAATACCTAAAATTTGTACGAGCATTGCTGCCACTTGTTCTTTACTGGCATTACCATTACCGGTAATACTCATTTTTATTTTTTTTGGAGAGTATTCTGTAACCGGAATGTTTTTGCTTAAAGCTGCTGCAATGGCTACACCCTGCGCTCTTCCCAACTTCAACATCGATTGAACATTCTTACCAAAAAAAGGTGCTTCAATAGCCAGCTCATCGGGTTTGTATTCTTCAATAATAGCAACGGTTCGCTCAAAGATCATTTTTAAACGCACTGCATGATCTTCAAATTTATCGAGTTTTATTACGCCAATACCAATTGGTTTTACTACATTGTTTTGAATATGGATCAATCCATAACCCATTACAACTGTTCCGGGGTCAATTCCTAATATGATCCTGTCGGTGATTGGCATTAAAAATGTAAATTTAGCGTAATTTGCAAGAGCGAAAAAAAATAGTTTCCACCATTATAAAGGTACTTATTGGCCTGGGAAGTTTTTTTATAATTTACCTGCGCTTAAAAAGTGATCTCACTTCTGAAAAATTAGAATTGCTTGGCGATTTAGCTTTTTCTTTAAAAGGATTAATTTGTTTTGGTGTTTGCCTGTTACTTATACCCGTTAATTGGGGAATTGAAAGTTTTAAATGGAAAATAATTACAGAACCCATAGAAAAAATATCTTTTAAAACAGCAACACATTCCGTGTACAGCGGTGTTTGTTTAGGTAACCTGGCACCCGGCAGGGCAACTGAATTTTTAGCAAAAATTATTTTTTTCAAAATAGAAAATCGCCCAAAAATTACTGCATTACATTTTATAAATGGCATGTTTCAATTATCCATTACTTATTTATTTGGTTTAAGTGCTTTGCTTTTTCAATTAAAACAATTTGAAGGGGACAACATTTGGTTAGCGTACACAACAAGTACAATAGCCGTTTTAATTTTTGTTGTATTTATTTTTTGTTTGGTTAAGATCGATCTGATCTTAAATTTTATCAGCAAAAAAATAAATAAGCAGCAAACCCTTGATGATTTTAAATATCCATTCACAGCAAAAAAGTTAATTCAATTGTTTGGTCTTTCTATTATTCGCTATTGTGTATTTGCATTACAATTTCTTTTACTTATTTATTTATTTCATCAGCAGCCTTTAAATTTTTCTATTTTTGTGGGTATGGCTTTGTATTATTTAATTACCACAACCATTCCTATGATAAGTGTATTAGAAGGGCCAATACGCGCAGCCATAGCTTTAATTGTATTTCACGATTCAGGTATTTCTGATTCGGCTTTGGCTTTATCGTCTGTATTGATCTGGCTCATCAACATTATTTTACCCAGCATTTACGGTTACAGTATTTTATTAAAACAAAATTTCGAGCCGATAGCTATCGGCTTTAAATTATTCGGTAAGCAAAAATGATATACCTCATCTGCATACTTTTTTCTGTTCTTTTTATTTACGCTATTGTTATGACATGGTTTGCAGTTGGTTTTAGTAAAATGCAATTCTTCCGTCCGACATACGATACCTCAACAAACCTTACAATAATTATTTGCGCACGTAACGAAGAAAAGACAATTGGCGGCTGTTTAAATACAATTTTAAAACAGGATTATGATCTCGCAAAGATCCAGCTAATTTTAATTAACGATGCAAGTACCGACAGCACTGTTTTTCAGGCCGAATCAGTATTAAAGAATACAAAGCTCAATTATAAAATAATTACCAATCCGCAACAAAAAGGAAAAAAATCCAGTATAGCTTATGCCGTTTCACAAGCAAATTATGAAGTATTAGTAATGCGCGATGCCGATACATTCACAACATCTACCTTATGGCTGCAAAGTATTTCAGATTTTTATAAAACCACTTCATCCGACCTGATCATTGCACCCGTTATGATAGCCAATAATTTTGGTATTTTATGGGCATTACAGGCCATTGAAAATAATGTACTAACGGTTTTAAATTGTGGCAGCGCTTATTTTAAAAAACCATTTTTATGTAATGGGGCCAATTTAATTTTTACAAAAACAATTTTTGAGAAAGTAAATGGTTTTTCATCGCATATAAAAATTGCATCAGGCGATGATGTTTTATTTTTAGAAGACGTAAAAAAAATACCCGGTGTAAATATTAATTATTTAAAATCAGAGCAGGCAATTGTTTATACTTATCCGGCCTTTTCATTTACACAATTAATAAATCAAAAAATAAGATGGGCTTCTAAATTCAAATACAATAAAAACAGGCTAAATTTATTGCTGGCGCTTTTAAGTTTTGGTATAAACCTTACCTGGTTGTTTTGCTTGTTTTATTGCTTTTTAGTCCCTCAAAACGGGGGATTTATCTTAATTTTCGTGCTTTTTAAGTTGATTATTGACATTTTGTTGCTATTTTTAGCATCACGTTTTGTTAAAAACAGGGGTTTAGGCTGGTTTGGCTTGCCTGTGGGTTGTATTTACCCCTTGTATGCCTGTGTAGTTGCTATTGCCTCGGTTTTTATAAAACCTAAATGGAAAGTATAATTTGTGTTTTTTAAGAAGAAATCTATAAATTTTGAATCAGAATCACTTAGCGTTCAAACCTGGCGAAGGTTTAAGCGCAACAAGTTATCACTGCTTGGTTTATGGGTTATAGGTATTGCTTGTCTTATTTCTATTTTAGGCTATTTAATTACTCCCGATCAAACACCTTACGCTAACGATCAAAAACCCGAGCTTCATATTAAAGAACCCGGCTTTAGCGTTAAAATGTTAGCAGTAAAAAAGAATGAAGAAGTAAAACCTTCAGGTATTTTTTCGACCATGCTTTTTGGTAAAAATGAAACAAACTCTTACTACACCATTCACAGTTTTGATTTTAAAGGAAAAGATATTGTTGTTGAAGAATTTACAGGTAATGTAGATAATCAAGGCGCAACAGTTTCAAAATTTAATGTGGCCGATGTTGTTTATGCAATCGACACAAAATATCCTATCGTTTATGATTCTTCACGTATGCAATTATCTTTTTATGAAGTAGGAAATCCACGCGTAATAAACAGATCGATTGCAGAATTACAGGAAACAATAAAAAAAGATAATGTAACCTCTAAAACATTTTTATTAGGCAGTGATAAATTGGGCCGTGATTTATTAAGCCGCTTATTAATTGGCACAAGAATAAGTTTAAGTGTTGGTTTGGTTTCTGTTATCATTTCTATTTTTATTGGAATCCTGCTGGGAGCCATGGCCGGGTATTACAGAGGCAAGACTGATTCTGTTATCATGTGGCTGATAAATGTTGTATGGAGTATTCCAACTTTATTATTGGTTATTGCCATTACTTTGGTTTTAGGAAAAGGAATTTTGCAGGTATTTATTGCCGTAGGTTTAACCATGTGGGTAGATGTTGCACGTATTGTACGCGGACAGATATTAAGTATACGCGAAAGAGAATTTGTTGAAGCGGGAAGAGCTTTAGGCTTTAGAAATATGCGAATTATTTTACGTCATATTTTACCTAACGTAATGGGCCCTGTAGTTGTAATGGCAGCAAGTAATTTTGCCAGCGCTATTTTAACGGAGGCCGGCTTAAGCTTTTTAGGTATTGGCGCGCAACCACCTGTACCATCATGGGGCGAAATGGTAAGCGCACATCACGGCTACATTTTAATGGATAAAGCATATTTAGCTTTTATTCCGGGTATTGCCATTATGATATTGGTACTGGCCTTTATGTTAGTAGGTAACGGTTTGCGGGATGCCTTAGATACCCGTTCGATTGACGAAAAACCGATTGCAGGAAATTAATTCTTAATGATTTCTTTAATTGCCTTTACCCAAACCTCGTTGCTGTTTAAACTATTTACAAGCGTTACTTTTTGGCCACCATGCTCTTTAAAGATCTCCTGGTATTCTGTTCCTATTTCATAAATGGTCTCTAAACAATCGGCAACAAATGCCGGAGAGAAAACAAGAATATTTTTATTTCCTTTTTTTGCCAGGTCTTCAATTGCTTTATCACTAAAGGGTTTTAACCATTTTTCATCTAACCTGCTTTGAAAACTGGTTGTATATTTTCCTTCCGGAATATTTAATGCTTTAACTAATTGACGTGTTGTTTCAAAGCTATTAGCGCGGTAACAGTACTGGTTGTTTTTAGTAATTGAATTACAGCATGCACCCATTTGGCAAGTACTGCCTCCATAATGCGCAGAAGCTTTTAAAATTTGTCGTTCAGGCAAACCGTGATAAGAAAATACAACATGATCATAATCATTTATGTTATGCTTTTTACCTTCTACTAAAAGCGCATCAATAAATTGTTGTTGATCGTAAAATTTGCTTACAATGTTTAAACTTGGTATTACTTCCCAACCTTTAATTTGTTTTAATACTTCTTCAACAGTACTACCTGTGCTTGAACTCGCGTATTGCGGATACAAGGGAAGAACATGAATCTTTGAAGGACGTTGTTGTCTTATTTTTTCTAACACATCTTTAATAGAAGGCGTTTGATAGCGCATGGCCAATTCAACAATATATTTATCGCCAACTTCTTGTTGTACTTTTTCTTTTAGTGTTATACTGTTCGTTAAAAGTGGTGAGCCTTCTTTTGTCCAAATGTGCTGATATAATTTTGAAGATTTAAAGCTACGAAAAGGAACAATGATTAAATTTACTAAAATAAATCTGCCAACCGCATTAATATCAATAACACGTTTATCATTTAAAAACTGAATCAGATATTTACCAACTTTGCCGGGCGTTGGTGCATCAGGAGTTCCGAGGTTGATTAAAAGTATTGCTTCTTTCATGAATTGGAATTCATTGTCAAATCAGAATTGTTTTCTTGCTTTACTTCGCCTGAATTTTCAAGCTGTTCAGGATCCGGCTTTTTGGAGAATTTTTTTTGGAATAAAATAATGATGATCACACCGCCCGAAATGGCAGCATCTGCAAAATTAAATATAGGCCTAAAAAATTCAAAATCTTCTCCTGCCCAAATTGGAAACCATGTAGGAAAATGTCCTTTAATTATTGGAAAATAAAACATATCTACCACGCAACCATACATACTTGGTGCATAACCACCATTACTTGTAAAGCTTGCAATGCCACTATAGTCAACATATTGTTTATATACCGGATCAAAAGTGGTTCCTTTATCAAATATTAATCCGTAAAAAGCGCTGTCTAATATGTTGCCCATGGCTCCGGCTAATATTAAAGAAACAGAAAATATAAAACCCCAATGCTCTTTCTTTCTTGTAATGTTTCTTATATAAAAAACACCTGCAATACAAGCTAAGATCCTAAATAAGCTTAAAGCTAATTTTCCTGCATCGCCACCAAATTCGTAACCAAATGCCATACCGGGGTTTTCAGTAAAATGTATTACACACCAATCGGCTAACTTTCCTACAACATGGTTTACAGGATAATTCAGTTTAATATAGATCTTAATGAACTGATCGATGAACAGTACAGAAAAAATTGTTATTAAAGGAATTCTGAAACGCTTAAGCATTATTTTTTTAAAGATGTAAAGATACTCTTTACTGTTTAATTTTTGAGATGGAAAATGTGAATTTAACTAAAATAAAAAGGCTGCCTTTTATAAAGCAGCCTTCGTAAATATGTGCATTTATTATTGACTCAATTTAGCATCAATACCTAAAGTAGCATGTGGTACAGAGCGTAAACGTTCTTTAGGTATTAGTTTACCTGTAACACGGCAAATACCGTAAGTTTTGTTCTCAATACGCACTAAAGCATTTTTTAAGTTAACAATATACTTTTCCTGACGGGAAGCAAGTTGCGCAGTTTCTTCTTTGCTCATTACATCGCTTCCATCTTCCAACAATTTAAATGTTGGAGAAGTGTCATCAGTACCATGATTATCTTCGTTACTTAATGTTTGTTTTAAAAGATCGTAATCGGTTTGTGCTTCTTTTAATTTTGATAAGATCAACTCTTTAAACTCTGTTAATTCTTTATCTGAATAACGCGTGCGATTATCTTTTGTATTTACAAATGGTTTAGGAACATCTTCCTTCGCTTTTTTGATCAAAGGTTTATTAATATCAATTTGTAGGGGGCGATTACGGATATATGCTTCCATACTGTTACCGCTCGAACGTCCATCATTTTTCTTTCTGCGGCCACGGCCACGTTTTTCAGGAACCTCATCATCATCTTCATCTATCTCGGCGCCACCGCCACCTTCAAGATCAACCATTCCGGCTTCATCTAACCCACCTTCTAAAACTCCTGCATCATCATCATCCGGCTTTTCGTAATCATCTTTTACGTCTACATCCGAATCGTCATCTTCTTCTTCAGGAATATCGTCATCATCGTCGTCATCGCCTTTTTTTCCTTTTTTCTTTCCTTTTACTTTATCGGCTTTTTTATCTTTTCCTTTTTTTGCAATTGCTTCAATTGGTTTACCGGCAGGTTTTTTTGCTTTCAGCACTTCTTTCGACACAGGTTTTGTTTTTAGTACAGGTTTATTCTCTTTCTTTTTCTCAACTGGTTTTGCTTTCGCAACCGGCTTAACTGCTTTTTTTGGAGCAGGTTTTACTACTTTTTTTGCTACAGGCTTAGCGGCCTTTTTTGTATCTTTTTTAGCAGGTTTTGCTGCTTTTTTTGGAGCAGGTTTGCTTGCTTTTTTTACAGGTTTAGCAGAAGGTTTGGCCTTTTTATCCTTTTTATTGTCTTTCTTTTTAGCCATAATCATTAATTTTAATTTAACTTTTCGATAGAGATTAGTGTTGTGATCAATTCGTCTACTTCAATTTTACTGGCATTGGCAGTGGACAGGTTTTGCACCAATTGCAAGTCGTTAGTTAAAGTTTCAGAACAAATATAACTTAAATTGTTTTTAATAGCATTATCTAGATCCGAATTTTGCTGAATTTTGACCAAAATCTTGTCAGTCACCTCAAAACCCGCGTCTTTCCTCATATTTTGAATACGATTTACCACTTCACGGGCCAATCCTTCGTTTTTTAGTTCTTCAGACAGATTAATATCCAATGCCACTGTTAAAGGCCCGTTATTTGCCACTTTCCAGCCCGGAATATCAACCGGAATAATTTCAACATCCTCAGGTTCTAAAACAATAGATGCACCATTTAGTTCAATTGCAAAAGAACCGTTTTTTTCAATTCCTGAAATTATTTTTGCGCCATTCTCATTTGCAAATGCCTGAACAGCTTTCATATTTTGTCCGCATTTTTTTCCTAAAGTTTTAAAATTCAACTTCAGGTTTTTTACGATCTGTGTTTGCTCTTCGTTTACAAAATCAATTTCTTTTACATTCACTTCACTTAAAATAAGATCTTTTACCGCCTCTATTTTATCCTGAAAAGCTTTATCTAAAATTGGAATTTGTATGCGTTGCAATGGCTGACGTACTTTTAAATTTTCTTTTTTACGGATAGATAAAACCATCGAAGAAATTTCTTGTGCCAATTCCATACGCTCTTCCAATGCTTTATCCTGGTTCTTCTTCTCAACTTTAGTTAAAGAAGTTAAGTGAACCGATTCCCATTTTAATGGTGTATTATTTTTTACCGCAGCTTCGCGAATTGGTTCAGTTAAATTCTGGTACATCCACTCGCTAAAGAATGGTGCAATAGGGCTCATTAATTGCGACACAACCATTAAGCATTCGTGCAATGTTTCGTAAGCTGCTTTTTTATCGTTGCTCATTTCACCTCTCCAAAAACGGCGGCGTGATAAACGAACGTACCAATTGCTTAAATGCTCATCCACAAATTTTTCGATAGCACGCGCGGCGCGGTGCGGTTCAAATTCTTCGTAATATGCCGTTACATTTTCAATTAATGTTTGTAATTCTGAAATGATCCAACGGTCTAATTCTATCCTGTCTTTTACAGGAATAATATTTTGCTCATCTAACACAAATTTATCTACGTTGGCGTACAATGAATAAAAGCCATACGTATTGTAAAGTGTACCAAACAATTTACGCTGCACTTCGCCAATACCTTCGGTATCAAATTTTAAATTATCCCATGGCGCTGCGTTAGCGATCATGTACCAGCGTGTAGCATCTGCGCCAAACTTTTCAATGGTCTCAAACGGATCAACAGCATTACCTAAACGCTTGCTCATTTTATTGCCATTCTTGTCAAGCACCAAACCGTTAGATACTACATTTTTGTACGCAACAGAATCAAAATTCATTACCGCAATAGCGTGTAATGTAAAGAACCAGCCACGGGTTTGATCAACACCTTCTGCAATAAAATCGGCCGGATAATATTTTTTCTGATCAATTAATTCTTTGTTCTCGAAAGGGTAATGTACCTGTGCGTAAGGCATAGCACCACTATCAAACCACACATCGATCAGATCAGGCTCGCGGAATAATTTTTTTCCGTTCTTTTCTAAAACGATATTATCAGCATACGGTTTGTGAAGATCGAAGGTGTCGTAATTTTCTTTTGTAAAATTTCCGGCAACAAATTTTTCTAAAGGATTTGTTTGCATGAATCCCTTTGCAACTGAGTTGGCAATTTCTTTCTTTAATTCTTCAGCACTGCCAACAACAATTTGTTCTGTTTTATCCTCGCTTGTCCAGATTGGGATTGGAATACCCCAAAAACGTGAACGTGATAAATTCCAATCATTTAAGTTTTCTAACCAATTACCAAAACGGCCCGTACCTGTAGCCTCCGGTTTCCAGTTAATGGTTTTGTTTAGTTCGATCATTCGATCCTTCATTGCGGTTGAACGAATAAACCAACTATCTAAAGGATAATACAAAACAGGTTTATCAGTACGCCAGCAATGCGGGTAACTATGCTCGTAGGTTTCTTTCTTAAAAAGTTTTCCTTCTTCCTGTAATTTTAAAACAATGCGCTCATCAACACTTAAATAAACTTTAAGGTCTTTTATTTTGTGATTGGCTTCTAATATTTTTTTCTGTTTTTCGAATTCAGTTTTCTTTTCTTCATCTGTTAAGTAAGCTTCTTTCACATACTCTTCGCCGTAAAGAAAAACACCATCCTGTACCTCAGGTAAAAATTTACCACGCTTATCAACCAAGGTTAAAGCACCAACATTATTTTGTTTGGCTACTTTAAAGTCATCTGCACCAAAGCTTGGCGCAATGTGCACTATACCTGTACCATCAGTTGTAGTAACAAAATCGCCAACCAGCACTTTAAAGGCATCACCTTCGGGTTGTACAAACGGTAATAATTGTTCGTATTGAATGCCTGCAAGATCAGAACCTTTTGCATGGCCAACAATTTTAAACGGAATATTCTTATCACCCGCTTTGTAATCTTCAAATTTAAGATCGGTATGTTTTTCTGAAAAATATTTATTTAAAAGGTCTTTTGCCAATATAACGGTTTGTGGTTTGCCGGTAAACGGATTAAAGCTTTTTACAAAAACGTATTCAATATCTTTTCCAACAGCTAATGCCGTGTTAGATGGTAAGGTCCAAGGTGTGGTTGTCCAGGCTAAAAAGTAAACATCACCTTCTAAATTTTGAACTTTTAATTTTGAATTATCTCTTACTTTAAACTGAACGGTAGCTGTTCTGTCCTTCACATCCCTGTAACAACCCGGTTGATTTAATTCGTGTGATGATAAACCTGTTCCCGCTGCAGGCGAGTATGGCTGTATGGTGTAGCCTTTGTATAAAAGATCTTTTTTAGATAAATTTTGTAACAACCACCAAACGCTTTCAATGTATTTGTTATCGTATGTGATATATGGATCGCTCATATCTACCCAATAGCCCATCTTTGCAGTTACATCTTCCCACTTATCAGTATACTTCATTACTTCGGTGCGACAAGCTTTGTTGTAATCTTCAACCGAAATATATTTTGGGCTTTTTTCGTTGCCGATATCTTCTTTTGTAATTCCTAAATGTTTCTCAACGCCTAATTCTATTGGCAAGCCATGCGTATCCCAACCGGCTTTACGTTTAACCTGGTAACCTTGTAATGTTTTAAAACGGCAAAAAATATCTTTAATAGCACGCGCCATAACGTGGTGTATACCGGGCATTCCGTTCGCACTTGGCGGACCTTCATAAAACACCCAGGGTTTATTTTCATCGCGCGTTGAAACCGATTTTTGAAAGATCTTTTCCTTTTCCCAAAATTCTAAAATGTCTTTTGAGATCTGCGATAAATCAAGTTTCTTGTATTCAGGATACTTCTTCATAGTTTACTTATGTTCCCCTTTTAAAAAAGGAGAGCGAATTTAACAAAAAAACTCTGATTTGGCTTAAACCTTAACGTTAAAAAAACATCAAAACAGGGCAAATATTTTGGTTTAAAAGTCAAAAAGCATAACTTTAATTAAAATCCAAGAACATGAAAAAACTGGCATTTTCTCTTTTAACCTGCTTAGCTTTAACAGGCTTTTCACAAGAAACAGATACATGGAGATTTGGCATACAATGGGGTACACAGGGCACCAGGGCTCAGTTTGCCGGCGGTATGGAAAATGCGGATGCCCGTTTTCACCAGAATAAATTTGATGGCGGCGCCTTTAATATTGGCATTCGCTACGACCTTAATAAACACTGGATGGGTATGTTTGGCGTAGGTTTTAACAGCTATGGCTTTAATTATGCTTTGGCCAAAGATTATTCTCTTTACAATCCAAAAAGTCATTTTACAGGTATAAAAAGTGAGTTTAGCGCTTTAGAAGTGCCGGTAATGATCTATTACAAATTTAATCCAACTTGTAAAAACACCAAGTGGCTTGTTGGTGCCGGGTTTTCACAAAATCTTTTAGGCGATCAAACTATTACAAAAAATTACCAGGTAAATACAGAGGGCGGTGTAACTATGGATAGCTATCTTAACAGCTCATCTTACGCTGATGGCGGCATGTACACCATGTTGCGATTTGCCGTTGGTCGCGAAAAAGTATTTAAAAAAGGTGGTATTTTAAATTGCAGTTTATTATTTAATTGCGGCCTGCGAAATCTGGCCTACTCTACTGTTAACTATACAATTGACGGGCAAAGTTACACACACGATTTTAAGACCAAAGGTAATTTTGTGGGACTAAGATTAACGTATTTCTTTAGACCATTAAAAAGCAAACCTGTTGCACAGCCTACTAAAACTGTGAATCCATAATATCTTTGCTTAGAAAATCTTTCAAAATTTGATTTTTTTAGGCGAGCAAATTTTTAAGGAGTGAATTTACTGAAGTAAATGAACAACTGAAAAATGCAGCTCAACGACAAAAAATTAAATTTTCAGGGATTTTCCTATTACATACCGCTACCGAAGTGGCTCATACTTTCACGCTTCATTGGTGGAATTGTAATTACAGGCAGGTTACTGATCTCAACAATCTTTTCACCCGCAGTACCGCTAAACATATCGCCAATACTAAGATCTTTTTGATTCATTTGAACGATCAGATCGCCTTCATTTTTATTGGCATACTCAACAATAGCCTCAGCTACTTTAGTGCTTGGCACTGATTTGTTGGTACAATTAATGCCTTTTTCTTTAATGAATTTTTTTACCTGTTGTAAATACGGTAATAATTTGTTCTCGTATTTATCATCGTTTGGATGGAATACCGAAACAATACGGATATCTGCACCATAAAAATGCGCTAACTGAACTGCGATAGAAACTTTTTCGCGGCTTTCAGGACTAAGGTCAAAAGGCATGATAATATTTTTGCAGCCATCTCTATTCTCGGCTGCGCGTATAGTAATTACAGGGCAAGGAGCGTTTTTAATAAATTTACTTACATTGCTTCCGCCCATAAAACTGCGGAATCTTACGTGAGAATCAAGGCCAATAACGATAAGATTACATTTAAGCTCTTCCGCTTTCTTATCGGTTAGCTCATAAACATCACCTTTTAAATTTAGTGTGTCTACCACTAAACCTGACTCTGCTTTGGTTTTTGCCGCCAGTTCTTCGAGTTCTTTTTTATTCTCATCAGCACTTTTTGCAGAAACATGCATTAAAATTATCTTCGAGTTTGTAAACTTCGCAAGATTATAAGATTGCTTAACTGCAACAAGTGATTGTTTGGAAAAATCTACAGGAATTAAAATGGATTTGTTTGAGTGGATTAACATCGGCGTAAATTTTTAACTAAATTATGAAAATAATTCGATTAATCAGACCAATTGCGTTACCAATTTAGCCATATTACTCACCAACAAATGTTAACAGCAATTGTTTAACTAATTTGTTTATTTGTAATGGTTCTATTTTAAGAATCAACTACTTGAAATTTAATCGATTACAGCCATAACTTTTAGCTCAATAGCTATTGGCGTTGGTAATTTATTGATCTCGATAGTTGTGCGGCAAGGTGGATTCTCTTTAAAATACTCTGCCCATATCTTATTATACTTTGGAAAATCGTCTTTCATGTTGGTTAAAAAAACTGTTACGTCAATTATCTTATTCCAACTGCTGCCCGAATCTTCTAAAATATATTTTATGTTCCTGAAAACACTGTGGCATTGCGCCTCAATATCATAACTCACAATTAATCCGTTCTCATCTAACTCAACTCCTGGAATTTTTTTTGTTCCTCGCTCACGTGGCCCAACACCACTTAAAAACAATAAATTACCAACTTTACGGGCATGAGGATATAAACCAACAGGCTCAGGCGCTTTAGACGATTCTATTTTTTCGGAATTTGACATATAAACAATTCTTGTTGAGCAAATTTAACTATATTCTCTTTATAAACAGACTTCTTTAAGGGAGATTTTAATTGTAACTTTGTATTCCGGCTTTTCTCATAAAACAAAAAGCAGATCCGGCTGTTCATATTAAAAATAATTTTTGCTTATGAAAGTAGAACAATTATATACCAATTGCCTTGCACAGGGCGCTTATTATATTTCACATAATGGCGAAGCAGCTATCATTGATCCTTTACGTGAAACACAACCCTACTTAGATCTTTTAAAACAAAATAAAGATACTTTAAAATATATTTTTGAAACGCATTTTCATGCTGATTTTGTTAGCGGACACGTTGATCTTGCAAAGGCAACAGGTGCAGAAATTGTGTTTGGGCCAAACGCGCAAACAGATTACAAAAGTTATATTGCTAAAGATAACGAAGAATTTAAAATTGGCGGATTAACATTAAAAACACTTCACACGCCGGGTCATACTTTAGAATCAACAACTTATTTATTGCTTGATGAAACTAAAAAACCAAAAGCAATTTTTACGGGTGATACTTTATTTATTGGCGATGTTGGCAGACCCGATCTTGCTATAAAATCAGAATTAACACAGGAAGATCTTGCAGGTATGCTTTATGACAGCTTGCGCAATAAAATTATGTCATTACCTGATGATGTTATTGTGTATCCCGCTCATGGCGCAGGTTCTGCCTGTGGTAAAAATATGAGCAAAGAAACTTTTGATACTTTGGGTAACCAGAAAAAAGTAAATTACGCGCTGCAAAATATTTCTAAACAAGAATTTATAAAAGAATTAACTACGGGTATTTTACCTGCACCACAGTACTTTGCAAAGAATGCCTCTTTAAATAAAAAAGGCTATAAAAATTATTCAGATGTTTTAGAAAATGGCTCAACCGGATTATCTGTAGCAGAGTTTGAAGAGTTCATTCAAAATCAACATCCCATAATTTTAGATGTTAGAAAGGCGGATGAATACGCGCAGGCAAATATTCCGGGTTCGTTATTTATTGGCTTGGATGGACAATTTGCGCCATGGGTTGGTACTTTGATAAGCGATATCAATCACCCTATTTTATTAGTAACACCAAAAGGAAGAGAAGAAGAAACCGTGATGCGTTTATCACGCGTAGGTTACGATAACTGTCTTGGTTACCTTGAGGGCGGCATGGAAGCATGGATAAATGCCGGAAAGCCAACAGAAGCTGTTGCAACAATCAATGCCGATAAATTTTATACTGATAATTATAAAAAAGGTGTGGCAACATTAGATGTTAGAAAACCCGGCGAAATTGATTCTGCTCATTTAAAGAATGCAGATGCAAAACCGCTTGATTTTATTTTTGATTGGATAGATTCTAAAAATAAATCACAACCTTATATGGTGCATTGTGCCGGTGGTTACCGCAGCATGATCGCTATCTCAATTTTAAAAGCAAATGGTTATACTAACTTAACCAACGTTAATGGAGGCTTTGGCGCCATCAGCAAATTAAGTGATGTAACTACTGATGTTGTTACACAAGCCTGCGCTTCTACAAAATAAATTTTTTACTTCTTCTTTCAAACAGAGTAATAAAAATATTTATTACTTTTAACCATGTTTGAAACCATTGAAAGTCTTGACAGACGTTTACTTTTAAAAATAAATTCCATGCACGATCCATTACTGGATGAAGTGATGTGGTTTTTTAGTTATACCTGGCCAACCATTATTATTTGCCTTGCCGTTGGCTATGCTTTTTACCGGAAATATTATCTGCGTAAGGGAATAGAATTTTTAGTAGCCTGCGCCATTTGCTTTGCATGCACCGATCTTAGTTCTAATAGTGTAAAACATTTGGTAGAACGTTATCGCCCCACACACAATTTAGAAATTAAAGATCAGATACATGTGGTGCATGATTACCGTGGCGGACAATTTACTTTTTTCTCAGGCCACTCATCCAATACCTTTGGTTTAATAACACTGATCTTTTTATGTGTGCATTGGATCCCATTAAGATATAGGATATTTATTTTTCTTTACCCACTAATAGTTGTTTATAGTAGAATGTATTTGGGTGTGCACTACCCTATTGATATTGGCACAGGAATGGTTGTAGGTATTTTGTTTGGAATATTGGTTTATAAGGTCATGAACAAACATTTTTTAAAGCTGGATGAGCAGAAAATATAGCATACTGCTTTGTGTTTTGCTTTCTTGTTTCTTAAAAGCACAGCTTCCTGATACGGATGTATGGTTGTTTAAACTTGAAAAAACAAAAACAGATCTAAAACTAGGTGATCCAAAAAATATTACTAAACGAACAGGTTATGATAACCAGCCTTCTTTCAGTAATGATTCAAAAAAGATATATTACGTAAGTATTCGCGAAGATAAGCAGTCTGACATTTATATTTATGATATTGGCAGCGAAAAAACAATTCAACTAACTAAAACAAAAGAAAGCGAATACTCGCCTGTACTTACACCCGATGGTAAATATTTAAACTCTGTTGTTGTTGAAGCTGATAGTGCACAACGCATTCATTTTATAAATGCTCTAACGGGAATTTCTGATAAAAAATTTGAAACTGATTCGGTTGGCTATTATACTTTTTTAAATGCAGATACCGTTTTGTATTACAAATTAACCAACCCGCACTCTTTACGTTTTTATGTAAAAAGTACCAACGAAGATAAATGGCTTGGCAATAATCCAACACGTGCTTTTAAAACCATAAACCGTCATGCCTTTATTTATGGCGTAAAAGATTCGGTAAAAGTTAGTTTTTATAAATATGATTTTGTTTTTCAGAAAGCAGAAAAATATACTGAATATCCTACAACGAGTGAAGATGCCATCTGGCACGAACAGCATGGTTTACTGAAATCTGAAGGAAATAAAATCCTGCGTTTTAATGAAGCAAAAAAGGAATGGCTACAGTTATTTGATCTTTCTTCTTTTGGAATTAAAAAAATAACGCGCTTTAATTTCGATCCAAAAAATAACTATTTAGTAATTGTAGATAATCTTTGATCATGGAAGAAAAAAATAGTACGGGTTATTTATTTAGTACTGATAAAAGTAAATTACAGTTAGGTGTGATCTATAATTACTTAAGCAAAGAAAGTTATTGGGCACAAAACATTCCCATGGAAGTTGTAAAAAAAAGTGCAGAAGGAAGTTTGTGTTTTGGCATTTATATTGAAGGCAAACAAATTGGTTATGCCCGCATGGTAACCGATACTGCCACCTTTGCCTACTTGGCCGATGTGTTTGTTCTTGACCCCTATCGCGGTAAAGGCCTTTCAAAAGAACTGATGAAATTTATTATGAAGCATCCTGATTTGCAAGGATTACGTCGCATGATGCTTGCTACAAAAGACGCGCAGGGATTATACAAACAATTTGGCTTTAATCATTTGGCTATGCCCGAACGCATTATGGAAATTAAATTTTTTGACAAATATTAAACTTGATAGTTGCTGTTATATATCTTTTAGTTTTTCTCTTTTTGATATATAAGAATGATTTTTTTGGTGTATTTAAAGATGATGCCATTAACTCCAAAACGTTTTCATTTCTTTTTCTATTAAAAGTACTTGCGGTTCCTGTATTCTTTTTTGTTTATAAAAAAATGTATGGTGGTCTTGAAAAATTCGATGCCGGAAAATTTTATGCAGATGCCGCAACACTTAATTCTTATGCTTACTCAGAACCTTTTGGTTATTTAAAATTACTATTTGGTTTGCAGGATGAAAGTGAAGGAACAAACTTATACAAGAATTTTATTACACACACCACACAATGGGATAATGGTCGATTAAAAGAATATTTTTATAACGATAACCGTATAGTTATACGCGTACACTCGTTATTACATTTTCTTGCTTTTAATTCGTATTATGTTCATGCTTTATTCTCCTGTTTCCTGAGTTTCATTGGCATCACTTTTTTATACAGATCCGTTAAAGATCTTTTTAATAGAAAAGAGCTCTTAGTTTTGTTCATTCTATGCTTTTTACCTGCTTTATGGTTCTACACAGGTGCACTTTTAAAAGAAGGCCTGGTAATATTTATATTTGGCAGCACACTATACTTTCTTAAACATTTATTTTCAGGAAATCGAAAATGGTCCGTTTTTACTCTTTTACCGGTCTTATTTTTTATTTCTTTCTTGTTAAAGCCCTATATATTACTTTTTGCGTTTTTTACATTCAGTATTTTCTTTTGGATCTTTTATTCAAAAAAAATAAAAAAGAAAAGTTTAGCTTTTTTATCGGTCCTGGTAATTCTTATAACAGCAACAAATTTTCTGTCTGTAACTTTTAAACACAGATCGTTGTTATCTGCCGCACTCAAGCAACAGCGTATGTTTGCCGATGCATCCAAAGGTGGAATTTTTTTATTAGATGATGTAAAGTTTGTACGCCTGGATTTTGATTCTACGCTTGTAAAAAAAGTAAATAATAACGACAGTACTTTTACTATTAAAAAAAATGCGCCATATATTTATTGGGAACATACACATCAAGAGGACACATTGTTCTCAACAGCAAATAGCGATACAGTAACTCAATATAAATTAGTATACCAATTACCAAAAAGCGGCTCAAATATTAATTTCGATACGCATTCCGAAAATATTTTTACTATTAGTATTTACAGCTTATACTATAGCATGTTTTATCCCTTCTTTTTTAATTCAAAAAGTCTTTTACAACATTTAGCCTCGTTTGAAAACCTGCTTATTCTTATATCACTCTTTCTTTTTGTTTTCGGACTCATTCAAAATAAAAAAGATAATTTTCCGGCCATAACGTTTATGGTATTTGCACTTTTATTATGCCTGCTTATTGGTTTAACAACGCCAAACAGCGGCGCCATTTTCAGGTACCGAAGCCCTGCTGTTATATTTATTCTGCTAGCTGCGCTTTATTATCTACCGGTTATAAAAAACACCAAAGGGTCTGGCTCAAATTAAAATATACTTTGTATATTTAGTAGCGCTTCAAAAGCATAAAAAGTTCAACACAAACAATGAGTTTATTCAGAAAAAAATCAATTGATACTATATTGAAGAATACCGAAGCCGAAAGCCATCACGGCAGTTTGGCTAAACATCTTGGCGTTCGTGATCTTACCGCTTTTGGTATTGCCGCCATTATTGGTGCAGGTATTTTTTCTACTATTGGTAAAGCCAGCGCAGATGGTGGCCCCGGTGTTATATTACTTTTTATTTTTACAGCCATTGCCTGCAGCTTTGCAGCCTTTGCTTATGCCGAATTTGCCTCTTTAATTCCGGTAAGCGGAAGCGCATATACATACAGTTATGTTGCCTTTGGCGAATTGTTTGCATGGATCATTGGCTGGGCACTTATTATGGAATATGCTATTGGGAATGTTACTGTAGCTATTTCGTGGAGTGATTATTTTACTTCTTTAATTCAAAACTCCAGTAGTTATCGTGTCAACGAATGGCTGTGCCTGGATTATTTTACTGCTAAACAAAATTACGGAACCGTAATGGGCATGCTTGCGGCAGGCGTTCCGTTAGATGAAATAAAAGCAAACGGACAAACAGCCGGCCTGGTAGAAGGCTTTATAGCTTATGGCAGTGCACCAAAGATCGGCGACTTGCGCATTATTTTTGATGGCCCTGCACTATTAATAAATGTTATTATAACTATGCTTGTTTATCGTGGCATTAAAGAAAGTCGTAATGCAAGTAATGCAATGGTGATTATTAAAATTATTGTAGTGCTATTGGTAATTTTTGTTGGCGCATTTTTTGTGAATACAAGTAACTGGAATCCATTCTTGCCAAATGGCATTGGTGGTTTGCTTTCAGGTATAAGTGCTGTGTTCTTTGCTTACATTGGTTTTGATGCCATTTCAACAACGGCTGAAGAATGCCGAAATCCACAACGTGATCTTCCGAGAGGTATTTTATATTCAATAATTATCTGTACCATTTTATATGTTGCCATTGCTTTGGTAATTACCGGCATGGTAAGCTACAGCGAATTAAATGTGGGTGATCCGTTAGCTTATGTGTTTGAAAAAGTACAAAGCCTAAGTTGGTTAAGTGGGGTAATTGCGGTAAGTGCTGTAGTTGCTATGGCAAGCGTTATGTTAGTGTTTCAATTAGGGCAACCGCGCATCTGGATGAGTATGAGTCGCGATGGATTATTACCACCTGCCTTTGCAAAGATCCACCCTAAATTTAAAACACCTTCTTTCTCAACCATCTTTACCGGCTTTTTAGTAGCAGTACCCATATTTTTGGTTGATATAAATATGGTGACTGATATTTGCTCAGCAGGAACCTTATTTGCATTTTGTTTGGTTTGCGCAGGGGTTCTTAAATTACGAATGGATCCAAGCGCTCCGCCTTCTAAATTTAAAACGCCTTATGTAAATTCTAAATTCATTATTCCTGCATTATTTATTCTTACAATTGTTTTATTATGCGTTTATAATATGTCGTGGATAGAATATTATTTTTTAAAGTTCGAATCCTTTAATGCATTTCTTACAAAAATTCCAATTTATTTTTTCTTTATTGGTTTTGCCATCATAGCAGTATTGGCATTTAAATACAATTTCTCGCTTATACCAACTCTTGGCCTGTTAAGCTGTTTTTATATGCTTTCGCAATTAGGATATAAGAACTGGTTATACTTTACCATATGGTTAATAATAGGTTTAATTATTTATTTTGTTTATGGACGAAGCCATAGCAAATTAGCAGCACAAAAAAATTAATATGTTAGTTTTAGTTACAGGGGCCACATCGGGCATTGGAAAAAGTACAGCAGAGATCTTTGCAAAGAACGGACACGATCTTATTATTACCGGCAGAAGAGAAGAACGTTTAAAAGAACTTAAAACAAAATTAGAGAGCGAAAATAAAATTAAAGTAACAACACTTTGTTTTGACATTCGCAATTTAAAAGAAGTTGAATCTGCGATCTCAAAACTTTCGTCAGAAAATAAAAAAATTGATGTACTTGTAAACAATGCAGGCTTAGCTGCAGGTTTAGGCCCTATTCAAAGCGGTGAGATCGATCACTGGGAACGCATGATAGACACCAACATTAAAGGCTTGCTTTATATTTCACGAACTGTATCTAATTTAATGATCGAAAATAAAAAAGGGCATATCATTAACATTGGTTCTGTTGCCGGAAAAGAAGTATACGCTAATGGAAATGTGTATTGCGCTACCAAACATGCGGTTGACGCTTTAAACAAAGGTATGCGCATTGATCTTTTACAACATGGTATTAAAGTAACTGCAGTAAATCCGGGTATGGTAGAAACAGAATTTAGCATTGTGCGTTTTGATGGTGATGAAGACAAAGCAAAAAAAGTGTATGCCGGTTTACAGCCTTTAACTCCTGAAGATATTGCAGAAACCATTTTTTGGGTAGCTAACCGTCCTGCTCATGTTAATATTAATGATATTTTAATAATGCCAAGCGCGCAGGCAACCGCAACCAATGTGAACAGAAAATAATCTGATGCTGAAAAGAACAGGTAATACAATTTTTTTTTCTTTGGCACTTCTTTTTCTTTTAGTGTTTACCAACGTATGTTCTGCTCAAAAAAATTATAACGGTGCAGGCATTCGTTTTGGCATTGGCCCGGTATTAGGCCTGTATGTTACAAATCCAAATCACACTAAAAGTCCTTCACAAAAAATGAGCGCGCTTGTAAGCTTCCGCAAAGAAATAAGGTGCGATAAAGTATACAAAACATTTTTTTTATTTGGAGTAGATTATTTTTTTCACGGTGTTAATTTTCGTTCTTATTATTTTAAGCCGGATAGTTTGCATTTGTATGACAAAACATTTCCATACAATTATTCGTTGATCATTAACGAAATTGGGGTACCTGTACAATTCAAATATTCTTTCAAACGCGAAAATAATAGTGTGTTTAGTCCGTATGTAGCGGCAGGCTATCACCTACGTTATTTGCTACCTGCTAATTTAACGGTGAGCCAAAACGGCAACAATGTAAAGGAAGATGTTGTGGATCTCCGGTTCAGAAATGCACTTTTTGACAAGCATATCAGCTCATTTATAAGCGCATCGTTTGGTTTGCAAAAAAATAGCGTTGGAGGATCAAGAAGTAATTTCTTTGCCGAGTTTAATTTCCGTTACGGCTTTTCACAATATTATTTTGAAGAGCAGTATGCGCCAAGCTCTCTTTATATAAACAGCTATCATTTAGCTTTGCAATTAGGTGTAAAGTTTTAAAATGAAAAAGGTCTCCATTATTTTAATTAGCCTCTTGTATATTGTTGCAGGTCTTTACCATTTTATTAACCCGGGTTTCTATGTGAAAATAATGCCACGTTATATTCCTTTTCATTTATTTTTTGTTTATGCAACGGGTGTAATAGAAATTGTTTTAGGCATTCTTGTACTGATAAAAAAATACCAAAAGAAAGCTGCATGGGCAATTGTTCTTATGCTTATAGCATTTTTACCTGTTCATATTCAAATGCTAAAAGATGCCTGGATCTCGTTAAACATTAAATTTATTGTTGCATTCTTACGCTTGCCATTACAATTTGTACTTATTTATTGGACCTGGAAAACCTTCTCTTTAAAATTAAAGTAGCCAACTAATTGGCAAATCCCGCCACTTATATAAAAGCACTGGTAAAAAAATCAGTTTGTCTATATCTTAGAATTAGCTTAATAAGATATTGCCATGAAAACAAAATATTTATATTTTGAAGGTTTACGGGGCATTTTAGCATTAATAGTTGTTATCCATCATTTTGTATTACTATTTATTCCCAAGCTGTACATAGGTTCGTTCGATCTTAGTGATTATCAAACACATCCCTTTTCTTTAAATTTGCTTATTGCAAATACACCCTTAAATCTTTTTATGAATGGTAGTTTTGCTGTATGCATGTTCTTTACCTTAAGTGGTTTTGTTTTAAGTTTAAATTATTTAAATAAAAAAGATATTCGTATCCTTCAGGAATCAATTGCTAAAAGATATATACGCTTGGCTATTCCTATTCTTGCAACTTGTCTGCTTATATATTTACTGCACATTTCGGGTATATTTAAAAGTGTCCATTATCCTCGTACAGTGGAAAATTTATCTTTTGGGAAAGACCTTTTCATTAATAAACTATCCTTTTTTGAAACATTAAAAATGTCATTATTCAATGTTCCTATTAATGGTGATAATACTTATCTTCCAATACTTTGGACCATGGAGGTTGAATTTTTAGGTGCTTTACTGCTTTTCTCTTTCTTGTTTTTTACTCACCACTTACAACATAAATTGATGTTTTATTTTCTGCTTTTTATCGCCCTCTTTTTAATGAATAAAAATTATATCCTGCTTTTCTTTATAGGCAGTCTCATTGCACAACACCAACAAGGCATAAAAAAATATTTAAAGAATAGGGTATTAAAAGCTATGTTCTTGTTACTTGCATTATTCTTTTGCGGCATACCCAACATTCAGGATATTGCAAAAGAACATACTATATATGCCTTTACCACCGGTTTTTCCAACTATATATATCTTAAATTTCATATTGTGTCTTGTTTCTTATTCTTCATTTTGCTTATTAGCAGTAATTGGCCACAAAAGATCTTAAGTACTCGTCCTTTACTTTTTTTGGGAAGAATGTCATTCGCTGTTTATCTTATTCACTTACCTGTTTTGTTCATATGCGGCACTTATTTTTTGGTAGAAACAAAAGGTACAATCAACCTTTTCTTTTTATTTGGAATTTGTTGCGCTATTACTCTTGCTTTTGCCTATGCATTTCATTATCTGATAGATTCGAAAGCGGTTTCTTTATCAAACAACCTCGCTAAAAAGATCATTAAGCCAATTTAAGTCTATAAACTATTGCTTTTTGCTTTTCATTTTTTACCTTTAGTAAAAATAATCTCCATCATGAATCGTCGTAATTTTTTAATGGCAACTGCAGGATCGTTAACTGCTATGGATCTTTTTTCATCTATCGATTTGCCTTTTGCCAGGAAGCTGGATAAGCATTTAAATAAGTTAGAGAATTTAAGTCTGGATGCTGCTGCCGAGAATGAGGATTTTTGGGGTTGGATCCGTGAGAGTTATACGGTTTCACCAAACGTGTTGAATTTTAATAATGGGGGTGTTAGTCCGCAACCAAAAGTAGTACAGGATGCGCACATTCGTTTTTATCAATACAGTAATGAGGCGCCAAGCTATTACATGTGGCGCATTTTAGATCAAGGCCGTGAAGGCCTGCGCAACAAGCTGGCCGATCTTTGCGGAGTATCTCCCGAAGAAATCGCCATTAACAGGAATGCCACCGAAGGTTTGAACTCTGTTATTTTTGGATTGAATTTAAAAGAAGGTGATGAAGTGGTGTTAAGCACTTTTGATTATCCCAACATGATGAATGCCTGGAAACAAAGAGAAAAACGTGATAAGGTGAAATTGAACTGGATCAACATTCCACAGCCTATGGAAGATGTTGCTGCTATTGTAAAATTATACGAAAAAGCAATTACTGCAAAAACAAAAATCGTTCACATTACGCACATGATCAACTGGACAGGTAATTTTGTTCCGGTTAAGGCCATTGCAGACATGGCACATAGCAAAGGCTGCGAAGTAATTGTAGATGCTGCACATTCGTTCGGACAAATAGATTTTAAAATTGAAGATACCGGTGCGGATTATTTGGCTACGTCCTTACATAAATGGCTGTGCGCACCATTTGGGAGTGGCTTAATGTATATCAAAAAAAATAAAATTAAAAATGTGTGGGCATTACTTTCAGCTGTTGAGCCCGATGGTGCTGATATCAAAAAATTTGAAAACTTAGGCACGCGCTCTTTTGCATCAGAAATGGCTATTGGTACTGCAGTAGATTTTCATAATATTATTGGCGCAAAAAGAAAAGAAGCACGTTTACGTTATTTAAAAGATTATTGGGCCAACAAATGCCACAAATTACCAAAGGCTAATTTTTACACTTCGCTAAAACCAGAGTTTTCTTGTGCCGTAGCCACCATTGGCTTTGAAGGCTGGCAGGCTCAACAAATAGAAGCCAAATTATTTGAAACAAAAAAAGTGCATACCGTTTCAATGATCTTAGAAAAAGTAAATGGCATTCGTATTGCCCCAAATGTTTATACAAATATTCAGGACCTGGATACACTTGTAAGTGGGCTGACAGATATTTCTAAAATGACACCATCTGTTCAACCAAAATAATTTTAAATGGGAAAGAAAATTGCATTAACTCTTTTTGTAATTGTTTTATTTTTTGCCTTCACCAGCAAAGATCATAAAGAAGTTATTTTTACAAAACTGGCGCCTGCACCTATTGGCCCATATAGCCAGGCTATTAAAAGTGGCGGTACTTTATACGTTGCCGGGCAAATTGGTTTAAAAGTGGATGGTAGTTTTGATTCTACATCTATTGAAAATGAAACTACACAAACTTTAAATAACATTAAAGCCATTGTTGAAGCTGCCGGAATGACTTTGGATAATGTTTGCAAAGCCACCATTTATACAACAGATTTAAAAAACTTCTCAAAAATAAACGATGTATATAAAACTTATTTCAAATTAAATCCACCGGCCCGCGAAACGGTTGAAGTAAAAGCCTTACCAAAAGGAGCGCATGTGGAAATAAGTGTAGTAGCGAATTAAAAAACGAAGCAATGCTAATAAACGCACACTCTGATAAGCATGAATGGGTAAGGGATATTAATAGGGTTCCGATATTTGGTGATCATTTTTTTGCGTTATTAGCAGGTATAACTGCTGTACCTCTATTAATTGTTAGTTGGAATTTATTTCCAATTCCGGAAGATCTTTTTATCTTAATGAATAGTTCATTAATGATCTTATGGAATTATTATCTTTGGAAAAAACAAGATATTCAAATCTCACTTCTGATGATTCCTGCATGGATCGCAGCAATTTTGGTAGTATTCGGTTTTTCAATTTATTTGATGTATAAATATTTAACAATTTAATTTTTTCATATGGATGATTATCCTGCCTGCCCCAAATGTAAATGCGAATACACTTATTCTAACGGATCATTAATTGTGTGTCCTGAATGTTTTTATGAGTGGAATCCTGAAGAAGTAGTTTCTGAATCACAAGAAATTTCAAAAAAGATAGTAGATAGCAACGGAAATGAATTACATGATGGCGATTCGGTTGTAGTGATCAAAGACCTGCCTGTAAAAGGTTCATCTAAGCCTGTTAAAGCAGGTACAAAAGTTAAAAACATTCGCCTGACTGATGGTGATCATAATATTGATTGCAAGATCGAGGGATTTGGAGCCATGGCCTTAAAATCTGAATTTGTTAGAAAAGCATAATTACAAACCGCTCCGCAGGATTTGCAATCCTGTGGTAGAACAAAAAACTTATGGATCTGTGATCCAAGCCATCAATATCTATAAAAAAACTAAGCGTGAATTACAAATTCATCTTGTATAACTATTACCGCAGGATTATATCCCGATAGCAATCGGGACTGCGGAGCAATTTATTCCTGTACATACACTCTCTTTACACGTGCAGAAACATTAGTAAGCACTTCGTAAGAAATAGAATTTAAAGCGGCGGCCATTTTATGGATCTGTTCTGCATTCTCAAAAATAATTACTTCGTCGCCTTCTTTACAATCCATACCGCTAATATCTACCATGCACATATCCATACAAATATTACCAACAGTTTTACAAAATTTACCATGAATGTAAACGCCATGTTTACCATTGCCTAACATACGACTAAAGCCATCGGCATAACCAATAGGTATAGTAGCAATAGCAGTGTCTTTATCTAATTTACCGTTACGGTTATAGCCAACGGTTTGCGCTTTGTCTACTTTTTTAATTTGACTTATACGCGTAATTAAACTACCAACATTTTCCAGCTTAGCTTGTTCGTCTGCATGTACGCCAATACCATACATGCCAATACCCAGGCGCACCATATCGTAATGTGCGTTTTTAAAGCGGGATATGCCGCCTGAATTACAAATGTGTTTTAAAACCGTATAATTTAAAGTGAGTTCAATAGCCGAATATACTTTTTCAAAAATACGGATCTGCTCTTTAGTGAAATCATCCAGTTCAGGATTATCTGTCCCCACCAAATGCGAAAAAACAGAGCGCACTTTTAATTGCGGGTAGTTTTTTAATTCGCCAATTAAATTCTCAAGATCCTTTACTTCAAAGCCTAAGCGATGCATACCGGTATCGATCTTTAAATGGATTGGGTAAGGCTCTGTAACTCCCAATGCATCCAGTTTTTTTACAAAGGCATTCAACACTTTAAAACTATAGATCTCCGGTTCTAACTGGTAATTGATAATATCTTCCAACGCATCTTCCTCAGGACTCATTACCATAATTGGCAACGTGATCTGTGACTGCCTCAGCTCTACTCCCTCATCAGCGTAGGCCACTGCTAAATAATTAACGCCAATATGCTGCAATGTTTTGGCTATCTCCGCCCCTCCACTTCCATAACCCATAGCTTTTACCATGCACATGAGCTTTACGTTAGATGAAACCAGCGACTTATAATAATTAACGTTATTAATTAATTTATTAAGATCAATTTCAAAAACTGTATCGTGACTTTTTAATTGCAGTAAGCGGCTAATATTTTCAAAACCAAAACTGCGCGCACCTTTTAAAAGTATACTTGCTTCACTGAATTGATAATTAATTAATTTAAATTGATTGATAAAGCTTTGCGTATCTGCAAAAAATAAAGAATTGGCCTTGAATAAAGGTTTGTGATTGGAGATCTCTTTACCAACGCCAACTACCAGGTCTATTTTATTCTGAGTAAATAACTCTGCTAATTGTTTATATAAAGAGTTTGCCAAAATGCCCGATTGTTCCAGATCAGAAACGATCACCACTTTGCGCACACGGCGGTTTTGCTGTGATAAATAATTCAGTGCAATTTTAATAGAATCAAGATCTGAATTATAATAATCATTTATGATAAGCGCATTATTGATGCCTGTTTTTATTTCCAAACGCAAAGCAACAGGTTGCAATAACATTAAGCGTGGCGCGATATCGTTTTCTTTAAAACCCAGTTGCATTAAAACACCAACACAGGTAGAAATATTTAACACAGATGCTTTATCAGAAAATGGAATTTTAAATTCGTGGTGAGCTGCCGATCCTTTTAATTCAAGGATCTCATTTTTATAATTGATCCTAAGATCAGCGTCGTCAAATTCAGAAACTACTAATGCTTTTTTCAGCAATTCTTCATTTAACTGGTGCTTATGTAAACCATTGATCACTTTTTTATCACAGTGAGCGATCAACTTCAACTTCTCGTTTATTTTTTGCTCTCTGTCTTTAAACCCCTCATCATGCGCTGTGCCAATAGATGTAAAAACGCCAATAGTGGGATTAATGATCTCTGCCAAAGCATCCATCTCGTTTGGTAAAGAAATACCCGCTTCAAAAATAGCAAGCGTATGCGAGTGGTTTAAATTTAAAACACTTAATGGAACACCAATTTGTGAGTTATAACTTTTAGGGCTACGGCAAATAGAAAAATTATTTTTTAATAATTGATATAACCATTCTTTTACAACCGTTTTACCATTGCTACCGGTTATACCAATTACAGGAATCGCAAATTGTCGGCGATGATAAGCCGCAAGCAATTGAACGGATTTTAAAGGATCTGCTGAAACTACAAAAGAAACATCAGCATTCTTAAATTTAGAAAAATCAAATTGCCCTTCCTGTATCAAAAACGATCTAACACCTTTTTCAATAAGATCAGGAATGTAATTATGTCCATCATTGCGGTTTGTCTTTAAAGCAATAAAGAGCGAATCTGCCGGTGATTGTAAAGCTCTGCTATCATTCAGGAAAACGCTCACTTTATTATTGGTACCACCAATAAATTTCGCATTCCCAATTTCTGCTATTTGTTGCAGGCTATACATATACTATTCTTGCTTTTTAAAATTCTTATTAAAACAATTGCGGCATAAAGGCTCGTAACTATCTGTTTCGCCTAATAACACTAAACTCTCATCATTTGTTTTACGATGACTCACATAAGCTAAATTACCACATTGCATACAAATTGCATGCACCTTTGTAACATATTCGGCGGTAGACATTAGATTTGGTATTGGCCCAAAAGGCTTTCCGGTATAATCCAGATCGAGCCCTGCCACAATAACTCTAATACCGCGGTCTGCCAACTGGTTACAAACATAAGGCAATTCGTTATCAAAGAACTGGGCCTCATCTATGCCAATAACATCCACATCTGTAGCTAACAGTAAAATATTAGCGCTTGAGGGAACAGGCGTACTCATGATCTCAATGCCCTGGTGGCTTACCACCTTAAATTCATCGTAACGGGTATCAACTGTAGGTTTAAAGATCTCTACTTTTTGCTTGGCAAACTGCGCGCGTTTTAAGCGCCTTATCAATTCTTCTGTTTTGCCGGAAAACATACTTCCCACAATAACCTCTATCCATCCACGTTTGCGCTCGGCATTATTATTCTCTAAAAACATTGTTTAAAAGGCGTTAAAAACAAAACTTAAAAGTAAGCTAAGATGTTGCAAAATCAAATTATATTTAATTATAAATATTCACAAAAAAGATGTCGTTAGAGAAGGTTTTACATAAAATACAATCACAGATCAATGATCTGACCCCAACGCTGGAATTATTTGTAGATGAGACCATTCAACCAACTGTAGATACCTGTGAAAAATTGCAGCAACAGCTTGTTCAATTACAAGAGAACCTCTCTGTTTACAAATACAATAAGATCAATAAAGAGATCTCGCCCAGCTTTAGCATACATGCTAAGGTAAGTGAGAAGGAATTACCAAAAGAAAAAGTTGAGGAAATTAAGAACGATATTAAAGTTACCATTAACGAAGAAAAACCTGAAATTGTTCAACCAAAAATTGAGCCAAAAGCAGAAGTAAAAACAGAAGAAGTAAACGAAACAAAGATCATTTTACCAATGCTAATTGGCATTAATGATAAGTTTCGTTTCATTAATGAATTGTTCAAACAAAATAATTCAGAATACAGTATTGCAGTTGAGCAGGTAAATGCTTTAAAGAGCTGGCGCGACACTGAGATCTATCTTAACAGTTTAAAAACACTTTATGAATGGAAAGACAATAATGAGGTAGCAAACCTTTTCTTTTCTATTGCAAAAAAACGTTTCAGTTAATGAAGTTCCGTTCTCTTATCCTGCTCTTTATCTTTGCCTGCAATGCTTCGTTGGCGCAGGATACAACTTATACGCGTGAGGTAATAAAATATTTAACTTCTAAAAAGTGTTTTGGCCGTGGTTATGTAAATAACGGTTTGGATATTGCAGCAAAATATATTGCGGGCGAACTAAAAGCAAATAAAGCAGAACCTTTTTTTGCAACAGGCTATTTTCAATGGTTTGATTTTAATGTAAATACCTTTCCCGGAAAAGTAAATGTTAAGATCAATAATAAATTATTAAAACCCGGCATAGATTATATCGTTAGCCCCGAAAGTGGCACTGTTAAAGGTAAATACACACTGTTTAAAAAAGACTCGGTTACATATATTGCCAATAATATGGTGCTTCCCGTAAGTATAAAGATCAAAAAGAAACTGACCTATAGCGTTGCAACAAATTCTGTTGTCGGTTGTACGATCGATCTGTTACAAGAACATGCGCCGGCTGATATTAAAAACATGGATGTAACTATTGAAAGCAAAGTATTAACCAAGTACATCAATAAAAATATTTGCGCTTTTATTCCCGGAAAAATAAATAACGATACCATGATGGTTTTTTCTGCGCATTACGATCATTTGGGCGGTATGGGCAAAGCCACTTATTTTCCGGGGGCTAACGATAATGCCAGCGGTGTAAGTGTGTTGTTGAATTTGGTAAAATACTATCAAAAAAATCCACCAAAATATAAAACCGTTTTTATCTTTTTTGCAGGTGAAGAAGCTGGTTTATTAGGCTCGCATTATTTTGTTGAGAGTAAAGTGATGGATCTTACTAAAATAAAATTTTTAGTAAATCTTGATCTTTTAGGTACAGGAGACGATGGTATTATGGTAGTAAATGGGTACACATTTGAAAAACAATTTGCTTTGTTAGAGAGTATTAATAAAGAAAAACAATTATTAAAAGAAATAAAAAGACGCGGCAAGGCTTCAAACAGTGATCATTACTGGTTTTCAGAGGCGGGTGTGCCTTGCTTTTTTATTTACACAATGGGTGGTATAAAAGCTTATCATGATGTGTTTGATGTTGCTAAAACATTGCCGCTTACGGATTATGTGGATGTGTTTAAATTGATAACTGAGTTTGCGGGTAAGTTATGACTCTTGTCATGTCGAGCGGAGTCGAGACACCATCCGCTTCTCGACTCCGCTCGAAGTGACACCAATTTATTAAATTCTATTTACGATAAAAATTCATGGTATCAATTTCTTCCCACACTTTTGGATGAAGAAAGAACCGAACATCTTTTTTTTCTTTAATTGAATTACGGATAAATGTAGATGAGATGTCCATTAATGGAGCATCAGTCATATGAACATTTGGATGCGTATCAAACTCGCTTGGTTTACAGCCCGGACGAGGATATACATAAATGTGATGACGTTTAATTATCTCTTCGTAATTTTTCCATTTATTAAAAGATTGTAAATTATCTTGCCCCATAATTAAACTGAACTGATGCTCAGGATATTTTTCTTTTAACCTCGCTAAAGTATTGATCGTATATGAAGGTTGAGGAAGGTCAAATTCAAAATTACTGCCTTTTATATTAGGATGAAAATCAAGCGCGAGGTTCACTAAATGCAAACGCTCATTCTGATTTAATAGTTGATTTTTATTTTTTAAAGGATTGTGCGGGCTTACTACCAACCAAACCTGTTGTATATCTGTGAAATTGAACATATAATTAGCCAATGCCAAATGCCCTATATGAACAGGATTAAAAGAGCCAAAAAACAAGCCTATATGCATGATATAAAATTACTGCTTATTTTTTAATTTTATGCAAAATGGTAAATGTAAATAAAAACGAAAATGTTATAAAGATCGATCTTGAGATCTTTCTTATTAATAGATCTTCTCAAACAATAAATCTATTTATTCTTGCAACTGCTATTAAAAAACAAATTGAAAATGTTTATTCCGGCAAATTTGGAAATATTGAACTCTTAACTACCGTTACTGTAAAACCTTTATACAATTATTCTTTACGTTTACTGTATAAGAAAATGCTTATTGTTATCACTCCGCACATCACCAACAATAACATTGCCGAAGCGGATTTTTGTGGCTTACTTATTAAGCTGAATCCAAAAAATATCGATTCTATTATCTCCGGTACAAATAAAAGAACAGTTGCACATGAAACTGGGCATGTACTTGGGCTTGACCATCCACACGCAAATGCAACCTTTGAATCCATCAACACAAAAGCATCCCCACAAGAACAAAGTATTAGTAACGAAGAAAAAACAACAAATTTAATGTGCCAGGGTTGGTACATTCAAAAAGCTGGACTTGAGCCGAATGATGCTTTAAATTTAACCGAGGGACAGGTAAACTTAATTTGCGAAAATTATACTTCAAAAAAACTAAACAGAAATTATAATATCACCAAAGGTTTTTTCGATTATAAATGGATAGGAAAAGTGTGAAGAAATTAAAGCTTGATCAGTTTATTTTTGTAAACGGTAAAATCTTCTATGATCACATTAATAAAGAAAACACCTTTTGGCAGTTCTGATAAATTAAGATGGGTGGTCTTTGTTTCATTATCAACGTGAATATTTTGCTTAAGTGCATATTTTTTTCCCATCACATCGTACAATTCAATATTTACTGTTTTACCAATAAAATTATCAGATAATTCAATGTCCAGATCGGTTGACGCTGGATTAGGAATCAGCTTTACTTCCAGCGCTTCTTCATTAATATCAACGGTTATTACTTTGCTGAATTTTTCTTTATCACCAACATCAAATTGTTTTAACCTGTAATAATTCGTACCTTTTTTATTAGGAGTATAATCTTTTACGTTATAATTTTTTTGTGAAGAGCTGTTCAAAGAAGCCTCAACTTTTTCAACTAAAACATAGTCAACACCATTTGCAGATCTTTCTATTGTAAAGTAATCTGCATTTTTTTCTGTAGCTGTACTCCAATTAATGTTAGTATAATTACCTGTATAGGTTGCTGTATAATCTTGTAGTTCAATTGGCAACACACAGTTGTTTGTAATTGTAAAAGTAGCTACTCTGGTTACACCGCAGGCATCAGTAACCGTACAGGTAAAAACGCTGCTGCCGGGAGACGTGGGAGAAAAAGTTTTTGTTGGCGTGGTTTGGCCGCCGGGGCTCCATAAATAAGTGTAACCCGGCACACCGTTAGTAGTGTTTGGATTCATTGTAGTTGAACCATAACACGTGGCGGCCTGTGTTGTGCTTCCGTTACCTGTTGCAGTATTTCCTAAAGTTTGAAGATTGCTTCCTATCAAGGTCATTGTCCATGGAGAATTAGCACCAATAAATAAATTAGAACAGGCTGCTCCGGCAAATGCATCATAAAAACGCATTGTAAAAGTAAGATTACCGCTACATGCTGCAATTGGCGAAACACATGGCAACAGATCTGCACCAATAGAAACATTAGCGCCATTGCAAACACCTGCAAAGATAGAATTACAGAACCAAAAGAATCCGGCAGTGGCCGGGCTTCTGCAGGCACCGTGTAAAAAATCAACTGCTCCTTCATTTCTTGCCGCGCCATTTTGTGCAATGTAACTAAAGGTCCATTGAATATCGGTTAATGTACAATTTGCCGGCCTTGCAACAGTTAAATTATAAGAACAAAAGCCTACAAAATTACCGCTATTATTTAAACCCGACCCAGTAATAGATGCCTGAGCAAGAGTTCCCGCGTTAGTTACAACAGGATCAATGGATACCGGATATTTTGTAGCCGTATCATTTAACCATGTTGAATTTGACATGAGTTCTAATGTGTTTGCTATCATCCTGTAATAAAGTGGATGATAATTACCGCGCTTATTACCTGCTACAATACCTTGCAAAACCGCAAAGTTGTTATTATTTGGCGCATTAATAAAAAGATTTCCATTTACTTTTCCATCCAAATCAGGCACACTTGAAAAATTGTAAGAAGGAGTAAAATTTGAATTAAGATCATCTGCAACTATCAGCCATCCTTTAGAGGGAACCGTTTGTTGTGTTTTTATAATAAAAGAAGTTTTAAAACTACCGGCCATTACGCGTGCCTCAAAATCTATATTGGGAAAAATGTCTGTAACAAAAACGCCTTCTTTACCAATAGATACATGGCTCCAATCTGCCAATGCCAAAGTTGATTTTACATTTAACGAATCCTGAAAGATGAGTTTTAAATTTCTGGCAAATTCAAAACGGTTGCCATCATAATTAATTACCAGTTTTTTATTTCCTACATCTACGTAGGTTGGTACAGGCTGTTGTAAAGAAGCAAAAACATCTGACTGTGAGGTGGGATATAGGTAATAATTTATCTCACGATAATAACCGTTGCTATCTACATAATTAATTTTATTATAACCTGTTTGACTATACACTTTTGAACCCTCCACATATTCACGTGCGTAATCAGTACGTTTGTGAATTAACTCTACGCATTGATCGCAAGGTGCATTTAGAGGTAAAATACCATATTCAGGATTGCTTTGATACGATGCAGGTGTTTGATTGCTAAGCTGGGGAGTAATATTTGTTTGTACTGGTACACCAAATGAAGAATAGTTAGGCGCAACAGCTACCATGGCATTGTTTTGGGAATGCATATAGGCACCCATAAAAAGATAAAATAAAATAATAAAACTTTTTTTCATCTGTATTTTCTCTCTGTCAAGTCTTTATTAACTATTTATGATGGAAGTTAACGAAATTAGGTTTAATTACGAAATTACCTCCTAAAAAGTTTAGGTTTTTTACTCATTAAATCAGTAATTTTAGCCTGTGAAACCCGTTTTTAACAATTTAAATAGCTTTTTGTTTAGTAAAAGTGTCAAAAAAGCTGGTTTTTTTGAGCTTTCTGAGCTTATTAAAAGTGATGAACTTGCTTCAAATTCATTTGTTCTTTTGCCTTATCAAAATCCGCAAATACAAAAACCTCAACCCATTTTCTATAAGATAGATCAAAAGACAGAAATTGAAATTGATCTGAATTTTAAAGAACAAGATCCTGTTTTTTTAAATGCGCAAACATCAAAAGAAAAATACATTCAAAATTTAATTGCTTTAAAAGAACACATACAACAAGGAAATATTTACGAGATAAATTATTGTATTGAATTTTTTGCAGATAATGTGGAGATAGATCCTGTTAACGTTTTTTTAAAATTAAATGAATTAAGCAAAGCGCCTTATTCATGTTTGGTAAAATTAAATGATGAGTATATTATAAGTGCAAGTCCGGAATTATTTTTAAAAAAAGAAGGAAATACACTTTACACAAAACCCATTAAAGGTACTGCTAAGCGTGGCAATACAAAAGAAGAAGATGAAGCATTAAAAGATGCTTTGTATAACAACTTAAAAGAACGCACCGAAAATGTAATGGCCGTAGATGTTGCAAGAAACGATCTTTCTATAATTGCAAAAAAAGGAAGCGTGCATGTAAATAAATTATACAATATTGAAAGTTTTGAAACCGTGCATCAAATGGTAAGTACTGTGAGCTGCGAATTAAAAGAGAACACAACATTCGAAAAAATAATTGACGCAACGTTTCCAATGGCAAGTATGACCGGGGCGCCCAAGCTGCGGACCATGCAACTAATTGATAAGTTTGAGGATTTTAAAAGAAACAATTATTCAGGAGCAATGGGTGTAATTGATGAGAAAGAAGATTTTACTTTAGCGGTAAACATTCGCAGCATTTTTTATAACCAAAAAACGAAACGTTTATCTATTGCGGTTGGCAGTGCTATTACTTATTTATGTGAGCCCGAAAAAGAATATGATGAGTGCTTATTGAAAGCAAGTGCTATGCTGAAGGCCTTAGGGGCAGAGATTAAGAACTAACAATTATTGTGTTTGCTCAGGCGCTAATTTATCCCAACTAACTTCACGTTTGTTACGCACAAAAAATTTAAATATAGCGCTGGCAAAGTAAAAATTGATCTTAGAAAGATGTATGATAAAACGACGTGTCTTTCCAAAAACGATAAGAACCAAAAAAGCAATCAAAAACAAAAATTGCATTTCTATAGAACCTTTTTTAACAACAAAATAAATAACAGGTAAAAAAATACCTAAAACTATGAATGGCATTAACAATTTAAAATACCTGTAAATAATAAAGCGCAAAAAAACCGTAAAAGGCATTTGCTTTATAACAGGCCAATAGCCTAAAAGAAAAATGATCAAACCCCTTGCCAATCTTTCTATCCTGTTCTTGTTATAATATTTTTCAAAATTAACATCATATATCTCAACATCCGATACCTGTATTATCCTTTTATGTTGATTAATAGTAGATACAACAGCAAACAGATCATCAAAAAGAATATCTTCCGGAAATGGTCTGAAGGTCTCACGTCTTTGTGCATAAAAAGCTCCATGAATATTCAAACTTGAACCTGAAGCGCTATCATTTAAGCAAATAGAATTTAAAATGCTTCGCATCAATGACATCTTGTTTCCCTTTTTTGTGTCGCATATTGTTGAATTTACAACACCAATATTAGCATCATTAAAGTATTGCAATATATTTTTTACAGACCCGTTTTTTATGATCTGCCTGCAATCACTAAATAGTAAAATATCGTTTTTGCTTTTATTAAAGGCAATGTTTAAAGCCAATGGTTTTATGATATGCTCATTTAAAATAATTGAAATAAAATTTGGATTTTTACTAAACCTTTTTAATATTTCATTGGTGCCATCTGTTGAACCTGCAGAAATAACAATTATCTCAGAACCTTCTATCCATTCACTTTCCTGCAAGAAGAAATTGATCTTACTTTCCAATAATTCTTCTTCGTTATAAGCAGCAATAATTATGCTTACAGGTTTTGTATAGCCAGATAAACTATTAACTGGTTTTTTAATAATAGCTGCTTTTAAAAATGCAATTAAAGGGTACAAAAGCAATAAACTGCCTGCAAACAAAGAAATAAGTAATATTAACAAAAATAATTTATCCATTCCTATCTTCTATTAATACGATCAGAAATTGCATGCCCAAGGATTTTTTTTGCATACTTTTTAACTCGAAAGGATAGCTTTGATTTTAATGATAACTTTCCTTTTGATGTCAAAATGTTTTTAAATACATCACTAGTTGTTTTAGAAGTTATATTCCACCTGTAATAAACAAATTTATTAGTATCGATAGTATTTATCTCGAGGCCGGTAGCAAATAACAATTCATAACCGGCCATCTTTGAACATTTGATGATCTTATTATTGTACCAACCGTATGGCGCGGCAAAAAATTTAATCTCACGTTTTATCTTGTTTTCAATTTTCATTTTTGAAAGTTGAAGCTCTTCTTCAATTGTCTTAGCATCTTGCTTGGTTAGTAAAGTATGTGAAAGCCCATGAGAACCTATTAAAAATCCTTTCTCACACATTTCTTTTAAATTCTCCCAACTTAATCTTTCTGGCATACCTATCATATTTACTATTGGAAAAAAGCAGGCTGAAAAATTTAATTCTTCAAGGATGGGAATAACTTTAGTATAATGCGAAATATTGCCATCGTCGAAAGTAAATATTAGCGAAAGATCTGCCTGAACAGACCCATTCAAAAGATCATTAAGTCCGATAACAGAAATACCGGATCTTTTCACAAAATGCAACTGTTCTTTAAAACTTTTAGTATTTATAGTATATAAATTATCCTCTCGATCTTCATCGCATATATCATGATAATTAAGGATCAATACTTTTTTGCTTGCCACAAGTTTTGCATTTATACTACAATTACGAATATATGACAATTTTTATAAGCGTTACTTTAAATACGACGAAAAGTAAAAAAAGATACTTGAATTTAAAAAATCTAATGATTGTTTTGTATCATTGCAATACACATGCAAACCGTTACTATAATTGGAGCCGGCCCTGCCGGTTTAACCGCCGCTTATTTTTTATCTCAAAAAAATATCAGGCCGGTTATATTCGAAAGCAGTAAACAGGTTGGTGGCCTTGGCGGCTCAGTAAATTTTTGGGGCAGATCATTTGATATTGGTCCACATATTTTTTTGGCAAGTTCTCAACCTGAAGCCGTGAAATTCTGGAAAGAAATAGGTGGCGATGATCTTTTAACAATAACACTTTCCAGAGGCATGGTTGTTAAACAAAATTTGATCAGCTTTCCTCCTAAACCTATGGGGCTTTTAAAGGCATTTGGTTTTATGAATATGAGTATTGCTGCTGTGAGTGTTTTAATTGCAAGATCAAATGGGCAAAAAAGATCGGCTAATGCCGGTGATTTTTTTAAGAACAAATATGGCAAATATTTTCAGCAAAATGTATTCGATCCTTTTTGTCAAAAATATATGGGTATTAATGATTCAAGTACTGATCTTGATTTTGCAACGGGTTTAACTTCGTTTGTAAAAGAATCGGGAAAGATAGATGTTAATACCAATGAAAATGAATTAAAAACTCTTATCTACCCAAAACAAGGCACTAAAATAATGTGGACAAGGATAGCAGAAAAAGTGCTGACCAAAGGTGAGATCCATTTTGAAAAAAAACTAACAGGAATAATTACAGATAAGAACAAAATAATTAAATTGTGTTTTAGTGATGGCAGCGAAACAAAGCCACAATTTGTTATTTCTACATTACCTGTTGTTGTTTTAATTAATTTACTAGATCATAAACCACAATTTTTAATTGAAGAATTAAAGAACATTTCTTATAGAAATACCGTTCTCGTTTATCTTAAGATCGACGCGATTGCTTTTAATCACCAATATATTACTGTGTTTGATAATAGTATTGAAGCAGGAAGAATAAGTAATTTTAACGCGTGGAATAACAACCCTGTAAAAACCGAAACGGTACTTTGTGTAGAATACTGGTGTAATACAAATGATGCTAACTGGAACTTGCCAAATGAAAAAATAATAACAAAAGCCATTGGTGAATTACAGAAACTAAATATTCTTGATCCGGAAAAAGTTACCGGCGCAGAAGTTGTTAAGGTACCGCATTCACATCCTACATTAAGTATTAAACATATTAACTCTCTTGCCGCGATAAACAAATTTCTTGCTAGCTTCGAAAACCTTGCTTTAGCCGGCAGGCATGCCACATTTAAATGGGACGGCCAGGCTGATAATATTATTGCAGGGATGCAACTGGCAGAAAAAATTGAAAAGATACTTTAAAATATTTCTTGTTTGAGCTATCTTGAAAAAGAATACGTTGAGTGTTTACTTAAGACTTTAGTATTGAAAATTGCACATCTTAATAATCTGCTTCATATCCATGGCCATTTTTTCCGTAAAATATTAACCACTTAGCTAAAGAATAAATTATATGCAATTTATTTTGGATCGTATCAAATTCAGTTTCAGGAGCTTCTCTCTGAGTTTTTAAATATTCTAAATTATTTTGTTTAGCTATTTTATCAGCAGCCTCCATTAATCTATTTCCATAGTCTAAAGTTTCAGTTGCAAGTTTGGTTTCCCATGCTTCATTTACTAAGGCTTCTCCTATCAGGTCAACACAGTCTGCCAGAAATTGTCCTCTAAAAACATTTTCGTCTTGCCCAAAAGCAATGTATACAGGCACACCATCTTGTTCTTTTGCCAATTCAATAACGTAATATCCTGCATGTTGCTTTAGGAATTCTTCAATAGAAGGCTTTTCTTGCATTTGTTCATACTTTCCTTTAATCCATTCATCGGCTTCTTTGTCTTGTCCAACCCTTGGCGCTTTAATGGTTTCGTATGTTTGTATTTGATTCTCAAACCATTCTTTTAATAACTCTTCTTTTGTTGGAGCTTTTTTTCCTTGTAATTTTTCAAGAAACGTTGGATGAGGAATTTTGTCATGCGTAACCATTTCAAAAATCTCCAAATATCTTTTTTCATAACCTAATTTAGGTTTGCCCATTGGTCGCATGTCAAGTCCCATATATGTAGCTTTACAAATTAATTTATCACAAATATAATTTTAATATGAAATACCAGAAAACTGTGATCTATTAATTATTCAGATTGTCCCCTCTCAGTTCCCTAAAACGTTTACGCGCCTCTACGGTATAAATGCTGCCGGGGTATTTGGTCAATACATCCTGGTAAGCAGCTTTGGCTTTTTCTTTATCGTTTATTTTTTTCTCGTACAACTCTGCTAATTTAAATTGCGCGTCATCGCCATATAATTCGGTTCCAAAATATTCTATAATATTTTTATACATCGCTTCTGCCTCTGTATATTTTCCTAACGAGGTATAAATTTGTGCTTTACTATAATTAATATCATCGCCCAATGTATTTGTATTGAATAAAACATTAATACTATCCATGCGCGCAATGGCTTCTGCAAATTTATGCTGCACTACCATTAACTCAGCGCTGGCGTACAAGCGCAATGGCATATCGTTGGTGTCAACACCAATAGCATCGGTAATTATTAAAGAAAGATTCAATGCATCATTCGCTATTAATTTTGTAGTAGCGCCTTTTAATACATCGGCTTGTGTTTTTGCCCATGGAAAATCGCCTGCGTAAAAACTTAGTTTCGCATTGCGAAATTTTGCTTCCTGGCCTATGGCTTCATATTTAAAATCTTTTTCTACCTGCGAATATAATAAAGATGCTTCCCATATCTCGCCGGTAAGCATATAGATATCACCCAACAAAATTTTAAACTCTGCTTTTGCTGTATTCTCTAAGCCCGGTTGTTCAATAAATCCTTGCAACAAAGTGATCGCATCATTACTTTTATTTAAATAAAATGCTTTTACGTTGGCAAGGTTCTTTACAATTGGTCCGCTTAATGATGTTTGTTTATATTTTTCAAAAGCGCTTGCTAATTTTTGTTCCAGCGCAGTTAATTCTTCTGTTGTTGGTTGCGTTTTTTGTGTAACGGCCAAGTATTCTACATTCATACCATCAATAATAGCGGCATCGTAATACAAATTGTTCTGGCCTTTTTCAATAATATAATCGTAACAACGTTTTGCGGTTTCCCATTGTTGGTTAGAGGTACAAATTTTTGCCAGTTCAAAAATGCGGTTGCCATCTTCTTTTAAACGTTTATCCAATGCTTTTGATTGCACAAAAGCGCCGTCAAAATCTCTTTGTTGCTTTTGAATAAAAATTAAAAATTCAGATAAAATAATTTTATCCGGACTTTTTTGAATACGTTTTTGTAATTCTTGTTTTAATAATGGATTATTAATGCCTCCTTCTGTATCATCATAACCCAATGAATTTTGTAAATTGCCTTGTACCGCCTGTATCTCGCTATCCCTAAACTCCAGCGCATCCAGGTATTCGTTTATCATGGACTTAAGGTCGTTCTTTTGTTTGTAAACATCGGCGCGTTCATAGAAATAAGGATAATCGGGTGTTACTTTTCTTCCTTTATTGTACACTTCAATGGCATAGTCATATAAACCATCTTCTGTAAATGCTGTTGCAACATTTTGAATAAACGGTTGTACCGCTAATAATTCTTTCACCGCTTTATCGTAAGCTTCTTTTTCTTTTTTCTCTTCGCCTTGTATCTTATAAATTCTTCCTAAATAAACATACAGGTAAACATTATTCTTATTTTGTTTCAGTTGTCGCTTGGTAATTTTTTCTGCTTTAGAAAGATCTTTTGCGCCTAACAAACTTTTAAAATAATAGGCGTACCAGGCTTCAGGATTGGCATCATAAAGATCTTCAAAATAAGCATTGGCTTTTTCGTATTCTTTTTGTTCGTAATATTGAAGCGCTAATTTATCGGCGTTGTTGGTTGGTTTTTGAGCAAAGGAATTTATCTGTACAAAAAGTACAACTATGAGTGAAAACAGAAACCTTTTATAAAAAATCATTTACTTAATCCCCCTAACCCCCTTTTGCAAAGGAGGAATTATTACTATAAATATACTACCAAAGATCTGTTTTATAAAGAGAAAACCGTGAATTTGAGATTTTTTCACAAATAAAAAACACGGATATTTCTACCCGTGTTTTAAATCTTTCGCCGGGAGAACGCCGGCACCACTCAATACGCGCCGGCATTTTAAGAAACTCCCGACTACCCGTATTTTAAGGCATTATTGTAATAGCCGAAATGCCCGGCTCAATGCCTGTGCCGGGAACATGAGCAACAACAAAGGTTGAACCGCCTGTCATAGCACTTGCTTTTTTAGTTACCGTTACGCCTGATGATGTTTGATTTGTAAGATCTACAATATCATAAAAGTTATCAATAACAGGAATTCCTGTTAAAGGCAACATCCATGTTAAGTTTGCAGGATTAGTAATTTGGGTTAAGAAATTTGATTGACCTGCTTTGTAAGCCACTCTATCTACTTTATAAGTAGTAGCAGTTAAGTTTTGAGTAGTTGGATTTGGTTGCATAGTTATTGGATCAAAACCACCTAACGAAACATAAAAAGGGTTTACCATAATAACTGTATCAGGATTTACATTTAACTCTGCTTGGCCGGTAATACCTGCCGCTGTAGCCGATACATAAGCGCCGCCTAAATTATTGGCAGTAACCATACCAGTAGCGTTAATACTAACCGGCATTGGAAAATCTGCATCTTTGGCTGTTACCGACCAGTTAAATGTATAGTTTGCAGATACATCGTTACCGTTTGAATCGTATGCCTTTGCAACATATTGCTGTGTTTCGCTTTTAAACATTTCTAAATTTTTTGGAGTAACAACCACCTTTGCAACCGGCAGTATAACTGTTGGTACACCTACAACTAAAACAGGAACGATCACATTGCTTGTTTGTCCGTTAATAGTGGCTGCCACTGTAATGTTTGCCTGGCCTGCAGAAATAAATGATACAACACCTGCCGATGTTACATTGGCAACGCCTGTGTTATCAGATGAAAAAGCATAAGATGCTGAACCGCTTCCAATATAAATTGTTTCTAAAGCAATAGTTTCTGTTCCTGCCTGGAACACAATAGCAGAAGGCAACACCGCAAAGATGCTGGTGTTTGGTATCTGAATAGTTAAAGGTACCTCAGCGGTGTAAGTTACACCATCTAAAACATAACTTGCTTTTACGATAGTTATTTCACCTGCGCTTGCAGTAAATACAGAACCTGAAAAGCTTCCCGCATTAGCGTTTGAGGAAGTCCAAGTAACGCCACTTGATAAATTGGTGATGGTACCATCTGCTTTAATTAATTTGGCAGAGTAATTAATGTTATTACCAACCGGTAAAGCGCGGGCACCATTATCAATTACCAGGCGGGCAGATGCTGCGGGGGTAGTTGGAGTTGGACTGGCCGGATCTTCGGGACTCGTGTTGTCTTTCTTTTTACAAGCTGTAAAGAGGCTCATTACAACTATTAAAAGAAGTAATGTTTTGTTTTGGATCATTGTTTTCATTTTTATTTGTTTTTAATTGGTTTGGGTTTATGAATACAAAGGTGCGTCCAAACTCAAAAAAACACGTTTACCGTGGTTGCGTAAAAATGTAGTGGTGTTGCAGCTAATAAAAACGATTGAAAATCAACGAATTAAAATTGAAATTTTACAAAAATTAAAATAGAGAAGTCACAGGTTTACATGAAGAAAAATTTTGTGCTGTAACCGGACGGCTTGATTTAACGGACGTTAACAAATAATACCGCTAAGAAAAAAAGAAATTTTATAAGAAAATGGAGCGTGAAAAAGTTTGGCACTTGTGTTTTGATACTCCTTTGAATTAATTTTTATATGGTAAATCAATCTTCCTTTTTGACCTTAATTTTCCAAACCCCATGAGTATCACCATGAATGGAAGTCTTTTCATCAGGTAAAAAATACTCATCTTGCCAACCATCCCGTTTTTCGTTTTTAACGATCATTGTAACATCGCCTTCTTTATGAATTAAAATTGTTTCTTTTTTACCTGTTTTCTTTTCTACTACTAAATAATTATTTTTTTTGAAACTCTCTTCCTGGAATTTATCAAACATTTCTTTAAATCTATCATAAGTATTTAATTCTTTTAAAGAAGAGGTTTTAATTGTGTCTTTTTTGGAAAAATTATCTTCTAAATTTTTAAAGATAAATTCCTGAATATATTTTTCATCTCCTTTTGCACTTAAATCCTGAAATTGCTTTTTAAAATCTTCATAACTGAGTAAATAGACATAAGAAGTATTTTTTGTATCAATCGTAAAAAATTTATTTCCAGTTATAGGATTTAAATTGATGATTGTGGATGTAACTGATGAACTTGAAATTGCAGTTGATGTAGAATTTGTTGCTTTTTGAGCAACACAAAAAAACTGAATACAATTAAAAAGAAATAAAGCACAATATTTCATATTATAAAGATAGAAATATATTGTTTCGTCCCTATGGGACTTGAATTGCTAAACAAATAATTTCTACAGATATTTTGTCCCTAGCGGGACAATTCAATTATTCTCTTATGAAATATTGAAGATTAAATTATAAATAGAAAACGTAAATAGTAAAATGTATTTTTTATTACAGAAATCTTTAAACAAAAAAGACTCCGTAGGAGTCAAATATTTGTAAAAAAATAAGTTGTAGAAATTATTAAGTCCCGTAGGGACGATGCCATAAATGAAAATTAATTGTTGAAAGCTAATTTTACCGTTTTACCATTCTGTTCAAATTGAATGGAATCAGCAAGATTTTTCATTAAAAAAACACCGCGGCCACTTGGTTTATCAATATTAGCAGGATCAGTTGGATCGGGCAATCCTAAAAAATCAAATCCCTGTCCTTCATCAGTAACAGAAAAGATCAACTGCTTTTCAGAATTTTCAAATCCAATGTTTACAAATTTATCGGGATTATTTTTATTGCCATGATAAATGGCATTGTTAACTGCTTCAGTTACGGCAATTAAAATATTACCATAGCAATCTTCCTGCACGTTAAATACCTGGCACACATCTTCAATCAAACGTTCTACTAATCTTAAATGCTCTGCTTTCGAATTTATCTTCAAGGTTTCGTTCCTCGCTGGTATCATCACTTATTTACGCTGTTAAAATAATTATTTACTTTTTCTTTATAATATGGCGTTAAACTAGGTGGAACGGTATTTAACAACTCCATTTCTTTTTCTTTCATTCTTTTATACTCCAAAAACTGGCTAGGGTTGCTTAAATTTTGACTTTTTGCTTCATTACTTTTCCTCTGCTCATCCTGCTCTCTTTCCCTCTCAGCCTTCTCACTTTCAAGCAGTTTGCTCAAAATATCCTGCTGGCGTTTCATGGTTTCATTTGTAAGTTGCTTATTTACAAGGTCTTTTTCTGTCTGTTCCATTAAATCAGCTATATCTCCACCCGGATTTTTGCCTTTATTCTTCAATTTATCCATCATTTGTTGCATTTGTCGCCTTAAAGCTTCTTGTTGCGCAGCCATTTTGGCCAATTGTTCACTATTTCCTGGCATCATTAAGCCATTTCCCTGCTGTCCCTGGCCCGGTTTTTGACCAGGCTTCTCTCCTGGCTTTTGCCCTGGTTTCTGACCCTTTTCCATGGCCTCTTTCATTTGTTTTAACTGCTCATTTAATTGTTCCTGCAGCTTTTTCATGCTTTGCATGCTTGGCTTATCGGATGGTTTTGAGCCTTTACCCGAACCCGGTTTTTTACATTTACCACTGCTGCCTTTTTGTTGTTGTTGCTTTTTCATTTGTTGTTGCATTTGCTCCAACGATTCATTTAACAACAAGGCCAAATTATTTACAGAGGTCATTGTGGTTTGCATACGCATGGCACCTTCGCCGGTATTTCTATCCGCCAAAGCCTGCACCGTTTTATTCATGTTTAAATTAATGGCACTTATTTCTCTATTAACAACGGCACTAATCTGCGGTGCACGTTTACTTAACGCAAGCAAACTGTCTTCAATAATTTTACTATCGTCTTTTAATTTATTTTGTTGTTTTGGAATACCAACGTATTGCGGATTATCAATGCGCGTTTTTGGTAATTGTTTTATTAATTCTTCCTGTGCAAAAGAAAGGTTCACCAAGTTTTCCAAGATCTGACGAAGCGCTTCTGCATTTTCTTCTGCTTCTTTAGATTCGTTAGATTCCATTGAGTTTTCCATCTCCTCTTTCATCTCCTGCATTTTTTCGCTGGCGCTTTTTTGAGATTTTCCTGCGTCTTTTTTATTGTTCTTACTCAGCTGCTCAGAGCTATTCTTCATCTCTTTACTTATCTCTTCCTGCTTTTCTTCATTTTTTGGCAATGCATTTGGTTCTTCGAGCTCTTTGTTTTTTTGCTCCAGCTCTTTCATATCTTTTTTAAGATCTTCAAATTGCTTGGCAATATCTTCCTGCTTTTTTTCTAATTCTTTTGAATCAACTTTTTTATTGTCGTCTTTATTTTTATCGTTCTGATTCTTATTATCCTGGTTTTTGTCGTCAGATTTTTTATCGTCTTTTTTATTCTCTGTTTCTTTATTCAATTCATCTTCTTTATTTTTTAACTCATCCAGTTTATTAATAACATCCTGCATCTTCTTCTCAACCTCCAGTTGTTTAAAGGCTTCCAGGTTACGGTCCAATTCTTTTTCAATGTCTTTGTTGGATAGTTTTAGTTCCTCCAATTTTTGTTGCACTTCATTTTTATCCAACTTATCCAACATCTTGTTTAACTCATCAAATAATTTTTTCATTTCAGGCGTCATCACATTCTCAAACAATTGCTCTAATTGTTTTTGTTTCTCTAATAACGACTCATCAGACTGAGAAAATTCATTCTGTTGTTTGTTGTTTAATTGATTTTCTTGTTTTAGTTCTTCAATTTTATTTTGCAATTCGTTTTGTTTCTTTAAAACATCTTCCAGTTTCTTCTTTTCTTCGTAACCCAATTGTTTTTTATCATTTATCTTTTTAGATAATTCATTCGCTTCTTTTTGAAGCTGTTTTGCTTTTTTGATACTCTCTTCAAGATCCTGTTTTATTTCAGCGTTGTTCTTTTCAGTATTTTCGTTGATCTCATCTTTGGTTGGCGCTTTAAACACCATTAACTGTGTTTTGGCAGATTTAGAGCCATTTACACCATCGTTATCAAATACCTCAAAATAATATTCAATTTTATCGCCCGGCTGCAGATCAAACTGCGCAGCATCTAAAAAATAAAAATATGGTTGCGCTACCTGAGTTTTATTTACAGTGATTGGAAAGCTGCCATTTGTTTCGGTTGCTTTACCCGAACTATCAGTTCCCAATTTTTTATAATGAAAATTCAATCTGTTAAAACCATAATCATCTTTAATTTGTCCGCTGAAATAAATATTTTTTGGATTTAAAGAATCTAATTTTTCATTTACATCAATAGTCGGGTATTGATCTGGCACAACATTAATGCTATAGTTAACAGAGTCCGCAGCAGTCAACACAAATTTATTTACTGCTTTAATGGTATAGTTATTACTTTGAATGAACTTGCGTGAGAATTGAAATTGATTTTCGTTATTACGTTGTGGAGATGCTAAACTATCACTGAATTTTAGCTGAAGCTGATCGGTATTTTTTGTATTAAATACCCAGTTAACCTTTGTACCTTGCGGAATTTGAAGATCGCCTGTATTAGCAATATTCTCATTAGGTTTATTTAAATACCCCGGATAGATCAATTGCAAATTAAATTGCATTAAGGTTGGTTTTGGCAATACTTTTAATTCGTATTCTTTAGAAGTAAATCCAGCAGCACCTAACTGAAACGTTGTATTTGCCTGCAAATTTGAGAAAGTATATTTGAAAGAAGTATTATTTTCTTTTTCTAATTTATATTCAATACCATTAATGCTTATAAAAACTTCATTTGGTAATTCGCTACCCGCAACTTTTACATCCAATTCATAATCCTGTGTTTGTAATGCCTGTAGATTTTTATTTTGAATAGTGAATTGAAAAGGCATTTCCTTCTCATAATAGGTTTGATAATGCATTAAGCGGGTAGTACTTTTTGTAATTACCTGCGGCCAGATGATAAAAATAGTTGTAGTAAGCAATAAAAGTGGCAGCACATATTTTAAGTACTTTTTGTTCTCATTAATATTAACTGCTGTTGTAAAAGGCACAGGCTTTAACTCGTTTATTTTTTGGTTGATGCTTGCAAAAAGCAATTCATCCGATCCGCTTAAAATTTTATTGCTTTGAAGTTGAAGCACATTCAACAATTTATCCTGCACGTTTGTAAAATGATTACCAATAATGTTAGCCGCCTGATCATAAGAAATTACATTACCTATTTTATTTAGTTTTAAAAGAGGAATAGCAATATACTTTGCCAATACAAAAAGTGTGGCTGCTAAAAAACTAAAAAACAAAATGCCACGAACAACAGAATTGAACTCACCGAAATATTCTAAAAAAGTTACGGATAAAAAAGCTGTAAGTAAAATACCACTCGCATATAAAACACCCTTAATTAATTGATTTTTATAATAACGACGGATAAATTCATCGAGCTTTTGAACAAGTATGTTATTTGAGTCCTGCATTTAAATTGAGATGCTTTTTCGGGAAAATTCCATAACAATTATGAAATAACGCCAAATACAGCAAGTGTTACACAAATATAGTAAAGGAGCGGGTTTTTAAGGAAGGATAAATGTTAAATAGTGTTTTAAATTATTTAAAATCCTTTGCCACTAATGAATCTTTAAAGCCAAGATAGATCTTATTATTCGCATATTTGACATCCAGTGCACCAGATGCATGGGGCAAACTTTTACAGGCTTCTTCAAATAATTTATAATTGTAACTGCAATACAAACTATCTTTTTGATAATAAACAATATCCTCATTTACCTCAAATTGCTTTAGGTTCTTTAATGAGATTATCCGGCTAAATGTGCCAAAAATATCAAACACATAAATACCTGTTTCGGGTGAGTTTAAGAACAAATAGCCATTATGTTCTTTCATGTAGTTTGGCTTGAGATCAGCCTGTAATATTTGTTTTAAATTTCCGGTAGAAGCTATTTTTTTTGATGTTTCGTTAAAACGCAGCAACTCATTATTTTGTTTATTGTAGATCCAGAAACTATTATTGGCGCCCGCGCAAACAAGATCGGTTTGTTCGTAACCTAAAGCTTCTAACGAAATTGGCTCGCTGTTAGCAGTTAATTGATTATCTAGAAAAACAATCTGTTGAAAATCGCGGTAATACAAAAGCAATTTTAAGGGATTGGTTGCATCAACGCTTGTAATGTTACCTAATTTTAAATTGCTGTAACGTGCAAATAATTTTCCACTGGCCAAATATTTTATTAATTCATCTTCTTTAACCGTGTAAACATTCCCTATATTATCGGTAGAAAAATAATTAAGTTTTGTTTTAATGTGCAGACTTTTTGGCTGATCATTTTGAATAAATGAAAAAGCAAAACATACCAATGCCAATAGAATTAATTTTTTATATGAATGTTTTTTAAGCACTTATTTTCAATATCTCTTCAAGTATCATTCGGCTATTGCTCAGGCGCGGCACTTTGTATTGCCCGCCCAATTTATTGTTTGCCTTTAGCCATTTATAAAATGTATCTTTTGGCATTTTTTTTACTTCAGGAAAATGTAAAACAAAGTTATTATAACGCTTGGCTTCATAATCGCTATTCTGTTTTTTTAACGACTCATCTAATAACGCAACAAAGAACTCAAAATTGTTCGGTTCTTTTTCAAATTCAATAAGCCATTCGTGTGCGCCAGAATTTTCATTCATAAACACCGGCGCAACCGTATAATCACGAACAAGCGCATGTGTTTTTTCACAAGCCATTGCAATGGCTTTTTCGGTATTATGTACCATTAATTCTTCGCCAAAAACATTTATGTGCTGTTTTGTGCGGCCTGAAATTTTAAATCGATAAGGATTTGTACTTGTAAAACGAATTACATCGCCCAACTGATAACGCCAAAGGCCTGCATTGGTAGTAATAATGATGGCATAATCAATTCCCACCTTTACATCTTCTAAATTTATTACGCGACTAAAATCGTTATTTAACCAATCGTTCAATTCAATAAATTCGTAAAAGATACCGTAATCCAACATCAATAATAGTTCATCGCTTTTTAACTGATCTTGTATGCCAAAAAAACCTTCTGAAGCACTATATAACTGAAGAAAATTTACTCTATCGTTGTCAAATAGTTTTATGAATTGATCTTTATACGGCTCAAAACTAACGCCCCCATGAAAATAAACCTCTAAGTTTGGCCATACTTCGTTTATTGATCTTGCTCCCTTTTTTTCTAAGATCCGTTTCAATAAAACCATCATCCAGCTTGGCACGCCTGCTAAGCTGGCAACGTTCTCATTCATCATGCTCAATGCCATTTTCTCCAACTTGCTTTCCCACTCATCCATCAAAGCAATACTAACATCCGGTGCCCTAAAAAAATCGGCCCAGGCCGGCAAATTCTGAATAATAATTGCGCTTACATCGCCATGAAAAGAATGATAATCGCCAAAAATATCTTCTTTAAAGCTACCGCCTAATGCTAAATTTTTTCCTGTAAATAATTGTGTGTCGGGGTTATTGCAACAATGCAGCGTTATCATATCCCGCCCGGCGTTGTAATGACAGCCATCCAGGCTTTCTTTACTGACCGGTAAAAATTTACTTTTATCGGTAGTGCCGCTACTTTTTGCAAACCATTTTATATCCGAATTCCATATAAGATTTTGCTCACCCCTGCGCGTTCGGTCAATTAAAGGCTTTAACGATTCGTAATCGTTTATCGGAACCTGTTGTTTAAATTGATTGTAATTTTTTATTTCAGAAAAATGATGTGCTTTACCATATTCGGTATTTGCACCATTTTGAAGCAAAGATACCATCCATTCAGATTGCACATCAACAGGATATTTGATGAACAACTCTATTTGGTGCATACGCTTTTTCATAAGCCAACTTGCTATTGAGTTTATGATAGCCATATACTTTATTTATTCAAATTTCATGATTATTAAAGATACGTCGTCTACTTGTTCTGAAGCACGTTTCCAATCGTTCCATTCAGATAAAACAAGATATCCTTGTTCTTTAACAGATAAGAGTTTGGATTTGTTTAAAGCACCTGCCACTTTTTTTGAAGAAAAACGTTTGGCATCATCTCCACCAAACTGATCCTGTAAACCATCAGAGAACATATATAATCTTAAACCCGGCTCAATAGGTAAAGTCAATAAATTCAATTCGCCCATATTTTCTTCGTAACCAACCGAGCTGCGACTGCCTTTAAAACTTACAACATCTGTTTCGTTTGTAGAATAATAAAATGGATTTCCGGCAACACATATTTCAACCTGTTTATTCTTATAATCTACATAACATAAAGAAATAACCAAGCCTTCATACCTCACATTTTCATCAGTTGAATTGTTACCGCCGAAAAATAACCTGAACTCGCTGTTTAATTTATAAATGATCTCTCTTGGTTGATAGATCTTCATTTCAATAACGATCTTATCCAATAACGCTTTTGCAATTACAGTTAAAAATCCTCCCGGTACACCATGACCTGTACAATCTGCAAGGAAAACAATTTTATTATTATCCGGTAAAAGATAATAGCCATAAAAATCACCGCCTACAACGTCTTTTGGCTGAAAGTGTTCGAATACGCTCACAGGACCAAGCATTTGATCTAATTGTGGAATAATACTGCTTTGAATGTTCTTAGCGTAATTTATACTATCTCTCAGATCTTCATGCACTATTTTTAATTCTTCTGCAATTTTTGAGATGTGTTCTTTTTCACTTCTTATTTCAATAGTTTGTAAATGGATCTTATGCTCAAGCTCTTTTTGATTTTCAATTAATTTTTTAGTTCTCCATTTAATACCGATAAAAATTGCTAAACTAAAACTTAAAACGCTTGTAATAATGAACCACCATTTTTGCCAAAAAGGTTTATCAATTTTAAAATGATATTCAACAGGATTTGAATTCCATAAACCATCGTTATTGGCAGCGTAGATCATAAAGGTATAATCTCCGTTCTTTAATTTTGGAAAAGTTAATCTTCTGGCATCACTGTTTATTATCTCCCAGTTATCTTCATCATCTTCCAGTTTAAGTTTGTAACGGTATTGCACGTTTTTAGGTTCAGATAAAGACACGCCAATAAAATCAAAAGCAAAATCGTAGGAGTTATAAGCAAGAACTGTATCTTTTAAGCTCTCAACCCTATCGCCATTTATTGAGATATTTAATATGTTCAATACCGGTTCTACCTCATTAAAGCGTTGTTTGGATGTATTTATTCTTACTATACCATCTGTAGTTCCAAAAAATATTTCATTTTCTGCTTTATCATAAAAAAGAGAATTCTCAATAAAATTATTTTGCATCAGGTCAGAATTGCCACCAATACGATTAAAATTCTTTTTATTATTGTTTTTATATGAGATAGCATTTGCATGCGCTACCCACAAACCGTTTTTATAATCGGCAACTATACCGTAGCTGTAAGCTGATTTTAGTCCGTCTGCTACAGTAAAATTATCAAACTTTCTTCCATTGTATTTAAAAACACCGTCTCCTAATGAAGAGATCCACACATTTTTGTTTTTATCTTCGCAAACTGTTTGAATGTTAAAGTTTTTTAAGCCTTGCACATTATCAAACATCTTAACGTCTTTTAAATTATCTACATAATAAATTAATGAGCCTTGCGAACAAACCCACATGTGTTTTTTAGAGTCAATAAAAACGAATTTTACATTGTTATGCATTAAACCCGTTTCGGTATTTAATACTTCGGTAGAAAAATTATCGGGATCAATTACATAAAGCCCTGCAGAAGTGCAGGCAAAAATATTTTTATCGGTTGAGTTTAATGAGTTAATTACCAGTTTTTGATTGGTAGTGTATAATGGTATCTTAACTAAATTATTAAATAGCGTATCACTTCTAAAAAGTTCGCCATCAATAGTAGAAAAAATAAAATTATTCTTATAAAGCATTAAGTTTTTAAATTTTTTATTTGCCAGTTGCGGGTTTTTCGCAAAATCAACTTTATCTTCATTAATATAACCCATGCCCTTACCTGTTGCTACTGCAGTTTTACCGTTTACCCTTGTAATTGAACTTATTGGTAAGCGCTGGCCTTCATCATCTTTAATAAAACGATAACTGTACATCTCGTTATTTAATTGCTGTAAGCCAAAGCCATAAGTACCAACCCAAAGATTATCTTCTCTGTCAATAAACAAACTTTGTATAGCGTTTGAGTTTAAACCGTTTTTTATGGTGTAATTTTTTACTGAACGCGTAATTGAATATGGATTTATTTTAAAGAAACCGTCATCAGTACTTGCAATGTAAATGTTTGAGAACCTGTCTGAAATTATTTTTGTAAATGTTGAGTTATTAGGACGTGCTAATTTAAATGTATCTGCAGGTGTAAACTTATCATCTGTTTTAAAAGTTAACAAACCAAGAGAGTTATCGGCAACCAATAAATTATCTTTAGAGGAATTGAGCTGCATACAAGCACCTTCCTTAAGATCACGGATCTTTTCAGTTTTATAGTTTTTAGCTAATAAATTTTTGATCTTGATATAATAGATACCATCAGGTTTTAATAAAAGTAATTCGTCTTTGTTAATTAACATGGAATTTGTTTCCATGAAATTCTCATCCTGTATATTCTCTACCGCGCCGCTGGCAGCATTAAAAAGAACAAGACCGGTATTCTTTTTTAAGAACACATAATTGTTGGGGCTTATTTCTAAGATCTGTATAAGTTTTGCACTTAAAGGTTCTTTAAAATTTACTTTACCAATTCTCCCGTTTGGCATTACATAACTTACGCCACCTTCAAAATGTCCCAGCCAGATCTTATTTTTACTATCCTTATATAAAGTAGAGATACCGATCTCTGCAAGACCACTATTTGTTTTAAATACTTTAAAATTATATCCGCCGTAAGATGATAAACCATCGCCGGTTGCTATTACTAAAAACCCACGGCTATCCTGGCAAATGTCATAAATAAAAGATTGTGACAGTCCATCGTCTTCTGTAAATGTTTTAAACGAATAAACCTGCGAAAAGCTTTTTAATGAACCTAAAAAAATAAATAGCAGAGCTATATTTTTTTTATTGAATGAAGTTATTTTACAACTCAGGCCCTTTAATTCAAAAACCATTGAACTAAAAAAAGAAAATACGCTTTTATTTTTTTTATTGAACTTAATAAAACTGGAGCTTAATTAGACTTTTTATAAGTAGTTTTGGGTTTATATTTTGGCACACCGCCAATAGGCACAGTATAAAAAGCAAGTGACTCTCCATACTGGTTAGTAATAGAGACTGTAATATTATTATTCTTAGATGCCTTGGTCTTTACAAACTGTACATCCAGCGAGGTATTTATTTCTTCGTCTACTATGCTATGTTTTGAGATCTCGCGGTTCTCTGATTTTTCCAATTTAGTTGCTTCACCTCTTTTAGATACAGAAATGATGCGAATGTTACCTTCGTCATCATAATCAAACACATCAATATTTACCGAAACAATTCCTTTTGTAACAAAAGGATACAGGTGTGATATTGAACCTGCATTATCTGAAGTTCTAAAGCAATATTCGTATGTAGATATGTTTCCACCTTCAACTTTTATGTTATCATCTTTACTTGTTGAAAGACTTAACCTGTACAAATTACCATCGTCACCCTCTGCACCTTCAACAACCAGTTTAAAAACATAACCCATTTCCGGTTGCAATTCCCCTTCGGTTGGATTGATGGGTCCAAAATTAAACCACTTATCATCGTTTGCAGGATCGTCGCCAAATGTTTTTGTGTTTAATAAGATACCGCTATTGTAATTTGCTTTTGGATCTGTTCCTTTTGCAGCAGGATTGCTATGCGCACCTTTGCCGCCATATACACTGAATTTTGTTTTTGAGTTAAAACCATTCCTGTTCTCATCATATTTGCCACCATTATCTGCATCAAAAATACGAATGTAAAAAGGAGTTTTGTTATCGGGCGGAATAGAGAAAAAATAGATCTGTATGTTATCATCATCACCCCAGGTTTTATCTGATGATTTACTAAAGGTTACCAGAAAAGGAATATTCTCGTCAGGCGATGGCATTACCTGCGCGGAAGCCGAAATGTTAAATACAAATGCAAACACTAAAATGTTAAAAAATAGTCTCATAAAAAGGTAGATTTAGCTTTAACAAAGAAACGTAAATTACTAAATAAAAAAAATATTTTTTAGTATTTCTTCATACCCTCAAGATGGTATATTAGTCGAATTTAGTCAGTTTTATCAACTTTGATGCTTGATGTAAATATTCCTCTACGCTCAAGATTTTCAATATAAATACGTTTGCCTTGGTAATAAACGGCCACAAAAGCGTCTGTTTGCCCCGCCCTTACTACTTTTTTATTGAATTCAAAGGCTTCATTAAGGGTTTTAAATGAGCCGCCTATTGTCATTCGTGTACCTCCTTCTTCTGCCTCTTCAGTCTCAATTTTACCAAGGGCTTTTAGTTTTGGAAAAGAATAACTGCTTCTCATCTTAAATATGGCAATTTGTACTTTAAATTCAAGGCCGTCAACAGCAATATTGCCATATTTTTCTGCATAAAACATAGTCTTTTTTTGAATATTTGTTCTTGGCGCAAAAACAAATTCCTCTTCAGACTCAGCGTTAGTGGGTGTTTCAATAGTCGTCACAGCTTCTTCTTTTTCCTTTTTCTTGCTTGGTATCTCATATTCAGGTTCTTCATACTTAGCCACCTGCTCGTACTCTGTTAAATTAGATGAATTGATAGTTAATTTGCTCTGTGAAACCGAATCGGTTACTACCTGAGTTTTTACCAATACGCCTTTTTTTCTCAAATTTTCAATTCCAATACGCTTTCCTTTGTAATAAACAGATACAAAGGCATCGCCTTGGCCCGCCTTTACAATTTTTCCATTATGCCTAAAGGCCTGGCGAAGCGTTTTATAAGATCCGCCCATGGTCATCCGTGTACTTCCATCACGTAAAGCTTCATTATCAACATTACCAAGCCCTTTGTTTTTTAATTTTGGAAAATCGTAAGTCTTGCGCTTTTTAAACACAGCTACCTGAACTTTAAATTCAAGATCTTCCACCTCCAGATCTCCAAAATCTTCTAAAAACTCCATATTCAATTTTTGAATATCGGTTTTTGGAATAAAACCATATTCATCATAAACCGTTTCGTTTCCTGCTTTTGAGTTAGAAGTATTAGAATTTTTGTTATTATTTTTTGTAGATGAATTGTTTGAAGCCACATTATTATTTGATGTAGAATTTTCAGAGCTGTTTTTTGTACCTGAAGAATTATTGTTCTTGTTTTCGTTTGAATTAGTGTTGCTTACATTATTTGTTACAGAATTCTTTTCTGAACTATTCGTATTGGAAGAATTATTGTTTTTATTTTCTCCCAAATTATTATTAGCGACTGTATTATTTGAACCGGAGTTGTTTGCTGAATTATTTGTATTTGTAGAATTATTGTTTTTATTTTCGCTTGAATTATTATTAGCTACCGAAGTGTTTGTACCTGAATTATTTTCGGCACTCGCATTACTGCCTGAAGAATTGTTTTGGTTACTGTTTGTATTATTTTTAGTATTGGCCGAAGTATTTGAGTTATTTTTTGTGTTTGAGCTTACAATATGATCCGGATATTGTTTCTTAAGTTCAGAAATAAGTTGATCTTGTTTTAATAATATTTCGGCTTCTTTTTCCTCTATCTTATTTAACGCTGCTATTTTATCTAAATTATTCGTGATCAATTTTGCTTCTTCCTTTAATTTTTCAGTTTCAGTTTTTAACGCGCTTATCTCTGCATTTTTTTCGACCATAGCCGCAACCAAATCAGGTTTGTCGTTTTTAAGTTTGGTTAAAAGTTCTTTAATAGAATTATTGTTATTATTATAATCAAGCGCATTTGCTTTTTGATTTAACGAAGAGGCTTCCAGTTTTTGTTTCTGTGATTTTGTTTCTAAAGTGGCTGCCTTTGCCAATAAACTATCTTTTTCAGCGCCGGTCTTTGTAGCGGCAGTTTTATTAAGCTGAGAAATTGCATTGTCTTTTTCACTTGCCGAATTTAAAAGTGAATTTGCTTTGGCCCTTAATTGCAGAGAACTTAAATTCTCAATATTGTTTTGCAGGTCATTTTTCGCTTTTATGTTTTTGGCTATTCGGGCACTGTCTTCTTTTGTTTTTACTTTATCAAAGTCAACTTCTTTAATATACTTTTTCTGTACTCCTAAAATTGAATCGTTTTTATATCCAACTACAACAGCATTTTCTACACCGGCTTTAATGGTTTTGTCGTAATATTTTTCAATATCTTTTATTTCTTTCTCGTTACCATATGTATAATGATACTCGTCTCCTATTTTATTTTCGGTTATGCCGGTAATTCCTTTTTTATTTAAAAGTGTTGTATCCTTTGCTGTTTTACTGGTACCCAAATGTACTTTAAAGCTTACATCATCATTATCTGTTAAATTCATTAATGTATCCATTGTAGGCTTTATATACTTTGTACCAACATTTCCTTTATAAACACTATCGGATCGATTTTCACTTACAGAGGCTAAGCTGTTTGTATTGGCCGCATTAATATCAGTGCTATTATTTGTATTGTTTAAATTATTAAGATTATTATCATCTATATTGTTTTTATTTTTAGCCGCAATATGATTATTCACCGTATCGCTTCGACTACTCTTATTTGCAATTTTTTCATCAACAACCTTTTTAATTGCTGCTGCTACGGCCGCTCCATTTAAACCTTTTTTATTGTACTTCAACTCTTCATCAGCATAATTCATATCGGTTAACATCGCCGAATCGCCTGGAAATTTCTTGAAAGCAAATTGATCTGCAATTTTTTCTATCTGCCTTTTCTCAACAGCTAACCATGTTGTTGAATCCACACAAATAATATCCTTGGTGGTACATAATAATTCTTTTTGTTTTGTTTTATTATTGACTGTAGCAACACCCAATAATACTTTATGCCTTCCCTTTTCTGCAAAAATCTGGTCATGAGACTTTCCACGCATACGCTTACCATCTATCTCAAAATAATATCCGTTAATGGTATTATCAGGTAAATAGGTCCAATCGGTATTAATATTGAATTTCTTGTTTTGTAAAACCGTATCCAAACAGTTTATTTTTAACTGAACAATGGAGTCTACTTTTATATCAAAAGCTGCCTGGCTCATAAAAACAACTTTGGTTACAGAGTCTATAATGTTTAATTCTACTGTAAAATCACCCGGCGCAGGAAAACAATGTTTAACACTAACGCCTTTTGCTGTAACACCATCACTAAATGACCATTGATAATAGTATCCTTTAAGAGAATCCGTATCAAGTGTTTTTTCATCAGTAAAATCATAACAATAATTTTCTACTACTGGATCTTTACAATTTTTAAATACCGGCCACGTTTGTTTAAAGTAATAAATATCATCTTGTCCTTTTTTTCTATCAGAAGAAAAATAACCACCTTCCTGCAAACTGTCAATATAAACGCCAAAATCATCATATTTTGAATTTACAGGGTTACCAAGGTTTAGTATTGAAGATGTTGAATCTATTGTAGTACATTTATAAACATCCAATTTTCCGTATCCTCCCGGGCGATTACTTGAAAAATAGATCTCTTCATTATTCATAACAAAAGGGAAATACTCATGGTAGGGTGTATTTATGGCACTGCAATTTTTAATGTTTGCCCATTGGCCATCTATCTTCTCTGCATAATAAATATCTGTTGCTCCCTTTCCTCCTGCAAGATTTGCAGAAAAATATAGCCTACCTTTATAGAGCATAGGATGTCCGGCTGAAAATGTATCGGCCAAAACAATTTCTATTTTTGGATATTTAAACTCATTATCCTTAAACTCACTTGAAAAAATAGCGAGTTTGTATTTTTTGTAATGACTTTGCGCCGGTACGTCGCCTGAATAATATAAACGTGACCCTTCAACGTCAAAATAACACGAACCCTGGTTAACTGAATTGTTTATTTTTCGTGTTAAGGCTTTTACATCCTTTACGGTTATTGAATCTGAAAGGTAACCTTTATAGATATCCAACATTTGGTGTTGGGTAGCTTTTTCCATGTGCGTTACGCCAACTTTTCTTTCTTGCGAAGAAGTATAAAAAAAATTCTTTCCTATTATAAAAGGGCTAAATTCAGATTCTTTTTTTGTATTAATATTCAGTGGCTTTAACTCAATGGTCGCAGAATCAAAAAGAAATTTTTGAGAGAACATGCTTATACCTGCAAGCATGCACAATAAAACACTCCAAAATCTGGACTTAAGGATCATTAGAAGAATCTTGGAGAAGGTGCGTAAGAAAGTTTACCGAAAAAGTAGTTTAACATAATTTCATGCGATCCTGAATTATATTTTCTGATCGTACCAATAGAATAATCGTAAGCGTAACCTACTTTAAATCTTTTATCTTTATCAATAACCCAATCAAAATAAGCTACTAATGCATCCTTATTTCTATAAGCTAATCCAATACCAAGGTCCTCGTTAAAGTAAGTAGTTAAATTAACATCAATTTGTGTGGGTGAGTTTTTAATTTCTCTTACTAAAACAGAAGGTTTTAAAACAACACTGCTACTTAAGTTAAAAATATATCCTGCTATAAAATTTAATTCAATAGAAGGATTGTTGCCATTTAAGTTTAATAATTCTGGCGATGAAACGCCCAGGTACATTTTTTTAGAATAATAAAAAGCGCCGGCACTAGAAATAAAAGAATTTACTGTTGGTGTATTAACATCAAAGGTGCCATCGCCTTGTGTTGTGGTGCGCAGTTTTCTATAATCGTAAAACATTTTTCTATATCCCGGCATAATTCCAAAGGCAAGTTTTCGTATCTTATCTATCTTTAACCTGTAAGAAAGTGCAATTTTAATAGCAGAAGTGTTTGTAAAACCAATATTATCATTATCATAATGAAACCCAATTGAAAGGTTTTTTGGTTTTATTTCCATACTCCCCAAAATGCTTGCTGTTTGTGGCGTACCACTTGGCCCTAACCATTGCTTTCTGTAAAACAATGTCATGTCAAGCGATCTTCTCTGACCTGCATAGGCAGGATTAATTGAAAAAATATTCAACAAATAATTTGAAGTCAGCGTAGAGTGCTGCGCAAAAAAATCATTCGAAAACATGATCACAATTAATATGGCATATAATTTTCTCATCGTTTAATTGTTATATATCCGGTTCTTATCAATTCGTCTAATTTTAAAACATAAAAATAGGTGTCTTCTGCAAGTGGGTTTCCTGATTGATTAAATCCATTCCAGTTATTATTATAATTGGCGTTTTCATATACAAGGTTACCCCATCTGTTTATTATTTTTATTTCTACTTTATTATAAGACCCAATAAATGGAATTTCGAAATAATCATTTTTACCATCACCATTTGGTGAAATAGCATTCGGTAACTCAACATCCACTAACGTAACATTCACCTGATCTGATGTTGTGCCGCAGGCATCTGTAATTGTCCATTGGAATGTGTTTAATCCCGGAGAAAGAGAATTTACAAGCGTATTATAATTCGCAGAGCTTATAATATTTCCCGATCCTGTTATTAGTGTCCACACACCTATTCCCGGCGAAGGATTATTTCCATTTAAAATCACCTGGTTAACTAATACTGTAGTATCATTTCCGGCAAAGGCAGGGCTTGATGGTGTAGAAACATTAATTATCACTGTGTCTGTTGAAGCTGGACACATGCCATTTGTAACAGTCCACACAAAAACATTTGTTGGTGTAGATAAACCGGTAACAGCCGAATTATTTAGTGTTGGGGTTACAACGGTAGATGTGCCGCTAATTACCGACCATACTCCTGTTCCAACTAACGGTGCATTAGCATTTAATGTTATAGAGTTAGAACAAGTGCTTTGATCTGCGCCTGCGTTTGCAACTGGTACTGCATCAATTAATATTTTAACTGTATCATTTGTGGCAGGACAAGAACCGTTAGCTATTGTCCATACTAAAATATTTGTTCCGGTTGTTAATCCAGTAACCGCAGAGTTATTTACGTTAGGCGATGTTACAGAAGCCCCTCCTGAAATAACTGACCATGTACCTGTACCGGCTGAAGGAATATTAGCATTTAAAGTAGCTGTAGTATTTCCGCAGAAGTTTTGATCCGGACCTGCATTTGCAATACTTGATGAAGGATTAATAATTATTGCAACAGTTGATGTAGCAGATGAGCAATTGTTACTGATCGTCCAGGCAAACACATTTGTACCGGCACCTAAACCGCTTATACTTGTATTTGCAAGTGTTGTAGAAACAATCACACCGCTTCCTGAAACCACAGTCCATGAACCTGTACCTATTGCAGGCACATTAGCATTCATAGTAACTGAACTTGCCGCACAAATAGTTTGGTTTGCTCCTGCCACAGGAATTGTAGGCATTGGATCAACTGTTATTTGCACACTCGCTGTTGATGGTGCACAAACACCATTACTAATACTCCATTCAAATACATTTACACCAACAGCTAAATTTGTAACGGTTGTAGCAGCTGTACCTGGTGAAACAATTGTACCGCTACCTGAAACAAGCGTCCATGTACCTGTGCCAACACCCGGCACATTACCTGTAATAGCGGCTGTTGGTGTGCCTGCGCATATTGTTTGATCAGAAACTGCTGTTGCCGTTGTTGGAACCTGATGAACCGTTATTGTTACATTTGAAGTTGACGAACCGCAGTTACTAAAGATTGTCCATGCATATACGTTAGTTCCAACCGCTAAACCGCTTACACTTGTTGTTTCTAAATTTATGTTTGCAAATATTCCGCTACCCGAAACAACACTCCACGAACCTGTTCCAACAGCTGCAGTATTAGCGGCCATAGTTACACCGCTACTTATACAAACTGTTTGATTAGGTCCTGCTACAGGGGTTGTTGGTAATGGATCAACCGTTATCTGAACCTGTGCTGTTGAAGGTGCACAAACACCATTGCTAATACTCCATTCAAATATGTTTACACCAGCAGCTAAATTAGTAACAGTTGTAACAGCGTTTCCTGGTGTAGTAATAGTTCCGCTTCCTGAAATTAGTGTCCATGTGCCTGTACCAACGGTTGGTATATTGCCGCTTATAGAAGCGGTTGGCGTATTAATGCAAATTGTTTGATTGGTGCTGGCGGTTGCGATTGTTGGTGCCTGATCAACAATAATAGTAACATTTGAAGCTGATGAGCCGCATGTACTCGAAATGGTCCAGGCAAAAATGTTTGTTCCTACAGTTAAACCTGTAACGTTAGATGTTTCCAGATTTATGTTAGCAAAAGTACCGCTGCCTGATACAACACTCCATGTACCTGTACCAACTGCAGGAGGATTGGCAGCCATAACGGCACCTGAGCTTACACAAACTGTTTGATTAGGCCCTGCATTTGCAGCGGTAGCCGGTGGATCTACTGTTATTGTAACATTTGCTACTGAAGGTGCACACACACCATTAGAAATACTCCATTCAAATACATTATTACCAATTGCCATGTTAGTTACCGTTGTAACTGCACTTCCCGGTGACGTAATTGTTCCGGTTCCCGAAATTAATGTCCATGTTCCGGTTCCAACGGTTGGCACATTGCCATTTATTGTTGCTGTAGGGTTACCTATACAAATAGTTTGATTGGTACTTGCAACCGCGGTTGTTGGAGCCTGGTCAACCACAACAGTAACATTCGAAACAGACGATCCGCAGTTGCTAAAAATGGTCCATGCAAATACATTTGTACCTAAAGCCATGCCTGTAACATTCGTAGTTTCTAAGTTTATATTAGCAAATGTTCCGCTACCTGATACAACACTCCAAGAGCCTGTACCCACTGCGGCATTATTAGCAGCCATAACAGCTGCAGCACTGCTAATACAAACTGTTTGATTTGGGCCCGCAGCTGCAATTGTTGGTGCAGGATCTACAGTTATTGTAATACTTGAAACCGAAGGTGCACAAGACCCATTAGTGATCGTCCAGTCAAAAACATTCACACCTAAACCAATATTTGTAACTGTTGTAACTGCAGTAGTTGGAGAAGTAATTGTTCCGCTACCCGATGCTAACGTCCAAACGCCTGTTCCAACAGCAGGTGCGTTTCCATTTAATGTTGTTGAAGGACTGGTAATACATATTGTTTGGTTAGAACCTGCAGCTGCAATTGTTGGAGCCTGATCTACGAATACTGAAACAGTTGACGTAGTTGAACCACATCCGCTAAAGATGGTCCATGCATAAATATTATTGCCTAATGCTAAACCTGTAATAGTGGTTGTTTCTAAATTTATGTTTGCAAAAGTTCCACTTCCTGAAACCACACTCCAAGAACCTGTTCCGACAGCAGCATTATTTGCAGCCATTAAAGCCGATCCTGTACTAATACAAATTGTTTGATTTGGGCCTGCGGCTGCAATGGTTGGCGCAGGATCAACAGTTATTGTAATACTTGAAACAGAAGACGGGCATGAACCATTTGAAATTGTCCAATCAAACACATTTGTTCCCATACCAATATTTGTTACTGTTGTAACTGCAGTGGTTGGAGAAACGATTGTTCCGCTGCCTGATGCTAAAGTCCAAATTCCCGTTCCAACGGTTGGGGCGTTGCCATTTAATGTTGTTGAGGCTGTACTAATACAAATTGTTTGATTTGATCCTGCTACTGCAGTTGTTGGTACCTGATCTACCGTTACCGAAACAGTTGACGTAGATGACGAACAGTTATTACTGATCGTCCATGCAAAAACATTTACTCCTAAACCTAAATTAGTAATTGTTGTATTTGCTAAAGTTGTACTTGTAATTGTTCCGCTACCCGAAACTACCGTCCAGGAGCCCGTGCCAATAGCAGGTATATTGCCAGACATTAATGCAGTTGGTGTACTGATACAAACAGTTTGGTTTGAACCTGCAGATGCAATGGTTGGTGCAGGATCAACAGTTATTGTAACGCTAGCAACAGATGAAGCACAACTTCCGTTACTGATCGTCCATTCAAAAACATTTATTCCGGCACCCAGCCCTGTTAAAGTTGTTGTGGCAGAAGTTGCAGAGGTTATTGCTCCGGTACCTGAAAACAATGTCCAAATTCCGGTACCAACGGTTGGCACGTTGCCAATAACAGTTGTGGTAGGGTTAGTAATACAAATTGTTTGGTTAGAACTTGCAATAGCCGTTGTTGGTAATTGATCAACCTGTATGCTCATGGTAGATGTGCTCGATCCACAAGCACCATTGGCAATAGTCCATTCAAGAATATTTACACCTGCAGCAAGTCCTGTAACTGCGCTCGTTGCAAGTGTTGGCGTGGCAATAGTTCCGCTTCCTGCAATTATCGACCATGTTCCTGTTCCAATAACAGGCGTATTTCCCGCCAACGTATAAGTAGGAGAGTTGATACATAGTGTTTGGTTTGATCCTGCATTTGCTATGGTAGGAATATTATCCACCTGGATGCTCATGGTAGAAGTTGTAGTTCCGCATACACCGCTTGTTATATTCCATTCTAAAATATTTAATCCAAGTGCCAAATTAGTTACAGTTGAGTTAGCAAGTAATGAATTGGTTATTACACCACTTCCGGATGTAATTGACCATGTACCAATGCCAACGGTTGCCGTATTGCCGTTAAGAGTAGTTGTAGGAGAACTTATACACAAAATCTGATTTGAGCCGGCATTTGCTACAGTCGGTGCAAGATCAACCTGGATGCTCATGGTTGATGAATTCGATCCGCAAATACCGTTTGCAATTGTCCATTGTAAAACATTTAAGCCTGCACCAAGACCTGTAACTGAAGATGTGGCTAATGTTGGTGTTGTTATTGTTCCACTACCGGAAATAACAGACCAGGTTCCCGTTCCAACCAGCGGTGTGTTTCCGGTAAGAGCAAAAGTTGGAGTACTGATACAGATCGATTGGCTTGAACCCGCGTTCGCTATTGTTGGAACGTTATCTACTTGGATGTTTAGAGTAGATGTACTTACACAAACACCATTTGCAATTGTCCATTGTAAAGTATTTAATCCCAATCCTAAACCTGTTACTGCACTTGTTGGAGAATTAGGATTTGATATCGTTCCACTTCCTGCAATTACCGACCATGTACCAATTCCTGTTGTTGGAGTATTTCCTGCAAGCACCGTTGTTGGATTACTGATACAGAGAGTTTGACTTGGGCCGGCAGCCGCAGTAGTTGGAATATTATCTACCTGTATACTCATTGTTGAACTATTCGTTCCACAACCGCCACCATTAATTGTCCATTGCAATACATTAACACCAAGCCCAAGACCTGTTACGCTGCTTGTTGCAAGTGTTGGGGTTGTAACTGTTCCACTTCCTGAAATTACCGACCAGGTTCCTGCACCACTTGTAGGTGTATTCGCTGCCAACACTGCTGTTGGACTACTAATACAAACAGTTTGGTTTGGACCCGCAACAGGAGCTGAAGGAATAAGATCTACGTGAAGATTTAAAGTTGAAGTAAGAGAACAAACACTGTATGTCATTGTCCAGGCAAGAACATTATTTCCAGGTGCAATGCTTAATACATTACTTGTATTTGTTGTTGGGCTAACAATATTTGCACTACCCGAAACTACAGACCAACTAGCAGTACCAAGGCTTGGTGTATTTGCAGCAATAGTGGTTGTTGGATTGCTTATACATAAAGTTTGGCTAGGTCCTGCATTTGGATTTCCAGGCGATGGAACAACATATATATAAACAATAGATGAATTAAATGCGCATACACCGTTCACAATTGTCCACTGTAAAATATTAGTTCCTACACCCAGATTTGTAACGGTTGTGTTTGACAGGCTAGGCGTTGTTATACTACCTGACCCAACAAGTATTACCCAAGTTCCAACCCCAACGGTTGGCGTATTGCCGGCCAATGTTGTACTTGGTGATGCAGCACACAATGTTTGATTTGGCCCTGCAGAAGCTACGATGGTATTATTATCTACCTGTATGCTCATTGTTGAAATACTTGGTGCACAAACACCATTTGTAATTGACCATTGTAAAACAGTTGTTCCCGTTGGCATACCGGTAATTGAACTATTTGGTGAATTTGAATTTGTAAGCACACCACCACCTTGCATGATCGACCATGTTCCTGCTCCAATAATTGGTGTGTTTGCATTTAAAGTTGTTGTTGGATTGTTGATACACAAGGTTTGATTTGGGCCGGCACTAGCAATAGTTGGTAACTGATCAACTTTTATGCTCAATGTAGAAATTGTTGGCGCACATCCAACGGTACCAATACTCCATTGCAACACATTTGTACCTAATGCTAAATTAGTAACAGTTGTTGTTGGGTTATTAACTGATGTAATTGTTCCATTGCCTGATACTACACTCCATGTTCCTGTTCCAACAGCAGGCGTATTTCCGTTTACTGTTGTACTTGGTGAGCTTATACAAACTGTTTGATTTGATCCTGCAACAGCAATGCTTGGTAAAGGATCAATAGTGATCACAACACTTGAAGAAGATGAATTACAAACGCCATTTGAAATTGTCCATAAGAAAATATTTTGGCCCAATCCTAAATTTGTAGCTGTAGTTGTTCCGGATGTTGGAGTAGTAATTGTTGCTGATCCAAGAACTATCGACCACGACCCCGTACCAACAGAAGGAATATTTCCAGCCATTGTTAAACTTGGATTGGAAATACATAATGTTTGACTAGGTCCTGCAGTTGCAACAGTTGGTAAATTATCAACTTGTATACTCATTGTAGAAGTAGTAGTTGCACAAACACCATTTGAAATACTCCATTGCAAAATATTTATGCCTAAGGCTAAACCGGTTACTGTAGAGGTTGGGCTATTTGGACTTGTTATTGTTCCTCCACCTGAAATTACAGACCAGGTTCCTAATCCCGTTGTTGGAGTGTTGGCGGCCAATGTTGCGTTTGGTGAGCTGATACAAACTGTTTGATTAGGGCCGGCTGCTGAAATACTTGGTGCAGGATCTACAATGATCGTCACTGTAGAAACTGTTTGCGGACAAGCTCCATTGTTGGTAATGCTCCATTGTAGTACGTTTGTACCAAGCCCAACCGCAGTTAAATTTGTTGTTGGATTATTGATATTACCAATAGTAGCACTTCCTGAAATAACAGACCATGTACCAACACCACTTGTTGGTGTATTGCCCGCAAGTGTAGTTGTCGGATTTAAAACACATAATGTTTGATTTGGGCCGGCTAATGCAATACTTGGAGCCTGGTCAACAAAAATGGTCATTGTAGAAACGGTTTGTGGACAAGCGCCACCATTTGTTATACTCCACTGTATTACATTTGTACCCAAGCCCACAGCCGTTAGTGTAGTTGTTGGGTTATTTATGTTAGATATCGTCGCGCTTCCTGATATAACACTCCATGTTCCTACACCACTGGTCGGCGTATTTCCCGCAAGCGTGGTTGTTGGATTTAAAACACATAGCGTTTGATTTGATCCTGCTAATGCAATACTTGGTGCTTGATCAACAAAAATGGTCATTGTAGAAACAGTTTGAGGACAAGCCCCATTATTGGTAATACTCCATTGCAATACATTTGTACCAAGACCCACTGCCGTTAAGCTTGTTGTTGGATTATTAATATTTCCAATTGTGGCACTTCCGGAAATTACTGACCATGTTCCAACACCACTGGTTGGTGTATTTCCTGCCAGTGTTGTGGTTGGATTTAAAATACATAATGTTTGGTTTGGTCCGGCCAATGATATGCTTGGTGCAGGATCAACTGTAATGGTCATAGTTGAGCTTGTAAATGGGCAAGCACCGCCATTTGTTATACTCCACTGTAAAATATTTGTCCCCAGCGACAATCCCGAAACTGTTGTTGTAGGATTGTTCACATTGTTAAATGTGCCTGAACCGGAAATAACCGACCATGTTCCTGTACCACTTGTTGGAGTATTCGCTGCTAATGTTGCGCTTGGCGTTAATATACAAACCGTTTGATTTGAACCTGCTAAAGCTATACTTGGCGCTTGATCAACAAAAACAGTCATCGTAGATACTGTTTGTGGACAAGCTCCGTTATTAGTGATCGTCCATTGTAGGACGTTTGTACCCAAGCCCACAGCCATTAGTGTAGTGGAAGGATTGTTGATGTTAGATATCGTTGCGCTTCCTAATATAACACTCCATGTACCCACACCACTGGTTGGAGTATTTGCAGTCAATGTTGTTGTTGGATTTAAAACACATAAAGTTTGATTTGGGCCTGCTAATGAAATACTCGGTGCTGGGTCTACAAAAATAGTCATCGTAGAAATTGTTTGCGGACAAGCTCCGTTATTAGTAATACTCCATTGTAGCACATTCGTACCCAAGCCCACAGCCGTTAGTGTAGTAGTTGGATTGTTGATGTTAGATATCGTTGCGCTTCCTAATATAACACTCCATGTACCCACGCCACTGGTTGGTGTATTGCCGGCTAATACCGCTGTTGGGTTAGATATACACAAAGTTTGGTTCGAACCTGCATTAGCAATACTTGGAGCAGGATCTACAAAAACAGTCATCGTAGATACTGTTTGTGGACAAGCACCATTATTGGTAATGGTCCATTGTAATACATTTGTACCCAAGCCCACAGCCGTTAGTGTAGTAGTTGGATTATTAACGTTAGATATAGTTGCACTTCCCAAAATTACAGACCAGGTTCCTACCCCGCTGGTCGGTGTATTGCCGGCTAATACAGTTGTTGGATTAGATATACACAACGTTTGGTTCGGACCAGCAGCAGCAATACTCGGAGCTGGATCTACAAAAACAGTCATCGTAGATACTGTTTGTGGACAAGCGCCGTTATTAGTGATCGTCCATTGTAATACATTTGTACCCAAGCCCACAGCCGTTAGTGTAGTAGTTGGATTATTAACGTTAGATATAGTTGCACTTCCCAAAATTACAGACCAGGTTCCTACCCCACTGGTCGGTGTATTGCCGGCTAATACAGTTGTTGGATTAGATATACACAACGTTTGGTTCGGACCAGCAGCAGCAATACTCGGAGCTGGATCTACAAAAACAGTCATCGTAGATACTGTTTGTGGACAAG
>JBGASD010000002.1:0-982095 GCA_044229885.1 Bacteroidia bacterium | reverse complement strand
TCGGCTACTGTTACCGATCTTAACGGTTGTAAAACTTACACTACCGTTAATATCACCGAGCCTAACGTATTAGCGCTTAATGTATCGCCGCCGCAAACCATCTGCTACGGTAACATCGCTCAAATATTCGGGCAGGCTTCAGGCGGTACCATCCCGTACAACTACACCCTAACTGATCTTACCACTAACATCTCCACCAACTCCATCACGCCTAATGGTATGAATAGTACGCCGACTCTTACCAACACCACACAGTATACTATATCTGTGATAGATGCTAACGGTTGCCCGAATGGACCGCAGATAATTACTGTAAATGTAAGGCCTGCTCTTATTATTACAGGTAACACGTATACCAGCTGCGCTACAGGCACTGTAAGTATGTCGCCAAACATTACAAGTATTGGTAACGGCGGACCTTATACTTATAACTGGAGTAATGGTGGAAATGCGTTTTCAAACGTGGTTACTGCAAACTATAATTCAAACAACCCAAGTTTAAATCCTAATACATACACTTTAACAGTTGATGATGGTTGCTCTATACCAAATACCTCTGCAATATTTAGTGTGTTTGTAAAACCAATGCCTGATGCGAGATTTACGCCTACATTGAGCCAGGGTTGTGCACCATTAACAGTAACTTATAATGGTATAGGTGATTCTACAACTACAAATTCAAATCCATTTATTTGGGAATTTGGTGGTGTTCCGGAAGGACAACAACAACCGTTCTTAAATCCTCAGGTAATTACATATACAGAGCCGGGCACTTACTCATTATCTTTAATTGTAATTAATAAATACGGTTGCAGACAAGTAATTACAGACCCTGTGGTTGCAGAAGTATATCCGGTGCCGGTTGCAGGGTTCTTCCCTAATCCATCGGCAGCAAGTTTAATGGAGCCAACTATTACTTTCACTAACACATCTACAAATGCAAATTCATATGTATGGGATTTTGGCGATTATGGTTCGCCAAACACAAACACATCTTTTGGCATGAATCCAAGTCACTTATACAGTAACGTTGGTACTTATCAGATCTATTTAGTGGCCATTAACGCAAAAGGTTGTAAAGATACTGCTACTACTACTATTGATATTACACCAGATATGGGTATTTACATACCAAATACATTTACACCGGATGGCAATGGTCGTAACGATATATTTATGCCTTATGGTTATGGTATTAGTGAAGACAAATACAAAATGGAGGTTTTTGACCGTTGGGGTGAATTGATCTTTACTTCAACTGAATTTAGAAAAGGATGGGATGGCACGGTAAAAGGCTCTGAAACAATTGCGCAAGACGGTGTTTATATTTACAAGATCATGATCACCGATCTTGAAAATAACAAGAAAAATTATGTAGGACATGTAACATTGATCAAACAATAATTTTATATTTCATTTAAAAAATAAAAAGGCTTTCCGGATAGGGAAAGCCTTTTTTGTTTTAGATTTTTTTAGATTATAATATTTTACCTCATAATACAGCATGTTTACCTAAAACAACCTTGTTTTTTACAGGGTGCTTTGATTTCACAAAATTATTCACTTAATTTAATATATATATAAAATCAATTAAATTATGAGAAAACAAATACAATTATTTTTGGTAATTTTTTCTTTGATCTCAGCAAATTTTTTTGCGCAAAATAAAAGTGTAGGGCAAACAATAACGCTTGCGCCCGGCGAAATACAAAACCGCGGTTGCGCAACACAAGTACCAACACAACAGTGGGAAGCACAGTTTCAACAATTGATACAACAGTATTTACAACAAAATCCCGATCAGGCAAAAGCTATATCTAACTCAGCAACAATGTCGGGCTACAGTATCCCGGTTATTATGCATGTAATTCATGGTGGTGTTGCCGTTGGAACTTTTCCAAATTTATTGCAAGGACAATTAAACTCGCAGGTTACTGTGTTAGATAACGACTTTTCCGGCATAGGGCAAAACGTTGGTAATTATCCTGCCACAGCATTTCAAAATTATGCTACCAATGCAGCTATTGCACCTGCCAGTAAAGATGCCAGTTTAAGAATAGGCATTGCCAATTGTAACATTAATTTTTGTTTAGCAACAAAAGATACACTGGGAAATATTTTAGCAGAGCCGGGTATTCACCGTGTAGATTATAATACCTTACCGGCACTTACCGGCACCTTCACTTCTAAAAATCCGGCTAACGCAGTATACAATACGCAAGGAAAATTTACCGCGTTTATGGATGGTTATATTAAGAAGAATACAATTTGGAATGTAGGTAAGTATTTAAATATTTGGGTAACCGATCAACCAACAGGCTTAGGACTTTTAGGATATGCAACATTTCCAACACTTAGTACGCTTACAGGCATTCCCGGTGCGACCGGAAGCGCAACAACCGATGGTTTTTGGAGCTGGGCACGCTCATTTGGTTCAAGCACTCTTTTTCCGGGCGGTACGTATGCTGCACCTTACGATAAAGGAAGAACCTGCACCCATGAAATAGGGCATTGGTTGGGATTGCGCCACATTTGGGGCGATGGTACCTGTGCAACAGATTATTGTACAGATACACCTCCGGCACAAACAAGTAATTTTGGAGCACCAACCTATCCTTACCATGCCAACACCTGTAACTCTGCTTCACCGCCCAATGGCGCCAACGGCGAAATGTTTATGAATTTTATGGATTATACCGATGATCTTGCCATGTATATGTTTACAAGCGATCAGCGCTTGCGCGCCCATGTAGCAATGGCAAACAGTCCTTATCGTAAGTTTTTAGGCACACACGGCCTTTGTAATTTACCGGCACCACTTTCTAATTTTTCTATCACACCTAATTCTGCCTGCGTTGGCGCAGTGTTAAACGTTGGTGATCTTTCGTTGAACGTACCAACATCATGGTCCTACACTATGACAGGTGGAACGCCTGCTACATCAAGTGTACAAAATCCAACCGTAAGTTATGCTACTGCCGGCGTGTATACAATTTCAATGACCTGTACTAATGGTGCAGGCACAAGCACCGTAGCGGTAAAAACTGTTACCATCAATCAGGGTCCTGCTTTTACATTAACATCAACACCTGCTGCAACAGTATGCGCGGGCAACAATGTAACCATTACACCATCGGGCGCAACAACGTATACATTGGTTAATAACGGCTCTACAACACCGCCGTTTGTTGTAGCACCAACCGTAGCAACAGTTTACTCAGTATCTGCCATCACCTCGGGTACCAATACCTGTAAACGTACACAAACATTAAGCATTAGCATTGGTAGTATAAATATTAATATTACACCGGCTTCACCAAGTGTTTGCCCTGGCACATCGCTAACATTAACAGCCAGTGGCGCTACAACATATACCTGGAACACAGGACCAAACACGGCGGCTATAACGGTTACACCGGCTACTACAACTGTGTATACAGTAAGCGGAACAAATTCAGGATGCGCAGGCACAAAAACCGTACAGGTAACGGTTAACCCTTTGCCAACTGTTACAGTTAATAGTGCAACTATTTGTCCATCAAGTACTGTTGCTTTAATTGGAAATGGGGCTTCTACTTATTCGTGGAGTACGAGTGCCACTACCCAAACAATAATTGTTTCACCGGCTACCAATACAAATTACACAGTAACAGGCACAAGTGCATTAGGTTGTAAAGCCTCTGCAGTAGCCAGTGTTGTTACAAGCGGCTCATTAACTATTAACATTACGGCAAGTCCAACCATTGCCTGTGCAGGCTCTTCACGCACCTTAACAGCGAGTGGCGCGACTACCTATACGTGGAATACAACAGCCACTACGTCATCAATTGTTGTTACACCATCTGTAGCAACAACGTATACGGTTAATGGCAATACCGGTTCATGTGCCGGTTCGCAAACAATAAACGTACTTGTAAACGCTAATCCAACAGTGGTTGCTACAACAGCAGCAGCATCGGTATGTGCGGGCGGTTCTACCACAGTGAGTGCAACAGGTGCCACTTCATATACCTGGATGCCAGGTAGCTTTGTTGGTGCTAACTATAATGTAACTCCGGCTTCAACAACAATTTATACTGTAACCGGAAGTAATGGTAGTGGTTGCACCAATACCAAAACCGTTAGTGTATCGGTAGTTACTCCTCCGTCTGTAACATTAACGGCCAACCCTGCAACTATTTGTGCGGGCAGTTCGAGCACATTAACAGCAAGCGGCGCAACTTCTTATAGCTGGAGTATTGGCGGTACAGGTACCACTAAAACAGTAACACCTGCTTTAACAACGGTTTACACAGTTACAGGTACAACAGGTATGTGCAGCGCTACAGGTACTGTTAACGTAACGGTTAATCCTATACCAAACGTAACAGTAAACAATGCTACTATTTGCCCTGCAGGTACCGCTACATTAATTGCAGGTGGTGCCACTACCTATTCGTGGAGCACAAGCGCAACAACATCAAGCATTACAGTTTCTCCGGCATCAAATACTACTTATACAGTAACAGGCACCTCGCTAGGTTGCAGCAATACCAAAACCGTTAGTGTAACTATTGGTACAGGTATAAGCATTAACGTAAGCGCTAGCCCATCGGTAATTTGCGGTTCAGGTTCAAGTACACTTACTGCAACCGGGGCAACTAATTATACCTGGAGTACCAGTCAAAACGGAAACAGCATTGTAGTAAACCCGGGTACTACTACTACGTATACTTTATCGGGCACCAGTGGTGCCTGCTCAGGCACAGCAGCTATTACGGTAACGGTAAATACCACACCTATCATGGCAAGTGCAGGCCCCAACCAAACACTTTGTATCAACAATCCAAATACCTTCTTGGCTGCTAACACACCAACGGCAGGTTCGGGTAACTGGACAATGTTAGTGGGTTCCGGTACGATCGCGAATCCCGGTTCACCAAATAGTGCCGTAAATGCTTTAGGCAGTGGTACCAATATTTTACAATGGTTAGTTACAAACGGTTCTTGCTCTAACTCATCCATCATGTACATTTATGTTGACAATTTACCATCTGCCGCCAATGCAGGGCCGTCGCAAACACTTTGTTCAACCAGCGCTACTTTAAGCGGCACAGCGCCAACCGTTGGCACGGGTGTGTGGAGTGTAGTTTCAGGAGCGGGAAGCTTTAGTTCTCCAAACTCAGCTAACTCAGTTGTAACAGGTTTAGGCGCAGGTACCAATGTGTTTCAATGGTCAGTTTCAAACGGTATTTGTACACCTGTAACATCTACAGTTGCAATTGTAAACAGCAACACACTGGTAGTAACAGCCACCACACCATCAAGTGTTATTTGTACAGGCTCGTCGGCTACCTTAACAGCAAACGGTGCAAGTACCTATAGCTGGAACACAAGTGCCAACACAGCAGTAATTGTAGTATCACCAACAACAAGCACTACTTATACTGTTACAGGCAGTAACGGACCATGCTCAACAACTGCAACGGTTGCCGTGAATGTTTCAATTTGTACGGGTATTGATCCTAAAACAACTACTGTTTACAATGTATTGGTTTATCCAAATCCGTTTAAAGAAGAGTTAACTATAAACGCTAACGAAACAGTAAATGCACAAGTATTTAATACATTGGGCCAGTTAGTGATCGTTAAAACAATTAACCTGAATGGCGCAATAAATACAACAGAATTAGCCGCGGGTGTTTATTATATTAGTATAAAAGGAAGTACAGGCAGCAAAACGTTGAAGATAATTAAGGAATAATGCTTCAACAGCCTCAGCAACCTTTGATAAAGGTTGACGAAAACTAAAACAAAAGATCCCGGTTGTGAAAGCAGCCGGGATCTTTTGTTTTAATAAGAGTAACTAAAGATCATTGCTTTATTATTTTTTTAGAACCAACAATGGTCGTATTGTTTAAGATATTTAAATAATATATGCCCGCATTTAAATTTTGAATATCTATTTGAGTAGTATTGTTTGTGACATTTTTTTCCAATATAATTTTGCCTAACGCATCGCAGATTGACAGACTTGTAACCTCACTTGTATGCTCAATAAAAATGTTTAAAACAGCAGCACCAGGGTTAGGATAAACAGACACATGTAACCCTGAACTAATTTCGTTAATGCCACTAGTTGGTTGTGCCAGTTTTAAAATAAACGTATCCATAGTACCAAGCGGCGTTAAGGTGTTTATGCCGGTAGTATGATCAAAATCTGATGCAGATGAAAACACACCCATTATATAAATAGTACCCTGCCCATCTATAATTGTTGCTTTTGCCGCAACAGCGCCGGGATCGCCGGTGCGAAGCGCCCAAACAAAGTTACCGCTTGAATTTAATTTTAAAATAAAACCGGCCCTGGAATTGTTTGGGGACAAAGTATAAGTACCTGCGCCGGTATCAAAATCTGTAGTTGCAGTAAACTGGCCGGTAGCGTATACATTGCCTAAATTATCAACGTCAACATTTCCGCCGCCAAATTGCACACCATGCGCAATACTTTTAGCCCATACAAAATTTCCAGCTGCATTCAATTTTGATATAAAAACATCTACCGTACCAACAGATGTAATTGTTGAAGTGCCTGCGCCCGGATCAAAATCAACCGTGCCGCCAAAATCACCGGTAGTGTATACACTGCCTGTTGCATCAATACAGATATCAAATGCGCAGCCACTGGCGCTTTGGCTGCCAAAGATCTTTGCCCATTGATAGTTACCACTGTTATTAAGTTTCAAAACAAAAGAGTTGTCACCGTCAGTTGTTAATGTGTCAACTCCAGCACCCGGATCAAAATCAACTTTACCTGCCACAACACCTGTAACATATACATTGCCCGAAACATCTACTTTAAGTGCTCTGGCAAGTTCAATAAATGTACCATTAACAGCTTTGGCCCACACAAAATTTCCGTTACCGTCCAGCTTTGATACAAACATATCATAGCCACCGTTTAAAGTGCTTAAGGTAAAGCTTGCCGGCCCCGGATCCATATCAACAGTATTTGTAAACAATCCCGTAAGGTAAAGATTGCCATTGGCATCAATATCCATAGCGCGCGCGCCATCCTGGTTGGCAGCACCAAACTGTTTTGCCCACATAAAGTTACCCGAAGGATCGAGTTTTAAGACAAATGCATCCTGATTACCTGCAGATGTAAAATTGTTTACCGCAGTGCCAGGGTCCATATCGGCAACGCCGCTAAACGACCCGGTTACATAAATATAACCGGCAGCATCGATGTTTAACGATTGTATATAGGTTACATTGTTGCCAAATTGTTTGGCCCACATAAAATTACCGTTGGCATTGTGGCGTGTAACAAAACTTATACCATCAGCAGAGTTGAGTGTAAAATTTGATGCTGCAACATCAAAATTGCCGGTGCCCGTAAAGTAGCCTGCGGTAACAATATCGCCAAAGGCATCGCGGGCAATATTTGTACCATAAGTATAGTTATCTGATGCCAGTTGTTTAGCCCACTGAAAAGCAGGCGCCTGTGCGTTGATAAGCAATGAGCTAAGAACGCAGATTAAAAAAAGTAGTAGTTTTTTCATGAGCTATAGTTTTAATTGTTTGATGTATTTTTTAATAAGCATTACAGCTATTTGTACCGTATAATTAGCAAAACAGTTGTTGTTATTGGAGCCTTTTTTACCTAAACGCATTTAAGCCATACAAGTGGTGTGTTATAAAGAACAAGTGGAGTGGTAAAAATAGCATGACGAAAAAACAAAAATATACGTATAAAGACGTATTGTTTGGTTCATTTTAAGTTAATATAATTGTTGTATATAAGTTGTACTAAAAAATAGGGCATGAGTTGAAGCCTCATCCCTAACCCTTCTCCAAAGGAGAAGGGAATTTTAATGTGTTCTTAAGGAAATAAAAATGATTATTTAATTGCTCTATATGAGGTTAAGGTACTTTGTTTTGTTTTTTATTGCGTTTCAGTTTTCTCTTCAGGCACAGTTTGTTGAGGAATCGCTTATGCCAACTAATTTACAGGGTGGTGGCAGCGAGGAACAAAGCAACCCTGAGATTGATAGAGTGATATCGATAGTAAATACAGTTGAAAGTAAGAATAATTTTATTGATCAGTTAAATCCGGATTCGAATGTTAGTTTACCCTTTGGAATAATAAAGCAAGTGGGGGCTGTGCGATATGTTATAGCGATAGATTCAATGAGGTTTCAGACACAAGGAGCATATTTTTCTGCGTATGCCAGTATTGATTTTCCAGGCACTTTAAAAAAATTAGCCTTTCGTGGAAGTAATATAAAATTTAACCCAAAAGGAGTTGTTGGTGGGGAGCAAGCAAAATTATATTTAGCAAGTGATCATTTAATTTCAATAAATCCTACAGTAAGTTTAAAATTATTGGGCAACGGCCAAAATTGGGTAGAGTGGGATTGTAATGGTTTTAAAGCAATAAATCTCGTTGGAAATTTTATATTTAAAAAAGGGAAGTTATTACCTGACCCATCTCAAACAACAGACAGTGTTGTAACCGCTTCATTTCAACTTTATACTGAAGACATACATAACTTTATTGCTGGAGTAAATATTACACCATTTAAAATAAATGGATTAAATGATTGGGGATTTAAAGTGACCAACGCAGTAGTAGATATGAGTGAGTTGACCAATGCTAACAACATGATATTTCCATTAGGATATCAAAATCCAAATCTTATTACACCAAATATGTGGACGGGATTTTATTTGCAGGCATTGAAAATTAAACTTCCAAAAGAAATATCGAAAGCCGGAACAAGAACAGAAATTAATGTGAATAATCTTTTAATAGATAATACTGGAGTTAGTGGCCTTTTTAAAGTGAATAATATTGTTGCTATGAATGAAGGCAGTATGAACGGATGGAATTTTGCGATAGATGAAATCGGAGTAGGATTTACATGTAATCAATTAACAAGCGGAAGTCTCAAAGGAAGAGTGAATATTCCTATTATGGATAGCGCTCAATCTTTGCAATATAATGCAAGTATAAATTATAATCCAAACATAAATGACTTAGATTATAGTTTTATTATAAATCCGGTCGCAAATATAAATTTTAATGTTTTTGCAGCAAACGTGAGTTTAAATAATAATTCCAATATCAGTATTATAAAAACAAACGGAACATTTAAGCCAACAGCAACATTATGCGGGCTTATGTCTTTTAATAATTCCAAATTTGATTCTAATGGGGGAAAATTAGCTTTTCAAAACGTTGTAATAACAAGCCAAGCTCCCTATATAACAAACGGCATTTTTACACTTAATAATATTAATGGAGGGCAAACTCGATCGGGCAATTTTCCTATTAGTATTAATGATATAACTTTTGGAATAAATCAGGGAGCTCCGGTTTTTGGATTTAGTGTCACATTGAATCTATCGGATCAAACAAGTAATAGCTTGAGTGTAGGCACTTCAATTTTAATAAAAGGAAAAATTGAAACGAATCAACAAACTTATCAAGGAGATTTTCCAATAACACACACTAAAACAAGGTGGAAATTTGATAAAGTAATAATTAATGGCGTTAGTGTTGATATTCAAACATCTCCATTTACACTCAATGGAACAATTTTGTTTAAAGATAACGATCCTGTTTATGGAAATGCTTTTTTTGGAACATTGAGTATGTCTATCGCTAACATAATGGCAAATCCTGCAAGTATAAATGTTTGTTTTGGAAGTCTACCAACCTACAGATATTTCTACTTAGACGCTAAAATTCCAGTAGCTTTTAATTTAGGAAATATTCCAGTAAAGATCACAAGATTAATTGGAGGATTATATTACCACATGGCTCCAAATAAAAGTACAGAAACAGAATTTATAGGAATGGCACAAAATTTTACCGGAGTAACCGGCAATGCTTTATCGTATATTCCCAATTCAAATATTTCAGTTGGACTTAAGGCCGGAGTTAGTTATGAATTTTCGGCTAACGAAGTTCCTTATAATGGTGACTTAATGTTTGAGATTAATTTTACAAATTCCGGAGGCCTTGGAGTTGTGAGTTTATCGGGGGATGTGTATTCAATGGTCACAACAGCCCAAAGACCAAAGGCTCCAGTAAAAGGAAAAATGATAATGAACTTTGATGCCCAGAATAAAATCTTTGATGCTTTAGCTTCAGTTACTATTAATTCTTATCAAATGATTACAGGAACAGGTTATTTTAAAATACATATTGATCCACAAATTTGGTATTTATGCGTTGGAAAACCTTCGGCGCCAAATAATATTAATTTTGCTGGTCTAGCAAATATGCCATCCTATTTTATGGTAGGCAATTCTATAGAACTGCCAATGCCACCCCCGAGTTCAATCTCTTCTTTATCAGGATTTCCTTCTTTTTATGGCAATCGAAATACTACACAATTACAAAATGCTGGCGGTTTCTGCGCAGGTGCTAAAATAACATCAAGTCTTACAAGGTCATTTCCTTGTAGTTTTTTTACTGTTAGCGGTGGATATAATTTTGAATTAGGTTGTGATATGATGATGACAAATTATGGAGAAAACGCACATTGCTCCGGAGGGAATGATAAAATTGGAATGAATGGTTGGTTGGCTGAAGGAAGTATGTATTTAGCAATGAATGGTAACGTGAGTATTCAAGGATCATATAAATTTCCAAGTAATTGTCCACAGTCATATCAAACTCATTTGCTTTGCGGGCCAGGTCATTGTTGCTGCGTAGGTGTAACTATACCTTGCATTATAGATGGAGGATTTGATATAACAGTTTTTAGTGCGGAAGTTAATGCTGTTGTAGCAGCAAAAGGGCCAAAACCAATATATTTTGCTGGAAATTTAAATTGCAGTTATACGATTTGTGATGGCGTTAGTGGAAGTTTTGGATTTGATTATCAATATGGAAACAATTGTACACCAGTAATAAATTAAATGAGAAGTTTATATTTAATATTTTTTTTATTTATTATTTCCTTTTTAGCTCAAGGGCAAGAGAGTATGCAGTTAGTGGAGAAGCATTTTATAAAAAAGGATAAAGTGCTTTTTAGAATTGTTCCAACAAATAAAAAGATATATGATTTGATAAAAACGAACTCATTAAAAATTACGCGCTATAGTTTATACAATGAAAATTTATCGAACGAAATAGTGATAAATGAAATGTTGCACCCTTATTGGATTGCTGATACTATTAACTGGATGCGCTTGATGAGAAAAGATAAAAATAAGACAGCTTTTATATATAATGCTTTATTTCAAAATAAGGCAAATCAAAATATCGGCCAGCAAGAAAAAGAAAGGCAGGAAAAAATGGTGTATGATCTTATGTTACTATCTTGTGATTTTGATGCTGAAATAGCGAAGGCTTGTGGTTTATTTTTTGTGGATACAAGTATTACTAAAAATAGTATTTATAGTTACAAAATTGAAATTTATGCCGCCACAAACAGTATTGTCAAAAAACAACTTTTGACCTTTACAGTTAACCCTTCAATTATTTCAAATAATATAAAAATCACTGACCTTTCCTGTAGATGTAAAAACAAAATTTGTACTTTAAAATGGAAGGCAAGTAACTATAAAAGAGAATATTCCGGATATAACATTGAAAGATCTGAAGATAGCATAAATTTTGTAAAAATTAATACCGTTCCTGTTATTCTTTTTAGTAGCCAATTTGAAAAAAACAAAGAAGATATTTTTTATAAGGATACCATGCTGCAAGTAAATAGAAAATATTTTTATAGAATAAAAGGAATTAATTTTTTTGGTGAAGAATCTGATCCTTCAAATATAACAACTGGATACAGCTCCGCTGTAATAAATACAATCCCATTAATTGATACTATAAATGTAATTCAAAACCGAGTGGTTAAAATTTGTTGGAGGATGGAAGATAAGAAAGAAACAATGCTTCCAAAAAAGTATATCTTAGTTCGATCAGATAAAGACAACGGGATATATAAAACAATTTTTGAGTCAAAAGAAATACTAAAATTTAATGATCTTAATCCTTTAAGTAGCAATTTTTATAAAGTTGGCGCTATTACATTTAATAACGACACTATTTATTCTTATTCAAGAATGGCAACAATAATAGATACGGTTCCACCTGAAACACCTTTGAATTTAAAAGCCACTGTTAATTCTAAAGGAATTGTTACAATTTGCTGGGAAAAAAATAAAGAAAACGATCTTCAAGGGTACAAAATATTCAAATCAAATGTGTTAAATGAAGAATTCGTACAGTTAAATAATAAATTCATTTATGATTCTAGCTATATTGATAAATTAAACCTTAAAACTTTATCTAAGAAAATATTTTATTCGATAGCAGCTACCGATAAGAATTTTAATACGTCCTCAAGAAGTATTCCAATCGAAGTTAAACGCCCAGATACAATTGCACCATCAGCGCCCATTTTAAAAACTATCGCCCCGGAAAATTCAGGAGTAAAACTTGACTTTATTTTAAGTAAAAGTGATGATATTTTAAAACATGTAATTTTTAGAAAGAGTGAGTTCGAAAAAGAATTTATCAATATTAAAAATTTATTAAAAGGAGATTCAAACCAGGTATTTATTGATAATACCTCTGAATTTGGCAAGACATATACCTATCGATTAACAGTGTATGATGAAGATAATAATTTTGCTTCATCAAAAGATTTGACCATTAAATATGAAACCGGATATAGAGAGAAACTGACAAAGGTGAACTTTATAGTTGACAGAACTCTGAAAAATATAAGCCTTAATTGGGAATATAATGAAAAAGGTATAGAGAAATTTATTTTATATCGTAAAAAAGAAAATGAACAACTTACAATTATTAAAACAGTTGATGGAAAAACCCTTTCTTTTACTGACGCGACACCAAATATTGGGAATATATATGAATATAGAATAAAAGCTGTTTTATATAATGGTGTCGAAAGCCTAATTAGTGACCCAATTAAAGTAGTTTATTGATATGAGAAGAATATTAACATTTTGGTTTATTTTATTTGTAACACGTTTTTGCGCGCAGCCAATATTGACTTATTCGAATACATATGCAGAAGAGGTCAGTTGTTTAATTCTCGATTCAACCAATAATAAAATATTTTATCATATCGGACAAGGGTGTGCAGTTTGGAATGCGCCATGCGCTTTATCTTATACACCTGCAATGAGCAATTTGATAAACAAATATGATTTTAGCGATAATAATTTCAGTTCAATTATAAATTCAAATCTTATTTCAGGTCCGGCTAGCCATTCACTTAGAAATTTTAATTCCTCCTTGGCAAAACAATCTCTTTTTCAAGGCTCAAGCATCTATTCAAATCTCGGTTATTTTTTTAGTCGGATTGATACAACTAATCTCTCACCCATTTGGACTTATTCTACAAATACAGGGTTAAAAGAAATTTCAACATTTGAAACAAAGAATGATTCATTATTTTTATTTCAAAGAGATTCAAGTTCAGGAAAAAATTATTACACTGTTATTTTAAAAAACAAAAGCACTGGATTTAATTTATCATATAATTCTTTAATTGAGAGTAATCCGTCTAATAGTAAAGGATGTATACAAGGTTATATTACAAATTCTTGTTTAATAAATAATAAGATAGTTTTGGCTGGGATTTTTTCCGCATCTGTTTCAGGCGTATACATTGCAAGAAATCTAGTTCTTTTTGACATTGTAACTGGTCAATTGCAAACTCCTCCGGCATCTTTTTTATCTAATACGGTTGTTCATGATATGGTCTATAAAGACAATAAAATATACTTGGCGGGATTATTTTCAAGTATAAATGGTCTCACAAGAAAAAACTTTGCTGTGCTTGATAATAATTTGAATTTATTATCTGATACTATACAATTTACAGGACAAGGTGCGCCATCGACTGTTTGGCTGGATAAAATCGTTTTTTATGATAAATACCTTATTGCTAAAGGAAATTTTAATAAAATAGATAATACCATTACATCACCAACAAATACCTTTTCTGCTAGGGTAATTAACACAACAAATAATACAGTAATGCCATGGACAATTAATTTACCTACAGGTAGCCCTGGTGCTAATGGCTATACTTTTCAAACAATAAAAAATAAGCTATATATTAAAAAAAGAGGTAACCCGTCACCGTTTTATATTTATTGTTTTGACCCAATATCCTATTCTCAAAGTATTCTATTTCCAGGCAGCACGCAAGCCAACCCTAGTTCTTCAATTGCGCTTTGTTCTCCCGATAACGGAAACTCAAATATTTTTACCGCACCGATTAAATATGCAACAATATACAATTGGACTTTTTCGGGAGCTAATGCAACGGTTGTTCCAATTGGGGATGGGCAAACGGCAAAATTAGTTATTGGAGTAAATGCTACTGGTGGTGTTTTAACCGTTGTTGGGTTAAATGATTGTGGTTTAGCAACAAATACAACTCTAAATGTTGTTGTTAATCAGAAACCTCTTTTTAATTTGCCAGTTTCACCCCAATTAATAATTTGTAATCCTGACTCAACTTTATTACAAAGTACAACAATTAATATAACATCTTCTATATTATGGCGAAAATCTTCATCCTATAATTATTTTAACCAACCTTTTTACGCTAAAACTCCCGGTAATTATTATTCAATAATAACAGATAACTCAAATGGCTGCAAAGATAGTGGAATGGTAATAGTAAATAATTTTAAAGTAAAACCAAACTCAAAAATCATCTCACATGTTTATCCTGGCGTTTCAATTCCAATAGATACAATCACTTGTTTTTCACCTTCAGTAAATATTATTGCAGCGTCTGACACTTCAGGTGTAACAATTTCATGGAAAAGTATTGCAACGAATTCAATTTTTTCTAATCCGTTACTTATTTCAAACCAAAATAACTTAAAAGTAATTGTTAGTCGAAACAGTAATAATTGTGTTGATTCTTCTTTGATTGTTTTAGTTGGCCAGGATAATGCAAAACCAAATATGGTTTTAAATAATACTACTCCGTTAATTAATTGTAGTGTATATTCAACATCAATTAATGCGATCTATTCTCCTACAAATTGTAGCGCTATGTGGTCCGGGCCATTAAGTTATACTTCTACAAATCCAGCAACAATTTCGATCATAGGGAAATACTTTATCTCTATTTATAATTCTTTAAATGGTTGTTCAAAGCTAGATTCTGTTTTATTAACACAGAGTAATGCATTAATGCTAAAATCCAGCAATGATTCTACAATCTGTAAACAGAGTTCAATTGTACTAAACTCTGTTGCCGTTGGAACTTTATCTGGAATCAATTATTCCTGGAGTTCTGGTCAAAACTCAAGCGCGATTAATGTGAGCCCATTTTTATCTACTAATTATATAGTTACCGCAAACGGCCCGGGAGGATGTAGCGGTAAAGACACGATTAAAATTAAAATACCAACCGATATACAGGATTCAATAATTACATATAAAAATTGTAACAATAACAATACAGGAACTATTTTAATGTACGCAATGGGTGGCGTACCTCCATATAAATATTCAATAAATAATGGCGCATCTTTCACAACGGTTAATTCATTTACAAATATTTCTTTCGGAAATTATAGTATAATCATAAAAGACTCAATCGGATGTATTAAAACAAATACAATTAGTTTAAACAGTTTTGGTAATTTGCCGGTTCCGAAATTTTTAGCAAGTACGCAAAATTTTAAGAGTGATACAATTGTTCTGGTGGATATTAGTGTGCCAAAAGCTGACTCAGTGCATTGGATATTGCCACCACAAGCATTAATTATTGGAGGAACTATGTTTAATCCAATGGTATTCTTGAATGATACAGGTCAATTTTTAGTAACCATGAAAGCATATTATGGTACTTGTATTATTAACGCTACCAAATCAATAAGTTTTGCTTTGGCAGATTCTTTAAATGCAACTAATTATAATGCTAATGGAATTAAAACATTTAGTTTATATCCAAACCCAAATACAGGTCAATTTACTGTTTTTATAGAATTTTATAAAAAGCAAAATGCTAATATTCAGGCGTGGGATCAAAGCCCGTTTAAACATTTTCAACAGAATTTTTATAATGTAGACAATATTACTTTACCAATTGATCTGAGCCAATTGATAAATGGAACATATGTACTTAGGGTTATAGGTGAATATGACGCTAAAAATAAAATTTTTATTATCAATCATTAAGCCTTTTGAAATTTAACACACATAAAATATTTATTTTTTGGTTTTTAGCTGCCGCAACAATTTGTGCTGGTCAGGATCTTGATAAGATCGGTAAGAAAGATATGCTTAAAATTACCGGAGGGGTAAATTACAGCTCTATATTTTATAATGCAAAAGGCATAACAAACAGAAGACAGCCATTTACTTATTTTCTTAACGGTAATATCACTGCAAATGTTATAGGTATTACTTTACCGTTTACTTTCAATTATAGTAACAATCAGGTAAATTATACTCAACCGTACAATATTCAAAGTTTTAACCCAACATATAAATGGGCGAAAGGTTATGCGGGTATAACATCAATGAATTTTTCACAATATACAATGGCTAATCATATTTTCGCGGGAGGTGGTATTGAACTCAATCCAAAAAATTTCAAAATTGCTGCAATGTACGGTAGATTGAAAAAAGCAAGTGAATTCGATTTTGAAAATAATACAGATATAAACATGGCATACAAACGGATGGGTTGGGGAGGCTTATTTGGATATGCAAAAAGTGGAAATGAGATAAAGATAATTTATTTTTCTGCAAAGGATGATCCAAACTCTTTGTCGTTTACGCCAATCAATACAAATGTTACACCAATGGAAAACACAGTTATTAGCTTAGCAGGCAAAACAACAATATTTAAGTTATTTACTTTAGATGCCGAATATGCTTTAAGTGGTTTAACAAGAAATATAACTTCACCAAGCGATGTAAATTCTCTTCCAAAAAACCAATTACCGCTAATTTTTAACCCAAATTCAACTTCTCAGTTTTTTTCTGCCTATAAAGGCAGTTTAGGTTATCGATACAAAATCGTAAGTTTAAATTTTAACTATGAAAGAGTTGAGCCAGAATATAAAACGCTTGGCGCATATTATTTTAATAATGACTTAGAAAACTTTACAATAGCACCTTCTTTAACATTATTAAAAGGAAAGTTGAATTTAAGTCTTAATACAGGTTTGCAAAGAAATAATTTGAAAAACGATAAACTTAATACTACAAGCAGATGGGTTGGTTCTACAAACATAAATTATGCACCAAGTCAACAGTGGAATTTTACAGCATCTTTTAGTAATTTTAGTAGTTACACTAAACAAAAACCACAAGAAGATCCATTTTATAAAAACATATTAGACACTTTAAATTTCTATCAGTTATCGCAAAGTAGTATGCTGAGTATAACACGAAATTTTGGTAATAAGTCTATTAAGCAAAATATAATGTTATCTGCAAATTATCAAATAACCGGACAAAATCACGGAGCAATTAGTAACCCCGGATTGTTTGGAACAAATTCAGATATTAAATTGCCATCGAGGGTAATAAATGCAAATTTAGGACACAATATGATGTTCATTAAAACTAAAACCGGTGTAACCACGGCGTTTAATATTAACAATAGTGTTCTTCAAAGTTTTAATATAATATATATAGGACCGAATCTGAATTTAAGCCAGGCATTTTTAAAAAATGTTTTAAAAGTTAGTCTTGGAACATCTTATAACCAGGTTTTAATGAACGGAATAAAAACTAACGAAGTATTTAATCATCGTGCGTCTGCAAATTATTCACCAAAATTAAATAATGAAAAGATCGGAAAATTTAATTTTACTTTAAGTGCAACATATTTACAAAAATTACGTAACGAAACAAACTCAAGTGCCTTTAATGAATTTACAGGTAACGTAGGATTAAATTATAATTTTTAAACTAAAAGCAAAACAAACATGAAAAAAACAATTAAGATCTCAGTACAAATTATTTTAGTAGCATTATTAATTTTTACTTCTTGTAAAAAAAAGAAAGACGATGTGCCAACCCCTGAACCAGTTACACCAACACCAGCAATAAATCCTTTAATAGCTACCATTAATGGAACGAACTATACAACTGCAGTGTGGTATAATAATGGTGTTAAAGATGTTTACATGATAATGACAAGTAAAACTGGTACAGCGTATTCTTTCTCTGCATTTCAAAAAACAAATGTCTCAATAGGTATTAAGATACCTTATGGCACCGGAACATATACAATAGCACAAACAGGAAGTGTCACAGCTGGATATTCTGGTTACTATACACAAGACACAACAACCTACTGGAGTGCAATGAATGGCACAATTAATATTACTGAATTTGATACAAACGGTGCTGGTAGCAATATTTTTAGCAAACTAAAAGGTACTTTTTCCTTTTCTACTACAACTCAAAAGGGCTCAAGTCATAATATAACTAACGGTGTTATAGATTATACAAAACCATAAAGTTTAACTAATAAAATTTAATATTAAAACAAAGAAAAAAATATTTGCTCTTCTCACAATTGTGATGTTCTTCTCCCCTCTCCTTTGGAGAGGGGCAGGGGGTGAAGCTTATTGTCAAACATACCCAGTACAACTTTCAGCACAATTAGTTCCGCCATACAGCGGATATTTGCCAGACTATGCTGATCCAAGTGCAGAGAAGTTAAAAGTTATCTTGCAGTTTAATGACTTTAGCGTTGCACAATATAATCTCAAATTAAAATTTGAGATCAAAGGCAATGGTTTTACTTTAAGCACTAAGACTTTTTATAATGCACCACCAATAACATTGTTGCCAGGGCAGCCTTTATTATTAAGTAGCATAGATCTTGCACCTTATTTAAATAGTAATAATTTAGATTTCATAGGGATCAATCAAAGCCAATATGAACAGCGAATGGCTTTACCCGAAGGCTATTATTCCATTTGTGTTAAAGCCTATGATTACTATAGCAGTACCAATATACAGGTCAGTAACGAAGCTTGTGCAAACGCATGGTTCACTTTAAGCGATCCACCTTTTCTAAATTTACCTTTATGCGCTTCGATAATCACACCACAAACACATCAAAATATTTTGTTTCAATGGACTCCTATTAATCTTGGCAGCCCAAACAGCGCTTTAAATACCGAATATGAATTTGCTCTTTGGGAAGTAAGGCCCGATAGTAATGCAAATCCAAACCAGGTTGTATTGAGCACTGCACCTATTTACAGTGTGGTTACACAACAAACATTCATTAATTACGGCATAATAGAAACCCCACTTAATCTATACATGAAATATGTTTGGAGAGTAAGGGTGAAAGATAATTCCGGACGTGATTGGTTTAAAAATAATGGTTACAGTCAGATCTGTACATTCACATATGGAAATCTTACAAATGTAATTGGCAACGCATTAAATTTAACTCTAAATGCTCAAACTGTAAATCATCGCACAGGTCAATGCGATTGGACAAAGCAAAGTGCATTTTCTTCATACCTTTTGCAAGTGCGAAAACAAGGGACAGCATATTGGTTTGATTATCCAAATACTACAGGAATTGAAAAAGTAAGTAATCTTGAACCAAATACCACATATGAATGCAGAGTAAAAGGCGAAGGAAATAATCTTACAGGAAACTGGAGTAATACAGCAATTTTTACAACTGCGGGTCCTCCAAATTACACATGCAATGATCAAACTATATTCAATAATATGGCTTTTCCACAACCACTACCGCTTAATAAAGCGGTTGTTGGTTTAATAATTCAAAGCGGACAATTTGAAGTCAGGGCAACACAAATACAATCTACTGGGTTGCCTGGTTGGTACAAAGGAAAAGGGTATGCATTTGTATTTGGTGTTTTACCTGTTGCAGTAAAATGGAGCAATATTTATATTGATTCAGAGGGTCGGCAACAACAAGGTGTTATTGAAGCATTGACCGATGGAATCACTGAATGGATGCATCAGTGGGATATAACACAAGCAGAACAAAATGCTATGTACGAAAATGGCCTAATTGATAGTATTTATGTGAGCGGTAATCAAGTTTGCTATAATATACAAGGAAGCAGTAATGCTATTTGCGTACCTACACCAACAGGTGTAAATGTTTTCGTTATTAGAGATGGAGATGGAAATCAATACGAAGTTAATTTGATACCTCCACCACCAAAAATTATCGGCCCAAATAGTTATTTGGATTACAGTGGTGATAGTTTGAGTGCAAACGATTCTTCAATTATTTATTTTGAAGCAAGTGCTTCACAAAATTTTGGATTTGATGGAAAAGAATACGCTGCATTTATAAAAAATTATGAAGCAATAAAATTAAAGAATGGAAAGAATTATTTTGTGCCAAATAAAAGTATTGGCGAAACTCAAACAGATGAAGTAATAGCACTAATACAAATCCATGGATTTATACCTGGCCAACTTAGTTTTAAAACAAGCAGTGGAACAATTTTATCAACTAGCGCCACTACTTTTACTGATCAAATTAAAATAACGGGTATCCCGGCAAATGTAGGTTGTATTTATGCGTGGTATATCGGTAAAAAGATTGGAAAATTAAATGTTTACAGCCTAAAAGCTCTAACAAAAAAAGTTACCTTAGTTCCTGTGAACAATGCAAATGTTTCAATAACTAGTGGAGATCTTAATGCAATTTTTAAACAGGCAAATGTAACTTGGTCTGTAACAACCGCGCCTAACTTTACATTTAACTTGGGTAATGATGGTTTAGATGCTGCTGACGCTACACTTATGAGTAAATATAGTGGAGAGATGCGCGCATTAAGAAACGCATATAAGAACTTAGATACGCTGTATGACAAGGAAGCTTATTATCTATTTGTTGTGCCTAGTTTTAATAATCAGAATATTCATGGTTATATGGTAAGAGGCAGGGCTGTTGGATTTATTTCGACAAGTATTATATCTAAAGAAATAGCCCATGAATTAGCGCATGGTGCGTTTAATTTGGAACATACTTTTCCTAAAATTGAAAAAAGCACAAGCACCAATTTGCTTGATTATACAAATGGAAATCAATTGGTTTATGAACAGTGGAATAAAATTCAAAATGTTACATCATCTTTTAATTGGTTTGATAATGAAGAGGACGGAAGTTATGTTTTTTTCGAAAACACAGCCGCTGGAGTTTTCTATTGGATAAATAAAATTAAACTTGCCTATAAAAATAATACTACAATTACTGTCCCTAAGAACAATTATTTTATTGGAAGATCCGGAGTATGTTATCTTGCTGGTATGCAATTTGATTCAGTTTGCATTTATGTTCAAAATAGCGTTATAGATCTAACAGCAACAGTTAAAAATCAAATAAGTATTGATGTTGCCCAGAAAATATGGTATAGCACTGTTACAACTTATTCCCGAATTGTTATTGATGGAGGTAAAATAATAATTGAAGTACCAGCGAGTCGAATAAATAATATGATGGTCTATCTACAAGCTCCTCAAACATATAAAAACTTAATTTTGTTTGTAAATGGATATAGACCTATTTTAAATTTTAATGGTGACAATTTTGTAATTCCTAAACTTGAATATAGTAATTCTAATAATCAAGTAGAATTTGGAGACTCGCGGGGTTACTGGAAAGGAATTGACGCGCAATTTATGAATAGAATCGGCACCAGGCAAGCTGTTTACGCTGACGGACATCATAGTGTAGCGACTTCTAACCACCTTACTACATCAAGATATGCAGATGGAAATTTGAAATCACTATTATTGAAATTGGCATGCGATAAAAACCCAAGTTGTTTAATTTGTGTGCACTCAGGTAAGGATTTTTTACACACAAATCCTGTTAACGTTGGAGGATTCACTATAAGGAAAAATAGTGGTAAAGACGCAGCTCTGGATATGATCGCTAAAATTAATGAAGGATTAATAGTATTTAATAAATTGACAGATACTTTGGATATTGTAGCGCATAGTATGGGTTATGCTTATGCTGTAGGGATGATTGAGGAGTTGCAAAATGCAAATATCAAATTCGGCCGATTTTATATAATTGCACCAGAGAATGCCTGTAGTGGCGGAAACGATTGGAGTAAATTTAAAGAAGTATGGCAATACGGTAGTAATTTAGATGCGACAAAAGAAAAGCCAGATCCAGTTTGGGATCAGGACGGTGTTGCCCCGCAATGCGCAGTTAGCGGCATTGATTTAGTTACAAAAGGGGGTAGGGTTTATATACCTAAAAATTGGACGCCGAAAGGTTTTTTAGATTGTCATACGATAGCAAATTATGGATGGATTTTTAATATTATCAAAGGCGACCCAAAGGGCGGTTATGTTTCTAAAAGAAATTAAATTTTTTCTTTTTTTTATAATAATATGTCCATCGTGCGACGAATCGCGTGTAAATAAAAACACAATTAATCAATTATCGATAGAATCATGTGTAGGTCTAAATTGTGATAATATTTATAGAATGGCAAATGACAGTTTAAAATTATGGGTTTTAAATGGGTTAGGGATGTATGCATTCGAAACTGGTAAATTCGAATATCAATTAGATTCCTTGCTATGTGTAAATGAAGAACGGAATCGAATAGTTACTTGTCTTTTGGAGAAAGTTGTTGTAAAAGAGTCCAACAGCGATGGAATTATTTTCTTTTATGGAGAAAAAATAAATAATAATTGGTATTTTTTTAGAGGCGCCTCTATTGTTATTCCTCGTTCTATGATTAAAAACCACCCGGTAAAGCAACCCCTTTCCTACCAGCAACTCCACCAAATTGCTTTAAAAGAAATTTATAATGGATACTTAAAAGGTAATGGTGAAATAAACGAAGACTGGTTTATCGAACATTTTGAAAATGCGGGTTATGGTGATTTTAATAATCAACAGTCGTCAGATTGGTTTTTAAAAGGCAAACGATTCAAAACTAGAAAAGAATATTTTGAGTTTGTACATTTAGAGAAAGTAAGAAATAATTGGGGAGGGATAAATAAGGATTCTATCAAACAAATACCTTCTAAAAACATTTTACCATAAATGAAGAACATCTTTTTTACCACATTTCTTATTTGTTCCGGGGTATTCTTTTTTGTTAGTCTTTATTATATTAAAGAAATGCCTAGTGGTGGAGATATGGATGGACTTATTTATTTTGGAAGAAAAATTGAGATATTTTTGTGCAATTTTACTTTATCCGCTCTATTAGCATTTATATTTATTTTATTAAAAAAAGAACCACAACTAAAGTTAAGTATTTCGAAAGTTTTATTGTTTTTAACGTTAACGATTGGCTGTGGAATAGGATTTGCTTTTTTATGCGCTTCAATTGTTTGGCAGTGATAGAATGTGTGGAAAAGATCTCACTCCTCAACAAATGTCTATAAGGTGATATAAAATCATTACCTTGCGGTATCAATCCAAAACATGAGTTTCAAAAAACTTCTTTTTTTTATTTGCACACTAATTATTGCTGCCTGTTCGGATCCTGCACCTAAGGAAGAAATAACAGCGCCAACCAATTTCTGTTCCAACATCCAGCGCAACGATAGCATTACTTTAGATAAGGTGTTTTTGCCGCTAAAAGATTCTATGCAAAATAAAACCGGTGTGTATGTGTTAGAAGATGGCGGTGGCAGCATGGTGGCCCGCGCCTGGTTTAGCGAGTATGCCCAACAAACTATTGATGTACAGTATTTTATTTTTAGTACCGATAATGTGGGTTTGATTGCCTGCGATTATTTGGTGCGTGCGGCTGATAGAGGTGTTAAGGTGCGCATACTGGTTGATGATATTATGGTAGAGGCCGGTGTGCACGATATTTTAATGATGGATTCGCACGAAAATATTTCTATTAAAGTATATAATCCCGGTACTAATTTGGGCAAAAATATTTGCCAGAAAATTGGCAAACTAAAATTCGATTTTAAAGGCGCCAACCAACGCATGCATAACAAAACCTTTACAGTAGATGGTAAAGTTGCCATTACCGGCGGGCGTAACATTGCCGATGAGTATTTTGATTACGATCACGAATATAATTTTAGGGATAGGGATGTGATGCTAATTGGCAAAACGGCAAACATTATACACAATTCTTTTGAAACCTTTTGGGAAAGTAATTTAAGCGTACCTGTTACAGATCTGGTGAGTGCAGACGGAGAAAAGTTCACCGACCCTAAACGTTTTGATAAATTACATGAGTATGCCTGTAACCCCGATAATTTTTGGCCGCAGGTGCGTGAGCGCGTTAACAACTTTCCACAAACTGTAAAAGAGTGGAACGCCTCAGGCGAAATGGCCTGGTTAGATACAGTTGGTTTTGTAAGTGATGTACCCGGTAAAAATAATAAATGGCAAGATCTGCATGCGGGTGGTGTAAGTACCGATGCCCTGGCGGCATTGGTAAACAAAGCTAAAAAAAGCATCATGATACAGTCGCCTTATTTAATTACAACCGCCGAAGGCACTGCGCTTTTTGCTGCTGCTGTTAAGCGTGGTGTAAAAGTGCAGATACTCACTAACAGTTTGGCATCTACCGATAACCTCGATGCTTTTAGCGGTTACCAACGTTGCAGAGCCGATCTTTTAAAAGCAGGTGTACAAATTTATGAGTTCAGGCCCGATGCCGCTATTCGTTACAAAGTAATGACGGGCGCTTTGCAAAAGAAATTAAATTACAAACCTGTTTTTGGCTTGCATGCCAAATCAATGGTAGTAGATGGCGAAACAACCGTTATTGGTACTTTTAATTTAGATCCGCGCAGTGCAAATTTAAATTGCGAATGTGTCTCCATTATTCAATCACAAAAAATTGCCACCGGTGTTTTAAAAGGCATGGAAGAAGAAATAAAGCCTGATAATGCCTGGCATACCACTTTAGATTTTAACCCTGATGGCGCCGCCGGTATTGAGAAAAATAAAAAAGCGGCGCAAAGAAGAATAGTGCCTAAGGAAATTTTATAAACGCTTTAATTAGTTATGGTTTTAATGAAACGCTGATTATAAATTTCTCCTTCAACAGTAGTTAGGCGTAAAATATAAATGCCTTCGCTTATATCATGCACTTTAATTAATGCTTCTTTATCTGATATTTTTAGGTGTTTAATTTCTTTGCCTCCGATATCGATAATTGAAATAATTTTTATCCTGGCGGGATCAATAGTTGTATTTATTTTTAACTGATCAGCCAAACAAGATGCAGTAAAAAAATAAGAGTTATTATTTTGGTAGTTTAATGCAGAGGTTATATTGCAATTTGAAATTCCGCCAGATAGTTTATAATAAGTTCCTGCCCCGTTTATTGCAAATGGGTAAGAACAGATTACAGGAGATATAGTAAGGTTTTGCATGTTAATTTTAACAAGGAGCGATGTTGAGCCCTGAACATCGGTCACATACACATCGGTTCCGCTGCCGTTATCTATGCTAAAAGCACCCCAGGCCTGCATGCCCGGCAAATTCATATATAAGCAGCTCGCTGACGGGTTGGAGATGTTTATTTCGTAGATGTAACCACTTGTAAGATTCGAATCTGTACCGGTCATAAATAAACGGTCATTATAAAAAAAAAGATCCCCTGCAGAAAAAAAGCCCGTTGGTAGATTGCCTAAATTGGTAAATATGCCTGTATGATATTTTACCAGGTAACAAATTCCATTTTGCTGACCGGTGGCATACACAACATTGTTTGAATCAACAATAAGTGCGTTTATTGTCAGGTTATTAAAAGAACCCAAATACTGACAGGAAGTTGTATCACCTAAGTTTTTTCTATATAAACTACCCCAGGCCGAAGTGTAATAAATATACTGGTTGTTAACCGCCATATCTGTGTATTGGTTTTCAGGCACCTGTAAAATATTATTACTTGGCAAACAGGTATAAGCCAAAATAGAATCGCAGCTATTTGTATTTAAAATAAAGGTTTTGCTAATTAAAGGCACGTCTCTTTGCGATACCACGTAAAAACTTTGTGCCTTCAAGTAAATAGACGGGAATAATAAAACGAATAAAATAATTTTTTTCATCTTTTAAGCTAAGATAATAATTTTAAAGTAAAGAGCCTAAAGAAATACTCGTGGTCATACAATAAAAAAATAAATAATAAAGTCCTTCTCCTTTGAAGCCCATATAGCTATCGGGATAGGGTGATGCCGTATCACCTCTCAAACTGATAATGCGAATAATCCATTAACAGGGTTCTTAAAAAATCTTCATCGCTTTGTTTTACATCTGCAATGCCATACTTTGTTTTTATTTTTTTTGCCAGTAACTCAATGTGCTGCGGCTGGTTTTGTGAGCGGCTAAAATCAATTACTTCTTTTATGGTATTGGCATCTACATCATTCAACAAAGCAACTTGCGAATACACAATTTTATAGTTTGATTTTTGGCGGTGCAAAATAGTTTGGTTAAGGCTTATGCGTTTGTTTAATGATATTACTGTTGTGCCGGCAACCATATCGCCAAAGCGCTGCGAGTTTTTTGATAAAGCAACCGTTAGCAAAGCAACTATAGGTTTATCAATTATCCTGAACATAGAGCGGATAAGGTACGAACCAAAATTAGGCTGTGTGCCGTCTAGTTTTACTACCTTAATTTTTACTATTTTTTTGCCAAAGCTTTGTCCGTTCAAAAAGGTTTCGCATAATAAATTATAAAGCCCTGCGGGCAGCATCAATAATATAAAAATACCTATGGTAACGCTGTTGTAAGTTTCATAACTATCGTAATCGCCGCTGTATTCATTTCGGCGAATAACATACATAAAAATAAATATCAGGATGATGGCATATGCATAAATAAAAATAAGGTCGAGCAGGGCGGCCAGTATTCTTGGTCCAACACCGGCTGCGGTATAACTCAGGCTCACATTTTGCGAAGTGGTTATTTTTATTTCGTCCATTAAAAAGTATTGCCTTTTTGTATTTAAATATTTACATTTATATGATTGCTAAATATAAATAATTCCGGCAATTTTTGGGATGAAGGAGATCACATTTTTAAAACAAAATGCTACAAAATGGGAAGAGTACGAAAAAGTACTTGATGAGAACAAGGCAGTTCACCCGGCCAAGGTTACCGAAATGTTTATTGAGTTAACCGACGATCTTTCTTATGCCAATACCAATTATCAAAAGTCAAACACCAACCTGTATGTTAACGGTATTGCTTCGCGCGTGCACCATTTGGTGTATAAGAATAAAAAAGAAAGCGGTAACCGTTTTATCACATTTTATGTAAAAGAGTTGCCTTTATTATTTGGCCGCTATCACAAACAATTATTTTATGCGTTTATAGTTACTGCCATTGCTACATTGGTGGGCGTACTTTCGCAAATTTATGACGATAGTTTTGTGCGTATGATATTGGGCGATTATTATGTGGATTATACTTTAGAGAATATTAAAAAAGGAAACCCATTAGCTATTTATGGAGAAGATAACCAGTTTTTAATGTTTGTGCAAATAACCACCAACAATATTAAAGTGGCCTTTACCGCTTTTATTTTTGGCCTGTGCACAGCCTTTGGCACTTCTCTTTTTCTGGCCTATAACGGTGTAATGCTGGGTTGCTTTTTTACGTTATTTTACCAGCATAATGTATTGCATAAAGCTTTAAAAGTGGTTTGGATACACGGTACGCTCGAGATATCTGCAATTGTTATAGCAGGCTGTGCGGGCTTTGTATTAGGCAATAGTTTTATTTTTCCGGGTACACATACGCGCATGCGTTCATTTATGCGTGGCGGTAAAGACGGCTTAAAAATTGTGATTGGCCTGGTGCCGGTTTTTATAATGGCCGGTTTTTTAGAAAGTTTTGTTACCCGTTATACCGAAATGCACATGGCTTTAAGCCTTACTGTTATTGGTGTGTCATTTGCATTTATTATTGGTTATTTTATTTTGTTGCCATTGTATTTAAATAAAAAGTATCAACCTAAATATGATTGAAACGCAGATAAAATATACCAAAGCAAGAAATTTAGGTGAGGTAATTAATGTTACCTTCAGTTACTTTGGTCGCAACATAAAAGTATTGTTTACCATAGTATTATTTTATGTGATGCCTTTTTTTGCCGCGTCTGTTCTTGCTTCTTTTTTTTTAGATCAACCCGTCTTTTCATTTAGCAACAGCGTTTCATATATCAGTAATATTTCCAACACTGAGTTTATAGGATTTTGGCTTGTATTTCTTTCTTATTTTTTTGGAACTACAATGCTTAATATGGTAATGAATAAACACCTAATACTAAATGAAAAATTGGATAAGCAACAACAGGTAAGCTCAAAACAGATTCAATTAGATATTGTTGAAGATCTTAGACAGCATGTTCCAAATGTTTTTTTTCTATCATTAAGCCTCATTATAATTTCTCTTATTCTGAGTTCGGCTGTTGGTTACCTTTTGGTTCCTGACTTGAGTTTTAGTTTTAGCGATGATCCGTTTAGTTTTATTATGCAGATCTTTCCTCTTGTGTTTTTTGCACTGCTAATAATACCCATAACATTTTACATTCTTGTAACAACTCTTTTTTTCGCACAACGCCAAAAAACAGGTTTTTTTGAGGCTTTAACTAAAGTAACAAATTATGTAAGAGAAAATTTTTTATCTACCTGGTTAATTTCTGTTGTGGCCCTTTTAATAATTTATATTTCTAATTTTTTTTTACGTATCCCTTATTTTATAATTGGCTTTATAGATATAGCACTTGAGCCTGGCGTATATTTTATAATAATCGCACTTGGAAATTTTATTTCTTTATTTGCAACCACACTTTTTCAATTTACATGTATCTTTCATATTACAAGTATTGAAGAAAAAAATGAAGGGACTTTAATAAAACAAAAAATAGAAAACTTATAATTTAATTATGGAACAAAGAATTTCTTATAGAAAAGTACGCGATCTTGGTGGCATCTTCAGTGCTGCGTTTGGATTTATAAAACAAAACTTTAAACCTTTTTTTGGAAGCATTTTGTTTTTAGCGGGGCCTTTTATTATTATAGGCGCAGCAGTCTCGGCCTACATGGTTGGCTCATCGGCCGGCATTGCCAGAATGTTGCGTAACATGGATGAGTTTTATGGAAACATAATTCTGGCCTACCTTTTTTCAATGATCTTTTATTTTATTGGCATTACTATCTATAATGTAGTGATCAATAAAAATATTTTAACCAACGAAAAATTGCAGCCCGGCGAATCGCTCACGCTAAATCATTCTATGTCCAATTTTTTTGGTGATTTTTGGCCTATGCTTGGCAACATGTTGCTGCTTATACTTTTTTTAATAATTGCCACGGCAGTAATAGTTTTGGTGTTTGCAGGTATTTTTGCATTAATTGGCCCTGGTGGAGGTGTAGCAAGTGCTTTTTTACCAATATTGCTTGTACTTTTACTTTTTTTCGCCATGCTTCTTTTTGGCCCTGTACTTTCTTACATTCCGCTTGCAGCTTTATTTGTTTGCCAACGCGATCGCATTAATGTTTTTGCAGCACTTAGAAAAGTATTTTATTATTTAAAAGGTAATTTTTGGATGACATGGGTAGTAACTATGGTAGCATTAATTTGTTACATGGTAATGGGATTTTTTGTTCAGATACCCGTTTTTATAGTAAGCGCGGCAAGTACTTTTTCAAGGCTCAAATCTGCCGATATTTATGCAGAGGAAAGTTCAACATCTTTGGTAATGGTTATCGTAATTGTAATCAGCTCACTATTGTCATATTGTGTAATGTCGGTTTATTATTTAATGTCCGTTTACCAATATACCAATCTTGAAGAAAAGAAAGAAGGCAGTGCTATCATCGAAAAGATCAATCAAATACAATAATATAAGTTGATCTTTAAAAAGTATATTTTATTTATTTTATTTTTCCTTGTTTCCACTAAGGTTTATTTTGGAACTATACCAACTGAAATTGCTGTTGATATTTCTCTTCATGAAAAAATAGATTCTTCTCAAATAAAAACACTAACACCTTCCAAACAAAAAGAAGCGGAAATTTTTTCAGACCCAAAATTAAAATACAAACAAACCGTTGCGGTGCAAAAAGGAATGTTGGAACGTTTTTTTGCCTGGTTGGCAGAAAAACTATTTGGTGATGCCGGTTTTGAAAATGTGATGACGGCTCAAAAAATTGTAATGTGGACAGTTTGTATTGCAGCCGTAGTAATTATAATCTGGTTGCTTTCACGCTCCGATATGGTAAGCCTTATAAGGCCAAAACCAAAGGCTACAGCCTTTAATTTTATGGATGTGGTAGAGGACCTGGATAAAATTAATTTCGAAGAAAAGATCAAACAGGCCTTAAGCGATAACGATCTTCGTTTGGCAACACGCTGGCATTATTTAAAAATTTTGTTTTTAATGGATAGGGCTAAGCTCATCGAATTTGCATCCTATAAAACCAATATTGATTACCGCTATGAATTAAAAAGTAAAAAGCATCAGCATACGTTTATTCGTTTAAGTTATATATATGAGCATATATGGTATGGCAAGTTTATAATTGGCTTAAATGATTATAAAGAAAAAGAAATGGAGTTTAATAATTTTGAAAAGGAATTAAGTGTTTAAGAATAATAAAAAATTCATATACATTTTTTGTGGCATTTTTGCTTTGGTGATTGCCATACAATTCTATATGCCAAAAGAAACTAACTGGTCGCGCACTTATTTAAATAAAAATAAATCGCCTTTTGGTTGTTTTGCTATTTATAATTTAATGCAAAACGCTTATTCAAATAGTTTTAGAACCAATAATCAAACCTTATACAATTTAAAGGATCTGCAAAATAAACAAGCCTCCTTGGTTATTGTAAACGATAATGTAAATTTTAATAAGAACGATATGCGCTCTTTATTTGAATTTTTAAATAAAGGCAATTCTGTTTTTATTGCAGTTAATTCTTTTTACGGCGCATTAGCGGATACCTTTCATTTAAAGACTACGCTGGATTATGCAGATTATTTTGCATCGGTAGATTCGTTGATCAAAAAAGATGGCGTAAAAATAAAACTAAATGCAGCAAATTATAAAAAACAAACATTTGCCTATTCACGTATTGCAACCACTGCTTATTTTACCAGTTTTGATACAACTCGTTTTAGTGTATTAGCGGGTTTTGCCAAAGATAAGGCCTGCTTTATTGCGACCACAGTTGGAAAAGGAAAATTATATTTAATGAGCATGCCCGATGTATTTGGCAATTATTTTATTGTTGATCATCCTAACCGCCAACTGGCTTATGCCATACTTTCAAAAATTAAAAATGACGAATTGATCTGGGACGAATATTATAAAACTTACAATGTAACCAGCTATTCATTCATTAAATTTATTTTAGAAAGCGATGCTTTATATACTGCTTATTTACTTATTATTTTTATTCTTATCCTATACATGATCTTTGAAGGCAGGCGCAGGCAAAGGGCTATACCCATAGTTGCACCTCCTGTAAACAGTACCTTAGAGTTTGTAAATGTAGTAAGCCACGTGTATTATAACAGTAAAAATCATCAAAGTATTGCTGCTGAAAAAATACGATACTTTTACGAGCTTGTTCGGCGAAAATTTCATGTCAATACAAATAACATCAACGAAGAATTTTTAAAAGAAATAACCGAGCTGAGTGGGGTAGAATATAAATTAGTAAAACAATTATTTACCTATTGCGAAAAGCTTAAGCAGCCGGTAGATATAACCGAAAATGAATTAATAGAATTAAACAGGCAAATACATAACTTTAATAAAAATAGTTTACGATAATGGAAAATCAATTTGAAAACAGGATAGATCTGAGTGATCTTGTAACTAAAACACAGGCAGTAAAAAGCGAGATCGCAAAATACATTATTGGGCAACAACAATTAATAGATCTTTTGCTAATTGCTTTATTGGCAGATGGTCATGTGTTAATAGAAGGTGTGCCCGGCGTTGCAAAAACATTAACCTCTAAGCTATTGGCAAAAACAATTGATGCGGAGTTTAAACGCATTCAGTTTACGCCTGATCTTATGCCAAGTGATATAATTGGTACATCTATCTTTAATGCAAAAACAACCGATTTTGAATTTAAGAAAGGCCCTTTGTTTGCTAACATTGTTTTAGCAGATGAGATAAACCGTTCGCCTGCAAAAACACAAGCTGCTTTATTTGAAGCTATGGAAGAAAGGCAAATTACAGTAGACGGTAAAACCTATCCGTTAGATCTGCCATTTATGGTTTTGGCAACTCAAAATCCTATTGAGCAGGAGGGAACTTATCGCTTGCCTGAAGCACAGCTAGATCGTTTTTTATTTAAGATCCATGTTGGATACCCTTCGTTGGAAGATGAAGGAACCATGCTGTTGAACTTTCATAACAACTCTCACATTATAGATATTGCAAAAGTTGCTAAGGTTTTAAATAAAGCAGCGATCAATGATCTTAAAAAGATAACTTCTAAAATTGTGATAGAAGAGAATCTTATAAAATACATTTCGCAGATTGTTCATGCAACAAGAAAGAATGCCGGTTTATTTTTAGGAGCTTCGCCGCGCGCATCGTTGGCAATTTTAAATGCCGCAAAAGCAAATGCCTGTATCCAAAACCGTGATTTTGTAACGCCTGACGATATTAAATTTGTTTCATTTCCTGTATTACGCCACCGTGTGATCTTAACACCCGAAAAAGAAATGGAAGGTGTTGCAGTGGATGCCATCATTCAACAAATAATTGATAAGGTGGAAGTGCCGCGTTGATTTACCACTGAGGCACTAAGGACACAGAGAAGCACTAAGAAGATATTGTTATTAAATATAAATGCTAAACTTTAAAAAAACATTCAAACAAGCAAGACTAACTAAATGGTTCTACAGGGCAATATTTTGCCTGATAGTATTATTTATTCTTGCTTTTTTATTTGATGTATTATACAATGTTGGTTTTGTTTTATTAATGTTATTGGTGTTTGCAACAAGCATTGATATTTTTATTCTATTTAAAAATGAACAACCGGTAACTGCAACCCGCCGCTCAAAATTTCAACGTTTAAGTAATGGCGATGTAAATGATCTTGAACTGGAAATTCACAATTATTTCCCTTTTAAAATAAAATTCTCAGTTATTGACGAATTGCCGTTTCAATTCCAGGTGCGCGATTTTAAGATCGATTCTGAATTAGAAAAAGGAAGCTCAAAACGTTTTGCCTATCAATTACGCCCGGTTGAAAGAGGGGAATATCATTTTGGTTTACTAAATATTTTTGTTTGCACACCCATTAATTTAATTGAGCGTCATATAAAAATAGAAGATCCTTTTATGATGCCATGCTATCCCTCGTTCTTAAAATTACGGCAATACGAGTTGTTAGCTATCAGCAATCGTTTATCTGAAATTGGAGTAAAAAAAATACGACGGGTTGGCCACAGTACCGAATTTGAGCAAATAAAAGAATATGTTTCGGGCGACGATATCCGCACTATTAACTGGAAAGCTACTGCGCGCAGAAATCAGTTAATGATCAATCATTACCGCGATGAGCGTGCGCAGCAGGTATATTGTTTAGTAGATATGGGCCGTATCATGAAAATGCCCTTTGAAGAATTAACGCTTTTAGATTATGCTATTAACGCAAGTTTGGTATTAGGGCACGTTGCATGGATAAAACAGGATAAGCCGGGATTAATAGGTTTTTCTCATAAGATAAATACTGCTGTAACAGCTGACCGGAAAGGCAATCAGCTATTACGTTTACAGGAAGCGTTATACAATGCCAAAACTAATTTTGAAGAAAGCAATTACGAGAATTTATTGTCTTTTACCCGCACAAAAATCACACAACGTAGCTTATTATTATTATTTACCAATTTTGAAACACTGAGTGGCTTGCGCCGCCAGTTAAAGTACATTCGTAAAATGGCCACTCAGCATTTGGTAGTGGTTATCTTTTTTGAGAATACAGAATTAAAAGATCTGTTAGAACAAAAGCCGAAGAACACATTCCAGATATACGAACAAACCATTGCGCAGAAATTTGATTACGAAAAACGCCAGATCACTAAAGAGTTGCAGCAATATGGTATATTAAGTGTATACACCACACCCCAGCAATTAACGGTTAATACCTTAAATAAATACCTTGAAATTAAAACGAGGGGAATGATATAAATTTTTGTCATCAATCCCCCTAACCCCCTTCGCAAAGGGGGAATTAACAACATAAAAAAAGCCGCAAAATATTTGCGGCTTTTTTATTTTATTTCTTTTTTGAAAGACTAGTTGATCATAATATTTCTTACTCTGGCAATTTCGGTAATGATCTCATTTAATTGCGCTTCAGTAATGTCTACCGTACTCTTACTTTTATTTACAATTACCAATTGACCGTTCACTTCTTTTGTTTCAGGCTCTACATATTGATAGCTGATGTTAATTTTGCTGTAGATCTCTTTTAATTTTTCAAACTCTGTTACTATTTGCGCAAAATATTTATCATTCTTGTAAGCATTTAAAATTACCAAAATATTATCTAAGTTGATTTTTTCAAATCCTAAACGCTCGGTTAATTCTTTATTTGGCTTTTGTTTAGCCACCTGGCAGGCAATGTTAACGCCTTCTAACCACGCGCCACTTATCATTAATACACTTAACTCATTACGGTTTTGTGTTCTTAAATGCGCATCCATTTTATTAAAGTTATCGGTGCTTATAAAGATCAGTGAATCGTAATTTTTAGTGTTAGTAGCCAAACGTTTTAAAGTTTCAAAATCAAAGAACTGGCCAATGTGAATATCATCACCCAAATCTTTAATGTTTTGCAGGTAACTCATTGCCGAAAAGGTTTTTTCGTAAATGTTAATGTAACCAAGATCTGCACTATAAACACCAATATTAAAGGCTATCTTATAATTAGTGTTATATTTTATAAGATTAGTTGATGGATTCAATAAGCTTGCGTCATAACCCTGGCCGTTATCTTTTAACATGGTTGCCATCTCTAACGGCGAAGGAATAGACATGATGATGTTATTGATCACCTCAGCAGAAATATCAGGCTTTACTTTTGCAGGTAAAGTATCAACAACTTCTTTTTTCTCAACCAATTTTTCTTCTTCTCCTCCACAGCCAATAAACAGCGCAAAAAGAGGCATAAGTAAATAAATACCAAAACGGGTAAAATTTTTCATAATAGTTTTTTTGTAAATAATAAAGATTAAGATTTTGTGAAGCCTAAGATGTTAACGCCACAAGGGTCTTTGGAGTCTTCATAAAACGATTCGATATAATAAATACCTGTTGCGCTGCAAGGGTATTGAATAGAAGGATACACTTTCTTTTTTTGCTTATTGGTAGCAATTAAATTTTTGTCTTTATCGTAAACATTCACAATTAAGCGACTTCCTTTTATGGCCTGATCGCAGCATAAAACCATATAAGTAGAGCCTTTACTAAAAAGGTAGGTTACCATGTTTGGCTTATCTACCAACTTGGTATTGTCAATATAAATGGTTTTTAAATAGGTAAAACTTCCCAGTTTGGAGTTGCAGTTATCAGAAACGCATTGCGCTTTCAAAAAACAGCTTGCAAATATTAAGCTCAAGCCAAGAATGAATTTTGTTTTCATGTAAAAATTTACTTTAATGTTTATACCGTGAAACTAGTGTTTACTAAACAAATTTAATGCTTTTTTAAGAACTTCAAAATATAAAACAATGAACAGGATCAGGGAAATGAACCATATAACAAGGGCATTGAACCAAAAAGTGCTTATTTCTTTGCCAAAAAGGTATTTATAGGGCGAAAAGAAGTGAATATTGTGTGAAATGTACTGTTTTGGGGGGTTAATATAAATTGGGTCTAATTGCTGGTTTAAGTGGTTATTTTCAATAATGTACTTATTTTTTACATATTCTTTTCTTACCACATCCTCCAGGTACTCGTTAGAATACTTGTTTTTTATCCTCTGAAAACGGTCCTGGCCCTCTTTGCTATCAACAAAGCCCGATAATTTTAGATTTCGTTTTAGATCGAAGCGAATAAACTGGAAATTGTAAAAGCGGTTTAACCTTACATAATAGTTATTTAAATTTTCGAAGGTAATGTCATTAAATTTGCCCGGTTTTAAATAACCCATGTCTTTAAACGATACTTCTTTATTGGTTAACGCTTCCCTGTTTATTTCATTTCTTATTATGAGAAGTTTATCTTTAAATTCTTCCTGCGATCTGGCATCTTTTTCTTTTGACAAACGTAAAGCATCGGTTGCTATTTGCACCAGTTCAGGAATATAATAGGTCATTTTATTATTTACCTGGCTTATGTTTTTATCAAAGTCAAAGAAAGGCTCTTCGTAATTATTATACCTGAATTGCTGAACCATTAAACCTTCATAAGCCCAGCGCGAAGGCATCATACTTGCAATGGTGGGCACGCCCGAACCACCACCAATAGTAGCATTTAGTTTATCAAACGTAAACATGGCGCCACCTAAAATTAGCTGAGGAATAATTAGCAAAGGAATTAAAATATAAATGGTTACCGCCGAATTAAACGCGCTTGAAATATTTAAACCAATAACATTGGCACAGCAGCCCACCGTAAATAACATAAACCAGCATTGCATGGTCATGCCTTTTAATTCAATAATGTAATTACCGATCAATACAAATAATAAGCTTTGTATGGCCGTGATAACAAACAATATCTTGATCTTGGAAAGATAATAGGCAAGCGGACTAAGATTTAAAAAACGTTCACGTTTTAAGATCTTACGGTCTTTATAAATTTCTTCGGCACTTACCGTTAAGCCAATAAAAAGCATAACAATTACGCACATAAAAATATAGGCAGGAATATTATCATTATCCTTAAAAACATATTCAGCCCCTTTAACTCTTGAGGTGTAACGGATCACAAAAGATAGTAATGCTGCAAGCACTGGCGCCTCTAATAAATTTATCAATAAGTACTGTGTATTGCCAAGCTTTGAAAGTATATCGCGCTTTATAAAAACAAACAATTGTTTTATAATACTTGGAATTTTGAACGCATTAACTATTTTTTCTTTTACCTCTTTAAATTCGGGTAACTTAATGTTTGTTTTAAAAGCATTGTGCCATTCTTCCGGCTGCACTTTACGATTGCCGGTATAATTACCATATTCATCTACTTCTTGCCCCTCTAAAATATTAAAGATCAATTCAGGATTTACGTTGCCGCACAACTCGCACTCGCCCATATCGCAATTAACATGGTTAGCGGCTTTTTTAAAGTACATTACAGCTTCAACCGGGTTGCCATAATAAATATTATAACCGCCCACATCCAACACACAGATCTTATCAAACATTTTAAAAATGTCAGATGAGGGCTGATGAATAACCACAAAAATTAAATTACCTTTTAATGATAATTCTTTTAATAGATCCATTACATTTTCCGAATCGCGGGATGATAGACCTGATGTTGGTTCATCTACAAATAAAATAGCCGGCTCACGAATAAGATCTAAGGCAATATTTAAACGTTTACGCTGACCACCGCTTATTTTTTTATTAAGCGCGTTACCAACAATAATATCTTTTGTTTCTAACAGACCAAGATTCTCTAATGTTTTTAATACAACTTCTTTTAACTCATCGGCCGATTTATCTTTAAAACATAATTGCGCATTGATGTAAAGATTTTGATAAACCGTTAACTCTTCAATTAAAAGATCATCCTGCGAAATGTAACCGATCAATCCTTTTATTTGTGATTTATCAAAAGTTACATCCTGGCCGTTAATGCGAATGCTTCCGGCACTTGGTTTTTCAATGCCTGAAAGTACATTTAGTAAAGTTGTTTTACCGGCACCACTGGCACCCATAATACCAACCAGCGCACTGTGCGATTCAGAAAAATTAATATCACGTAAACCAATTTTACCACCTGGAAATTTGTATTCTAAATTTTCAACAACAAAACTTATTTTATTATGTTCGGTAGTACTTAAGAATTGTTCAACAATATCAGAATAATAAATAGTACCACGCGGTACACGAATAGTACTGCCAGGAGCCAATAAGTAAACAATTTTCCTGTCAACCGGTATGCCATTAATTTGTAATTCGTTTACACCCGAATAATTGGTAAACAATAAATTTACGCTTGGGAAACGAATGGTAACGATCTCGCCATCCAAACCTTCGGAGCGAATATGCGCCGCTTTAGAAGTTTGTTCGGCAAAATCATTTATCACTACAAAATGCTGTGCAATATCATCTGGAATAGGAACCTGGGTGAAAAAAGTTTCGGCTACACGTTTTTCTTCTTCAGAAATATTAAAACCTTCAGCTGCGGTATTAATAATATCAATGCGCGATTCGGTAAACGAGTTATTGGCTTTTAATAATTCATATAAACGTACCAGCACAATTACTTTTTGTTTTTGCGCCAGTGTTTTATTTATCTTAATGCAAATGGTAAGTGTACGTACCGAGTCGGATACCGATGTTCTTTTGCGTTTTTTTGTTGTGGGTACCTCATCGTCTCCTTCTACACCTTTTACAACTTTATCTTCTAATAAATAATCGTCGTAAAGCTTTAGGTACTCTTCTGATTTAGCCTTGTTTAATTGAAAAGATAAAAAGGAGCGCACAAAATTGCGTTCAGAATCGCCACTGCCATCATCCTGTTTTGCGATAATGGCAAACAATTGCATTAATGCCCTAAGTATTTCCTCACTCATAGTTTAAAGAGGACATTAAATTAAGCATTATTTTAATTCTATCTAATTTCTGCTAAAAAATAGCAGAATTAATCTTCTTTTTTCTCGTCCTCTTCTTCTGAAGCGCCAAATTGTTTCATTTTCCTTAAAAAGTCGTCTTTCTTTTTAGGATTTGTAATATCAAAGCTATAGGCAGGGCCTTTCTCCACATCCATCTTTTTGTTCTTACTTTTCATTTCTTTAATGTCTTTATTAAAAAGATCATTGCTACTTAAGGCTAACATTTTACCATTGGTATAATTAAAATAATACCAGGTATTGGCATCTGCTTCCAAATAAATTTCCATCATATCTTTATTCAAACCTCTTTTCTTTGTGATCATAACGTGGCCTTTCATATAACGGAAGATCTCAGTTTTTAGAATATTGCCAACACCAATTGGCCCTTCAGATAAATAAGAATTTAATTTAGTATTGTAAACCATTTTTACATCGTTCAATACAATGTTCTTTTCTAACTCATCCGGAAAACGTTTGTAGTTACCATACAAATTCAATTCAGAAAGAGCCCTGTCTCCTTTATCTTTTCCTAATACCTCAATTAAACCGTGATTAAACAGGTCGCCCTCAAACGGTGTAGGGTTAAGGGTTCCGAGATACAACTCAAAATCTTTTGCCATTTTACGGATGGCGCTGCTTTCAAAAAAGAAATCGATCACCATCATTAAATTAAAATTGATACTGTCTTTAACTGTTTTATAAGTAGCATTACCTACATTGAGTAATTTTACCTGGCCAAGGTCGGCACTTAAATTATATCTGCCTTCAGTATATATCTCACAATTGGTAGTGTTTAAGCTTACATAATTACCCGGTAAACTCATCTCTAATAATTTTTCTTTATTAGAGATCTCATACATTTCATTTTCTTTATCATAAGTTAAAACCCCATCGCCTTCTATAACATCTTTAGAACTGCGGGCGCCTTGTAACGACAAGAAAGATGCGTAAACCATGTTTGTATCTGAATTATAGAATAAACCTGTACCAATCGGCGCGCCTTTAACATCCAATGCTTTTTTAGGAATTGGGATCTGGATATCTTTTGGATTGATCTCACCTGTAAATTGTAAATAGGCTTTGCCTAGCTTATTACAGTTGTTTACGATCTTGGTGCCACCTTCATAAAATAAAAATTCGTTGGTTGCAAATAAATATACTTTACCCGCAAAACTAAAATGATCGTTGAACTGGAATTTTTCTTTATCATCGATCAAACCTTCAGAGATCGTTTGCCCTGTAGTATCCGGACGAATAGTGTTGAACTTGATGAGGTAAGGTTTTTCGTTCTCATCTAAATATTGATATTCACCTGATGCTAAATAATTTCGTCTGCTAAAAATATTAGCGGTTGTGTTACGAATGGTGTGAAACTTTGTTACCGTATTTGCAAGAATAGATGAATTTCTTAATGTATCCATTACTGCGTTTTTAAAAATGGTAACATCACCATTGTTAGGGAAGATCCTGGCATCGGCCACATTTATAAATGGCACGTTCTTACATTTAATGATGTATTTTTTTAAGTTGTATTTTGCACCGGGTGCAAAAAAGCGAAGCGAATCCTGATTGGGATGAATACTTATAAATTCCGGCCCTTCCAGATCTAAACCTTTTTCGGCGGCCTCTGTATCAATTTTTTTCTGGGTATCGCCTAACTCCATCTCTTCCGAATCCATATACCATTTAAAACGATCCATAAAAGCAATGTATTTGTTCTTATCAAACTTTACATAAGAACCTTCACCATTGGTAATAAAATCACCAACACGCTGATCAAAATCTATTTTTGCATTTACGTTCACAGTACTAAAGGTAAAACCATCTTCATCAAAAGCTTTTAAGTGGAAGTTGGCCGTATCACTAAACATACGCCGCTTTACAAACAATATTTTTCCGGAGGTGAGATCAGCTTTTTCAAATTCGGCTTTTCCGTTTCCTGTCAACTCTTTGTATGTAAGATCAAAACGACCTTTAAAGCTTATGTTTTCTTTATAGGCCCTGAATGGTTTTTTAATATCAAAGGCCTGGAGCAGATCTTTGTAAGGCATAAAATGCAGACGCACAGTATCGCCATGCGCGGTAGGAAATTCAGGATTCTCGCCCTCTTTTACATCAAAGGTATTGGCTATACCATTAGCACTATCAGGAAAGAAAATAAGATCGGGCACAGTTGAATGGCTGGCACTAAAGTTAAGATCACCACCGCCACGCAAACCTTTATCACTTAAACGAATCTCCTGATCGAAGTTAGCTTTGCCACCATAAAGCGGATAGCCACCCGCAGGTGTTTGCCTTATAAAACCTAACGAGTAATCTTTTTGTAAGGTTAGTACTTCTCTAAAATCAGGGAAGATACCTGCCGAAGAAAACATTCCGTCAAAGCGCAAGCCTTCGTTCCGGAAGTTATCTAAGCTATCAATTGCAAAGGGATCCAATTTAAAATAGAATTTATCTTTGTTGTAAACCCCTTTAAAAATGCTGCGCTTATCATAAAAGGCATAACTTTCTTTAAAGCTGGTAAACGATGGAAAAGTTGGTGCACGGCCCCAGCCGCTTTTATTCTTAGGCGCATCAATACGTAATTCACCATTCACATTTTCAATTAATGTTTTTACTTTTTTAAACGGAATGTTACCATTAATATCCGGTTCAAAGGCCTCAACATAGATCTTGATGGAATCGATGGTTTTCATTTTCACTTTAAACTCTTCGTAATCAAAAATAAAATCCTTACCAATAAATTCAAATTTACCCGATGATAATGTTCCGTTAAACAACATCTCACGATTTTTTTTCAGCACAAGCTCTCCGTTCTTAGGGAACATAAATACTTTTTGCGTGTCGCTCAATAATATTTGCTTCACACCACGAACCGTTAGGTCGTAATTTAATAAGTTTAACGAAGCGTTATCCTGGCCCTGTATAACTGAGTGCAGCGTAATAACATCGTAATCATGTTTGTGTTTTAAATTATCGGCATAATCAAACAAACGTTGTCTTACTTTTATCATGTCGGTCTCCGGATCGTAATAGATCAAACCGTAAATGGCCATTTTAAAAATAATAGGTCGCAGATCTATAGCCAAAAATTTAATGTATTTGGCAAAATCTACAGTAGTAAATTGCGCAGGCTTGTCATTGGCATTGTAGTATTCTATCATTTTAGAGATAGGGCTTACAGTTTCTTTACCTTTTATATTCTCTGATTTTTCGCGTGTGTAAAAATCACTCGATTCAAAAAATGCTTCGCCCTGAAAATTATTTGGCAAAAAGTTAAACACCATTTTAGGCTCATCCAGCTGCCATAATATCTGTTCAAAATACATATCGTATTTATGAAACGAGTTAGAGAAAGGTGTTTTTTGCAAGCCATCGTCACCGCGCAAAATGGTTACCAAGCGTTTATCAACCTGGTAAGTAAAGCTTAAGCCGGGATGGTAAATAGTATCTTTATTTAAAAAGAATTTTACAATAGCGGGGCTGGCTATTATCCTTTCTTTGCTCATACCAAATGCACGTGAAGCAATTTCTAAGAACTTTACACCATTACGCTTAAAGATAATGCGGGCAGGGTTGGCATTGGTACCGGAACCTACAAACTTAGGGCCACGCATACCAAAACCACCATCGTAATCTACATCAGGATAAATATTTTTTACAACTAAGCGTTTGCTATACGAATCAAAACGCGGATAAGTAAGTTCACCATTTTCGGTAATGATACGATCAGAGAATCTTCCTACTTGTGCCTTATCAAAAAACTGTTTTCCAACAAAGGTAGCTGTATCGCTGCTGTAATTTCCTGTTTTGCAATCAATGGTATAACGTTTAATGGTGGCATATACCTCTTTGTCAAGTCCGCAACGCTCCCAGCTTATTTTACCATTCTTGCCAACAAAATTTCCTATCTGTGGATAAAAAACGCCATTTGTATTTTCAATAGCAATACTATCTCCTCTTGGGTTAACACCAATTAAAGTAATGTCTTTAAAGGTGATCTTCGGAATGGTATCATAATCGAATTTATAACTAGGCTCTAAAGAATAATAAACATAAGAAGGGGTTTTATAAAACGCATTGTAACGGAACATATTTTCGCCAAGCACTATCAACTCCTGGGTGCCGCTATTACCTTTTTTGCTAAGCACCTTCATCAGGCAGGTGTGCCAGTTATCAAAGGCTTCGTGCGGTAATTTTTTTTCGAGCGCGGTGTAAAGTGCAGTAAAGTATCCTGTAATGTATGGCACAGGCTTAAGACGCTTAACCGCCATAGCGTTACAGGCCTTTATAGTTGCTTCTTTATAATAACCGGAAATATAATTCTCTTCCCAATACTTTGTAAAGGTTCGCATATAAGTTTCAGCTTCCAAACGGTTGGAAGTATTCTCGATAAAATAACTATTTAAATCGTTAATGAATTTTACGGTGTCGTTTGATAATTGAGTCCCTTTTTGCGAATAGCCAAAAAAAGAAAACAGCATAAATGCCAGAACCGGAAGTTGTTTATTGAACTTGCAAAACATAGGTAAAATTATTTAACCAAATATAATTAATCAAACAGGTAAATAATAATAATTTTATGTTTTTTAGACATATGCCCTTTTTGCTACCAAAGCGGGTAGGTTTAAAAGTATAAACAAAGCCATGTTACAATTTAATTTTTCTTAACTTGCAATAAAATTGTATGTTTGATTGATAATGCAGGACTCTAAGAATCAAAAATATTTATCGATTGCTGAGTTATTTAACGTTTTAAATAATTACCAGTTAAACTATGCTTATAATGGTGATTTTACCAATGACCTTACCGAGCGTATCTTAGCGTTGGCCGAGACCAACATGGAGGTAGAAAGCGAGTCGCTGAAGATCAAGAAAAAAGTATATTTTATTATTGTAGAGTCGCTTCAAAATATTACAAGACACCAGGGCAGCAGTAAAGACTCACGTTTAATGGATGGCTTTTTTTCTATCCATAAATTTTTAGGTGGTTACCTTGTTGGTTCGGGAAATGAAATAGAGAATGATCATATTACTTCGCTTTCACAAAAGCTCGATAAGGTAAACTCAATGAGTGCCGATGAGTTAAAAGATTATCAAAAGGAAGTGTTAAGTGCCGGAGGTTTTTCTGAAAAAGGTGGCGCCGGTTTAGGATTGATAGAAATGGTAAGGAAAAGCGGCAACAAGCTTTCTTATGATTTTAAAAAACTTGATGAGCAGAACTCTTATTTTTACTTTCAATCAAAAATAACCGAAGCGCAAGCTATTGAGAATACTGTAATTGAACAACATAATTATGATGTTGTAAAAAATGTGCACGAGGCTGTAATTGATAATAATTTAAAGATCTTTTTTCAGGGACAGTTCAGGCATGAGAATGTACGAAGTTTATTGTCAATGGCCGAAGGTAGTATCTATCTTACGGAAAATTTTAGCTTTAAAAAAACTTCGGTAGCTATTATGATAGAGCTGTTGCAGAACATTAGCTATCATGCTGCCGGAATTACCAATAGTGAAGAGCGCCCTGGGTTATTTATGGTTGCAGATAATAATAATGTTTGCTCTTTAATAACCGGTAATTATATTGAGAATTCGAAAATTGATGAGGTGGTTAAAAAGATTGATTTTGTAAATTCGTTAGATAATGCAGCCATAGAAAAATTATATCTTGAAACCATCGTTTTAGAACAGGATGATCAAAAACGTGGAGCAGGCCTTGGTTTTATTGACATACGTATTAAGAGTAAAAATAAAATTGAAATAGAACTGGTACCTTATAAAAATGATAAATCGTTTATCATTATAAAAGCTAATATAAGTTATTAAACATGGATGTATTGAGATTTGATGCTACTGAAGACCTTCCCTCTGTAATGTTTGATAACAGCAAGGGTGTTTTTGAGATATCAAAACGTTCTCTACCCGAGAATGCCATTCTTTTTTATGAGCCTTTAATTGAGCATGTAACTGAATATTTAAGAGCGCCAAAAGCAGAGACCAACGTGATACTCCATTTTGATTACATAAGCACATCATCTACAAAACAGGTTATGAAAATGATCATGCTGTTTGATGAATTAAGCAAAACAAAAAAAGTAAATTTAAACTGGAATTATGATAACGGTGATACAGATATGCTGCAAACCGGCAGCAGATTGGAAAAACTGACCGGCATGAAATTTATTTTTAACGAGATCAGATCTTAAACCCAATTACCAAAACATCGTCAATTTGTTTCGAGTCCCCTTTCCAGTCTTCGAACGTTTCCTCTAAAACATAATGCTGCTTGTCTATCGACAAAGAATAAATGTGCGCCAATAATTTTTCGAAACGAGAGCTCAGAAATTTTTTATTGTTTTGCCCACCGATCTGATCAATATAACCATCTGTTGTAAGGTACACCATTTCATTCTCTTTTAAGATCAATTCAACAGCTTCAATTTTTTGTGTTTTATCTACCGCAAAAATTCCATTAATAGAGCTTATTTGGGGTTTGATATCTTTTGCGCCCATTTCATCAACAATGTATAATGATTGATTAGCCCCAACAAACGAAAGTTTTTTTGTTTTGTGGTTTAACCTGCAAATAGAAATATCCATGCCATCGGTATTCAGCTCGTCTTTTTCTTTATTGGCGAGTGTTGTAGCAAGACTGGTGGCAAGCGCATTGATGATCTTTGCAGGATCGTTTATTTTTTTGTGAATGATGATCTCATTCAGCAAAGTACTGCCCACCATACTTAAAAACGCGCCAGGTACACCGTGGCCTGTACAATCGGCTACTACAATAAAAGAGTTATCGCCCTGTTTTGAGTACCAGTAAAAATCACCGCTTACAATATCTTTAGGAATGTAGGAAATAAAAAGATCTGGCAAATTGGCAGTCATTTCTTCTTCGGCAATCAAAATAGATTCCTGTATACGTTTGGCGTAATTAATGCTGGAGATGATCTGTACCTGTTTTTCTTCAACTAAAACTTTCTGACGCTCTACTTCATCTTTTTGAAGCAGGATAATTTTGTTTGCTTTTTGTTTATGCCTGTTGCTTCTAAAAATAAAAATGGCCAGTATCACCATAAAAGCAAAAGCAATAATAAACAAATTACGAATTTGTTTTTGCCTGTGGCTTTCTTCTTTTGCGAGGGCCTGTTTTCTTTCCTGCTCTAGCTTTGATAAAGCTTCTTTCTGATCAAATTCAAAATTCACTTCCGCACGTATGCGCTTTTCATTATCCTGCAGTTTCATTAAACTATCACGAAACCAAACGTAGGTTCTAAAATTTTCTAACGATGTTTCAAAATTGCCATCCAGCTTTTCTACTTCTGAGAGGTCGCGGTACACTTGCCCTATACCTTCCAGCTGCCTTATTTTTTGATAAAGCATTAAAGCTTCATTTAAATGTTTTCTTGCATCGTTTAAAGCAGAATGTTTTGTTGATCTATTTTCGCTGCTTTTTGCTAAAGCTATATAGGTAGAAGCAATGTTTGCATTTATAAGGCCTAATTCAGCACGATTACCAAGCTCTTCAAAGATCTTCATGGCATTGAATTGCATCTCGAACGATTTTTTAAAATTGCCTTCAGTATCAAAAATATTTGAAATGTTGAGGTAAGCAATGGCTACATTTTTTTTGTTGCCGGTAATTTGTGCGAATTTTAAAAATTTATAAAAGTAGATGAAGGCCTCTTTGTTCTTGCCCTGCTCGGCATATACAGTGCCTATGTTTGAATAAGAAATGCCCATCGCATTTGTATCGCGCATGGCTGTACTCAATTCTAATGTTTTATTGTAATACTCAAGCGATTTTGAAAAATCACTTTGCCTGTCGTACACAATACCAATGTTGTTGTAAATGGTCATCAGATCTTCTTTAGAATTAAGAGCATCTGCGATCTTAAGCGCTTTGTAAAAATATTCCATCGAGGCATCAAGATTATCTTGCGCACTTAATATTTCACCGATCTTATTTAAACAAATAGTGGTTTTAAATTTATCCCCTAGCTCTTCTCTTAACTCTAATTCTTTTTTATACTGCGTTAATGCGCTCGAATAACTTTCCTGCATTTCTAAGGTGTAAGCAATACTTTGTAGGGCATTTGCCAGCCAGGTTTTTGAAACGGCAATATCTAAAGCGCTTACCAGTTTTTCGGCCATTATTTTTGAAATAGTAGCATATTTTATGGCTTTTGCATGATCGCGCTGTGCAACATATTCTTTACTTAAGTTAATGAGTGTGCTTATGCGCAAAGTATCATCCAAACCGGCTGAAGATGATTCGGCATTCAAGGTTTTTATATTTGCCAACAAAGAATCTATGGTGCGTGTTTGCGCGTTCAATTCTCCTAAAAAAGAAAGAAATAGAATGCAGAAAAGACAATAAATGTGTTTAATACTCGCTTTCACCGGTTTTTTGCTTGAACGAAGAAAAACTAAATTTAGCACATATTTGCAGGGGCTTAAAATATTTTTTAACAGTTATTGCCTTATTTCCGGCCAATTTGTTCATTAAAAAACCGCCCACTCAGCCTTTAAAATCAATATCTTTAAGCCTTTAATTTTAACTATGGCAACACTTAAATATTCAGAGCAATTAGCGGATGTGGAACAGGCAAAAAGTCTTGGACTTTTACCTGAAGAGTTTGATAAAATAAAAGAGATATTAGGCAGAACACCTAATTTTACTGAGGTTTCGATCTTTTCTGTAATGTGGAGCGAGCATTGCTCTTATAAAAATTCAATTACCTGGTTAAAAACATTACCTAAAGATGGTCCACACATGTTGGCTAAAGCAGGTGAAGAGAATGCAGGGCTTGTAGATATTGGCGATGGTTTAGCCTGTTGTTTTAAAATAGAATCACACAATCACCCAAGTGCTATTGAGCCATATCAGGGCGCTGCAACCGGTGTTGGTGGTATTAACCGCGATATTTTCACAATGGGCGCACGTCCTATTGCGCAATTAAATTCTTTACGCTTTGGCGATCTTTCATCTGCTAAAACACAATGGTTGTTAAAGGGTGTTGTTAAAGGTATTGGCGATTACGGTAATGCTTTTGGTATACCAACTGTTGGCGGCGAAGTGTTTTTTGATGAGTGCTACAATGTAAACCCATTGGTAAATGCCATGAGCGTGGGTATTGTAAAACATGGTGAAACAATAAGCGCTACATCATACGGTGTTGGCAATCCTGTTTTTATTGTAGGGTCATCAACCGGTAAAGATGGCATTGCAGGCGCTGCTTTTGCAAGTAAAGATCTTACCGAAGATTCTGCAAAAGATCTTCCATCGGTGCAGGTGGGCGATCCTTTCCAGGAAAAATTATTATTAGAAGCTACTTTAGAAGTTATTAAAACAGGTGCCGTTGTTGGTATGCAGGATATGGGTGCCGCGGGCATTACCTGCTCAACTTCTGAAATGAGCGCTAAAGGGGAGCATGGTATGAACATTTGGTTGCACAAAGTACCAACTCGCCAGGCAGGTATGCATCCTTTCGAAATTTTATTATCAGAGTCGCAAGAACGTATGTTGGTAGTAGTAGAAAAAGGAAAAGAAAATATTGTAAAAGCGGTGTTTGATAAATGGGATCTTAACTGCGAACAAATTGGTGAAGTAACAGCAGGTGATCGTTTAAAATATTACATGAACGATGAGTTGGTTGCTGATGTGCCTGCGGGCGTATTGGTATTAGGCGGTGGCGCACCTGTTTACAAACGTGATTACAAAGAACCTGCTTATTACGCAGAGGCTAAAAAATTCGATATCAATTCTGTTTTTGAACCAACCGATCTTAAACCTATTATGCAGCATTTAGCTAAGCACCCAAATTTAGCAAGCAAGCGTTGGGTGTACAATCAATACGATAGTATGGTTGGAACAATAAACATGAGTACCAATAAACCAAGCGATGCTGCAATTGTAAACATTAAAGGCAGCAAAAAAGGTTTGGCCATGACAGTTGATTGCAACAGCCGTTATGTAAATGCAGATCCTGAAGTTGGTTGCGCTATTGCGGTGAGTGAAGCGGCACGCAACATTGTTTGCAGCGGTGGTTTACCAAGTGCTGTAACTAATTGTTTAAATTTTGGTAATCCATATAACCCAGAGGTATATTGGCAATTTGTTGGTTCGATAAAAGGCATGAGCAGTGCTTGTTTAAAATTCCAAACGCCGGTTACGGGTGGTAACGTTAGTTTTTACAACCAATCAAGTTACGAAGGCCCTGTATTTCCAACACCTACCATTGGTATGATAGGCATTGTGGAAGACAAAGCTTTACAAACCACTTTGGATTTTAAAAATGAAGGAGATACTATCTATTTAATTGGCGAAAGCAAAAATGATATTTCATCATCTGAATATTTATACAGCTATTGCAAAGTAAAAAACAGTCCTGCACCATATTTTAATTTAGATGCAGAGTACAATGTGCAACAAGCAATTAAATCTGTTATTAAATATAAACTTATTAACTCAGCACACGACATTAGCGATGGCGGTTTATTTATAACGCTTTTAGAAAGTGCTATGGTAAACAATTTAGGTTTTGAAATTACCAGCGATGTTGCTATTCGTAAAGACGCGTTCTTGTTTGGTGAAGCTCAGAGCAGGGTAGTGGTAAGTGCTTCGGCTGACAATGTTTTAAAACTGGAAACTGAATTAAAAAAACAAAATATTCCATTTTCAAAATTAGGAACCGTAAAAGGTAAATCAATTATTATTGATGCTGTCAATTACGGAACCGTTAGTGATTACAAACAAGCTTTTGATACAAGTATTGAAGGGTATATGAATTAATGGTTCGACAAGCTCACCGTGACATTTTAAAACAAAAAACGCTTCAGAATTCTGAAGCGTTTTTTTATAATTTATTAATTGTATCCCTGAATTATTTTTTGTTTTTTAAATTCTCATCTGCAGCTTTTATCATTTCCAAATGGGAACTTACTTCAGGCGCTGTAGTTTGAGCCCAGGACTTAATTTCAGCGTCATCACATTTTTCAGATATTTTATTCAACATACTTAACGCATCTTCATGTTTATCTTTCATTTTTGAAATGTAAGCTTTATCATAATCAATGCCTGTTTTTTCAGTCAGTTTTTCAAGATCTTTTCGTTGATCATCTGTAAGATCTGTTGCAAGCGTAACGCCTTTTGTGCTCGCTAACTTTTCAATTTCGAGGTTCATTTTACCATGCGCTTCTACCATCATTGTTGCTATTTTTTTAACTTCAGCGCTCGAGGCGTTTAGTGCTGCATTTTCTGATGCTTTGATCTCGAACATACCACCCGAATATGCATCTACCAGATGTTGAGCGCCTTTTTCTTCTTTTTTATCAAGATTGGCTTCGTTCACTTCTTCTGCAAATTCTTTTTCATCTTTTGTATTGGAGCAAGAGGTTGTAAGGGTAAGAATTAAACTAAGCGCTGTAAAGTAACCTGTAATTTTTTTTAGTGTGTTCATTTTGTTTTGTTTTTATTTGTTCGTTATAACTATTATAAAATTATGCCAGCATCAATTACTGAATAGTGCTGACCTAAAAATTCTATCGGGAAATTATTTACCCAAAAACAAACCCCGCGTAAGATTGCGGGGCTTGTACTTTAAAAAAACAATAATTATGAAATTATTATCTTTTGCTTTTTTTATTTTTTTTGCCGTAACGTTTTTTATCAGAGTACTCTTCTCCGTAAAATTCGTTATTGCCACGTTCGTAATCGTTATAATGATCATAGGTTGCCATCGTTATAACCGTAGTTTTTTGAATTACTGTATTTATTAGAAGATCCTTGCTCGTTCTCAAAATAATTTGAATTACCTGCTCCACCCCAGTTTTGGTTATTTTTCATACCACCATTATTGTATCCATAATTTTTATTTGATCCATAACCTTTGTAAGAGCTACCTTCGTTTTGATTCCAGCCACCATTGTTATAACCTTTATTTTGATTGTATTGATTATAGTTTGGCTGATTATAATAATTGTTTGGATTACCTTGGTTGTAATTGCCCTGATCGTAACCACCCTGGTTATAGCCACCCTGGTAATTTTGATTATAATTTCCACCCATGTTGTAATCTGAATTATAACCACTGTTATAGCCGCCTTTATGGTGGCCCATGTTACCATAATACTCTTCTTCGTTATAATTAGAATTGTTTTCTATAAACTCCGGATTGTAACTGCCTTCGTTGTAGTTACCGCCCCAATTTTTGTTGCCTGAATTGTATTGATTTGATTTATTCCAGTTTTGGTTGCCTTGGTTATAACCGCTACCATAGTTTTGGCCACTGTTGTAATTGGATGAACCATAATTTTGGTTACCGTAGCCTTGGTTGTAATTCTCATCCCAGTTTTGATTTTGATTGCCCGAGCCGTATTGATTGCCCTGGTTATAACCACCATAGTTTTGTCCACTGTTATAATTTGATGAACCGTAATTTTGGTTGCCATAGCCCTGGTTACTTGAACCATACTGGTTAGAGCCACTGTTATAATTTCCGCCCCAGTTTTGGTTGCCCGATCCGTATTGATTTTGATTGCCCTGATTATAATTATTGCCATAATTTTGACCGCTCTTATAATTTGATGAATCGTAGTTTTGGTTACCATAACCCTGGTTATAATTTTGGTTGCCCTGATTGTATTGGTTTGATCCACCATAATTTTGACCTTGATTAGATCCGTAGTTTTGATTGCCCTGGTTATATTGATTTGATCCCTGGTTGTAATTCTCGTTAGATTGATAAGGGTCGTTCCAGTATTTGTTTTTTGAATTGGTGTAATAATTTTTGTTTTGATTACCTCCGTTATAATTACCCTGATTATATTTACTGCCCTGGTTATATTGGTTATCCCAATTCTTATTATTCATTTCTGTATTATCATCTTCATCCTCGTTTGAATATTGATTGCCGGATTTTTTTGAATTATATTCATTTGGATCTGTGTAGTCTTTAGAAGAATTGTCTTTATCCCAGGTCTTATTTTTTTCAGAGCTGTAATCTGATTTGGAACTATAATCATCGCTTGTTTTTGATGATGTATTCTTCCCTGTTTCAGAAGTTGTTAAATTTTTCTTGTAATTATCGCTGTCTGTAGTTTCCGACTCTGAATTGGTTGTAGTCGTTTTTGCAGTTGTTGAATTCTCGTCATTCTCATAATTAGAATCCTTTTTGTTTTTCAAAGTTGACATAGTTAGTTCGTTTAAGTGATTAATAAATAATTGTATTAACCCCCACTGAATGCTATGCCTATTTAACACTATCTACCAAACCCTTGATATATAAGGGGTTCATGCAAAATGTAAAAACTGGGGCGGGTACTTATAGCACCACTATTGCGCTACAGTAAATTAATCCACATGTAGAACCCTTGGGGAATAAGGATTCCCACATTATTTTTTCTTTACAGAAGGCTGTTCCGTTTCGTAATAATTAGAACCATCAAAGCCTTTTCCTGTGCCTTTATTGTTTTTCAGATGTCCGCCCTTATTATGTTTCTCATCTTTGTTTCTTTCTTTATTGCTTGTTTCGCCGTTATTTCTTAACGCGCTGCCTTCGCCTTTTTTCTTAGCCGGCGTTTCACTTTTTTTAATGATAGAAGTTTTCTTTTTTGAAATAGCCATAACATTTATTTTTAATTATATAAATACAATTAAAAACTATGCCAGTAAGCTCAGAAAAGAGATGGTTTATAAAGATTGTAGTTGGGGCATTTCCTTAACACTGTCCAACAGATCGAACAGGTCGTTGCCGGAATCAAGCGTCACCAGCTTTGTGCGCGTTTCTTTAAAATTTGGAATGCCTTTAAAATAATTAGAGTAGTGATTGCGCATTTCTAACAAACCTAATTTTTCACCTTTCCATTCAAGCGATTTTTGTAAATGTAATTTGCAAACATCTACACGATTTACGATTGTTGGTTTTGCCAAATGCTCACCGGTTTTAAAAAAATGTTTTATCTCGTTAAAGATCCATGGGTAACCAATGGCAGCGCGACCAATCATAATGCCATCAATACCATATTTATTTTTATACTCTAATGCTTTTTCCGGACTATCAATATCGCCGTTACCAAAAATCGGGATTTTGATGCGTGGATTATTTTTTACCGCGGCAATAGGTTCCCAATTGGCGCTGCCTTTATACATTTGCTGGCGTGTGCGCCCGTGAATGGCCAATGCTTTTATACCAACATCCTGTAAACGTTCTGCTACTTCCATAATATTTATGGAGTTATCGTCCCAACCTAAACGTGTTTTAACGGTAACGGGCAAATTAGTGCTTTTTATAACCGCTTTGGTTAAGCGCACCATCAAATCAACATCTTTTAAAACCCCTGCACCGGCGCCTTTACAAACTACTTTTTTTACAGGGCAACCAAAATTAATATCTACAATATCAGGATTAGCGGCATCTACAATTTTGCCTGAAAGAGCCATGGCTTCTTCGTCGCCACCAAATATCTGTATGCCTATTGGACGCTCATAATCAAAAATATCAAGCTTTTTGCGGCTTTTAATGGCATCACGAATCAATCCTTCGCTGCTGATGAATTCGGTATACATCAGATCGGCACCATATTGTTTGCAAACCAAACGAAAAGGCGGATCGCTCACATCCTCCATTGGCGCAAGTAATAAGGGAAAATCAGGAAGCTCGATATTATCGCCGATCTTTATCACGGCGCAAAGATAGTGAATTTAGGTGGTATTATTTAACGCCAGGGCTGATAATAAATATCACTCAAAAGGCCTTCCATGCCCGGTTTAAGGAGGTTAATGCGGCCCAGTGTAATATTTACAGTAATGGTTTGGTTGAGGTAATACAGCTTTTTATAATTCTTAAAATCTTTAGGCACAAAAGGCACGCTAAAATTCACTTTATAATTATCGTATTTTAAATTGGCGTTTGTATTGGTTGTATTTACAATACTGTTCTCTGAACTGTAAAGTGTTATCTCCACCGACTGATCTTTCCATTTATTATTAAAATAAATTTGACCGTTTATTTTAAACGTTTTTGTGTTTTGATTGCTGAGTTGTGGAAAATTTTCTTTTTGTAATTCAGCTCTAAAATACAGTAAACTGTCTTGTGTTTTGTTTAACCAGGTATCAGCGGTATCGCCTGCAGTTTTAAAATCAGAGAAATAGATCTTTAAGAAAAAATTATTTTTGCTTTCATCGTAAAATAAATACGAAGGACCTTTTACCGTATAACAATTATTTGAATTTTGACAGGATTCAACAGCCGTAGATGAGGACACGAGGTCCTGCGACAGAATTTTAAAAGATATAATAAAGAAAAAGAGTATATAATGTAATTTCATAGATACTCTTTATACGCAAAGGCTATGCCAAGGTTTTGTTAATTAAACCTTTTTTCTATTCATGCCTAATGCCCTTAACATCCAATTAGGAAGCGGTTTTTCAGGTGCACGTTTACTCAGGTCTAAATACCAACCCCATTTTTTCATGATCGGTATTTTTTTTGTTTCTACAAATTCTATCAAAGCACCATCCGGATCTTCAATATATGTAAAGTGCCCTGCAGCTTCACCCATTTCAAAACCGGCGCCACCATCAACAGTAAATGGATGTCCCGCTGCTTCGCAGGCTGTTTTTAAAGCAGACATATTTTTAATGTCAAAACATAAATGTATAAAACCCAGATCGCCCCAAAAACGGTTTTCAAAAATTTTGCGCGGTGTATAATTTTTTGCTTCTACCAACTCAATATAACTGTTGCCAAATAATTTTGAGAAAGGACCAACACGCTCTTTACTGTGAGTTAAGATAGCGCGCTTTGCATTTACTGAACCTCCAGGTAAAACTGATAGATCGGCATAACTGTCTTCGCCTTTATACATTACTTTATCATAACCTAAAACATCAGCATAAAATTTAATAGACTTTTCAATATTACTAACACCAATGATCATGCCTACGGGGCCACCTGTTTCTCTTAAGCCTTTTGCAAACCAGGCATTGTCTTCAATTATTTCAAATAAATTTCCAAAAGCATCTTCCATAAAAAAATGTTGTTTACCGGCTGGGTTTTTAGTTATCTCGCCCAATACCTTTACATTTTTTGACTTTAAAAAATCGTAAGAAGCTTTTACATTTTCGGTTTTCATTTTAGCGCAAAACAATCCAAGATCGCCCAACTGCGGTTTAAAGGCTGCTGCTTGCGGTGTACGGCTGGTGTATTGCCATATTTCAAAACCGCCGCCGCCTTTCATATTAATGGCTAAAATAGCGTGACGTTTATGTGGCTTGCCTCCTGTGTATGGTAGCATTAAATTGGCCTCTGCGGCTTCTTCAAACACCGGTACATCCATACCAAAGTTGTTATTATACCATTTAAAACCTTCATTAACATTGGCAACGCCAATACCAACCTGCTGTATTCCTGAAATTATATAACTCATATATCACAAATATAAGAGTTATAAAAAAAGCAAATAATTTATTTAATGATTATTTTTTGGCTAAAGGTTTTATTAGCCAATTTTGCAGTTACAACATAAACACCCTGAGCTATTTTATCCTTAATGTTTAATGTATAGAATGAACCTGAAACAACATTTGTAATAAGCTGTTCATGTATTTTTTTTCCACTAAGATCTGTAATATCCACAAATGCATCTCCACTAAATTCTAAAAATTCTATTCCCGGTAATCCTTCGTTATTAACGTATGCATTGATATTTGTTTTTTCTTCAAGATCAAAATTTACAGCAACAAGCGATGAGTATTCGGGCTGTCTTAAGCTGTTTACATGCACAAGGCGATAATAAGAGGTTCCCGGGTACGGAGAATAATCAGCCTCGGCATATTTTAACAACGCCGCGCTATTACCGGCTCCCGGCAAAGTTAGTACATCTTCAAAATTTAAGCCGTCTTTTGTTTTTTGAACAATAAAATGATCATTATCCTTTTCTCCAAAAGTGGTCCAGCTCAAGTCAACTCTGTCTGCATTTTTTTTGGCGTCAAAACTCACAAGGTTTATTGGTAAAGGGCTTACATTATAATTTTTTGTGCCAATGGTATAATAGCCGTCGTCTGAAAAAAGGTAATTGGTAAAAATTATCCTGTCTCCAATAATGGTGTTGGCAGTGGCAACTTCAGTCCAGTTACCTGTTTGAGCCGATCTGAAAAGTAAAACATAGTTATTGGTTGGCCCTAAAGCAACTGTGCCAACGCCACCATCACTCATATCAAATTCAACACCGGTATTAATTGTGGTTAAAGTATTGGTAACATCAGCATACCAAATGCGCAGCCACCTGGCAGGGTTTGGACCTGAAATGCCCCCAATATCAACTGTGGTTTGATAGTTAGCCAAAGATGCGTGTCCGGCTAAAATATAATCTCCATTATCTAAACCTGAATTTGTACTTATGGTCAATCCACCTGATATAGAAGCCGAAAAAGAAGGATTGCTGCCGGTGCTTTCATTACCAACACCTGCCACTTCTCTATCATAATTACCGTTGCCGGGATTATCTCCTGCATATTTATCGTTGGCAGATAATGCAATATTATATTTTGCAGAAAGGTAGTTATCTACAATAATTTTTGGGGCCGCTGTTAGTGCCTGGCGGTAAATAATAATTTCCGAAATATATCCGCCATACGGTCTCGGGTCTGACGCATCGGTAGTGCCTATAATTATTGGTGAAGCATTATCGGGTACAAAACTACTTGTTTCGCTTGCTGTTACATCCAAGGATTGTTCGTTATACGTTTTACTTCTGTTTGCTGTTGCAAGTGTGCCGTCATAAACCACGTCTATCAAATAGTTATTGTTTACAGTATACACCATATTGGTTGGATACCTGTCGTTAGTGGTTTGAATATCTACATGAAATTTGTTGGAAGTATAATAAAACAACATAAATGACTGATCTACCGAAACAGTTGTACGTTTAGAAACAAGAACCCTTGCATCGCCAAAATTTTGTGGACGGCTAACGGTAAAAAATGTATAACCTGCAGTATTATCTAAAATAGGCGAGTCAGGCCCAAGCATTTTATCGTTTTGCCCTGCAGTACCATTATTATCAAACTGTATAGCCGGAAAGCCATTAATAACATTTGTTGCATAAGATGGTTGTTGTACTGCAACTGTTTGGGTTACATTCATACTATTACCTGAAGCATCGTTCCAAGCGGAAATTGCAGTGCCGTTAATAGTACTTGAGGTTCCCGCATCAGCCTTTAGCCAAAATACATTGGTAGCACTGGTGCCAACACCGGCAGGCCCTGTTTGCTGAAATAGCTGTAATGGCAATAATACTGCCATAAAAAATATTGCTAAACCCTTCATTTTGAGCGAACAAAAATAGATTTTATACGAATGGTTTAAGCAATAATTAGGCCAATAGCCATAATATTGCGGCAAATAGTCTCTCTTAACAGCCCTAATTATTTAGATTTTGTATTTCTACATTCTTAATTACATTTGTGTTTAGAATTTTAAATTAAAAATTATGTACGGCCAGCTAAAAGAACAATTACAAAAAACTTTAGAAGAAATTGACAATAACGGTTTATTTAAACGTGAACGCGTTATTACCACGCCAATGGATGCGGTAGTAAAGGTTAACGGTAAAGATGTTATTATTTTTTGTGCCAATAATTATTTAGGTCTTTCATCACACCCAAAGGTGATAGAAGGTGCTAAAAAAGCAGTAGATAGTCATGGTTACGGTATGAGCAGTGTGCGTTTTATTTGTGGCACGCAGGATATTCATAAAACATTAGAAAAAAAGATAGCTGATTTTTTAGGTACAGAAGATACCATTTTATATGCAGCAGCTTTTGATGCGAACGGCGGTGTATTTGAACCTTTATTTGATGAACAGGATGCTATTATAAGTGATGAGTTAAATCACGCCAGTATTATTGATGGGGTACGTTTGTGCAAAGCGCAGCGTTACCGCTATAAAAACTGCGATATGGCCGATCTGGAAGAGCAATTAAAAGCGGCGCAAAAACAACGTCACCGTATTATTGTAACAGATGGTGTGTTTAGCATGGATGGTTTTGTTGCGCCATTAGATAAGATCTGTGATCTGGCAGATAAATATAATGCCTTGGTAATGGTGGACGAAAGTCACGCTACAGGCTTTATTGGTAAAACAGGCAGGGGAACTATTGAAGCAAAAGGTGTTATGGGTCGTGTGGATATTGTTACCGGAACATTAGGCAAGGCTTTGGGTGGCGCCATGGGTGGCTTTACCAGTGCAAGAAAAGAAATTGTTGAAATTTTACGTCAGCGTTCTCGTCCGTATTTATTTAGTAACTCATTATCACCTGTAATTGTTGGAGCAAGTATTGCCGTGTTTGATATGTTAAGCGAAACAACTGCATTACGCGATAAATTAGAGTGGAACATTAACTACTTTAAAGAAGGAATTAAAAAAGTTGGTTTGGATATTCGCGAAGGCGATAGCGCTATTGTACCGGTGATGTTATATGATGCAAAGCTGGCTCAAACATTTGCTTCAAAATTATTGGATGAAGGCATTTATGTAATAGGATTTTTCTTTCCTGTTGTGCCAAAAGATAAAGCGCGTATTCGCGTACAATTAAGCGCTGCGCATGAAAAAGAACATTTAGATAAAGCCATTGCCGCTTTTGCCAAAGTAGGCAAAGAGTTGGGTGTGATAAAGTAATCTACTGCTTAATTATTTTTTTTGTCTTGATGATGTTTTTGAATTTTACCATTGCAAAATAAATACCTTTAGAAATATCTTTTAGATCAAGATATAATTTTTCTTCGCTTGTTGTTATGGAATGAATTTTCTTTCCTGACACATCATAGATCTCTATCAAGAAATCAGTTGCATGCTTTTTATCAAAAGAAAATAATAATTGTTCTGAAAAAGGATTAGGTCCTATCGTAAAATGATCATCAGTTGAAAACTCTTCAATACCCGTGCAACTAATTACACTAATAGTTACAGCGGAAAGGGTTGTTCCGCATGCGTTGGTTGCAAACGTATTAATATTGCCTTGCGCACCAACCGTACAGTTATAAACAGAGTTTACACTTACTGTATCCCAATCTGTTGGAAAGCTTAACGAGTAAGTGACATCGGCAATAGGGGATAGAGTAAAATGAGTTAACGAGTTGGTACAGATAATTGAATCGGAACAATTTAAAACTGCAGCATTCGGAGACCGCGTACACATTTTATGAAGAAAGATATCTGAGGCTACCGTCGGATTCATATTAAACACACCACTCCCTGGATCAAAATCAGCAGACCCGCGAAAAATTCCTAATGTATATAAATTACCAAAGCCATCATGTTTGATTGAGTAACCTACATCAATGCCGGTTGACCCTATCTTTTTTGCCCATGCGAAATTTCCGTTCGCATCTAACTTGCTGATAAATACATCGGCATTACCATTTACAGCTAATGTAAATGTTCCTGCGCCGGGATCAAAATCAACTGTTGTATCAAAATTTCCGGTTGTATAAATGTTTCCCTGGCTGTCAGTTGTAATGGATTGTGATATGTCAGTTGCAGAGCCACCAAACTGCTTTGCCCAAATAAAATTGCCGTTGCCGTCCAGTTTGGTTATAAAAGCATCTATATTTCCTGTTGCTGATAAAACAAAAGTTGATGGGCCAGGATCAAAATCTGCACTGCCGTTAAAATAACCTGCTATTAATAAATTACCATTAACATCTTTGGTAATACAACGTGCGTCCTTACCATTTGATCCACTAAATTGTTTAGCCCAAAAAAAAGCTCCGTTAAGATTCAGATTTAAAATAAAAAGATCAGTATTTCCGGGAGAAGCAGGCGTCATCGTAAAAACACCACTACCCGGATCAAAATCTGCGGAGTTGGAATAGCCTCCGCATACAAATAAATTATTATTTTTTATTACAATAGAATTTGCAATATCGCCCGTTGTACTGCCAATTTGTTTTACCCAAACAAGGGTGCCGGCTGAGCTTATTTTGCAAATAAAAATATCTTTATCTCCTGTCGAAGTAAGATTTAATACCGCAAGCGAAGGATCAAAATCGCAGGTAGTATAAAACTGCCCCGTAATGTAAATATCTCCTGAATTATCTATTGCAATTGAATTTGAGTAGTCCGGATCTGGTCCTCCCATAGCAATGGCCCAAACAAAATTGCCATTTGCATCGAGTTTACAAACAAACATATCCTCTTGTCCAACTGCGGTTAAATTAAATACGCCAACTCCTGGATCAAAATCGCAAACACCGCTAAAGTAACCCGTTACATAACAATTTCCCTGCTGGTCGGTATTAATAGAATAACCAATCTCTGCGGTAGTACCGCCAAATTTTTTGCCCCAAATAAAATTACCAGCAGCATCTGTTTTGCTTACAAATACATCATAAATTCCTGCAGAACTTAAATTATAAATACCGGCTCCCAGGTCAACATCAATGGTATTAAAAAAAGCGCCTGTAGCATAAGTATTTCCAGCAGAATCAACATGAATAGCTTGTGGCAGATTATTGCCCATGCAATTAAATTGCTTTGCCCAAATAAAATTTTGACTGCTTAATTTTATTACACTAAATAAAAGAAATAGAAGAAAATTATGTTTTATCATACGTAATTTTAAAGGTAATAAATTTAACAATTAGTCTATGTGGGGAAATTATTTCCGAAACGGGCTGTATCTTTTTGTTAAAATCACCATTATTTAACAGTATAAACCATACTAAAAACGGGAATAAGATTTGAGGCTTTTTATACAATAACTTTTAAATATAAAGCCATGTATTCAAAGGAGATTAAGTTAGACCCTGTTTCGAAATTTTTATCAGGAAAATTTTCAAAACTTCTTATAGTAGTAGCAATTGCAATCGCAGCTTATTTAACGGCTTAAGCTATTCACTTAAAATAAATTTATGATAAAGCGCTTGCTTTGATGTGATAATTTTGAGTACGTACTGGCCAGGAGTGAGTTTCTGAATTAATAATTCAATTCCCTTATCTGTAGTTTCAAAATTCTTTATCTCCGTTTCAATGCCGTTAAGTGCAATAACACTTACTTTTTTTGCAGTACTTTTTTGTTCAAACTCTATCGTTAATTTTCCTTTGGTTGGATTTGGATATACTTTTAATTTATTGCTGTTAACATAGCTCTTAATATTATTGGTAAGATTTATTTTGAAAGTATCGGCAAAACAATTTAAACTATCTGTAACAACAATAACAGAATTTGAAAATGCCGGCACCGTATTTTGTTTTGTTTTAATGCTGTTATGAGACCAGCTGTAATTACCATTCCACGAAGCGCTAAGAGTTACCGTTTGCGGTGAGTTGGAATTAAGAAGATTTACTTTTTGAATGTTTTTAAAAACAGTGAACTTGTCATAAATCACGCTATCTTCACCAATAAAAAAAGCATCCATCCTGTTTGCATCTACTTCAATAATTGTTGCCATGCCTTTTGATGCATTTGAGTAATACATTGCGTTGTGAGGAAATGTTGGTTGAATGCTTGTAACTTTTCCTGATGAGCCACAAACCGCATAAACAACACCTTTGTTATTTATTGTATCTTTTATATAAGGACAAGAATTTATTGTTCCATCATAACGCGCACATGAACTATCTTTTGCATGAGCTGCTTTATTAAAAGTATCTTCGGTGCCTGTATGCCCTTTCATTAGCCACGAGCGCTCAAACACATGGCTGTGGCCGTTTAAAACAAGATCAACTTTACTTCTTTCAAACAACGGTGTTAAGTAAGTGCGAATGCCAATAAGATCTCCTTCCCAATCAGAAGTATGGTTACCCATTGTGTAAGGTGGATGATGAAAATAAACGATCGTCCACATTTGATTATTTTGTGCAAGGTCTTGCTTTAACCAAATGTATTGTGGTGAAAGCGTATCGTACACTTTTAAAGTTTGTTCTGTGCCGTATGAATCAATACTTACAAAATGAATATTGCCGTAATTATAAGAATAATAAGCACCGGTTCCGGAAGCCAGGCCACCAAGCTCTCCGGCGGCGGGAGTATTAAAAATAGAATAATAGGCTACGTTCTTCGTTTCTGCTGCATTGCCATCATTAGCGTAATCATGATTGCCAATGCACGGATACAAAGAAGTGTGGTGCATGATAAAATTAGTTTGATAGGGTGCAAAGAATAAATTCGCATATTCATTAGCATAACCCGATTCGTAAGCATTATCGCCAAGAATAAGCCAGCAATTCACATAATTGTTTTGTACAAAACTCATGATGGCTTCTTTTGTTTTTATTTGTGTGGCCATTCCTGTGCCACAATCTCCTGTCGCTACTATTCTTATTTTTTTAGTTGTGTTTGGTGCAGTAAAAAAATAAAATGTATCTGTTGCAAATGTATTGGCCGAATTGGTAACAAAATAAAAATATTTGGTGTCGGGTAATAAGCCTCCAATAAGTACAGAGTGTTGTTTTGTGGGTGAAAATAAACCGGCAGTGTGATTTAAATTGGTTTTAGTTAAACCAAATTTTACTATAGAAGTAGTTGTGGTATCCGTGCGCCAATTAATACGGATAGATGTTTTGCCTGCCATTTGCAGATATGGACCATATACCAGTGAAGCAATTTGTGAATGTAAAGAGAGTGAAAATAAAACAGCAATAAATAAAACCAACTTTTTAAGCATGATTAAAGCTAGTAAAAAAATCAATCCATATTGTTAAAACCCGAAATATCGCGCCTGTCTTTTTTAGTTGGGCGGCCGCTTCCTTTATCACGCTTAATGTTTACAGTAAAGAAAACCGAATCTAATTTTTCCTGTTTTGTTTTTGGCGGTGAATGATCGGCATAATGTTTTTGTGCCAATTCAAAATTGCCACGTTTTTCAAGTAGGGCTGTAACTTCAATTATTTTTTTATCGTTTCCGATAGTAAGGGTATATGTCTCACCTATTTTTACATTATGAGAAGGCTTAAAATTATCACCATCCAGTTTTACTTTGCCGCCTTTAATGGCATCCGATGCCAATGTACGTGATTTATACATACGTATGGCCCATAAATAAGTGTCTGCCCTTACTTCCATTAACGCAAAATAAAAAATTTAGAAACGTAGGAAGTTTGTCCGTCATTTAAACGTAAAAAATACATGCCATTATTTAGATCTGCTACGCTTATTGTAGTATTATCAAAAGTGGTTGTAAGATCTAACACTTTTAAAGGTTTGCCATTTTCATCGTAAATAAAACCATTGAGTTTTGTATTATTGGTATTATAGATCCTAACAGTAAGATGATCTGTTACTGTTTGCATAGGACTAGGATAAACACTCATACTTGTATTAAGGATCTCGGGTACGAATATTTTTTTCGCAACCGAATTTTCAACCGGTATCAATTCTATTTTATAATAATTATGCGCGTTAAAAACAGGTTCTGTATGCAAAAAACTTATGCTTTCATCTCTAGCTGTATCACCGCACACACCTGGATAGTTAAAAACATCTGTAAAATTTACAGAATCTTTACTATGTTTTATGATGTAACCACTACAGGATGTGCCTTTTGTTATAGTAAATTTTACAGCAACACCATTTCCTGCCAAAAAAATCTTGTAATTGCTTATGCGTTGAGCAAAGCCACTTAGTGAGAACAGAATAAATATGTAAACAATAAGTTTTTTCATTCCTCAGTTATCCAGGCAAAATCGTTTTTACCGTTATAATATAAAGTTAATACGTAATTACCTTTTTGTACCCCTAATTTTTTAGTATCGATCAACAATTGATTGTTACCTTTTTTTACACTCAGATCTTTTACAACAATTTTTTCATAACCTGCCAATAATGGTTTTGTAATAACTGCTGTAAGCTTAAGATCGGCAGCCGCTTCATAATTTAGTTTAATTTCAGGGCCAAAGGCAATTGTTTTTTCAAACGTAATTTCTTTTACGTTCGTGTTAAGGTTATAAGTACTTCCTTCATCAAAAATGGCAAATTCAGCAAACTCTTTTTTTAATGGTTTCCAACCTGCGATCATTTTATTTCTTTCAAATTTTAAAATTAAGGATGTCTCAGTTTGTATGCGTATATTTTGTTTAACGGCAGTAGGATTCATTTTGTAATAATCAAATTTTAACCCGCCGTTTTTACTAATGGCCATAGTTACATCGGTTTTTCCATAAGCAAAATAATTTTGAGTATCGTAATACAAAATATATAAGGCACCTGTTTTATCGATCATCATAGCGGGCATAAACTGATCTTTATGATTGGGGTGATACGTCACCAAAATGGGTTCCGTCCAGGTTTTGCCTTTATCGTCACTATAAATAACAAAAACATCTTTATTGTTTATGCCATTTTTTTCATCGCTCCAGCAAATGTAAATGCGACCTTTAAATGGCCCTTTTGTAGTATCGCAGGCAATAACCGGAATAGAATTAAAATTGGTTTTATTTTTTACGGCAAGAATTGTCTGCTTTATACCTTTTGCCTCAAAATATAAAGAATCGCCTTCAATAACAGAGCTTAATATTTCTCCTTCGGCATTAGAACAAATAACGGAATTTTTATGTACCCTGTTATATGGGTTACCCGCCCGAACGCCAAGCCATACCTGCGAAAAAAGTGCACATTGCATGAAAAAGCAAATAATAAAAATGTATATTTTAGTCAGGTACACTGATAAAGCCGCTTTATACAAAAGTAGCACAATTTGCCTCTGCTTTTTTATATTCTATTGCTTTTTACCATATTTAACAAGGCTTTTACTGCCTTTAACTTTTTGCTAAAAGGCATTAATATTTCTTTTTAAATGTCCATCAAAATCTTACCTTTAGCCTTTATTTTTTATGGAAAAATCTACAATAAATACTTACCTGGACCAAAACAAAGACCGTGTTTTGAACGAGTTGTTGGACCTGTTAAGAATACCTTCAGTAAGTGCTGATAGTGCTTACAAAAATGATGTGATTAAAACTGCAGAAGCGGTTAAGCAACGCTTAATTGAGGCCGGAGCCGATAAAGTAGAATTATGTCAAACAGATGGCTTTCCGGTTGTGTATGGTGAGAAGATCATTGATCCTAAAAAGCCAACGATCGTTGTATACGGACATTATGATGTGCAACCTGCAGATCCTCTGGAGTTGTGGAATTCACCACCGTTTGAGCCTGTAATTAAAAAAACAGAGATCCATCCTGACGGTGCTATTTTTGCACGTGGCGCTTGTGATGATAAAGGTCAAATGTACATGCATGTTAAAGCGTTTGAACTAATGATGAAAACAAATACTTTGCCTTGTAATGTAAAATTTATGATTGAGGGCGAAGAAGAGGTTGGTTCACCAAGTCTTGGTCCGTGGATAGTTAAGAACAAAGAAAAATTAAAAGGTGATATTATTTTAATTTCAGATACTTCTATTATTGCAAACGATACACCAAGTATTGATACCGGACTTCGCGGCTTAGCGTATATGGAAGTAGAAGTTGTTGGCCCTAACCGTGATCTGCATAGTGGTGTTTATGGTGGTGCAGTTGCCAATCCAATAAATATTTTGTGCAAAATGATAGCGAGCTGTCATGATGAAAACAATCACATTACCATCCCGAATTTTTATGCAGATGTAATGGAGCTAAGTGCCGAAGAACGTGCAGAGATGGCAAAAGCACCATTTGATCTGAATGATTTTAAAAAGGATCTTAATGTTGATGATGTTTTAGGAGAGAAAGGATATACAACTATTGAACGTACAGGCATTCGCCCTACATTAGATGTGAATGGTATTTGGGGTGGTTACACAGGCGAAGGTGCAAAAACAGTTTTACCTTCAAAAGCGTTTGCAAAAATAAGCATGCGTTTAGTGCCTAATCAAAATTCAGATAAGATCAGCGCTATCTTTCAAAAATATTTTGAAAGCATTGCACCAAAATCAGTTAAGATCACAGTTAAGCCACATCATGGCGGTGAGCCTTATTTTTTAAGTTCAGAAAATAATGGATTTAAAGCTGCGAGTATGGCCATGCAGGAGACTTATAATAAAAAACCGGTGCCAACCCGTGGTGGAGGCAGTATTCCAATTGTAGCGCTATTCAGACAGGAATTAGGTTTAGATAGTATCTTACTTGGCTTTGGTTTGGATTCTGATGCATTGCACTCACCAAACGAGCACTACGGTTTATTTAATTATTATAAAGGCATTGAAACCATTCCTTTATTTTATAAATATTACACTCAGCTTTCTTCAAAATAAGTTTAATGAATGCAAGCGATTGGATAGGAACAACTGGCGTTACATTATTGCTAATTGCCTTTGCTTTAAACCTTGGTAAAAAGATCACAGCCGAATCTAAAACCTATTTGATCTTAAATATGCTGGGCGCAGCACTGGCAGGTGTTTCCAGCTACATGATCCATTTTACGCCCTTTGTTATTTTAGAAGGTGTTTGGACCGCTGCAAGCTTTATGAGCTTACTTAAAACATTAAAACATGAAGCAAATTAAATTCATACTTCCGGTAATTTTATTTTTTACTTTGATCTTTACAAGTTGTAAAGAATTTAAAGAAGTGCAGTGCACGGGCGTTAAAGATTTTAAGATAAACAAGATCAGTGCTCAGGGTATTGATGCCGATATTATTTTAGGTGTAAAGAATCCGAATAAAATGCGTTTTTCTGTTTACAGAAGTGAATTTGATGTAATTTACAATGGTGTAAAATTGGGTAAAGCAAAGCTTTCTAAAAAAGTAAAGATAGATGGCAATACTGAGAAAAATTACAGCTTTAATTTGAAAAGTAATTTTAAAGATGCCAATCCAATGGATGTTATGAAATTGATAAGCGGCGGAGGTAAAGGTTTTATAGAAGTGATTGGTGATCTTAAGGCAGGTAAATTTTATTTGAAGAAAAAATATCCTGTTAAAGTAAAAGAGAAAGTAGACCTGATGAGTAAAGATTAATTTACCGAAGGATCGTTTCCAAAATCGGCAAAGATGCTGTAAGTGTTTTTTATTTCGGTTAACTGTAAGCGCCAAAGATCTTCAGCCTCATTGCCAAAAAAACCTGACTCCACATTTTTATTGATCAACCAGTGTTTTTTTCGGATCTCGGCGTCCAGCTGTCCGCCGGCCCAGGCACTGTAACCTGCAAAAAAACGTACATCGTAGGTTCTTACCTTGCCATGTTCTATCATATGCAGCAATTCATAAAAATTGCCGCCAAAATAAATATCATCTTTAACTTTAATGGAGTCGCTCAAATTATGTCCTAACCTGTGAATATAAAATAGCTGATCTTTTGCAACAGGCCCGCCCTCATAAATAGGAAAATTACCATTTTTTATTTCAGGTTTTACATCGCGCAATTTAAATTGTGTTTTATAATTTAAAACAAATCCTAAAGATTCATCTTCACTATGATTGGTCAAATAAACAACCGAACGGTTAAAAAAACCGTCCTGCAATAAAGGATGTGCTATAAGAATATTACCTTCCACGAAATAAAGTTAGAGAAATTATTCTAACTAAACGGATATCAAAAAAATATTTATTCTACAATTAACTTACGCGAAATTTTTGTGCCGTTAACGTTAAAGTCAACTAAATAAATTCCATTTTCAAGAGCTTTGGTTTGGTTGATATACAGATTGTGATGGCCGCTATTTAGATCAAGAGTATTTTTTTCTATTACCCGTCCGCTAACATCTGTAATTTTATAATTTATTATTGCCTTATCGCTTAAAACAAAATCAAGAGTTGTGATACCGTTGCTTGGATTAGGATACAGTTTTAAAGAAATAGAACGTGATAGATCATTTTCTTTCACACCATTTGGTGTATCAAAATTAAGATCATCTAAAAAGAAATTATTCCCATGCGCTGCAATTGAATCTTCTTTAAAATAAAAACGGAATTTTACATTTGCCATATTTAAAAACGGTGAGAAGGCCGGGTGATTAGAAATGACATACGTTTTAAATTGCGATGAAGTTGGAAAGAAAGGGCTTGTTGATGTACCGCCCGAACCTGATGCGAGTGAAATGTTGTTCGGTTGGTAAATATCTGTCCATTCGCCACCACAGCCACTGGCCTGAACTTTAAACACATCGGTATTGGATGAGTTATAGCGCGCATACGCATATTTAAAAGAAAAAGCAGCGCCGGGATTATTTAAAAAATCGTAAGAAGTTGTTTCTAAAATATTAATATCACTTGCGGGTTCCTGTGATCCGTCAACAAAATAACTTTTTGTTCCTGAAGCAGCAGCAACGGTTGATTGTGCCCAAGGCGCACCACCGCTGTTAATGACATTAAATCCTGTGGGCAATCCGCTTGATTCAAAACTTTCAGAATTGCCGCTGGTAATTGCCGCAGCATTTATTACCAAAACAGTTTTTGTAATTACTGCAGAGCTGTTACTGTTTGAAACCTGTAAACTTACAGTTTGAACTCCTGCACTTGGAAAAATTATGTTTGCACTTGAAGCATTTGAATTTGTTATAGATGCACCACCACTTGCAGACCATGACCAGGCTGTAACTGTACCATTGTAAGAGTAATCATTAAACGTAGTTGTCTGGCCTGTACAAACTGTGTATGAATTGTTGTTGCTACCTGCTTCAGCGATCAACTGGCAAGGTGATGAAGGATTAATAACACCGGTTGCAATTAAATTAGCATTGGTCCATAAATTACTTCTGCCGGCAAGTGTGCTGTTAATGGCGGCTGTCATAACAGCTGCCTGGCCTGCGGTAAACATCATACCGCAACCCGAATAATCTTCATAGTTCTGATGATTTTCGGCTACGCCCGCATTGCAAATGGCAACTGTTGTAGAAGGACAGGTATAAAAACCTTTGGTAACAGGTGTGTCGCCAATACCATCGTCGCCACAGGCAATGCCGGGGTTGCCACTGCCCCAGATATGTGGTACCCCAAACCAATGGCCTACCTCGTGTGTTAGTCCGCGTGAGTGTTGCTGCGTTCCTGTTCCAATACTTCCAACACCACCATGAATTGCAACAATTGCATCTTCTGCCGGACCTGTAGATCCGGGTGCGTAGGCATAGGCACCGGTGCTGTTAAAAGTTGGAATATCTTTTACAATATAAATATTAAGATATTTAGAAGGATCCCACGTATAAATATAATACTGTGGTAAAATATCCCAATGCGCTAAGGGGGTGTAATGGCGTATGATGCCCGTTGTACAATTACCATTGGTATCTTTTGTTGCCAGACGAAATTCGAAATTTACATCAGCCGCCTGGAAAGGAGGAAGAATAGAAATTGTATCCGCATTTTGTTTTCTAAAATCCCTGTTCAAAATATACATAGCATCCAAAATTTGTGCATCGCTAATATTCTCTGATCCACCAAGATGCAGGATGTGAAACACAACGGGAATCGTATAAGCAGGAACGGCAGAAGGCTTAGAGGCTGAGACAGATTGTTTTATTCTGTTTAACTGCGCTTCTTTAATAGCAGGATTTGCCGTCCATATTTTTTTTGTTAACTCATCATAACCACAGCTTTTTAAATTTTGTGCTATGGTATTAATAAAAGATAGCGTCAATAAAAAAAGAAATAAAAGTGCTTTCATGTAATAATTTTATATCTCAAATTTAAAATTGTTTGTATATGCAAAACCTAAAAACTCATATCTGGTAAGCCAGGATACATATCTGGTAAAAGGCTTATACAAGTTACAAAATTTAAGGCAAATTCTGCAATTTTCGGAGATGAATTAATTGTTCTTTTTCCGTATTAAGTTCACGATGTTCAGATACCTGTAATAGTTTATTTACTTCTTCTAAAATAAAATTATTTGGATAATAATTGTCTCTTGCAAAGTGTACAAATTTTAAGATCATGAAACCGTCAAACCAATCAAAAAAACGTTTTTGAAATTGTTGCTTTGATGTTGTATTGTTTTTTATTTCTTTTAGTTTTTCTTGAAAATCATTTTCCGTTAAAAATTGTTTTATTGCTTCTGAAAATAAATTCAGGTCAATTGTATTTTCATAAAGATCGGCAGTAAAAAACACTTTAAGATCTTCAAATGTGCTAAAAGAATAGGTTTTAAACGTTTCTTCTTTTTTCTCGATAAAATTCTGCTGCGCGCGACCAGTACCAAAAGGAACTCTTGTACTAATGCGCGCGCTTGGGTACACAATGGCGGAGTTTAATTCAATAACCTTACCATAATGAAATAGTTTATTTAAGAAGTAAAAGTCTTCACCGGCCTTGCGTTTATTCATGCCTCCGGCTTTGCAATACACGCTCGCTTTTGCTGCCATACTGCTGCCAATGGTATGAAAGGCGTAAGGGAAATTACAATAGCTTAAAGCTTCTTTATAATAACGTAAAAATAATTCGTAATAAATTATACCGGTTTTAAGCAACTCATCTTTTTCATGTTCTATTTCGTGTTCAAAATGCAGGCAAATTGTATTATAGCTTTCAGGTTTACAGGCATATTTTTCAAGCTCTGTTAAATAATTTTTATTAACGGTAGAATCGCCATCAAAACAAACCAACAAGCCATCGTATTCAATTTCTTTAAAACGGCGAATGGCTTCGTCCATACCAATTTTACGCGCCAGACCAACGCCTGCATGTTTGGAGGGGAGATCGTCAACTATAATGAAATGGAAATGAATATTATTGTATTTTGAAAATTTTTGCTCCAGTTCTTTTTTTTGTTTGTGGTGAAATTCTTTTGCAGCAACATCTTCAATTGAATTATTTAAAACAATTATAACTTCGGTAATAAATTGAGTTTGCTCACAGTCTAATAAAGAATTTAATGTTTTTTCTAAGTCAGGTTCACAATAAGCGGGAATAATAACCACCTGTTTACAATCTTTGTTAATTGTTTCATTAATAAGTTTTGTTGTATTGCTAAACTTATTTAAATAGGTTTGTATTATAGAAGTAAGCGTACTCACATTACAAAAATAAGTTTATTATGATAATAGCAGCCATAGTTGTAACAGATTTAAATAATGGGATTGGTAAAGACAATCAATTGCTTTGTCATTTACCGGCCGATCTTAAATTTTTTAAAGCTACTACCATGGGCAGTCCTATTATTATGGGCCGCAAGACCTATGAAAGTATTGGTCGTTTATTACCTGGAAGAAGAAATTTAATTATTACCCGAAGCGGCGATTATAAAGTAGATGGCGCAGAGATCTTTCATTCCGTAGAAGGTGCATTAAAATATTGTACAGAGGAAAAAGTATTTATTACCGGCGGCGCGGAGATCTTTAAAATATCTATGGATCTTATAAACGTTATTTACCGTACCGTTATTGATCATAAATTTGAAGCAGATACTTTTTTTCCAGAAATAAATAAAGCAGATTTTAAATTAGTTTGGGAAGAACCGCATAAAGCCGACGAAAAGAATAAATTCGATTTCAGGTTTCAGAAGTGGGAGAGGATCAAGTAAATTTTTAACCACTAAGATCACAAAGAAGGCACAGAGATCTCAAAGTTTATTTTCTTAGTGTGCGTTGTGAAAATACTTTGTATGCTTTGTGGTTAATTAATCAATTATCAGTTTCTCATTATTGTATTTAAATAAATTCAGCTCCTGCGCTTTTGAAAACAATAATTCTACCGCGTTAATTCCTTTTTCACCAAGATCGATTGAAAAATCATTTACGTAAAGTGCAATGTGTTTTTTCATTACCTCTTCACTCATTTCCTGCGCGTGCGCTTTTACATAATCCATACAACTTTCAGGATTGGCATAAGCATACTCAACACTTTTTCTGATCAGGCGATTTACTTTTTGCTGAAGTTCAGTATCTAAATTCCTTTTAATTACAATACCACCAAGCGGAATAGGGGCATGGATCATAGCATCCCAATATTCGCCAAGGTCCATTATTTTTTCGAGACCACGTTCCATATATGTAAAACGGTTCTCATGAATAATTAAACCGGCATCTACTTCTCCACTTAAAACGGCATTTTCAATATCGCTAAAAACGTATTCTTTTTTATTGGTAAGTTTTGGAAAAGCAATTGATAAAAGCAAATTAGCGGTAGTGTATTTTCCCGGTATGGCTACTTTCATATTATCAAGATCCAGCTTAAATTTATTTGGGTGCACCAATAATGGACCACAATTAAAACCCAAAGCGCTTCCGGCCTTTAATAAAATATAATGATCTAAGGCATAGGCATAAGCGTGATAACTTAGTTTTGTAATATCCAGATAACCGTGTAATGCTTTTTGGTTAAGGGTTTCAACATCTTCTAATCTTACTTCAAATTGTAAACCTTCAGTATCAATTTTACCATGAATTAATGCATCAAAAATAAAACAATCGTTCGGGCAAGGCGAATATCCTATTGTTAACTTCATTTATTTAAGTCTGTAATAAGTGAAACAACAAAAGTGTTTAAATTGTTTATGGCCAAAGGCATATTCCATTTACTTTTATCACGTTTTTCTACATAATTAGAAACCGCCCTAAGTTGGTAATAATTCTCCGATAACCTGGCGCAACCTCTTAAAAACGCAGCCCCTTCCATACTTTCAACGTCTGCATCAAAAAGCGATGATATTTTTTTTATATTTTCTTCATTACCATGCACTTTGTTAACGGTAATGCCTTTAACCTTTTTTAGATTATTTAGTTTTGCATTGTCAATTGTATAATGACTATGATACAGGTTTGTTCCTCCTAAATTCATATCAGCATATTTTATAAAACGATCATCGTCTTCTGCACCCATTTCGCTGATCGTATCTTCAATAACGTTTACCACTTCACCAATTTGTATGCTCCTATTAAAAGAACCGCAAACACCCATATTTATAACATGATCAAATAAACCATGCGATGATCTGCCCATGTGATAGGCCGTGTTTACCATGCCCACACCCGTTATAAGAACAGATAGATCAGGACCTTTATCGCTGATAAACAAGCCGGTTTCGCTATGAGCAATAATTTTAAAATGATCTAATAAAGGCTGCGCTTCAAATTTTGTTGCTGCAACTATTAAAAATTTAGGCATGATCAAAATTAAGTATAAGCCTTTAATTCCATTGCTTTTAATCGAGAATTTATTTATGTAAATTTGCAGTATGGTTTATCTTACCCGTCACGAACATTTTAACGCTGCACATAAATTATACAATCCTAACTGGAGCGATGAAAAGAATGCCGAAGTTTTTGGAAAATGTGCCAATGCCAATTGGCATGGCCATAATTACGAATTGCTTGTAACCATAAAAGGCAAAGTAAATGCAGAGACTGGGTTTTTAATGGATGCAAAAGCTTTAAGCGCTATTTTGCAGGAACATGTTTGCGAAAAATTAGATCACCGCAACCTTAATTTAGATGTGGATTTTATGAAAGGTGTATTGGCAAGCACCGAGAACCTAGCTATGGCCATTTGGAAGCAAATTGTGCCACATTTGCCCAAAGGGGTTGATTTACATTGTGTTAAATTATATGAAACACCCCGTATTTGTGTAGAATACTTTGGCGAATAGCTTCTTTTTTTAATATTTATTCTTAACTTTATTCTCGGAAACAATTTTGTAAAATTGTGAGTCAATTTATAAACTCTTTGTAAGCAAACTTCTTACACACCGTTTATAAAACTTTAATTAGTATAGCCTAACCACCTATTTCTGATTTAAAAAAAGAATATGGACAATAAAATTGCCGTTTACCGGAAAGAACATTTTAATTCGGCCCACAGGCTACATAATCCCGCATTAAGTGATGCTGAGAATGCTGCCATTTTTGGCAAATGCAATTATGCTAATTATCATGGCCATAATTATGAGTTAATTGTGAAAGTAATAGGTGAGGTTGATCCGAAAACGGGTTATGTAATTGACCTGAAAATTTTAAGTGATCTTATAAAAGAATTAGTGATAGAAAAATTCGATCACAAGAATTTAAATTTAGATACGGTTGAATTTAAAAATTTAAACCCAACGGCAGAGAATATTGCAATAGTTATTTATAATATTTTAAGACCAAAAATTGAAAAAAAATACGAACTAAAAATTGTGTTATATGAAACAGAAAGAAATTATGTTGAATACCCTGCATAAAGAGGACGTGGCTTTGAGCGAGATGAGTGCTGAAGAGATCGGCAATGAGCATGTAAGCACAAGCATTGAAACACCTATGAAAAAAGATGCATTTGTTATGACAAACGAAGAAAAAATTAAAAAAATTGAATCTCACTTTAAAGAGATCATGGAAACTTTGGGATTGGATCTTAACGATGACAGCTTAAAAGGAACACCACAGCGTGTTGCAAAAATGTATGTGAAAGAAATTTTTAGCGGACTCGATCCTGCTAACAAACCTTCAGTAAAATTATTCGAGAATAAATATCAATACAACCAAATGCTGGTTGAAAAGGATATTACTTTTTATAGCAACTGCGAACATCATTTTGTGCCTATTTTTGGAAAAGCGCATGTAGCGTATATTTCAAATGGTAAGGTAATTGGTTTATCAAAGCTTAACCGCATAGTGCAGTATTTTGCAAAACGGCCGCAAGTACAGGAACGTTTAACTGTACAAATTGCAAAAGAATTACAAAGTGTTTTAAAGACAGAAGACGTTGCTATTTTAATTGATGCAAAACATTTATGTGTTTCATCAAGAGGTGTGCAGGATCACAATTCTGCAACGGTAACTTCTTTTTACGGCGGTAAATTTGCGAACGAAATTACCAAACAGGAGTTTTTAAAATATATTGAAATGAAAACTCAATATTAATTGAGTTTAATTATTCCTAAAGCAACATCATCTACCTGGTCCTGGCTGCCTTTCCACGAAGCAAAGTTTTGACGCAACAATTCTATTTGTTTTTGTAAAGGCTTATCGGATACAGATATCAAAAATTCCTTTAACTGTTTTTCTTTATATTTTTTTCCTTTAGGCCCGCCAAACTGATCGGGGTAACCATCGGTAAATAAAATTAATAATGTTTCTGGGGCATTATTAATTTCGTGGCTGGTGTAAGGCTTTGTCATTTCGTAAAGCGCTACAGGCTGCTTATCGGCTTTAATTTCTGTAAGCGCATTATTTTTGATGATCCATAACGGATTGTTTGCGCCGCTCCATTTAATTTTATTCGTTTTAGTATTTATAACAATTAAAGAGCAATCCATGCCATCTTTTATATTTTGATGTGTGGCATTTAAGCTGGCAATTACCAGCTCGCGGGTTTTATTTAAAATAAGATCAGGCTCTGATAAATTAAATTCGATAATGGATTTTTGTAAAGCATGGTGGCAAACAACCGACATGATTGCGCCCGGAATGCCATGGCCTGTACAATCGCAAACAGCAATAAAGATATGATCGTTGTGTTTTTCAAAAAAGTAAAAATCACCGCCAATAATATCTTTAGGTAAATAAAAAATATCAAAATCAAGATCCTTTTGAATGTTGCTTATTTGTGGAAGTATGGCCTCCTGCAAGCGTTTCGCATAATTTATAGAATCCAGTATCTCTTTATTTTTTTCATCTACTAAATGTTTTTGCTCTTCTATTATTTTTTTTTGTTTAGTGGTTAATCTAAAACGATTATAAATAAATACTGCAAAAACAATTATGATCACCAGTATCAAAATAAGCATTACCCTGAAGATTTTCTCATGACTTAGTTTAACGTTCGCAACCTCTAATTGCGCGTTGCTTATCTTTTCTTTCTGACTGTAGCTTATACTATCGGCAACTTGTTTTTTCTGAAATTCAAATTCTAATTGTTGACTTATTATTCTTTGTGTTTTATTTACCCTTGAATTGGAGTCTTTGGCATTTAAATGAATATCTATAAGGTCAGAATATTTTTTAAAATCTTTTTTATCCTTATAATGTATGGCTAATTGATAACTTAAGTATTCGATATTATCATATAGCTTATGTTTAACACTCAGGTCATAACCTGCTTTAAAATTCAGGAACGAACTATCTTTTTTACCAAGTTTTTTATATTCATCCCCAATGTTTATGTAAATAACTACTTTATCGTTAATGCCAATAGCATCTTTTTGCGCGTTCAAAAAACAACGTAATGCAGATTTTTGGTCTTTTTTTGTTGAAAAGATAAGTCCTTCATTTATCCATATAGAAAAACGGGTGTTTGGTTTTGTTTGGTCATTAATGTGTTTTTTTGCTTCAGCAAGATAAAAAACGGCAGAGTCGAGCTTGTTTAAATTGCGGTAAATAGCGCTCAATTCACAATAGGTAACTATTAACGTGTTGTTGTCGTTTTGAAGTTTGGCAAAGTTATTTGCTTTTATAAAAAATTGTTTTGATTTATTGAGCTCTCCTATACGACGATAAATAATGCCGCAGTTAATATATAAATTGGCAGCTGTTTTGTAGTCATTGGTCTCTTCAACGATCTTTAAACTTTTTAAAAAATATTTAAGTGCCTCGTTAAATAATTCGTTGTTAAGATAAATAACGCCGGTATTATTCAGGGCCAACTGCATGCCGCGTTTAAAATCTTTCTTTGCAGAAAGATCATAGCTTTCTTTTTGCTCCGCGAGGGCAGCTTTAAAATCGCCGGTGTTTGTATAAACAATTCCTAAACGTCGGTGAGCAATGCTCTCTCGCTTAACATCTTTTATTTTTTTGGAAAGCTCAATGGCTTTGTTTCCAAAATATAAAGCAGAGTCAAAATTATCGTAACAATAAATTGGCCAGCAAAATTCGTTGTACGCATTAATTAAAGTAGTGTCAGCCGCAGGTTTAGATATAATAGCATACAATTGTTCTTTTGTAAGTTCTTCCTGCGCGCTTACCTGTAAGGAAAACATAAAAAAAAGTAGAAGTATCTTGTCACAATAGCCCTTTAATTGCATCTATTAAAATTAAATGAAAATAAGGCAGCAAAAAAATTTATTTTTAGGTCATAAAAAAAGGGCTACTTAATAAGTAACCCTTTTCATTAAAAGAGAGAATGAATTAATTTTTTATTACTCTGTAGAATGATTTTTTATTGTTGTTTGTTACATTAATAAAATAAACGCCATCAGCATTATTTGAAAGGTCAATGCTTTCGTTTAGTTCAGTTCTGTTAGCGTAATTTTTTTGATAAACAGTTTTGCCTAATACATCAACCACTTTAACTTCGGTAATACTTTCGCTGGTTAAATTTCCTACTGCAAAATTAAACTGGGTGTTGAAAGGGTTTGGCCAAACAGATAAAGCAACCGGATTGCTTTTTGAATGCGCATTTAAACCAACGTTAATTGAGATCTCAAAATTATTATTGCTAACATCAAAGAATACATTGCCTTTTGATTCAACTTTAATACGACAAGTATTGATGCTTGATGTAAGTGTAGGTGAAGTAATTAATTCGGATCCATCGTTTGGTGTTGAGCCAACTAATACGCTATAAGTTGTACCGCTGTTGTACGAAATTAAAATTCTAACGCTGTCGCATGAAACCGGCGCAGCATTAGTACCATTTACTGCCCAGGTAATTGTTTGTGGTGTATTAACACCCCAGATAATGCCTGTTGCATCAGGGTAAGATACTGTTAATGGACCAGAAGTGCCATCCACTGTAATGGTATTGATCGCATAACATACACCGCCACCATTTGCTTTATTATCACGGGCAGTTAATCTGAAAGTTAAATTTTGTGCTGTTGAAGGAAGATATTCTCCTTTTGTTCCGGTATAATTTCCTGATAAAACAACTGCATTGCTTGGAAAGCTTCTTGAAGGAGAGGATGTAGGATTATAAGAGCGGAAGAATACTTTATTACCCGAGTTCCAGTTACCGGCAACACCTAATTCTGTCTCTTCCCACGAATAGGTTAAAGCATCTCCATCAGGGTCAGTAGCGCTACCTGTTAAAATAAACGGTGTTGATTTTGGAACAATGTAGTTTCCTGAACCTGTTACTACCGGAGGTTGATTACCTGTTGTAGTTGTAGCCGCACAACTGTTACCTGAACTGTTGTTGGTGAAGTTTACGATCTCATCGTAACTGATAGCATGAAAATAAGCAATACTATGCGGTGCAAGATCCTGCGATCCACAAATACCAGCATAAGCCATAATGGTAATTCCACTACCAGGTTCTACTGCAGTAGAAGCATTTCTGTTACCACCACCACAAGAGCCAACAGTTGAATTAAATGTATGATTACCTTTAAATTGATGACCCATTTCGTGTGCTACGTAATCAATATCATATGGATCGCCAACCGGGCTTGGACTTCCTGTAATACCACTTGCTTTTTGAGAAGCACTGCAAACTACACCAAGGCCGGCTAAGCCGCCACCACCGGTACTGAATGTATGACCAATATCAAAATTGGCAGTGCCAATAGTATTTGTAATAACTGTTTGACTCTCGCCAATTAAAGTGTTTGCATTATTATTACCGTTAAAAGGATCTGTTGCAGCACTTGTAAAAACAACATTGGTTTCAGTTGCAACTAAAACAAGGCGAACCGCCACTTCAGTTTCATAAACACCTGTAACACGGTTAACGCTTGTAATTATTTTTGCTAAAGTTTGCGCTACAGTTGGAGTAGTAGATCCGGTGGCAGCCACAGCATATTCACCGGTGCAGGCAACTGCCAAACGATAAGATCTTAATTGTGCGCCAACACAAATTGCCGGCGGAGAGCTACTTATTTTTGCTTCGTTTTCTTCTTTTTTTTTCGGAGAAGTAGTAGAGGTTTTATCAGTGTTTTCTATAACGCCAACTTCAGGCAACACCTGCGAAGGATCTTTCACAAAATCTGCAGTATAATAAGTGATATAGTCTTTTACATTTTGCAGGCAATATGGATCAATAAAAAAATCACCGTTTATAGAACGTACCATTCCATGAAAACCAAATTCATTCCAGTCTAATTTTCCGTTTGCGTAAATATCATCAATGCCTTTTACGCTATATGTTTTCATATCAGGATAAGCTGCTGCCAAAGCAGGCTCCATGATCGGGCTTTCAACAACGCGAAATCTTTGAAATGTACCATTAGGTACCGGCAAAGTAACAATACATGTACTTTCGTTGATCTTCACACTATTTTCGTGTGGCGCAGAAAGTAACTGCGTTTTAAGATCGTTGCCGTTTAATTGAAAGGCAAGGTATTTTTGCGGAACGATCTGTCTTTTTCCATTTTGTTGAATGGCAGATTCGCTCACAGGCGACCAAAATTTATCGTTATTACTTTGTGCGTTAATGCCAAAACATAACAATACACTTAATGATAATGCAATTGTAGATTTTTTCATGTTTAAAATGTATAATCAAATCTAAAACATTAAAAGCAAAAAAGCAACCTAAATAGGTTTAACGGCAAAAAAACGCACTAAAAAATTTAGATTTTACTAGTGGCGCCTGTCTAAGCCCCACATCATTTTATTGCGCAGGGTAGTAAAAAAATGTTGCCCTTCCAGATTAATAAGATTGATCCTGAAGTCGGCTTTTTTAATTGTTATCTCGGGCCCTGATGGAATTTGCGCACTGCGAGAATCTAATGCAATGTTAAAACTATCACTTCTGCCACTAACCTGAAAGCTTAATTTTTTATTGTTAGAAACCACAATTGGTCTTACTGTTAAATTATGTGGCGCAATTGGTGTAATGATAAAATTATCTGAATCAGGCATCATAATTGGCCCTCCACAGCTTAACGAATAAGCTGTGGAACCTGTTGGTGTAGATACAATAAGACCATCAGCGAAGTAGGAATTTAAAAATACGCCATCAATATAAGTATCAATATGGATCATGGCGCTGCTATCTTTTTTATGAATAGTAAATTCATTTAAAGCATAATTTACATCACCAAAACAATTTGTACAACCGCTTATTTCTATCAGTTCGCGTTTATCTAAAGTAAACTCTTCTTTTAATAATTGTTGCAGTGCTTTGGTTAGATCATCTTTATTAACAGAAGCTAAAAAGCCCAAACGACCAGTGTTTACGCCTAATACAGGGATACCTGAATTTTTTACAAGTGAAACGGTCTCCAACATAGTACCATCTCCACCTAAACAAATTAAATAAAAAGCTTTTGAAATAAGTTGCTCTGAATTTGAATACGTATCCAGCTTAATATTAAAATTATAGTTTTCTTTTAAGAATTTATAATAAGGTTCATGTATGATCAACTCTACATTTTCTGCTTTCAGAATGGTGTAGATCTGTTCAATGTAAGCTGAATGATTATCTTTTGTTGAACGCGCGTAAACTGCAATTGTCATTTATGAGCCGGATTTTGAAATACGAAGATAAGAAATAATTTATAGTATCACTTTTATTGCTTTTTCCTGCTTTTTTACCATTTTACCTATTGGTTTAATAAAATCTGTTAATCCGTTTTCTTTTAAAAGAGTTATAATAGTTTCAGTTTCGCTTTCTGTAACCGAGAATAACAGACCACCATTGGTTTGTGGATCGGGCAATAAGTTAAAAGCTTCCATAACATTTACATCGGAGGCAATTTCGGTAATGGCACTATAAGCGTTCCAGTTTCTGAATGTAGCATCGGGAATTGTATTTTGTTTTAAGTAAACATCAATATTATTTATTTTTGGAATGGCTGAGTAATTAATTATTGCAGATAAATTACTGCCCTGGGCCATCTCAATTAAATGCCCTAACAAGCCAAAGCCTGTTACATCCGTCATAGCTGTTACACCTTTATGCTTCCCTAATTTTTCACCAATACTATTTAATTGCGTGAGTTGTTTTATTAAAATAATTCTATCTTCTTCTTTTAACACACCTCTTTTTTGCGCGGTTGATAAAATGCCTACACCAATAGGCTTAGTTAAAAATAAAAGATCGCCTTCGTTTGCGGTATCGTTTCGTTTAAGATCATTGGTTCTTAATAAACCATTTACCGAAAGCCCAAACATTGGCTCTAAAGTATCAATACTATGACCTCCCGCTAAAGCAATACCGGCTTCTGCACAAATGGTACGGGCACCTTCAATTACTTTTTGTGCCAGCGCTGTCGGTAATTTTTGAATGGGCCAGCCTAATATTGCTAATGCCATTATTGGTTTGCCGCCCATAGCATATACATCGCTAATGGCATTTGCCGCGGCAATGCGCCCAAAATCGAAAGCATCATCAACAATAGGCATAAAAAAATCGGTAGTTGAAATTAACGCCATTCCGTTTTCAAGATCATAAACTGCAGCATCGTCATTACTGCTATTGCCAACCAAAATGTTGTTTGAAGGTTGCACGAAAGAACTTTGTAAAATTTCTTTTAAAACCTGCGGTGCTATTTTGCAGCCACAGCCCGCTCCATGCGCGTATTGTGTTAATGCGATCGGATCATTTTTTGCTGACATACTCCAATATTTTTTTTGTATTTAATGTGGCATCTGTAGATACAAGATCAATTTGTTTTATTAATTGTTCTGTATTTTCTCTTTTATAAGTTCCTCTTAAGTATAATTTATCGTAATACTTTAATAAAATGGTAAAACAACTTTTAAGATCATCTTCTAAAAGAAAATTAATGGCGTTTTTTGTTTCAAGGCCACCTAATTTTTTTGTAATTCGAATTATGGCATTTATAAGTTTTTCTTTACTGTAATTTCCATAACCGTTTACAATTTGCAGCAAACGTTCTTCAAAAGGAATGTTTATGAACAGAACAGGTTGCCTGCGCATGATCTCAAAAAAAGAAAAAGGAATATTTACATTCCCTAAACGTTGCCCTTCGTCTTCTATCCATATTAAAGAAGAGTGGTGTTTTTTTAATTCCGTTGCCAATAAATTCTCAAACATTTCCTGCGATGGTTGCACATGAAGATCCAGGTTACCAAAAGCTGAACCTTTATGCAAAGCCAAACTTTCAAGATCAATTACTTTTTCTCCTTCTTTTTTTAAGTGATGAATGATACCGGTTTTATTGCTGCCTGTATAGCCACCAATAATCAGTAGATTGTAATTGGTATTAAAAAATTGTATCATGTGGTTACGATAGGCCTTATAACCACCTGACAATAAATACACTTTAAAACCATAAAGATCCAACAACCAGGCAATAGCAGCACTACGCATACCGCCGCGCCAGCAATGTACAGCAACTTCCCTTGTGTTACTAATTGAAGTTGTTTTTTCAACCTCTTCAATTATTTTTACTGTTTTAGTGCCAAAAAAATCAAGACCTATTTTTATTGCTTTTTCCCTGCTTTCCTGTTTGTATGCTGTGCCAACAATCTTGCGCTCATCATTTGTAAATAATGGTAATGATAAAGCACCCGGAATATGAGCGTGTGCATATTCTCCCGGACTTCTTACATCAAAAATGATTGTATTAGGCGAGAGCTGTAAAAAATCTTCAATATTTAATTTGCTTATTGGCATTCTTTACACAAATATGCATAAAGTATAAACTTCAACCTACAATTTATACCTCTTTTTAGGTATAGCCGCTAATTATTATATGGTATAAATTTGAACCTTATTTCAACTATTTTTTGAAAAAACCGGGTCCTATAAAGATTATTATTGCCGATACTGCCTTTATTATAAGGAAAGGCTTACGAACGCTGGTTAACGAAAACAAACAATTTGAATATGTTACCGAAGTGGCCGATGATAAAACACTAAAAACAGCTTTAACAAAAAATGAAGCTGATGTTTTAATTGTTGATCATTGCTGCGATGATTGTTTTTCGCTTGAAACAATAAGTGATATAAAAGATGAAAATCCTGAGCTCAATATTCTGGTTATCTCCCACGAAAAATCGGCCAATGAAATTAAAAAGATCATTAGCATTGGGATAAAAAACTACTTGTTAAAGGATTGTGATGAGCAAGAAATTACCGATGCTATTAAAGCCTGCGCAAAAGGCGAAAAATATTTTTGTGGGCAGATAATTGATATTCTTTTAGAGAAAGAAATATCAGCTAATGAACATTGTATGACCGGAAGTATTTCTACAAGAGAAACGGATATCATAAAATTGTTGGTAACCGGTAAACGACCAAAGGAAATTGCTGCTATTCTTAATTTAAGCTATCATACAATTGTAACACATAAAAGAAACATCTATTCAAAATTAGGTATAAGCAATACAATTGAGCTGGCACAATATGCTTACAAAACCGGTTTAATGAAATAAATTCAATACCATAATCTTGGTATTGGTATTACCATATTATTAGTAATTAAATTACCTGCATTTGCGTATTGTACGTCAATTCAATCATTTCCATCTTTGCTTTCGTTATTTATAATCATTCTAAACAAAGAAAAATGAAAAGACGTTTATTATCATTAAGCACATTAGCTTTATTTACAATTTCAACACAAGCCCAGGTAATTATCGATACTGTTTTGGTAGGTGCAGGGTATATAAATCAAAAATATTACAGTCTTCAAAACGATGAGCAAGGTACACAAGGAAAAGACAATTGGGATATTGGTTTTGAAATTACCGGTTATGCCGGAACAATTTTAGCTAATACACAAAAAGCAAATTTTGCAGTTTATAAAGCTCCTTTTAGCATTGCAAACTACAGCACATTAGATACTACTAATATTAACAGCTGGCCAATGCTTTATAACAGCGATCAAACCTGGGATATTGGTGCATTTAACCGTGGTGCAAATCCATCTAATGCTAACGACCTTGGCTGGGGTGTATATGATGTAAACACTCATATGATTACAGGCGATAGCTGTTACGTTATTAAATTGTCTGCTACTTCTTACAAAAAAATAAAGTTCGAAAATTTATCCGGCGGTATTTACACATTTGAATACGCTAACATTAATGGTACAAGCTCTCAAACAGCTACTATTAATAAATCAACCTACACAGGTAAAAACTTTGCTTATTATGATATGACCTCAAATGCTGCGGTTGATAGAGAGCCGGTATCAGCTAACTGGGATCTTACTTTCGGAAGATACACTGCATTTATTCCAACAGCTTACCCGGTTGTAGGCGTAATGAGTAATAAAGGTGTAAAAGTTGCCCAGGCAGATAATGTGGCTTCACCTGTTACATATAACACATGGTCGGCACATACTTTAAATTCAAACATTACAGAAATTGGTCACGATTGGAAATATTTTAACTTAAGCGGCAATGCATGGTGGTTATCGCAAGACACTGTTTATTTTGTAAAAGATAAACCGGGCAATATCTGGAAAATGCGCTTTACTAATTTTGGCGGTTCAACCACAGGAAATGTTGTTTTTTCAAAAGAAAAATTATCTACTGTAGGTATTGCTGATGTTGCAGGAAATGTAATTTCAAAAGTTACGGTTTATCCTAATCCATCAAACGGAAGCAACACTACGCTTTTATTTGTAACAGAAAATGAAACAGCAAAAGTTGCTATTGCCATAATGGATATAAATGGCAAATTAATTTCGGAAGAAACCATCACAACAAACAATGGCATTAATCAGCATATTTTAAATACCTCTTCATTAAACAGCAGCGTTTATTTTATCACTTTAAATGCAGGGAGTTACAAAACAATACAAAAATTAATTATTCAATAAACACACGGCCCGGGGATAGTTGAGCGGATTTTTATTTGATTTTTCCGTTTCATCTATTTCCGGCCTTTCAAATTTAAAAAAATATGAAAACACTAATTTTAACCGCCGGTTTATTTTTAAGCACCGGTTTTTTTGCTCAAACCAAAACAGCTGTAAAAACAAAAGCACCTATTGATAGCAAAAAAGAACAAGACAAAACTTGCATTAAAAGCATGGCCGGCATTTACAAAGTGTCGTTTGATTTTGCCGAGACCTTTGCTACCGATACAGGATATAAATACCATCCACGTTACAGAGAGCATGGAATTGAGTATGTTTTTTTAACGGAAGAAGGTCCTGATAAAATAGCATTACAGCATTTATTGATCATTAACGATTCTGTTATTATAAAACACTGGCGCCAGGATTGGGTATTTGAAAATAAAGAAGTTTACAATTATTATAAAGATAATGAGTGGATAAAAACAACCTTAACAGATGCGCAGGCAAAAGGTACATGGACACAAAAAGTTTACCAGGTAGATGATAGTCCGCGTTATGAAAGTTTTGGTACATGGGTGCACGTTGATGGAAAACATTTTTGGGAAGGCGTAAATGATTCACCATTACCTCGTCGCGAATTTACAAAGCGTAACGATTATAATGTAATGAAGCGCCATAGCCGCATGGAAATTTTTAACGATGGCTGGGCATTGATCCAGGAAAATGAAAAAATAGTGCGTAACAACGGAGCGGATAAAGTTTTATGTTGGGAAAAAGGCATGGAGCGTTTTAGCAAAGGAGATTATAATGCAGGCCCTGCAGTTAAATGGTGGGAAAAACAAAAACAATATTGGGCAGATGTGCGCAGTGTATGGGAAGAAGTATATGCAAAAACTGCAGATCTTAAACTAGCCGATAAAATAGAAAAGAAAAAATTATACGAAAATTTATTTTCATTAGGCGATAAAGTTTGCAAAGACAATTACGTACAAGGCTCAGCCAAAGCGGATATTAAAAAAACAATAGATTCTTTTATTAAAGCTTCATAACAGTATAAACAGAATTTATTGCAGAATCTAAATTTGATACGCGAGTGAGAAGAATAGTTAAGATCTTTATTTTATTTTTTACTTATACTGTATTTGCGCAGCAAATACACATTTACTCTGCAAAAGATTCTTTGCGCATTCCCTTTGCTTCTTTATTAATTAAAAATAACCGGTTAAGTTATGGTAAAACAAGCAGCGATCAAGGTATTATTGATTTGCAGCAATTTAACGATACTACCATTTATAATTTAACGATACAGTGCTTTGGTTTCGAAAAATATAGTTGCCAGCTTTCCGGTAAAGAAATAAATAATTTAGAAAAGATCTATTTAAAACCAGGCAATATAAATTTAGATGAGGTTGTGATCACAGCGCAATACGAACCAACTATTGCAGAGCAAGCTGTACAAAAAATAAAGGTGATTGATAAAGAAAAGATCCATCAGATGGGAGCTGTAAATTTGCGCGATGTTCTTTCCAATCAATTAAATGTTCGCCTGCAGCAGGATAATGTTTTAGGGAGTGCCATGACTCTTCAGGGAATAAGCGGTGAGAATGTTAAGTTTTTAATTGACGGTGTACCCATGATCGGCAGGTTGAACGGCAACATTGATCTTTCACAAATAAACATGAATAATGTTGAACGGATAGAATTTATTGAAGGGCCGCTTTCAGTACAATATGGTACAAACGCTTTGGCAGGAACGATTAATATTATTACAAAAAAATCATCTTTAAAAAGATTCTCAGCGGGTATTACTTCTTATTATGAAAGTATTGGCGCCTATAATTTTACTGCTGATGCCGGATTCTCGTATCGTAAACATAATTTACAAATGAGTGGCGGAAGAAATTATTTTGACGGATGGAATACAAATGAAAAACCATTTTATTTTCCTAAAGAGCGTATTGCAGATAGTTTACGTTTTAAACAATGGAAACCAAAGGAACAGTATTTTGCAAGCGCTGCATACCAGTACACTTTTAAGAAACTGAATTTTGGGTTAAAGAGTACATACTTTAATGAGGTGATCATAAACCGCGGGTACCCTCGTGCGCCTTATGCGGAAACCTCTTTTGATGATTATTATTACACCACACGCTTTGACAATAGCTTATCGCTTACAGGAAAACTATCTGAAAAATGGAGCGTGAATTTTTTATCTGCTTATAATTATTACAACCGTATAAAAAAGACATTATACAAAGATCTGACAACTTTGGACGAAATATTGTCTGCCAATAGTTCCGATCAGGATACAAGCAGTTTTACGTTATTAATGAGCCGCGCTTCTTTTGTGCGCTCATCGCCATTGGCAAAATTAAATTATGAGTTAGGCTACGATGTTAATTACGAATCGGCTTTTGGCAACCGTATTGATAAGCAATTACAATATATGGGAGATTATGCAGCTTTTGCAACAGTAGAATATAAACCGGTTTCGCAATTGGTTATAAAACCCGGTTTGCGTTATGCGTATAACACAGTTTACAAAACACCACTTATTCCTTCATTAAATTTAAAATGGAGCATTCTTGAAAATCATTCCGTGCGTGCAAGTTACGCAAGAGGATTCAGGGCGCCATCCATAAAAGAACTTTATTTTTTCTTTGTAGATATTAATCACAATATTGTAGGTAACGATAATTTGTTATCTGAAAACTCAGATAATTATTCATTGACCTACAATTACAAACGTGACATAAAAAAATGCAGGTTAAAATTTGACGCAGGCATTTTTTATAATGATATTTTTAATTTGATAACATTGGCGCAAACAACAGGCACTGAATATTCTTATGTAAACATTGGAAGATATAAAACGCTTGGCGCCCAATTAGGAACAACACTTAATTTTAAACGGTTAATGCTACAAGTAGGATATAATCATACAGGCAGGTATAATGGATTATCTGAAATAACCACTTCTCCGGAATTTACATACAGCCCCGAATTTTTAACGAACATTAATTACAAGATCATTAAAAGTAAAACTACTTTCTCTATTTATTATAAATACAATGGCAAGCTTCCTGGTTATGCGCTTGTAAATTCAGAAGTGGTACAAACTACCGTTTCAGATTACAATATGATGGATCTTACAATTAGCCAATTGTTTTGGAAAGACAGGATAAATCTTGTACTTGGCTGTAAGAATTTATTTGACGTAAAAAGTATTAATTCAAGTATAGTTAGCGGTGGGGCGCATAGTTCATCTTCTTCTAGTGTGCCGTTATCTACCGGAAGAAATTATTTTATTAAACTGACACTCAATTTTTAAATGAAATATTGTTTTTTAATATTAGCTTCTGTTTTGTTTTTTTCTTGCGAAAAAAAAGAATTACCTGTTAAAAAGTATGATCGCGGAAATGTAATAACCACACAGGTTTTAATGGAACCAAATTACAAGAACCAGATCTGGTATCGCTTAAGTGATAATCAAATTATTAAAACCAATTTAAAAACAGACTGGGATATTGCATTTGAGAGTTCGGCAACCGGATATCATATTATTTTAAACGGCGCTAATGCTGTTAAAGTATATAAAACAAATTTTACACAGTTAAGTCAGGTAAGCGATACCGCCGGACTTGCAGTTAATGGGCAGGCAGATATGCCCTCTGGAAATTTAGATAGTACCGCATTTGGTAACTGGCAAACAAACAATACAGTTTATATAATTAACCGGGGGTATAATGAGATGGGTCAATTATTAGGCTTTTATAAATTGAAGGTGCTTTCTCAAACAAGCGCAAATTATACGTTTGAGTTTGGTGATATTTTTGGTTCCCAAAATTTTGTAGCAACTGTAAATAAAAACGAAGAAAATAATTTTAATGCTTTTTCCTTTACTACAAGAACACAGGTAAATATCGAGCCAAAAAAAACAGAGTATGATCTTTGTTTTACACAGTATACTTACCTCTTTCACGAACCGCTGCAATACTACCAGGTTACAGGTGTTTTAAATAACAGGCATAATACAAGAATTGCCAAGATAAGCAACAAACCTTTTTCTGAGATCGCCATAAATGATACGTTAGGAAATAATTTTAGCAATAACCGAGATGTAATTGGCTACGATTGGAAAACGTTTAATCTCAATAATAATTTATTTACTGTAGATGTAACAAGGTGTTACATAATTAATGATAGTAAAGGATTTTATTATAAGTTGCATTTTATTGACTTTTATAATGCTTCCGGTTTAAAAGGTTTTCCAAAGTTTGAATTTATAAAGTTGTAAATGTCTGATCAATTATTTATGCGCACGTTGTTCCGTTGGTAAATTAACAGTAAACAGAGATCCTTTTCTTATCTCACTTTTTACTGTAATAGTGCCGCCTAGTTTTTTAACACCGTTTTTTACTATATATAAACCCAGTCCGGGGCCACTCGAATAAAGGTTGCCTCGAAAATACATATCAAATATCTGATCATGAATTTCTTTTTCCATACCAATACCGTTATCTTGTATTTGTAAAAGAGTGCTATCTTCTAAATTCGTAATTGTTATGTTTATAAAGGCGTCCTGTTTTGAGGTGTTTCTATAAATAATTGCGTTTTCAATAACATTAAATAATATGGCATTTAAAATAAACTCATCTGAAAAAAAACTGCGTTTTGTATCGATCGTGTAGTTGAATTTTATTTCGTTAAAACCTTCAGTGTATTTAAGACGGTTTAATAGCTTTTTCAATAAAACGTCAAATTTTATTTCTTTCAAAATTGGTTTTGAGTCTTTGATGGACATTACATTGATCAAAGAAAGTAAAACAGTGTCTAATTTATGTGTGCTTTCTGAGATCTTATGGATATAATCAGGTAAATTTTCTTTTTCGCCTTCTAGTTCCGCAACATTTGTTAATCCCATTATAGAACATAAAGGGCCTCTAAGATCGTGGGCAGCCTTATAAATAAACGTATTTAATTCTCTGTGAGTGGCTTCCAACTCAATATTTGCTTTACGTTTTTCCGTTTCTATCTGTCGGGTTTTTAATGCCTGTTGTATTGCAGCGGGCAAACGCATTAAATTATTTTTTAAAATGTAATCATCGGCACCTTCTTTAATGGAGCGTATTGCAAATTCTTCAGATACGCTTCCGGTAATTAAAATAAAAGGTATTTCATAGTCACTTTGGTTATAAATAGCTAAAGCTTCCATCGAATTAAATTGTGGTAAGGAATGATCCGATAAAATAATATCAGGATTAAAATTTTTAAGGCCGCTAATAAATTCATCTCTTGTTTCAACGATCTTAACTGTAAAATCAAGTCCGCTTTTTTTCAAAGCACGTTCTATTAACCCCGCGTCCGAAGGATTATCTTCAATATGTAATATTTTATAATGTTTGTTCATTCAAGTACTATTCTATTTTGGAGATTGATTTACCATAAGCCAATACATTCCTAATTCTGCTACTGCCTGCGCAAAATTTTCGAATGACACAGGTTTAACAACATAACTATTTACTCCTAATTCATAACTTTCAAGCAGATCGCGATCTTCGCGTGAAGAGGTCATAATAACAACCGGTATTGTTTTTGTACGTGCATCTGCTTTAATAGCGCGTAACACCTGTAACCCATCTATCTTTGGCATTTTAAGATCAAGTAATATTAACTTTGGTTTGTCTTCTATCTTTCGCGCAGCGTATTCGCCTTTGGCAAAAATAAAATCCAAAGCTTCGGCACCATCTTGTAAATGTATGATACTATTGCCAAGATTATTTTTTTTCAAAGAGCGCATAACCAGGTTAGCATCCTCTAAACTGTCTTCCACCAATATGATCTCTATATTGTGTATTTCGTTTTGCATATTTTTTTAATTTTTAAGAGGTAGTGAAAAAAAGAATGTGGCACCTTTTTCAGGCTCAGACTCTGCCCATACTTCGCCCTGGTGCTTTTTTATGATACGTTGTACAAGCGCTAATCCCACTCCGGTTCCTTCAAATTCAGATGCGCTATGTAACCTTTGAAAAACACCAAAAAGTTTATCGTAATATTTCATGTCAAACCCTGCACCGTTATCTTTTACATAATAAACGCACATATTATCTTTTTTAAAAGAGCCAATTTCTATTACAGGTTTTTCTTTTTTTCCTGAGTATTTAATGGCGTTTGATACAAGGTTGGTTATTACTTGCTTTAGCATGCTGCTATCACCTTCTGTTTCTTCTAAATGAGCGATCTTAAAATCTACTGAATTATTTTTTTCCTGACTTTTAAATTCATTAACAATTGTGCTTACAATAGTATTCATATTTAAAACAACTTTAGTAAGACCCTGTTTGCCTATACGTGAAAATGTAAGAAGGTCATCTATTAAAGCCGCCATTTTAAAAGCATTTTTTATGATTACATTTATTGTATTCTTACCACTTTCGTCTAGCTGATGACCATAGTCTTCCATCAATACCTGCGCATAACCATTTATTGCTCTTAACGGAGCACGAAGATCATGTGAAACTGAATACGAAAAAGAATCAAGTTCGTTATTAGCATATTCTAATTCATCATTTACAACTTTAAGTAATTGAATTTGATTTTCAAGTTCATCAATTAAAGAATTAAGTCCAACAACTATTGCATCTAATTCATCACCCTTATCGCTTATTTTTAATTTGTTCGAAAAATCCATTGTTGTGTAACGCAACAATGCACTTAATATGGCATTTATCCTTTCTTCATTTTCTTTCAATAAATATGATTTCTCTTCTATCTCAGCAGTTATTGTCTTTAATTTATTTTCCAGGTTATAAGTTGCAGTAACATCTTCGGCTGTATGTATAATATAGATCACTTCGTTTTTTTCGTTTAAAACCGGTGTGTTTGATACATCCCAATACCGTTCTTCAAAAATAATTCCACTTTCAGTTGTTACTTGTATATCATATTTTTGAGTTGGCATAGCGTTCACCTTTTTACTTTCTATAACCATATCAAGCGAGCGTTTTAAATTGCTTACACCGTCTGCTTTCATATCTGAAGGATTATCGGGAAAAACATCGAACAAACCTTTGTTCATTATTTCAAAGCGTTTTGTTACTGTAGCGTTTAAATAGGCATCATTGGCATCAAGTATTGTAAACTCAGGTGAATTAGGTTTGATCAATAAAAAAAGAGTAGGAGCATTATAGAATATAAGCCTAAAATCAAGAGTATTATTTGAAGAAGTATTTTCCATAAAGAAGTGTTCTAAAGAAATTGTTGCAGCCATTTTTTGGCATCTTTTTCGTTATTGAACATTTTAGTTGGATAGGGCTGTGTTTTTAAGGTAAAGAATAGATTAGCCAACATTTTACCTACAGCAGAAGTGGATACCATTGCAATTGCTTTTACAATTTTTGGTAATTCCTCCGCGGCATAATCCCTTATCTCGCGTGTGCTTTCATTTGTATTGGTAACTTCTATAAGCATACATATTTTAGTATCGCCAATTATTTTTTTAAACTCTTCAAATCTTTTTTTTGTTTCTTCTAATGAATGCTTGGGCCCTTTTTTAGATATAGAATAAAGGATCCCATCCTCATCAAACCACGTTGTTGAAGTGCCCCATTCTGTTACCTGTACGTTTTTGGGAATGCTAATCATAAAACACTTAGTACATTTATTTTATTGTATTTGTAAGTTACATAAAAGCACAGAAATTACCACAGAAAATAAGATTATTAAATAGAAAATAGGTAAAATTACCTATTTAGAAGTAGGTAATTTTACCTATATAAAACACAACCGGGCAGCAATTCGGGAAAAATTATCTACACTTTTTTTCAATAAGATGATAAATGTTCAAGGCTTATTTTTTGTGAGTAGGTAAAATTACCTACTTGTAAAATGGGTAAAATTACCTATTGACATGCGTTTAAACATTTTATAATCTTGCTGATAATTAAAACAGTATTAAAAAATATTAGCAACAAAAAATTTTGTAGTCCTAAAACCGGGCAAGAATTAATTCATGAATTAGAAAAATCGATTCATTCTTATTCTTGTTTTTGGTATAAATGGCTGCAGCAGGAAGAATGTACACTTACCGAAGAAGATCTTTATATTATAGAAGTACATACAAAGAATAATTTTAAACTAAATATTTTTGAATCTTTCATGTTTTATAATCAGGCAAATCAAATAGAGTGCATTGTTTCAAAATTAAAAGCAGATCAAAAGCATTTTAAGGATTGGATGGTTACAAACTTTTTATTTAATCTTTTAAAATTGATAAGGATAAATGAACGCAGTGATTTCTCGTTACACGCGCCAATTGGTTATTTGTCTATCCCCAGCGAAATAAAAAGCAAATTAAAATTATTTAAAGTAAAAACAGTTTACGAGATATTTGAAAAGTATAAAGAAGAGGATCTTAAAAGTGCAACTGTTTTTTCTAACATTATTGCTTTTGAAAAAGTGTTTACAGAAAACAACTTGAGGTGTTAAGATCCATCTTTTGTGATTATATTATATTTTCTTCTTTGATTTTACAATTTTCTCATTTTATAAGTACTGTTTTTTTATTTAGTACATTTTTATCATACCTAATAAAGAAATTTAGCCATACTATTCTTGCCCAGCGATAAACTATCGGAAATGCAACAAGGATATTTAGCATAACGCTCACTGCCAGCGTGAAAGCTTCCATATGCAGCCATAAAAGATCAGATATAAACCAGGTTATAAAAATGCCAGACATCATAGCATATGAAACGTACATGGCGCCATAAAAAAATCCCGGTTCACGCTCGTACCTTAGATCGCATTCGGAACAAGAATCGCGCATTAGCAAAGGCTTATTGAATGTGTAGGGATTGTTTTTCTCAAAGATCTTGCCTTTGTGACAGCGTGGGCATTTGTTGGCTATGGTTGAATAGATTATCTGTGGAATGACCATCTTATTTTATTTCTCCAAAAGTAATTTCTTTAGCGCAGTTGTTAAATGACGATTTTTTGTTTGTAGTATGATCTATGTCACAAGAATCCAATCCACAGCAACCATAATTAAAAAACGTCTGAAAGAACAGCAAAATAGCCAAAATGGAAAATAGTGTATCAGAACTATACGATGACTGGATAAATATGACTAACGATAGAAACGCTTTTAGTAAGCGAATGAAAGTCCGGCCAGGTTTTAAAATTGAAGTATTTATACTATGCAACAAACAAATTTACAAATGTAGTTCGGAAATTATTTTCTTGCCATGATATCAATCACCCCGTTTTATGAATTAGATCATTTGCAAGAAAGCTTGTTAGAAATACTTTTATCAAAAAAATATATGAAAAATCTTCACAACGACGAAAATTTTCAAGAGCGCATTAATGCCAATGAGCATGTGGAACCTAAAGATTATATGCCTGATGGTTATCGAAAACATCTCATTAGACAGATTTCGCAGCATGCCCATTCGGAAGTAATAGGCATGCAACCAGAAGGTAATTGGATTACCAGGGCACCAAGCCTGCGCGCCAAACAAATATTGTTAGCTAAAATTCAGGATGAGGGTGGGCATGGTTTATACTTATATAGTGCCGTTGAAACGCTTGGTGTATCGCGTGAAGAAATGATAGAGCAATTACATTCAGGAAAAGCAAAATACTCTAACATATTTAATTATCCTGCTTTGAATTGGGCAGACATTGGCGCCATAGGATGGTTGGTTGACGGAGCTGCCATTGTAAATCAGGTTTCGTTGCAGCGAACTTCTTACGGGCCTTACAGCCGTGCAATGATTAGGATATGCAAAGAAGAAAGTTTTCATCAACGCCAGGGTTATGAGATAATGTGTAAGATGATGGCTGGCACAAAAGAACAAAGGCAAATGGCGCAGGATGCCATGAATCGTTGGTGGTGGCCGGCGCTAATGATGTTTGGTCCGCACGACTCCGACTCACCACACAGCGGCGATGCTGTTAAATGGAAAATTAAACGGGAATCGAACGATACACTGAGACAAAAGTTCATAGATAAAACTGTTCAGCAAGCAGAGTTGATTGGACTGGTAGTACCTGATAAGGACCTGCAATGGAATGCGGAAGAAGGGCATTACGATCACGGAACAATTGATTGGGAAGAATTTTTTAGAGTAATAAATGGAAAAGGACCCTGTAATAAACAACGACTTGAGCACCATAAAAAGTATCACCTTGAAGGGGAGTGGGTAAGAGAAGCTGCTACAGCACATAAGTTGAAAAAAATAAAAAAAGAAAGACATTATTTAACCTGCTAAAATGGAAAATTTTAAAGACAATCAATTTGATGTGTGGGAAGTGTTTATTCAAAGTAAACCCGGGCTACCACACATACATGCCGGAAACGTACACGCTACCGATAAAAGCATGGCTGTACAAAATGCGCGCGATACTTATACACGCCGGGGAGAGGGCACAAGTATTTGGGTAGTGCCAGCAGTATATGTTACTGCTACCGAACCGGATGATAGCGAAATGCTTTTTGACCCATCAAATGATAAGTTGTACCGTCATCCTACTTTTTATACACTGCCCGAGGGCGCTAAAAATATTTAACTCATGATTTCAAAAAACAGTTTATACACCTACTGCTTAAGATTAAGCGACAATGCATTAATACTTGGTCAGAGATTATCTGAACTTTGTAGTAAAGGACCAATATTGGAGGAAGATCTTGCGCAAACAAATATTGCTTTGGATATGATTGGGAGGGCACAAGCAATTTTGAATTATGCAAGCGAGCTACAGGGAAAACAAAAAACAGCAGATGACATTGCTTACAGAAGATCAGAACATGAATACTGCAATCATTTGATCGTGGAGCAACCCAATGGCGATTTTGCACACGTGATAGCCAGGCAGCTTTATGTCTCGGCATTTGAAGTATTATTTTACAGCAGCCTTGAAAAAAGTGCAGATACTATGTTAGCATCTATTGCATCTAAAACAGTTAAAGAAATAAAATATCACCTTCAGCATGCTTCAGACTGGACCGTGAGATTAGGTGATGGCACTGCAGAGAGTACTTTAAGAATGCAGAAAGCTATTGATGATTTATGGATGTATACCGGCGAATTATTTGAAATGGACGCTATTGATGAAGAACTTTTGAAATCGGGCATAGCAGTGGACAAAGCGCCTCTTATCGAAAAGTGGCGTAAACAAATTGCTGAAATTTTAAGTGAAGCAACTTTAGACATGCCCAAGGATAGTTATATGCAAACCGGTGGTAGCAAGGGCGTACATACCGAGCACTTAGGCCACCTGCTTTCTGAAATGCAATATTTACAGCGTGCATATCCCGACGCAACATGGTAACTGATCATATAAACGTTAAAGAGATAAGACAGATCATAGGTGCTATACCTGATCCTGAAATACCTGTTATATCAATTGATGAATTAGGTATTTTAAGAAGCGTAGATTTTATAAATGATGAATATATTATTACCATCACACCAACATATACAGCTTGTCCGGCGATGGATTTTATTGAAAAAGAAATTAAATTCAGATTAGCCGAAAAAGGCATAACTAATATAAACGTGCGGTTAACCTATACACCCGCATGGACAACCGACTGGATAAATGAAGAGGCTAAACAAAAGCTAAAAAATTATGGCATTGCAGCACCGCTTCATTCATCGTGTAACAAAGTTTACAACAAATCTACGCAAGTAAACTGCCCCCATTGTAACTCTAAACAAACCGAGTTAATAAGCCAGTTTGGTTCTACTGCCTGTAAAGCCTTATATAAATGCAATACCTGTAAAGAAGTTTTCGATTATTTTAAATGTCATTAACAAAAATAAAAAAGCAATATGTCAATTTATCAACGTCACGGAAAAATACCTAACAAGCGCCACGTAGTATTCAGAAACAGCAATGGCGGATTATATCACGAAGAGTTGTTCGGTACAGAAGGATTTTCGGGTATGTCTTCGCTGGTATATCATTTAAACCCACCAACTCTTGTTAAAGAAATTGGTAAAGCCTATTGGGCAAAGCCCGAAGCAGTTATGGAGGAAAATTTAAAAGCCCTGAGTTTTAAAGGCTACGAAGTTGAACCTGAAGCCGACTACTTGCAGGCAAGAAAAATATTTTTCTTTAACGATGATCTAAACATTGGCATTGCCGCGCCCGAAAAATCGATGGAAGATTATTTTTTTAAGAATGCAGACTCGGATGAAATACTCTTTGTAAAGAATGGTAAAGGTATTTGTAAAACCATGTATGGCAGTGTGGATTTTGAATACGGTGATTATGTAGTGATACCCCGCGGAACAGTTTACCAGTTAAAATTTGAAACAAACGATACACAATTGTTATTTATTGAATCGCACAGTCCGGTTTACATACCTAAACGTTACCGCAATGAATTTGGGCAACTGCTTGAGCATTCGCCATTTTGCGAACGCGACATGAAGTTACCACACTCGCTTGAAACACATAATGAAACAGGTGAATTTAAGATCATGATAAAAAAGCGTGGAATGATCTATCCATATATTTACAGCACGCATCCATTTGATGTGATAGGCTGGGATGGTCACAACTATCCCTACGCATTTTCGATATTTAATTTTGAACCCATAACCGGGCGTATACATATGCCACCTCCTATTCACCAGCAATTTGAAGCACGTAATTTTGTTGTTTGCTCATTTGTTCCACGGCTTTATGATTATCATCCCGATGCAATTCCGGCACCTTACCATCACAGTAATATAGATTCTGATGAGATACTTTATTATGTGGATGGCGATTTTATGAGCAGAAATAATATAAAAGCGGGGCAGTTTACATTACATCCGGGCGGTGTGCCTCATGGTCCTCATCCTGGTGCCATTGAAAGAAGTATTGGAAAAAAAGAAACCAAGGAGCTGGCAGTTATGATCGATCCTTTCAATCCGGTTAAGATAACCGCAGATGCACTAAAATATGAGTTAAAAGATTATTATAAGAGTTGGTTAAGTCAACCGCAATTAACAATTTAATATAAACAAAAATGAAAACAAAAGATCTAAGTACAGTAAAAGACTTTGAATATTCAGGAGAAAAATTATTTGATAAAGCAAAAGATTTTTTGCCAATAAATGGTACAGACTATGTTGAACTATATGTTGGCAATGCAAAACAAGCCGCGCATTATTATAAAACAGCATTTGGATTTCAGGAGCTGGCGTATTGTGGCCTGGAAACCGGCTCACGTAGTAAAAGCTCTTATGTACTTGTACAGGATAAAATAAGGCTGGTGCTTACAACACCGTTTGATCCTGAAAGTGAAATTTCTGAACATATCAGAAAACATGGCGATGGCGTTAAGACGATCGCATTATGGGTAGATGACGCAACGGCTGCATTTAATGAAACGGTGAAAAGAGGAGCGAAACCTTTTTTACAACCAACTATTCTTGAAGATGGTAATGGAAAAATTGTAAAGTCGGGCATACATACTTATGGCGATACTATACATATGTTTATTGAGCGAAAAAACTACAACGGTTTATTCATGCCGGGTTTTGAAAAATGGAAAACAGAATATAATCCTATACCAACCGGGTTAAAATATATCGACCATATGGTAGGGAACGTTGAGCTTGGCCACATGGACAAATGGTCGAAATTTTATGAAGACGTAATGGGATTTACAAATCTGGTAACGTTTGATGATAAAGACATTTCAACAGAGTACACCGCGTTAATGAGCAAGGTTATGAGCAACGGTAACGGCAGGATAAAATTTCCGATCAACGAGCCGGCAAAAGGTAAAAAGAAATCTCAGATAGAAGAATACCTTGATTTTTATCGTGGCCCGGGTTGTCAGCATATTGCAGTTGCCACTGATGATATAGTTTTTACAGTTTCAGAAATGAGAAAAAGAGGTGTTGAATTTCTTTACGTTCCCGGCACCTATTATGATACAGTAGCAAACAGAGTGGGAACAATTAAAGAAGATCTTAATGAATTAAAAAAGTGGGGTATTATGGTTGACAATGATGAAGAAGGATATTTGCTGCAGATATTTACAAAACCCGTTGAAGACAGGCCCACACTCTTTTTCGAGATCATACAGAGAAAAGGGGCAAGATCGTTTGGTAAAGGAAATTTTCAGGCTTTGTTTGAAAGTATAGAGGCAGAACAAGCCAAACGCGGCACTTTATAATTTGTAAAATGCACAATAACAAGCATATTGATAATGATTTACAAAAAATCCGCGTTACTAAAGAGTTTCGTTTTGAAATGGCACATGCTCTTTTAAATTACGAGGGACCATGTAAAAATATTCATGGCCACTCCTATATTTTGCAGGTAACGTTTATGGGATTGCCGCTCAATGCACCTGGTTTGCCAAAAGACGGGTTGGTTGTGGATTTTAAAGAGATCAAAGAGTTGGTTCAGCAAGAGGTGATTCGTGATCTTGACCATGCACTTGTGATTAATGCAAGTACGGCTGATAATTTGAAAAAACAATTAAAAGAAGAATTTGAAAAAGTAATAACTGTGCATTATCAGCCAACATGCGAAAACTTATTACTGGAAATAAAACACCGCCTGCAGCACTTTGTAAATGATCGATGCTATTTATTTTCTTTAAAATTATTTGAAACATCAAGCTGCTGGGCTGAATGGAATTTAAGTGATAATACACAAAGAGAATGAAAAAATTAAAACAATTAACTTAAAATAAAAGTAAAAAATGAAAGTAGAACAAATTTATACAGGATGCTTGGCACATGCAGCTTATTATATTGAAAGCGATGGAGAAGCGGCCATATTTGATCCGCTAAGGGAAGTAGAGCCATATATTGCCAAAGCAAAAAAAAATAACGCAAACATAAAATATATCTTTGAAACACATTTTCATGCAGATTTTGTAAGTGGGCATGTTGACCTTGCTAACAAAACCGGCGCGGTAATTGTATTTGGACCAACTGCTAAACCCGGCTACAAAGCTTTTATAGCCGAAGACGGTGAAACTTTTAAATTGGGCGCGTGTTCGATAAAGGTGATTCACACACCCGGACATACGATGGAGAGCAGTTGTTATTTGCTGATAGATGAAAAAGGAAAAGAACAAGCATTAATTAGTGGTGATACCTTGTTTATTGGCGATGTTGGCAGGCCCGATCTTGCTCAACATGTAATTGCAGAACTTACACAGGAAAAATTAGCGGGTCATTTGTTCGACTCACTGCGCAATAAGATCATGCCTTTACCCGATGAGCTGATCATTTACCCCAACCACGGCGCAGGCAGCGCTTGTGGTAAAAATATGAGCAAGGAAACGAGCGATACCCTGGGACATCAAAAACAAGTTAACTATGCTTTGAATCCCAATCTTACAAAAGAACAATTTATTAAAGAGATATTAAGCGGACTAGTTCCTCCTCCGGGTTATTTTCCAAGCAACGTACTTTTAAATATAAAAGGCTCAGAAAGTATTGATGTAGTTTTAAAGCGTGGTCTAAAACCGTTAAACGTAAATGCGTTTGAACTTATTGCAGAAGAAAAGCAAGCGCTGATTATAGATACAAGAAATGCAGATAGCTTTGCAAAAGGTTTCATACCTAATTCAATAAATATAGGTATTGACGGAAGCTTTGCAACCTGGGTAGGTACCCTCATAAAAGATATAAAACAAGAGATCTTATTTGTTGCCGATGCAGGAAGAGAAAATGAAGTTGTTACTCGTTTGTCAAGAATAGGTTATGACAACGTGCTAGGTTTTTTAGAAGGAGGATTTGAGGCTTGGTTAAAGGCCGGCAAACAAACAGATGACGTAACCTGTTTAAGTGCAGACGATTTGTATCAACATCGTGGGCAAGAGCTTGCAACACTCTTAGATGTTAGAAAGGTAAGTGAGTTTGAAAGTGAACATTTATTGACTGCAATTAATATACCTTTGGATTTTTTAAACGATAATATGGCTTCTGTTCATCATAATGAACTCTACTTTATTTATTGCGCAAGCGGATACCGTTCTATGACGTTTATATCAATATTGAAAGCCAGGGGTTACAAGTACTTAATAAACATCAATGGCGGTTTTAAAGCACTAAAGGCCAGTGGGCATTTTGAAATTACCGAATACATTTGTCCAACTACTCTGTTGTAGTTGGACAAATAATTTAATTTTTATTTTTTTGTGTAAAAGTTTCAAGCCAGGCCATGGCTTCTTGCTTGGTAGCAAAAGCACGCGTTGGAACAACAGGTTTATTGTTTTTGATATAAAAATCGGCTATTAGTTTTTGACCGAACGAATAGTAAGCAATGGCATCTGCCATGGTAAACATATTACTTTCCTTGCTTGCCGAGAATATCCTCACTTCCTGATCAACACTAACAAACTCACCTGCATCAATTAACACCGGATATTTTTTTCCTTTTCCTACTTTTTCCATCGCTTCAACAATTAGTACCGCATCCGACAACAGAATTTCAGCACCCGGTTTAAAGTGTATGTGCAAAATTCCATTGTCGAGCAGCGACACAATACTTTTTTTTAATTCGATCTCGTGCATTTATAAAATTATAAGATTAAACTTTTTCTTTTTTGAATTTATCACTGAGTTTTTCAATCAAATCTGGTAATTTTTCAAAAGCCGCATTTAATCCTTGTGAAGTTTTTGTTGATATGAATTGTATATCACTGCCTTTAGTAACTAAAAAACCTACAGGCCCCATTCCAATACCAACGCCACCGCCGGCACCGGTACCATTGTTATCACTTTTTTTATCCTTTCCTTCACCCATTCCACCACCAAATCCAAGGCCAACAGACATAACAGGAATACAATCATATTCGCCAAGTTTAAATTGTTTACCAATAATAGTTTCAGTTTTTGCTTCTGATTTCAGAAACTCGGTCACTTTTCCGATCACTTCATTTAAATTTTCCATTTGTTTTTATTTTTATGATTTATAAATTAAGAGTTAAAATATGCCCAGATCATTCGGGCTAAACTGTTTTCAATTTCAATTACTAAACTATTGTTCCCCCGAAAATTTACTAATATATTTTTTTTTGTTTTAAAACTAATCCAATAAAAGAGGGGATAGAGTATTCCGTTTATCTGCATATCACCAAAATCAAATGTTGCATTTAAAACATTTATCTTAAAGCTTTTTATTACACCAATGATCTTTGTGAGGGAAATGTTTGACCAGCTTTTTTTATTTTTTATTTCTTTTTTTTGTTCAGCTTTGGGCCTTGTTGCAGAAAAGTTTATTTTTCTTTTCCATATCAGAAATCCTAATTCCATTTTTACAGGATCGTTGTCAACAAAAAAAGAAACACTGGCCATACGATGCAGCCTTAACCTGTATAAGGATGTGTTACTGTTTATTTCAATATAAAATGGCGCAAAAAATAAATAGGCTAAGAATACTATGACAATAATTAAAAGAACTGCTAAAAAAAACATCTTATAAAGTTTACATTGTAAAGATCTTTTAATTGATTTTTATTTGCTATGATGATTATCAGTACTAGGCCTGTAGTTGGTCATGCTATATTTGAATTATAGCCTTGTTTTGTCTTTGGCCGAAATTTTATTTTTATTATTCAATTTTATCGCTATCCGACGGGGAATTTGAAAGCTTAAACAAACTATAAGCCATAAGTGGAAACCATAAAAGATAGAGAACTCCGGCAACACTTATGAGCCCATTAGACAGAGCGGGCGCAAAAAATGCTGCAATAGCATGCAAGAAATCAAGCCCATGAGTTGCAATGCCTAAATAAGATGTAAACTTTGGAAAAAAGTTTGAGCGTAGCATCACAAATGATAATGTGGTAGCACCCAACTGTACTAATAACGCACTTATTCTTGGCCCAGTTCCGTTCCAAATATCAGAAACCAATATTGCCTCTGCGGCGGCAATATATTTACTTTTTTCGCCATCATTATCACTTAACCAATAAGCATCGCTTAGTCGAGAATAAGAAAATACTGAGGGAGCAGCAAGAAAAATTGTAACGCCAGCAAAAACAAAAATAGTAGAAATGTTTACCATATCCCGATGGACCTCTTTCAGAATTCTGTAAATGCTATAAAACAAAACAAAATATAACGGTATGATAAACACCGTTAAAATATCTAGTCTAAGTAAACCAGTTATGTGGTTTTCGTTTAACATCACAAAACATTCTTTAATGCTTTGTGGAGGGCCGCCTAAAACGAATACAACAAATATTGTAGCCAAAGAATAAAGCATAAGCACTATACAACTCCAGGCCGCTAGCCGAAATGCAAAAGTGCTATCATCTTTTTTCAATGGTTTCATAATTAATTTAATAATAATTTGAATTTGAGCCCGCTAATGACACAGGATCGTATACACCTAGCTCCACAGGATGAATACTTAATACGGGTATTTTTGAATGATTAACTATTTTTTGAACGAAGAGACCCAGAAATTTTCCATCATATTTTGATTCATGATCACTAAGTACTGAAATCAGATCAGCTTTTACTTTTCTTGCGTAACGTAAAGTTTCCAAGCCAAAATTGTTTGTTTTAATATTTTTGGTAATAAAATTTACACCCAGTTTTTTAGCTACTTTTTCTACTGAAACTAATTTTATTTCGAATTTTTTTAGATCTGAATCTGATACATTATCTGATAACCCAAGAATATGAATTTTTGCATTGTGTTTTTTTGCAAAGCTCATAGTAAAATTAACCTTTTGTCTTGATTCAAAACAATCGTCAATAGGAAGAACAATATTGTTAAAACCTGTTCTTTTTACATTCAGCTGGAAAGTAATGACAGGACAAGGGCAAAGCGTAACCGTTTTGTAAGCATTACTGCCAACAATATATTCATTAAGGCCATGTACACCATGAGTTCCCATTATTACCATATCAATATTTTTAGCATTAACAGCAGATGTAATTTCTAAGGCTGGGTTTCCGGTTGAACAAATTGCTTTAACATCGATCTTAAAATCTTTCTTTATTTTTGTTACTAATTCGTTAAGTTTGTGTTGGGCAATTTTAGTAATTCCGGAAATATCTTCTTTTACCATATCATAACTATAAATATTGAAGGCCGAAACCGGAATTTCAATCGCATGTAATATGTAAAGCTCTGCTTTATGTACTGAGGCAATTGATGCTGCATGTTTTATGGCTAAATTCCCATTCTTTGAAAAATCCGTAGGAGTTAATATTCTTTTTATAGTATTGTTTTTCATAAATTACAGTTTATATTTTTTGTAAATATGAAACATTTACGAATTATTCAGAATGAGACTCATCAGGTATTCATATGATCATTGTCAGATGATTTAGATCTAAACAAATCAGAATAAGATGTTCTTACATTGTAGTTCTTTATTAAAACAGTTTAAGTTATATGCGGTAGTGTCGGCAATATTTTGCAGTGCTGTTTCAGTTAAGAATGCCTGATGACCGGTTATCAGAACATTCGGATAAGAGCGTAATTTTTGGAAAGTGACATCCTGAACCCCATCATTAATATGATCATGAAAGAATAAGCCTTTTTCAAATTCATATACATCTAAACCAACACCACCAATTAAGCCGTTATCTAAAAATGGAAAAAGGTCTTCAGTCTTAATTATCGGACCTCGTGCCGTATTTATAATAAAAACTCGTTGTTTCATTAAGGAGAATGTTGTTTTATTTAGCAGATGTTTTGTGTTGCTGTTTAGTGGGCAATGAACAGAAATAATATCCGATTCGCTACATAATTTCTCTAAACTAACTTGTTTAACATTCAGCTTATTTTTGATTTTAGGATCCAAATGAGGATCATAACAAATTATTTTACAACCAAAGCCATTCATTATTTTAGCAAATGTTTCACCGATCTTTCCTAAGCCAATTATGCCAATTGTTTTTTCATGAACATCAAAACCCGTTAAACCATCTAATCTGAAATCATTTTTACCCATTAAAATTCTAGAATGAATTAATTTTCGGTTTAATGCAAGTAAAAGGGTTACTGCATGTTCGGCTACTGAATATGGAGAGTATGCCGGAACGTTAGCCACTTTTATATTTAAGTCTTTTGCTTTTTTAAGATCAACATGATCAAAGCCAACAGAACGCAGGACAATATATTTTACTCCTAGTGTTTTTAAACTTTCAAGAATACCTTTATCTGCCTTATCAGAGGTAAACAATGCTATTGCTTCACATCCTTCTGCAAATGAAACTGAATTTTCATTTAATTCCAGATCAATAAATTTAATATCGTTGGTATTTGATAACGCTTTTCTTAAATAAGGCATTTCAAAATTATGTGAACTAAATACTGCTACCTTCATGCTAATTCAATTATCTGGTTTAGTTGCGGAATATCTACGTTCCAATTATATTTCTCTTTTATCTTTTCGGCAAATTCTTTCGAAGATTCTTTTTCACCATGTGTTACAAATATTTGAGTAGGCTCGTTGATTATTTTATTTAACCAACCCAAAAGTTCTTTTTGATCTGCATGAGCAGAGAGGCCTCCTATTAATGATATGTTTGCTTTAACAGGCCAAAATTTACCGCGTAGTTTTATTTCTTTTGCACCATCCAATAAAGCTCTTCCTCTTGTTCCTTCGCCTTGGTAACCGGCTAATAAAATTGTAGCGGTCTTATCTCCCAGGTATTTTTCAAAATAAGATAATACCCTGCCTCCGGTTGCCATGCCACTGCTTGCAATAATTATTTTTGGAATTTTATTTTTAATCAGGTTGTCTGTTTCACTTTCATCTCGCACAATTTTTATCTCACTGCACATTTGTATCGATTGATCTAATGTTAGTTTGTGCCATTGCATGTTATGATGAAAAATTTCCAAAACATGAGTTCCCATAGGACTATCCATATATACTGGAATTAAAGGAATCTTTTTTTCTGATTTAAGTTGCCAAAGTAAGAGCATTAATAATTGCGTGCGTTCAACAGCAAAACTTGGAATTATAATTGTTCCTGAACGTTCAATGGCTTTATTGATCTCATTGGCCAACAATTGCTTTGAATTTTCAGGATGAATTCTATTACCATAGGTAGACTCAATAATAATTACATCAGCCACCTCAGGTTTGTTTGGGTCGCGCAATAAAGGATCCTGCAATCGACCAATATCTCCCGAAAAAACAATAGTTTTACCGTTGAGTCTTATTTCAATAAAGCACGCGCCAATTATGTGTCCGTTATACTTAAATCTAAAAGAAATACTAGGGTCGATATCGATCCACTTATCTATTGGTAATGAATTAAGAAGCGGAAATACAGCTTCAGCTTCTGTTGTGTTGTATAAAGGCTTAGCGGGTTTGTGTTTGCTATATTTGAAACGATTAGCACGTTCTGCATCTTCTTCCTGAATTTTGGCACTATCTAATAAAATAAGTTTTGTTACTTCTATAGTTGGTGATGTAGCATAAATATTATTATTAAAACCCTGCTTAACCAATAATGGTAAATATCCAACATGATCTAGATGACCATGCGTTAATAACACAAAATCGATATCTGAAACATCCAGTGGCAGCTTATCCCAATTACGCTGCCTTAACTCTTTCAATCCCTGAAAAAGCCCACAATCAACTAGTATTTTTTTGTTTGCCGTCTCAATCAAATATTTTGAACCGGTTACTGTACCTGCAGCACCTAAAAATTGAATTTTAATATTATTTGTTTTCATTGTTCTTATTAGATTGATTATTTAAAAGATGTTCGCATAATTGTTGAGCTTCTTTCATTACTATATTAATTCTTGTTGGTTTTATACCTGCATTTTGTAATACCTGCCGATTGTTATAAATTTCTTTGCATAACACAATGTTTTTGTCAAGCAAACGTTGTTTATCAATTCGTGTTAAAGATGTAAGGCATGTAATGGGATATAGGCCCGAAGAATCGATAAGATCTTTAATACCTGCATTTAATGGATAATCCCAACCTACAAGCTTTAATCCCGCGCAGGTTCCATAACGAATAGCATCAGTTGAAAAGCGTGTGTTTGTTACCACCCAGGCCTGATGAATTTTATCTTTATGAGATTTTAATTTTAACCATTGTTCTTCAACATCCTTAAACCTTGATTGAATATATAGCGGCACTTGAACATCATTAAATTTGCCCTGATGATTATGGAATTTGCATTCGATCAAAAAAAATAATTCCTGTTTTTCGGCAATCACATCTATTTCATGTGTAACACATTTACCCTGTTCAATCTGCCCGACTTTGGTTTTATATCCCTGGTAATTTAATATTTCAGCAAAAAATCTTTCAAATGGAAAGCCTGAAGGACCAAGCTCCATAATGGCATTTTTAAGATGATACCTTGCGGCTATAGGTCTCGATCCTTCTTTTAAAAGATCGAAAGCCATGCGGTAGATTTTTTTTGTAGTTATACCTTCATATGCCTTTGAAGCTATTTCGTTAATGATGGAAATTATTTTTTCTTCATTGGCACCGGTTCTTTGTAAAGATTTGCGAATCTTTTCTTCTGAGAATTTGCTTTTTTCTCCTGAAGCTTTTGTTATAAAAAAATCTTTCATTGTGTTAATTTGTTAAGTAGAAATTTTTAACCTTGCCAATATTGGATAAATTTTCGGGTTTGTACACTTTATAAATATAAATGGCTAAAAAAACAAAGCCGGTACTAACTACAGCTACTATATATTCTTTATCTAGTGCAGAAGCAAGATTGTTGGTGAAATGAAAAAGAATTACCGGAATAATACTTCTTTTACTGAGATTAAAAATGGAGGTTATTATTAAAGCGCCAATAAATATTGAAAAGAAAAACCCAAATGTGATAAATAATGAAAATTGAAACCGCCATAAGAAAAAAGGCAGATGCCAACTTGCCCAAATTATTGTAAGGATAATTGTTGATTTAAGTGCCGAATATTTTTGCTGTAAATGTGGTAATAAAAAGCCTCTCCACCCAAATTCCTCAAAAACAGAATAAGTTATAAATGGAAGTATCCAACCGATATAGGTAACCTGAGTTGACAGATTAAATTGCCTTTTGGTATCAGCAAATGTATACCAATGCCCTGCAAACAATGGATACAGAAAGAGGCCGATCAAAAATAAAGCCAACGGACTTAACGCTAAAAGAAGGGACCTTTTGCTTATGGTAATAAAGTTTAAAACTGAAAACAGCTTATTTACCCCTGAATTTCCATAAAACACTTTGGCGCTAATAAGTGCACCAATAAAAGGCCCCAGGGCCCCGAAATTATAAATGAGGTTTAACTGATCTAAAGTCAAACGCCCTGTTTTATAAAACAGGTAAGTTGTTAATGTAATTGTCCAGGTAATTAGATAAGTTATAATTACATATGTCCATGTAGTTCTATTCATGCGGTTATGGATTCTGTTTCTAAATACTTTTTGTAATTCATTAGCAGTAATGAGCTAATAACGGCTAAAGTACCCATTATGATTACCACAGATATATCAGCTTTGTGGCCACGAAATTTTAAAACAAGAACTAATGAACCGATCGTAACATCCATGAGCACAAAAAACATAAGCAGTATTGGAGCTAGATAAATGCCAGTCCTTTTTTTTCTTAACACTAAAATTCCTGTAATAAATATGCCGGGTAACACAATTGAAAGATCTAAAACGTGTACAGGGTTTGTAAAAAGTCCGGCATTAATAATACTTTGTGGAATAGAACCTTTTTTGATAGACGGAATAATTTCTTGCAACCACAAAAAGTAGAAGATAATTGAAATAATGAGAAAATAAATGCCTACAAGATTTGTGAACTTGTTACCCTTTAGTTTTTTGGCCCAACGATCATCTTTAATAAAGAAGTAAATAAGTGAGTAAAACGATAAGCCAACAATAGTACAATAAACAATAAAAAATTGATTAAAATGAACATTGAAACAATAAATTAAGTATGTATAAATAATGTATACAATAGTGCCTGCCCACATTAATTTGCTATAAAAACCTTTATTATAACCAAGATAAATGGTAAGTATAAGAACCGGCGCAATAAATAACAGGTTAATAGCATCCTGACCTATCGACTGGCTTTTCCAGTTTGATGTTTCTAAATCGTAGAAGCCGGATGTAAAAAAACCGAAGTAACTGGTAATTAATGTCAAAACACATATTAAAAGTGATATAAGTAATATGGCTTTGTCCATCCTGTTATTCATGAAGCCAAAAATATGTGCTTAAGCAGGAAGAAAGTATGAGAATGAATAGTTTTGGAAATGACTTTCGTCATAATTGCTTTATCAGGGTAATAACTCCAATAACAAAAATGAGTATTAAGGTTGTAGCTTTAAATTGAGATTCGGTGAATCGTGCCAGCAATTTTTTTCCAAGATAAGTTCCAAAAAAGCCAATCGAAATTAAAATAGGTATAAGGTATAGATCATGTTTGTGTACATAGCCGTTTGAAATGTAAACTGCACTTCTACTTAAGTCAATCCCTAAATCGATCATAGCAGAGGTTGCAATAAAAACATCTTTATTAAGATTAAATGCTGCCAGAGTCAACCCTCGAATAGCCCCTCCTGTGCCTAATAATCCGGCTGTAATACCAGATAGTGCGCCACCAGTAACTGAATTAATTAATGTGGGTTTTACAATTAATTTTTTAAAAATGTAAAGCACTAAACTGATACTAATAAGAAATACAGCTAAGACCATTTCTAAAATATGACTGTTAAAGAATTTACTAAGGTATGCACCTAAAATAACAAATACTACAGAGGGTATTCCAATATTTAATATTAGTTTTTTGTCGAAACCATTTTTAAATAAGGTTATTTTTGAAATATTACTGGCCAGGTGAAAAAGGGCAGTAATGCCTAAAACAGAATGAAAATCGAGAAAGAAACCGGCAATGGGAACAAAAAATAAAGAAGAACCAAAACCGCCAACAGTACCTATAATTTCAGCTACAAGTGCCAGTAAAGTAAAATATATGATATTTTCTATTGTCATTATCTGTACAATTTTTTGATGAGCCAAATATAACTAAGCATTTGCTTAAGATTTATGTTTTTTGGTATTTTTGGTTTTTATATTTGCTTTTATGAAGTTCTAGTGCTTCTTCAATTGAATGAGAGACAGACAAAAGTTTTTCTTTTTTTGCCATATCGGCAAGTGTTCTGTAATAATTGCTTAAAGTAGCCAACTCCTCTTCACCAAGATCTTCTACATCAATTAAACGATTACTTGGCCCGTTTAATGCAGCAACTAACTCGTTTAATTTTAAATGTATTGCACGTGAGTCTTTATTTTGCATGCGTTGTATGAGAAATACCATTAAAAATGTAACTATGGTTGTTCCGGTATTAATTACTAATTGCCATGTATCTGAATACTGAAAATAGCTTCCTGTTGCCAGCCAAATAACAATTGTAAAAAGTGCGATCATGAATGCTGTTGTAGAACCACTAAAATCAGTTGCCTGATGTGCCAGACTCTCAAATAAATTATTTCGCCTTGATCTTTTTGGAATTTTCATTTTGTAATTTTTTAATTTTTTTGAAATATTTTTTGAAAGGCCAGGAATATTTTAAGGCTTCCATATTCTCATTAAAATTTCCGGCGCCATTGCTAATATTTTTAATACCAGTATTTAGATTATAAATAATAGCTGTATCATTTAATAAAACACCCGCAGACCCATAACCTTGTTTAAGGCGGTTAACTATTTGCGAAACATTACCTGTAACTATAGCAGCACTATCACTTACTTTATGAAGCCTAACAACTGTTTGATTAACCTGAGAAGAAAAAGTGGTGTCAGTTATTAATGCACCAATTCCTTTACCATGTTTTATATCATTAGTAATGTTTTTTAAATCTCCGGTAACATACAATGCCTGACTGCTCATTAATTTTATATTTACTACAGAAGCTTTAAGATTTTGTGCTACGGTTGTATCTAACAGCAAATTCCATAAACTATTTTTACTATTTATCTTGTCAGTAATGGTTCTAAGGTTTGAAGAAATTACTTTTATATTTTCATTGGTAACATTTAAAGTTCTTACCATTTCATCCATTTCAACAGGCATTAAACTTTTTAACACATCGTTTTCTTGTACGCTTAATGCAGGAATTCCTGCCGAATTAATGTTTACCAATTTATTACCCATTAAACCATCAGTGCCAACAGTGGCAATTGAATTCTTTTTTATGTAGGATTTGGTTTTTTCTTCTATTAACATTTCAACATTTACTAATGAATCATTTATGATCTCAACAGATTCAACTGTACCAACATCTATACCGGCAAAACGTACATTATTTCCTTTCATAAGCCCATTTACATTATGAAAATTTGCACTTATTTTAAACGTATTACCAAATAGATTTTGTTTGGTGCCAATAAAATATAATGCTGCAATAAGCAAGGTTGAACCTATGAGCACAAATAAACCAAGTTTTGTATTTGTATTTTTATCAGACATGTTTATTTAAAAAAGTTTGAGATCTTAGCATCAACTGAGTTTTTAAGGCCTTCATAATTACCCTGTACAGTGCAGTTGCCATCAATTAATAGTACGATCCTATTGGAAGTTATTTTTACGCAATTTATATCGTGTGAAATTATAATAGATGAAGTGTTGTATTTTTTAGAAAGATCGCGCATAAGTATACTTATTTCTTTAGAAGTTATAGGATCCAAACCGGCAGTTGGCTCATCGTATAAAATTATTTCAGGCTTTAATATCAAGGTTCTTGCTAATGCAATTCTTTTCTTCATTCCACCTGAGAGTTCAGAAGGTTGCATATCAATAGTATTAGCCAAGCCCACATTTGTTAATGCTTCTAACACCAGGTCGTTTATTTGATCTTTAGTAAGTTTTAATGCATGTCTTCTTAACGGAAATTCAAGATTTTCTCTTACCGTCATGGAGTCGTACAAAGCATTACTTTGAAATAAAAAACCAACTTTCGCCCTTAATTTATCCAACTGGTCGTGATTAAGCTCTGGAATACTTTTCCCCAACACATTTATGGTTCCGCTGTCAGGTTTAATAAGGCCTATTATGCATTTAATAAGCACTGATTTTCCTGAGCCTGATTTACCAAGTACCACAAGATTCTCACCTTTATATAGATCGAGATCAATATTTTTTAAAACGTGATTGTTGCCAAAAGATTTACAAACGTTCTTTAATTGAATAACTATGTCATCTTTTAATAAAGATTCTTCCTTAACAACTATTTCCTTTTGTTTGATCATGTTAGGTTTAAAAGATCTGTTATTTGAACCGCTACTAAATCGAGAATAAAAACCAAAAGGGAAGCAATAACCACGGCAGAATTAGCTGACCTTCCAACGCCTTCAGTACCTTTATTTGAATTATAACCTTTATAACAGCCCACGATGCCAATTGCAAAACCAAAAAAAAATGTTTTCACTATAGAAGGTATAATATCGCTAAAAGCTAATGTATCAAATACCTGATTCCAATACAGATCCCAACTTACAACGCCACGAATGTTTGTGCCCAGGTATCCACCATAAAGAGAAATAGCATCGGCCATAACTACCAATACCGGGATCATGAATGTTGTTGCCAAAACCCTTGTAACAATTAAATATTTAAATGGATTTGTACCCGAAACCTCCATGGCATCAATTTGTTCGGTTACTTTCATTGAACCAAGTTCTGCTCCTATGCCTGATCCAATCTTTCCGGCACATATCAAAGCAGTTATAACAGGAACTATTTCGCGCACCAAAGAAACAGATACCATTTTTGGCAGCCATGCTTCAGCGCCAAATTCAACCAAGGTTGGTCTTGATTGAATTGTTATTACAAGGCCCATTATAAAAGCGGTTACTATTACTAAAGGAACAGATCTGTAGCCAACGTAGTAACACTGTTTTAATAGTTCCTTATATTCATACACAGGTCTAAACACTTCACTAAAAAATCTGCCTACAAAGCGTGCAATGTTACCTGTTTCATTAACAAAATTATTTATTAGTAATAATTTCATTTAATCTTTCGATGTCATTTTCTGAATCCATAGGTAACCTGTATAGATAACGGTTACAAAGCATAAAATAATGAGGCTTGTACATTTCGTTCTCAGATAATCATAAAAAAATATTCCGGTAAGAGTTCCGGCGCTAAATACAGAAACTTTAAAGATACCCAACTCAATGTTAGACCAAACTGTTTTTTTCTTAATAAAATTCATATCGTGTTAATTCAATTATTCATGAATAGCCATTACCGGAACTTTTGAAGCAAACGCTACCTTTTTTGTATGTGACTCAAAAAATAAATTATAAAATGCAGAGTGCTTTTTGCTAATTATAGCAACAAGATCGAATCCGGCGCCGGCACAAAATTTTTTTACACCGCTTTGTAGATCTTTTGATCTTATAGAATCTATTTTTTGGGTTTTATCTGCTAGTTTTAAAGTTCTAAATTGTGATAATTCAAATTCTTCATCCGTTTTTACATGTAATACTTTTAATTTACTTTTTGAATGAAGAAGAAATTTTTCGAAACCGGATAAGGATGCCCTGTGAAGCTTTTCGCCATTATCAACTGTTAGTAAAACTTTTGAAAGGCTATGTTTTTTATAATTTGAAGGTACAATAATTACAGGGCAATCGATTTTACCTGCAATATTAACACCGCTGCTTCCATAGATAAATTTTGACAATCTATCTTTAGCGGCAAGACCCATTACTGCCGCTTCAATTCGATGCGCTTTTACAAACGCTTCTAATTCTGACTTCATGCCACCAAATGTTGAAAAGTAGTCGATGGGAATTTTTGGAAATTGTTTTTTTAACTGTTCAATCAGTTGTTTAGCCTTTTTGTGGCTTTCACTTTTTTGTGTCGAATAGGTTATACCATAAAGACCAACGTTTGAATGAATGATAGGAGCTTCAAATAAATTAAAAATAACAAGTTTGCACTGTAGTTTTTCGGCCAAAAAGGCTGCATATTTGCAAGAGTTTACTGATGAATTTGTAAAGTCGGTGCCGGCAATGATTGTTTTCATATTATTTTATGTTTTGAGTTTAAAAAGAAAGCCCAATCCTGGAACAAAGACTGGGCTTTTTGGAAACTTTTTGTTAAGCGACTTTTATTTCCTTTTTAGGAAGATTCGACGTTTCTACCTTTTTAGGCACACTTAGCTTTAGTATTCCATCACTATATTTTGCATCGATCTGGTCGGCATCAGCAGATTCAGGAAGATTGAAAGATCTTGAAAATGAACTGTAAGAAAATTCTTTTCTTGTAAATTTCTTGTTTTCTTCATTTTTTTCTTCTTCTTTTTCGGCACCGATGGTTAATACGTTATCAGCAACATTTATTTTAAAATCTCCCTTTTGAAAACCGGGAGCAACAAGATCAAGGTTAAACTCTTTGTTAGTTTCTTTAATATTTACTGCGGGTAAGGATTGACCAAATTCTTTTTCAAGCCAGTTTTTTCCGTAGAATTTGGCATTGTCGAAAATATCTGAAAAAAGCGTAGGTGCGAAGTCTTCGTTTTTGTTTTTCATGGTAATTGAGTTTTACGTTAAGTATTATATTTATTTTATAAAAATATTGAGAGCGTATTCTTTAAAATGATCCTTTTCAGCCTTTAGTATTTCCCAATACTTAATGCTTCTCCTTGTTTATTTTGTTCATCAAGCGACCAACCATCCGTAACTGTTGTTTCCAGCCAAATCTTACCTGACTTTCTGAATACCTGTACATTTAAACCATATACATCCTGAAATCTTTGTTCAAGATCTGAAACAGTAAGGCCGGGGGTAATGGTTATTTCACCTTTATTATGAATGGTTCTGCACTCACCTAAAGTTTTGCTATTATGCTTCATCAGTTTTTTAGCCGAAGGGCCATTAACTTTATGAGGCTTTGAAAAGAATTCGATCTTGAGAAACGGGAACATCATATTGAACTCTTCCTGAATTGCAAAAATCTTTCGGTTATCATTTATGTTTATTTTCATTTTTATATTACTTAGTATCTTATTTAAAAGGAATTATTTAATTATCTATTTCGTCGTATTAATGATGCAAGGCCAGTAATGGTAAATGTGTGTGAAAAGCCATACGTTTTGTATTTGGTTCCTGGAAAATGTTTTTTAAAACCGAATGTTTTCGCGGTATCATTACAATCATATCCATTTTTCTTTCTAGAACAAACTCATTTATGCCTTCCACAATATTTTTATTGTGAGTATAATGAAGCGAGTGCTCAACACCTTCTAAAGAGTCTTCGAGACTAATAAAATCAATTACGGCTTCTTTAATTGTAGGAACAAATTCTTTTTTACCTATTACGTTTAATACGTATACATGTGATTTGAATAAACTTACTATTTCCTTTAGTGAATCAAGAATGGTTTTGTCATCTGTTTCCATATAGTCGCAAGCAAAAGCTATTTTCTTTGGTTCAACAAATGTTACTTTATTATCTATTGCCAAAACTGAACAATTAGATGACCGTATTAAAGATGTGGTAATACTGCCAATTAGTTTTTCGGTTACAAAATTTGCTCCGTGCATACCTATAACGATGAGGTCTACCTTATTGCTTTTTGTAAAAAGGTTTATCTCCTCAATAGCAAAGCCGCATGCCGAAACGCATTCGATATTTAGGCCCGGGCCATGTTTTTTTAGAAGCTCGTCTTTAAGTTTAGCAAGTTTTTCAGCTGCATATTTTTCTAACTCCTCTATTGCCGGCGCAATAACCATAGCATCTGATGTAATAACAGGTATATGATATGCATGAAATAGTATAAGTTTAGCCTTTGTTCTTTTAGCTATTTCTATGGCATAAGCTGTTGAGTTTGCAGATATATCTGAAAAATCTGTCGGAACTAAAATTGCTTTCATCTTGCTACTTTTAGATTAAAAAATAAGAACAAGTATATCAAGTATCACAGCCACAGAAGACAAATAAATTATGGCTTTCATCGGCGCAACAGCTAATACGAGCGCAAGCGAAATAATGGTAGGAAAAGCAATAAGCGATAGTTTAAGCGTGTCTCCATTTGCGCCAAAAGAAGCGGCAAAACCACCTACGCATCCAATAATTAATATCACCATGCAAATTATACCAAAGCGGTTAAATTCGGCATTTTCCCAAAATGTAGATAAATGTTTTTTTGTAGCAGTTTCACTTTTTACTGATTTTTTTGTTTCTTTTAATTTAATTGTTGTTTCCATGATAATTGTTTTTAAAGTTTAAGGTTTGAAGATTAAATGATCGATTGAAAAAGTATTCCAGCTGTTTGGAATAAGAAGTAATAATAATATTAAAGCAAGGCGCGGAAAAGCATAGCGAGTATCCCAAACAGGAGTGACAATACCAAATCCCATTGCCGCAATTATAAGGTTAAGTCCTAAAATATATAAGGAGGCATATTGAAATAGCCCCACAATTAAAAGAGCGCCACCAATTAATTCAGACCATGAGGTAAACCACGAAGCTGTAACTATTAAAAATCTCGGTACACCTTTTTTGGTAAAATCGGTTTCGAAGGTGCTGATCACATTTTTAACTTTTATATTAAATACAGCATCATAACCCTGAAAGAAGAATAAGCAGCCAAGAAATAATCTGGCAATTAAAGCGGCAACTTCGTATTGATATTGATTAATAAATTCCATTTATTTTATTTCATTAATTATTGAAACAAAATTATGGAAGGGATGAAAGAGTATAAATGAGAAAGGTCAGTAAAAAGTATGACCTTTGTCAGTATTGCGATTATTTTTTATTATGAAGTTTATTTAAGATGGCCGTACTCATGTTATCAGTTGAAATGCCGTAACCCGTAACCAAAATGCCTTTTAAACCTGTTTTTGATTCGATGGCATAAACTGTGGCTTCGTCTGCCGGATCAGTATTACCTTCATATCGATAAATATCTACAATTTCGAAATCTTCCGGGTGAAACTTTTCAGGATGGCACACAATGCAATTTTCTTCTAAATTAAAATCAACTGTAAAACCTTTTTTACGAAGCTCGTTTATAGCTTCAGAAACAGTTTCGTAATGTGTTTTCATAACTAATTTTTCATTGAAGTTAGTTTGTTATAATTAAGTATTGAAATTGTGCTACCGCTTATTTCAATTAATTTATCATCCTTAAAATCACTCAAAGTGCGAATTACTGTTTCGGTTGCTGTTCCAACCATATTAGCAAGATCTTCTCGCGATACATTCATGCTAAATTTTTGATCTTCTTCTTTTTTATATTTATCAGATAATTTCACTAAAGCTTCTGCAACTCTTTTTCTTACTGAATTGTAAGCTAATTTAACAAGTTGTTTTTCTTTTTCTTTTAGGTTGTTTGAGAGAATCTCAATGAAGCGTTTAGACACTTCAGAATTTTTATAGATCAAAGAAAAGAAATCTTCTTTCGGTATCATATAGATCTCAGAATCTTCCAACGCGGTTGCGGAACTAGTGTATTTTTCATCCTGTAATAGAGAAAGGTAACCAAAGAAATCGCCTTCTTTGTGGAGTTCTGTAATTAGTTCTTTTCCTATTTCATTTGTTTGATAGGTTTTTACTTTTCCTTTATTTACAAAATAAACCCCTTTCGGAAAACTTCCTTCTTTGTATATATCCGTCTTCTTTTTATAAAGTCTTACGTCACGTTCTTCTGATAATTTTTTAAGAGATTCAATGCCTTTAGCTTCATTAATAAAATCATTTATCCCGGCAATATTTTTTGTAAATTCTTTTTTAAGGATTTCGTTTTTTTTGAGACGACTCTCTATAGCATTCAAGAGTTCAACATCATCAAATGGTTTAGTGAGGTAATCATCTGCCCCCATTTCCATGCCTTTTCTAAAATCATTTCTTTCAGCTTTAGCAGTTAAAAATATGAAAGGGATACTTGCGGTTTCTTCATTCTTCGACAATAGATGCAAAGCGCCGTGCCCATCTAAAACAGGCATCATTATATCACAAATGATAAGGTCAGGCTTTTCTTTTTGTGCCAATTCAACACCCAATTTGCCATTAGCGGCTGTGATTACATTATATTTTGCCAATGCAAGTATTTCCGCCGTATTTTCGCGTACATCTTTATTGTCTTCTATTAAAAGAATTTTTTTCATGTTATTGTGGAATTACTAATGTAAATGTTGTACCCTCATTTTCTTTGCTTTCAAAATCAATTGTTCCGCCCATTAAATCAACATAACGTGCAACTATATTTAAGCCCAAACCTGTACCTTGAATATGCGTTGCATTATGGGCCCTGAAAAACCGTTCGAATAAATGTTTTTGATCCTCTTTTGAAATGCCTATGCCACAATCTTTAATTGAAATTTTTATAGAGGAATTAAGCACTTGTGTAAAAACTTCTATTGTGCCTCCCTCCGGAGAAAATTTAAGGGCATTTGAAATCAGGTTAAAAAGAATATTCTTCAAAAGCTTTTTATCAAAAGAGGCATTATCATTTCCAGTATGCTGTTGTATGATCTGTTGATTGTTTAATGCCATTGGTTTCATTTCAGAAATAACATCTATCATAAAAGCCCTTAAATTCAGGTCTTCCGGCATATTTTCTACTTTACCCTCTTCCAATTTACTTACAGATAAAAAGTCGTTTAGAATATCAGTAAGATTATTAATAGAAGTTTTTATTTTACTTACGTGCTTTACTTGATTTTCTTTGTCATTTTGTTCTCCATACTTTGTTACTAATGACAATGAAGACATCATAGTAGTAAGGGGTGTTCTGAATTCATGAGATGCCATAGAAACAAAACGGGTTTTTAATTCATTTAGCTCTTTTTCTTTATTTAATGCGTTGTAAAGATCTTTTTTTGTTTTTTCTAATTCCTGAATTGCTTCTTCAAGAATTAAGGTCCTGTTTTTAACCTGGTTTTCAAGGTCGGCAGAATAATTTTTGAGTTTTTCCTCAGCCTGCTTACGAACGGTTATATCAACAATAAATGCAATCACAAATTTACCTGCAGCATTATTATAGGGACTTAAACTAATTTCTACAGGAATTTCAGAACCATCTTTTTTTTGTCCGAACAAATCCATTCCAGCACCCATCGAACGGGGATGTGGATTTTTATTATATCCCTCACGATGCTTAGTGTGGGCAGAAAAGCGTTTTGGTATAAGCACCTCAATTTTTTTACCTAATAATTCGTCTTTCGCATAGCCAAAAAGCTTTTCAGCACTTGGATTAATACTTGTAATTTCCCCTTTGTCATTGGTAACAAGAATTCCTTCAGTAGCATAAAGAAACAAGGCATCCAGACCTTCTTTACTTTCCATGTATCTAATAGTATGTTTGTTCAAGGTAAATTTAGGAATTTTTGACCTTGTAAAGATAAAATGGCTGGTTTTTATTAAATATGACCAAAGTCATATTGGCTAGTGATTGACCTCAGAGGTAATGGTCCATTTTAACAGGAAATTTGACCCATTAAATCAAAAACCTATGAAAACAGAAAAAGTTTATACGCAACACGAAGAAAATAAGATATGGATGAATAACCTTTTATTTTACAAAGATGAGATAAAAATAATGAATGGCAGAATAGCGGAAATTGCCTCAAAAAACACTTCAACGGAAGTGCTTGCACAAGTAGAACACTTTCAGAATCAATTATTAATTCAAAGCAACCAGATCGACACATTGAAGCACGAAATCAATATTGATAATGATACCATCAGTAAAGAAATAAAAAAGAATACTACTGCTGTTGAGCACAGGAGCATAGAAGATCATGCAGTTATTCGCGAAGGTATAGTTTCTTTTGAAAAAATATTTAATTCATTAAAAGCTGAGTTAAATGGTTTTTTAATTAAATGGATGTAAGAAATGAAGAGGGTTTTATTTTCCGACATAAGTTTTGGGGTTTTAATACTGTTTGGTTTGTTGAATCTTGCATTCAATATTAAAACTACCGTTAAACAAGATGATAAACCCATTTCGTTAAGCGAATTCAACAGGTATGTTAGTAAAAAAGACACTCTTATACTGGTATATTTTTCGGCAGATTGGTGTACGGTATGCTCTAAGGCGAAACCTTTACTGCAGGGTATTTCCAGAGATTATATTGGTAAAAAACTGGAAATTCTCAATATTGATACTGACCGCGATAGGGAAATAACAGAAGAGTTTGGGGTAGACGCTTTACCTGTATTTATGATCTATAAAAATGGATGCATGGAATGGATTTATGTTGGGCTTGTAGAAAATAATGTGCTAAGAACACAAATAAAATACTATTTATAATTTAAGTATGCGAAGATGTAATTTTGTTTTATCTGGAGGTGGAGCGAGAGGATTTGCTCACATTGGTGTTGTAAAAGCACTGCAGGAAAAAGGCATAACTTTTACATCTATAAGTGGAACAAGTTCTGGTGCTATTATTGCTGCGTTTTTATGCGACGGTTATACACCTGATGAAGTAGCAGAGATTTGTCGTGAAGCAATTCCAATAACCCGATTTAATTTTCATTTTACGCAAGGCTTTTTGTCAATTGAATCTTTAAAAAAATTATTTGCAAAATACCTTAGAAGCCAAACGTTTGAGGAGTTAAAATATCCATTGTTCTTAAGCGTTACAGATCTTGATAATGGAAATCAGGTTATTATTAATAAAGGTAATCTTATTGATGCATTGATCGCGTCGGCATCAATTCCAATAATATTTTCTCCGGTTACCATAAACGGACGGCATTATGCAGATGGAGGATTAAGCGGGAATTTACCAACCGAACCTTTTAAAAATTCGCCTTTGAAAACTGTTGGAGTTCATGTAAATCCATTAGAACATTTTAACCCTGAAGATAACGTTGTAAAACAATTTGAACGCACTTTGCATTTGAGCATACGTGGTAATGTTTTAAGAGAAATGCAACAAACAGATTTGCTTATTGAACCTGATGGATTAAAAGAGTTTGGCATATTTGATACAAAAAAGATTAACGAAATAATTGAAATAGGGTATAGATATGTAAAAGAAAAAGTGGATTCTGAAAAATTTATTAGTGAATGCCAATGATCAAAGAACTAAAAACAACATGCTGTTATCATTGTGGCGAAACCTGCGAAGATAAACACATACACATTGAAGATAAGGTGTTTTGCTGCCATGGATGTAAAACGGTGTATGAGATAATAAATAAAGTGGAGTTATGTGATTACTACAGTATTAATATAAATCCCGGAATAAATCAAAAAGCAAAAATTAGACCAGAGAAATTTGCATTTCTTGACGACAAAAAAGTTGCGGATAAGTTAATTCATTTTAAGAATGACAGTCAAAGTCATGTTATATTTTATTTACCGCAAATGCATTGTAGTTCTTGCATTTGGTTACTTGAAAATTTAGGAAAGTTAAATAATAAGATAGTCCGCTCACAAGTAAACTTCTTAAAGAAGGAAGTTAGTGTTGTATTTGAACATAATTCTATTTCGTTAAGATCTGTTGTTGAATTGCTGGCATCTATTGGTTACGAACCCCATTTTAGTTTAAACTCAATTTTAAATAAGAAAGTAAACACATACGATAAAGGCAGGATTTACAAAATAGGTATTACCGGATTTTGTTTTGCTAATATTATGATGCTAAGTTTTCCTGAGTATTTCTCATTGGGAAATATAGAAGAGAAAGGACTGAAGAACTTGTTTTCTTATTTATGTTTTGGCTTATCACTACCGGTGTTTTTTTATGGCGCTTCTGAATTTTTTATCTCAGCCTGGAAAAGTATAAAACAACGTTTTTTAAATATAGATGCCCCAATTGCTCTTGCTATTATTATAACATTTGTGAGAAGTGTTTATGAGATCTTATCACAAACAGGTGCGGGTTATCTTGATTCCATGTCGGGTATTGTATTTTTTATGCTAATTGGCAGATTTTTTCAAAACAAAACCTATAATACCCTCACCTTTAACAGAGATTACACTTCTTATTTCCCATTAAGTGTAACTATTATCCTGGAGGAAGGTATTGAAAAACAAATACCGGTTTCTGACCTCAAAACCGGGCACAGAATAAAAGTACATGGTGAAGAAATCATTCCGGCAGATTGTATTTTGTTTTTTGGTAAAGCCAGGATCGATTATAGTTTTGTTTCAGGTGAGGCAATACCTGTTGAAAAGGGAATTGGTGAGATCATTTATGCAGGAGGAAAACAAACCGGCGGAACGCTTGAACTTGAGGTAATTAAAGAAGTATCTCAAAGTTATTTAACTCAATTATGGAATAACGATGCATTTAAAAAGGATGAAGAAAAAAACACTTCGTACATACATCAATTAAGTAAATATTTTACAATTATACTTTTTAGTATTGCCGCAATTACGGCAACATATTGGTTCTTTACCAACAGTAAGCACTTATGGAATGCTGTAACATCTATACTTATAGTTGCATGCCCCTGCGCCCTTTTACTTTCTGCCACGTTTACAAATGGCAACATGTTGAGGGTTTTGCAAAAATTCGGATTTTATGCCCGCAATGCAACAGTGATAGAACAATTGTCGAACATAAACGAAATAGTTTTTGATAAGACCGGAACCATAACGCAACAAAATGGCGCCTCTATCGAATATACAGGAAATGCATTAGATCATTTAACAAAACAATATATCCGGTCTCTTGCCAATCAATCTAATCACCCGTTAAGCAGGGCAATAGTGAATTTTATGATGGATACTAAATTGCTGCCTGTTAATAATTTTTGCGAACTAAAAGGTTTTGGTATTAAAGGTGAAATAGAAGATAAACAAATTAGCATAGGTTCTAACGCGTTCGTTAATCATTTATGGAATGATGAAAGTAAGGATGGTAGCAAGGTTTACGTAAAAATAAATACTGAAATTATTGGCTACTTTAAAATTCAGAATCCATACAGGATAGGCTCAAAACATGTATTTGGCCAACTAAAAAAGAAGTACAGGCTTTCGCTGCTTTCGGGAGATAACGATTCAGAACGCAATAATTTGATCACTCAGTTTAATGGTGAATTATTATTTAACCAAACACCGCAAAATAAATTAAATTATGTAAAGCAATTGCAACAAAACGGTAAAAAGATAATAATGGTTGGTGATGGATTAAATGATGCAGGATCATTAAAACAAAGCGATGTTGGAATTGCTATTACTGATAATATCAATAATTTTTCTCCGGCATGCGATGTTATTATGGAGGGAAAAGGGTTTTACAATTTTGCTTTATTATTGGATTATTGTAAAAAAACCAAGATCATCATCAACACAAGTTTTACACTTTCTATTCTTTACAATATTCTTGGATTATATTTCGCAGTGCAAGGTCGGCTAGAGCCTGTTATTGCAGCTATATTGATGCCGGTGAGTTCAATTAGCATTATTTTACTGACCACAGGGTTAAGTTCGCTTCTGTCTTACAAACTTAAAGTCAATTCTTTAAAATTTCAGGAAAATAAAAATACTGATATAAATCATACCACTTACTGAACTTCCTCATTCCTCAAAAAAAATTGTAAAAATACCTTTGTACCACTATATGAGTGTCATTTTTATACTAGTCGGAGCCAGCCTTTTAATTGCAATTGGATTTTTAATAGCCTTTTTATGGTCAGTAAAAAGTAACCAGTTTGAAGATGATTACACGCCATCGGTTCGAATACTATTTGATAATGATATAAAACAAAAAACCACGATAGATCATAAACCAGAAAATTAAAAATTATGGAGTTACAAAAATTTCAGTACGACAATAAGATTGTAAAATGGTTTGCTTACGCAACTATGTTTTGGGGCATAGTTGGCATGCTCGCAGGGCTTTTAGCAGCTTTACAACTTTTCATTCCTTCATTAAACATGAATTTGCCATATACAACGTTTGGCCGTGTTAGGCCGGTACATACAAACGCTGTAATATTTGCATTTGTAGGCAATGGTATTTTTATGGGCGTTTATTATTCGTTACAGCGCTTGCTTAAAACACGCATGTTCAATGATTTTTTAAGTAAGGTTCATTTTTATGGGTGGCAATTGATCATTGTACTTGCGGCAATTTCTTTAGCGTTAGGTAAAACAACAGGTAAAGAGTACGCAGAATTAGAATGGCCAATTGATATTTTAATAACACTTGTATGGGTTGTTTTTGGATGGAATATGTTCGGAACAATTATTCGAAGAAGAGAAAGACATTTATATGTTGCCATTTGGTTTTATATAGGTACACTGGTTACAGTTGCAATGCTTCATATAGTTAATTCAATTGAGATACCGGTTTCTTTTTGGAAATCATATTCATGGTATGCCGGCGTGCAAGATGCCTTAGTACAATGGTGGTATGGTCACAACGCCGTAGCTTTTTTCTTAACTACACCGTATTTGGGGTTGATGTATTATTTTTTGCCCAAAGCTGCAAACCGTCCGGTTTATTCATATCGCTTGTCTATCATTCACTTTTGGTCTTTAATATTTATTTACATCTGGGCGGGTCCACATCACCTTTTATATACAGCGGTTCCTGATTGGGCTCAATCATTAGGTGTTGTATTTTCTGTAATGCTTATTGCACCATCATGGGGAGGAATGATCAATGGTTTGTTAACGCTACGTGGCGCCTGGGATAAAGTTAGAGAAGAAGTGGTTTTAAAATTTATGGTTGTTGCTGTTACGGCTTACGGTATGGCAACTTTTGAAGGACCGATGTTATCACTTAAAAATGTAAGTGCTATCGCACATTATACCGATTGGATTGTAGCGCATGTGCACGTTGGTGCACTTGGATGGAACGGCTTTTTAACTTTCGGTATTTTATATTGGATAATTCCAAAAATGTTCAGAATAGAACTGTATTCTAAAAAATTAGCAAACGCACATTTTTGGATAGGAACCCTTGGAATTGTTTTATATGCTGTACCAATGTATGTAAGTGGTATTATGCAAAGCTTGATGTGGAAAGAGTTTACACCTGAAGGCCAGTTAAAATGGCAGTTTATGGATACCGTAACAAAAATGATCCCTTTTTATGCTACGCGCGCAATAGGTGGTACATTGTATTTGGTGGGTGCAGTACTAATGGTTTACAATCTTGTAAAAACAGTTAAGGCTGGTTCATTTCTTGCAAATGAAGATGCAGAAGCACCAGCTTTAGAAAGGAACTATTCTAAACATGGAAATGAACATTGGCACCGTTGGATAGAACGTAAACCTGTTCAATTGATGATAGTAAGTCTTGTAGTTGTTATTATTGGCGGTGTTATTGAAATTATCCCAACTTTTTTAGTAAAATCTAATATTCCTACAATAGCCAGTGTTAAACCATACACACCTTTAGAATTACATGGTAGAGATATTTATGTGAGAGAAGGATGTTATACCTGCCACTCACAAATGATTCGCCCGTTCAGAAGCGAAACTGCCAGATATGGCGAATACTCGAAAGCAGGTGAATTTGTTTATGACCATCCATTTCAATGGGGAAGTAAACGTACCGGGCCAGATTTAGCAAGAGTAGGTGGGAAATACCCCGATAGCTGGCATTATAACCATATGCTGGATCCTGGCTCAATGTCTCCTGGATCTATCATGCCACCTTATCCATGGTTGTTTGATGATCAGATAGATGTTTCTTCAACCGTAGCAAAAATAAAAGCTATGCAAAGATTAGGTGTTCCTTATCCTGAAGGGTATGAAAATTTGGCTGCAAAAGATATGGAAAAGCAGGCAAAAATAATTACAGAAAATCTTAAAAAAGATGGTGTGCAGGTACTGGCAGATCGTGAGATTGTGGCGTTAATAGCTTACCTGCAAAGAATGGGAACTGACATTAAAAATCAATCTAAAGAAACCGCAAATAAATAATACATAAAAAAGCAAAGATATGAAATTCATAAACTACTTAGAAAGCATCACCGGCATTGGATTTTATCCCTTAGCCTCATTAATGATCTTTTTTGTTTTTTTTATTGGTGTAACCATTTTTATAATAAAAGGCAGTAAGGATTATTTCAACACACTATCACAGCTTCCTTTAAATGCAGATAACACAGTTTCAAACTCAAACAACCAAACTTATGAACAACAAAACTAAAAATACAATTTGGTTTGCCTGCTTATTTTTAATGCCTTTGGCAAATTATGCACAAGAGACGGAACATGTTGCAACTACGAGTTATTTTTCTAATGCTTTGTTCAATACTCTGCTTATTATTATCATAGCATTGTTGTTTGTTATTATTGGCCTGAGCAGCGCTTTAAAAAATATTTCACAAAGTGATTATGTGCAAAATAAATTTAAAGAAACGCGTGAATCGACTAAAGTTTCTTCTACAACCAAAACATTAATGGTTTTATTTATTTTATTTAGCGGGTACAATACATTTGCGCAAGGTTCGGCTAAGCATTCAAATGATTGGTTGATTGGTGGTTTAGATACGTTTACCTTTTTCTTCATGCTTGGTGTGATCTTGCTGGAATTACTATTCATTCTTGTAATTTATAATCTTATGATTGGCATGCTAAGAACTGAAAACGTGGTAAGTTTTGTTGTTAAGCCTAAAGCCAAAACTATTTTAGAAAAAATAAATGCTTCAGTTGATATTGAAAAAGAAGCAGATATTATGCTTGATCATAATTACGATGGTATTGTTGAATTGGACAATGATTTGCCACCCTGGTGGAAATATGGTTTTTATCTTACCATAATTGTTGGAGTTGTCTATTTAATAAACTATCACGTTATAGGTACAGGTGATCTTCAAACAACTGAGTATGAAAAATCATTGGCAGTAGCTAAAGCAGAGGTAGAAGAATATATGCGAACATCTGCTAACAACGTAGATGAAACTACCGTAAAACAATTAGAGGGTGCAGATCTTGCAGTGGGAAAAGATTTGTTCTTAGCCAATTGTGCTGCCTGCCATGGAAAGTTAGGAGAAGGAACAGTGGGCCCGAATTTAACAGATGCCTATTGGTTGCATGGTGGCGGCCTGGCTGATATTTTTAAAACAATTAAATATGGCTGGGTAGATAAAGGTATGAAATCATGGAAAGAGGATTTCTCTCCGGTTCAAATTGCGCAAATAGCAAGCTTTATAAGAACCTTAAAGGGAACAAATCCTGCAGGAGCAAAAGCACCACAGGGTGATCTATTTACAGAAGAAAAAAATACGGTAAGCGATTCATTAAAAACCACAAACGATTCACTTAAAATTTTAAAAGATACAATACATTAGAATTGATACTAAATGGCACTTGCGGATAATATTGAAGGATTCAGGGATCATATTGCAACAGTAGATGAGAATGGTAAGCGTAAATGGCTATATCCTTATCAACCAAAAGGAAAACTGTATAATTACCGCAAGTATTTAAGTTACCTGTACATTGTTATTTTTTTTGGATTGCCTTTCGTCAAAGTTCATGATGAACCCATTTTTCTTATAAATATTCTTGAAAGAAAATTTATTTTATTTGGAATGATCTTTTGGCCTCAGGATTTTTTTATTTTCGGCATAGGCCTGCTTACATTTATTGTTTTTATTGCCCTATTTACGGTTATTTATGGCCGTGTATTTTGCGGTTGGGCTTGCCCGCAAACAATCTTTATGGAAATGCTCTTTAGGCGAATTGAGTATTGGATAGATGGAGATGCTTCTTATCAAAAGGCTTTAGCAAAAGCGCCAATGGATGCAAACAAATTATTTAAACGCATTTTAAAGTACAGTTTGTTTTTCCTTCTCTCTTTTATTATTGCAAATACATTTTTTTCATATGTAATAGGTGTTGATGAATTATTTAAAATTATACGCGAACCCCTGTCCGCTCACATAGCCGGTTTTATATCCATTACCATTTTTACCGGCGTTTTCTTTTTTGTTTATTCCTGGTTTAGAGAACAGGTTTGCCTTATTGTTTGCCCTTACGGCAGAATGCAGGGTGTTTTGTTAGACAAAGATTCGGTAGTTGTAGCTTACGATTATGTTAGAGGAGAAGACAGGCACAAATTTAAAAAGAATGAAGTGCGAACTGGTGGAGATTGCATTGATTGTAACTTATGTGTTAAAGTTTGTCCAACTGGTATAGATATAAGAAACGGAACCCAGTTAGAATGTACGAATTGTACAGCTTGTATTGATGCCTGCGATCATATGATGGAAAGCGTGGGTATGCCAAAAGGTTTAATACGGTTTGACTCGGAGAACGGAATAAAAAATAAATTAAAACTGGCCTTTACTTCACGAATGAAAGCCTACTCTGCAGTTTTAGTTTTATTAATTGGCATTGAAAGTTTTTTATTAATAAGTCGTTCAGATTATGATGCAACTATTATTCGTGCAAAGGGAATGTTATATCAAGAGCAACCAAACAACCAGGTTAGTAATTTATTTACAATTAAACTTGTAAATAAAACACGAAAAGATTTGCCGGTTGAAATAAAAGTTGAAGAATTTCCGCATGCCTCTATAGAAATTGTGGGGAAAGATCTGGCAGTAAAAAAAGAAGATATGACACAAGGAAGTTTTTTTATCTTTTTAAACAAGAGTGACATTAAAAAGCGGAAAACAGAACTGAAAGTTGGTATTTACAGCAATGGCAAATTAATTAAAACAGTTAAAACAAATTTTCTAGGGCCGGTAACGGTATAAATTATAAAACAATAGTTATGAGTTGGGGAATTAGAATTACAGTAGTTTACACAGGATTTGTTATCCTGATATCAAGCCTTGTATTTATTAGTAGCACAAATAAAAGCGAACTGGTTGCAAAAGACTATTACGCTCAGGAATTAAAATACCAAGATCGTATTGATGCCATTGAGAATGAAAAACAATTAAAGGTAAGTGTTGAATGCGAATTAAATACAGACAAAATCACAATAACATATCCTCACACAGAAGTTGGTAAAACATTTAACGGAGAAATTCTTTTTTTTCGTCCTTCAGATTCTTCAAAGGATTTAAGAATAAAACTAAAATTTGATGAGAATGGTAGGCAAATAATACAAAAAACAAAACTTACAAAAGGAATTTATAAAATGTGTATTACCTGGAACAACAATAACAAAACATTCTATAAAGAACAAATAATTACTATTTAATGTCGTTTATTATTGCAGCTATATCATTAGGTTTTTTAGGTAGTTTTCATTGCATAGGTATGTGCGGGCCAATTGCATTAGCCTTGCCGGTGCATACTTTGCCACTATACAAAAAAATCTTTTCTGTACTGGCCTATAATTTTGGTAGGATAGTTACTTATGCTTTATTAGGAGTACTATTTGGTGTTATTGGACAAAGTTTTTTCTTATTCGGATTCCAACAAAAACTGTCTGTTGTTTTGGGGGTATTGATTTTACTTGGGTTATTAATTTCAACAAACAAGATATCTTTCTTTAATAAAACAATTGCAGTATTAAATAAATTAAAAAATACTATTGCCAAACAATTCAAAAATAAAAGTATAGCATCATTTTTTAGCATTGGTTTTCTTAATGGTTTATTGCCCTGTGGTTTAGTTTATCTTGGAATTGCCGGGGCAGTATCAACCGGAAACGCATATAAGGGAGCTTTATTTATGAGTGCGTTTGGTTTAGGAACTTTGCCATTCATGTTCGCGATCAGTTATACAAGTCACTTAATAACATTAAAAGTAAGAACAAGAATTAGAAAAGCCATGCCTATAATGATTGGCTTAATGGCAATACTATTAGTGCTAAGAGGATTAAATCTTGGTATTAAATATATAAGTCCTCAAATATCAGAAGAAAAAAGTACAAACGCGGTCTATCATAAACAAATACACTGCTGTCATAAAAAATAAATTATGTATTGGGAAAAATATTCATACTCAAAAATAAAAAGCAAAGTATTTGAAGCACTGAGCAATAATACTAATTACCGCACCGAGAGTATTTTGGGCATTCCGGGTACATTTTTAGACAGCGATATTTTTTATGATGATGCCGCTTTTTTAAAAGATGCTCCATTCCTGTCAACATTAATCGCAAATCCAAATCACATTGGTGTGCATACATTTGGCGATGAGCATGAAGATTTCTTTAAAGGAACGCATGAGATCGAAAAAGACCTGATAAAAATATGCGCTGAAGAAATATTTTCAGCCGAACCGGGAACTTATGATGGATACGTTGCAAGTGGCGGAACAGAGGCTAATATTGAAGCGCTTTGGATCTACCGTAATTATTTTACAGGTGAGTTTAAAGCAAAATTGAATGAAATAGCTGTTGTATATTCAGCAGATACTCATTACTCTATACCAAAGGCATTAGACCTCCTCAATCTTCAAGGTATAGAACTAAATGTTGACGAGGTAACAAGAAAGATATTGATCAAGGACTTTGAACAAAAAATTGAGAGCGCTTTAAACAACGGTGTGAAGTTTTTTATCGTAAACATGAATATGTCTACAACCATGTTTGGTTCAGTAGATGATATTGAAACCATCACATCCTTTCTAAACCTGATCAAGGTTAACTATAAATTACATGTTGATGGCGCATATGGTGGTTTTATTTATCCATTTACATGTACTGAAAAAAATGCTTTTACTTTTAAAAATAAAGACATTTCATCTTTTTCTATCGACGGGCACAAAATGCTGCAGGCTCCTTATGGTACAGGAATTTTTTTGATCCGTAAAAATTTTCTTAAATATGTTTGTACAAATGAAGCCGGTTATGTAAAAGGCAAAGATTTTACATTGTGTGGTAGCCGCTCAGGTGCAAACGCTGTGTGTGTATGGATGATCCTCAGGATACATGGTTCTGAAGGGTGGAAAGTTAAAATGCAAGGCTTAATAGACAGGACAACTTTTATTTGTGATAAACTGGATGAATGGGGCATACATTATTTCAGAAACCCGGATCTTAATATAGTTACAATTCATTCTGAATTTATTAGCAGTACTCTTGCAAAAAAATATCATTTAGTGCCTAATAGCCATAACGATCCCGATTGGTTCAAGATAGTTGTAATGCAACATGTAAGGCAAGGCATTATAGATAATTTTTTAATTGAGTTAAAGAACGAACAAAAACAAATTCATAAGTAATGGACCTTGTCTCAAAATATAATATTCCGGCTCCACGATACACGAGTTACCCAACTCTTCCTTATTGGGATAATAATCTTGATGAAGAAAAGTGGATTTCTTTTATCAAGAATGCATTTAAGGCCAATAATAAAGATGGAATAAGTTTATATATTCATTTACCATTTTGTGAAAGCCTTTGTACGTATTGCGCCTGTAATACAAGAATAACAGTTAACCATAAAGTTGAAACTATTTATATTAAAGCACTGCTACAGGAGTGGGAATTGTATTTAAAACAATTTGATGAACTACCAATTATTAAAGAAATACATTTAGGAGGAGGAACACCTACTTTTTTCTCGCCTGGCAATTTGCATTTTCTTATTAGCTCTGTTTTAAAAAAAGCGATAAAAGCAAAGGGCTACGATTTCAGTTTTGAAGGTCATCCGGCAAATACCACAAAAGAGCATTTACAGATCTTATTTGATTTGGGCTTTAAACGTGTAAGTTTTGGTGTTCAGGATTTTGATGAAAAAGTTCAGGATACAATTAACCGTTATCAAACGTTTGATGAAGTTAAAGCAGTTGTGAATGATGCTCGTAAAATTGGCTATACATCTATTAATATTGATCTGGTGTATGGGTTGCCTTATCAAACAATAGAAACAGTTGAAGCAACAATAAAACAAATAGTCATGTTAAAACCTGAAAGGATAGCTTTTTATAGCTATGCTCATGTACCATGGCTAAAACCCGGGCAGCGTAAATACACAGATAAAGATTTACCAATTGACAGTTATAAAAGAAAACTATATGAGGTAGGAAAAGACTTGTTGTTAGGCGGTGGTTATTCAGATATTGGAATGGACCATTTTGCACTCCCATATGACAATTTGTTTACGGCGTATAATAAAGGCTTACTGCATCGCAATTTTATGGGTTATACAACCAATAAAACCAAGTTGTTGATAGGCCTGGGATGTTCGTCTATTAGTGATACCTGGAATGCACTTTCACAAAACATAAAAACTGTTGAAGAATACCAGCAATGCGTAGCGTTGGGAAAATTTCCGATCTCAAAAGGTCATATCCTCACGCCGGAAGATATTTTGATCAGGCAACATATTCTCAATTTAATGTGTAAGCATGAAACAGATTTTAATATTACCGTTTGTAACAAACTCCTTTTCGAAAAAATGAAAATTAAATTAGTAGACCTTATCAATGACAATTTAATTTCTGTAAATAACAATAAAATTATTTTATCTGAAAATGGAAGGTTGTTTTTGCGAAATATCTGTCTCGCGTTGGATATTCGTTATTGGCAAAAAACACCCGCAAAAAATACATTTAGTACAACAGCTTAAATTTAGTATGATCAAATTCAATTCAGCAATACTCATAGTTATAACTTTTTTATGGATAGGTTTCGTAAGCGCAATTAGCTTTATGGAAGCCTGGTTAAAATTCAGAGCTCCGGGAATTACCTTGCCTTTGGGTCTGGGTATCGGGCGCTTAGTGTTCGGAGCCTTAAATAAGGTTGAATGGGTTTTTGCATTATTCATTATTGTGACCGTTGCACTAACTCAAAAAAATTACATAAATATTCAAAATCTATTTGCCTTAATTCCTATTATCATTTTGATCATTCAATCCTGGTACGCGCTTCCTGAACTAGATGCAAGAGCCGAAATGCATATTCGCGGCTGGGATGTACAACCATCCAACTTACATTTTATTTATATAGTAATGGAATTCATAAAAATATTCAGTCTTATAGTTTACGGCATTACTTCTTTTAAATAGCACTATGCAAATAATAAAATTTACCAGCAACATCTCTAAAGAACATCAGTTTGTTGTTGAACTTAGAAAAAAAGTAAATAATTACTTTAAACAAAATAATATATCGCCCAAAGCAAATAGTAAAATGATCTTAAAAACGATTATTTTATTGTCTTCATATTTAGTACCCTTTATAATTATTTTAATTTTTAAACCTCACTCACTTATAGCTATTGGGTTTGCTGTATTAATGGGAATTGGTATTGCAGGTATAGGAATGGGCGTGATGCATGATGCTTGCCATGGTGCTTATTCAAAAAAGCATTGGGTTAATAATTTACTTGGCGGAAGTTTGTACTTACTGGGTAGTAATGTGTTAAATTGGAAAATTCAACATAATGTTTTGCATCATACTTACACAAATATTTCCGGATTTGACGAAGATATTGATGATAAAGGCCCAATACGGTTATCTGAAAATAAACCTTTAAAATGGTATCACAAGTACCAATTCATATATGCTTTTCTTTTTTATGGTTTAATGACAATTACAATGCTTACAAATGATTTTACAAGATTACATAAATACCATAAACAAGGACTTTTAAAAAGTCAGAACAAAAAAATGGGGCGTGAATTTACAAAAATGTTATTGCGAAAAATTGTTTACTTAACAGTAATAATCGGTTTACCACTTTGGCTTACAGATTATTCTATCTGGCAAATCTTATTTGGTTTTTTTATTATGCACTGGACAGCAAGCATTATTTTAAGTTTTGTTTTTCAAATGGCTCACGTTGTTGAAGGTGCCCAACAACCTTTGCCGGAAACAAATATGCACGTTGAATGGAGTGTTCATCAATTAAATACCACTGCCGATTTTGCAAGAAATAATAAATTGTTAAGTTGGTATGTTGGCGGATTAAATTTTCAGATAGAACATCACCTGTTTCCAAACATTTGCCACATACATTATAAAAACATTGCACCCATTGTAGAACAAACTGCTAAGGAATTTGGATTACAATACAATATTCAACCTACTTTTAGAAGTGCATTATTATCTCACATTTATCGGCTTAAAGAACTTGGAAAAATCTAAAATAATTAAACACTATAATGAAAAACAAGATTAGTAATTTACGCACACAATACAAAGGAGAATTGTTGGATGAAAATAATGTTTTGCAAGATCCCGCCAAGCAATTTCAAAAATGGTTTAACGAAGCGCTTAGCAGCAATGTTATAGAGCCAAATGCTATGACGTTAGCTACCGCAACTAAAGAAGGTTTACCATCCGTTAGAGTTGTTCTTTTAAAAGATGTAGACAAGAGCGGTTTTACGTTTTATACCAATTATAATAGTCAAAAAGGCAAAGAAATAAACGAAAATCCTCATGGCTCACTTTTGTTTTTCTGGCCGCAACTATTTAGGCAAATAAGAATTGAAGGAATAATAGAGCAGGTTAGTCCGGTAACATCTGAAAAATATTTTCATGAACGCCCTTTTGAAAGTCAAATTTCTGCATGGATATCACCGCAAAGTTCTGAAATTGATAGTAAAGAATTACTTGAAAAAAAATATAATGAATATGAAGCAATTTGTAGTGGAAAAACAGTTCCGTATCCTGCTTTTTGGGGAGGATATTGTTTAAAACCAACAAAGTTTGAGTTTTGGCAAGGACAACCAAACAGATTGCATGATCGTATAAAATACGTTTTAGATTCAGAAAATGACAAGTGGATCATTTGCAGAATTGCGCCATGATTGTGACTAAGATCATTTGTAACAATGATCACCCTCATCTGTATTCTTATTTATAACAATGATATTTAATAAAAATTAAAAATCATGACACAATTAGAAAATTTGCATTATGCAATCGGTGAGATGGCTTACGCTATTGCTTGCGCGGATGGAAAGATCCAAAAAGAAGAAAAGCAAAAATTTAAGGATATCGTTGAAATTGAACTGCGAAATAATAACCACGATTTCAATATATCTGATATTATTTTTCAAATTCTTGAAAAAGACCACATAACTATCAAGGAAGCATATAACTCAGCTCTTCATCAAATTAGGGTAAACAGTAATTATCTTTGCCCGGAATTAAAAGAAACATTTTTAATGGTAATTGAAAGTGTTGCACGTGCCTTCCCACCGGTAACTATTAGCGAAATAGATCTCTTAAAAAAATTTAGAGAAGAATTTAAAGCCATTAACGGAGATCCTATTTATTATAAATAATTCTTCCCCCTTAAAAACAAAACCCGCTATTGAAGCGGGTTAAAGCTGTTCAAAATTTTTATTTGTGGCTCCACTAGGAATCGAACCTAGATCTGAAGTTTAGGAAACTCCAAATTTATGTTTTGATGTATAGTTTAATATTCTCATTATCAGTTAAATAAATTTTCAGGCAATTTCTATTTGTGAGAAATTTGTGAGATAAATAAAAGAGTGAGTTGTAGTCTCGGCAGGAATCGAACCTGCATCGTTTGTTTAGGAAACAAAAGTTCTATCCATTGAACTACGAAACCAAATTTTTAGGAAAAAAGAACGAATTAGCCTGTAAATATAGGAATTTCATTGTTTTTTCCATAATAAAACTTTTCTAATTGATCTCAGTAATCATTATTTTTTACCTTTGAAATAATCTGTTTTATCAAAAAATGAATAAAGTTCAACGACAGGAGATTAGAGCCTTGATGTTTGGTATATATAAAGAAATTGCTTCAGATATCTTTTATATTGATCATTGCGAAAATATTGAAAAGTATTTAGATGATTCTGCTGTTTCTGATTCTGATTGGAAAATACAGTGTCTAAAAGCGTTGAGAGATCTATACATTGAAGATCCGATTGGTAATAAATTACTCGCGTCTCCATATAATATTAAGGAGGTTACTCACGAAGATAGAGAAGTTAGGAGGCATTTGATACAAAACATTTGTAAATTTATTGAAGAAAAAATTTCCGAGTTCAATAATGTTCCATTAAGTGCGAACCATAAGGTAGGCAAGTTGACAATTATAGAGGATCCAGTTAAACAAAATCTTAAACAATCTGATTATAATTTGAACTTAACAGACGTATTTGTAAATGATTCAAAATATAAGTATATAATGAATTTGTTAGTTGAAAAAGGATACTGTCAACAAGATACTTTTATTTGGAAAGACCTTAACAATGGCAATAAAGGTCTTTTGGCTTCCATTCTTAAACATTTTCACTCTTTAGGTTATCTTAAAAACAATAGTCAATTAAGTACTGAAATGATAAAAGCAATTGCAAAAAATACTTTTGGTAAAGAGTTAAGTATTGACACAATAAAAAAAGCCAAGCCAGATAAATTTAACCTAAAATTTATACCAACTGCGGAGAACATAAATTAGTGAGGTCAAATGCACAGTTTACACTTGTGCATTTAAAGTAATCACGATTTTTATTTTTTAGACTTTTTATTTATTCCTTTACAGCTGAATTTTAATATATTCAGATGCAAGATTTACTAGCTTTAAAAAACTTTATAGCTTCCATTCTACGACCTATCGTATTTGAAGCTGTAAAAGAAAATTTGCGAGAGCAAAAAGAAAAGAATTCTCTGAAAAGAGAATTTTATAGCCCAAAGGAATTTTCAGGGCTAACCGGAATACCTTATTCCACCATTTTAAGATACTGTTCCAATGCTACACTGAAAGCTCGTCAAATAGAACCTGGGGCCTGTTGGCAAATCCTTGCAAGCGAACTTGATCGTTTAAAAAGGGAAGCGAATGAAAACGCATAATCAGCTTTGAGATGTAATAATAAATAAAGAATAAAATGAAAACATCATCAGAAATAAAACCCAAGGATAATATAACGGAAAGTCAAAAAAAGTACTTAGATAATCTGTTTTACAAATCTATCGAGAATAACCCATTAGCGGATAGACTAAGGCGTTGTCCAGGCTGCGGTCTTTATCATTTTGTCACACACCGTTCATCAGATTTCCACACACCAAAATGTGCGGACGACCATCAAAATCTAAAAAAGACCCATGAGGCTCATGCATTAAAAGTTGAAGAGATTGAGGATGATGAGAAAGCTAAAGTTAGTGACGTCGGAAAAAGCGAGTCTATTAATCCTTATAAAGAAGTACTAACTTCTATAGTGTCACAGCATCAAAAAGAAGCAAACATTAATACCAAATTAAAGAATGAAGAAATACTAAAACGTCTATTGGCTGATCGCGAAGAGATAGCAATTAATCCGCAGGAATTATTTTCCACTGGTTTTGATGAAACAAGTTATGATATGCATATCAAATTTCCTGGAAGTGAACTAAATTTCTGTGTTTATGGCGAGTACTGCGTTTGCTGGCAAGATGTTGATCAATTAATTATTAATCTTCTAAAAAAAATGTTATGGGCACATATGTAAATAGGCTTCAGAAAACCTTCGGTAAAACACCAATCGTTTTCTCAACACAGGCACAAGCGTTAGCTGATAAAAAGGCTAATCAATTATTCATTGGAGTTTGTATTACTCTAACGCTTGCCATCGGTATTTATGTTGGCTACCAGGTTCGTAAAAAATGGTGGTCTAACAGCGAAACTAAAGATCAACCTGGAAGTCAGGGACTAAGTAAAACAATAATAAGACCCTTTTCGAAGTCAAAATCAGATTCTGAAACCTATTCTAACTTTTTAGGTATCGATAAATTATCCTCAAAATCGAAACGCCAACGAAACAAAATTTTGTATTTTGAAAACAGGAAGAATATTTAATCTTTTAGGCAATTACACGTCGTGAATGTAAAATGTACGCACATTTAAGAAACTTTTGGCGCGCAAGAATTATGTTGTTTAATATTATTATCGACTTTCCAAAACCATTTCCGATTATTACCTTCAATGCAAGCAACAATTTGCTTAGGCATGCTATTTATTAAATGAATTAAAAACACGCTCTCACATAGAAAAATTACATTTTTTTATTATATAAACCATGTTGGTTCCCTAAACCAATCTTTGCGTTTATTTTTAGCTATGCAATCGGAGAATTATTAAAGATATTTTAACGTGTTACAGCAATATACTCATTTGCTGAACTACCGTCAACTCGAAACGTCGCTACGCATATAGTCCAAAGATGTTCCGTAATTTATCAATGCTGATTGAATTAATTGCCATTTTTTTATTAAGTTTGATATATTAAGCTTAATTTCTAATGTCACCACTACAGCATAATCTTCCTTTTCAATTGTTCAACGTAAATCGGTTTGGGTTATAAATTTAATTAGTTTTTGTAAGTTGGGGGCATATAGTCGAAATCTGACACAGAAAACCAAAATCCATGAACAAAAAAGTATGACCCGCGACAATAATTAAATTTTTTGAGTAATGAATAAAATAAAGATCCTTACTTCTTTCCTAAACAAGGAAAAGAAAATATCTATTGCATTAGGCGATTTTGATTTTATAAAGATGATCGGACAAAGTGCAAATGGCTATGTAGGAGAGTTCACGTTTAATGGTAAGGCATTTGCCATCAAGTTTCTGATCTCAGAGGAGACGGGTAAATCAGAAATAATAAAAAGAAAACGATTTATTGCAGAGTATATTAATGTTGTTTCTCTTCCGCCTAATAACGCTGTTGTACAAAACATTGGATTTGATCTTATTAAAATACCTAGTACAGAAGGATTTTTAGAATTGCCATTAATTGTAATGAAGAAATATGACGGAACACTCAAAAATTCCCATAGTTCAAATAATGATAAGGACTCTTTTTTAAATCTCTACAAATACTTAATTGCAACAGTAAAATTTGTTCATTTACAGGGTATCATACACAGAGATTTAAAACCGGAGAATATTTTTATTGAAGGAACAGGATATGTTATTGGGGATTTTGGAATTGCTTTCTATGATCCTGAAAGATTTGCAATAAAGGAAATAACTGTTAGAGAAAGGAAAGAGCGATTAGGAAACAGAGTGTTCTCTGCCCCAGAACAGGAAAACCCTGCAATTCTGCCTGCAAAAACAATGGATATTTATGCTATTGGGCAGATTTTGCAATGGTTTGCTACTTCCCAGACTCATCGGGGTACAGGCCGTAAGCTCATCAGCAGTATATATGAAGATGTAAACCATTTCGATAGCATAATTGATAAATGTATAAAACAAGATCCTAAAGAAAGGTTTCAAACAGTTGATGAAATTATTACTTATAAAAAACAACTCGAAGAAATAGCTGATCAGAAAGATCCCTTTGTTATTCTTGAGAAATTTAATGGCGTTCTCAGAAAGAGCTTTCCAAAAAAGAAAGGAGATCCGTTGGTTGTTGAGGATCAAATTAAAATTAATACTTTTCTTGTAAATTTAAAAAAAATTCAAAATGAATTTGGCCGCAATCTTTGGTATAGCAGAAACCACTCGCATTACTTCTTCTTGCTATTTAAAAACCCTGGAGATAAGTGGAGTATTGGAGTAGATGAATACGAAATCGAAAAATTAATAGTTTCCTTTGATGATTCGACGTATAATGATTTTGTTATAATTAAATTTAGAGCAGTTGAACCATTTATTATCGATGGGGATAAAACATTCTATGCTGGATTGGTTGATGAGAAACATTTAATTAGTGTTAGCGAATTGGAAAATGGGTATGCGGAAATTGAAGGCAAAGCGGTTGACCTAAGTAAAAGAAAAAGGAAACGCATGCTTGTCAGGCAGGAAAAAGGAGGCTATTTTTTTATTGCGACTAAATTTAACTGCGTCATCCAATCTGCAAGCGATGATAAGGCAATAAAATATTGTTTGGCTCTTGAAGAAGATGAGCACAAAGCATTAGAAATTTTTCAAAAATTTAAATCTACTATTCGTCCCAATAAACCTGAGTACATTAAAGAGAAAATTTAAATGACACCCAATTTCACAAACATAAATTATATACTGAATACTTTATACGAATTCAAGGAAAAGAAATTCGCATTTGATTTTTCAGAGAGTCTAAGGGAACCTGGAGATGAGACGTTCTTATATTCACCAAGTGAACATATAAAGTCTCAGGTCGAAATTTTTGATTCTCTTTTTGAGCTTGCTGAAGGTGAAATTAATCATAATATCTTTGCGGGTAATGTAAAAATAATCAATAGCCTTTTTCAATATATAAAATCTCATAGGGACTATATTTACCCGAAACCTGAATTTCTTTTAGGGCAAATTCAAAGTTGGAATGCGGAGTCGTATGAGGAGTACGAAAACAAGGTAAATGAAAGATCTACAAATTACTTCGCAAATGATAAATTTAAAGGTTTAAAGCATCTTGACAAGTTTGACGATTTTGTTCCTTCAGATATATTTAGGATGACTGACTTTAAACATGTTAAGAGAACTTATTATGCTTTTTATTGCATTGAGGAAGAATTGAAAGAGTATTTTGACTTAAACCATTTTGAGCAGTATCAAAAATTTCTTATTGTTCAAATAAATAAACTTGTCGCACTCTTTGATAAATACATAGTTCGTTACGACGCAGGTGAGTTCACAAATAATAATGAAGTGCTTAGCATTGCAATCGAAAAAGAGGTAAATGAGGCAGATGAAAAAACACTTTATGACAAAAAAGTAAAAAAGGCTAAGAACAACCCGGTTATAGTTTTCCTTTGGATCTTAGGAGCTTTAATTGCATTTGTAGCAGTTACATGGAAAAGCATTAAGGATTTTTTTCCATCGCAGCCTGATAAACAAACAATTATTCTGCTTAAAGATTCTCTGAATAAAAAAACCGATTCTTTAAAAACCATTTCGGGTATAATATTCGATGAGCAAAAAAGACCCATTAAAGGTGTCTGCATTGAATTAAGAGGCGTTAATATTTGCTCAGACACCACCGATTCCTTTGGAAGATTTTTCCTTTCTGAATTAAAAGGAAAAGGTTGGATCACTGAAAAAATAATAATTAGTCGTATAGGATATTTAGACTCTGTATTATCTGTCAAAGTTAATTATACGTCCGACGAACCTTTACATTTTGAAGAAATTATTTTGAAAAAGCGCTCAGGTAAAACGGATCAACAACTCTGCGAGGAAGGTGATATTGAAGCTTGCTGGCGGTTTGCCAATTCCATTGTAAAAACCTGTCCTACAAATGAGGGCCAGGCCAGAACTGCATGCATATTTAAAGCAGAGATGTGGAGGGCAGTCGGTGATGACTATAAAGACGTATTGATCGCAAAAAGAGATTCAGGTGTATCAAGCCTTGCTTATAAAGAAGCAAAACGTAGTTGGCTTCACCAAATAGAGATGGCTAATGCCATGCCTGATTTTTAATCTTCTTTAATTAATCTCTCAAAATTGAGGAAAATTCGTAGTTTTTTTATAATTCCAATTTTGAATTTATAATCGAATACAATGAAACTCTTTTTGACGAATGCCTGTTCAGGGTATGTGAGTTCTATTTTATCTACCGTGTATTGTTAAATTACTAATTCAGTAACCTTGTCGCAAGAGCTCCGGTTTTTGACTTATGCCCAATATCTTTTACATTTAAAAATATAAAATTATTTTTAAATGTAATTCGGTGGATAAAGGTTTTTTTGGCTTAAAAATTTATCGTGAATAATTTGCCTTAATTATGCGCATAAACGCCCATAAAGCTTAAAAAATCAAATTGTTTAAAACCTTTTAACGACAAGGGTTACGACTAATTATGCGCATTTTTGGGCATAAATGAACAATTACGCCTGTAACTAAATTTAATTTTTAGCTATTTAACGACAGAACTATATAAAAAACCGACATAAAAACCGTCAAATTATCTATTAATGGATAGTTTTTATTTTAAGTAATATTAAAAAAAGAACTGGATAATAAAAAAAGAGCAAATTATTTCCAAATAATATCTATCGGATTTAAAGCAAAGCGTGATTTTTTAATTTATATGAAATTTATTGCCAGCACGATTTTCAAGAATATTAAGTTGGACTATCAAAAGCTTCAATGCTATTAAGCATATGTGCAATAATAATTTTATAATTGGCACTATAGCTTGGCTTGGCAATGCAATCTATGGCGCCCAAAGCAAGTAATTGCTGTTTTTCATTTTCATCACAATTGGTAGACAACATAAACACTGGTATTTTTAATAAGCTTTTGTGCCTTTTTAATGTTTGTAAGAATACCAACCCGTTCATTATTGGCATATTCATATCGCAAATAATCAAATTGGGCAATTTACAGCCTACTTCTTCAACACATTGTTTTAATAGATCTAGTGCCTGTAAACCATTATAAACAGCAAGCAAATCAATATCTAAATCCGCCTCTCTAATAGCATTTTTAATAAAAAAATGATCATCCGGGTCGTCATCAATAACCAAAACGCGATGCTTCACTTTAATAGATTTCATACACAATAATACAGAATTAATTTAATAAAAATTACGATCAAATACTGCAAGTAAAAATGTAGATTTTGAAGGATTTTTTTATGTAAATTTTACGTTAGCCGCCACACAATAATATACTGTTAAGCTTTTTTATTTTATAAATTACACAGTGTATTTTAAGATATACGTTCCTTATATATCAAAGCCTAAACTTTATTTTTAGATATAAATTCGGTAAACCTGCTCACACTTATTTGTGCTGGCGTCAATTTATTTAAGGCGTTATTTAAGAACAAAATTAGGATAAATCACATTCGTGTTGTTTTACTTTTAGGGGGTAAAACGCAGGTTGGAAAATGGGGATATGTTAAATATGGCAATTTCTTTTGGTCAATAATATATCTTTTTTAAAAGGCTACTTTATTTTTAAGAGTAAAAAATTACACTTAATATATCAAAAAATTATGTACAAAAATAACTATCCATGCATATGTCATAAATATAAAATCAAGACTTACACCAAATCTATCTAATATACCTACGTCGGTAATTGTTAAAAATCAAAGAAATGAACTCAGCTCAGGCTATTAGAGTTAATCAAAACCTTCGGAAAAGAACTCTTCAAGGGTCATACCGAAGGCAGTGATAATTTTAACAAGTGTCCCAAAACGCAGATCCTCGCCACGCTCATATCTGCCATACTGCGCACGTGAAATTTCATGTTCATAAGCAAAGTATTCGTAATTGGTGTAACCCTTCTTAATACGCATTTGTTTTATCCTTTCTCCTAATTTTTTCAGGGCCTCCTCCTTATTTAAGGGCTTGATAGTGCTTTTTTTCGGTTTTTTCATACAGCAAATCTTGCTCAAATCCAATAGATTAGTTACCACTATTTTAATCATATATTTATAGTCATGTATTTTTGATACTACTTTTTAGTATCTTTATGTTATGAAATCGATTTCAACAAATTCTCTAATTAATTTATGCCGAGATAAAGACAGATTTTTGTTTCTTCTGTTTTTGGTTATATCAATACCTCAGTATGGAATTAATAAAATGTTAAACCTTGATTTTATTTATATCCTATGAGCTGCTACGATTTTCAAAATTTCCTTACCCACAGCAACGATTCTGAAATCTTGCTAATGACTGAGACCTGTTTTACAACTGACCGCTTAAAACGTTTGGTCATAGCTCAGCCCGAAACAATTCTAAATGTTATCCGGAGAGAATTTAAGCTACCAAAAAATTATGAAGTTGCTGAGTTGATCTATCGACTTAACACGTTTGAACTATCGGATGTATTAAAAAAACACATTACGCGAGATAATCTAATTGCAGAATTGAATGAATTAAATACTGAAACAAAAGAAGGGTTAATAAAACACTACATGAGCAACGAAATGGAAAATATAATTTTAAAACTTAAAAACCTGGATCGGGTTATTGAATCTACCCCAAGTATTTATTCAAGGATCTTGACTTTAAACGACCACATCGAGTTGTGTAACGAGGCAATATTATTATCCGAAGATAAAAAAGAATTGATAGAACATCGAATCACTTTAAAAACCGAAATAAATGAATTAGTTCTTAAGGGTGCTGGAGAAGAGCTTGGCCTGGTATTTAAAGTTTGTAGAAATTCTAAACCGGAAAATAAATTGCCTGAAAGAATAAACATTCATGATGTGTTTAAAAACACAATCATTTTTGATTTTCCAGTTAAAAATGGAGAACAGGACGTCATTTTCAATGGTCGAAAATTAAATGAAGGAAATCACTTTTGCATTGTATGGCTTGGTGATTTGATAGGATTCGAAGATTCAGAACGTTTTATAACACTCTATCATCATAATATACAAAGCATCTCTCCACTCTTAGGGGATATGTATGTTTATGATAGTATTTCGAATAACTTAAAAGTTTATGGTGTTCTATTCAATCAAGGAGAAGAAGTATTAGAGCCAAGGTATTCGGCAATTGAAGTAATATCACAAGAGTACTTTAAAGCCTATCGTATTAATTCTAATGGAGAGAAAGATCAGAAATACAAAGAGGTAGTTGAAGGCTGGGAATATTACGATAAGTATGGCAAGCAAGTAAGCGATTATAAAGAGAGTTAGTTATGAAATAATAAAAATTCAAAAAATAAATAACAAAAATAAAAACCATGAAAAAACAAACACTACTTGCCTTCATATTAGGCTCAACGCTAACATTAAGCTTAGCATTTACACAAAGAAAATCAGAAACCGATAAATCTTTAGCAAAAGTAAATCAGATCGACGGAAAGTACGTTTTCATTAATTGTACTCCCGCAGTTCCTTACGAAACAGCATTTGAGTACACAACAAGACTCAGCAAAATGGGATGCCCGAGTATTTTAGAAATGGCAGAGGTTTCGATTAAAAGTGCAAGTAAAAAAGGCTTGCCTTATGATGCAATAATTGTAGGCGATACAAAACTAGATCTGGCAATCAAATTTAAATAGGAAAAATAAATGAAGATAGAAAGAGGAATAATAACAGCTGATGTAAATAATGAAGATGTTCATGTTCGGGGAGTTGGAACATTATCAAAGTTAAATGTCTCCTCATTATTTGAGCGGGATTATAAAAACGGTGAGTCTGTTCTTGGTATAATCATAGATAAAAAATACACAATTTGCCACAATTTGGAATTGAAAACCGGAGAAAAATTCTTTGGTTATATCCTTAACAATGGTTTTGGAAGCACTGCTATCAGGGTTCGGGTAATAATTGATTTTGATATGCATAAATATGATCCTTTTAATCAGAATAAAGACTACACCCTAGGGGAAGAATTGGTTCTAAAAAAAGATAATATAATCGGATTTTTTTAACGAAAATGAAACAGCATAATACTTTAAAGAAAATAGTAGATGCTTTGATCTCTACCATTGAGGGTGAATATCAAACCAATGAAGCTACATTTAAAAACAACTTTTTTTATCATTTAAAAAAGGAAGCGCCTGATCATGTTATAACAGTAGAAGAAAACCTAAACGGACATACTCGCTACAATGGTCGGGCGGATTTTTATCTTTCTGACTCCGCATCAAAATCCTATAAAAACGACGTGGTTATTGAATTTAAAAATAATTGTTATGATAAAAAAGAAATTATAAAAGACATTAAAAAATTGGAAGGTTTTTATAAAATTAATAAATCTATATCTCCCATATTTATTAATACGTTTGCATCAAAGCTTGATTTTCTAAGATTCTTAGACTTAGCAGATGTATTTGCAAAAACGAAAGTATATTCTATTGCTATTTGTCCTGAACTAGATAATTTCTTTTATATGGAAGGACTTGAAACGAAAAAATTTCCCTTGAATAAGACAACGATCATTACTAGCTGTGCAAGATTATTAGAACAAAAAATAATTCCTGAATACATTTCAACGATCAGAATACCGAATTTAGAAGGAATGACAAAGTTTATTAATCTTTATCCGAACTCTAAAAGCAATGCTTATTTTAAAAAACTTCGTAATAAAAATAGAATCGAAGAGTTACCTTATGTAAAATTTGTTCATCCTATTAGGTAGTCAGGATTTTAATAAATGAGTTTTAATTTTTTGTTTCTACATATACCCTCTACTAGTGTTTCGCTTTGGAAGTAATTGGTTAACTTTAAATAAAAATGCTTTGCAATAGTTTTAAACGATTATCTCTTGAAACCTGGGATTCACTTAGAAGATGCTGGGATTATGGCCATCAATTAGGTGAAGAATCCGTTACGGATTTCAATTTACTTAAAATTAAAGAGTGGGAACCAGAAGTTTTAACTAAATCATTTACTAGAAGAGGAGAAAGAAAATCTGGTGGTGATTGGGAATGGTGGTTTGGAGATGACACTGGACTGTGGATCGGAATTAGAATCCAAGCAAAAATCATTCGACTTTCTCATCAGGACTTTCATCACCTTCATTACCCTATTATAATTAAAAAGAAATTACCTGGATCCACGACAATCGAGACAATAACTACCTCGCAAGCAGAAATTCTTATTGAATCTTCCCGAAAAGCTGAAAAAACAGTATATCCTCTTTATTGCTTATACTCTTTTTGGGAAGATGAGGATATAGAAGTAAGCCATTCTTGTTCAGTTTTCGGCAATATCAATGAATTCTTTGGATGTTCAATTATTGATGCTCATAAAGTTTTGGAACTAAACGCGGCAGGTGAAAATACTTTGGCCGGCATTTCAGAATTTTTACGCCCATTACATTGTCTGGTATGTTGTCCAGGTATGGCAAGTAGTACAGATCCTCCTATTAATCCAATAAATGGAATTGATTCTTTTTTAAGAAGAGCTTTGAATTTTCCATTTGTCACAGAAATTGACGTAAAGGGATTTGATAAATTAATCCACGATTCACCTCCAAGTTATGTAACTCAAATTTTGAATAATCCTTATCAAGAAAACTCAAATAAAGATTCTTTATATGTAGATGATGAAGATTTGGAAGGGGTTGTGATTTTTAGATTAAGAACAAAACAAAAAGAATAATGAGCCAGTTGTATTATTTAAAAGAAAAGCAAGAGTTGTCTTAAATAAAATTTGTTCATACTTTAATGTAGAATTTTAAATTATAAGTCAATTTTTGAACATTGCAAAATAACAGTTTACCCTCTAAATCACTATAATTTATAGCAATTCGATGCTATTTTTCAAATTATATTCAAAAACGCCTTTTATCAGTTCCGAATTTTGTGAAATTTCCGTATTTTCATTAGTTATTAAACTAATCGTGTTACATTGAAAAGTGGCTATAAATCTTGCAAATATATCGGAGGTAGACTGGATTCTTGAGAATAATAGAACTGTTTCTGTATTTAAAAAAGATAACGCCTCATTAATCATATCTTTTTTATTTCAATTTTATAAGGTTAAAAACAAAAGTAAAAGTAGCTATTCAAGCAATGATTTGATTTCGCACTTATCAGACTATTTATTTAAAATTAATAATGATAGTTTAGAAAACTTAGGGAAAGATCGCTTCCCTTTGGAGGCTAAAATTTACCTGGAGAATTGGGCTAAAGAAGGTTTCCTGCGACAAAGCTATGTCAAGGAGGATGCTGTTTTTGAATTAACGCCCGCTACTGAAAAAGTATTGAATTGGCTTGGAGAACTTAATGAGCAAGAATTTGTAGGCGCAGAATCAAGATTGCTTCAAATTTTTAATTTACTAAAAGAGTTATCAATCAAAAGCTCCGACGATATTGTATTGCGAAAGAGCGAATTGATGAAAGAAAAGGAAAAGATAGAAGAAGAATTAAAAAAAATTGATAATGGAGAGTACGAAAAATATGATGAACGAATAATCAAAGAAAAATTCACACTACTTGAGGAGTCAGTTGGGAAATTATTATCGGATTTTCGACAAATAGAGGAAAATTTTAGAGGATTAAATACTAAGGCAAGGGAAGATCAAATTAGGAAAAATTTAACCAAAGGAAAATATCTCAAGGAATTATTTATGACTCAGGATCTGATTATGAATACTCCGCAGGGAAGAAGTTTTGAGGCATTTTACGAATTTTTAATGAACCCAGGTAAGCAAGAAGAGCTTGATACTCTTATTGAAAAAATACTTTCACTGGAAGAGTTGAAACATCTTAAGAACAATAATCAGGTTGAAATGCTTAAAGAAAATTTAGTTGATTCTGGTGATAAGGTGAACAAAACAACAAGAACGTTAAGTGAGCAATTAAGAAAATTCTTGGACACCTCTTCATTTCAGGAAAGCAGAAGAGTCTTAGAGATCATAAACGAAATTGAAGTAGTTTCATTAGCATTAAAGAACAACCCACCTTTGGAAAAAAATTTTTTACAAATTGATGATAAGCCAAAAATGACATTTCCAATGGAATTTGAAATATTTTCAGAAGAGAAAAAGATAAAGTTTAATGAAGGGCGTATTGAAATTGCTAATGAAACATTTGAAGTCGATGTTCTTTTCAAACAACAATACGTTGATCCGGAGATTTTAAAAGAAAGAATTGAATTGGCCTTAAGGCATAAGAAACAAATAACATTAAAAGAGTTAGTCGAAGAAATTCCAATTGAAAAAGGGTTGGCTGAAATTATCGCTTATTTTTCCATTGCTTCAATAAGAGAAAAAAGCTTAAAGGCGGTAATAAATGATGAAAATAAAGATAGCATTCCTTATTTCGTAAACGATAAACAATTTGAAGTAGAAGTCCCACAAACAATTTTCTTAAAATAATGATTGATCAATTAGATAAACATTCAATACCTATTATACATTTGTTTAAAGGAGTATTGTATAGTCAAAATGAAAAAGCCTGGACATCCTTACGGCAATATGAAAATAATATTAGGGATTATTTTTCCGTTGTTGGGTTGGAATTAATTATTAATGAAGCTGAAGGATTTGCATTCCTTAAGCAAAAGGTTTTTACAGAAGAAACAACTGCGCATTTTCCTAAACTGGTTGAGAAACGTCAATTATCGTTTCCTGTTTCTATTCTTGCAATACAGTTACGCAAAAGATTATTGGAGTTTGATAATAAAGGAAATGATTCAAGACTTGTTTTAGGTAAACAAGAAATTATTGATCTTCTTATTGCATTCCTGCCAAATAACACCTCAAACGAAAAAAAAATCATTGATAAAGTAGACACTTATATAACAAGATTAGTAGAATTAGGTTTTTTAAGAGAGCTTAAAAATGAAGAGAATTACTATGAAGTGAGCAGAATATTAATAGCCTATTTGCCAGTTGAGCAATTGCAATTGGTTTTAGATAAATTAAATGAATACAAAAAAAGCGTAAATGTAGATGGAGAATAATAAAGCTACTGAGAATAAACTAATGAATGGCTTTAGGTTTTATAACTTAGAAGTATTTAATTGGGGTACTTTTGATGGGAAAATATATACTATTAATCCAAATGGAAAAAATTCATTATTAACAGGCGATATAGGTTCTGGAAAATCTACATTAGTTGACGCTATTAGCACTTTGATTGTACCCAACCATAAGATCGTTTATAATAAGGCTGCTGGTGCGGAAAGTAAAGAACGAAATTTATACTCATACGTAAGAGGTGAACATAAGAATACCAAAGAGGATGGCGGCTCGTCAAAACCTGAATATTTAAGAAGTGACGAGAAATATTCTATTTTATTAGCTAACTTCTTTAATGCAGGATATAATCAGGAAATTAGCCTTGCCCAAATATTCTATATAAAAAATAGCAAGGTAGAAAAGCTATTCCTTGTATCTACAATAAAATTAAATATTGTAGAACACTTATCGGATTTTGAAGATATTCAGAAATTGAAGAAAAGACTTAAGATAACTTCAGGGATTGAAGTATTCGAAACTTTTAAAGAATATTCTGTAAGATTTTGCCAACACTTTGGAATTAATCAAAGAGATGAGGCGCTTGATCTTTTCAATCAAACAGTGTCAATGAAATCAGTTGGGAATCTAACTGAATTTGTAAGAAAACAAATGCTGGGCAAGACGGACGTGAAGGATTCCATAGTGGATGTAATAAAATCGTTCGACGACTTAACAGATAGTTATAATTCAGTTTTAAAAGCTAAGCGACAAATTGAATTACTTGATCCAGTTGTACTCGAAATTGATGAGTATGAAAAATTAACAGATCGAATAGTACAACAAAAAGCGGTTTTAAATGATCTTCAAAACTGGTTTAATTATAAAAAGATAGAATTATTAAAGAATTCTTTATCCTTATCTAAAGAAGATCATATAAACCAATCTAATAAAATCGAACAATTAAGAATAGAGATTAGAAAATTGGAAATTATTATTCAAGAAATAGACAGGGATATTTTAAGTTCTGACATAGGAAAACAATTGGAGAGCTTGCAAAATCAAATTTACGAACTTGATAACCTTATTACTAAACAAAGAGAATCATATAGGGAATATGCCTTGATGGCGGATAAACTTCAAATAAAGTCTGATGTTGATGAGACTTCGTTTTTGGCAAATAGAAAATTGATAGAAGAACTTGAACAAAAAAATAAAACAGAAGGTGAGCAATTGGTTTCGGAAAGGGACAAACTTAAATACGAAGAAAGAACCAACTTGAATAATAAAAAAGAACTAGAAGATGATTTAGAATTTTCTAAAAACAGAAACTCTCAAATTGATTTTAGATTTGTTAGAATGAGAAACCAAATCGCAGAGGATTTAGAACTTGAAGTATCTGACATTCCATTTGTTGGCGAGCTGATACAAGTACGATCAGAAGAATCAGATTGGCAAGGTTCCATAGAGAGAAGATTGCATGATTTTGGACTTAGCATTTTAGTAAAAGAAGAGGATTTTACACGAATTAGAGATTACGTTAACGATACTGATTTAAAAAACAAAATTGTTTACTTGAGAACACTTAATCATAAAAGGGGTAATAATTTTGAAATAAAAGAGAACTCGTTAATTAATAAAATTGAAATAAAAGAAGACATTGATTCACACTTTTACGATTGGTTAGAAACTGAGCTTCAATTAAGACACAATCTCGTATGCTGTGATACAATGGAGGAGTTTAACCGTGAGGAATATGCCATTACTAAGAAAGGGCAAATTCGATCTGGAAGAACAAGATATGAAAAGGATGACAGGCAACGCATTGATGACAAAAGTAAATATATTCTCGGCTGGTCTAATCTGGAAAAAATAAAAGAACTTCAAAAACAAATAGGTTTAAAAGAAGGCAGGAAATCACAAATAGAAGACGAGTTAGTTAAAATAAAGAAGAAACAGGATGTTGTATCAGATAAAATTCTCCTTTTACGCGACTTTGACAAGTTTAAGGATTTTAATGAGATTGATTATAAAAAGTCGGTAATTTCTAAAACATCTTCTGAAGCGACCCTTAAAGAACTTAAAGCAAGCGAAAAAGCTTCACAGTATAATAAACTTAAAGCCATAAAAGATGAAAGAAAAGTAGAGTTAGATGAAAATTTGATAACTGAAAAGAAATGGGTAAAAGCCATAGGCGTTCTTGAAGATGGTATAACAAAAAAATCTATTGGTTTGCACAAAGTGTTTTATGATCTTCCAAATGCAAATAAACTAGAAATAGATAACTTATTTGATTTTACAAGCGAAACGGATATTTTCAAAGAAATCGGATTACATATTGATAGTTGGTGCACTTACGAAGTTGGCAGTATCACTATCAGTGATGAAAACTTAAAATTGATTAATGAGATCACGAGCACACAAAGTTTGGTACTCGATGATATAGATGACAATTTCAGGTTGGTTGAAAAAAAGCTTAATACAGAGCTTAATATTAACGAAAAGAAAAATTACACCCGTGAGAATACAATTAATCTCGGAATTCAAAAATTTAAAGGCGAGTTTCAAACAGAAGCAGTAGACATTGATGCTAACATTAAGTTTAAAAATGATGTCAAAAAATTGCACCTGAAGATTGTTAAGGATGCTTTGCCGGAACATGAAGAAACTTTTAGAAAACGATTACGGGAGGGTACTATTAAAGATTTATTGATATTTAATAGCAAACTTTCCCGTGACGAAAAAGAAATCGAAAAGAAAATATTAGAGATTAATAAACACCTTGAGATGATTGATTATAATCAAGGTACATACATAAAAATAATTGAGAATAGAATTGTGAATGGTGAGTTGTCAGATTTTAGAAATGATTTGAAAAGTGCTACTCAGGGTGTTTTTGGAGATACAAATGTTTTCTCCGAAGAAAAATTTATTGAAGTTAAAAAGTTACTTGATAGATTTAAAAGTGTTGCGGATATAGATAAGAACTGGACGAATAGAGTTACTGACGTTACACAATGGTATACCTTCGGCGCTAGCGAAAGATATAGGGAGGATAATGCTGAAAGAGAGTATTTTAGTGACTCGTCAGGTAAATCAGGCGGGCAAAAAGAAAAATTAGCTTATACAATTTTGGCATCCGCAATCACTTATCAATTTGGCCTTTCTCGAAATGAGGAACGTTCCCGGTCATTTAGATTTGTTGTGATTGATGAAGCTTTTGGAAAAGGGTCAGATGAAAGTACTCGTTACGGATTAAAATTATTTGAAGAACTAAATTTGCAATTGCTTATCGTTACACCATTACAAAAAATAAATATTATTGAAGATTATATTAATACTGTTCATTTCGTATCTAATCCTGCCGGAAGTAAAAGCCTGGTCAGAAATCTTACCAAAGTTGAGTATGAAATGGAAAAAAGCAATTATATAAAAACGTTGAAATAATAATGCTAAACTATATTGAAATAAAAGCAAAAATCAATAAGTGGTGGGACGATGGATCATTTTTGCAAGCCTCATTGCGTGGTCAAGTTTATTTCAAGCGGGAAGTTCCAAAAATTGGATTAGATGATGTAAAAAATATTCATGAACAGGTTGACGCTGTTTTTAAATCACAGGATGAATTAGTTAAGAACTCAAAAGAGGTTAAAGGGTATGGATATTCAATTGAGTGGCAAGAGAAGAATTTTAGAAACATCGGTAGTAACAGATTTATAAAGCGAATAACTGTTGATTCTGAAATAGATTTCCTAAAATTGATAGGCAAAGAAAAAGAGTTTGATCTTTTCAATAAAAAAACAACTTACATTTTGGGAGTACTGCCTGAATTAGAAAGTTGGATTATTGAAAATCCACTATCAGTAATTGCAAATAGTGAAAAATGGACTGATCTTTTGAAGGTTTTAAAATATTTCAAAAACGAGCATATAGCAAATAAATATTATATAAGAGAATTGCCTGTGTCCGTTGATACAAAATTTATCGAGAAAAATTCCACATTAATTAGATCTCTATTAGATTTTTTGATTCCAAATAAAATTATAACAAGTAAGAATTTTAATGAAAGGTACTCTATTAAAGATAAAGAAAAGTTGATTAGAGTTCGCATTCTTTGCGATAAATTATCTAAGGTATACATCTACAATGATTTTTCTATTAAATTGAGTGATTTTGTCTTAAGAGAAATAAATTCATTAGATATTATCATAACTGAAAATGAACTAAATTTTCTTACACTTCCAAAAAGAGAAAATACAATAGCCATTTGGAGTGGTGGTGGTTTTCAAATATCTTACATTGCAAATATCGAATGGTTAAAAAGGAAAAGATTATTTTATTGGGGAGATATCGATGCTGCTGGATTGTCTATTTTATCTCAATTAAGAACATATTACCCCTCTGCACAAAGTGTTCTTATGGATGGAGATGTTTTTGAAAAATATTATGATAACGGAAAAACGGATAAAACAATTTCCGCAAAAAATTTGCGTGGGCTAACTACTGAAGAAATCAAATTTTATAATTATTTAAATGATAATAAATTGAGATTAGAACAGGAAAAAATACCACAAAAAGAAATTATAACACTTTTAAATGAAATATGAATAGTTTAAACTATAACGTAGCATAATGCACTCATTTTTCAATTTTAAAAAGAATAACAAAGTTGGAGATGTTCTATCTTTAAAAGTTTTTAAAGTAGTCCCTCCTGGACTTATATTATTTAATTTGACAAATAATATTAATGGTTCAATCCACATTTCAGAATTGAATTGGAATTTTGGACTTTCCCAACGAGATTTCAATCAAATTAATATTGATGATACCATTAAAGTTTACATTTCGGATTTTGTTGATAAAAACAAAAGAGTGATTTTTGGTAGAAAAAATTTGATTGAAAAAACTGCCAGAGGAACACAAATTTTAAAATTAATTTGCCAATAAAAGACAAACCTTAAAATAGATAAGAAATTAAAGATAAGTGAGTATGGGGTAGATTATCATAGACGAAATCTTTATAGAAAAACTGGAGCCAAAACGCTAATCGGTGTTTTCAAAGTTGCTCTAAAAAATAATATCTTAAAGTTATAGGTAAAATTACCTATAAAAAGGTAGGTAATTTTACCTATCTTATCCTTTATTCAGGCACTAAAATTAATACTCGTATATATTTTATTATTTTTGAATCTCCATGTCAAAATTTATTCTTTTCCTATTTGCGTATATTCCAATATATATAATAGCGGCTTTGAAAACCATTGATCCGACTTTTGTAAATTGTATAGGTTACTTTATTGGATTTAAAAAACTTTTATCTAACAATATCCAACCATTACTACTTATTATATTAAGTATATCATTAGTAGGTTATTTCAAAGCTTACGAAAGCTCGGCTCTAAAAGCCACGGGCACTCCCGTATTTAAAATTAAATCAATTACATCCCAAAATAAAGAATACATAACTTATCTAGGCACATACATTTTACCCTTTATTGCTTTAGAAACTAAAACTATTTTTGATGTACTAGCTTATATCTTTTTGTTTCTTACGATGGGATTTATTTATGCGAGAACAAATTTAATATACACAAATCCAATGCTTTTGTTTTTTGATTACGAGATATTTGAGGTTATAGATTCTGATAATGACAAATTAATATGTATCAGTAAACATAAACTAAATTCTGGCGATGAACCCATAGGCGTAAATCTCGGAGATAAAACATTTTTAATAGCGAAATGGAAAAAAGAAAATTGAAAACACTAAATGAGCTTGTAGGAGATTATTTTGAACAAACAGATTATTCTGCTGACATGTATTTTATTATAAAAGACTTAGACAAAAAGTTTGTGCAATATAAAATAGAGCCAGACGAAGACTTGAAGAAAGAACTTATCGAAGGATTCAATGACCAACTAGAAAAACTTGCCACAACCAAAAGCATCTTTAAAATTGTACCAATATTAGACGATAATGAACATGGAGATTATGTCCTTTATCTAGACAATATAGGAAATAACCGAACCGCAAAAGAAATTTTTTCCTTTTCCAAAAAAGATGTTCAAACATATTCTACTGAACATGGTGACTATGGATCAATTTTCGGGTTTTTACTCGAATTATACGACGGAAAAAAGCGTATTAAAATATTTAAAAAGAGTATTGCCACAAACGCTATTACAAAATCAAAATACATTAGCATTTTTCCAGGAGCGGATCACAAGTTTACAAATTTAAAAAAAGATGCTGTTTACTTCAGTAAATCAATTGATGTAATTAATATTGAAAATGATATTGTTGTAAAAAATTATGGTGTATATGAAAATAATTTTGGCTTTAAAGATGTATTAAACAAAAAGGCAGCAGAAAGTTTCAAACTCCTTTTGGCAATTAATGGTTTTTTCTTCACTTCGAATGCGATTGATAGGTATGCAAAATTTAACGATTCTACAAAGAAAAAAATAATCAATTGTTTAAATAACAATCCAATCTTAGTAAAAGAAAACTTTAAAGGTATTGTAAAACAAGCAAAAAAAGACCTGAAATACGAATTTAAAATGACCGTAGATGATAGGATTAAAATTGATACTGTAAATGATATAAATAATTTAATTTCAATTTTAAATAGAGATATAAATTACAATACACCTGCGAAAGAAGTTTATTTAACTAGGAACAAAAAGCTACTCCGTAGGTTTAAGCACAAATAAAACGATAACTAATATTAAAATTATCCTCGGCTTATTACAACTTACAGTTCATCTGAAATATCAGTTTCAATAGAGTCTTCAAGATAGTTTTCAATTACAGGATGCTTCCACAATGGTCTTTTTCCTGTCGTGAAACGTACTACTTTAGCAACCACCTCTCATCCTCTAGGAATTAATAGAGGTAATAATATGGTATTTCTTTTTAGCTTTAAATATATTTTTAATGCGGAAAAAGGAGAAGTCAACTCTAAACCAGACATTATCGTTGAATAACACTATTTTGAAACCTTCACCCCCGGGTTAATAGAAAAGTTTACTTTTGTTCCAACTGTTTTAATTTTGCCTTCATAAAATCTATCTCCTTTTGCTGAGCAGAAATTATATCTTCAGCTAATTTTTGAAGCTCCGGATCTTCAAGCTCGGCTCCTTTTACCATTAATATCGCAGCGGCGTGATGCGGAATCATAGACTTCACGAATTGTTTATCCCCAACCCCAGCCTGCTTTCGGATAGCAAAAAAACAAAAGATCAGTAACGCTAGGCCGCCGAACATGAAACTAATGTTCGCCTTTTTGTTTTTATACATCGTTCCCATTAGTGCCAATTCTATCAAAATCATTGGGGCTGTCATTAGCCCAGCCATATAAAACTGATTTATATTTGAAATAACATTGGAAAAAGAATCTACCATCGAGTACATTAGTATGTACATTGCGATGAATGATAAAATAAGCATTATAACAAATCTCTTATAATGATTTGGATGTTCGGTGTGATGCGTTTGATTTTTCATATTGTTAAAGTATTAAGGTTAGAAAATTAATAGTTAATTGATATACCTGCCCCAAATCCCATATCACTATCATAATGAGTTCTAATACCCATATTTTTATTTATGATATAGCGCAAATCGATCATATATTCCATATCTGTATTAACCATAAATCCTGCTCTTATTCTTTTAGAAATAGGAATGTCTTCTCTCATCAATTGTAACCGTACATTTCCATCCTGATAAAATTCGGCTTGGGCAATTAGTAGCATTGGCAACGTATAATTCACACCTAAACTAACTTGAGTTCTGTTATCCTTTGTATTGGTTTGACCGAAAATATTTTCTTCCCTTTCATCGATACCTAACTTGCGATAACGCCAATCAAAACCGACAAAAGGCATGAGCCATTGCATTTTGCCAATATAACGTCCAACATGTGTTTCCGTTTCATACCCGTGTTTATCCATATATCCCAGGCGCCATTCTGTACCAATACTCCAACGTTTGTTTTGCAGCATTAGCATTCCATCATTTCCATTTGTTGCAATATCATTCTCTGCCATTAAATGATATTCCCGATCATCAGAAAATAATTTGCGTTTTGCAAGTTTAGGAAAAGGGATAAGTGGATTTTTGGCCTGATTTTCATACGTAAAAACTCTACCCATCCCACTCATCATGTGGTATAAAATATGACAGTGAAAAAACCAATCTCCCTCTACATTCGCATTAAATTCTATTGTATCTGTTTCCATTGGCATAATATCAATGATGTTTTTCAAGGGTGAATAATCACCTTGCCCGTTTATTACTCTGAAATCGTGGCCATGCAAATGCATAGGGTGTCTCATCATAGAACCGTTGAACATTACAATTCTTACATTTTCGCCTTTTTTGATCAATATTTTATCTGTTTCAGAAACTACTTTATTATCTAAACTCCAAACATAACGATTCATGTTGCCGGTTAATTCAAAATGTAATTCTTTTATTGGCGAATCTTTTGGAAGATTTGTTTTTACTGGTGATTTCAACATCGCATAATTTAGGGTGGTGATGTCACTCATGGCATTTGAATTATACATTTGGTGGCTACTGTGATCCATTCCTTTCATCTCGTGATTCATTTTTTTATCCGCACTGTCGATTTGCATCTCCTGCATGTTATGCTTTTTTTCTTTCTTTATTTTTCCTGTAATTTCAGGATACATCACTACATTCATATCCATTTGGTTAAGACTCATCTGCATTCCCATATCGTCCAAATCTCCATTCATCTTCATCATGCCGTTCATCATCTTCATTCCTTCAAAATATTTTAATTTTGGCAATGGTGAATCAAGTTGTTTAACACCATTACCTAAATACAAGGAAGCAGATTTAATACGATCTTCTGAGGTTACTAAAAATTCAAAGGATGTACTATCAGATGGGATGCTTACGATTATATCATATGTTTCAGAAACTGCAATTAGTAATCTATCTACTTCAGTTGGTTCTAAATCATTTCCGTCACTAGCGACAACAGTAATTTTGCCTCCGGCGTATGTAAGCCAAAAGTTTGTAGATGCGCCTCCATTGGCAATACGCAATCTTACTTTATCTCCACCTTTAAATTGCGTAAGCTGACTTTCATTTTTTCCATTTATTAAAAACTTATCATAATAAACATCGCTAACATCCATTGCTAACATTCGTTTCCATTCGTTTTTAATTTTGGTTCCAAAATGGTGTGCTTTTATCGCTTCTGCATAACTTTGTGTAGTTCCTTTTCTAATGGCAAACCAATCTGAAGCGTTGTGTAACATCCTATGAACATTTTCAGGATTATAATTTGTCCATTCACTTAGCACGATAGGAATTGAAGGCAGATCGTCAATTCCTTTTCTAAACGTAGGATCGCTCTTTTTTTTATTCATTATAAAAGATCCGTACATTCCTATTTGTTCCTGTAATCCTGAATGACTATGATACCAATGTGTGCCGTGCTGTATAATTGGGAATTTATATAAATGTGTTGTGTGTGGCTTGATCGGCATTTGTGTTAAGTATGGAACACCATCTTCTTTATTTGGCAGGAATAAGCCATGCCAATGCAGAGAAGTTGATTCTTTTAACTCGTTATGTACATAAATTTCTGCTGTATCACCCTCAGTAAATGTCAAAGTAGGCATTGGAATTTGTCCATTTACTGCAATCGCCCTTTTTTCTTCTCCGGCAAAATTTACAACTGTATCTCTCACAAACAGATCATACCGCACTGTTTTTTGTGCAACCGCATGATGGCACATAAGAGCAGCTATTCCAAAGATTAGATATTTAAAATAATTCATTGTTTTAATTCAGTTGGGTTTATTTAATTGTTTCTACTGTTTTACCACAGCTTAGCATTTGCGAACCGTAGTAAGGGTTTTTTACTGCATTTTCCATACTAAGCCAGTTAGCACCTTTGCCGTCATTATACATAGGGCAATGCTGATAATAAACAGGTGTATCTAGTTTTGCCACTTTCGCCAGTTCATGCATGTTTTTTGATACATCCATAAATTGAGTTCTTTGATCCTCAATATTTTTTGATTTTGCAATCACCTCAGATTTCGCAATTAGATCTGTATAAACTTTCATCCACACTTCATGCTGCGAATTCTCAAGCTTACTCATATCCACTTTGCTAAGCAGGCTTGCTAAATTTGCAGCTTTAAGACTGGCCATATTAGCGTCCGTTTTCACCAAAGCATTTTTTAATTCAAAATAAGAATCAAAAGCCATTTTGAATTGATTTGCAACAGTAGTTTGATTAACTGGTGTTGTTTCAGTTATGGTGTTTTCAGATTTCCCTGTTACAGAGCTTTTAAGCTCAGGTTTTTTCCTCTCCCTATCATATTTACAGCATCCTGGCAAACCAGCATATGCATCATCAGGCGCAAGAAATTTCTCATTATCATAACCTGCCAAAGCAACACGCTTTAAAATTTCATCAGGATTTGTTTTACTCTCATCATAGGTTATTGTAGCTTGCTTGGTATCTTTATTCCAATCTAAACTTGCAGCTTTTTTTTGATTAGCAGCACTTTCAATGGTCTTCTCGCACATTTCGCAATTACCGTCTATCTTAACAGTTACTGTTTTTGCATTTTTAATTTGCCCATCACAGCTGGTACTCAGTAAGAATGTAGGGATGGCGATTATTAAATTTAGTATTGATTTCATGGTTTTATTTATTTAAATTAGTCATTAATTGATTCGATTTGAAAGCCTGCTTTTTCAACAGCTTTAATTACTTTTTCCGCATCACCGTTATTCGATTCTACAGTTAATGTTTTTTCCGGTGTATAAATATTTACATCCCACTTTTCAACGCTTTGCTCTTCGTTTAAGAATGGAGTTACTTTAGCTAAACAGCCACTGCATTTAATTGTTGTTTTAAATTTAAAAGTTTTCATAATTACTTTTTTTAATTGATTATTTTATTTTTTTTATTCCAATAATTGCAACCAAAGCACTAATGCCGCTTATTACTGCTGCCGCTTTAAACGCTGTTTGAAAACCAATATTAAGCGCTTCTTTATTGACTACTCCATTAGCTATTTCTTGATTGGTAGTTGAAACCGCAAGCACAACAACTATTGCTAAACCAATAGCAGAACCAACTTGATAAGTAGTATTTGCCAAACCGGAAGCCAATCCGGTTTCTTCTGGTTTTGCCCCTGACATAGATGCCATTGTTCCAGGTATATATGCTAATGACATGCCTACTGCACCTAATAATGATGCGCCCAGCACATGACTTAAAAAATTACCGTTAACCGGCACAAAAGAAAACCAAATTAAAGAGCCTGTGAGTGCAAGAAGCCCGGTTACTAATGTTGATTTAAATCCAAACTTAGAAATAAGCTTCCCTGTAACTCCAACCATTAAAATCATTATCGCAATGGTCATAGGCAAAAGTGCAAGCCCGGAATAAAATGCAGAATAATCAAGCGTTTGTTGTAAATATAGATTTAAATAAAACCATAATGGTATCCATGACCCAGCCATTAACAACATAATAATATTGCCAGCAGTAAGGTTTGGGACTTTAAAAATAGAAAGTGGCAAAATTGGGGTTTTAGATTTCTTTTGGACAAGAACAAAAACTAAGAATAATAAGAAAGTCAATCCAAAAAGCAAAAGTGTTATTGAAGATGTCCATCCGTTTTTTTCCACCATTATTAATGTGTAAACCAAAAGGGTTATTGCTAACGTAATAAGAATAGAACCCACGTAATCGATTTTATGTTTTAATCTATTCCCTTTTATTAAAAGCGATGAGCCCGCAAACATTACAATTACTCCTAAAGGAATGTTTATGAAAAAAGTCCAACGCCACGACAAATAATCTGTAAGTAACCCTCCTAAAAAAACACCGGCAGATCCTCCGGCGGCGGCGGCGGCGCCCCAAAAACCAAAAGCTTTCCCCAATTCTTTTGGATCAGTAAAAATTGTCATTAATAGTGTTAATGCTGACGGGGCAATTAAAGCCGCGCCTAAACCCTGTGCAGCTCTTCCTAAGTTCATGGAGGTTTCACTCCAGGAAAGACCAGTTAATAATGAAGCAATGGTAAGAATACTAAATCCCCACATAAATATTTTTTTTGGTCCAAATAAGTCAGAAAGTTTTCCGCCAAGTAAAAGAATTCCGCCAAAAACAACTACGTAAGCATTAAATATCCATTGCAGCTCTGAGGGAGTATAATTAAGTGATTTTTGAATTGCAGGTAGGGCCACTCCAATAATTGAAGTATCCATAATTACCATAAACTGTGCAGTACATAAAACCGCAAGTGCTAGCCATTTTTTTGATTGTATATTAGTTTGGGATAATGTTGTTGTTTTCATATTTTTTTGATTGATTGTTATATATTTTTAATTTTCAGGAGTAAACTATTGGTAACTACACTTATACTGCTAAGTGCCATTGCAGCTCCGGCAATCATTGGGTCTAATAAAAAATCGTTAATAGGATATAAGATACCGGCTGCAATGGGAATGCCAATAATATTATAGATAAATGCCCAAAACAGGTTTTGCCTGATAGTAGACACAGTATGTTTTGATAACCTGATTGCTTGATTAATTTTAGTTAAATCACTTGATATAATGGTCATTTTAGCTACGTCCATAGCTATATCGCTTCCCTTTCCCATAGCAATACTTACATCTGCCTGTGCCAAAGCGTTGCTGTCGTTTATTCCGTCCCCAACCATGGCAACAACTTTTCCTTGCTTTTGTAACTCTTTGATAAATTCAGATTTTTGTGCAGGCAAAACATTCGCTTTAAAATGATCAATACCAACTTGCGCTGAAACAGCTTTTGCTGTTTGCTCATTGTCACCCGTCAACATATAAACTTCAACACCGCTATTTTTTAGTTGCTTTACTGCCTCTGCTGAAGTGCTTTTTATTTTATCTGAGATAGAGATGCTTGCTAAAACTGCATTATCGCTGGTAAATAAAACAACCGTATTCGCATTCTTTAGTTTTTCATTAATCCAGCGCTGTACACTATCATTAATATTAATATTTTTTTCTTTGATCAATAATTCATTTCCAATAAAATATTTTTTATCCTGATGCATTCCTTGTATCCCTCTTCCGACAATATTTTCTATAACAATATCATTATAGAAAATAGTAATTTCTTTTAGATGTTGAGCAATAGCATCTGCTAATGGGTGCTCAGATGATTTTTCAATACTGTAAAATATATTTTTTAATTCTGTTGTTTCTGTCGCAAACCATTTCAAGTCTGTTACAGTTGGCTTTCCTTCTGTAATGGTTCCGGTTTTGTCTAAAACAATTGCATTAATATTTTTTGATAACTCAAGGCTTTCAGCATCTTTTATCAGTATGCCGTGTTCGGCCCCTTTACCCACACCAACCATTATAGCGGTAGGCGTTGCTAATCCTAACGCACAAGGGCAGGCAATTACCAATACGGTAACCATTGCTAAAAGGCCTTGGGTAAAACCATTTTCCCCTCGAAATACAAGCCAGGCAATTAAACTTAATATAGCCAGTCCAATAACAACCGGAACAAATATTCCTGCAATTTTATCTACCAATTTTTGTACAGGCGCTTTACTGCCTTGAGCATCCTGCACCATTTTTATGATCTGCGATAAAAGTGTATCTCCGCCAACCTTTTCAGCTTTAAATTGGAAACTGCCTTTTTGATTAATAGTGCCTGCAAATACTTTACTGTTATTATTCTTTTCAACGGGAATTGGCTCACCGCTGATCATACTTTCATCAACAAATGAATTACCTCTTGTAACTACACCATCAACTGCGATTTTTTCCCCGGGCTTTGCTAATAAAATATCGCCCACTTTTACAGAAGCGATTGACATTTCCATTTGATGGCCACCTTCATGTATAACGGTAACTGTTTTAGGTTGAAGTCCAATTAATTTTTTTATAGCCGATGATGTATTTCCTTTTGCTTTTTCCTCTAATAATTTTCCGAGTAAAATAAAAGCGATTACCACTGCACTTGTTTCAAAATAAACGTGCGCATGAAGTCCTTTACTATGCCAGTATTCAGGAAATAAAGTATTAAATACACTAAACAAATAAGCTACTCCTGTGCTTAAGGCCACTAACGTATCCATATTAGCAGAAAAATGTTTTGTTTGTTTATAAGCCCCGATAAAAAATTGTTTTCCAAACCATGCAACTACAGGAGTTGCTAATAACCACATAATGTAATTCGCATAGGCCATGTGCATAAAAAACGGCACCATTGCGATTACAACAAGAGGTATTGAAAAAATAATAGCTCCCAATGTTCTTCTTTTTAATTCTTTGAAATTTTGATTATGCAATTCATCTAAAGAATCTTTGGCTTCCTCGCTTTCATCAATCATCAAATCATAGCCAACAGATTGTAAAGCGGCTTTTAATTTATGAGCATCAGTAATAGTTGGAACATATTCAATTGTAGCCATTGAATTAGCATAATTAACTGAAGCAGTAACAACCCCTGACTGCATCCCTAGTATTTCCTGCGAACTATTGGCACATGACGCACAGGTCATATTTAATACAGGAAATGTTTTTTTTGCAGTAGTTACATTATATCCCAGATCCCGTATTTCTTTAACAGCCTCAGGAATTAAGCTTACTATATCTTTTCCCTTAATAATGGCGCGGTTGTTATTTAGCTCGACCTTGTGAAATGATATACCTTTTACACTTTCTAAACCTTTATCTACAATTAAAGCGCAATGTTCGCTTTCTACATTTTCTAATGGTAGATAAACTGTAGTATCGTCTGCTGTTTTCATATTGTTTAATTTACAATACAAAGGTCAGAAGTATTAAATGGGTTGCGTTATATAATTGTGGAAACGATTTATATCGTATTGCTAAAGTTTATCAAGTGTTTTTCTTAAATGGATGCCCTGCGCCTTAAATTGAGAAGGAGTCAGTCCAATTGTTTTCTTAAATTGCGATGATAAATGAGCAACGCTGCTATATCCCATTTTGTCTGCAATTTCACTTAAGTTCATTTGATTATAAATTAAAAGCTCCTTTACTTTTTCCGTTTTTTGAAGTATAACAAATTGTTCAATAGTAATACCTTCTGTAACCGAAAACAGCTTACTTAATTGTGAGTACTCTTTATTTAATTCATTAGATAAAACTTCAGAAAAAACAAATTTACCGTCTTCATGATGATGTATATGATCAATGATAATTGCTTTTATTTTCTCTATTTGTTGTTTTCTGTTATCATCTAAAAGCTCAAAGCCTAAAAATTCTAATTTGTCTTTTACCTCTGCGGATTGTTTAAGGCTCAATTCCTTTGAAAGGGTTATTTCTCCTAATTGAATTTTCACAGGTTTAGTGTTTATATCATTAAATATTTTTTCAACTGCTGCAATGCAACGTGAACAAACCATGTTTTTTATATATATTATTTGCTTTCCCATTTCTTAAACTATTGATTTAGCTACCTTATCTATTACCTTATGAAATTGGTCGCTAATTTTAACCGCTCAAAATTTGTAGCCAAAAATTAAAATGGCTTCTATAAACCAAAATGTATTACTTGCTTTACCATACCCTTTACCTGGTACAAACGCAATAATATAATTGGCATACCCTCCTTTTCCCGTAAGTTCAATATAACAATGTTTAAATAATTCAGTTCTTATTCCTGCTGCTATGCCACCTACTATACCTGGTATTTTCCAGTTATTATTTACTCTGTTACCAAATATAGTAACATCTGTGCTTGGATATACAAAACCAAAGCAGGGCTTAATTATTAATCCTAAATTATTCTTTTTGTCTTCAGATTCCATTAATTTCCATCGCTTAATAAAATTAATCATCAAAAAATTTGCTCCATCTGTATGCTCAAAATGTAAGAATGTTTGTGGGTTGAGGATAGTGTCTTTATCAAAATATTCACCATTGATTTGTCCTTTCACTCTCACTTTTTGATAATCGTTAACTACGTATTTTGCATGGTCATAATTTAATTCAATGCCAAAATCCTATCTATTATTAAAAAAATATCCAATCCGTTGAACCACTAACATTATAGGTGGTGAAAGTGATCCAAACTAGGAATATGATTTTTTAATGTTCATTCAGCGAAGCTTAGTTGGTAACTGCTGAAATAGTAAATATGTCACTGTAGTTATCTACTAGCGGTTGAAAATCCTTAGCAGTCATTGCACTATTTAAAAAACCGAAACTAATTGCACTTGGGTTTTTAAATACCTCAGATAAATTAGTTTTTAAATAAATTTTAGGGATGTTATTACTTTTTACGATCAAATTATTTGTTGTAAAGGGTAAAACAATTGTGCGAGCCGATAAGCTTCCGCCAATTTCATAGGTAATATTATGGCTTGAGTTTAGAGGGGCAGATCTGCTATAACCAAAAAAACGCATAAAAATATACCCTTGGTTCCATGTCCAGTACATTCCATTAGAAGGGTCTAAGTCTCCTGTTTGTGCACCACTTATATTTCTTGTACTATCTATTCCTAACATAAATTCTATACTTACATAACTATCATAAGGCACATTTGTAATATTTATCTTGCAGGTATTGTTTGAATCACTGGCATCTATCAAATGATAACTTTCAGGTTCAATAAAATAAGTACCATTGCTTTTTTTTAGTTTAATGTTAGATATGTAATATTTAAAACTTGATACGGCAAATGTATCACCAAAAGCATTAAGGTATTTTGGAGTTGTAAGTGTGTAAGCTACATCATCAGAAATTTGAAGAATGCTGTTATCTACAACGTTGGTAAAATTTAATTTTACGGTCGTGGCTGTTGGCTCAGAAATTTGTGGCGCTTGTTCAATAATTGTATCTTTTTTGCATGAAAACAATGTAATTGCGATAAAAATTATCAAGGTTTTGGTTGAATTTATATTTTTCATCTTATTTTAAGTTATTTGCTTTCATAGATTTATCTTAATGGAACACATACCTAAAGTTACTCCGGTTACTTTTAACTTTGGGTTTATAAAGCTTGCTATGGCATTAATGGTTAAAGTAAATAATGCCAGTGTAATTAATATTGATTTTATAATTTTCATTTTATAACGTTTTTTTAATTGATTTAAAAACACATGAACGCAGTCTTTCAAACATAGCTATGAGTCGGTTCAGCTATGTTCTATGCGTTATTCTTTTCGATCATATTTACAGCATTCGTGCAGACCAGAGTATGAAGTATCATTTCCCTTGTGCGTTGGAGTATCATATCCAACAGCCGCAATTCTTTTTTGTATTTCGTCCAAACTTATTTTAGCAGTATCGTATGAAATTTTCATCACCTTTGTTTCGCTGTCCCAACTCTTGTACTTAATTCCATCAGCACTCAAGGAAGCTTCAATAGTTTCTTTACACATACCGCAATTTCCCCATACCTTAAAGGTTGAGGTAGCAATACCATCAACAACTTCGTTAGTGGGTTTGATTTCAGTCGTCACGGATTTTTCATCACATCGCGCATAAAGGAGTGCCATTAGCACTAGTTGTAGTATTCTAAATGTTTTCATCTTACAATTACTATTTTCTTATTAAGTCGTGTTTTTTCTGTTTGAATTTGAATGATGTATGACCCTTCGGGAATATTTGTAACATCAATTAAATTAAATTCTTTTGAAATATCGAGTTTCTTAAATGTTGTTCCTTTTAAATCTTTAACCTCAATACTGTAATTTGAGTTGGCTGGCATTTCCTTTAATTCTATAGTAAAATAATTCTTAGAAGGATTTGGATAAATTTTAATCTTACTTCTTAATTCTAATTCTTCAATTCCAACAACGTTACCTGAAAAACTCATGTTATCTAAATAGATATAACTGCCGTTTTTAGCATTAACTCCACTTGAAGAAATAATTATCATAGCTGAATCAGGAGCATCACCACTATGATAATTAAGATAGACCGAATTAAAGAGCCACGAATGAGCCATTACATTATAGTTATTTAAGCCTTTTGCGATTGTATCCCTTCGTAATAAAGATGAATTCCATTTTGTGAGAATTACTTTAACGCTACAAGTATCTGACGGATCGTAAGGCATATATTGCAAATAATAATTCAGGTTTTGAGGTCGCTGAACAAAAGGAAATCCACTGATCGGATTATAAGTAACTGTATCTATCTTTCCAGACACCACTCTTCCAGGTACAATACCTTTTCCACTTACAGATCGAGTAATTACAGCCAAGTAACTATTTCCTGATTGTCCCGGAGCTCCTTTATAACAAGTAAAAATATTTTGGTTAAAAGTTATTGTATTCAAATTATCCCAGCTATAAGGCGACTGATAGCCATTAATAGTTGACCAATTCTCAAAATTCCCATTAGGTATTTGAGCCATTGAAAAAGCCGATAATAAAAGGATCAAAAATGAACAAATATTCTGCATTAGTCTTTTATAAATTTAATTTTACTTAATTGTGTATCTGTTTTTATAATTGCAATGTAAGCTCCACGACTATATTTTTCAGTACTAATAGTATGGTTTTGACCATTTATTCTGTCTTCCACATAAACGATCTGTCCTAACATATTATAAATCGTTATCGATTTGATGCTAGTTGATTTAGCATCGCCTAGAACTTTAAAATTAATTTTATCGATTGCCGGGTTTGGATAAGCAGAAATTTGATTATTGCTTAATGCATTTTCTTTAACGCCTATTGTTGCAGGATCTATCACTAAAAAAGCACCCATCATACCATCATCTTCGTGATGAAGGAGATGGCAATGGAACATGTACGGAACCATTGGATCAGTAAAAGTGATAAATTTAGTAATGAACCTAACCGTATCTTTTGGTTGTACTAAAATAACATCTTTTAAACCTTGATACTGGGGGGGAGGAGCAACTCCATTAATATCTAAAACAAAAAATTCTATATCATGTATATGAAAGGGATGGGCGACCATTGTGCTGTTGCTAAGTTTCCATATCTCAACATTATTTAAATAAGTAATAATGTTAATTGAATCCATGTGAAAAGGCTCATTATTCATATAGAATGGTCCATCTACTTTTCCCTGCTGTCCGTTAAGAATCGTATCCGGGGAAAAATGAATATGCCTGACAGCGTGAATGGTTGATTGCGAAATAGCTGTTTTTGGTGCAAAGGTTGTCGGAATGGTTGTAACAGGATTTATTGTTTGAGCCACAACATCTAATCGTAAAATATTGAAGTCGGCTCCATTTAGCCAATTAGAATAATATCCCTCTCCCATAGGAATAGCAGCGGTTCCAACAGAATCAGCACCAATGATTCCTCTAGGTAATTCCGAAGAATAACTTTTTAAATACAATTGTGTTCCAACAGTATAAGAGGAAAGATTAACTAATATTTCTGCTCTTTCTCCAGTTGATAAACGAACCCGATTTGTTAAGTGGGGCTGCGCTAATAATCCACCGTCACTACCAATTAGATAAAAATTTGAGTTATCAGATAAACCAAAATTATATGTTCTGTCGGCCGATGCATTTAAAAGACGTAAACGAACAACTTGCTGCGGCACCTGTAAAAACGGTTTTATTGTGCCGTTAACCATCATGATACTATCTTCATGAGTTGCGGTTGCAAATTGATATAGCACATCAAAAGCTTTAGACTGCACTATGAGAGGAAAATCATCTACCTTGTATCTGCGGGGTAAAGTGTATGCAGCTTCAATGTTATCACGAACAATGATCATACCTGCAAGTCCTTTTGAAATTTGAATTTCTGTTTTTCCTTCGCCATGAGGATGATACCAAAATGTGGCAGCCTCATTTCTCATTTTAAACGAAGGACTCCAGGTAGTATTCGGTGGAATAACCTGATGTGGTCCACCATCGTTTTGAGGAGATACATGGAAGCCATGCCAATGAACAGTTGTTGATTGATTAAGATTATTTTTTACGTTTAGCGTAATACTGTCACCAGCCTTAATAAGCAAGGTTGGGCCTAAAAAATTACCATTGTAACCAAACGTTGGCGTATTATTAGTTCCAAAAAACTGTTTTGTACTTGCTTGTGCAGTTAATGTAAAATTAGTTCCACTTAAGGTATCAGGAATAAACAAAGCATTTTGTGCTTGCAAACTCATCACAAATCCAATTGAAAATATGAAAGTAGTTAGATTTATTATTAAAGATTTTTTCATCAATGTGAGATATTTAGTTTCTGTTGAGTTGTATTGTTTTTACTATTAATTCTAATAAAGTAATTACCATCAGCTATCATTGAAATATCAAATGTTTTAGAAACAATTCCGCTATTTAATTTTTCGGAGAGTAATGTTCTTATTTTTTTGCCGAATAAATCAATAACCTCAATCATTACCTCTGAGCTTTCCTTCAAGTCAAACTTTAGTGAAATCTTATTATCGGATGGATTCGGAAACATTTCCAATGATAGGCTTGAATTTTTATTCTCTTTAATTCCTACTTGAGAGTTAAAAAAGGCTCTGATGTTACTTGCCATTGCTGTTGTATCGCTTGTATTAAAACCAATATAAGGCGAACCTAATAAATTATGACTGGCTCCGGCGGCAATAACAATAGTTGGCATTCCCATACCACCATAATACGCTACTTGAGTTGCTCCAGAATCCATAGGTATGGCAGTAAAGCCATTTGATGTTACCCAGTTATTTACAGTAGCAGGGGAATATGTGTTGTTGAAAGCAATAGCGTATGATTTCACTTTTCCGGGAAACTGTGTAAGTAAGTTAGCCTTCATGGTTTCTAAATTCTGTCCTGCTGCTGGGCAAGGAGCGCAGCTTGTCATAAAAAATTCTATGATCACTGCATTGCCTGCATTAAGATCAGCGAAAAGATGTCGAGGAACTCCGTTACAATCATTTCTGTTAAAATTCATTGCTGTTGTTTGTGCCTTTGAAACATTAGCTAAAAGACTAAACAGTGTCGCAGTCAATAATATTATTTTTGTTTTCATGTATTCTATATTTAAATGGTTATCTTGAAATAATGAATTTTACATTAGAGGATGACTTACCGTTATTGAGTTTTACAAAATAATTTCCAGTGCTTAAATCTTCCACATTAATAGTCATTTCGTTATTTCCGTTTACCGTTGAATTATTTACAGTTTTCACTTTTTGGCCAAGAGAATTAAAAATCTCAATGTTCATTTCTCTTGCTTCGATCAAACTAAAGGTCAATTTCAATTCGTTACTTACAGGATTAGGCAAAATCCGCGCTTTAAAATCATTAGATGAGCTTTCTTTAATTCCTGTAACAACTGCTGCTAAAGCGTTGTTAATTGCACCAGTTATATTGGCTTGTGTAACAGCACCGCCATTGACGTTATAATAAATTGTATGGCTTGTGTTGCCCAATACTACTACTTTAGGCATCCCTGCTGCGCCATACCCTGTCATATTTACAGAAGAACTAGAGAACTTAGCGTTAGGTGTTAAGCTGTTTGTTGTACACCAATTACCTAAAGTTGTACATGATGTATTAGCTACGTCATCTGCAATGTAATGCAGTACCTGCCCCGGATTTGAAGCGGAGAAACTTTGAACAGCATTTTGAGCCGCAGTAGCGCCTCCAATACATGCATTACATGGCATTACCCATGTAATAATAATAATTTTCCCTGAATTTAATTCTGTATAAAGATCATGATTGTTTGACGCGCAATCATTCGCCGTAAAGTTTGGAGCGATTTGTCCGTTTAGAAATAAACATAACAAACTTGTTGCTAAAGTAAATATCGATTTTTTCATTGGTTTATGTTTTTAGTTTTACTTATTATTTAATTAACGATTATTTTTCTTGTTACTTTTTGATCATTGATTTGTAATTGGATTAGATAAGTTCCTTTTGAATAATTTATACCAAAAGGAATTCTTTGTTTTTGCACTCCTGATAATTTGGTATTACCATTACTATAAACATTTTTACCAGTTACATCAAAAACGAAAACCTGAACGTTTCTTTGTCCTTTTAGATCATAGCTTATTACCATTTCATTTGCTTCGTTATCGTAAAAGGCTTTTAATTCATAATCATCGGCAATTTCCTTTACAGACGTGAGAGTAGCTGGGTGGATCTGAAATTTATGTAAGAATATTTTATCTCCGGTATTTTGACCATTATTATTGGTGCAATTTGTTGCATACCAAAATGTAATTTTCCCTTCATTAACGGGTGGAGCAGTCCAACTAAATATCCAACGGCTAAAGTTTGTAGAAACTGCCGAGGTACCTGCTGTTTTATGAGTAACCGAGTAGCGCAAGTCAGTTCCTATAGGGTGCGTAATAATTTGTGTTCTGACAGCATCTGTAATTGCAAATTGACCTACATTCAAGCTATCATTATCTTTAAGAGCGCCAATTTCAAACCCGAACTTTGTTGTCGGAATAGATGCTTGTACCTGAACAGTCATCATATAGGTTGCTCCTGGCACATAAGATGAATCGATAGTGGAAAATATTAATGTATTATTATTTACGGCGTTTAGTGTAACTTGGGCATCGGTGTGGCAACCCGACTGAGCGCAAGTGAGATCAAGCGGTGCGCCTGTACTACCGGGATGAGAGCCGGCGGTTTTCTTGAATAAAGTTGTATAGCCTGCACACATAAAAAAACAAGCTACAAAAGATATGATGGTTATTTTATTTTTCATGGCTTTATTTATTTAGTGTTAATGATTTTGTATACACTTTATCTCCTTTATCAGACATATCATCGTTTGCTGAAACAGCCCCAACATAAAACGTAACAGGTTCAGATGTATTTTTCGGTGCTGTCCAATTAACTATCCACTCTCCAACTCCACTTTTAACAGCATCCGTTCCATTAAAGGTATAGGTAACATATTCTCTTTCTTTTAACTCATATTCGTTTTTTACCAGTTGTGTTCTTACCGAATCTGAAATATTAAATGATCCTAAGTTGGCTTTTGTTTCAGCATTTAATGCTAAAATTTGAAAACCAAAACGTTGCTTTTTCTCGTCAGTTATTCTTATTTTAATTGGATATGTATGTCCAGCAATATACTTAGTTATACCACTTCCAATTTCCAGCGACAATGATGCGGTACCTGAATTAATTGGGTTATCATCATGACAGCCAGAAGTTGCACATGTTTTTTCATTTGGTGCTCCGGTATGCGACGCAGGAGCTCCTGAGCTAGATCTACCGGGAGTAGCGGCGATTGCAATTGCTATAGCAATTCCAAATGTTAGAAAAGTAATTGTCTTTTTCATGTTAAATTATTTAATAAATATTACGAATAAAACACGCCTTTATATAAAGCATGAAAGTCTCAGGTTATATGCCTAAGAAAGAAATAAGAAAATCAAATTAAAAGTACCTTAAGTTTAAGGTAGAGCGGATTGTCGTAATAGACGGGGGGATCGTGATCTGTATTTGTTTGATATGTGAATTCAGGCAATAAAGAAATTTTTAACTCAGGTTGAATAATGTCAGTGTATTTAAGAAAATTGTAAGCTACTTTAACTGCGCCAAAAGAATGATGATCGTCTTTAACTTTAATAAAGGAAGTCTTATCTTTACAGCATCCGTCACTTTTTTCTTCCGATCCACAGCAGCCATCCTCATTACCCACATGCATCAAGTTAATATGCTTCAATCTTCCACCACAATAATGAAAATTTACAATAACTCCGGAAGCTATAACCAGGTAAAAAAATGCAATTGATATGATAACTATTTTTTTCACTATCTTAGATAAACAAATATAGCAAATTTTCAATCAAACCGTTAATCTATTTCAGACAGCAATAAAAAACTGATAATCATTATTTTAAAGCATTATTCCAAGCCCAAATGGGGATGCGATATGATGATTCTTTTCCTGAATTGAAATCTATTCAGGGTCCATTCTAAATCGAATAACTATTGATGAGAGAATAGTCAAAATTCCAATCACAATAATACAAGTATTAATACCAAAAGCATCTGCAATAATTCCGGTTAAGATTGCGCCGATTGCGTATCCTAAGTCTCTCCATAAACGAAATGTTCCCAAACTTTTTGCTCTATCAATTGGATTTGTATTTTCCGCAACTGTTGCAAGAAATGTTGGATACACCATTGCCGTTCCCCAACCAAGAATTGATGCTAGAATAATATAGTGCGTTAATGAAGTGGCGAATATGAAAAATAGTAATGCGATGCCTTGCAAAAACATTCCCCAAAACAACATACTTTTTTTATTAAAATGATCTGCCATTTTCCCTGTAAATAATTGTCCTATTCCCCACACAGCGGGATAAATTGCTGTTACAATTCCTATTTGAGAAATTGTAAAATGTTTCTCAGCTAATAAGATGGGAAACAATCCCCAAGCCATTCCATCGTTTAGATTATTAATTAACCCTGCCTGTGTAACAGAGCCAAGATTTTTATTCCGCCAAGTAGTGTCCCAAAAAATATTTTTTAGCAATGGGATGTTATTTGAACTTGATTCCTTTGCAACGTGGTGTTTTGTATCTTTAATAAAGAACCAACTTCCAAACAATCCTAAAAAGGATAATACTATTCCTATATAAAACGGATAAGGTCTTAGTCCATATTCTCCTGCAATCCATCCTGTAAGAAAGGCTACAACTGCTACTGAAAGATAGCCAGCAAATTCATTTAAGCCCATAGCAAAACCTCTCTGTTTTTCGCCCACAAGATCTATTTTCATTACTACGGTGCTACTCCACGTTAAGCCTTGATTAATACCCAATAGAATGTTTGCTGCTATTATCCAATTCCAACTAGTTGCATATATTAAAATGAATGGAACAGGAATGGCAAAAAGCCAACCTATTGTTAAAAGATTTTTTCTACCAACTTTGTTAGCTAACGATCCTGTGAAATAGTTTGTGATTGCTTTTACAATTCCGAATACAATAATGAAAGAAAGAATGGCTGTTTTTGCAGCAATGTGAAATTCGCCTTCTGCAATTTGTGGTAATATGGCTCGCTCCAAACCTACCATTCCACCCACAAAAGCGTTGATGATAACAAGTAAAGTAAATTGCTTCCAGTTTTCTTTTAATCCTAATTGTACCGTGTTCATTTTCTAATTCATGGGGTAACCTTTATCCATCCAATCAACTTTTATGTTGTGTGGCAGATTAAGTAATTTGTGTTTTGTGAATTTTAATGAGGTTAATAATTCAAACGCAGGGCGAATGTTTGGGCAATGTTCAAAAGGACAGCATCCGCAATACACAACCACTTCAACATCTTTGTCTGTTTTGGTTAATAGTGCTTTCAACTTGGAAACATTTTCTGCTTCTGTCATTGCACCTATTTGAATTGCGCCTTTAATTAATCCTGCCTCGCCAACGCTTATAAGAATTGGATGTTTTGATTTAGTATCATTTAAATTTGCCGCTAAATCACTGGGGGCTAATAATTGATTGGCTTTCCAAGGCTCTCCATCTTTAAATGCAAATGCGATTAGAATTAAGAACAATGCACTAATTGATTTAATTGTTTTCATATTAAAACGAGATTATTTTATCAGAGTTTACAATCCACTCGGTGTATTCAGTCATATTGCTTATTTCAACACCATCAACAAGTTCAACACTTCCTCTTGCATCTAAACAACTTTTACAAAGCTTAATCTTTGCACCTTTTGTAATGAGTTCAGAAATTAAATCTCCTGCATTGTATTTTGCAGCAGAAGGTTTTTGATTTTTAATAGCGCAACCAACGGAATCAGAAAACAAATAAATATTTACTTGTGGATCTTTTAATTGATTTAATAATTGAATGCCTGTGCGTAGCCCATTGTAAGACTTCTCGTTGGCATAAGGTGCTTCGTTAAGTATAATTAGTGTTGTCATATTTTATGTTTTTAAATATTAAGGAATTGCACATCTGTTTGCCCCTGCTTCCAAGTCAATGGGATTTATTTTGCTAAAATCACCTTCAATATTCTTTTCTACAATTGAAAGGTAATTTGCAGGAGTTGGAGGAATGCGTTGTAGAATGGTTGAAACAAACTCGCTCTCATTTAATTTTACAAGTGTAACAGTTTCGTAAATTTCTTTTAAAGTTGTTTGAATAGGCTTATTATCAAAATCAACTGGTTGACTTGTATGGGAAGGCAATACAGTTATGTCAGAATTTAATTCAAATAATTTCTGTAACGAATCATAAAGCATTTTCGCTTTTTGCGTAACCTCTTCATTGCTGGCTTTTAAATCAGGTCTGCCAACACCTTTTATAAATAGAGTATCGCCAGTAAGCAGGATTTTATTATCAATTAAAAATGATGTGCTTTCTAATGTGTGACCAGGAGTGTTGATTGCATTTATTTGAACGCCTCCTAAATGAAATATTTTCTCAAGAGGTTTAAAATCAAAAGCCACTTTATTTGGAATTGGCAAATGTAGACTTACCATGTTTCTTTCGGCTAATTGTTTTGATCTTGATAAATGGTCTGCATGAATATGCGTTTCGGTTACGTATTTTAAAGTGAGGTTGTTTTCTTTTAAGAACTGCTCATATACTTCGACTGAAAGCGAAGCATCCACAACAATTGCTTCGCTACCTGAAACCACAATATAAGATAAACAACCTTTGCCTGTTCTTCTGAATTGAATCACGTCAAAATTTTGAAAGTTAAGTTTTGCTGTATTCCAGGAAAGACTCCATCCTTTCATTCCACCATCTAATGAATAGGCATTGTAGCCTTGGTTTTGTAGAAGTTCAGCAGCAATTAAACTTGTTTTACCTCCTGCACACATAGCAACAACCGGAATGCTTTTATCAAGGTGTAATCCTTGCAATGCCGTTTTATCGTTTATTTTTAATTTATCGTAAGCATTAAAATAAATGCTTTGAGGAATAAACCACTCGGCTCTTTCATTAATTGGTCTGATATCAAGAATTGAAACTGGAGTTCCTGCTTCTAGCCAATTACGGAGTGTATTTGAATCTATCTTTTTAATCGCGTCCATTTTGTGAAATAATTATATCACAAAGGTGAACCCAATAAAAATCTAATCCTTTAACATAAGATAAATAATTACTTTATTCCTCTAATACGACTAAGGCTAACTTGGGTGATGCCCAAATAGGATGCAACATACTTTAAAGGCACTCTTTTAAGTACATTGGGAGCTTCGGTTATAAGAGCATTGTATCGTTCTTCTGCACTATGAAATTGTATGCCTTCAATACGATTTACTGTATCAACATAGGCAGATTCAAATATTAAACGAAGTAGGCGTTCTATTTCGGGGTACTTATCATACAATTTAAATAGTTGAGTTGAATTTATCGCAACTACTTCTGAATCTTCTAATATTTGAATGGCTTTTTGGGATGGTTTTCCTGTAAATAAACTCTCCACTCTTGCAATGATGTTATTTTCAAAAGCAAAACTTTCTGTAATATCAGTTCCATCTTTATAATAATAAATTCGTGCAACGCCTTTATTAATAAAATAAATTGTTTTACAAGTATGACCAATTGGTTGGAGATCCGCATTTTTTTTAACAGCAACTATTTTTGAAATTTCAGCAATAGCTTTTTCAGCTTCTTTTGAAATCGAAATATACTTCTTGAAAAACTTAAATAGCGTTACCATACCTATCACCAAAGGTAACAAATAATGTAGACTATTTATTACTGTTCAGCCTTACTCGGCAAGCGGGCAACCCCCAGTCGGCAACTCCAAATAACTTTCTCAATATTTTAACTCGTCTAATAACATAGAAAGTTAATAGGCAGGATATTCCAAGCGTTACAATCAGAACTATTAAGAACTTTAACCATTATAAATTCAGTCGATTAAAATAACTAGATCTCTTCTAAAAAATTATAAATGTTGCTAGTTTGAAGAAGTGCAAGCAACAGTAACTTTCTCCAAAAGACTTTAAACTAAACTTCCTAAAATCAATAATTTATAATTTTAATGGTGCAATTTTAGTGCTTGTATTCATATTAATCGTATTTTTACGATAAAATGGGAACAACTAAAACAGAAGAGTTTACAGTAAAGGATAATAAAATTGCTAAATATGCTAAGGCATTAGCTCATCCAGCACGGATTGCAATATTACAGCTTCTTATCAAAAAACAAGCCTGTATTTGCGGTGATATAGTTGATGAATTACCACTTTCACAAAGCACAGTTTCTCAACATCTAAAGGAGTTAAAAGAAGCAGGGTTAATTAAAGGTGATATTGATGGTGTAAAAATATGTTACTGCATTGATGAAAAAGAATGGGAAACGGCAAAAAACTATTTGAATAATTTATTTTCGTCATACAATCCAAAAATAAAATGTTGCTAATGATAATTACTGAATTACAAAATAGTCACTACAATTCCGTAAAGAAAATTTATCTTGAAGGGATAGCAACCGGGCACGCAACTTTTCAAACCGAAGCACCTACATGGGAAGAATGGGATAAATCACATTTAAAACACAGTAGAATTATAGCAAGTGATGATAATTTAGTTATAGGTTGGGCGGCATTAACTCCTGTATCAGGCAGATGCGTATATGCAGGTGTTGCTGAAGTTAGCTTATATATTGAAACAACTTACCGTGGCAAAAGAATTGGTGATGGTCTTTTAAAAGAACTAATAAAAAGAAGTGAGTTAAATGAAATATGGACGTTACAAGCAGGAATATTTCCTGAAAACAATGCCAGTTTGAAATTACATGAAAATAATGGTTTTCGTATAATTGGTAAACGCGAAAAAATCGGTAAGATGAATAATGTTTGGAGAGACACTGTTTTATTGGAAAGAAGAAGTAAGATAGTCGGAAGCTAAAAAAATTTATTCAAATACATCGTTAAATTACGATTCAATAAAAAAACAATAATCAAAAAAAATAGCAATGAAACTATCAGAAATTAAAAAACATCTTGAATCAGCTACTGCTGTTAATTTTCAGTTACCTAATGGTACTTTCGTGCCGGAACATTTTCATGTTACAGAGGTAGGTATCATTACGAAAAACTTTATTGATTGTGGTGGAAGAGTACGAGCGGAAAAAGTCGCAAATTTTCAATTATGGAATGCAAACGATATCGAACATAGATTAAAGCCTGAAAAACTAATTAAAATAATAGCCCTGTCAGAAAAGATCTTAGGTTTAGAAGACCTTGAAGTGGAGGTTGAATATCAATCAGACACCATTGGAAAATACGGGATAGATTATAATGGTCAAAATTTCATGTTGACAACAAAACATACAGATTGTTTAGCGAAGGATAACTGTGGCGTTCCCGAGAATAAAGCAAAAGTTAGTTTATCTGTGTTAGGGGAAGAAAAAGCTGAAGCCTGTTGTACACCAGGTGGCAAATGCTGTTAATTATGGATTTTCTTATTAAATATAAAAAACCAATTGTAATTACGTCCTCTGTAATTATTCTGCAATTGATATTTGGCTTCGATCCAAAGTTTTGTATTATAAATATCATTTGGCTTTTCGTTTAAATTATGGGATCAAAAAAAATATTAGTGTTATGTACAGGCAACAGTTGTCGCAGCCAAATAGCCGAAGGTTATTTAAAGCACTTTGCCAATGACAAAGCCGAAGTGTATAGCGCAGGAATAGAAACACACGGAGTGAACGCAAAAGCCATTCAAGTAATGCAAGAAGATGGTATTGATATATCAAAACATACTTCTAATAATATTTATGAATACGGGGATATAGATTTTGATTATATAATTACAGTATGTGATAATGCAAAAGAAAACTGTCCTTATTTTCCTTCACGGGCAAAAAAATTTCATGAAAATTTTCCCGACCCCGCAAAGGCAAACGGAACTCAAGAAGACATCATAAAAGAGTTCCAACGCGTACGTGATTTAATTAAAATATACTGTAAAGATTTTGCAGAGAAATTTATATTATGAAAGCAAAAAAATCATTTTGGACATCGATAACCGTAGGCCTTACCTCAGCAGCACCAATATTATTATCATGCTGTAAGAGCGGTTCTTGTGTTGGCGTTTGCGCAAGTCCTATCGCTTCTTTATTTGGTATATCTTCTGCAAGCCTAGCTAACTCGCCTATTATAGGTGCTATTGAATCAATCTTAATTGCGGTAAGTGCTGTATCGTTTACAATCTCTTATTATTCGCTTTATGTATTACCCAAACTTAATTGTAATAAAGAAGCTTGTGCTTGTGAACCAACTGCTAAAGAAAAAAGAAAAGTGAAAATCAATAAAGTGGTATTTTGGACTGGCTTAATTTTTAGTATTGGTTTTCTCAGCTATTTTGAAATATTAAAATATGATGCAGCAACAGCAAAAAACGCAGCGTACTCACTAAGTGAATGTGCGCCGGGTTCATGCTCTGAAGAAACAGCACCCTTAGAAAGTTGCAGGGCTTTATGTGATTCTAATTATTCAAGTTGTTGCGAAAAAAAAGAAAAGGATTTAAAAGAAATATCTATAAAATCAGAAATCACCTGTCCGAAATGTGGGCATAAAGAAATGGAAATTTTACCAATGGAAATTTGCCAGATCAAATACACTTGCAAAAGCTGCAAAATAATTCTTTACCCTAAAGAAGGGGATTGTTGTGTATTTTGCACTTACGGAGATCATAAATGTCCATCAAAACAGTAATTTATAGTATGAAAAAAATCTCCCTCCTGCTATTTGTATGCGTACTTTTTATAATCATGTAATGATAAAGCTTGCACAGATGAAAAATGCGCAAAACCTCAAATAAATAAGGATGCAACAAAGCAAGATAGGGCTACAATTAAAGCTGTTGATATCAGTTGTAAATTAACTACTACCGAACTTGCCAAAAGAAAGGAAACAGTATAACAAGTTTAAAGAGCCAGGTTCTTGATAAAAAAGAATATTCAAACGGCTATACTTTCAAATTTTCAGGTAAAGATGCTGTTATTGATGAGTTGACGGAGTAATAAAAAAGGAACTGGCATGTTGCAGTTTCTTCATTTTTACTGTTTCATTTAGTAGCGATGCTTCAGAGGCGTGGTTAATACTTACTGGTCCGAAAGGTGCAAAAGAAGTGATCTCTAATGAACTTGGTTTATAAATATTTTAACCTAAGCATTTATTTATTAAATTTACCTATGAAAAATAATAAATTCTCTTTTATAATTACTCTACTTTTGTTCGCGGCACTTCCGGCAATTTCTTTCGAAAAAAAAAATAAAAACACTAAGATACAAATATATTGTGAGCATTGTAGACAACGCGAAACATGTGGCGGCAAATTCCATAAGGAGCTTTACAATCAAACAGGAATAAAAAACGTTGAGATTGATTCGAAAGTTATGGTCATAAGAATTATCAACGACACAAAAAAAATTGATATTCAGAAAATCGGGTTACATGTTTCCAAATTAAGGCGTGATGTTGATGGCATTAAAGCAAATCTGGCGTGTCAGATGAAGTTGGACTTCTGTTGCAAAAAAGGATAAGTCGTTATGATTAAATTTATTCCTTATGTAACTTTTATATTGTTTATCGGTATTCCTAAATTTTATATTGGCCAAACAGAATTAACTAAAAAGAAAAAGGGAAAATTCTATTTTGGTTGGGGATATAATAGAGATTGGTATAGCAAAAGCGATATACGCTTGCAGAATAATAATCCGCAATTGATAAATGGAAAAAACTATACATATGATTTTACTGTATATAATGCCACTGCAAAAGACAGGCCTGATTTTAAGCAGATCAAAGATGTAGCGAACATAACCATACCTCAATTCAGTTTTCGCATTGGATATTTTTTCAACAATAAAAAAGATTTTGGCGTGGAATTAAATTACGATCATGCAAAATACGTGGTTAACGATTATCAGAAAGTAAGAGTTAAAGGGCAAATAAATGGAGATTATTTTGATAAAGACACAATTCTTGACCCGAATAATTTTTTACATTTTGAACATACTGACGGAGCTAACTTTTGGATGTTTAATTTTATTAAAAGGTGGAAATTAGTAGAATCTAAAAACAAGAAAAATAATATCGGCTTAATATTGAAACCGGGATTTGGCTTCGTGTATCCTCGAACGGATGTTACGATATTTGGTAACCGCATAAATAATGAATGGAAAATTTCAGGAATTATGGCGGGCATTGAAGGCGGTATAAGGGTCGAGTTTCTTAAGAATGGATTTATTGAATTTACAGGTAAGGCAGCTTATGCAAATTATATGAATGCGATTACACAAGGTAAAGGTTATGGCAAAGCAAGCCATAAATTTTGGGTTGCTGAGGCTATTTTAATCGTCGGTTATCAATTTTAAACTAACAAATATGAAATATATTATAATAGTAATATTTAGTATACTCGCCCCATCCTTAAGTGGCCAACACAATCATAATGGTGAATCTGAAGCGAAAAATGAAAAGCCTGTTTTTGATCATAAACCAAGTCATGGAGGTGAAATAGTAAGTGCAGGTAAATATAAATTAGAAGTTGTAATAGATCCTTTACAGAAAGAAGAAAAAGTAACAGTATATGTTTTGAAAGATAACGATAAACAAATTAAAATAGATAAGACAACAGGTTATCTGGTTTTAAATTATAAAGATGCGGCAACTGATAGTGTAACCCTTAGAAAATCAGGAGACAAATTTGTTGTTGATAGTATTGATTTGACTAAAAAGGTAAATATGTTTTTTTACCTGGAAATAAATAAATACAAGGCACATGGAACGTATTTTCACAAGGGTCTCGTTAAAAAATAATTATGGCGAAATTATGCCTTTTTTAATTTCTTTTTTGTAAGTTAACAATATTAATTAAAACCTTTTTAAAAAAAGTTATTACAGTATGAAAAAAAAGCAATATTTTATATTTCCTTATTGTTCCTAACTTCTAAATTATGCAATGGACAATTATTTGTAGCTCGTGATACAATTACGGTAGTGGAATCCGGTAAAATTTTAAAAATGCCCTGGGCCAATGGTCTCAATAATGCAAACGTTTCCAACCTCGATTTAAACTTTGATGGAAAAAAAGACCTTATTGTTTTTGATAAAGTTACACAATATGGCGTTGGGCGCTTTCGGTGTTTTGTAAATGATGGTAATCCAGGGCAAACAAATTATATTGCAAAACCTGATATGAGTTATCTATTTCCACCAGTATCTAATTGGGCAGTTTGTATGGATTATAATTGCGACGGTAAAGAAGATCTTTTTGCCTCCGTTAATGGCGGAATTTCAGTTTAGAAAAATATTAGTACCCCAAGTTTAGGAATAGTTTTTACATTGTTTAAATCAATAGTTAATACGAATTTTAGCCCTCAAGGCCCACCTACAATTGCTCCTTTATATGCAAGTACTATTGGTGTTCCAGGTCTAGCAGATATTGATGGAGACGGCGATATTGATGTTCTTACTTTTAGTGCAGGTGGCTTTTACGTTGAATACCATAAAAACATGAGCAAAGAATTGTACAATAATTGCGATAGTTTGGTGTATCAATTAGAAGATGTTTGTTGGGGTAAAATAACTGAACAAAGTTGTCAAGTGAATATGAATCAATGCCCTTTGCGGCCAATCTCAAATCAGTTCTATCCACCGACAGGTAAAAATCTTCATGCAGGATCTTGTTTAATGTGCTTTGATTCTAATGGAGATAATCTACAAGATCTTGTGATGGGTGACATTGCCTGTAACACAGTTCAATTTGCCTTAAATACAGGTTCTGTTACTAATGCTGTTATATCGGATACCACAAGATTGTATCCTAACTTCCCAAATAAAAATAATACTCAGCAAATAAAAATTAGTAATTTCCCTTGTTCCTATTACGTAGATTGTGATGGAGATGGCAAAAAAGATCTTATCGCTTCGCCAAACGCTTTTGGGAGTGAGAATGTTACAAGTATGTGGTATTATAAGAACGCAAGCTCTACTAATACAGTCAATTTTCAGTTTGTAAAAAATAATTTTTTACAGGATGAAATGATCGAAGTTGGTCAAAATTCTTTCCCTGCTATTATTGACTATAATGGCGATGGAAAGAAAGATTTATTAGTAGGTACTTATGGATATTATAACACAAGTAATTTAAAAGCACAACTTGCACTTTATGAAAATATTGGAACACTGGCGCAACCTAACTATTCTCTCATTACACGAGATTACGCTGGCTTAAGCGTATATGGTCTAAACGCGGTTATGCCAACTGTAGGTGATATAGACAGCGATGGCGACATAGATATTTGTATTGGCACATCAAGTGGTCAGGTGCATTGGTTAAAGAATACGGCAGGTGTTGGTAATCCTTGTAATTTTTCAATATTTAGTAATAACCCTTTTTCTTTCACAACCAATTCCGCTGCTGCGGCACCACAATTATTTGACATTGATAATGATGGTAAACTTGATCTAATGATAGGTATGAAAAATGGTAGAATTGCTTATTATAAAAATATTGGATCGCCCACAGTACCCTCCTTTAGTTTAATTACTAATTTTTTTGGAAGTATTGATGTAAAAGGAGATCCAAATTTATATGGAATAGATGGTTATGCCGTACCTTATTTTTATACTGATGGCTCTACAAGAAAACTTTTAGTAGGCAATGTTAACGGGCAGGTATATTATTATGATGTCCCATCCGTAATAACAAATCCATGTAATTTAATTGATGCTGATGCAAACAATTATAATGAAGGTGGACAATCAACAGTCTGTTTTGAAGATGTTAATAATGATAATAAAAGAGATCTTTTTATGGGCAATGGATCTGGAGGCTTATGCTTTTTTTCTTCAAAGGGGCCGGAGGTATCAATAAAAGAGGCTGTAAAAAACATTGATGAGGATATTACAATTTATCCTAACCCATGCAATGAAAATATAAACATTTTGATTAAAAATATATTTGTTGAACGGGCTGAGTTTGTTATTACAAACCTTGTTGGGCAAACTATCCGAAAGGGCAAACTTTCTTCAAATTTTGAAGCTATATCAATTAATGATTTAGAAGCTGGTTTATATTTTATAAAAATATATAGTATTAATAATGAGCCTTCAAAAATTACAAAAAAAATAATAAAAGAATGAAAACAAAAATCATCTTAGCATTAGTTACAGTTATAATACTTGTGTCCTGCAAAAAAGAAGGCACAGGCGGGCAAGCTACCATCGCAACAATTGTTCAACATCACGGTAAAAATATTCCGTTTTCAACTGTTTACATAAAGTATGGTGCTAAAGATTTTCCCGGTAGTGATGTAAGTAAGTATGAGGCTAACCAAAAAACTGATAAAGAAGGACACACGCATTTTGAAGGGCTTCAAAAAGGCGACTACTATTTTTACGCAGTTGGTTATGATAGTGCAGCTGTTACAACGGTTAGGGGCGGTGTGGGTGTAAAAATAAGTGGTAAAGAAAAAAAATCTAAACTTGAACAGTTTGTTCCGGTTGTGGAGTAAAATGTATAATAAGGTTGGTAAAATTGAATATATAGAATTAGCAAATGAATTGTAAATCGTTTTACATATTTTTAATCCCTACCATACTTTTATCTTACTCGTGTACAAAGGATGAAGGAAGGTTAGATTACACTCCTTCGGGCTATCCACAGGAAATAGGCGAAATAATAGTAAAAAAGTGCGCAACAAGTGGTTGTCATGATGATATTAGTAAAGAAGCCGCAGGAGGGTTATCTCTTACTTCATGGGAAAAAATGTTTGAGGGTAGCAGGGGCGGGGCGGTTATAATTCCTTTTAGACCAGACTATAGTACATTAATTTATTACACCAATTCTTATAACGAATTTGGATCTCTTCAATTAAGTCCTAAAATGCCTTTAAGTTCTGAAGCTCTGACATTCGAAGAAATTAAAACTTTACATGATTGGGTTTTGCAAGGGGCTTCAAATGGTAACGGCTTTGTCAAATTTTCTGATAATCCTAACAGAAAAAAATTTTATGTTTCTAATCAGGGCTGCGATCTTATAACAACATTTGATGCAGCATCAATGCTTGCCATGCGCGCTACTAATGTTGGCAAAATAAATGGATATGTAGAATCGCCACATTTCATAAAAATTTCACCCGATAATAAATTCTGGTACGTTTCATTTTTAGGCGCAGGGGTTTTTCAAAAATATAAAGTAAGCGATAATACGTTTGTAGCAGAAGCTAATATTGGTGCCGGAAGCTGGAATACTTTTGTTCTTTCTTCTGACGGTAAATTTGCTTATTTAGTAGATTGGTCTAGCAGCGGCAAGGTTAAAAGAGTACAGACTGATAGTATGATCGTTAAAGGTGTTATTGGAGGTTTAAATTGGTCGCATGGCTCTGCTATTAATCAAACAAATGATACGCTTTATATCACTTCACAAACGAGCAATTATATTTTTAAAATAGCTACAGACTTTTCTGATTTGCAACAAATTGTTTTAGATAATTCGGGGATTCCTTCAAACTCTTCAATTTTAGATCCTCATGAGGTTTTGATGAGTCCTGATTACTCGAAGTATTTTGTTACATGTCAAAAATCAAATGAGATTAAAGTAGTTAACAGGTTAACAAGTCAAATCCTCTCAACGATTCCCGTTGGTGATACCCCACAAGAAATGGCGATAGCATCGTCAAAAAATTACTTATTTGTTTCTTGTATGGAGGATGTTACTACTTTTGGAGCGACAAAAAGAGGCTCGGTATATGTTATCGACATTAACACTTATGCAGTATTAGCTAAAATTTACACAGGTCATCAGCCACACGGCTTAATGGTAGACGAGCAGCAAGGGCGTGTTTATGTTACAAACAGAAATGTGATTTCAGGTGGCCCTGCCCCTCACCACGCATCTTTGTGCAACGGTAAAAACGGATATGTAACGGCTATTGATCTAAAAACCTTAAAATTAATAGTTGGATTTAAGGCGGAAGTATCTGTTGATCCCTATGGTTACTCTATAACGCATTAATTGAGCTTCTTTATAGATCTGTTACAATACACTAATCTTTCTTTAAAAGAAATGAATTATATTCGTTCTTTAAATAGTCTTATATGAAAAAAGCGAATATTTTATCAGGTGTTTATCTTTTATTTTTTATTTTTAACCATGCTTTTCTTAAAAGCCAACAAGTTACAGAAATAGTAAACTCTGTTCATGGAAATTTTCAAGTGGATGCACAATACTATAATCCAGACAGTTTAATTGGAGCGCCACGTGTACCCGAAAAAATGTTATCGAACGCCTTTGGTAATATTAACTTCAACCGAGGTAAATTTTCTGCCGGTGTCAGATATGAAGCCTACAATAATGTTATGCAGGGTTTCGATCAGCGTTACAAAGGTCAGGGTATTACTAACCGCTTTGCACGTTATCAGGATGATCTTTTAGATATTACAATTGGCAACATCTATGAGCAGTTTGGAAGTGGTTTATTATTTAGAACTTACTATGAACCAGGTCTTTTATATGATAATTCATTAGATGGAATTAGGGTTATCAGTAACCCGTATAAAGGCGTAACCTTAAAAGGTTTAGTTGGGAAGCAACGTTCATTCTTTGCCGTTGGGCCAGGTATTGTCAGAGGATTTGATGGAGAAGTGAATATAAATGATATGTTAGATTCGATCGCAAAGAACATAAAAACAAAAGTGATATTAGGGGGAAGCTTCGTTAGCAAATTTCAGCCGGATCAAGATCCTAACTTAAAATTACCTGAAAATGTAGGTAGCTATGGCGGAAGAATAAACGTAATACGCGATGGATTTAATTTTTTTGGAGAATATGTAATTAAAGAAAATGACCCTGGTGCAGATAACTCGTCAAGTGCAAACGGAAAAACCTATTACAGTTATAAACAAGGTGAGGCATTATTCCTCTCAACATCCTATGCAATGAAAGGTTTTTCTGTTTTACTACAGGCTAAGCGAATTGATAATATGGCTTTTAGAAGTGATAGAGATGCTACATTACAAAATTTATTAATAAATTTTTTACCAGCTACAACAAGGCAACATACCTACTTAATGCCCGCTTTGAATCCTTATGCAACACAGCCTAAAGGAGAAGCGGGTTTAATGGCAGAGATACAGTTTAAGCAAAAAAAAGGGTCGTGGCTTGGTGGAAAATATGGTTCTGATATTACTATTAATTACTCGCAGGCAAACGGATTAGATAAAATTGGTGTGAACGACAGTACTACACATTATAAATTATACAGAACGAATTACAATGAAATAGGTGAAAAATACTATCATGATTTTTTTATAGAAATTGGCAAGAAATTCTCAAAAAAATGGAAAGTTAATATCATGTATGCTAACCAATTTTACAATAAAAACATGGTTCAATTTGGGTCACCAAATGCCGGATATGAAAATATCTCCTCACATATTGGTGTAATAGATCTAACTTTTAAATATAAATCAAACAGTGCAATCAGGTTCGAATCGCAAGGATTGTTTTCAGACAATAAAAGTAATCCAAATGCGGGTAACTGGGCTACAAGTATGCTCGAATGGACACCTAATACACACATTTTTCTTGCGGTATTGGATCAATATAATTATGGTAATCCTGAAGAAAAATTAAAGTTGCATTATTTTCTTATTTCAGCAGGCTACACTAGTGGGCCGCATCGTATATCTTTAAGTGCTGGTAAACAAAGAGCTGGTATTTTTTGTGTCGGAGGCGTTTGCCGAAATGTACCTGCCAGTAATGGAATAGCTCTTTCAATTACAAGTACTTTTTAGTATATTTGAATTAATAAATAGATAAAATGAAAAAAACAATTTTTATACCTTTCATCTTAGTTGCATTATTTTTTATTTCCTGCGATAAAGTTGATTATCCTGCCGAATCTTCTGGGAGTGATAACGATTCTACAGATGGTAATACTTATATTAGAAAAGTTTTACTTGAAGATTATACTGGCCATAAATGCGGAAACTGTCCTGCGGCGGCAATCGTAGCTGAAAACTTATATAAACAGTATAAAGGTAAAGTTGTGACCATCGCCGTTCATGCTGGTTTTTTTGCTAAAACAAGTTCAACTCATCCAACCTCATACACTACAACGGCTGGGAATGATTGGGATGGTTCTACTGGTTTTGGTGTAAGTGCTGCTGGAAATCCAAATGGAATGGTAAACAGAAAAAATTACGCTGGTAATGGCCTTATTCAAAAAGAATCTAAGTGGCCTACGACTGTTTCTCTTGCCCTTAACGATACTTACATTTTAGGCCTTGATATTAAGCCAAGTTACATTGAGTCATCAAGGATGCTTTCGACAAATGTTACTGCGAAATTCAAAACATCTTATCCTAACAATGTTAAATTGAATTTAGTTATTATTGAGGATAGTATAATTGGCCCCCAAACCGATTATAGCAAAAATCCGGACTATGTTCCCAATTACGTTTTTATGCATATGTTAAGAGAATCAATTAACGGTACATGGGGCAGTAATTTAAAGACAACTCCTATTGCCGCAAAAGATTCTATTACTGTTTCATTTCCTAATTTCGCTATCAATACCTTATTTAATGACAAACATCTATATTTGGTCGCATTTGCCTATGATGCCAATAATAAAGAGATTTTACAGGTTGAAAAGGTTAAAATGAAGTAAATTTGTAATTTCCGAGGTGATTAATTATATTTGTTTAAGTTAAAAACAAAAAATACATGATGAAAAAAATTATTTTACCGTTCATAGCCTTGCTTGTTTCAAATCATATTTTGTCACAAAATAGTATTTTACTTACGAATAATGGAACTGCTGCTACCTTAGCGCCAAATGAAGTTATTTATATGACAACACAAGCATCTAGCAATACGAAAGTTACTATTGACGTAAAAAATGTTGGTACTACTACTCAATCTTACATTGCTAAACGATATGATGTGCTTCTAAATACGGTTAATACATCAACTGCCGTTGCTTATTTTTGTATAGCGGGAAGTTGTTACGGTCCGCCAACAATTGTTTCTCCAACACCTTTAACATTAAACTCTATGCAAAGTGCATCTCAGTTGCAAGGTCAATATCAAATGTTAGTTGCTGATTTGGATGAAGCTGATGCTGTTGGGGAAAGCCATGTTAAATATACTTTTCAGAACACAAATAACGCTAGTGATTCCGTTCAGGTATCAATTAAATACAATGCAGTTCCTGCTGGTATAAAAAATACACAACTAACAGAAAATAATTTAATCATTAGTCCAAATCCTACGACAGATGCTTTAAATATCTTTTTAGATTCTGATCAAAATATTACATCCGATATTATGATTTATAACTCATTAGGTGAAATTGTATTCTCTCAAAAACAGCAGTTTAACCACGATAATAATAATATTAAAATTGATGTTAAGACACTTTCAAGTGGAGTGTATTTCGTTAGTTTGGATACCGCTAATTCTATCATAACAAAGAAACTCGTAATAAACTAATTTTTAGTAAAAAATTTAGATTATAGATTTTCTTTCGGCGTTACTTAACAATGTTCAATTTGTTAATATCGATAATGAAGGACAATTTATTTCTTTCGGTGTTGGTTGACAACAGTCTGTTATTAGGTAAGACATTGTTTTTTTTAATTCAATTAATTCCAAAATTTTTTGATTGATTAAATTTATTTTTTCATCAACCTGCTTTTTTATTGTGCCACAAGTAGCTTGATTCAATTCAATTAGATCTAAAAGATCTGAAGTTTCTTTTAAGGTAAACCCAAAGTTTTTTATTCGTTTGATCATTATTAGTCGATTCAAAACATCATCAGTATAATTCTTGTAATTATTGTATAAACTTTGCGACCTGTCGGCTTTAATTAAACCTTGTTTTTCATAAAAACGAATCGTGTCTTTAGTTAAGCCTGTTTTATTCGATATTTCTCCAATAAGCATATTTTAACAATTTTTTTGTAGACCGTTGACTATACTCCACGGTTTAATTTTGTAAAAATAAATCTAAAAATGAATAATATGAAAACGACAATGTTAAAATTAGTTACGTTAACCCTAGTCTTATCTTTAAACACTGGGTGCAATGCAATTCAACGATGTAAAGATAAGAAAGCATCAAAGGAAAATAATGAAAAAAAATGCGGAAATTGCGGTAAAACAAGTTGCTCAAGCGATTGCGGGGCGAGTAAAACAAGATAAGTATGAAAATAATAATAATTTGCCTTTTAGGCTCTATTTTACAATCTTGTAGTAATAATCAAGAATGTAAAGATGTAAAATGCGCCAAACCTTCAACACAACAAATAAAACAAGATAGCATGATGGCTACAAACAAAAATTCAGAGATTGGTTGTAAATTAACTACTACCGAACTTGCCAAAAGAAAAGAAACAGTTATAGCAAGTTTAAAGAGCCAGGTTCTTGATAAAAAAGAATTACCAAATGGTTATGCTTTCAAATTTTCAGGTACTGATACCGTTATTGATGAGCTGACAGAGTTTGTAAAAACGGAACGGGCATGTTGCAGTTTCTTTGTTTTTACAATATCGTTTAGTGGCGATAGTTCAGAAGCATGGTTAACACTTACAGGCCCTGATGGAGTAAAAGACATGATTTCTGATGAACTTGGTTTATAAATTCTTTCCTAACTTTGTTTAAGCCAAAATTTTAAATATGACAATTATAAAATCCCTCTCAATATTTTTACTCGCTGGTATATTTGAAATAGGTGGTGGTTACTTGATATGGCTTTGGCTCAAAGAAGGTAAACCTTTATTGTACGGTATATTTGGCGGCTTTATACTTGCGTTGTATGGTGTTGTAGCGACTTTACAAACAGCAAGTTTTGCACGTGTATATGCCACATACGGTGGCGTTTTCATCGTGTTATCATTAATTTGGGCAAACAGGGTAGACAATTATATTCCCGATAAATATGACATTATTGGCGCTTTAATAGCATTATTGGGAGTTTGTGTTATCTATTATGCGCCTCGTGAGTTACAGTAAAAGCTTAATACAATACTGCAAACCAATTACTTAAACATATTAAAATTCAGTATATTTGTATTATTGAAAAAGCTAATAGCCATATTTCTACTACTTCAGTTTCTGACAAACAATTCGTTTGCTGAGGAGGTAATTAAATTACCTAAACTTTTCACGCATTTCCATCATCATTCTCACGAACATAATGATAAGAGTAATTTCGTAGATTATTTGGCTAAACATTATTCTAACGATCACGAAAAAGACGAACATAAAGGTGAAGATGGGGATTGTAATCTGCCTTTTAAACATTGTGACGGTTGTTGTGTAAATGCACACGCTCCTGTTTTAGCTTTCATTCCATCTTTCGTTGAAACTGATTTTTCGTTTGCAATAGAAGTAACTCGTAAGTATTCCTTTGAGAATGAAAAAATAAAAAGTATTTGTTCTCCTCCAATTTGGCAACCGCCCAAACTTATTTAATTTTTTCTTTTAAAATTTGAGTGGACATTTCTGCCCGCTTGATTTCCATTATTTATTTACCGCTAAATAGCTTTTGCTATTGGCATTAATCGCATAAATTATGTTAGATAAGATTATTCACTTTTCAATAAAAAACAAAATCGTTATTGGTTTATTTACAATAGCGTTAATAATATGGGGGAGTTATTCATTAACTCAATTACCCATTGATGCCGTACCCGACATCACTAATAATCAGGTACAAGTAATAACATCTTCGCCATCATTGGCAGCAGGAGAAATAGAACGTTTAGTAACCTTTCCTGTTGAACAAACTATGGCAACTATTCCAGGTATCGAAGAAGTACGTTCGTTTTCTCGTTTTGGCTTATCTGTTGTAACCATAGTTTTTAAAGACGAAGTCGATGTATATTGGGCAAGACAACAAGTAAACGAACGCTTAACCGAAGCAAAAACAGTTATTCCTAACGGGGTTGGGTCACCTGAATTAGCGCCTGTTACAACAGGGCTGGGAGAAATATATCAATACGTTATTCATCCTAAAAAAGGCTACGAAAAAAAATACTCAGCTACCGATTTACGTACTATTCAGGATTGGATTGTTCGCCGTCAGCTATTAGGAACAGAAGGTGTTGCAGATATTAGTAGTTTTGGGGGTTTTTTAAAACAATACGAAATTGCATTAGATCCTGATAAACTTCGTAGTATGAACATCAGTATTAGCGAAATATTTACAGCTCTAGAAAAAAACAATCAAAACACCGGGGGTGCCTATATCGACAAAAAGCCAAACGCTTATTTTATTAGAAGCGAAGGCTTAATAGGAAGCATTGAGGATATTGAGCGCATAGTTGTTAAAACAAGTTCTAATGGCATTCCGGTATTAATACGAAATGTTGCTAAAATTAATTTAGGACATGCGACACGCTATGGTGCTATGACCCGCAATGATGAAGGCGAAGTAGTTGGAGCGATTGTGATGATGTTAAAAGGTGCTAACTCATCTAAGGTAATTGGTAATGTAAAAGAACGTATTACACAAATTGAAAAAACACTTCCCGAAGGTGTTGTTATTGAACCGTTTTTGGATAGAACCAAACTCGTAAATAACGCTATCAGCACCGTTACAAAAAATTTAGCAGAAGGTGCTTTAATTGTAATTTTTGTTTTAGTACTATTATTAGGTAATTGGCGTGCGGGCTTAGTGGTTGCTTCAGTCATTCCATTAGCAATGCTTTTTGCAATTGCATTAATGAATTTGTTTGGAGTATCAGGCAACTTAATGAGTTTAGGTGCAATTGATTTTGGTTTGATTGTAGATGGAGCCGTTATTATTGTTGAAGCAACCTTGCACCATTTGACTGGAAGGCGTCTGTTTGATAAATTCGGAACAAATAAATTAACCCAAGCTCAAATGGATAATGAAGTGTATGAATCTGCTTCAAAAATCAGAAACTCAGCAGCCTTTGGCGAAATCATTATTTTAATTGTTTACTTACCAATACTAGCTTTGGTTGGCATTGAAGGCAAAATGTTTAAACCAATGGCGCAAACTGTTTCATTTTCAATATTAGGGGCGTTTATATTATCATTAACCTATGTACCAATGGTTTCAGCCTTATGTTTAAGCAAAAACACACAACATAAACGTAATATTTCCGACCGTATTATGGATTTTTTCCAACGTATATACACTCCTTTAATTACAGGTGCAATAAAACGAAAAGCTACTATAATAACGTCAACAATAGTATTATTTGTGTTTAGTATATTCGTGTTTATGAGTATGGGAGGGGAGTTTATACCAACCTTGGATGAAGGCGATTTTGCAGTAGAAACAAGGGTTTTATCAGGGAGTTCAATTTCTCAAACCATTGAAGCAGCTTTAAGGGCAGGAAAGGTTTTAAAAGAAAAATTTCCTGAAGTAAAAGAAGTGATTGGCAAAGTTGGCTCAGGCGAAATCCCAACAGATCCAATGCCAGTAGAGGCTTGTGATTTAATGGTTATTTTAAAAGACAAATCCGAATGGACAAGTGCATCAACGCGTGATGAATTAGCCGAAAAAATGTCGGAAGCTTTGGAAGATATTCCTGGCGTTACTTTTGGCTTTCAGCAACCCATTCAAATGCGTTTTAATGAATTGATGACGGGTGCAAAACAAGATGTGGTTATCAAAGTGTATGGCGAAGATTTAGATATGCTAACCCAATATGCAACTAAAATAGGTAAACTATCTACTACTGTCGAGGGTGCGCAAGATTTGTTTGTAGAACAAGTAACAGGGCAACAACAAATCGTTATTAAATTTGATAGAGATAAAATCGCTCAATTTGGTTTAAACATCGAAGATATTAATCAGGTTATTAGGACAGGTTTTGCAGGTGAGAGCGCGGGTTTAGTTTATGAGGGAGAAAAGCGATTTGATTTAGTGGTTCGTTTAGAAAAAGAAAACAGACAAGGTATTGAGGATATTAATAATTTATTTATTGTAGCGCCAAATGGAAATCAAGTGCCAATTTCGCAATTGGCCGAAGTAGAATTTAAAATTAGTCCTAATCAAATACAACGCGATGATGCCAAACGCAGAATTACAGTAGGGTTTAATGTACGTGGCAGAGATGTAGAAAGTGTTGTAAAAGAAATGCAGGCTAAAGTTGATAAAGATATTAAGTTTACAGCAGGCTACTACCCAACTTACGGAGGAACATTTAAAAACTTAATAGAAGCACGTCAGCGCTTATCCATAGCTGTTCCAGTAGCTTTGCTTTTAATTTTTATGCTTCTATTTTTTACGTTTAAATCATTTAAGCATAGTTTGCTAATTTTTACTGCTATTCCCTTATCTGCTATTGGAGGTGTTTTTGCATTATGGCTTAGAGACATGCCATTTAGTATTTCGGCAGGAATTGGATTTATTGCCTTGTTTGGCGTAGCCGTACTAAACGGCATTGTATTAATAGCGGAGTTTAACAGTTTAAAAAAAGATGGTATGACAGATTTAAAAGACATTATTTTAAAAGGCACAAGTACACGTTTGCGCCCTGTGATTATGACAGCTTTAGTGGCATCACTTGGGTTTTTACCAATGGCACTTTCGCATGGTTCGGGCGCTGAAGTACAAAAACCATTAGCTACTGTTGTAATTGGCGGATTGATTTCCGCTACACTTTTAACACTTTTAGTGTTGCCTCTATTGTATTTATTTTTTGATAAAATGGGCAAACCTAAAGTAACCGTTTCAACTAAAGTGGTTGCTATTTTATTTATGCTATTACCTTGTATAAACTATGCACAATCTTTAAATACTGGCATTACGGTTCAACAAGCTGTTGCCGATGCATTAAAAAACAATGCAGGCCTTAAAGCAGGAAATTATGAAATAGATTATAGCAAAGCACTTAAGCGAACATCTACTGATGTTGGAAAAACAAATGTTTTGTTAACACGCGGACAGTATAACTCTTTAAATACTGATAATAATATTACTGTTAGTCAGAGTATTCCTTTTCCAACAACGTTTATAAATCAAGCTAAATTAGGTTCAGCAACAATTAAAAGTAGCGAGTTAAAATTAAAAGTGACTCAAAACGAATTAATTAACCAAGTAAAATCGGTGTATTACTATCTGCAGTACTTACAAGCAGAAAACGCACTGTTATTGAGCCAAGATAGTTTATTCAGTTCCTTTGCTAAAGCATCCGATTTACGTTTAAAAACAGGCGAAAGTAACCTGTTAGAAAAAACAACTGCCGAAACTCAATTGATGGAAGTTCGTAATTTGCTGGCTCAAAATCAGTCTAATCGTTTAATCTATCAATCTCAGCTACAAGCTTTAATGAATAGTAAAAGCCCTGTTTTAATTGCTGAAACGTCAATTTCTAAGTTAGATTTAAGTGTGCCAATGGATAGTACATCGTTTAATAAAAATCCAATGTTAGCGTACTTAAATCAACAAATAGAAATTAGTAAGCAACAAAAAAAGGTAGAAACAACAAAAGTATTACCTGATTTTACGGTTGGTTATTTTAATCAATCTCTTATTGGTTATCAAAATATAAATGGAACAGATCAATATTTTGATGCCTCTAAACGCTTTTCAGGTTTTCAGGTTGGCGTTGCTATTCCCTTATGGTTTGTGCCTCTAACAGCAAAGGTTAAAGCCGCAAATATGAATCAAAAAGTGGTACAAAGTAATTACGAACAATATCAAACAACCATGCAAGGGCAATATAATCAAGCCATACAAGCATTTTTACAAAATAAAAATACAATTAATTATTATGAAAAAAATGCCCTGCCAAATGCTGATTTAATTATTAAGCAAGCAGATAAAGGTTTTAAAAGTGGCGATATTGCTTATGTAGAATATTTACAGGCTCTTAAAACTTCTCTATCCATAAAGTCAAATTACATACAAAGTCTTAATCAATACAATCAAAGTGTAATTACACTCGAATTCTTATTAGGAAAAAACTAAACTCTTAAAATAAATAAAAATGAAAAAATACATCAATATATATACCTCAATTGCAGTACTATTTTTTGCAATAACGCTTACATCTTGCGGTAGTAAAATAGAAGAAGTTAAACAAGATGAACATCAGGAAGGAGAACATCACGAAGATGAAAACTCGGTTGAATTAACCGATGAACAAGCAAGAACAGTAAACATAACACTTGGTAAAATCGAAATGAAATCCTTGAGTGGCGCAATTAAAGTAAATGGTATGTTAGATGTACCTCCACAAAACTTAGTCAGTATTTCTGTACCAATGGGGGGCTTTTTAAAAAGCACAGAATTATTACAGGGCATGAAAGTAAGCAAAGGACAAGTAATAGCCGTGTTGCAAAATGCCGATTATATTCAGTTACAGCAAGACTATGTAGATAATAAAAGTCAGTTAGAGTTTTTAGAAGCTGAGTATAAACGTCAGCAAGAGTTGGCAAAAGAAAATGTTAATTCTCAAAAAACACTGTTACAATCCAAAACACAATACCAAAGTATGTTGGCAAAAGTTAGTGGCTTAAAATCTAAATTGTCTTTATTAGGCATTAACTATGCTCAAATCGAAACTGGAAATTTTCAAAGTACAATCACTTTAACAGCACCCATTAGTGGTTATGTTACTCAAGTAAATGTAAATATTGGTATGTTCGTAAATCCATCAGATGTGATGTTTAAAATTGTAGATACCGAACATTTACATGCCGAACTAACGGTATTTGAAAAAGATGTACCTAAATTAAAAATAGGACAAAAAGTAAGATTTACATTAGCTAACGAATCAGTAGAAAGAGTTGCAACTGTTTACTTAATTGGTAGAGAAATTGGCGAAGATAGAACCGTTCGTATTCATTGCCATTTAGATAAAGAAGACGGAGAACTATTACCGGGTATGTATTTAAAAGCTTATGTTGAAGCAGGTACACAAAGTTTAACAGCCTTGTCTAATGATGCTATAGTTACATTTGAAGGAAATAATTACATTTTTATATCAGTACCATCAGATGAAAAAGGAACACAACATTTTAAAATGATACAAGTAATTAAGGGTGTTAGCGAATTAGGTTATACTGAAATACAACTACCAAAAGATATTAATACAGAAAGCTCTATTGTAATAAATGGGGCATTTGATATTTTAGCAAAATTAAAAAATAGCGAAGAAGAGGGCGGTCATGCGCATTAACTAATTATGGGTGGAGCCTTGGTTTCTTTTCCTTGCATAAAGGGATTTTTTTCATTGCCAAGGTCTTCCACCCACCAAATTAAATAAATTATGATAAATACAGACCAAAATCACAAACACACTCTCAATGCATCAGGTCAAAGCACATGCTGTTCGTTAGAAGAAAAAATAAATGCAAAAACAGAACACAATCATTCCGATGATGATGGACATAATCATTCGCATGAACCTACGGAAGGTTCAGTTTGGAAAACTTACCTTCCTACGATAATTAGTTTTGCTTTATTAATTACAGGTATTTTATTTGACACTTTTTTTAAACCAGCCTTCTTTCAAAATTATGTTCGCTTAGTTTGGTATATAGCAGCTTACATTCCTGTTGGATTTCCGGTAATGAAAGAAGCGGTAAAATCAATTGCCAAAGGCGCTTTCTTTTCCGAATTTTTCTTAATGTCAATCGCTACAATTGGTGCATTTTTTATTGGCGAATATTCCGAAGGTGTGGCGGTAATGTTATTTTATGCCGTGGGAGAATTGTTTCAAACAGCAGCTGTTAACCGTGCAAAGCGTAGCATAAAAGCTCTGTTGGATATTCGCCCCGATACGGTAAACGTAAACCGTAATGGCACAATCCAAACTGTTGCCCCTTCAGAAATTCAGATAGGTGACATTATACAGGTTAAGGCAGGTGAAAAAGTGGCATTGGATGGAGAATTAATTTCCGATTCGGCTTCTTTTAATACAGCAGCTTTAACAGGTGAAAGTACCCCTGATACTAAAAGCAAAGGGCAATCTGTCTTAGCAGGAATGATTAATCTTAACTCTGTATCAGATATAAAGGTTACCGCTTTGTTTAAAGATAGTAAGCTTTCTAAAATATTAGAAATGGTACAGGGTGCTACTGCCCGTAAATCTCAAACACAATTATTCATTTCAAAATTTGCTAAAATATATACTCCAATAGTTGTGTTTTTAGCCGTGGGCATTTGTCTGTTACCTTATTTTTTTGTTCCTAATTATGTATTTAATGATTGGTTATATAAATCGTTAGTTTTTTTAGTTATTTCTTGTCCATGTGCCTTGGTTATCTCTATTCCATTAGGTTACTTCGGAGGCATCGGTCTGGCTTCACGTAATGGTATTTTATTTAAGGGTTCAAATTATTTAGATGTAATGACAAAAATAGATACTGTTGTAATGGACAAAACAGGCACGCTCACAAAAGGTGTTTTTAAAGTTCAACAAGTGGTTGCAGTTGGTTTAGAAGAAAAAGAGTTTTTGAAATTAACAGCGGCTATCGAAAGTAAATCTACTCACCCCATTGCTACTGCTGTTGTTCAATATGCAGGAAAAATTATAGAAGGTGTAAATATTACAAATGTTGAAGAAATTTCTGGGCATGGTTTAAAAGGAACGATAGATGGAAAGGAAATACTTGCTGGAAACTTAAAACTTCTTAAGAAATTTAAGATAGAATATGATAGAAATATTGAGATAATTATTGATACAATTGTTGTTGTTGCCATAAACAATAGATATGCTGGTTACATAACTATTGCCGATGAAATAAAAGAAGATGCAGAGCAGGCCATTAAAGAATTGCACGCTCTGCACATTAAAACGGTGATGCTTTCGGGCGATAAACAAACTGTGGTAGATAAGGTGGCAAAAACACTCAATATTGATAACGCCTATGGAGATCTGTTGCCTGAAAATAAAGTAGAAAAAGTACAAGCTTTAAAAAACGAAAATAGGATTATTGCTTTTGTTGGCGATGGTGTAAATGATGCGCCTGTGGTTGCTTTAGCCGACGCAGGAATTGCAATGGGTGGTTTAGGAAGTGATGCCACTATTGAAACCGCAGATATTGTTATTCAAAACGACCAGCCATCAAAAATTGTAACAGCCATTAAAATTGGTAAGATTACTAAAAAAATTGTATGGCAAAATATTGGTTTGGCAATGATTGTAAAAGTTATTGTATTAATTTTGGGTGCGGGTGGTATTGCTACACTTTGGGAAGCCGTTTTTGCTGATGTTGGTGTTGCATTATTAGCAATATTAAATGCTGTGAGAGTTCAAAAAAATAAACTAACTTACAATGAGTAAAAAACAGATTATTCAGAATATAATTGATAATAATCCTGTTTTAAATAAACAGGAATTATTAACTTTATCTATTCAATCACTAATTATGATTGAAATACAAACTGAAATTGAGAAACTAAACTTTAAACATATAATAGCTAAAAACAAAAAACATGAAAACAATTAAAACAGTATCTGGAAAAATCACAATTATCTTATTAATGTTTGTTTCATTAACTGCATTCGGTCAAAAAAATAAAAATATTAAAACAGCTGTAATTAAAACACAAATATATTGCGACCACTGTAAACAATGCGAGACCTGTGGCGATAAATTCAATAAGGAGCTTTATAATCAAGCAGGAATAAAAAATGTAGAAATAGATTCCAAAGCAAATACTATAACCGTTATTTACGACACAAGAAAAATTGATATTGACAAAATCAGGTTGCACATTTCCAAATTAGGTTATGATGCTGATAATATAAAAGCAGATCCCGAAGGGTTGGCAAAATTGGATGGTTGTTGTAAAAAATAAATGCAGATCATCTTTGGTAAGGGAGTATTAATAAAAGTTAGAAGTACTTTTTAAATTCAAGAGTGTTTCTTAACTCTAATTATCAGATCTTTTTCCCAGCTATATTTTGAAGCTTTAGATTTTACCAATGGAAATAATTTTAACAAGTATAATAGCTTTTGCCTCAACTAACATTGATGATGTTTTTATCTTAACACTTTTCTTCAGCGACAAGAGAAATAAAGCAAGAGACATTTACATTGGACAATATTTAGGGATCGCGTTGTTAATTGGCATAAGCGTTGCCGGATCGCTGATAGGTAACTTTATAGACAGCAAATATATAGGTTTGTTAGGATTGTTTCCAATCTATTTGGGTCTTAAACAATTTGTTGTTTTATTTAAAACCAATCAAAAAGAAATACCTCAGGAAGAAGAAAAGATCAAGTTTGCCAAATCTGGAATTCTTAAAGTGGCTACAGTAACTTTTGCTAATGGTGGCGATAATATTGGAGTTTATGTACCCCTTTTTGCAACATTAACGGCAATTGACAAATCAATAATGATCTCAATTTTTTTAATTATGGTATTTGTTTGGTTAACGGTTGCCAAGTATCTTACGACTCACCCAATTTTGGCGAAAGTATTATCAAAATATGGGCACATTATAACTCCAATTGTTTTGTGCCTAATAGGACTTTTTATTCTAAAAGAAAACGGTAGTTTTAATTTAATTTTAAAATAGTATGGAAATAGCTATTGTTTCGCTTGCAGCATTTATTACAGCGATTTTAACTTTTTTTTCAGGATTTGGATTAGGGACAATTCTCACTCCGGTATTTATGATTTTCTTCCCGGTAGACGTTGCAATTGGGCTTACAGGGATAGTTCACTTTTGTAACAATCTTTTCAAATTGGCTTTGGTTGGAAAAAATGCCGATAGAGCAGTTTTAATTCGATTTGGAATTCCGGCTGTGATAGCTGCGTTTGTTGGCGCATGGTTACTATTACATATTCCTGATTTGAAACCTTTATTTGCTTATGAGTTATTCGGAAAGAACTTTGAAGTATATCCTGTTAAATTTATTATTTCCATTCTTCTGATATTTTTTGCTGTTCTTGATTTGATACCCTTTTTAAATAAGCTTTCATTTGGAAAAAAACAGATGCCTATTGGTGGTATTTTAAGTGGCTTTTTTGGTGGACTTTCAGGTAATCAAGGAGCATTGAGAAGTGCTTTTCTAATTAAGGCTGGATTATCAAAAGAAACATTTATTGCTACGACAATTGTAATCTCCTGTTTTGTAGATTTTACACGCCTTTCTGTTTACGCTACGAGGTTTCTGAAATCGGGCTTGGATGAAAATATTGGGCTTGTACTCATCGCAACTATCTCTGCTATTATCGGATCATTTGTCGGTAATAAACTATTAAAAAAAGTAACACTTAAATTTATTCAAGCACTTGTTGCAACTTTATTAATACTTATTTCAATTGCCTTAGGCGCGGGGTTGATATGAAGATACTCAATGATGGTGAATGAATTCTCTTTGTCAAAATGCCATTTAAATTAGTGACAGAGTAAAATCTTTTATTGCCGCTACTGTTAAATCCAATATAAAAACCTGATGATTTGAATTATAGATTAAAACAATACAAAATTTAGATTTCCTTAAGAATTTAAAGCGAAATTTGATTTATGAAAATTCTTCTCATAGAGGACGAGTCCGAACTGCGTAAGTCCATTAAGCAATATCTCCATCAGGAAGGATATGTTGTTGAGTCAGCTGCGGATTTCATTAAGGCATCTGAAAAGACAGTGATTTATGATTATGATTGTGTTTTAGTGGATATAACTCTGCCGAAAGGCAACGGATTAGATATTGTAAAGCAGCTGAAAGATATGGGCTCTAAAGCAGGAATTATCATTATTTCAGCAAAAAATTCTTCAACAGACAAGATCAAAGGACTTGATTTGGGTGCTGACGACTATTTGGCAAAGCCCTTTGATTTAGCCGAATTAAACTCTCGAATTAAGGCACTTATACGTAGAAGAAATTTTGACGGCAACAAATCAATTGTAGTAAACGAGATCACTATACTGCCTGAACAAAGACAGGTTAGTGTAAATAGTGAACTTGTAACATTAACAGCCAAAGAATACGATCTCTTATTATTTTTTATTTCTAATAAAAATAGAGTTGTTTCAAAAAACACAATTGCGGAACATTTATGGGGCGATGACTCAGATCAAATGGATAGTCATGATTTTATTTACGTTCATTTAAGAAACCTTAGAAAAAAATTGATGGATAAAGGATGTACAGATTACGTGCAAACGATTTATGGTATAGGTTATAATTTTAAAGTAAAGTGATGAAATTAATAAGTAAAACTCTAATTTATTACCTTTTGGTTAGTTTGCCCTTGCTGATTATTGCTGGGCTACTTTCCTATTTTCTTATTAATAGCGAATTGAAAGATGGTACAGATGAAACATTGATGAATGAAAAAATCAATGCCGAGAGACTTATTCAATCGATGAAAGAACCGAAAAGCATTTACTTGAGTTCTGATAGTCTTGAGAACATAATCCCATGTATCGATTGCACATTAAAGACAGGATTCATTGACACCTCAATTTATAATAGTGTTGAAAAGGAAAATGTTGGAGCGAGAATGTTGCGCAGCTATTATACGTTTGAGCAAAACACATATCAAATTACTCTGATTAAAACTACAATGGAAGAGGAGGAGCTTTTGGAGGGAATACTTGCGACATTTGCTTTAATTGTAGGCTTTTTGATAGTGTCCTTTGTAATAGTTAATTGGTTGTTGTCAAAAACACTATGGAAACCATTTTATAATACCCTCTCTAAGTTAAATAAATACGAAATTCAGAACCATGAACAACACCATTTTAATGGAGTAAATACGCTTGAGTTTAATCAATTGAATATTGCTTTGAATAAAATGACGGATAAAATTTATTCAGATTATCAGCAGCAAAAAGAATTTACAGAAAACGCCTCTCACGAAATGCAAACACCATTGGCAGTTATTAAAGCCAATCTCAGTCTATTGATGCAATCAGATAATTTGAAAGAAGATGAAATGAATCGACTTCAAACAATTGAAAACACCATTAAAAAATTAGCATCGTTAAATAAGGCTCTTATTTTATTATCTAAAATAGAAAACAATCAGTTTAGGGGGAGCGAATCAATAAGCATTAAGCAGTTTACTTCAAAAATAACGGACAACTACTCTGATCTGTTTCAGTCAAAAAACATTAGTTTGGAATTAAATTATTCGGAAGATAGTATGGTAATAATGAATCCAACATTAGCTGAGATTCTTCTTACAAACCTTATTCAAAACGCAATTCGCCACAATAGTGAAAACGGAAAAATAATTATTGAACTAAATCAAAATCAATTGACCATTTCCAATAGCGGTGAGCCCTTAACTATTCCAAAAGAACATTTATTTATTCGTTTTAAAAAGAATGATGCCTCCAAAGACTCTCTCGGCCTTGGTTTATCTATTATTAATGGAATTGCGAAAACCTACGGATTTAAAATCACCTATGACTATTCCGCATCATTGCATCATTTTAAAGTAAGTTTCAACTAAAGATTTACTTTAGAATTGTACAGTAGGTTTGTGATATGAAAGTTAAAACTCCCTCCATTTTAAAAAGAACAATTAATTGTCTGGCTCTTTTGTTACTATGTGCAAATTTGTATTCACAAACACTAAATATTTCTGTTTCGGGTTTAATAAAGGAAAAAAATACAGGGAATCCTTTGCCTTATGTAAGTGTATTAATTAAAACGGAGAAAGATAGTTCCTTAGTTGTGGGTACTATTACCAATGAAGAAGGACGTTTTACATTAAATAGTTTAAAGCAAGGCAGGTATTATATTGAAGTTTCATTTATTGGTTATAAAACCTCAAGACAACCTTTTTTTATTGGTAGTTTGAGTTCATTTTTAGATGCAGGTACGATTGAATTATCTGAAGATGCACAAGTTTTAAATGAAGTTGAAGTAACCGCAAAGCAAGACGAAGTTTCAGGTAAAATGGATAAGAAATCCTACACACTTGAAAATAACATCTCACAAAGTGGCGGATCGGTTTTACAAGCCGTACAAAACTTACCGGGAGTAACAGTACAGGATGGAAAAGTGCAGATACGAGGGAGCGACAAGGTGATTGTATTGATTGATGGCAAACAAACAGCATTAACAGGTTTTGGAAATCAAACGAGCCTTGATAACATTCCTTCATCCGCTATTGAAAAAATTGAAATCATAAATAATCCTTCGGCTAAATATGATGCCAATAGCAACGCAGGTGTAATTAATATTATTTATAAGAAAAATAAGCAAGAAGGTTTTAATGGAAAGGTAGGATTAGCAGCAGGCTTAGGTGCATTATGGATAAAGAAAGATAACCTGCCGACCATTCGACCGCAATATCAAAATACACCTAAGTTTAATCCATCCCTTTCGCTTAATTACAAAAAAAAGAAAATTAATTTATTCCTTCAGGGCGATTACTTGCTTACCAACACATTAAACAAAAATGAATTTGTGGATCGCTACTATGATAGCGGAGAGATTATTCGTCAGCAAACAAAAAGAAATAGAAATACCACAGTTGCAACCGGAAGATTGGGATTTGATTTCAATCCAAACGAACACAATCAATTTAGCTTATCAGGTTTGTTTAGTTCAGAGCGAATTTTAGATCACGGAGATGAACCGTTTTTTAACTCTGATTTAACAGACAGGAAACGTTTGTGGCAATTTTTGGAAGATGAACTTAAAACAACAGCTACAGCTTCATCTTCTTACTTACATAAATTCAAACAGGCTGGACATACTTTAAATATTGGATTAAATTATACTTTTCACAGAGAAGATGAAAAGTATTACTTCACGAATGTGATGCCAACCTTTACCGGCTACGATGCTTTTAAATTAATTTCTGATGAGCATGTAGCAGATTTCAATCTCGACTATATTAAACCCTTAAAGCATGGCAGAATTGAAATGGGAGGTAAATTCAGGTATAGAAATATTCCGACAAATATGATGTTCTTTCCTGGACTTAATTCTCCTATCGATTCGTCAGCAGGTGGTTGGGCAACTTATAAAGAAACAATACCTGCATTATACGGTAATTACGTTCTTGAAAACACAAAATATGAATTAGAGGCAGGTTTAAGAGTTGAGTATGTTAACGTAAATTATCAAGTGAATCCTAATCATCCTACTTATAAAAGTAATGGATATAATTATACGCAGCCCTTTCCGAACGTGAGATTCGGTTATAAATTCAATGACAATAACAAGGTTTCTTTATTTTATAATAGAAGAGTCGACAGACCAAACGAAGTTGATATTAGAATCTTCCCTAAGTATGATGATGCTGAAATTATCAAAGTTGGTAATCCTTCATTAAGCCCTCAATTCACTAATCTGTTTGAATTAGGTTATAAAGGAAACTGGAAAAACGGATATTTTTATTCGGCAGCATATCACAAAATAGCAGACGGTACAATCACACGTATTGCAAGCGTTGTTCCCGGTAGCACTTTGATTTATTCTATTATGCAGAATGCAGGGCGGAGTTATAACACGGGGTTGGAATTAATAGTTTCACAAGATGTAAAAAAATGGCTTTCTTTAAACGTGAATTTTAATGGTTATCAAAGCACCATCGAGGCTTTTACTGCTTACAATAAATATCCTTATGTAAATACTTATTCTTCTGATAGGCAGTCATTAATATCTTGGAACTCAAAACTGAATGCGACTTTCCATTTAAAGAAAAATACCGATTTTCAATTAACGGCAATTTACCTCGCTCCCGATTTAATTCCGCAAGGTACTATAGGATCAAGATTTTCTTTGGATGTAGGAATGAAAAAACAAATTCAAAAAGGTAAAGGCGAATTATTTATAAATGCTATCGACCTTTTGAATACGATGCAGATTAAGAAATCCATTCAAGGCAGCGGATTTAGGTATGTTAGTACCGATTATTATGAAACACAGGTTGTGAGAATTGGCTACAGTTATAAGTTCTAATTTGTGCCTAAAGATTTGCTTTAGAATTGTGTTGTTACTTTGAATTATAAATTTAAAACCAGATAAAAAAATGAAAACAACAATCGCAATAATCGCATTATGCTTCGGGCTTAGCTACGCAAATGCACAACACTTAAAAGAAGCAGAAGTTCCTGTTAAAGATGGCTTTGCTAAAAAATATCCCGGATCGAAAGTAGATGTATGGGAAAAGGAAGGTGCTGATTATGAAGCTGAATTTCATTTAAATAAAGTTGAATCCTCTGCTCTATTTGATGCAAGTGGAACATTTAAAGAATTAGAGCAGGAGATTAAAACATCTGCTTTCCCAAAAGCTGTTACCGATTATTGCACCAACAATTATGTAGGCTATAAGTTATCAGAAGCTGCAAAAATTACTGATGCTGCTGGTAAAGTGATGTATGAAGCTGAAATGAGTAAAGGCAAAGAACATTTTGATGCATTATTCGATGATAAAGGTAACTTTGTGAAGAAATCAAATTCTGAAATCCGAGAAGAATATAAAGATTAATTTTTCAAGTGTTGTTAGTTTGACGAGCATATCCGAAATAAGATATTTTTCATATAAAATCATATTACACGGCTCCGTAAGTCTTGAAAAAAATTAAATATAAAAATTAAAGCTTGCCAGAATAGATAATTTGACAATTTTGTTGCTTACTTTATTACCAAATGTTCGATGTTTAAGTTTCCTAAAATAATAATTCAATTGGTATTTAAGGTTCATTAATTCTTTTATTTTCTAATCAAACTCAGATAATATTGTGAATAATAAATTTTGCTTGTGGTATTTATAAGGATTCTGCGTATTCGAATTTGTCCCATTTATCCATTTCCTGTTCGCGTAGCCTATCTACTACTCTTGCATATCTTTGAGTAGTTGTTAATTCAGAATGCCCCAAAATGTCGCTTACAACTTCGATCTTAATGCCGAGGAGTAATGAATTAATTGAGAAAGTGTGTCTTGAACTATGAAAAGTAATATGTTTATTTATACCAGCAATTTTCATAATTGCTTTTAAATATTTATTTGTTTGTGAATTTTCCATAACAGGATTTTCAAAGACCAAACCGCTTAAACTATTCAAATCGATTAGAGACAAAAGTTTTTTTCTTATAGGTATTCTTACGATTTTCTTTCTCTTCAATCTTCCTTTTTGTAGTTCCTTTATAATAAATGTTCCTTTAATCTCATCAGTTTTTAGTGTCTTTATATCGCTATGTCTTAAGGCACAATAACACGCAGCTAAATAGTAACGTAAGACTTCCTGATATTTTTCACCAACATTGAAGTCCTGCGAATGTTTACTTTTAGCTTTTTTGATTATCTTAAAAAGATCTCCACTTTCATATAATCGATGCAATTTTTTCAGTTCTTCTGGCTCTAAATACTCGGGATCAACTTCGAAAGGCTTTCCGACAGTAAATTCCGTAAATGGATATTTACTAATTTTTCCTGTTTCGAATAGCTTCTTAGTATATTTTCGAAGAAAGCACATTGCATGGTAAGCTGTATTGTTAGCTTGCCTCAACACTTCAATAATATAACTTCTATATTCTTCAAGAAACGTTTTATCAATATCATGTATAGATAGTTTAGGTCGATATACTTTCAATTTTACGATTTGATTATCATAATTATCTAATGTGTCAGAAGAAATTTCCTTAAGCATTCTCTCACGCTTAATTGTTTCTTCAACAAAATCATAAAAACTAATAGATTTTACCTTTCCGGATTCCTGTTCGTAAATCTCCTTCACTTTTTGAACAGTTAATACTTCGTCCCTTTTTTCACTCTCAGTAATAATTGTATCAATTCTATTTTTTTGGCGATCTATAAATGAAGTGTATGTTGCATATCCTTTAATACCTGCTTTCACACATTTTTGTTGCTTATCATAATGGCTTTCTTTTATATGTTTTCCAGTATTTATATACGTATGTTCACCATTGATGGAAACCCGAAGCAGTATCGGGAAAGTACCATCTCTTTTAGCCTTGGTTTTGCAATCTAAGTTTATTGTATATCTCATCGTTTTTACCCTTAAAATCCTTCCACAAATTTGTGAGATATTTGTGAGATGGATAGATAACTAATAGAGAGGATTTGATAAAGATCTCTAATAGCAAAAAATAATCACTTGATTTTGAGAGCTATTAGAGATTTGCCTCTCGGGAGTAAAATTGCGAAAAGGATTAGGAAACTTCCGTTCTATCCATTGAACTATGATGCCAATTGTTTAAAACAAGACTGTAAAAGTACTAAATCAATAGGATAAACCATAATAAATTAAAAAACGGATGATTAACCGTTTTGACTCCACGCGGTACATAGGTTTTTGAAAATTCATTTTTTATTGCTGAATATCAATTAGTTATTACATTATAGTGTAAAATTAACACTAAGAAGGTTTGCGGAATTGATTTTGTACATATCTTTGTGTTGTAATTACACTAAGAATGAAACAAAACTCAAAATATCAATACGAATTCGAAAGGCCTGCTCTTGCTACTGATTGTGTTATTTTTGGTTTTGATGATGGAGAGTTAAAATTATTATTGATCGAGCGCGAGAAAGAGCCTTTTAAAAATAAATGGGCTTTACCCGGCGGTTTTGTTTTTATGAATGAAACTACCGAAGAATGCGCAAAAAGAATTCTGATCGAAAAAGCAGGAGTTAAAAATGTTTTCATTGAGCAACTCTTTACTTTTAGCGATCTTGACCGCGATCCTCGCGAAAGAATTATATCTGTAGCATATTTTGCATTGGTAGATAAAAAACAATACGAAGTTATTGCAGGCCGTGATACATTAAATGCAGAATGGTTCGAAATTTCAAAACTACCAAAGCTTGCTTTTGATCATAATAAAATTGTAAAAGCTGCCTTTCAACGCTTAAAAGGCAAAGTATCTTATCAGCCAATCGGTTTTGAACTACTCAACGAAAAATTTACTTTAACACAATTACAGGCACTATATGAAGCTATTTTAGAAGAACCGATCGATAAAAGAAATTTCAGAAAAAAAATATTGGGAATGGGCTTTTTAAAAGCATTGGAAGAAAAGGAAAAAAATGTGGCCCACAAAGCCGCACGCTTTTACAGCTTCGATAAAAAAGCATATAAAGAATTAACACAAAAAGGAATTCACTTTGAACTTTAAAAATATAATTTATGAAGACAATTAACTTATTTGAAACAAACCAAACTGTAGAATTAAAAAAATTTGCAGGTGGCGAATGTCATGTTAAATTTTTAACCGCATTCTCTGAAGAGGATAGAGTAAGAATTAACACACGCCTTAATTCTTCTGACGATGTTATGAATTTATGTTTGGCAGTTAACGCTCTTCGCAACATGTATGTAAACTATATCGAAGTGTTTATTCCATACATTCCTTATGCAAGGCAAGATAGGGTGATGGTTCCGGGCGAGCCATTATCCATAAAAGTATTTGCAAACATCATCAATAGTTTAAATTTAAATAAAGTAATTGTTTTTGATGCGCACAGCGAAGTGTCAACCGCGTTACTAAATAATTGCCAGAATACTGCTAATTATGAAATGGTAAACGATTTTATTAAAAAAGTAAAACTTACTGATTTTGTTTTGGTATCACCTGATCTTGGTGCGTATAAAAAAGTAGATAAGCTGGCACAAAAAATAAATTACAAAGGCAATATTGCAACCGGAATAAAAGTGCGCGATCTTGCAACCGGGCAAATTATTAAAAGTGATGTGAATACAGACAACTTAAATGGTAAAGCCTGTATTGTTGTAGATGATATTTGTGATGGTGGCAGAACATTCATTGAATTGGCCACCGCTTTAAAAACAAAAAATGCTGGCGATCTTTATTTTATTGCTTCGCATGGTATTTTTAGTCATAATGCATTAGATAGGTTGAAAGAAGCGGGTTACAAAAATGTAGGAAGCTCTAACTCTATTTCAAGTATTACTGAAAATGAGTTTTATAAACAGTATAATTTATTTTGATAATGAGTCGCTATTTAAGTTATGATACAACATTTAACCGTTTAAAAGAAGAATGGTTAAAATATGGAAAGATCATTGTGGCTTATGATGTAGATAGTACCGTATTACCTTTTCATGAACATGAAGCACAAGACGATTATACGGTAATACATGATCTGATCCACGAATTAAATAAACTCAATTGCACCCTTATAGTATTCACTGCTGCTGAAGAAGAGCGTTGGGACGGAATAAAAGAAAAATTAAAAAAGATAGATCTGCCTTATCACTATTTTAATAGATCTCCTCCGGGTATTCCGGGATTGGTTGAGAAAGGAAAAGTTTACGCAAATATTTACCTTGACGACAGAGCAAGTTTATATGCTTCGGTTGAATTATTGCAAAAATTAATAGCAGACATTAAAAACAACACAATAGTAAAATGATCCTAAAGCCTCCACATAATTTAAACGCAATTCAAAATAAATTCTCAGTTTTTTTGGCAGGATCAATTGAAATGGGTATTGCCGAGAACTGGCAACAGAAAATTGAAAAAGCACTTGAAACAACAAATGATATTTGTATCTTGAACCCACGTCGTAATGATTGGGATGCGTCATGGAAACAATCAATAGAAAATGCACAATTTAACGAACAGGTAAATTGGGAACTGGATGGACTTGAAAAAGCGAACATGATCGTGTTTTATTTTTCACCAGAAACCAAGTCACCTGTAAGTATGCTGGAACTTGGATTGTTTGCGAGAACAGAAAAGTTGGTGGTGTGTTGCCCTGAGGGTTTTTGGCGCAAAGGAAATATTGATGTGGTGTGTAAAAAATACAATATTAAACAGGTAAATACTTTAGAAGAAATAATTACAAAAATTAAAAACAAAAAAATATGAAAATCAATCCCTTAATGTTGATCGACTTTTACAAAGCAGATCATCGTAGACAGTACCCTGAAGGAACAGAAATGGTGTATTCTAATTTTACACCGCGTAAATCGCGTTTGGCCGAAAATGATAAGCTGGTATTTTTTGGATTACAGTATTTTGTAAAAGAATATTTGGTAAAGCAATGGAACGAAGGATTTTTTAATGTACCGAAAGAAAAAGTAATGGCCGATTACAGAAGGCGCATGGATAATGCCTTGGGTAAAGACAGCATTCCTGTTGAACATATTGCCGAGCTGCATGATCTGGGTTATTTGCCTTTAATTGTAAAAGGTTTACCTGAGGGTACAATTGTTTCTCCAAAAATTCCTGTAGTTACTGTTTATAATACTAAACCAAAATTTTTCTGGTTAACCAACTACCTGGAGTCGTTAATGTCTGCCATTTTGTGGAAGCCTGCAACAAGCGCAACTACAGCATTCCAATATCGTAAACGTTTTAATGAATATGCAAGAAGCACAGTAAGTGATGACAACATCGATTTTGTGTATTGGCAGGGACATGATTTTAGTTTCCGCGGTATGAGTGGCATTGAAGATGCCTGTATAAGTGCAGCAGGACATTTGCTTTCTTTTTATGGAACAGATACTGTACCTGCAATTGATTTTCACGAATTATACTACAATGCCAATTCTGATAAAGAATTAATTGGTGGCAGCGTTCCTGCAACAGAGCACTCGGTAATGTGTATGGGCACAAAAGATAATGAAATAGAAACGTTTGACAGGTTGATCACAAAATTATATCCAAATGGAATCGTCTCTATTGTTTCTGATACCTGGGATTTCTGGAAAGTGATCACCGAATTTTTACCGGAATTAAAATCAAAAATTTTAGCGCGTAATGGTAAAGTGGTTATCCGTCCCGACAGCGGCGATCCTGTAAAAATAATTATTGGTGATAAAGATGCTACACCCGGAAGCCCTGAATTTAAAGGTGCCATAGAATGTATGTGGGAAACCTTTGGTGGAACGATAACCGATAAAGGATTTAAATTATTGGATTCGCACATCGGTTTAATTTATGGAGACAGTATCACGCTTCAGCGTCAGAAAGATATTTTAGAAGGACTAAAAGCAAAAGGCTTTGCTTCGTTTAATGTTGTATTGGGCATTGGTTCTTATACGTATGAATATGTTACACGTGATACTTACGGCTTTGCAATGAAAGCAACCTATGGTGAAGTAAGTGGCGAACCAAGAAATATTTTTAAAGATCCAAAAACAGATGATGGTACAAAGCGTTCAGCAAAAGGTTTAATGCAGGTAACGGAAGTGAATGGAGAATTAAAAATGAAAGACCAATGTACCTGGGAAGAAGAAAAACAAGGTTTATTGAAAACCGTTTTTGAAAATGGAAAAATAATGAACGAGCAATCACTTTCGGACATAAGAAACAGAATAAATGTTGCTTTAGAAAAACATATTTCGGTTTTAAATGCTTAAAATAGAAATTATAAAGGCCGATATAACTCAATTAAAAGTTGATGCGATCGTTAATGCTGCCAATAATTCTTTAATGGGTGGTGGTGGCGTTGACGGCGCTATTCATAAAGCTGCGGGTAAAGAATTAACAGAAGAGTGCAGAACATTAAAAGGTTGCTCAACAGGAAAATCGAAAATTACAAAAGGATATAATTTATCTGCAAAATATGTTATTCATACAGTTGGCCCGGTTTGGAATAATGGAACTGCAAATGAAGAAACACTTTTAGCTTCTTGTTATGATTCCTCTTTACAATTAGCTTTAGAAAACAATATTAAAACAATTGCTTTTCCGTCTATCAGTACCGGTGCATATCGTTTTCCTTTTGATAAAGCAGCTAAAATAGCTTACAGAACGATTTCCGGATTTTTGATGAATGATAATTCAATTGAAAAAGTGTATTTGGTTTGTTATAGCGATAAAGATCTTGATCAAATGAAAAGAGTAATAAATGATGAAAATTAATTTCGAACATATTTTTTTAGGAATTGCTATTGGCGATGCTTATGGTGCGGGTTTGGAGTTTCAGGACAGGAAATGGATCCGTGCCAACGTTGATTTTTCAAAATTTATTAATAGACGAACGGATATTAATGTACCTGAAAAAGAAATTTTCACCATTGATTATAAAGAATGGGATTATACCGATGATACCGAAATGAGTATTGCTGTTGCCAAGGCCTTAATGAGCAAAGAAGAATTTACGGAAGAATTATTGGTAAGCCATTTTACGGATGAATATTTGCTTGGTTATAAAACAAAAGGCTATAAACGTAATGGACACGGGGCGATTCGCTGGTTGTATAACGGCGAAAAAAAACTGGAAGAAATAAAACAACTTCAAACCACTAAACCGTATCCAGGTAATGCACCACCTATGCGCGCCATACCTATTGGTTTCGTAAAAGAAGATAAAATCAATTTGTATGCATCTTTAAATGCGACTTGCACTCACCCTCATCCAAAAGCAATCGATGCCAGTATATTAATTGCAAGAGCAACAAGGGTATTATTAATTGAGGATATTGATAAGAATGATCTTATCTCACATTGTATAAATTATATTTCCGATAAAGAAACAATTGATAAACTAAAAATTGTCGATCAGCTCCCTGAACCAAATTTTCTCAAAGAAAAAGAGTTTGAATTCTTATGCGGCCCGCAACCATTAAAGAAAGCTGACTTTATTGAAGGTTTGTATGGTTTGCCATCCAATGCTATGTATACCGCGGTATCTGCTTTGTATTTAATAAAACATTCTAATTCTGCTTTTGAAGGATTAAAGAACAGTATTAATATTGGTGGCGATGTGGATTCGTTGGCAGCTATTGTGGTTGGAATTTTGGCCGGTAAATATGGAATTGATTCTTTACCGCAATATATGATCAAGAATGTGGAAGGTGTAAATTATTTAAAAGAGATCTCTAGGGCATTTAAAACTTATGCAGAAAATCAATAAAATAATTTTATTTCTTTTACTGATTTGCTGTTCCGTTCTTCGATCAGAAAGCAGATCAGTGTTTCCGGGCGATTCTCTCAAAACAAAAAAAGATTCGCTAAAAAAAATTGCTTTGGAAGAAATTTCTATCAATGCAGTTCGTGCAGAAAGAAAACTGCCTGTAACAGAAACAACATTGGAGCAAAAAGAAATTGAAAAGAACTATACCGGGCAGGAAATGCCTGTTGTACTTGCCCGTACACCTTCTTTTAATTGGTATTCTGACTGTGGAAATTATACTGGCTATTCTTACTTACGTTTAAGAGGTATTGATCAAACGCGTGTTAATTTCACATTAAATGGTGTCCCCTTAAATGAACCGGAAGATCAAGGCGCTTATTTCTCTAACTATCCCGATTTTTTAAATAGTGTACCCTCCATTCAAGTACAGCGCGGTGTAGGTATCAGTACAAATGGTACGGCCTCTTTTGCAGGTTCGGTAAATATGGAGTCTCCTTCTTTATTCGATTCTGCTTACGCAGAAATAAATGGAAGTTACGGTTCTTATAATACCTATAGGGCAAGTGCAGAAGCAAACACAGGGATACTCAATAAAAAGATGGCTTTTTATGCGCGAGGTTCTTTTACCGGCTCAGATGGGTTTAGAATAAATTCAGGCACGCAAGGCCAATCGTTTTTTTTAAGCGGAGCTTATCTTGCAAAAAAAGGAATTTTAAAATTTACAGGTTTTACAGGTGTATCTAAAAATCAAATGGCTTATTTGGCAATTGCTGATACATCTTTAAAAACAAATTATCGTGAGAATTTTTTAAGCAAAGATGAAAAAGATAAATTCACACAAAGTCTTGCTATGCTACAATACATTATTCCTTTAGGCAAATACTCTTTTTTAAACACATCTGCATATTATACTTTTTTAGAAGGTGGTTATAATATTTTATTTTCGCCCGATCTTTATAATTTTTCTGTAAGATCAAATTTTTATGGTGGCATTATTAATTATCAATTCCAAAAAAATAATTTAAAGATCAATGCAGGTATTCATGCGAATGATTACTCACGTTCTCATTATTGTTTTATTCAACCTAACAATGATTCGCTTTTATATAAGAATACAGGGCATAAGAACGAATTTTCTTCTTTTTTAAAAGTTGCATATGAGTTAAAGAAATTTACTTTGTTTGCTGATATGCAATACCGCATTGCGCAATTTAATTACAGCGCAGATAAAAATTCACCACTAAACATTCAAGCGGTTAGCTGGCAATTCTTCAATCCTAAGGGCGGAATTTCTTATTTACTAAACAACAAACATATTTTATATGCTTCTGTCGGACAAACCGGTCGTGAGCCTACCCGTAACGATCTATTTGCCGGATATGATAATTTAGATTCGTTAAATTATTTGGAAGTAGGAAATTTAAAGCGCGTAAAACCCGAAACCGTTACCGATATAGAAGCGGGACTTAAATTGTTGTTTAAAAAATTAAAACTTGATCTCAATTTTTATAATATGCAATTTAAAAATGAGATCGCAGCAATTGGCCAGTTAAGTTATATTGGTTTGCCATTAAGAAAAAATGTTGAGTCGAGTTACAGAAGAGGAGTAGAAGTAAACCTCATCGCAGAACCTTTGAAAGGATTGATCTTTTCGACGCAGACAAATTTAAGCGACAACCTTATAAATTCCTATACTACAGATTACGACTCTATAACTTACAAAAACATTCAACCTTTGTTAACACCAAAAATCATCTTCAATCAATCTGTTGATTATGCATTTACAAAGTGGTTACAAGCAGGAATTAATTGCAGGTATTTAAGTGAAACTTTTTTAGATAATTCAAATAATAAAAATTATACTGTTCCTTCTTCATTGATATTTAATGGCTCTATAACTTTTATTATTCTTAAAAAACACAGTTTAAATTTCATGGTCAACAATATTGCCGATACAAAATATTATACATCAGGCTATGTTCAGGGCGCCCAACCTTATTATTTTGCTATGGCAACCCGTAATTATTTTGTAACTTTTAAGTTTAAAATTCATTGACACTTATTGAGATAATTGCCGTAGTTTTTAGTTTACTCTGCACATGGCTGGCTGTTAAAAAACACATCCTTAACTGGCCAACAGGTATTATTGGTGTTACATTTTATCTTATACTTTTTTATCAGGTAAAATTATATGCAGATATGTTGCTGCAGGTTGTTTTTATTTGCCAGGGAATTTATGGTTGGTATAACTGGTATTATAAAAGCGCAATAGAAGATAAAGTTTCAGTTAGTTACATGAATAATTTGCAAAGAATCAGTTATGGTTTAATAATTATTGTTGTAGCGTTGGTATGGTCATTTCTTTTAGTAAAATATACCAACGCTTCAACACCTTATGTAGATGCATTTGTAGCAACAACAAGTTTGGTTGCCAACTGGTTAATGGCTAAAAAGAAAACAGAGAACTGGATCTTATGGATCGTTGCAGATATAATTTACATTGCATTATTTTGGTATAAAGAATTATATCTTTCAAGTGCAGTGTACGTTGTGTTTTTAATAATGGCAACAATTGGTTTGTTAGAATGGAGCAAAAAAAGCAATACAAAAGAGGCTTTGTCTTAGGCAAATTCCTTCCACCGCATAAAGGTCATTTGCACATGATCCATTCGGCTATGAATTTATGTGAAGAATTGACCGTGCTTGTTTGTACCATAAAAAAGGAACCAATTGCGGGAGAGTTGCGCTTTAAATGGATGCAAGATTTGTTACCCAAAGCAAATATTATTCATGTTACCGATGAAGTGCCTTCTTATCCTCACGAGTCTCCTGATTTCTGGAATATCTGGACCACTCTTTTAAAAAGAGAAATTCATCCGCAAACCGAAGTGTTTTTTTCATCAGAAGATTATGGCGATGAAGTAGCGGAACATTTGGGGATTAAACATGTGATGATTGACAAAGCCCGAAGTGTTGTTCCGGTTTCAGGAACTGAAATACGCGAACTACCTTTTAAAAACTGGGAGTTTATTCCGGAAAATATACGGCCCTATTTTACAAAACGCATTGTGCTTACAGGACCAGAATCTACTGGCAAAACAACCATGGCACAAAAATTGGCAGAGCATTTTAAAACAGTTTGGGTTGAAGAATATGGACGAGATTATTTTGTGCAAAAAGATGGCAAATTAATAATAGAGGATATTGAGAAGATCGCACAAGGTCAAATTGAGCTGGAAGAGAAAACTGCAGTAAAAGCGAATAAACTTTTATTTTGCGATACTGATCTTATTGTTACACAAATATGGAGTGAGATCTATTTTAAATCCTGCCCGCAAACTGTTATTGATAAAAGTTTTGAAAGTAAGCATCATCTTTATTTATTAATGGATATTGATATCCCCTGGCACGATGACGGCACAAGAGAATTTCCTCACTTAAGACAATGGCATTTTGATCGGATAAAAAAAGAGTTGGATGCCCGAAAACTCCCTTATATTGTGATCTCCGGCGAAAATGGAAAAAGATTTTTAAATGCTGTTGACGCAATAAATTTCTTTTTTAAAATTCAGTAGAATCTTAAAAATTGCTTTACTAATTAAAAAAGCATTTTCACTCAGTCAAAAATAATATTTTAAAAATATTTTTATTTTTTTATTTTGCTCTGTAAGTATTGAGTTTACTGATGTTTCACAAGAATAGTCTTTAAAATAAAATGAGCTATTCACCATTTTTATAAAAAATATTTTTTTTGGTTCAAAAAATTTAATTTACATTTGTATCATAAAACAATAAAACAAAAATGAAACATTTATTTATATATAGTCAGGATTCACGCCAGCCGCAGGTTACAGGGCTGATCATGTCCGTGGGTTTATGTAGATAATTTAATAATATTAAATAGTTTATAAACCCTGGACATAAAAAATCCGGGGTTTTTTATTTTAAATAAAACAAAAATGAAGCATAGTATCAGTATGCCAACCGTTAGTTTTTTTCAAACAAATTATGTTTGACAGGGAATCGTATGCACTATTTTTTAATAGGCCCGGTCTCTGCATAAGTGACCGGGCTTTTTGTTTTAAAAAATATTTTGTCGGGTCGTCTAATTGGCAGGATCTCAGAATTTGAATCTGAAGACATTGGTTCGAGCCCAGTTCCGACAACAGCCCTCTTAGCCCAATCCGGCAGAGGCATCGGTCTTAGAAACCGAAGAGTGTGGGTTCGAATCCCATAGAGGGTACAAAAAAGCGTAAAGGTGAAAACCGTTATGTAAAATAAATATATCCGTGGCGTAACGGCAACCGCAACAGGTTTAAGCCCTGTACAATTGTGAGTTCGTCCCGATAGCTAGCGGGACCACGGGTATACAAAAGGAGAAATAACTGAGCGGGGCTCAGGCTTGCTTGCTAAGCAAAGCGTACAGCAATGTATGGGTGTCGGTAACTCATTTCTCCGCAAAGGAAGGTAGCGTGCAATGGTGCACAACAAGACTTGAAATCTTGAGCGGACAGTAAATGTCAGGGTTCGATTCCTATGCCTTCCGCAAAATGAGATATAGCTCAAGGGTAAGAGTAGGTGCCTTATACGCACAAGGTTATAGGTTCAAATCCTGTTATCTCAACAAAATGGAAATGTAGCAAAGATGGTCAATGCGGCAGTTTGAAGAACTGTTGATATAGGTTCGAGTCCTATCGTTTCCACAAAAAAATAAAAACGATCTGTAGCTCTCCCGATAGCTATCGGGACGGAAGAGCGTCTGAATACGAATCAGGAGGTTTAAGGTTCGAGTCCTTACAGATCGTCAAAAAAAATAACGGGAAGTATTTCAATTGGCTAGATGGAGTGCTTTGGGAGCATTTGGCTGTAGGTTCGAGTCCTGCCTAACAGTTTGTGGAGCTGTAGATACGAGTTCGATTCTCCTATCTCACCCAATGGGAATGCGCTGACGTTGGAGAGTCAGGCCGGTCTGTAAAACCGGTGCAATAGCTTAATAGGTTCGAATCCTATCATTCCCACAAGAAAGAAATTTCTTGTAAAAATGTTCTTTGAAAAAAATTGACTCAAATAAAATTGAGACGAAGACCTTCCCCAAAAGGGAAGAAGGGTGAGTAAATTATATTAGCGCCTTGTTGCGGGTTTCAAATAGCCCCATAGTATTGTTTGTAATAACATGCAATATTCTGCAATAATGAATTTTTACACGCCACCACGTTGTGGGTCATGGGTTCGATTCCCATTCCTCTTGCAGAGGATAGTTCAGCGGCAGAACAACAACTCAAAAGCGCAGGTTCGAATCCTGTCACGAATGATGATCGTGTAACTCAGTGGTAGAGTACTGGACTGTAAATCCAGCAGAAGAGAAGTTGACTTGCTTCTATAAAAACGAGTCGCCAAAAGAATGGATTAAAATTGTTCTGCTAAAAAATTAGAAATAATTCAAAGGCAGATCAATGATAAACCGCGGTATGCAGATACCGTTTGCACAAAAATGTTGCTTTTTATAAGGCTGTAGATTTTGATCAAAAATTTACAAAATTATACAAACCACTGTTGGAGGTGTAAACTTAAGCAGAGCTGTCGTTTAAAGTTGATGAATGATTTTATTCCTTCTTTTAAAGATAAAATGATAAATAAACAAATATAAACCCGTGAAGTAGAAATAGTTTTTACTTCACAATTAAAAACAAAAAGTAAAAATGAAAAGAGTAAAAATTAATGCCTGGAAAAAAGGTTTGGTATTTAAAAACGACAATTTAATAAAATTGTTAGATGAAGGTGTATACTGGTTATGGCCATCTGAAGTTGTATTTGAAAGCGATATGACCAAAAGATTTGATGCTCCTGTAAACTTAAATATTCTATTGAAGAATGAGGCTTTTGTAAATGCGGTAAATATTGTTGAAGTAAAGAATAACGAAATAGCCTTGCAATACGAAAATGGTTTATTCAAAGATGTTTTAACTCCCGGCAGATATATTTTCTGGAAAGGTTTAATAGATTACAAATTTATTGTAGCTGATTTAAACGCGATAGAAATAGATGTTGGTATAGACAGATCATTGTTCTCAAGAAAAGAGCTTTTGCCTTATGTAAGAACTTTTACAGTGGAACCATTTGAGAAAGCAGTAATGTATGTAGATGGTAAATTCAATAAAATTGTTGAATCGGGTACATATTACTTCTGGAAAAACAGTACTTCTATTGTTATTTCAAGAGCTGATCTTAGAACTATGCAAATGGAAATTGCCGGACAAGAGATCTTAACAAAAGACAAAGCTGCATTAAGAATTAATTTCTATTTGCAATACAACATCAAAGATATTGTAAAAGCAGTAGTTAATAATAAAGAATACGATAAGCAATTATACGTATTGATGCAATTGGCTTTAAGAGAATTTGTAGGAGCATTAACATTAGATGAATTACTTGAGAAAAAAGAGAACATCTCAACTTACGTAATGGAGTCTGCCGCAGATAAAGTAGAGGCCCTGGGTGTGGTGTTAAAAGGAAGTGGTATCAGAGATATCATCTTACCGGGTGATATGAAAGAGATCATGAACCAGGTTTTGGTGGCTGAGAAAAAAGCACAGGCCAACACTATAATGAGAAGAGAAGAAACCGCTTCTACAAGAAGTTTATTGAACACTGCAAAATTAATGGAAGACAACGCAATGTTGTTTAAATTAAAAGAAATGGAATACGTGGAAAAGATAGCAGAAAAGATCAATAACATTTCATTGTCAGGTGGATCAGATCTGGTGGGACAATTAAAACAAATATTTGTTCCTGATAAAAAAAGTAAATAATTAAACTCCCGCTTTAATGTTGGGCGGGAGTTTTTAAAATGCCGGCATAGCTCAACTGGTGGAGCAGCTGCCTTGTAAGCAGAAGGTTGTAAGTTCAATTCTTGCTGTCGGCTCAAAAAATAAATGGACGAGAAGCTCATATGGATGAGCGCTTGATTGTTAATCAAAGGGTAGTAAGTTCGAACCTTACCTCGTCCGCAAATAAATTCAAAAAAGCGAATTGAATACGCTTTCTAAAATTTAAAATTGGTTGGCCATTAAAGGCACGCCGGATAGATGCAAAAAAGTGTTGCTGTGTTTTTGTCGAAGTACAGCAGAGTTTAAGGAGCGGTTAAATCCCGCAGCTTAATGACAATGAGAGCAAAGTGTGTAAAAGCCTTTTACAAAACACTTGCATCTATCAAAGAACTGGTTTATTGGTATAAAGGCTATTATCTCCGACTGTCGCTCGGAAGACAAGGGTTCGATTCCCTTATAAACCGCACATGCATTCAAGGCTATGGTAGCCAGGTCGTCTCCAAAACGATAGGACAGAGTTCGATTCTTTGTGAATGTGCACAGCAAAAGCAATATAGCTTTTGGCGAAGAGGTAGAGAGTAATGGTAATAGTGGGCAAAGCCTGGTTTTTCCAAAGGAATTCCTTCGGAGAAAACGTAGGAAATTCCCCAACTGTTACTCTGAAATTAAAATGAATAAAATAATTTGTAAAAAAAGAAATGATGAAAACAAAAAACAACATTGAAGACGAGGAGCAAATTAGCTCTGTTCTTCTAAACGGTTAGGAAACCAGACTTTCAATCTGGCAACGCGGGTTCGATTCCCGCACAGAGTACATAGGCGAGATATAGCTTAATGGCAAAGCACCTGTCTTCCAAACAGGGGATGCAGTTCGAATCTGATATTTCGCTCAAACATAAATTAGAAAATACTTTTTGCTTTATGTATAAAAGGACAGGTAGCCAATATTGGTTTCGGTATTAGTCTGCAAAACTAATTTAATAACAGTTCTCCCGATAGCTATCGGGACTGTTTCTGTCCTCATAATGTCTTATAGCTCAATGGTGGAGCAGCGATCTGATACGTCGAAGGTTGTAGGTTCAAGTCCTGCTAAGACAACACTAAAATAAAAAATTGCCTTATAGCTCAAGTGGTGGAGCAGTGGTCTCATAAGCCAAAGGGTGTAGGTTCAATTCCTGCTAAGGCAACAGTAAATAACAAAATGGGGTGTCATGTACCAAGGCTGGCGAGTTTGCTTTGCAAGCAGACTGAGGTGAGTTCGATTCTCATCCGCTCCACGTATAATATGAAACGAAGAATAAAAAATAAAACAGCTCCTTAATTTAAAGGTAGAATAAATGGCTTACATCCATGAAGTGATCGTTCGATTCGGTCAGGGGCTACAAAAAAATCTCTCGTAGCTCAATGGCAGAGCTCGCGGCTTTTAACCGCGAAATGCAAGTTCGATTCTTGCCGGGAGAACATTCTCTTATAGTTTAACGGAAAAACGTTTCCCTTCTAAGGATAAGATATTGGTTCGATCCCAGTTAAGAGATCACTTAAGTATTCACTTTTTATAACATTTAGTAATGAAGCAATCTGGCTTTATTTATTAATTTTGTTTCAGGCATGTGCATTTTCCGATCTTATTTAAAAATATTTTCAGTTCTGTTTCTATTACAGACAACTGTTTTTTTGAATGCACAAAGTGCATCCGATAATATTTCCGAATATCAGTTAAACGAAAAATTACTCGAGCATCTCATCAAAGAAAAAATTGATGAAGTAAGAATTGCACACAATCTTAAAACCTTATACAACGATTCTATTTTATATGTTGCTGCTAAATTTCATGCAAATTATTTATATACTAAAGGCGAATTAAGCCATACCGAACCGGAAGATAAAATTATGGAAACGCCACAAAAGCGTGCCGATCATTTTGGAGCCATAAATTATTTAGTAGGAGAAAATGTTGCTTTTACTTTAGTAAATAAACCTGTAAAAGATAAAAAAGGAAAGATACATACCAATAAAACGTATGATGAAACCGCGGCCGATCTTGTAGATATGTGGGTACATTCGCCGGGGCATTATAAAAACATTATTACTGCAGATTATAATGCTACAGGCCTTGCTATTTGGGTAGATCAAAAAACAGGAAGAATTTACGCAGTACAAAAATTTGCAAATATTTTATTTAAATATGATTTTAAAGAGAACAAAGAGTTTTTTTCTTATTCTAATTTTAAAGCACCTGAGGTAATAAACAGTTTTGATAAAATTGATAAACATCCGCACGCCGGTAAACATGCACATAAACTTAAACCGGTAAAGGATTCGGCTGTTTGCAAACGTTGTTATGATAATGAGCCCAGGTTGGCGTTTGGCAGAACATCGTTCATATATAAAGGCGATGCTATTTATTTAACCTCTTACGATCCTGAACCTATTTTTAATATGCTAAAAAAGCGCAAAGATGGTTTTGCTGCCGAAATTGTTATTTATAAACCTTTTGATTGTGGCAATCCACAGTATTATACTTTACCATCACGCAGAAACAAACAATGTATCTTTAACGGCAGGGTTTTAAAACCAATTTTCCGCAAAAAAGCATTAAAGGGATTTAAACCGGGAGGTAAAAAAAGAAAAGACATTAAAAAGAATTTTGAAAAAGGAAAGATCAGGAAGTATTCTGTTAAGTTGGGCAAGATTCCAAAAGATATAACTGATTTTTACGAAGTAAATTTGGTGATCATTCAAAAAAAACGTGTTTGCCGTGTAATGCATTTTTCTTCGTTTTGTGGTGATACATTGGAGCAGTTTTATAAATTACCATTTAAACACGATAGTATTTCAAATAATTCGGAAGTACATATGGATTACAAGAACATTTCGTTTTCGATTCCATTTCAAAAAAATAAGACAGAATATAAATTAGCAGATATTAAACCTATTACGGATTCGTTGGTGAGTAAAGATTTTAGTGCGGATACAATTGTTATAAATGCATTTGCATCGATTGAAGGATCTGAAGCCATTAATAAACAATTACAAGAGCAAAGAGCTAATAATATTGCCAACGCTATTTCAGGAAATCAAAAAGAAAAATTAACCAAGCTTATTTATTCGCAGGAGAACTGGTTGCTTTTTGAAAAACAAATTCAGGAACAAAAAGAGCTTGCTGAGTTTAAAAACTTAACGCATGAACAAGTAAAGAAGATCCTGGAAGATACATTAAAGCAGAAGAAATTTGAAGCTTTTCTTTCAAAACAACGCGTAGCTAAAATTCGTTTGCATGCCAGAGAGATCATTACTGATAAGAATGTTGAGAAATATCTTTTAGAGAAAGCAACAACGCAAAAGAAAAAAGTTTATGCGGCAATAACGGCAAATATAAAAAGAGATAGTATTTATAAAAAGCTGGACTCTTTGAAATTCTTTATGGAGATCGCATACAACAAAATTAAATCAGGCGTTATAAAACCGTCTTTCTTTAAAAACTTTGAAATTGGTCGGGAGGAGATCTACAATAAATACAATGTAAGTCTTGTAAAATATAAAATTCAGTTATTGGGTGTTCAACAAGAAAATATTGAATGGGCTACAGAAACCTACGAAGATCTTGTGTCATTATATAATAAACATGAAAAATCGTTTTTTATTAATTACAATATGCTCAACCTTGTTCAATTATACGGTAAATACATGAACGTAACAATTGACGAAGCATCGCAGGATAATTTCATCACCGAACTAATGCGATATGCTATTACCGATGAGGAAAAGGAATTAACATCAAAACTTGGCTTAAATTTCTGGTTTAAGATCTGTCGCTTACCTGCTACGCAACAACCTGATTCAAAACGCCAACTATTTGAACGGGCTTTAAATAATATTTATGCTTATTTTAAAAATAAAAAATTATCTACCGAAGATTTAAACAAGCTTGGCGCTTATTATTTGTATCATTCACAATCAGGCTGGGTAGTTGAATTATTATGGCCTGAATTTGAACAAAAGAAAAATAATCCCGACGGATTAAAAATTCTGGCAAAGACCATGTATCAAAATTATGAAGAAACAGGAAATTCAGATTATTACGAATTTTTAAAACAAGTATATACAATTATTGGAAAAGATAATTGGTGCCCAATGTTTGTTGGTCCGTGCAACATCAGTTTCCAGGCATTTGATTATGAAAACTTCAGGAATTTTTATTGTGAAAAATGTAACGATTATCTGAATTACGCAAAGGCACCCCAAAATTTTGAAAAGAAATAAAAGTTAAAGGCATAAATACAAATAATGAATAGGTCAAGAAAAAAATTACTTTATACGGTCATAATTGTAGCCATTATAGGAATAATCTTAGCGCTCGTATGGAATAAATTAATGACCGTAAATGAACCTGTTCTTGATAAGGCACAATACAAATTTGAATTAGACACTATCAAAAATTTAAGGTCTTCTTTGTCAGAAGAAACAGATCTAAAAAAATTAAAAAAACTTTTCGTAAAAAACATGAGTCAAAAGATCTTTCCTTATTGGTATGGCACAAAATGGGATTTTAATGGCACTACACAAAAGCCGCAGGAGGGAGCTATTGCCTGTGGTTATTTTGTAACAACTACCTTGCAACACATGGGTGTTAAAATTAATCGTGTAAAAATGGCTCAATGCGCATCCGAAGAAATGATAAGATCATTAGCAACAAAAAAGAATATTCATCATCTATCAGGACTATCATTAACAGAATTTGAAAAAAAATTGATTCAATTAGGAACCGGTATTTACATAATTGGTTTAGATAATCACACGGGTTATATTTTAATTTCTGATGAGGGTAATTTTTTTATTCATGCAAGTGGCTGGTTCCCTTTTAAAGTAGTTAAAGATAAACTAAGTGAAGCAAACGTAATTGGGCGTTCAAAATACAGGGTAGTTGGAAAAATAAGCGATGATGAAACTTTTTTAAAGAATTGGGTAGAGTCAGAAAATTAATTTATCATTTTATTATCTTCAAAATCAATTGATTAAGCACTAAAAAGTAAAAATAATTTATCTATGCAAATCCATTGCGTAGTAAATCTATTCCTTTGTTTCATTAAATAAAAAAATTAAATTTAGTAAAATGAAACAATCAATAAATTTAAAAGTTCAGTAAGAGAAAAAATATTAATAAGAACAAAAATATATAACGAAAAATGAAAATATGGATCTAGAAAAGATAAATCAGGAATTAAGATCACAGATCATTAAATTTACAAATGAGTTAAAGGAAATAAGCAGAGAGAATTTAAAATCTGTTATTTTATATGGTGGTGTAGCAAAACTCGATTATAGCATTGGAAAATCAAATGTAAATATGCTATTTGTTTTTGAAAGCGTTGATCTTACCACGCTTGATAAAATAGCAGTTTTATTTCAACGAGGCATTGCGGAATTTAGGCTGGCACCCTTTATTTTAACAGCATCGGAAGTAATTCCTTCTAGCGATGTGTTTGCCGTAAAATTGTTTGATATAAAGCAACATCACATTTTATTACATGGCGAAGATGTTTTAAAAAATCTGCATTTCGATAAAAACCATTTGCAGTTTCTGGCTGGTCAGGAGTTGCGAAATCAATTAGCGCGTATGAAGTTCTTTTACATACAAAACTTTAATTTACCTGAAGTGCTTCATAAAAAGATCCAAAGTGGTTTTACAGGGCTTGTTATTAACGCTAATACATTTTTATATCTTAAAAATGGCGCGTATTACGCTACAAGAAAAGAAATTGTTGGACAATTGCTTAAAGAGCCGGGTATTGATAAAGCAGCATTATCTGAATTGCTTTCATTTAAAGAGAGCAGTATTCCTCCTTCAGGCGAAGCTATCAAGATCTCCTATGATAAACTCATGCTGCAATATAAGCAGCTTATTAAATTATTTAAACAGATCGAACTAAATGGATAGCATTTTTGAAAATCCTATAGCAAGGATGTATGGCCCTGCTTTTTTATTTTTTTACGCTCTTTTGTATGCGATAGCTTATTCATTCGTTAAAAACAAGGCTGTTAAAATTGCCGGAAAGATAAAAGAAGAGAATGACATTGTAATTCCCTTACAGCCCGACCCATATGAAATTGCGTATATTCGTGGACGTGAAAGAGAAGTGTGTCTTCTTGTAATTTATGCCTTAATAAAAAGAGAATATTTTGGATTGATCACAAATAAGGAAAAGAAAAATGTATGGATGAAAAAGAAAAAAACTGATGAGGATATCAACGCGCTGAGTATTCTTGAAAGATCTGTTTTTGATTGTCTTAAAAATGAATCTACTCTAAAAGAACTTGTTGAAAAAGCAGAAATTAATGAAGACTTTAAAAAACAATGTTCAAGTCTTGAAATTCAGTTAGAACAACAAAGGATTGTTTGGTCAGACGAAGAACGGAATAAATTTAAAAAGATTAGAAAGGGCATTGTTATTTCGCTGGTTTGTTTGGGTTTATATAAAATGGTTGCGGCAATTATTCACGGACATTCTAATCTTTTCTTTTTGATAGTTGAGGCTGTAATCGGCTCTTTTTTACTTGCAGATATATCGTTTACAAGATCTTTTACATCTAAGGGAGAAAAAGTTCTTGAAAATTATAAAAACACTTTTAAAGCAATCAACGGAGATGCATTATTACAACAGCCGTTTTTTATTTTACAACTTCAACTTTCAATTTATGGTTTTATTCTACTTCAAAACTCAAAACATGATTACATGTACCATTATGTTAGATCACAATTAACACCGGAGAAAAAAACGATAGAAGATTGGTGGCCAACCTCTCAAGGTAATGGCAGCAGTTGTGGTAGCGGCTGTGGAGGTGGAGGTAGTAGTTGTGGAGGCGGTTGTGGTGGTGGCTGTGGAGGATGCAGTTAATGAAAGCAGAAATTTTAAATATTCCATATTTAGGTAATGGCATCGGTTTTAGACCCGAGCTTAAATCGTTTATTTATTTAAATCGTGATAAGATCGATTTTGTTGAAATAATAGCAGAGCATTATATTGATGTTCCGGATGCAAAAATGAAGGAATTGGAAATGCTAAAAAAACATTTCACTGTTATTCCACACGCCATAAACTTATCATTAGGCAGTAAACAAGGAATTAAAAAAGACTATGTAAATAAACTGAAAGAGCTTATTGACTTTATTGCCCCGCCTTATTGGAGTGAACACATATCATACACACAGGCCCACGGATACGATATCGGTCATTTGTCACCCATAATTTATAATGCGAGTTTTTTGAATGTGATGTCCGAAAACATTCATGTTGTAAATCAAAGTATTAAATATCCACTGATACTTGAGAACATTACTTATCATGTTGAATTACCCGGCAAGACGTATAGCGACGCTGAGTTTTTGAATTTATTATGCGAACGAACCAACTGCGGTTTGTTGTTAGACATTACCAATTTGTACATCAATAGCAAGAATTTTTCATTTGATCCATATATATTCCTAGTCAATTTAGATTTAAAAAATGTGGTGCAGCTGCATTATGTTGGTTATGAAATGTCAACAAATCAGGTTATTGATACGCACTCAAGAAAAACACAACAAGAGCTATTTGAACTTATAAATTACATATTAACTAAACACAAGCCAAAAGGTGTTTTATTGGAAAGAGACGAGCGATTCGAATATCTTGAAGAGATAAGTGAGGATATTACAAGAATGAAAGATCTATTGAAGAATTAATATGATCAAGAATAGTCAATATTTTTTGAGCCGGCTTTATACCGAAGCGGCTTACAGGCAAAAATTTTTCGTTGAACGTAATGTGTTTTATGAGGCAGAGAATATTACAGATAAAGATCTTATTGATTTTTTAGACCAATTAAAAGAAGAACAAATTAATTTTTTTGCCAAAAGTTTACTTTCTAAAAGGTGGCATGCTGTAAAAAATATGATTCCGTTATCTATTCAGTTATCGGAAGAAGATTTTGAAAACCGTTTTATTAAATTCAGCGATACTTTTTTGCCAAAGGGAATTCACAAGCATCATCTGGATGCTTTGGCTTTTATTGAATACGCGTTAAGGTTGAAAATTGTTACTAATGATTCCTTGCTAAGATCTGCATTGAAATTTGAAAAAGATACAATTAATAATTTTTTATATCAAAAAAAAATATGTTTAACGAAGTATTGTTTCGACCCTTTTTCAATTAAAAATCAGCCGCACAAAATTAAAAGATCAACTACATTTATTTTGTGGAGAAAAGGATCTATGAGAAAAATATTTTAGAAATTTAGGTAATATGTTTAATAAAAAAGCCTTCTGATAAAAAGAAGGCTTTTTTGGTTTTTTAGAATTGTAAACTACTTACTCTTTAATTATTTTTTGAGAATATTTTTCGTTACCGTTTGTGTCAGATATTTTTAAAATATAAATACCATTTGCATAATTGCTAAGATCAAAAACCAGCTCGTGATTTAATTTTTTATCGAGTAATTTTTTTCCTGTCATATCAAATACTTCTGCTTTACCTTCCAAATTTTGATCGTTACTAATCGTAAAAATTCCTTTTGTGGGGTTAGGGCCGATCTTAACAGAAGAAAATGAAATTACATTTTCATTAAATCCTAATGAGTTATCGAGCGAAGGTCCAATAACTTTATTTATTACCCAGTTGTTAGGATCACAAACAACACCGGTTGGCGTGCCAAGCATATTAATAGTATATGTTTCAATGGCATTGCTGTGCATAACTCGCACCACTGTGTCCGGCATTGCAGTACGTGTTATTTTATATTCCATTGGTGTAATATATAATGGAATTGAAGATGGGAAGCTTGTAGTTTGTGTGCTTTGAATGATCATTTGCCCGGGTGCGCCATAATACTTTACATTAAAAGTTGGATAGCCTTCGCCATAATACCATTGATTAAAAAATTGCGTTGCATTGATGCCTGTAAATGTTTGATAATAATTTTTAAAATCAATTACCGAAGCAGTGCTGTTCTTATACGTATTTTGAAAACCACGTAAACAATTAAACCAGGTGCTATCGTTATTGGTTAAGAATTGAAGTGTTCTGATAATTGCACCGCCTTTATCATAAGTTAAACGTGAATCAAAAATAACATTAGAGTCCATAGTATCTTGCCCGGTAACAAAAACTTTTCCGCCTGGCTGACTCATAACGCTGTTGTGTGCAGAGTTTAAATTAGAGGCAAAATTGCTGTTATCTAAATATTGCGCAACCAAATGTTCAGTATAAGATGCAAAACCTTCGTTGATCCAAATGTCGCCCCAACTTTTACAGGTAACATTATCTCCCCACCACTGATGACCTAATTCGTGCGCGTCCACATAATAGTCAAAAAAACCAAGACTGGTCATGGTTTGGTGTTCCATACCACCACTAAACGGTGCCATGCTATGCCCGTATTTTTCTTTGTAAAAAGGGTACATGCCAAACATCTTGCTTTCAAACTCTAATACCTGTGGCATTTTATTTAAAATTGTTTTTTGAGAAGTAAAGAGCGTATTGTTTAAAGCATTATCGTAAATATAATTCTGAATCAAGATAGAATCATTTGGTAAATACAATGGGTGAGCGTATAAATTGTATTCTTTATATTTTGCAACAGCCACCGATATTAAATAATAATCTATTGGGATTCTTGATTTCCATTCGTAGCGTTTTTTATTACCAACAACCACAACATTTTTTAATAAACCGTTAGATCCTACTTTGTTTAAAGAATCAGTTGTAACAAATACCCAGCTCGAATCAATTTTATCTGTAAGGATCTGCTTACACGGCCACCAATGATAAGCAACAATAGCCTCACTTAAACTCCAGGTTACCTGGTTACCCCAACTTGTTGAGTTACCAGTACTAAAACCACTGCCAATAGCAGAGCCACCAACCGGCGGAGTTCCTTTATAATAAATTATTACGGTAAACGATTGTGCATTAGTTAAAGGCGCAGCAGGTTTTACTTTAACGGTGCTGTCGTTTCTTGTAAATGGCATCAATACACCATTAAAACGGATCGAATCAATAGTATGATTTTCATGAAGTGAGCAGGCAAAAGTATCCATTGCGGCTGCTGTAACCGTTGCAACTGTTTTAACACCGCCGCTTACAAATTTTGTATTTCTTTCTAAATTCAACATCAGGTGCACAAATTTTACATCATACTTTAATTCATGAGAAATTTGCAGAGCTAAAGCAGACGTTCTTGCCTGATGTGCCATGTGAGCGCCCATAGATGCTTGTTTTGATTTTGAACAGAGATGTTGTTGCGCATTTACAAAACCTACACCAAAAAGTGCGATCGATAATAATAGTTTTTTCATTGGTTTGATTAGTTATTGCAATATACAGCTGTTTCTTTTTAGAAAAAAAGCCGTTCATCACTATTTTAAGCCTAATAAATGGCAATAATTTTATGAATTGTGGATTTTGCATGTAACTTTGCGGAGATGTTAAAAAACGATCTTTTATTAAGAGCAGCTAAAGGCCTTGAGGTGGAGCGCAGCCCCGTATGGTTAATGCGCCAAGCCGGCCGTGTATTGCCTGAATACAGGGCAACTCGTGCCAAAGCAAAAAATTTTATTGAGTTTGTAAAAAGCCCCGAACTCGCTTGTGAAGTTACCATTCAGCCGGTGGATATATTAGGGGTAGATGCCGCTATTATTTTTAGTGATATTCTGGTTATACCCGAGGCAATGGGTTTGCCCTATCAAATGATAGAAGCAAAAGGCCCGTGGTTTGAAAATACGGTAAAGAACAAGAGTGATGTTGAGAAATTAAAAGTTGCAGAGGCTGGCGATCTGGAGTATGTAATGAAAGCTCTTTCATTAACTAAAAAAGAACTAAATGAGCGTGTACCATTGATAGGCTTTGCAGGCGCACCATGGACATTGTTTGCTTATATGATAGAAGGTAGCGGCAGCAAAACATTCAGCAAAGCAAAACAGTTTTTATATACTCAGCCCGAAGCAGCACATTTGCTTTTAGAAAAAATAACGCAAAGCACTATTAATTATTTAAAAGGCCAGGTAATTGCAGGCGCGGATATTTTGCAAATATTTGATTCGTGGGCGGGTGTGTTAAGTGAGAAAATGTATTACGAATTTTCTTTAAAATATATTTCTAAGATTTGTGATGCTTTATCGCCGTTAGTGCCTGTAACTGTGTTTGCAAAAGATGCGCATTATGCAGTTCAAAAAATTGCAGAAACAAGTTGTAATTCTATTGGATTGGATTGGACCATTGATCCTACAGCGGCGCGTAAAGCAGCTGGCAATAAAACCTTGCAGGGAAATGCAGACCCTTGTTTGTTATATGCAGATGATAAAAAAATTATTGAAGAAACACATGCCATGCTAAAAGCATTTGGAAAGCATCGTTACATCTGTAACCTGGGCCATGGTTTGTACCCGGATATTGATAAAGAAAAAGTAAAGCTGTTTGTAAATACAGTTAAAGAATATAAATGGTAATTAGGCCAGAATAATTTATTTCTGATTTTCAATTAATAATTTTTTGTACTCCGTAGTGTTAGGAGCAATGTTAATTGCTTTTTCAATATCTGCAAAGCCTTTTTCTTTTTGCCCTGTGTCAAAAAATAACTTTGCCCTTTTGTATAATAACGTGTCATTATCCGGTTGTTGATTTAACCGCGTATCTAATGATTGTAAAATTGCCCGCCACTCTTTTCCTACACCATTTTTAAGGTCATTTGGTACGGTTTCTCTGCAGCATTTTATAAGTACATAAAGGTCCTTCATTGCATTTTCAATATCATTTGCGCCATAATAAGCCCAGCAGCGATTAGTGTAATAATCAACATCAAAGCCTGCAATTTTTATTGCTGAACTAAGATCTTTTGCCGCTTCTGCATACTGACCCAATTCATAATATGCGCGGCCCCTGTCGTTATAAAATTCTGCTTTATCGGGTCGTAATGCAATTGCTTTATTATAATACTCAATAGCCAGCGAATAATTTCCTTTATCAGATAAAATACCTGCGTATTGCGATTGAAAAAGAAAATATCCCGGCTGTTCTTTTATTGCCTGCGATAAAAAAGTTTCTTCGTTCTTATAAAAATTCATGCGCATAAAACTTTTAATAAAAAAAACGCAGAGAATGGTTGTAAGAATAAAAGTTGTGATCCTTGAATTGAAATTAATTTTTACCTGTGAAAAGAATAAGATCAAGCCGCAAATAGAGGTGTATGTTCGATGTTCGTAAAAATCAGGATTCGATCTTCCTGAACTATAAACAAGCGGAAGCAGGATCAGTATAAAAAATAAAGTAAGGCCGCTTAAAGCGGTTTTTGAATTTGAAACACCCGGTTTAAAAAATAAAAAACCTAAAAGTATAAATGCTGCAAATCCTATTATTACTGAAACTAATTCGTAAGTAGGATGTACCGATTGTGGAAAAGGGAATATGCTTTTTCCGGTATAAGTAAATAAGCCTGCAAAAAAATTCAAACTTCTTTCACTAAAAGAAAGTGCTGAGCCCGGAAGCTCAGGCACAAAAATATTTCTTAGCATAAACCAAAGAAGTACAATCCCAAACCAGGCAATAGCCAGCCTAAATAGATTTTTATTTACAATTAGGCCATAAGCAATTACAAAAAATAAAACCGGCAAACTTACTGCATTTTCTTTAGTAAATAGTGCGCATGTAAATAGAAAAAGATGTAAAACAAAAAATTTTGTTTTAGGGCTACTAATATATTTTTTTAAAAAAATAAGTGATCCTAAAGTAAATGCGCAAAGCATAAGGTCATTTCGGCCCGGCACCCATGCCACAGCATGAAGCATGATCGGATGAAGTGAAAAGATCAAAGAGAGCAAAGCAGCGGTTTTTACCGGCACGTCATAGATTTTAAGTAACCTGAAAAGACAAAGCACACAACAGGTGTGCCAAGCAAGATTTGTAATATGATAGATATAAGTTGAAAGGCCACCGATTTTATAATCGAGAGAAAGAGATATGGTAAGTAATGGCCTATAGTATAAATGATAAAGCGATGAGATAAAAGAGTCGGGGATGGTCCTCCAGAGCTTAAGGTACTCGGCATTATCAGTAATAAGCCATTTTTCATCTAATGGTGTAAAGCCGTACCAGCAACTTTTAGCATACAATACTAAAGTTGGAATTAACAGGAAAAGAAAAACATTTGTTTTGCTTTCGAAAAACGTTGCAGTTTTTGCTTTCATTAAAAGATAAAATATACTGCAAGGTAATAAGATTTAATTATGCAGCAAATAAGATAGACTAAACATTGCCTAAAAGGCACATAGTTTCCATTGTTGGGGTTGCACTACCTCCCGCTTTTTCGATTGTTACAGCAAATGCCTCGGCGTTTTTTATAGCTTTCATTTTTTGAAATGTGCTATCGCCTGTAAGATCTATCATGCCTGCGTCAACAGGCTTACCATCTACAATGGCCCATAATTGATATTGTTTATCAGTTGGTGATGACGGTAAAGCAATAGCATTAAAATAAACATCATTGGTTGCTGAATTCCAATGAACCAGTGCAGACTTTGATGCCAGAGAATTCATTCCTTTTAACGGAATAGTTTTAACTTTTGGATCGGATAAAATATCCAATTTAGAAGTAAGAATAACTAATGAAGCTTGTTGCGTTAGCAATTCTTCTTCCGCAGTTATTTTAGAAGTAGTTGTTTGCGCGAGTTTATCTGTTGTTTTATTTAACTTGTCTTGTAAAGAAAAAATATAGAATACACTTGTAATAATGAAAATAACACTTGCTGCTATTCCCAATTTATAAAGTTTTAGTGTTTTGCTCTGATCTTTTAGTTTAATAACAGTTGCTTCATTTGGCGCTTCATTTTCTACAGCAGAAAATAATTTCTCTTCTATCTTAATTTTTACTTCCGTATTAATTGTTGGGATAGATCGGGAAGAATAATTTATCAAAGCCTCCTCAATAGATTCAATTTCTTTGATCAATAATGGATCTTTTTTGCACAGGTCATGCACAAGGTCATTCTCCCAGGCAGAGGCGGTGCCTAATACATAGCTTTCTAAAAGGCCGGATGATATGACTTCGTTCACATTCACTGCAAAAATTCGGTTTTTGTTAAACCTCTTAAGGTTAAAATCGCTTGTCTTACTTTTGTTTTAACAGTGCCAAGAGGAATATTTAATTTTTTTGAAATTTCTTCCTGAGTGTAACCTTCAAAATAGGCAAGATCTATAATTATTTTGTGTTCTTCTTTTAAGCTGTTTAAAATCGTTTTAAGACCAATAGATTCGTGAGTTGTGTCATCAACAATTAAATTGTTTTTTTGATATACGGTATCATTGGTGCTTTGGATTTTTGTTTTAATTTTCTCGTGCTTTGAGCGGGTGCTGTCAATGGCCATATTTCTTGCAATATTCAGCATCCAGGTATATAAACGTCCTTTTGTTTCTTCATAGCTTGCAAAATTGTTCCATATTTTTACAAATGTATTTTGAAGCACATCTTCTGCTTCTTCCTGACTGTTTACAATAGAATTTATTACACCAAATAAGGCTTTAGAATAGTTATCATATAAATACGTGAACGCTTTTTGATTGCGCTCTCGTATAAGAACTATAAGATCGTCTTGTGTATATATTATTTTTTTTGCCACTCTTTATAATAGACGATCAGTAGGATAAAAACTTACAATCAAAACAAAAAAATAATAATAAAATGCCTGCATACGGGTTAAACACTTTTATGTGCAAAATGTTTTATTTAGTATATACGTAAACCGTAAAGTTTTAGATCTAAACGCTACTAAAAATACGTATTAAAATGATTATCAATAAACTAACAGGCTCGTTTTTAAAATTTAAATAAAAACTATAAACCCGCCCTATTTATCTGCCGTATATTTAAGTATGAAAACGGCGATTGTGATAGGTGCAACAGGCTTGGTTGGCGCTAATCTTGTAAATAAATTAAATGATGCAAAAATTTACGACAGGGTTATTTTATTGGTAAGAAGAAAAACCGAGCTCAATCATTTAAAATTAGAAGAAAAGATCATTGATTTTGACACCATCGATCCGGATCTTGTAAAGGCAGATGATATTTTTTGCGCTATTGGTACCACCTTAAAAAAGGCAGGCTCAAAAGAAAATCAATATAAAATTGATTGTGAATATCCCGCAAAAATTGCTCAGATGGGAAAACAAAATGGCGTTAAACAATTTCTTTTAGTGTCATCTGTAGGGGCCAACAAAGATTCATCCAATTTTTATTTAAGAACCAAAGGTGAGTTGGAAGAAAAAATTGCAGCGTTAAATTATGATACATTTATTGTTATGCGCCCATCTTTTATTATTGGCGATAGAAAAGAATTCAGACTTGGAGAAATTATAGGCATATTTTTCGCATCGCTTTTCAGACCAATTATGTTAGGCGGATTAAAGAAATACCGTGGCGTTTATGCCATTGTGATCGCAAAAAAAATGATAAAGATGGCTAATGATAATTTAAAAGGAAAAATTATTGTAGAGTCGGACAAAATTACTTTGAAAGAAAATTAATTTATTTTTTATCCAATTTCTTCCTTATAAAATAATCAATACTTAATTTACCGGGGCCAAAACACATTAGTGTTATAAGCATTAGCATAAAGTATAATGGAATTTCATAACCATTATCACCGGCAGCAAAGCCATTTTGCCAATGCACGGTTTTAATGGCAACTATCATTGTAATAATTAAAGGGAAACAAATAATGCGTGTGCCCAAACCCAATGCTAATAAAAACACACCGGCCATTTCGGTAGATGCTGCTAAGTATGCGTTTAGTTTTGGCGCAAAAATGCCCATGCCTTCAAACCATTCGGCAATTGAATTAATATCGGCCCACTTCATGGTAGCGGGCTCCCAAAAGCCGTAAGCTAAAATTAAGCGTAAAAAAAGTAAAGGAATGTCCTGCGCTTTAATTAAACCATTGCGCACACGGTTGTACAAATTGATCATAAAATTAAGTATTTAAAAATCCAAGAATAAATTCTCGCTGCTTTAGATCATTTACAAAATTTAAAGCATGCTCTTTTAGCATTTCAAAATTATTTATTTGAAAAAGTGTGTCGGCCTCGGTTAAAATTTCCTGTAGCGTAACACCGTTTTGTAGTTGTTCTAAAATATACGCGTATAAAATAGAAATATCCATGCATTGCACACGGCCACTTTCTTTTTCGCGATACATCAATAAAAAATAATCACCGGCCTTACCTTCCAGCTCAGTTGCTGCAAGCATGTGAACGGGGTAAGTAAATTTTACAAGTTTATGTTCGGGATTTAGTGCTAAGATGTTATTTAACCAATCACCCTCTGTTTTAAAAGAAGGGTAAGCAATATCATCCATGGTATGCACTTCCATCTCTAACCACTCAAAATATAAAAGATCGTTTAAAAAAGGATGGCCTAATTTTGTTTGAATATCTTTCTCAACACAATATTCATAAAATTCTAAAGGCATGCGCCAAACTTGTGGTGTTTTGCATTTATGCTCAGCATAAAAATCGTAAAGCAGTTTATCCCAAATCTCATCCGGCAAGAAGCGATACGTTATAGGATAAGCGGTTTCAATAGTATCAATGCCAATATTAAACACCAGGCGTCGGTAATGATGAAGATTTTCATCTATCACACCTATCAATTCGGGCTTTACACCTGTTTTGCAATATTCGGCTAATTTAGATTGTTGTACGTGCGTATCTTCTTTAAGCAATGGCATGTTCTTTCTTCCAGGTTTTTGAAACAATGGTTTCCATTCTTGTAATTTCACCTTGCAATTCTTCGAATTCAGGAATGTTAAAATCGCGTTCTAAAAGAACGGGTACGGGTTTTAATAATGCAGTTGTATATTCAAAAAGATCAAACACCGGATCAATTATTGCTTCACCATGTGTATCAATAATCACTGTATCTGAAATTTGCTCGTGGCCGGCCATATGTATGTAGGCTACTTTATCGAGCGGTAATTTGGTAATAAATTCTTTTGCGTTGTATTTATGATTGAAGGAGTTTACGTAAACATTATTTACGTCAAGCAGCATATTGCAGCCCGATCCATTAACTATTTCTGAGATAAAAGTTGCTTCGTCCATTTCGGCGGCAACCGGTGTGTAATAAGAAACGTTTTCGATTGCCAAAGGCATTTCCAAAACATCCTGTATTTGTTTAATGCGTGAAATAATATGTTTCACGGCATCTTTTCTAAAAGGTATTGGTAAAAGGTCATACAAATGCGCGTTATCGCACTTTGCATAACTTAAATGTTCAGAGTATATCTGTACATTATATTGTTTAATGAATTTTTTTATTTTGTGTAAGAAGTCAAGATCCAGATCATCAGGACTGCCAATTGATAATGATAAACCATGACAGGTAATAGGATACTTTTCTGCAGCTTTATCCAATTGTTTTTTCCAGTAGCCGCCCATGCCTATCCAGTTTTCGGGTGCCAATTCAATAAATGCAGGCTTTAAGATATCGGTAGCTAAAAGCTCTTCCGAAAAATCTTTTCTAAAACCAAGACCAATATGTTTATTATCTTTTAATTGCATAACCTTAAAAAATCAACCCCTCTTTTTTGGAGAGGGGCTGAGTTTTATGTTTTATTATTTTGGAGTATCAGTTTTTTTCTTTTCTCCACATTTACCTTCTCCACATTTTCCGTCTTTAGCTTTTTTGTCGCCAGCTTTGTGCTCACCACATTTGCCATCTTTAGCTTTTGCATCTTTGTGCTCACCACATTTTGCATCTTTAGTTTTTGTATCAGTTTTAGTTGCGTCTTTTTTCTCGCCGCAATTTAATTCGATAGTTTTAACTAATGAAGTACGAACTTCTCCGGCAGTTCCTAAACCGTTATAATTTAATAAGCTGTTTGTGTTAGCTTTAACAGCTGTAACAGTTAATAAAGCACCTGCAATCATTGAGCAAGTAACTAATGCTGATTTTTTTTCCATTTTGTTTTTAGTTTAAAGGTTTATATGAATTTACGTAATTATAGTCGAAACCGGTTTTAAAAACTTACAGATTTTTAGGCTATTTTTTTAGATTTTCTGTAATTAGTTGATTTAGAGCCTCTTTTTTATTATCCGAAAGCTTTAGCTCGTTTTTATTGTACGAATCCTTGAAAAGGCTGTTAATTTTCTTGTTTTGGGTCACAAAAAAACGGCAATATTTACAGATCATTAAGTGAAAGTTAAGTAATGCTTTTTCTGAAAAGGAAAGATTGGCGTATTCACTTTTAACGGTAAGATATGTCGCATCCTTACAGCCAAAAGTGTACCACTTATGTTTATGTTCTTTTATTTCTTCCATTACAATTTTAACCAGTTCTTTTCTAAACAAGCCCTAATCTGTAGTTTGGCCCTGTGTATGATCACCCAAAAGTTAGACGAAGTAATATTAAATTCCTTACAAACCAGTTTTGCCTCTGCATCATCGAGTAGGCTCATTGTAAAAACACCTTTCCATTTTTCCGGTAACTGGCCAAGGCATTTCTCTAATGTTTTATAAAATTCTTTTGTATCAAAATTAGTATCAGTCGCAGCCCAGTCTTTTGGCTTGGTTTCGCTGTTCCAGTGTCCGTTGGCTTCCTTATTAAAAAAGTAATCGTAAGAAGGGGCTTCAACGGTAGTAAGCTGCAAAGGCGATTCGTTTTTTGTAGAAGCCTTTTTATAATGATCTATTATTTTATTTTTTAAAATGCTTACCAGCCAGGTTTTTTCAGAGGCTAAACCATTAAAAGTATCTGCCGCTTTAAGCGCCGCTAAAAAACAATCCTGCACCAGATCTTGCGCCAGCTCGTCGTTATTTACACGGTAATAAGCGTATTTATATAAATAGTCGGAGTATAATTCAACCCATTTAGCGGGATTCAAAGCGTTTTGAGTATTTGTATCTTTTTCCAATTATTTGTTAAAAGTAACAAGAAAAATGGATATAATCCTTTGTAATAAAGTGTTTTAACCAATAAAAATAGTATCTTTGCGGCGCTTAAAAACAAAATATGTCTGAAATTAGAAACATTGCCATCATTGCCCACGTTGACCACGGTAAAACAACTTTAGTAGATAAGATCTTACACCAGTGTAACCTTTTCCGCGAAAACCAGGCAACAGGCGAGCTTATTCTTGATAATAACGATCTGGAGCGTGAACGCGGAATTACCATTCTTGCCAAGAACGTTTCTGTAACTTATAAAGGAACAAAAATTAATATTATTGATACCCCGGGCCACGCCGATTTTGGCGGTGAAGTAGAGCGTGTAATGAACATGGCCGATGGTGTTATTCTTTTGGTAGATGCTTTTGAAGGGCCAATGCCTCAAACGCGTTTCGTATTACAAAAAGCAATTGCCGCAGGTAAAAAAGCTATTTTGGTTATTAATAAGGTTGATAAGCCAAATTGTCGTCCGGAAGAAGTGCACGATAATGTTTTTGACCTGTTCTTTAACTTAGATGCTAACGAAGATCAGTTAGATTTCCCTACGGTTTATGGTTCTAGTAAACAAGGCTGGATGGGCCCTGATTACAAAACTCCAACTACAGATGTAACTTATTTATTAGATACTATCATTGAAAAAATTCCAACTGCGCCTAAGCGTGAAGGAACTTTACAAATACAAATTACATCATTAGATTATTCTTCATTTATTGGTCGTATTGCGGTAGGTCGTATCTTCCGTGGTATCATTAAAGAAAATATGCCGGTGAGTGTTGTAAAACGCGATGGCCGTATTCAAAAATCACGCATTAAAGAATTATTTATTTTTGACGGTTTAGGTAAAGCAAAAGTTGCTGAAGCTGAAACCGGCGATATTTGTGCTTTTACTGGTATTGAAGGGTTTGAGATCGGTGATACGGTTTCTGATTTTGAAAATCCTGAAGCTCTCCCAAACATCAGCATTGATGAGCCAACCATGAGCATGTTGTTCACCATTAACAACTCGCCGTTCTTTGGTAAAGATGGTAAATTTGTTACATCTCGTCACTTACGCGATCGTTTATATAAAGAATTAGAAAAGAACTTAGCAATGCGTGTTGAAGAAACATCATCACCAGATTCTTATTTAGTATTTGGCCGCGGTATTCTTCACTTATCGGTTTTGATCGAGACTATGCGTCGCGAAGGGTATGAACTTCAATTAGGTCAGCCACAGGTTATCATTAAAGAAATTGATGGTGTGAAGCATGAGCCGGTTGAGGTTTTAACGGTGGATGTACCACAAGAATCATCAAGTAAAGTAATTGATCTTGTAACACAACGTAAAGGTAATTTATTGATCATGGAACCAAAAGGAGATCTTACTCACATTGAGTTTGAAATCCCTTCGCGTGGTATTATTGGTTTACGTAATAATGTGTTAACTGCTACAGCGGGTGAAGCTATTATGGCACACCGTTTTAAAGCATTTGAGCCGTGGAAAGGGCCAATTCCTAGCCGTATCTCAGGTGTGTTAATCAGTAAAGATAAAGGTAACGCTGTTGCTTATTCAATTGATAAATTACAAGACAGAGGTAAATTCTTTGTTGAAGCAGGTGAAGAAATTTACCCTGGTATGATCATTGGTGAGCACATTCGTCCTGATGATCTGGTTGTAAATATCTGTACAGAGAAACAATTAACCAACATGCGTGCTTCGGGTACAGATGAGAAAATGCGTATTGCACCAAAAATTAAATTCAGCTTGGAAGAGTCGATGGAATATATACAAGGTGATGAGTATGTAGAGATAACACCTTCAAATATTCGTTTACGTAAGATCTATTTAGATGAGAACGAACGTAAGCGTAATTCTAAAAAACTAGAAGCTCAATAATAAAGCTTTTCAACATAATAAAGCCCTGTAATTATTGATTACAGGGCTTTTTTTTGAAATAAACACAAGACTGTTCAAATCAATTTTTAAGCCCTATTTAAAACTATCTTTAGATTAATAGCTTTACCATAAGTTATTTATTTATTTCTATGGCCAAAAGAACCAGCAAGGCAAGTATCAGCGAGAAAAAGATCTTTGTTTTAGATACCTCTGTCATTATTTACGATCACACAGCAATTAAAAATTTTGCAGAACATGATGTGGTAATTCCAATAACTGTTTTAGAGGAGTTGGATAATTTTAAGAAGGGTAACGATACCAAGAATTTTTCGGCCAGGGAATTTACCCGTTATATAGATAAGCTTAGTGGCAACAATACTTTACAGGAATGGACCGCCATAAATGGCCCTAACCGTGGTAAGTTTAAGATAGAGATGAATTTCTCTTCCAAAATAAATGCCGAGCGCATTTTTGCAGATAGAAAAGCCGATCACCGCATTTTAAATTGCGCTTTATATACGGCAGAACAACATCCGGGCAGAAAAGTGGTTTTGGTTACTAAGGACATTAACCTTCGTATCAAAGCAAAGAGCTTAAGCTTAAATGCGGAAGATTATGAAACGGGTAAAATTAAAACCGTTGATGAATTATACACCGGTAATACCGAAAACATAAAAGCAACTGCCGAGCAAATTGCTACTATTTATAATCAAGGTAGCGCAAAAGCAAAAGGCATTTTAAAAGGTATTAAAAGTTTACCTAACCATTATTATGTAATAAAAAATGGTTCGCAAAGTGTATTAGCGCGTTATAATGCAGAAGAAGATACATTGAACCGTGTTATAAAAACTTCGGCCTTTGGCGTTATTCCAAAAAATGCAGAGCAATCTTTTGCTTTAGATGCGATCATGAACCCTGATATTAAACTGGTAAGTATACAAGGTGTTGCCGGAACCGGTAAAACCTTATTATCATTGGCGGGCGCTTTGGAGTTAAGAAGAAATTATCATCAAATTTATTTAGCGCGTCCTATTGTACCGTTAAGCAACAAAGATATTGGTTATTTGCCAGGTGATGTGAACAGCAAATTAAATCCATACATGGAGCCCCTTTGGGATAACTTAAAATATATTCGCAGTTGTTTTAGCGAAAAAGATAAAGAGCATAAACAAATTGCAGAGATGATAGAGTCTCAAAAATTAGTTGTTTGTCCTTTAGCATACATTCGTGGTCGTAGTTTAAGTAATGTATTTTTTATTGTTGATGAGGCGCAAAACTTAACGCCGCACGAAGTAAAAACAATTATTACTAGAGCAGGCGAGAACACAAAAATTATTTTTACAGGAGACATTCATCAAATTGATACACCTTATTTGGATGCACAAAGTAATGGTTTAAGTTATTTGATAGAAAAAGTAAAAGGTCAAAAACTATATGCTCACATTACTTTAGAAAAAGGTGAAAGAAGTGAGTTGGCTAATTTGGCTAATGATCTTTTATAATTATTTTGTCATTCCGACGAAGGAGGAATCTGCGATTGAGATCCCTCATGCTTCGGGATGACAATATACAATCAAAATAATATTTCGTCCCTACGGGACTTTAAACCCTCTTCTATTTTTATCTAGCGATATTTTGTTCCTAACGTGACAACTTGACTATTAAAAAAATCCCGCTAGGGATTTAATATTGGTATTTCAGGTAAGAAAAGTAAAAGCAAGTCCCGTAGGGACGACACCATATAATGTTTAAACATGTGGTAATCCCAACACCGCCTGTATCATTCCAAGATCATCAAAGCTGCGCGGCATTGTATACTTTTTAATTTTTAATTTCTCTAAAGCTTTACCGGTAGCATCGCCCATGGCAATTGCTTTTTGATTTGGCTGCCAGGTATTTTTTTCAAAGTAAGATTCAACATTACTTGGGCTTGTAAAAATTACAATTTCATGATCGGGAGAAATTTCCTCGCTGTGTTTTAAAGTAGCATATACTTCTAAATTAACTACGTTATCGCGTTTTACCATTTGCCATTGTATGCTTTGCATACTGCCACGCGCAATAGGAAATAAAACACGGCCGTTACCAACCTTGCTGCTGAATTGTTTGCCAACTAATTTTATATCGGTGCTCTGGCCAATAAAATCGGCACGCTTGCCAAAGGCACGCAACTCAGCACTTGTAGAACTTCCTATACAACCAAATTTTACACCCGGCCATAATTCAGGTTTCTGTTCAAAGAAAAATCTTACGGCGTGTTTACTGCTAAAAAAGATCCAATCTGTTTTTGGTAAAAATTTAATGGTGATCTTTTTAAATTCAATTAAGCTTTTACCGTGTATTTCAAAACCCAATTTTTCTAAAGCAGTTTTTAAATAATCACCTTCTTTAAATGTTTTGCTTATGAATATTTTTTTTGGTTTAATATGTATAAGGTGTTCATACATCCTGTCTACAAAACCATCCGTATCAAGTGTATCAAAATAAACCTGTTTTGGTTGTTGATTCCATTCGTTGGCAACGCTTACCCAAACTTTAAAACGTAAACGGTCTTCGTCATCCATTTCGGTATCGCAATAAGCACCTAAAGGCAAATGACAACCACCATCAAACATATTCAGCAACTGACGTTCGATATTTATTTTAATTAAAACATCAAGATCACTAATTGTATCAATAATTTCTAAAAGCGAATTATCATCTTCGCGGGTTTGCCAGGCCAATACACCTTGTGCCGGTGCAGGTACAAATTCTTCAGGGTTTAATTTCTCTATTGTAAACTCATCCAACTCTAACTCCAGGCGTTCAACACCGGCAGTAGCAATTAAAATGGCGTCGTAATTTTCTTCGCGTAATTTATTTATACGTGTTGGCACATTACCACGAAGGTCTTTAACCTGCACATCGGGTCTGAAGGCTAATAATTGAGATTTTCTTCTTGCCGATGAGGTACCAACGATGGCATTCTTTTTTAAACCGAATTTTAATTTATCATCTGTTGCTTTATCATTAATAATTAAAATATCAGAGGGATCTTCACGCTTTGAAACGCCCGCAATCAATAATCCATCAGGGCTTACGGTTGGAAGATCTTTATGTGAATGTACAGCAAGATCTATTTCTTTTTTTAATAAGGCTTCTTCAAGCTCTTTAGTAAAAAAACCTTTTCCATCCAGCTTATCAAAACTTGTTTCCCATTGTTGCGAACGATCGCCTTGGGTAGAAATGATTTTTAATTCTACTTCATGTCCTTTTTCTTCCAACAAATTTTTAGTGTAGTTGGCTTGCCACAAAGCCAATTCGCTACCACGCGTGCCTATTATAATTTTTCTTTTCACGGCGGCAAAGATAAAGATTAAAGCTAAAAAAAAGCTAATGTAAAGCGTTAAAAATGCAAGGTTTGCAATGGGTTTTTTTGTATATTCGTTTAATAACTCTATTTAAATGAAAAAATTATTTTTGTTCCTGGGAATCTTTGCCGGACAATTTTTGTTTGCTCAAATTCCTTCGTATGTGCTAACAAACGGATTAATTGGCTACTGGCCTTTTACTGGAAACGCCAACGATCAAAGCATCAACCTTAATAATGGTACTGTAACCGGAGCAACACTTGCAACTGATCGCTTTGGCGCTGCGGCATCTTCTTATAGTTTTAACGGTACTTCAAATTTTATTATGGTGCCAAATAACAGCAGCTTATCCGGCTTTAACGATATGTCTATTTCTATGTGGGTAAATATGACACAATACGGTGGCTACCAGGCTTTAACATATAAATGGGCATATACGCTTCTTTGCGGTGGAAATACTGATAATTATGCTACCAGCATGTCAAGTAATCAGATCATGATGTCGGCCAATTACAACAATACATCAGGGTACATAGCACCTACGTTATTTACCGCCGGTGATCTTAATACCTGGAAACATTTTGTGTTTGTAAGTAACTCCGCCCAGGGTATTTCTATATATGTTAATGGTGTGCTTGCAGGAACCGGTACTGTGGCAGGAACAATTTGTACTTCAACCAACGCACTTTATTTTGGCGCATCAAATGGCTCATCACGTTTTTTTAAAGGCAGGTTGGATGATATTGGAATCTGGAATAGGGTTTTAACAGACTGTGAGATCTCGAAATTATATTTAAGCTCAAATATAAATCCAACAAGTTCAAGCGCTACTATCTGTCCGGGTAATACAGCTACATTAACTGCGTCTACGGGTCCTAATTCAACAAATTATTTATGGAACACTGCTGCAACTACTTCAGCAATAGTTGTTAGTCCAACAGTAACTACTACTTATACATTAACGCAAACCAACACAGTAACAAGCTGTTCATACACAAGCACTATTACGCAAAGTGTTTCCGCAATGAGTATGTCTGCCACAACATCAAACAGTTTAATATGCCCGGGTAATTCAGCAACATTAACCGTAAATGGTAATGCCACCTCTTATTTTTGGAATACTTCTGCAATGAGCACTTCCATTGTTGTTAATCCAACTGTAACAACAAGCTATACTGTGTTTGGAACAAACGCTGCAACAGGTTGTACAAATACTGCAATGGTTACGCAAAGTGTAGATTTATGTACAGGCATTAAAGATATTGATGTATATACTGCAATAACCATTTATCCAAATCCATCAAGCGGAAATTTTATAATTAAAAGCGAGATAATTTTCTCCGGATATGAGATCACTGATATGCTTGGACGAGTTGTTGCTACCGGCACTATCTATAACAATGCAATAAATGAAGAAAATTTACAAGTAGGCATTTATCATATTAATTTGATCTCGGATAAAATAAAGATCAGAAAAAAAATAGTTATTGATTAGAACTCTGGCTCTTAAAAAAATGCAGTTTATCTAACTGCATTTTTTTTATTCCTTGTAACATTTGAAGGACTTATACCAAAGTGTTTTTTAAATGCTTTACTAAAACTAAAGCCATCATTAAATGTACATAAAAGCGCAACATCTAAAACTGTAGCATTTGTATCCTTAAGCATTTCCATAGCATAATTCATTCTTTTATTGATTATGTATTTATTAGGGCTTACACCAAAAACGCTTTTAAACAATCTAAAAAAATGATATTCAGAAAAACCTATCTCTGTTGCAATATGCGCAATGTAATTTGTCTTTAAAAAATTGTTATCCATAATGTCTTTTGCGCACATTAACTTATGAAGAATTAATTTTCTCGTTTCAGGCTTAACTACTCTTATGTTTTGTAATTGTTTTAAAACAGGTATATGATCTTTAATTATTTTTTCGGCAATCTGAAAATAAAACTCGCGTGACAAAGTAGTAGTATCCTGATGCGAAGACAGAATTTCACTCTCATATTTTTCAAGAAAATTGCCTAAATGTGTTCTTCCTGAAGGATACACATTTTCAAAAAAACTAGATGAGTTCAGGAATGTATCTATTTTTATATTACTGTTCAATAATCCGGGATCTATACTGCCAGCTGTAACTTCGCTGATAATAGTGGGCGAAACATCAATACAAATGCCTTTTACAAGGGTTTTGCTTTCTACCAATACAGAACCTTCACTATGAGTATTAGCTAATAAATAATGTTTATCTTCTACTACATATCTTCGTCCATTAACTATATAAGCTTCTTTTCCTTCAGAAACATATTTTATCGAAAAACTCCTGAAAGGATCAGTATTATAAAATTCAGTCAGTAGAGAAACATTAGTGAGGCATGAATTTCTTGGCAGAACCGGATTATTTTCGTGTGTAATGAGCATTATTTAAAGATAAATGAATTGTTTGTTTACAATTTATTTTTTACTTAAATGGCTTTTAGTCGTGTTTTTCGGCATTAATATATGGTGATAGTTTGAGCGGCCAATGCGCAAAACAGGCTGCAGCATGGCATGAAGCAATTAGCAGGAATTGATATATAGCTTGTCTAAAGACACTTTACTTTTGTTAACACACTCAAAAATATGGCTTACGATAAATTAAATAACTATAACAAATTATAAGCAAACACACAGAGGCAGATATTGCAGCTATGTGCCCTTGTGTATGCTACGATTCTAAAAAAATTAAAAATATATAATATGAAAACAAAGAAAGTCATAAATACAATAGCAATTATTTGCTTTATTCAGCTAAGCTTTAAAATTTATGGGCAGAGTTTATGTGGGCAACAAAGGGCTACAGATAATTATATGAAAAAACACCCCGAGCTTCTTAAAAATTCTATTCAGCAAAATAAGGATGAGCTTACAATTTTAAATAAATTAAATAACAGTCAAAATTTAACTTCGGCACCTTTATATACTATACCGGTAGTGTTTCATATTTTACACGTTGGAGGAATTGAAAACATTTCTGATGCCCAAATTCATAGTCAGATGATGATCTTAAACCGCGATTATCAAAAACTAAATGCAGATACAACTGCAGTTGTTCCAACCTTTACAAACAATATTGCAAATGTTGGCGTTGCTTTTAAGTTGGCCTCAAAAGATCCTAACGGAAATTGTACCAACGGCATCATAAGGCATTATGATGTAAATACCATGTGGGATATGAATGACTTTAGTTTATTTGCTTATACATGGCCGCGTGATAAGTACTTGAATATTTATATCGTAAAAAAAATAATTGGCATGGATGGGGCATATGCGTTTTTACCAAACGTGCCTGTTCCACCAAGCGCAGATGTTATTGTGTGTATGCATAATTATGTTGGCAATATGGGAACCACCGGGGGGATTGATTATCGCGTACTGACACATGAGGTTGGGCATTTTTTTAGTCTCGAACATGTTTGGGGAAGTACTAATCAGCCGGGAGTGGCTTGTGGAGATGATGGAGTTGCCGATACACCAATCACAAAAGGTTTTACATCCTGCGCTATAAATAATGCTGCAATTTGCACACCAAATGTGCAGGAGAATGTTCAGAATTATATGGATTATGCACCCTGTAAATTAATGTTCACGAACGGACAAAAGACCAATATGCTAAATTGTTTAACTAGCACAATTAATAACAGGCAAAATTTGTATTCAGCTTCAAACCTGGCTTTTACAGGTGTTACTACCTCTACTACAAATTGTATACCTTTAGTTGAAACAAGTGCCGCATCAAAAACAATATGTGTAGGCAAAAGTATAGTTGTAAACTCTTATACTTCAAATGCAAATCCAACAAGCTATCAATGGTCTGCAACAAACGGCGCTGTGCTTTCATCTCCTGCAGCAGCAAACACGTCAGTAACATTGGTTAATCCAGGGCCATCAACATTAATTTGTGTAGTATCAAACACAAATGGCAGTAATTCAAGCAGCGTAGTTATAAATGCAAATGCAAGCACGGCATTAAGTTTAAATACTTATACCGAAAGCTTTGAACAAACAACTATACCTGCCAATTGGCAAGTACAAAATATTACACCTTCACCGGCGCAATGGGCCTTAACTACTAACGGCGCATCGCACGGAAACCAAAGTATGTTTGTAAATGCAGAGAACGCAACAACAAGTTCGTTATTTATTTTAGAAACCCCTTCATACGATTTTTTAAATAGTCCCGGTGCTTCCTTTACTTTTAAATATGCATATGCACGTCAAACAGTAACACATAACGATATTTTTAAAGTGCAGGCAAGTAAAGATTGTGGTGGCACATGGACAGATATTTATGTGCCAACAATGAGCAGTTTTGCAGCTGCTTCGGCCGGAATTAATTCAAATCCTTTTATACCAACAAATTCACACTGGGTGTTATATGATGTTACACAACACCCAAATTTTTTAAATTTTTTATCTGAAAGCAATGTGAAGATCCGTTTTTATTTTAAAGAAGATTCATTAAACGCTTATGGAAATAGATTATATGTAGATGAGATCAATTATAATTCAACAGTGGGTTTACAACAGTATTCAAACAACTTGTACGTTAAGATCTATCCCAATCCCACCAACAATTTCGTTGCAATTGAGTTAAATGAAGCCAAAGAAAAAACAATTGAAATTTTTGATATAACAGGTAGGGTTATGATCAGTGAGCAAACAGTAGAAACAAAAAAGCAAATCAATATAAACAAACTGAATGAAGGTGTTTATTATGTGAGAGTGAGTTGTAATGGCAGGCAATATATTTCAAAACTGATCAAAGAATAAAAAGATATGTGTTTATAGTTAAAGCCTTCCCGGATTTTTGGGAGGGCTTTATAATTTAAGCCATTCAAAAAACTCGTCTTTCCTGCTTTTTGCTAAAGGAATTTTTTGGCCGTCCATCATTATAATAGTTTCTTCATCTTTTAAATACCTGGCTACTCTATGAAGATTAATAATGTATGAATTATGTACTCTCATAAAATTTTTATCTAACGTGCACAATTGCGAATCAAATTCTTTTAATGTTTTTGAAGTTAAGATCTGGCGCATTCCATTTAAATTTAGTTGTGTATAATTTGACATTGATTCTAAATAAAAAATTTCTGGTAGATCAATAGATTCGATACCTGACTTGGAATTAATGATGATTTTTTTACGTTGGTATTGATTTATAGTGCTTATTAATTTGTCGTAATCAAACTGGTTTTCATTTGCCTTGTTTTCAGCTAATTGTTCTTTGATTTTATTTACTGCGAATTGCAACTCTTTATAATCAACAGGTTTTAAAAGGTAATCAATAGCGTTTATTTTTAAAGCTTTTAAAGCATGTTCCTGGTGGGCGGTAGTAAATACAAGATTAAAATTTTTCCAGCTTAATTTTTCCAACAATTCAAAGCCGGTCATTTCCGGCATATTAATATCCAAAAAAACAATTTCGGGTTTATAATTTTCTATTAAAGTAATTCCCTCGCTCGCTTTGGTGCATTCGCTAACTACTTTTACGTCTTCAATATATTTTTCTATTAAGATTTTTAAGGTATTGATACCTTTTTGTTCATCATCAATTATTATGGCTCGTAAATGCATTTTAGTTATTTAAGATCGGTAAAATTATTTTTACTATGGTTCCGGTGTTATCAGGTTTATCTTCAATTATCAAGCTGCTTTTAAAAGAGTGGATCTTATTAAGCAGTTCGAGACGTTGCAAAATAAAAGAGGTGGCCATCGATTTTCTTTCAAAAACATCAGGGTTTGTTTTTTTTCTACCTGTGCCATTATCTTCTATAATGCAATAAATGTATTTTTCTTCGTATTTTAAAAAAGTAATGTCTATTGTCTTTTCACCGTCCTTATTTAGTAAGCCATGCCATATGGCGTTTTCAACAAAAGGCTGTAGCATCATAATTGGTATATGAATAGAGGCAATAGGTAGTGTGTTATCGTAATGGATCGTGTATTTAATATTTTCTTCAAAACGCATGTTCTCTATTTCAAGGTAGAGTTCTAAAAGTTCAATTTCTAATTCTAAAGAAATGTGTTCATACATATTACTATCTAATATCTTACGTAAAAGGCGCGAAAATTTGATCAGGTAATCGCTTGCATTATCTATTTCGTTATTAAGAATGAGATTATGAAGCGCGTTTAAGGAATTAAATAAAAAATGCGGGTTCATGGATGCCCTGTTTACACGAAGCTCTGTTTCCAGTAATTTATTGTTTAATTCAAGACGCTGTTTTTCTTTTTTTACTTCTGCTTTGATCCGGCGACGAATTAAGATATAAAGTAAGCCTGCAAAAATAATAATACCAAGACAAACAAGTGCAACAAAAAGAATGATCTTGTTTTTGTTTGGATTAGGGGCGTGATAAAGGTCCATCACTTCTTCATCTGTAAGCACATGATCATAAAACTCAACATCATCTACATAAGCATTTAAGAAGCGATCGTTCTTTTTATTTGCTGTTGCACCAATCAAAACAGAATCTGTTTTAGAAAACGTAACTTCAAAACCATTGTTAAGTTCGCATTGTTTTTGCCCGTCTATATAAAAAGTAAAGCGCCGATCGTCATAAGTTGTTACTAGGTGGTGCCATTTATAGCGCTCAAATTTTCCTACGGAAGAAAGTGTTAGCTGAAGTGTTGAATCTTTGGAATATCCTGCGCAAATATTATCTCCTTCAGGAAAATAATACATGGCATACGACTCAAAAAAATCATCTTTATCACATGTTTTTGTAAGAATGATGGGGTTAATGGTATATCCTTTTCCGGCCCACACTTCATTATTAATGTTTACCCATAAAGAGATACTTGCTTTTTTATTTTTTAATGCAGGGTAATTGCCAAGGTTAATATAACTGTATTGATGGCCGTGTAAAAAAACAGCACTGTTTTCATTGCCAAACCTGTCTTGCGCATAACTTAAGCCAATCAATTTTGCTTTTCTGCCTGTTACTTCGTCGAAGTTGCTACCAGAGTTGAATGAGAATTTAGCCACAGGTTTGCTAACGGTTTGTGCTTTGGCGGATAACACAAAAAAAAGAAGTGAAAGAAATAGATATTTAGAGTAGTTTTTCAGTTTATATAATTTGTTTATAACGGCTGCAAGGTAATCATTAAATAGCTTTACGAATAAAAAATGAAAATTCAATTACTCAATAAATATTGCCACTTATAAAATAATATTTTTAAAGTGTGGCAAAAAATTCAACCGCTCAATAAACCATACCACTTATAAAGCTTAAATAACAATGTAGGTTATATTTATCGATTTAGCAGCATTTTCAAGGCTTTGCAGCCGCTTTTTTTAACGACTCGATAAACCTTACCACTTGTATAAAAGTTAAAGCAAATGGTGTGTAGCAAAATAATATTGCACAGTAAAAATTTAGGTTTGGGCATTATTTAAAACCTTAAACATGAAAAAACAACTAATTTTTGGAAGCTTTATTGCTTTATCAGGAGTGTTAAACGCACAGGCTACTTGGAACGGTAGTGGTACAACAGGAAACGCTTACAGAAGCGGCAACATTGGTGTTAATAATACATCGCCTAGTTATGCTATCGATGCAACTTCTAGTACATATGATAACGGGATAAGAGTAAAAAATGGAATGTCAATTAGTAATGTTGGTGTTCACTTGGATAATACAACAGCTGGTGGTAATCGTTGGGCTTTAATGTCAATGGGTAATAGTGATCCATGGGGAGGCCCAGGAAATTTCGCTTTATATAATTATGGTAGCCCGGGGGGGTCTTTACCTAGTTTATTTATTAGTGGAGGTTTGGGTACAAATCCGGCAAACGGTAACGTAGGTATTGGTACGATAAGTCCAACTAGAAAATTAACTGTTAATGGTGACGTATCCTTGGTAAGCACAAGCAATGGGAACTTATTCGAAATATTGGGTAATGGACAGACACCTGCTGCAAGAGGAATTAGTTTAGATAATAATCCAAACGGAAATTTCAATTTCTTCATTCACAATTGGCAAAGTGCAAACGGATTACCTGAATTTAGATTTAGAGAAGGTTTTGGTGGCGCAAGTCTTATGAAGATTGATGGTGATGGCAGAGTTACTATTAATAACTTTTATGCTAACGGAAATGACGATGCTTTTGTTGTTAATGATGGCACGGCTAATAAGAAAAATTTTACGGTAACGAAAAACGGGAATGTAAATATTAAAGTTCCAAACTCTACCTATATAAGTGGGGGCAGCCAGGTAGCATTGGGTGTTTATCAAAACAATCAGACTACAGGTGGTTTTATTGGTCAGGTGGTTGAAACAGATTATAATACTCCAGGTTTTCAAAATACTGTTCTTTTAGTAAACAGAGATGATACCAAAGCTTTTAGTGTAAATAAAAAAGGTACCGGTATTGTTGAGAATTTTGTTATAATGGGTAATGGCCAAACTTATATCGGACCTAAAAAAGCAACAGGAAATCATTCAAACGCTTTATTATCTGTAAATGGAAAAATATTAGCTCAAAGTATTTACGTAAATACAGATCCGAACGTTTGGGCTGATTATGTTTTCGAAAAAAACTATAAACTTATGAATTTAGAAGAAGTAGAAAAATTCTATTTGCAAAACAAACACTTGCCAGGAGTACCAAGTGCCAAAGAAGTTCAAGAAAATGGAGATAACTTAGTTGAAACGGATGCTGTTTTATTAAAAAAGATCGAAGAGTTAACGCTTTATATTGTTGAGCTTAAAAAAGAAGTAAATGAGTTAAAAAGTAAAAATAAATAATGATTGCCTAAAATAAAATAAGATGAAAAATATATTTTTAATATTTTTAACTCTAATAAGCAAATTTGCTATTTCTCAAGGCGGGAGCTACCCAAGATCCGATGAGTATAAGTTTGATTATATAGAAAGATTAGGTAGTGTTTTTAAAATAGACACAACTAATACTTTTAATGGAACTATGATAGTTGCTAATAACTATGATAATTTTCGTTTGAAAAGAGATACATTGTTTGGAAATTACGGTGTATATTACATAGGTAAACAAAATAGTTTTTCAATAACACGGGATTCGAGCAGTAAACTTGCAGATACTATTTTATATAGATCTTTTCCACTATATGTAGAGAACAATTCAAATTTAGTGTATGATACAATAATACAAACTATTGGTTTTTATTGGAAAAAATCATATGGCTCACCACCAAATTCTTTTTTATTGCCTACTACAAATGCAAAAGGTCAGTCCATTGGTTGTGTACACTATACCCCACAAACATTCTGGCAGGTTGTAACGAATCAAAAAACTGATCTTTGCGCAAGTATAGAAATTTGTCATTTTGACAATGACCCTATGGCAATATTTTGCAGTGGCAAAGTATATACAAAAGTTTTTGAAGATGATTTTAAAGATTATGGAAATGGAGTTGGTGTTAATGGTGGACTAAATATGGATTATTGGCAAATTAAAGCTCCTCAGGCAGAAGACGGACGTACATTAGGAAAAGGATGGAATGCAAAAAACATGGTCAAAGTAAATAATGGAACTTTAAAATTAACATGTCAAAAGCAGCTACAGCCATATACGGATAATGACGCATTTGATCAAGTTAATTGCCCAAATTCAAATTCTGTTAAACCTTCGCAATGTGAATACTTGGACGCTGTGATAACAACAAATTTTAAAGTGGGTTATGGTAAATTTCAGATCAGAGCAAAAATGCCACCAATTTTCGGAATTAATCCTTCTTATTGGTTAGTTGGTGATCAAACAGAAATTGATGGTTTTGAATTTTTTCGCGAAAATAAAGGAAAGGAACCTAAAATGACAGTTTACTCTACTAAAAATAACCCAATAAATGAATGTAATGCAGCGTATCAAAATGGCAGTACTAACGTGTTCAAAATTTTTGAAATAAACGGAGGCTCTGATATCTGGCCTACATTACCAGATTTAACTGATGGTAATTTCAGAGTTTATACCCTGGTCTACGATCCAATGTACATTGCTTGGTTTGTTGAAGAAGAGAATCCATACAAAAGATGGAGTTTAGTTTATTACAATAAATTTCAACAATATGGTGTAAGCATAAATCCGAATCAAAACTGTACCTGTTTCAACTGTGATATTCAGCATAATGAAAATTTCCCTGACCATCTTACAAACGGTGTAAGTCTGACATTACAAATGGCTGCAAATAATACTAAGAATTGGGCTCAGGTTAATACTCCTGGTCCGCAGACATCTGCTGTAATGGAAATTGATTACGTTAAAATTTATCAAATAGATAATTGTGGAACAAATATTGTGGCTAATTCTGGGATGTTTCTAAATTCAAATAATTCAGATAGAACAAATTGTATAACAGCCGATAATATTACTTTAGGAGGTTTTGGAGAGGCAAATTATTTCTTAGTTGGATCTACTCACAATACTTGTTTGCAATCGCCTTTATATGATGCCCTGCCTTTATTCGTCAGAGCTAATAATGAAGTAGCTCTTTTAGATGGCTTTATAGCTCAAGAAAATAGTTTGTTTGAAGCCACCAACGCTCTAAGAGGAAATTCCCAATATCTAAGCGACTGTAATAATCTTACCTACCTTCCTCAATACGGCAGATTTGGTAATAATAGTACAATAGGCACAACTCAACCAAATGTAATTAAAAACAGCAAAGCGCAATCAGCAGATAATCATAATAATTTTACAATATATCCAAACCCAGGATCGGGTAATTATCAAGTGAAAACCAATAAAGAAGCTGAGTATCTTATAGAAATTTTTAATATTTACGGAGCAAAAATAAGATCAACTTCTTTTATAGGTACAGAACATAAAATAAACATAGAAAACGAAGCAAATGGTGTTTACCTTGTTGTAATAAGAGATAATAAAAATGTTAAACAGATTTATAAACTAATAAAAGAATAAAAGACATTTTTTTAATAAACCAAAAAGCCCCTCGCAAATTGCAGAGGGGCTTTTCTTTTTATACGTATACGGCAAATTTATTCGTTTGGTTTTAGCAATAATTCTTTTGCGGTTTTAATGGTAAAGGCATTGTATTTTTTTCTACATAGGCCAATACTTTTTCAAGCACTTCTTTAATTGGTTAGCCTGTACAATTCTGTAGAAAAAATCCATTAATTAAGTAATTTTATAGCGTAATTAAATGATCTGTTCAACAAATTGAAAAGATTATTGTTTAATTTGCTGTTTATGAAAACAAAAAGTATATGCCTTTTAATTTTAGCATTGTTTTCTTTCGTATATGTTTCTTCACAGATCAACGATCCGGCAAAGAATAAAAAGGTCGATTCGCTTAACAACGCACTAAAGTTCGCAAAGCAAGACTCTGCTATATTAAAATTAAAATATGACATTGGTATTGTTTGCCAAATAAAACGCGTTGGCTATTGGGATAGTTTAAGAGAGCTGGCTCAAAAGCACAACATGCCACTTTACATTTGCAAATGCTTAAACAGCCTGGGTATTTCAAGTTATTACCAGGGAAACCTTCCTAAAGCGATTGAATATGGTAACCAAAGTTTGGCAATAGCCACAACCAAAGGATTTAAAAAGGAGTTGATGAAGATATATAGCGTACTAGGTAGCTATTACGGCATAGAAAACAATTTACGAAAAGCACTGGATTGTTATTTTAAAGCTTTAAAATTTGCCGAAGAATTAAAAGATCTTGATAATACTCAAAAAATTAAATTAGAAATTGCTACCAGGTACTTTTTTTTAGAAGAGTATGAAAAAGCACTCGAAATACATTTAAATTGTCTTAAAGTAGCCCGCGAAAATAATATACAAAGCGAGATCGCTTTTATATTAAATGATATTGGGAGCGATTATGCAGGCTTAAAGGATACAGCCAACACAATACGGTATTATTTTGAAAGTGCCACTTATGCAAAAAATGTAAATCATATTGAGCTGATCCAGATCTATAATTCTGTAGGCTCATCTTATGACATGATGCAAAAGCACGACTCAGCTCAACTATATTTTAATAAAGCTTACCGGTTAGCATTATCAGAAAATTATAAATACGGTATGGCAAGTTCGCTTGCGGTTTTAGCTATCTGTAATTTGCATACAGGAAATATAAGCAAGGCCAAAAAACAAGCCCTGGAAGGTTATGAAATAGCCAGAGCTGTTCGTTTTACAGCGCAGATACCGAGCATTGCGAATACCTTAAAAGATATTTATTTAAAAGAAAATCATCATAAAAAAGCGTTAGAATTTTACACGGTATATGTAAACGTAAAAGATAGCTTAATGAACGAGAAAAATTATGCACTTGTTTCGCAAAAGGCATTTGACTATGAGTTCGAAAAAAAGGAAAATGAAAATAAATTGCTGGCTCAAAAAAATCAGATCCAGGCATTAGAGCTTAGGCAAAACAACTATTTTTTATGTGGCATGTTAGCTTTGTTATTATTGGTATGTATCATAGCATATTTATTCATCAGGCAAAATAAATTAAAGGCTCAGCAACAAAATATTCGTATGGAACAAAAGCTATTGCTTTCTCAAATGAATCCACATTTTATATTTAATTCTTTACAAGCTATTCAAAATTTTATATTGAAAAATGATGAAAAAAGAGAAGCAATTAAATATTTAAGTTCATTTGCAACGGTAACACGAAATGTTTTAGAGAATTCGCGAATGGAATTTATTTCAATAAATAAAGAAATTACCTTACTCGAAAACTATTTGCAATTACAAAAACTTCGTTTCAAAAATCGTTTTGAATACGAGATCAAAATAGATGAGCACATAGATCGTGAAGCAGTTATTCCACCAATGCTGTCGCAGCCGTTTATTGAAAACGCTATTGAACATGGATTTAGCGGCATAGAGAACGGCGGTAAAATAAGTATTTCTTATAAGCACAAAAATAATGAGCTGCTAATGGAAATAACTGATAATGGTGTAGGAATGAAAGAAGATCTACCGCAAAAGAAACAAAACCGGTCGTTAGCGCTCGAGATAACAAGAGAAAGAATAGCCCTAATGAACAAAAAAGCAAAAAGAAAAATAAGCTTTACAATTACCGAAGCTTTTCCTCTTCATAGTGAAAGGAAAGGCGTTAAAGTAAGTTTTCGCTTCCCCGTTGATTATTAAAATTCTTTAAACAATCCGATATTACATTTGTTTATTTTTTTAAACCCTTTTTTCTACGACTTTATACGTACAAATAAATTGCGTTTAATACATAAATTGCAAATAAATTCTACACTATGGTAAAAGTAATAATTATAGATGATGAAGAGAATGTGAGAGAAGCTCTTCAACAAATAATCCATCTTTATCATCCTGAAATAAACGTATGCGCATCCTGTAGTTCAATCTCATCTGCTATCCTTGCAGTAAAAGAGCATCAACCTGACGTGCTGTTTTTAGATGTAGAAATTGGGGCCGAAAGTGGTTTCGATATTTTTAAACATTTTCCTGAACCTGAATTTAAAGTGATCTTTGTTACTGCGTACGAACAATATGCGGCTCAGGCTTTTCGTTTTGCAGCACTGGATTACTTGCTTAAACCGGTTGATCCCGACCTTTTGGCGGAAGCTCTTAAAAAAACTTCAGATGTTCTTGATCGAAAAAAAATTGCTGTTAAGATCAATTCTTTTTTACATAATATGGATGATATCTCAAAAGATTTTAAGAGAATTGTACTTAAAACCGCAGACACTATTCACCTGGTTAATCTACGCGACATTATGTATTGTGAAGCCGACAGAAGCTATACAAATTTTTATCTGGCCGATCAAAGCCGGATCATGGTTTCGCACACCATGGGCGAATATGAAGATCTTTTTAGTAATTATGGTTTTTTACGCATTCACCAGTCTTACCTTTTAAATTTAAATTACTTTAAACGTTATGAAAAAAATGATGGTGGTAAAGCAATTTTAAAAGACAATACTGCTTTACCTGTTGCCACCCGTAAAAAAGATCATTTATTGCAACGTCTTGCTACCTTTTAATAAACACTTGTTGTTTAGTATTTAGCGTTTGGCAAATAAAATCGTACGCTTGGCAATCTTTTAAACTCTTACCTCTTCACTTACCTAATTTAGAGCCGTAACTTAAAACGCGCTCGTATTATTCAATTTTAAGTAACAGTAAAAGCGTTTTATGTTTTTGATCTGTTTTTATTTTTTAACCCTAAAAATAAATTAAAAAAGCGATCGCCGAAAAGCTTTAAAAGAGTAGGTATAATAAAAAATCACAACATGAAAATTTTAAAAACTGCAACACTAAGTGTTGTTACTCTGGTCTGCATGCAATCATGTAAAAAAGATAATCCATTACATGAACAATCAATGTCAAATGGTACAACAACACAATTTCAGTCAGCTAAAAAAAAGGTCAATCAGGCTTCTTATGATTTGAATGAAAGGCAAACAATGGACCTGATCAACAATTTTAAACAAAGGACTCAAAGTATGGGCGCTAAAGCTAATGCAGAAGATCCACAGAATATTACTTTGGAAGCAGCTGTTTTTGAAATTGAAGCCGCGCTTAATTACGATTACGATTTTAATCCCGATCAGGAATATGGTAGTTATCTTAGAACTTCTGTTATCACAGCTCCGCTTGGCACTGGTGAAACAATTAATGTAAATGATCTGGAGGTGGTTTATCAATCCTATAAGGATAGTGTTGATGTTTTTACAAATGATTCAACCAAAGTAAAACTTATAAATGTTGAAGCAGAAATTGATTTTGACGCAAATGTTGTAAATTTTGTAATGAAAACCACTGCTTATAATATCCTGGCTAAAAGCACCTGCGCACCATTTACAAGTGGCGTTGCTACACCAAGCCGTAATAAGTGGTGTTTTAATGTTTGCTGTGTTCCGCCACCACTTAATTATATGGATGCACCGGCTGTGCTTACTCAAAAATTAAATTGTTTACTTTATATTGGATGCACCTGGGGTGTTTTTTATACCGGTATTATTACACCAAATGATATTTCAGCACTCCCCGGAACTACTTCAGCATATCCGTCTATGTTATATTCTACGGGATATAAGGCTAACTATGTTGCGCCTGCACCTACATGTGCTAATCCCTATTTCTGTGGAACGTATGATCTGATCAATGCAACAACTCTAAACGGATATAAATCTCTAATGTCTAATTATATCGCACAATGGAATCCGCCAAACTGGATACCACCTGCAGGTAAAGTAATGGCACACGCCGGAGTATTAGATAATCTTGATGATACAACTATTCCCGGAAGCCGTTCTGTATTCTGGACACTTTCTCTTCAATATGGCAAGAAAAATTGCCGCACAGCTCCTCCTCAATAAATTTTGAATAAAAGCCTTCGTTTTTTAACGTAAGGCTTTTATTTTTTGTAAAATTTTATAATAAGGTTTTCACTTAAAACAACTATCATGAAAACAAAAAAACTAAATTCAATAGATGCTTTCACAACTATTTTTTATAATGGAGTGCGAATTCATATAAAGATCTTTTTTATTTTATTAATGCTGCAAACTTCTTTTGTTAGCTATGCGCAATTACCATCCAATTCGGGATCTGATACTATTTATGATATGTATGGCACCAAATACCATTATTCTGAATTAAAAGTAGGTGGTCAGGGTGTTGATCCGTTGGGAAGGCCGGCAGCCTTACCATCCATTACCTGCGGTTATTTTGAATTGTATTTTGAAACAGGCTCCGGTATGGAAGGCACAAGTGCTTTGGAGCTTGCAAGGAGAAATGTTTTGTGCCAGGTATTTACCGATCTTTCCGGATGGATCAACTCACCTTTAACAAGCAATCCCGATCCTGCAACCAATAAAGCGAAAATATTTGTTCGAAATCTTTCTTCGATGGTAACATCTACGGTTGGAATAGCGGGCTTTGGAGGTGCTTATATGTCGCCACTACCGAATGGAGCAAGTTTTAATAGCGCGTATACCTGGGACAATGCGCTATGGCAAACTATCAATACCGGTTATAGCGCTTATTACCATAATGCTTATCCGCTTAATAATAATGATCTGTACCATGGCTTTATGGCTTTTAATTTTAGCACCTCTTTACCTTTTACATATAATTATAACCTTGCAGCCAATCCAACTGCAAGTGAAATGGATTTTTATACGCTTGCATTGCATGAAGCTACGCATGCCTTGGGTTTTTTAACTTTTATAACAGCTACCGGTACAGGTTTTAACGGCACTAATTATTATAGCAGGTATGATAATTTTTTAATGAGTGGATTGAACGGTTTGCCATTAATTAAACAACTACCGGGGTGTGGTCCAAAATTTATTCAATATAATCCTTCAACCCCGGCATATAACACACTTTCTCCTGGTCAACCTTGCCCTAATTCGCAAAACCAACTTAATACAAACTGTGCAACCGCGGTAAAGTATTTTAGCACACGAAATAATTCACCTAACGTACCGGTTTTTACATCACCTTGTTTCACTGCAAGCTCACTTAGCCATTTTGAGGATCAGTGCAGTCCTTGGATGAATAACGATGCCTATTTTGTAATGTCTAATGTTGTGCCCACCGGAATTGCCAAACGCTTTTTAAAGCCGGAAGAAAGAAACGTGATTTGTGATCTTGGATATAATACAGGATCTGTTTTTGGAAGCGCTGCTAATCTTAATTTTAAAAATTATGGTTCAACCTGTGGCGATAGAGTTGCAGGCATTAATGATGGAGTGGCCAACAGCGGGCAGTATACAATTGTTACTAATGTTGGTGTAAGCACCTCTGTTATTTCTCCTTTGGTAAACGATGTTAATGCCGTAACGGTTTCTTGTTTGCAGCAGGTTTTTGGTGCAGGATCAATAAATATTTCAGGTAATAATTTTACTTACGTTCCATCCATCCCGGGCATTCACATGTTGCAATATATTCCCATAAGCCCAACAGGTAAAAAAGGAAACATGACCTATGTTTATATATTTGTAAGGGATAATTGCCCTGTAAACTGCAGTGTTTCAAGCAATGGAGGATTTGAAAACTCAACAGGCTGTGGCAATTGGTACGACAATGGTTTAGCGGTACCAGGTTTTGGTGCTGCGCCACATTTATTTAATATTAGTTGCTGGACTCCCAACAATGGTACGCCTGATTTTTATGCAAGAAATTGCAATAGTCCTTATTGGGGCGGAGGATTTAACGTACCCGTGCCTTATTCACCGGCTGTAAATACACATGATTTTCCAAATCCAAACAATAATAAATTTTTAGGAATTGTTGCAACGGAAGGCATACAAAATCAATTGGCAACGCCATTGGTTCCCGGAAACCAATACCAGGTTAGTTTCAAAGCTTACCGCACAGGTACAGTAAGTAATGCCGAAATAACAATTGCTGCATGCAGCAGGCCTAGCGGTGTTGTTGGATTGATAAATGCGGCCAGCCTTCCCTCATTTTATAATCTTATCGGTTCTTATATCTTTAGTGCACCAAATGCCTGGCAAAGTTACAACCTTGTATTCACCTATAACGGTTCTCAGCCTGCCGGTTATGTAAGTTTATTTAATGGAGGTAATGGAGGCGTGTTTATTGATGATTTTAATATCGTACAGCTCGGCACTCCAAATAGCGCAGCTGCTTTTAATTTACCTGCAAATATGTGCTCTAATCAATCTATATCAAATCTGTTAAGCGTACTTTCTCCAACAACAGCGCTTGCACAGGGTGGTTCCTTTACAGGCCCGGGTATACAAAATAATGCTGGTGTATGGAGTCTTGATCTTAGTCTTGTATCACCCGGCATTCAAAATTATAGTTTTGTATATACCAATTCAAGTACCGGCTGTACTTATACTACAAATGCGCAAGTAAATATTTATCCGCCGGCTTCTGTAAATATTTCGCCTTCGTCTGCATTTTTATGTACAAACTTAAATCAAACATCTGTAAACCTTGCTGCCTTTCCTTCAGTAAGTCCGGGTCCGGGCATTACTTACACGTGGACCCCCGGTTCATCTCTGTTAGGGCAAAATATTTCAGTGAGCCCTTCGTCAACAACAATTTATACAGTAGCTGTTGATCTTGGATGTATAGTTACAAATACTGTATCTGTTTCTGTGTCTAACAATTGCTGCCCTCAAACCACTTCTGCCGGTATGAATGTGGCACCTGTAACACTGGCTTCAGGCAGCACATTAAATGGTCCGGTTGTTATTAACCAAAACCTTACACTTAATGGTGCACCGGGGTCGGTACTTTTTCAGAACAGCGAATTTTTGATTGCGCCGGGAGTACAGATCATCGTTCAGCCGGGCATACAACTTGTATTGGATAAAGTACATTTATACGCTTGTTCGAATACGATGTGGGACGGGATTGTGATACAGGATGGTGCCAACCTCATTTCAAACGCGGGCGCCGGAAACGCTACGCTTATCGAAGATGCTATAACGGCTATTGATGTAGATAATAATACAATGACCGCTTTTGGTACTTTATTTGAGATCAATGGTTTGATCTTTAATAAAAATTATGTTGGATTAAGAATTCGTAATAGCAATGTAACTAATATGCCTGTACTATTAAGATCTTGTGTGTTTACAAGCAGGTCTCTTAACTTTACAGCTACTACCTGGCCAAATTCATCCACTAATTCACCCGACCTGCGTTATGCCGCAGCAACTTCTACTGCCGGGGTAACAGCACCATACGGTTTGCAAAATGCCGCATTTAGTAATCTTAAAAGCCCTTACAATAATCAACCGGCACATATTGGCATTCAGATAATGAAAATAAACAATGTAAATGGCAGTGCCACATCACCGGGAGTTAATATTGGTAACGATAATCAACAATCGTGGACACAATTTAATTTGTTTGATGGTTTAGGTACAGGTATTGAAGTTACTGATGCCAGTTTAACCACAATGAATAATGTTTTTCAGAACATGAAATATTATAATACGCCTAACGGTATGCAGGGTGGCACAGCCATTAAACATATTGTAAACGGGCAAATGAATGCACGTCTTGCTCTGTCACCGGTTGGGTTAAGCAACTCCAATACAAACATGGGTAACCGGTTTTGGGAATGCTATTATGGTGTGCAGGCAAATAATGTTTATGAGTTTGACATCGAGTATGGGATCTTTCGTAGTAAACAAAACACCGGAGGCTTTGGATTTTTACCCGGTAATACAGGAATCTATCTTGCATCAAATCGTTATTCTTATAGAATGCGGCATAACGATATCAACAATATCAATGATGGTATTCAGATCCAATTCAACCAATCGGTTTATGATATGAACGGTTCGGGCCCTGTAGTTGGAATTTATGCTGACAGCCTTGTTATCAATCATAACTATTTTGGCCCTGAGGTAAACAGTTCAAATGCTATGGGAAGCAATTACTTAAACAATGCAGTAACCATAAACGAATCCAGTGGATCTAATATACTCATTGCTAATTTTGGAACTATACAAAGCAATAAGGTAAACAGGGCTTACCGTGGTATTTATGTTAATGGCATGGATGGATATCCTGTTGATATAAGTGGTAATTTAATTGAATTGGCTGATGATAATATGTATGGCAACAGTCAGTATGGTATATCGCTTAACAAAACTCAGGGAGGAATAGTAGTAAATACAAATACCTTGCTTGCAAGTGGCCCTTCAAATCCCCTTACAACTTTGGTTTTTTGCCAGGATAATAATTTCCCTATAATCACTTGCAACGATCTTAGTTCAAGTTATCAGGCATTTGAGTTTAGCCAAAATAATAATGGAACAAAATGGTTTGGTAATTTAATGCAAAACCATCAAATGGGATTGGTTCTATCTAACGGAGGCGTTATTGGGCAGCAAGGTAGCCCTGGTTTTCCGAGCGATAATCAGTGGCTGGGCACATGGGGCGGTTCATTTTATGAAACGTATGTAACTCCGCCAAGTGATGCATTCTTTTCACCACTTATTGTTCAGAAGAACCCGCCATACGAACCACTTAATAATGGATTTGTTCCTGCAAGTATTACGTATGCAGCGCCTGGAAACATACAGCTTACTACCGGAAATTATTTTTGCCAGCCTTCTGTGTTAACACCACCACCAAATTATAAAATAACAGGTGCAAATGGTAAAAATACAGATGAAGGGTGGGATGTAGCTGTTTTTCCAAATCCAACACAGGGTAATGTAACTATTTTAAGTAGTAGCGAAAAAGAAAATTTAAGCATTAAGATATTTGAAGTTACCGGGAAGATGATATACGAAAAAGATATAGTAACATCCGAAAACAAATATAAGCTTGACCTTTCACTTGACAGAGGAATTTATATGCTTGAGATAAAAAATGCGGTTAATAAGGTAAGCAATAAAAAATTAATTATTAATTAAAACAAGTAAACACTCTAATTAAAAAGCCCCTTGCAAAATGCAGAGGGGCTTTTCTTTTTATACATACACAACAAATTTATTCGTTTGGTTTTAGCAATAATTCTTTTGCGGTTTTAATGGCAACGGCGTTATATTTTTTTTCTACGTAAGCCAATACTTTTTCAAGCACTTCTTTACTTTGGTTATCCAACCCGCCAACTTCTTTGGCAAACACTTCATTTAAAGCAAGGTCTTTAATGGCCTTTACCTGGCGCGGCACTTCGCCAAAGGCTAATTCAATACGGCGCTCTTTATGCAGCCAGCGGAATTGCTCTGTTTTATTTTTAATGATCTGCTCACACTTCTCAACTTCGTTCTTACGCAATTGCAAATTAACTTCAGCCTGTGCTTTTAATGAGTCAATATCAATATAACGCACCAGCTTATTTTTCGCAACCTCTTCAACCACATTAGCAGGTACAGCAAGATCTATAATTACTTTTTTTGAAGTTTCGTTATTATTTAACTTGTCAAAGATCTCTTTTGTTATTAACGGTTCGCTGCTTGCCGTACAAACTATCAGTACGTCAAAGCCTTCTTTAAAATCGGGCAGTGCTTGTAATTCAAAGGCTTTGCCTTTTACAATAGCAGCTAATTTTTTTCCATTCTCTAACGAGCGGTTAAAAACTGTAAAGTTGGCAAACTTGTGCTTCTGCATATAAGTAGCCAATACCGTATTTGTTTCCCCACTGCCAACAAAAACAATGCGGGCATCATTCTTAATGCCAAGATCGCGCAATTGCCTGTACGCTAATGATGCTACTGAAACCGGATTTTTTGCAATATCTGTATTGGTGTAAACGTCTTTTGCGGTTTCTATGGTTTGCTTGGTTAACAGGCGAATAAAATCTCCCGTTAAGCCTAACATATTACAAAAATCGTAAGCTTTACGTACTTGTGTAATAATCTCTCTTTCACCAACTACTAAAGAATCTAACGAAGAGGCAACTTTTAAAATGTGTTCAACCGCTTCATCGCCAACATATATCTCGGCATTTTCCGATAAAGTGTTGGCCTCTACATTATTTAAACGACTGTTTAAAAATAAGATCAACTCTTTAATAAAAACGGGTGTTAATTCTTGTTGGCTGCTAATAAAAAGTTCAACACGGTTGCAAGTGCTTAAGAACAAAAATTCATCAAAACCAAAATTTAATTTTACTGCCCCTAAAACGGTGGTTTGCTCGTCCTGGTTCAAATGTAATTTCCCAATCAGGTCGAATGGCAGATTTTTGTGAGTAAAAGCTATTATTTTAAAAGACTCCAATTTATACCGCAAAGATGGTATATAATTGCCTTTTATTTGTCATAAAAGTGTCATTTTTGAAGGGAAATTCTAAAATAACAAACGAAAAAAGGGAAAAGCATTTGCTTTTCCCTTTTAAATTTTTTTAAGTAATTCAATTAATCGTCTGTTGGATCAGGCGCTATTGTTGGCTTTGCTTTTTTAGGCTTTATTTTGGCAGGCCATAAAACATTAATCAATTCGTTATGTACCGATATCATACTTTTACTTATGCCATTAATGATATTTACATTTTCATTCGAAGCATTTTTCCAGGTTCTTTTAACCTCTTCATAAGTTCCGTCACTTAATAGAGTATAAAATTTTATGAGTTTGCCTTTCATTACTTCTGCCTTACCATTATGGCAAACGGCTTTAGCGCCTTGGCGTATAGAAATGATAACATCTTCATAAACACCATCTTTTACATCATCTGCACCCCTGTCTTCAAACTTGGCAGCCCATTTATTATAGCAATTAAGCTCAACTGTTTTTTCCTGAGCAAAAGAAGTTAACGTAACAAAAAGCGAAGCCGCAAGTAGTAATTTTTTCATTTTTAAGGATAATTTAAACCAAACCTACAAAAAAATTTAAAAACTCAAAAATTAAATATTAGATAAATTGGTTAACTTGCATTTATGTTGGTGAAAACATTTGGGTATGCGGTGCAAGGCATAAGCGCTACCAAAGTTACTGTTGAGGTTAGTATTGGAACAGGGATTAATTTTTATTTGGTTGGGTTGCCCGATAGCGCTGTAAAAGAGAGCCATCACAGGATAGATACAGCGTTAAAGCAAAACGGACATAAGATCCCCGGTAAACAAATAACGGTAAACATGGCACCGGCAGATATCCGTAAAGAAGGCTCTGCCTACGATTTAACAATTGCCGTAGGAATTTTAGCCGCCAGCGAACAAATTCAGGCAGAAGCAATAAGCGATTATGTAATTATGGGCGAATTGGCGCTGGACGGGGAGATAAGGCCCATTAAAGGTGCTTTGCCAATTGCCATTCAGGCAAAAAAAGAGGGATTTAAAGGCATTATTTTGCCTGAGGTAAATGCTTCAGAAGCCGCTGTAGTTGATGGTTTGGAAGTTTTATATGCTAAAAATATAAAGCAAGTAATTAATTTTTTTAATACCGGCGAAGAGCTTCAAAGAGCAAAAATAGACCTCAATACCGCATTCTTAAACCAACTCGAGAATATTGAATTTGATTTTTCTGACGTTAAAGGTCAGGAAAACATTAAACGCGCCTTAGAAATTGCAGCAGCAGGTGGCCACAATGCTATACTCATTGGCCCTCCGGGCGCAGGTAAAACCATGTTAAGCAAACGCTTACCAAGTATTTTACCACCACTTACTATTCATGAAGCATTAGAAACCACAAAAATTCATAGTGTTGCCGGTAAAACAGGTAAAGGCGGTAAAGGTCTTGTAACACAACGCCCTTTTCGCAGCCCTCACCACACCATTAGCGATGTGGCTTTGGTAGGTGGAGGAAATAATCCGCAACCAGGCGAAATTAGTTTAGCTCATAACGGTGTTTTGTTTTTAGATGAATTACCCGAATTTAAAAGAACGGTGTTGGAAGTAATGCGTCAGCCGCTCGAAGACAGAGTGGTAAATATTAGTCGCGCTAAATTCAGTGTAGATTATCCGGCAAGTTTTATGCTTATAGCGAGTATGAATCCTTGCCCATGTGGGTATTACAACCATCCTGAAAAAGAGTGCGTATGTGCACCGGGCATCGTACAAAAATATTTAAATAAAATAAGTGGTCCTTTGTTAGATCGTATCGATCTTCATATTGAGGTTACACCGGTGCCGTTTAGTGAATTAAGCAAAACTGCCAATACGGAATCTAGTAAAAATATCAGAGAACGTGTAATTGCTGCAAGATTGGTGCAAAGCATACGTTTTGATGCTGATGAGAATGTGCATTGCAATGCGCAAATGCGAACTAAAGATCTTAAGACGTATTGTGAATTAAATGAAACAGGAAATTCACTTTTAAAAAATGCAATGGAGCGTTTAGGTTTAAGCGCGCGCGCCTATGATCGTATCTTAAAAGTAGCTCGTACTATTGCCGATCTTGACAATTCAAAAAATATAGAAACCAATCATATTGCAGAAGCTATTCAATACAGAAGTTTAGATCGTGATGGCTGGGCAGGATAAATTATTTTGGAGAGAAATTTAAAACATATTTGCGTTATTTTATTTCTTGTGCCTTTATTTTTTAAAGCGCAGGTTGATCCAAAATTATTTTTGCAAAAATTTTATAAGGCTGATATCAAAGGCAAGGTTCAACTGGTTGCTTCGGTTCCTTTTTCTGATATAAAAGATATTTATCCCGAAATAAAAGATTCGTTAGATAAGGCAAAAAGTTTGATCTACATGAAATCGCAAAGCCGGGAAGCCAAATTTTTATTGGATAAGATAGAGGCAGATATTGAAATGTATAGTCAAAACTATACCAAAGCTATTTTTATTTTAGAGAACAGCTTGCGCAAGCACGCCACAAACGTACAGGATTCGTTAAGATGTTACTCGATGCTAAAGAATGCTTTTGTTAAAATAAGGGATATTAACAAAGCATTCGAGGTTCACCATTTAATGGAATTAAAGTGGAATAGAAAAAGTGATACATTGAATATTGATTACGGTATGCCAAAAAGTTCGTTGTACAATTTGCTTGGCTTAACAGATGATGCAATAAAAGAACGCCGAATAGAAGCAAAAAAAAACATTGCTAAAAATGATACTGATGCTTACGCAAATTTTTATAACGATATTGGTGTTTTTTATAACGCAAAAAAAAGATCAGACAGTGCAAGGTTTTATTTTTTAAGAGCTAAAAATTTATTGGTTCATAAAAAATATACAAAAGACAGAGAAAACTTCTATAAATTTTTTATTGCTTTGGTAGATGGTAATTTGGCCTTGAGTTATTTTAATCAGGGCGATGCCAAAGCAGCCATTCCTCTTTTAAAAATAGATGTGTATTATAGTTTAAAAGTTGAGAATTTTGAAAGCGCCTTTAACAGCTATAATCTTTTAACCAAATGCTATGTGCAACTTGGGCAAAAAGATCTTGCAAAAAAATATTTAGATACTGCTCAATACCTTATCAACGAAAAAGTAAAAGGCATTGCACCAAAATTAAGATTTTTACTTACCTGTGCAAGCTATTATAATTCAACTAAAGATTTTTATAAGTCCAGTGAGTGCTATAAACAATATGTTGCCATCAATGATAGTTTTCAAATTTTAGAAAAAGAAAGAAATTTAAAGAACCAAAGCCTTGCTATTAATATTGAAAAAAATGAAGTAGAGTTAAATGAAAAAGACCGTTTGCTGGAGCAAAGTAAATTTGAGGATGCAAAGCAACGTTCTTTCAGGGCTTATATGCTGGCCGGCATAATTATTTTATCATCTATTATTATTTTCATGTTCTTAAACAATCGTAATTTTAAAAAACGTGAAGAACAACTTTCTATAAAGAATAAACAGATCAGTTCTCAAAATTTTTTGATAGAGCAATCTTTAAAAGAAAAAGAAGCCTTGATAAAAGAGATCCATCACCGCGTAAAAAACAATCTACAAATAATTTCGAGCATGCTTAGCTTGCAAATAGGTAAAGTAGAGGATGCAAATACCGAAACCATTTTAAAAGATGCACAACAGCGCATAAACGCCATTTCGTTAACGCATCAAATGCTGTATCAAAAAGATAATATTTCAACCATTAGCTTGGGCGATTATGTTGAGAATTTAGTAAGCCAGGTAGAGGCAACTATTTTTTCTAATAATATTGAGCTAAGTACTTCCATTGCATCGCGTAACCGCAAAATAAATATTGATACCGCTGTGCCATTGGGCTTAATGATCAACGAAATTTTAACTAACGCCTACAAACATGCTTTTTCAGAAAAAGGGAGAGGGCAGGTCTCTGTTTTATTGATAGATGTTGATGGTGGCTGTATTTTAAAGATAAGCGATAACGGCAAAGGCCTGCCTGATAATTTTGAGAATGTTAATCAAAAATCAATGGGCATAGAGCTCATATATATTTTAGCAGAACAATTAGATGCACGTTTAAAAATTGAAAAAACAAACGGCACAACATTTATTATTGAAATGAATTTTTAAAATAGATTACAAACTTGAAAGAAGCAAATCAAATACTCCTCGACCTTAAACGACGCATTTTTAAACCTATTTATTTTTTGTCGGGCGAAGAAGCTTATTACATTGACCTGATCAGCGATTATATTGAAAATAATGTTTTGGATGAGGCAGATAGGGAGTTCAATCAAAATGTGGTGTATGGTAAAGATGCCGATTTGGTAAGCATTCTTGGTCTTGCAAAACAATTTCCAATGATGAGCGAGTACCAGGTGGTAATTGTTAAGGAAGCACAAAACATAAAAGAATTAAATAAAAGTGCCGGGGGAGATGATAGCTCTGCAGCATCTAAAAATAATCCCAACAGCGCTACACAACAATTTGTAAGTTATATAGCCAATCCACAGCCTACCACTATTTTGGTGTTTTGTTTTAAGTACAAAAACATCGATAAAAGAAGTGCCATGGCAAAAGCACTTCAAAAAAATGCAGTGTATTTTGAATCATCAAAATTATACGATAACCAGGTGCCCGATTGGATTAATAATTATGTAAAAGACAGTGGTTATAGCATTGCACCAAAAGCAAGTTTTTTACTAGCCGAATTTTTAGGGAACGATCTTAGTAAGATCTCTAACGAAATAAGTAAATTGGTAATTTCTCTACCAAAAGGAAAAGAAATTACTGCCGAACTGGTGCAGGATAATATTGGCATCAGTAAAGACTTTAATGTTTTTGAATTGCAGGACGCCCTTGCAAAAAAAGATATTTTAAAAGCAAATCAAATTGTAAATTACTTTGCATTTAACGAAAAAGAACACCCTGCTGTAATGGTTTTAAGTTCTTTATACGGTTACTTCAGTAAAATTTTAAAGTACCATTTTTTGCCTGATAAAAGTAAATTTGCTGCTGCCGGTGCTTTAGGAGTTAATCCTTATTTCGTGGATGGTTATGCAAAAGCGGCTTTAAATTATAATACGGCAAAGCTTAAGCATATTTTTGCCTATTTAAAAGAATGCGATCTTAAAGCCAAAGGTGTTGATAACCCGAGCATTGAGAATGGCGAATTGCTTAAAGAGTTAGTGTTTAAGATCCTTCATTAAGTCATTGCCATCCTGAGGAAGGAAGGATCTGCGTACAGAGATTTCTCCTGCCTCGAAATGACAAAACCTCTAAAAGGTTACCTTTTTTTATTTCCGGTATAAATAATAAAATCACTTAACGTATGAACAATCTAAAAAATTGTTCTAACGAAGGCAAGGCTTTTGTTAGAACGGGAACTGTATTGCCTAAACATTTTGGAATAAAATTTTTCTCGTTCTTAATTGGCTCTATTGTAATGTTTAGTTGTAGTAGCGGTAAATATGAGGATAGTAAAGAAAAAGAATATGCAGCACCTTCTTCAGAATCTGCAGTTATTGCCGATTCGGTTGCGGCTTATGCAAAAGGTATTGCTACTGATACTATAAACGGTGTAACCCATAATTTTATCCGTAAGGCTGATCTTAAATTTAAAGTAGATAATGTTTTAAACTCCAGTAAAAAAATTGAAGACATTGTTACAGGTTATGGTGGTTATATTTCTTCAAGCGAATTGGTTTCTAATAGAAACTATACGCAATCCACTCAAATAAATAAAGACTCTATTTTAGAACAAACATTTTATACAACAACCAATCACATTTCGCTTCGTATACCTAATCAAAAATTAGATACTGTATTAAGACAAATAAGTGATCTTGCGTTATTTATTGATTACAGAACCTTGCGTTCTGACGATGTAAAAATGAAATTGTTCTCTAACAAATTAGCTGAGAACCGTTATAAGAATTACAATAATAAACTTCAGCAAAAAGCAGAAAAAGTTACAACAAAACAATCACAGGTATTAAGTACACAAGAAAATATTTTGGCAAAACAAACTTCCGCCGATGAAAAAAGAATTGAATCTTACGAACTGGCCGACCAGGTAAATTACAGCACCATTACCCTTGAGGCTTACCAGGCACAAACAGTAATGAAGCAATTATTGGCAGTACAGGAACATGTTGAGCCGTACCAACCTTCATTTTTTAGTAAGCTGGCAGATTCTTTTTTAAGCGGATTTAAGATCTTAAAAGAATTTGTTTTAGGCCTTATAAGTATTTGGGGATTACTTTTAATATTAACGTGTGTTGGCTTCGGCGTAAAATGGTTAATAGTTTATATTAACAAAAAAGTAAAAACTGCTTAGTTTGGATTTTAAAAAAGCCCTCTAGATAAGGGCTTTTTTTATTTAAAAATTGCATTAAATATCTACGTACTTAAATTTCAAGCCGCTTATTTCTTCAAGAATGATGCCGGCATCTTTTAACTCTTCATCTTCTGACAACCAATGTATCTTTGTTTCATTAACTGTTTTAGCTGTTTCTAAAAATAAATTCAGTAATGCCTTTGAAGAGCCGGAATTAAAATATTCTAAAAATATCTCAATGGTTAAGGGTTTTCCGGTACCCTGAAAATCATTTAGTGTAGACATAATAGGCTCAAAAAATTGCTTAGGGTTTTCGGGTGTGCAAATGCCGGTTATCTTCAAACTGCCTGCCTTAACATCAAACTCTACTTTTGGTGTGCCAATGGTCGATTCTATAATTAAATTTTTCATCTAGCTACCGGTTGCTTTTTCGTTAACAACAACATCAAGATCAAAAGAATAATAACCATCTTTAATATCTTGCATTTTAAATTTCACATTTTGATTAGAGCGGTAAACAATTTCTAATAAGCCCAGGCCGGCGTTTCCTTTATTGGAAAGTACAGAATTTTTAAATGCCTCTACATAATAACTCCTGAAATCACCTTTATTAATTTTAATATATTCATTAAGCTTGCTTTCAATTATAGTTTTTGAGCTTTCGGTAATAATATTTCCCGATAAAATATTTAAAGTTTTATCATTTGTACCTACTACAAAATAAGGTAATATACCGGTATCCTCTTGCTTATGTTTTGTAATGTTCTGCAACATTTCTGTACAAATTATCTTAGTTTTTGTAATAACATTAGCAGGAAATTTTTCGAGAACTAATTTTTTTTCAATTAATTTAATTGCAGAAACGAGAATATCCTGATTAAATTGACCATAAATAACCAAAAGATAATCTTTAATCTTATCACGATGGCTTATGTCATTTAGCAGAGCCTTTATTTTCGGATCTTCAATCATTCTATAAATTTAATATTTTCCGGTTAACTTTAAAGGTAAATTATATTACCTCAAAAACAAAATCTGTTTTTGAGCTGTATTCAATGTCTTTTCCAAGATCAAGATTGTCCTCATCATCTTCTGCATAGCGCCAGATAATTTTTACCGTTTTGCCCATATCTTTAAAAGAGGCAATTTTACGGGCAATATCAATAAATGCCCTTGAGGTGCTGGTGTTTATGTATTCTATTTCGAAGATTAACACGATAGTATCCGGTAAGTTTTGCTTTAGATTGTCTAGCCAGTCGGTTATAGGAGAATAAAATTTAGATACATTTTCCGGAATTGAAACGCCTTTTATTAAGCACTCTCCGCTAGTTTTAAAATTAACTTCCGGCGATTCGTCTGTATGAAATATTATCAGGTCTTTCATTTTATCTATAGATTAGTAATTAATGTTTATTTTAAATCCTAAAACGGTAATATCATCGGTTTGAGCGTAGCCACCAATGTGTTTATCCAGTTCTTTTTTAAGTAATGTTTCCTGCATTTCCGGAGATAAACCTTGCAGGCTGTTTAATATTTCTATTGTTCTCTTTTTCGAAAGTCGTTTATATTTTTCGCCACCCAACTGATCCTGGTAACCGTCAGTAGCCATAAAGAATTGTTCATTACCTGTTATATCCATTTGGTAATTTTCAAATAAAAAACTCTCTTGCCTGTAATCGCCTATTGATTTTAGTTGTCCCCTCATATAAAATTCTTGTTCATTGATAAAATAAATTAAGCCAAGGCCGGATCCGGCAAAACTTAATTTTTTATCTTTTTTATTGATCATACAAATTGCAATCTCCATTCCGTCTCTAACAAGAGTGTCTTTTTTTGAGTTTAGAGAGTTAAATAATTTCTCATCAAGCGTTGTTAATATTTCGGAAGGAGAAGTTATTTTTTCTTCAACAATTATTTGGTCGAGTATTTTACTGCCAATAAGCGTTAAAAAAGCACCAGGCACGCCATGTCCCGTACAATCTGCAACAGCAATGTAAACATTTTGATCATCTTCTTTAGCCCAATAAAAATCTCCACTTACAATATCTCTTGGCCTGAAAAACAAACAAACGTCGCGTAACACAGGAAAAGAAGTTTTTAAGCTTGGCAAAATGGTATTCTGAATGTTTTTTGCATACATTAAGCTTCCAATGTTGTCGCGGTTCTTATCCAGTAAGCTGTTTTTTAAATTTAGCTGTTGTATTGCTACCGATAGAAGTGAAGTAAAGTTTTCAAGATTTTTTACTTCCGATTCGGTAAGAGAAAATTTACAATCAAATCCAATATTTAGCGTACCGGTTAAATTTTTGTCGTAAATAATAGGCAAAACAATATATGAGCGAGTGTTTGTTTTAATAATAGTTTCGTCCGAAACAGACCTTTCCGAAGAGTTTTGCAAGTCTTTTTCAATGTATGGTTTGCCATGTTTAACAATCTCAAAACTTTTAAACTCTTTAACGTTGTAGCTTATTTTCTCAATTTCTGTTCCGCTAAAAAGATACCCGTGTAAGTTTTGTTTCTTTTCATCTAATGTGAGTAAAGAAATACGAATACAGTTTTTAATATTGGATTTAACAAAGCCTAATGTTTCCCTAGCAATTTCTTCAATATCTGCAGCGTTAATTAACTTTTCCTTTAAGGTGTTTTGAAACTCCAGTTCGAGTGAATAATGCTTTAGCTCGTTTTTAACTTTTATTTTTTCAGTTATATCTGTTATCACTTCTATCTGTTGAACCGACTTTCCATCTACGGAAGAAATGATTGTATTGTTAAGCTCTATCCAGAATTTTTTTTGTGATAGATGATTTTTCACTTCAAATTCGCGCGTATAATTTGTTGCATTATCAATTTCAATTTGTTTGATCAAGCCTTCTTCTTCTTTGTCAACAAATAAGTCGCGCGGGCGTTTGCCAACAAGCTCTTTCAATTCAATTTCAAACATTTCCAGGTAACTCTGATTAGCCCAAATGGTTTTTCCATCTTTATCAGCAATAAGAATACCATTAGTTGTTTTTTCGGCAACGAGTGATAATTGCCTGATCTCGCTTTCAGCTTCTTTTTTATCAGTAATGTCTCTGCACACGCCCGAGTTTCTTATCAAAACACCTTTTTCATTTCGAATGGCAAATGATTTTTCATTTATCCAGCGTATTTTATCCTGTATTTTTATACGATATTCTATTTCGTAAGATTCCTGGTTTAATAATAAACTTTCGGCAGTATTATAAACTAATTTATCTTCTTCAACTACGAAATCTCTTTTTACATGAATGCCCTCATAAAATTCATGCTCGGGAATACCAAGTATTTCGTTGCAATTGGGGCTAATATATAAGTATTTTCTTTTTACGATATCATACAGCCAAAAAACATCTTGTATGGTTTCGTTAATTTGCCTGAAATTTGTTTCACTTTCAATCAACGCCAGTTCGGTCTTTTTCTTTTCAGTAATGTCTGTACAAATACCAGAACTCTTGATGTACCTGCCGTTTTCATCTTTAATGCCGAAGGATTTTTCGTAGATCCACTTTATTTCACCATTTCTGCCATTTATTCTGTATTCCAATTCATAAAATCCGTCTATCTCTACCTTTTCATGCGCTTTTAAAATTGCGGGTTTATCTTCATCAAGAATATAGTTTTTCCAATAATTATCTGTTTTGTAAAATTCCTCTGCATCAATTCCAAGTATTTCTGCTGATGAATGGCTGATATAAAGAATTCTTTTTTCAATAAGATCATATAACCAAAAAACATCATCTATGGTTTCATTTAAAAGCCTGAAGTTTCCTTCACTGGTTTTAATTGCATTTTCATTATCAATGCGCTCAATAGCATTTGTAATATTTGTAATTAATGAATTTAAGATCAGCATTTGATCGTCAGACCATTTTTTCTCAATTTTACAATCGTCAAAGCTTATAGCCCCGTAAAGCTCATTTTTTATAAAGAGTGGAAATATTAAAGTCGAAAGAATGTTTTGGTTTCCATACACATTAACAACATCTTTATCTGAAGATTTATTGATTATACTAAAAAAGGATTTGTTATTAAGAAGATGTTCAAATAATAACGGTATTTCTGTTGTGGTTAAAACATCTGCCCAATTATTGCCGCTTTGCGAACTGTATTTTTCACTAAACCATTTACTGTTAATGTTTAAAACCTGTTGTTTTGGGTTAAAGCTGTAAAAACAAACCCTATCTACCCGTGTTGCTTCACCTATGATCTTTAACGATTCGTTTAAAGTTGCTTGAATGTTTTTACTTATCATTAACTTTTCAGTTGTTCGGGCAATAGCACCTAAGATTTCACTTCTGAAGACTAATTGCTTCTCTGCTTTTCTTCTTCCCTGTGCTTCAAAAGAGATGGACATAATATCAGCAATAGAACGGGCAAAATTTACATCTTCTTCTTCCCAGGTTCTAAAATCTTCCGTCATTTCAAAGCAAATTACTCCGGCTAATGCTGCGTTTGAAAAAATAGGTATATCTATCAGCGATTTTATGTCGTTATCTACAGATTTACAAAAATCTTTTGTGTAATCATTTTCGCTTATATTATTTGCAATAATCGAAATTCCCTGTGTAAATGCTTTAAAATAATCGGGAAACACTAGTTCAGAGAACGAATCTCCTTCTTTATATTCTTTTTTGGTTTTGTTGTACGCTTTTATACAAATGATGCTTTTGTTTTTGTAATTCCAAACGCTTGCCCGGTTTACTTCTAAGGCTATAGCTGCTTTAGTAACAATATTGTCTAAAATTTCATTTAATGTATCAGTGATTGTATTCGGTTTAAGCGTAAGTTCTTTGATAATAGCATTAAATTTTTCTATTTTCTTTGATTTTAAAAGCTTTATGGCTTCTGCCTGCTTTACGTCTGAAATGTCTCTTACAATAGCCGAAAAGCTAACAATATTGTTTTCTGAATCCCTCTCAATAATAACATTTTGCGATACCCATATTGAGTTTCCGTTTTTTAAGCATACCGGAAATTCTTTTGTAATATATTTATTACTTGTTTTAGCATTTTTTATATAGAATAAAGAAATTTGCCTTACAAAATCGTGGCGTATTAGGCTTGTAAAATGTTTGCCAATTAATTCTTCCTCGGTGTAACCCAAAGCCTTACAACCAAAGTCATTTACAAAAGTAAAATTACCCAGTTTGTCAGTTTTATAAATAATATCATTAGCGGTTTGAATAAGCTTTTGATACTCATTTTGCAGATTTATTTTTTCGGTAACATCTTGTCCAACGCCAACATATAAGTTTTCACCATATTTGTTATCTTGCCATTGAATATACTTGTAATCTCCATTACTGCATTTCAGTTTTCTGATATATGTTTTATTAGGGTCGTACTTTTGTGAATAATCTATTAATTCAAAATCTTTGTCTTCTGTAAGGTACCAAAAATTCATTCCCATTACTTGCTGGTTTGTGTAGCCTAAAATTTTTATGATATTTTTACTACAGAATAAAACCTCGCCCGAACTGTTGGTTGCAATAACAAGTGAACTGCCATTGTGTACAATACTGTTTGAAAAAACAAGCTTTTTATTAGAATTTCGAATAGCAATATGTCGTGTATAGCTTAATACAGCTAACGTTAGTATAGAGTTTAAATAAATAATGCTAAGGTTAAACTCAAAATGCTTTATTATAAATAAAACTATAAATGTGCTAAGTAATGTTATATTAAAAATCAAAAAGTAATTGAGGTTTCTGAATACACCATATGAAAAGAAAATAAGTATCATAAACTCACTGTAAGTAAGCAATTCAAATGGTTTAAAGATTACTTTGTAGGTAACAAAACCGGTAATGATTAAAAAAATCCAATTAAAAATTAAATTTACATGTAATTGAAAGAATTTGTTTTTAGCGCTTAAAAAGTAGGCACTGATAAAAATTATGCCAACAATTATGTTAGATGTTAATTCGCTTTCAAGGCGGATCTTAAAAAGTTCAATAAAAATTTCAGTAATTGGAAAAAGACATCCAAGTATCAAAAAATACAATCTGGTTTCTTCCAGGTTTTTGTCTACCTCCTGGTAATCTTTAATAAAATTATTATTTTTTGAATACATCAAACTCTTCAACAACTTTTGAAAATAAGAAATTATAACAAAATTTTAATCAGTATAAATTGTTAAAAAGATCATTTTTTTCCGAAGATGAATTTATTTATCTCATTAAATAGCGAGCGGGCTTCCTCGTCGCTTATTTGCATGCCAAAACGAATGGCCCTGCCTTGCGATATGAATTCTAAACGTTCGCCGCCTTTTATCCAAAAGCTTTGATTGATATTGTCAGCCCAACTGGTATTACTTACATCAATAATTTTAAAATCATCAACAAGGTTTAAACTGTATTCTTTTACTTTTCCTTTTTTATTTAACTCACGTTGATAATGGATCGTATCATTCTGGATCCATATTTTTTCTTTCCCATTGCGTTTCCACATAAAAGCGCGCGCTATCTTAAACTCAAAATAAGTCCAAAATGCAAGGTATACCATCATAAACACGCGTGTATCCTTATCATACATTTTAAAATAATTTACTAAAACAATTACACCGCAAACCGTCCACGCAAAAAGCCATAAGAACATCAGGTTCAGTTTCTTTTTATCTGCGGTGGGTAAAATAACAATGCTTAATAAATTCTCTTTCTGTAAAATGCTTATACGCTTACCAATAACTTTCATTTAAAAAATGTGCTTGTTTTGATTGGTTGCAAATTTAAGTATCTTTAAAACCATAAACCAATTATGAGTGAATTAAAACGAAGTTTAAATCTGTTCGATACTATTATGATCGTTTCGGGGAGCATGATAGGCTCGGGCATTTTTATTGTAAGCGCAGATATGATGCGGGTTTTGGGCTCTCCTTTTTGGGTATTGATGTGCTGGCTCATAAGCGGGGTTATTACTTTATTTGCCGCTTTAAGTTATGGCGAGCTGGCCGGTATGATGCCAAAAGCGGGTGGACAATTCATTTACATACAGCGCGCTTATGGCAAATTAACAGCTTTTGTGTATGGGTGGACGGTTTTTACAGTTATTCAAACCGGTGTAATTGCTGCTGTGGCTGTAGCTTTTGCAAGATTTGTGGGCGTTTTTATTCCTTTTTTTGATGAGCAACATATTTTGCTACAAATAGGTAAATTTTCGATTTCAACTACCCAGGTGTTAGGTGTATGTTCTGTTTTATTTTTAACGTATATAAATACATTGGGTATTAATAATGGCAAAATAATTCAGCGCGTTTTTACAAGTGCAAAATTATTAGCGCTTTTAGGTTTAATTGGTATTGGTTTTTTTATTGGTTACAAAGCGGGTTACTGGCATAATAATATGCAGTTGCCTTTTTCGGGCACGGGCAATGTAAATGCTGCAAGTGGTGAAAATAGTAGTATGGTTACTTTATTAAGCGCTTTAGGTGTCGCATTAATTGGTTCTTTATTTAGCAGCGATGCCTGGAACAACGTTACCTTTATTGCAGGCGAAGTAAAAGAACCGCAAAAAAATATTCCATTAGGCTTATTAATTGGTGTTTTAATTGTTACTGTTTTATATATCTTGGCCAACGTAGCTTATTTTATGTTGTTGCCGGCATTAGGCTCACCTGAGGGACAAAACGTTTTTGAAAAAGGCATTGCCTATGCACAAAACGATAGAGTGGGTACCGCCGCCATGTCTGCCGTGTTTGGAGATGTTGCTTCGTTTTTAATGGCCGCCTTAATTATCATTTCTACGTTTGGTTGCAATAACGGTTTAATACTTTCCGGCTCACGCTTGTTTCAATCAATGGCAAAAGAAGGTTTGTTCTTTAAATCGGCAGCATACATCAATAAAAATTCTGTGCCCTCAAAAGCCTTGTGGTTTCAGGCAATCTGGGCATCGGTATTATGTTTAAGCGGCTCATATGGTTCGTTGCTCGATTACTGCACCTTTGCCTCTTTAGTATTTTACATTGTTACCATTTCTGCTTTATTTTATTTAAGAAAAAAAGAACCTCAAACACCGCGTCCTTACAAAGCCATTGGTTATCCTATACTTCCGGCATTGTATATTTTACTGGCCTCGGCTATTTGTATTGATCTGTTAATTTTTAAAACTTTAAATACCGGCCTGGGTGTTTTAATTATGTTCTTAGGCATTCCTGTTTTTTACATGTTTAAAATGAATAAAAGCAGTGAGTAATTTTCTGAATAATTTTTTTGGCTTTAATAAACAACAACGTAATGGTTTGCTGGTACTTTGCGCTATTAGCTTTGGTTTATTATTAATTCGTATCATTTATCCGTATTTTATAACCCCGGGTAACATTGTAGTTAAAAATTTACCTTTGGTAGAAAGAAAATTAGATAGTGCTTATGAAAATTCACAAAAGCAATTTTCTAATAATTATTCAGAAGATAAAAAAGAATATAACCTCTTTGTGTTTGATCCAAACACGGTTTCGTTCGATCAGTTATTGCAGCTGGGATTTAAGGAAAAAACAGCAAAAACATTTTTAAAATTCCGTGATAAAGGCTTTGTTTTTAAAGAGAAAAAAGATCTGCAAAAAGTATATGGTATTTCAGATAATTTTTTCACGCAACTTGAACCTTATATTTTAATTGAAAACAAAAAAGTATCTGAAAATAAAACTCAGGTTAAAGATGAAACAGCAACTTCTGCTGCAACAAAAAATACTGCAAAAGAAAAAGTAGAATTAAATTCTGCTGATAGTTTAATATTGATAGAATTAAATGGCATTGGCCCAGCCTTTGCAAAACGTATTTTAAAATACCGTTCTATTCTTGGCGGCTATACAAATATTGAGCAGTTAAAAGAAGTGTATGGTTTTAATGATGAGCTTTACGAAAAAGTAAAAAATGTATTTAAAATTGATGCTTCTCTTGTTAAAAAAATAGATTTGAATAAAGATGATTTCAAAGCTATAAACAAGCACCCTTACCTAAGTTACGAATTAACAAAAACGATCTTTGATTGGCGCAGAAAGTCTGTAATTACAGCCCAAAGCTTAAAAGATATTATAAACGACGAATCTGTTTATAATAAACTGTTGCCCTATTTACAATTCTAGCAAAATTTCGTAAATTTAGCTACATTTACAACACACGATTTTTTACTGTTATGAGCGATAAACAAAGAACCATAAAAGGCCCTGTCTCTATATCGGGCGTAGGATTACATACAGGCGCGCCTGTTACCTTAACTTTTAATCCTGCAGAGGAGAACCATTGGTATAAATTTCAGCGAATTGATCTGGAAGGAAAACCTATTATTGATGCAGATGCAGATCTGGCGGTAGATACATCGCGTGGTACAACGCTTGAAAAGAATGGCGCAAAAGTGCATACAACAGAGCACGTTTTAGCTGCGTTAATGGGCTTAGGTATTGATAATTGTTTGATACAGGTTACCGGTCCCGAAATGCCAATTATGGATGGTAGCTCATTAAAATTTATTGAGATCTTAGAAACCGCGGGTATTGTTGAACAAAATGCAGAGCGTGAATATTTTGAATTGACCGAGAATCTAACTTTCGAAGATCCGATCAAAAAAGTAGAAATGTTGGCAGTGCCGCAGGATGAATTCCGTGTTACTGTGATGGTGGATTATGGCAGCGAAGTTTTAGGAACACAGCATGCTTCGATGTATAACTTACGTGAATTCAAATCGCAAATTGCACCTTGCCGTACCTTTGTTTTCTTAAGAGAGTTAGAAATGTTATTGCAACATAATCTTATCAAAGGCGGTGATCTTGATAATGCAATTGTTTTAGTGGATAGCGAATTACCAAAAGATAAATTAGATCATTTACGTAAAGTATTTAATAAGCCCGATGTTGAGGTAAAAGGCCGTGGTGTTTTAAATAATACAAAACTTCACTTTTATAACGAGCCGGCACGCCATAAATTATTGGATATTGTTGGTGATTTGGCTTTAGTTGGCAGACCAATGAAAGTGCACATTTTAGCAGCCCGCCCCGGACATGCGGGCAATGTTGAGTTTGCAAAAAAATTAAAAGCACTAGCTAAAAAACAAAAGCAGGAAAAAGATTATCCAAAAATTGATCTTAACAAACCCCCGCTTTTAAATATTACTGATATCATGAAAATTTTACCGCACCGTCAGCCAATGCTGTTGGTAGATAAGATTATGGAGCTTTCAGATAGTCATGTTATTGGCGTAAAAAATGTAACTCTAAATGAAGAATTCTTTAAGGGCCATTTCCCTGATTTTCCGGTAATGCCCGGTGTTATGCTCATTGAAGCAATGGCACAATGTGGTGGTGTGTTAGTTTTAAAAACAGTTCCTGATCCTGAAAATTATCTTACTTATTTTATAAAGATCGATGGCGTTAAATTCAGACAGCAGGTTATTCCGGGCGATACTGTTGTATTTAGCCTGGTTTTAGTAACACCTATCCGTCGTGGTATCTGCCACATGCGCGGTGTTGCCTATGTAAATAACAAACCGGTTATGGAAGCTGAGATGATGGCGCAGATCGTAAAAGTAAAGGGTCTTGAAGTAAAAACCGCCGAACCGCAATTAGCATAATATGATCTCACCTCTAGCAAACGTAAGTCCAAAAGCTAAGATCGGTAAAAATGTTACTATCGAAGCATTTGCAACAATATACGAAGATGTTGAAATTGGTGACGATTGTCACATTTATCCAAACGCACAAATTTTTCCCGATACAATTATTGGCAGTGGTTGTAAGATATTTCCCGGCGCTATTATTGGTATCGTTAATCAGGATCTAAAATACAAAGGCGAAAAGTCGAATACCGTTATTGGAAAAAATACAGTGATCCGCGAATTTGCTACCATACACAAAGGTACCGCAGATCGTATGACCACAAAAGTGGGCGACAATTGTTTAATTATGTGCTATACACATTTAGGACATGATTGCGCTATTGGTAATAATGTTATCATTGCCAATAATGGAAGTTTAGCAGGACATATTACCGTTGAAGATTTTGTAATTATTGAAGGTGTTGTTGCTGCACAACAATTTGTAAATATTGGTGCGCATTCGTTTATTGCAGGCGCATCGTTGGTAAGAAAAAGCGTACCGCCATATTGCCGCGTGGCAAGAGAGCCGCTTCAGTTTATTGGTGTTAACACAATTGGTTTAACGCGAAGAGGATTTGATAAAGAATTGATAAAACAAATAGAAGATATTTACCGTATTATTTTTGTGCGTGGCCACAACGTTTCTAATGCATTAGAAATAGTTGAGAATGAAATGCCTGAAACAGCAGTGCGAAAGCAAATTTTAGATTTTATTCGCAATCAAAAAGATGGTATTGTAAAAGGCATATAAAATTTATGTTATCCATTCAACTAAATAATCTTGGAAAAAAATTTAATAAAGAATGGATCTTTAGAGGTCTTACTTATACCATTAATGCCGGAGATAAAGTAGTTGTGCTTGGCGGTAACGGCTCCGGTAAATCTACATTATTACAAGTTATTAGTGGTTTTATTACCGAGAATGAAGGGGAAGTGATTTATAAGGTAGATGATAAAATAATTCCGGTAGATAAAATAAAAAATTACATTTCATTTGCATCTCCCTACATTCATTTAGTTGAAGATTTTACGTTGACTGAAATGATCGATCACACAAAAATTTTCAAACCATTCATCAAAGATCTTTCAACCGAACAAATTATTAAATTATTGGATCTTGAAACAGCAAAAGATAAATTTATTAAACAATTTAGCAGTGGTATGAAGCAACGTTTAAAATTAGGCGTAGCTATTTTGTGCGACACACCTTTATTATTGTTAGATGAACCGGTTTCTAATTTAGATGCCAACGCCATTGCATGGTATAAAAATATTATTAAAGAATACTCTCAAAACCGCACGCTTATTGTCGCATCTAACGCCATACAAGACGAGTTCTTTATCTGCGATAAGCAAATAAATGTAATGGATCATAAAAAACAATAAGCGGTTTTATTGTTTAATTATTTTTTCCACCTGCTTAAATTCTCCTTCTTTTATCTCTAAAAAATAAAGCCCGGCTGCATAGTCATTTAAATTGACACTTGCTTTGTAGGTGTTATTGATCTGACTTTCATAAATTATTTTACCGGTAAGATCATAAACTTTTAGGCTTGCATTATCTGCGTTATGATCAAGGTTAATATTTATATTTCCATTTGTAGGATTAGGATAGACCCATAATTTACCGCTAACTTTTTTATTTTCTTTTAAACCTACCGTTACTATTGGCGAACAAGCATTTTGCAAATTATGGTAATACCTTACATTTTTTACATCTTTTTGCAATAACGAAAAATTATTATTTACATTATTTAAAGAAGTATCTCTGCTAAATACAAACGCATATTCAAATTCAACTTTTTTACCTGCCGGAAAATTGAACGGACCAACCGTACACAATATTCTTCGGTCACCTTTTAAATTGTTAGCTGTTGCTTCTGTCCAACCGGTATTTGTTTGAGGATTACCGGTATAAACGTAATGTGTTGGATTAATATTTAGCGTTGGGTTGTAGGCAGAACCCGCAGGTTTAAAAAGAGAATTATCTTTCCAAATACCTTTCATATAATTGTAATAGTGTTTTGAGCTATCCGGATTTGTTGTTGCAGGCGGGAATGCATTTATATTATTATTGTAGTAAGTAGTTAAATTTAGTTTAAAATTTTCTCCGGTCTCATCGATCAATCCGTCATTATCATTATCAATTCCATCACTTGCTGCAGATGCTTTTGGTATTATAGCATAAGCCATCATTGGCAATTTTGTGCCATAACCATTAGCTCCGCTGGCGGTTTCGTCAGTTGTGTCTCCGTTATAAGCATATCCAAAATTATTTAAAGTATCAGTGCCAATATAATCATCCAGATAATATCCAAGATCTGCATCTACCCAAAGAGACATATAAACATGATTATAATTAAAATTGCTACGGTTTATTACTTCATAATTGTAAAAAGTACTGTAATTAATAACTTTCATGCTATCTGCAATAGTTGGCTCATGGTAAGAAAATGAACGGTCGTGAACTTCAATTCCTAGTGGCAAACCCTTGCTTTCGGTATGATTAGAGAACGCATCATTATAAACAGAATAAATTTGTTGATGACCTTTTATTACAGGATATTCTCCAAGCGCCGGTTCGTAAATGCCATTGTTGTTCCAATCTTTATATGGCGCGAGTTGTTTTGCAAAATTATTTGTGTTATTGCCATTTGGGAGAAAAGTATTTATATCGCTATAAGTGGAAGATGTATTTAAAGAAGCATTAAAAAACGAATTATAATTTGCAGCAAACTGGTTGATCTGATTACAAGAGATTTTCCATACTTTATTATAAGGCGAACCTTTTAAGATCGTTGTTTGCGCACTTAAAGTATCCAATGGTCCCGGCCAAAAATCAGTTCCATTCTGACGATAAGTTTGCGCGGCAATGTGAACTTGACCGCCATTATCTAAACCACCTATCCATAAAGCTGTAGCAAAATTTGTACTTGGTGAAGAATTTGCCGGACCTTTAGGAACTATATAGCTTGCGTTACCGTTGCCAAAAATATCCCAGTGTTTTGTATTTGCCTCACTTATTAATGCGCTTACATTATTGGTATCTAAATATTTTACTTGGTCAGTAGTGCCGCTAAGCACAATGGTTGCATAATTTTGCATATCAATTTCGTTAACAACAAATGAACTTGTTCCTACTTCATAAAATTTTTGTGGGTTTAACGGATGTATAAATACATTTGCAGGTAAAGAAGAGCTAAAACCAGCGTAATTTGTAAACGTATTTGATGAACCCAACAGCCTCACCAATGGCGCTGATTGTTGCGTTGCTGGAAAGGCAGGGTAGTTATTTACGAAAAAAAGATTGCTACAGTATTTACTATTAAATTTTGTGCTATCAACAAAAGCAGGTATTCTGGATAATGTGCTTGCAGTTAAAGTGTAGTAATCAAAAACAGAAGTTGTTGCTTTTCTTGTGACAATTGTTTTGATTCCATTTGAAAAAATATAATTAACAGCATGACTTGCTGCGCCTACAAACAGTATTGAAGAAGAAAATGAAACGCCGTTATACGTGCACAAACCTTTATCTGTGCCAACATACGTTGTTATACCATTATTAAGGATGCAGTTCACGGTATCGCAGGTAAGATTACTATTTGCTTTATTAATAATGGTAAATGTAGAGCCATTATATTTTATAATTCCTTTATTTGTAGCAATTAAAATATCTGAAGCATTACTACCAATATAATTTATTGGATTTGTTGCAGAAACAGCCCCTATGAGATTGGTAATATTTGAAGAATAATCAATTGATATATTACCATTAAAAAATGAAAAATCCCCATAATTTGAATAACACCATACACCTGCATTAGTTGCAAAAACATTTGAAGAAACAGGTGTTGAGTTTATTGCTGTATTGGTAAAATTACTTCCTGAAAATTTTACCGGACTTCCATTAAAAAAATTATAGATCCAAATATCTCCATTAGGAGCTTGCGAAACAGGTTGACGAAGCGTTGTACTTGATGTACTATAAAGGCTTGTATAAGTTGTTAAACCTGTAGTTTGAGAAAGCATACTATTTAAACTACTGCAGAATAAAAGTAAGAGTATATATTTTTTCATGAGCTGTATTTTTTATTAAAGCTACAGGAGTATAAATTAAAAAAGGCGTTTCTTGTTTATTTGGTATACCTAATTGAATAAGTGGTTGAAATTTTAATGTTGTTTATCCCGCTTTTTTGCTGTTCATGTAAGTATTTTGGCTACCTGTAACTTTTGCAATAGTGTTTTCGTCCTAACCTTTATCTTTAATACAATTATGGAATTAAAAATATCAAACCTCAGTAAAGTGTATCCGGGAGGATTGCGCGCTTTATCAAATGTAAATTTAGAAATATCAAATGGTATGTTTGGTTTACTTGGCCCTAATGGTGCCGGTAAGTCAAGCTTAATGCGTACCATTTCAACATTGCAGGAGCCAAGCGAAGGAACCATTTTTTTAGATGATCTGGATGTGATCAATAAGAAAGAAGATATGCGTAAAGTATTGGGTTATTTACCGCAGGATTTTGGTTTTTATCCTAAAGTAAGTGCCGATGATATGTTGCATCATTTTGCCATATTAAAAGGCATTTCAAATAAAGCAGAACGTAAGGAAGTGTGTGACGCATTACTGCATCAAACCAATTTATACGAAGTGCGCAACAGATATATTGGTGATTATAGCGGCGGTATGCGCCAACGTTTTGGCATTGCCCAGGCTTTGTTGGGTAACCCAAAAGTTGTTATTGTAGATGAGCCAACCGCAGGTTTAGATCCGCAGGAAAGAAACCGTTTTCATAATTTATTAAGTGAAGTAGGAGAGAATATAATTGTAATTCTATCTACACACATTGTAGAAGATGTTAGTAATCTTTGTAGTAACATGGCTGTAATGAATTTAGGTCAGGTTATGTTTAAAGGTAAAACAACCGAGGCGTTAGATCTTTTAAAAGGCAAAATATATAAGGTAATTATCAATAAAGAAGAAATTGCAGAGTACCGCGAAAAATACAATGTCATCTCTACTCGAGTTGCCGAAGGAAAAATTGTAGTACATGTAATGAACGATTCTTTACCTGATCAAAAATTCACAGCTATTGAAGGTGATCTGGAAGATGTGTATTTCTCATATATCAAAACAAAATAATTTAATATGTTTAAAGAGATATTTACTTACGAATTAAAACAATGGCTAAAAAGGCCGGGTGTTTATATTTATTTTGCTGTTTTCCTTGGGCTTGGGCTTTTAATGGGAGCCATAGTATCAGGCATGTTTAGTAATGTTACCGCCGATACAAATTCATACATTAACTCAGCTACAACTATTGCAGGCATTTTAACCAGCTTTACTGCCGATTATTTATTTGGTTTAGTTACACTTTTAATTTGTGTGGCACTTATGGCGGGTTGTGTTCAAAAAGATTTTCAATACAATTGTTTTCCTTTTTATTTTACAAAGCCCATTACAAAATTCAGTTATTTGTTTGGCAGGTTTAGCGCATCTTTTTTATTAACCAGCTTTGTTTTAACCGGAATTATTTTTGGGATCTTAATTGCATATATGTTTGCAAGTAACGATAACGGACAACTAGGCGAATTTAAATTCATCAACTTCTTTCAGCCCTTTATTTATTTTTTATTGCCTAACATATTCTTTATTGGTTGCCTGTTTTTTAGCCTTGTAACGTTTTCGCGTAATATGGTAAGTGGTTATGTTGGCAGTTTGGTATTTGTTGTAGTTGCGGGCATATCCAGAAGTATTATTTCGGATATTGATAATAAAACGCTTGCGGCATTGTTAGATCCGTTTGGTGCACAGGCCTTATCTTCTATTACAGAATATTGGACACCGGCAGAAAGCAATGTTCGTTTAATTCCTTTTAACAGTTATATTTTATATAACCGTTTGCTGTGGATAGCTTTTAGCTTTTTACTTTTATTTATTACTTATTATAGGTTTGATTTTAACCAGTTCTTAAATCCGGTAAGCATCTTCAAACGCAAAGCAAAAGAAACCAAATCGCAACCTTCAATAGCCATTCAATCTATTGGCCACTTGCCAAAAGTAACGCAGGTATTTGACCGTAGCCTTTCCATTCAACAATTAATATTTTTAACCAAATTCGAATTTTTAAAAATAATTAAGTCGGTTTTCTTTCCAATTATTATTGGTGTTTCTATTTTATTGGTTGTTTTTATTTCGCAGTTCTCAGGGCTTATTTATGGCACTGAAACATATCGTGTAACGTACATGCAAATTGAATTAGCAAGCGGCACATTTAATTTTTTTCAAATAGTAATGATCATTTTTTATTCGGGTATTCTTATCTGGCGAGAAAAAGACGCTAAGGTAGATGAGTTAGTAGGTTCTACACCAGTAAAAAACAGCGTATTATTTATTTCAAAATTCTTTTCGTTGTTATTTGTTTCGGTTGTTGTAAATCTGGTTTGCATTTTTACATGTATCTGTATTCAGAGTTTTAGCGGCTATACTAAGTTTGATCTGGGCTTGTATTTTACCGACCTTGTTTTTTTAAGACTGTTTGGTGCGTCTTTATTAGTAGCGTTAGGTTTATCGTTGCAAGCATTTTTAAAGAACCGTTACGTTGCGTTTTTTGTTATGGCGTTTATAATATTTGGCTTACCAATGATATTAAAGGCCTTGGATTATGATAACGATCTGTATAGATTTAATATTGCCGGTAACACCATGACCTATTCTGACATGAATGGACATGGCAATACTTTACCTAACTTTTTTGTTTTAAAAGCTTATTGGATAGGCTTAATGTTGGTGGTTAGTACCTTTGCTATTGCCATTTATCAAAGAGGAAAAGAGCAGGTGTTTAAAACAAGATGGAAGCAGGCCTTAAAGAATTTTAAACTATCTTATAAGGTAACAATAGTTTTTGGATTACTTTGTTTTTTTGGTTTTGGTTCAATTATTTATTACAACACAAGAGTATTAAATAAATATAAAAGCGAAAAGCAACAAGAAAAAGAGCAGGCCGATTTTGAGATAGCTTATAAAAAATATGAAAAGGAATTGCAGCCGCGCATTGTTGAGTCAAACCTGAATGTTGATATTTTTCCGGATGAATTGGGAACAAAGATCAAAGGCTTTTATTATTTAAAGAACAAGCATAATCAACCTGTATCAAAATTATTTATAAATTTTAATATCGAAACAACAATAAAGGAGTTTAAATTTAATGTTGATTCTAAAAAAATTATTGATGATAAGAACAATGGTTTTTATGGATATGAATTGAGTAAGCCTTTGCCTTCGGGCGATTCTATTAAATTTAATTTTGATCTGGAATATTTTCCTAAAAATTTTATTATGAGAACCGATGATGAAATGATCGTTAAAAATGGTTCATTCTTTAACAGCCGTCTTTTGCCTTCCATCGGTTACAATCCACAATTTGAGCTTTCAGAAAATTCAACAAGAAAAAAGTATAAGCTGCAGCCAAAATTACGCATGGCAAAGATCACAGATACCTCTGCTTATGCAAATACTTACATAACACACGATGCAGATCTGATGCGTTTTGAATGTGTGTTATCGACCAAGGAAGGACAAACAGCTGTTGCGCCGGGCTATTTAATAAAAGACTGGAAAGAAAATGAGCGCCATTATTTTAAATACAAAATGGATAGACCGATCTTAAATTTTTATTCTTTTTTATCTGCTGATTATATAATAAAAAAAGATAAATGGATAGATCCATTAAACAAAGCTAATACAGTTAATATTGAAATATATTATACCAAAGGACACGAATATAATATTGACAGAATGATCAAGGGTATAAAAAGATCTTTGGATTATTACACAAAGAATTTTAGTCCTTATCAGCATAAACAGGTGCGTATTTTAGAATTTCCGCGTTATCAAACATTTGCACAATCATTTCCAAATACCATTCCTTTTTCTGAGGGTATTGGTTTTATAGCAAAAGTAGATGATACTGATCCAAATAAAGTAGATTATCCTTTTTATGTTACAGCTCACGAAGTGGCGCATCAATGGTGGGCACACCAGGTAATTGGGGCCGAGGTACAGGGCTGCACCGTTATGAGCGAGACCATGAGTCAATACAGCGCTTTAATGGTGATGGAAAAACAGTATGGCCAGGCATCTATGAGTAAATTTTTGCGTTACGAAATGAATAGTTATTTAAAAGGCAGAGCGGACGAGGGTAAAAAAGAAGTGCCGTTATTATTATGTGAAAATCAGCAATACATTCACTACCGTAAAGGAAGTGTGATCATGTATGCATTGAAAGATTATATTGGGGAAGACACTTTAAACGCCGCGTTAAAACGGTACATTAAAAAAGTTGCTTTTCAGGAAGCGCCATATACAACTTCTTATGAGTTTTATGAGTTTATTAAAGCAGCAACACCTGATAGTTTAAAAGAAACAGTAAAAGATATGTTTGAGCGCATTGTTGTTTATGATAATAGCGTAAAAAGCTGGAGCTATACAAAAACAAGCAATGGATATAAAGTAACTGCTATTGTTGGTTGCGTAAAATCTATTAGCGATAGTTTAGGAAAGGCAAAAGAAGTAACACCAAATAACTGGTTTGATATTGCACTGTTTTCGAAAGGTAAATCAAACGTAAAACAATTGGGAGATGTAATTTATTTAAAGAAACATAAGATCACTAAAAAAGATCAGGCAATAGAAATTATCGTTGATAAAGAACCTTACATGTTTGGCATAGATCCTTATAATAAAATAATTGATAAGGAGACTGTAAATAATATTAAGGATGTTAACGGTAAAGATGCCGGAACCGCCGGAGATCCTTTAGATGGAGTAGTAGTTAAATCAGAGGAATAAAAAAATCCCGGATCCAAAAAGGTCCGGGATTTTTTTGTTGAATGAAATAAAAAATTATTTCGAGATAATTAATTTCTCAGTATACGATCTATCGCCTGTACTTACTTTCACAAAATAAGTACCCGTTGGTAAAGTGGCAAGATCTAATTTTACTTTTTCTTCTGCTAATGCATTATTTTGAGAAGCTACAACAGCGCCTAAAATATTTACAACTTCAATTTTTGAGTAATTGCTTGATGGAACATCAACAGTCACAAAACCTTCGTTTGATGGATTTGGATATAATTTTATTTTAGCATTAATATCATGAGATATCTTACTTAAACCAACACCTAACGACATTGTAGCAACACCATTAATTCTTAAAGTATCAATACGGAATGTACCTGTAGCAGCTTCAGCATCCCATGCATACATACGGATATTGATAGGGGTAAATTGGTTAGTGTAGTTTGGCCCAACAAAAGCTACATCACAAATATTATATGAAGCAAAAGCGGGATTTCCTGTTATCGCGTCATCATTCCAAAAGAATGTATTACCGTTTTGTACAGATATAGGTTGTACGCTGGCGCTTGCAGCAGCACTTTGAGCTGTGTAAGTTGCAGCAAGATTATTGTTGTAACTGCTTCTATCTGTTCTAACAGCAAAATGACGAACACCTGTTCCCGAACGTGTAGCACCAAAGGTCATGTTATTTAAAGTGTACATGTAATTAGCCTGCGGTGTAAGCACGATCTCGTAATATCTGTTTAAGTCAATAGCACCGGTAAAAGTTGTATTGTTACCAGATGTAGCGCCTGTACCCCAACCAACAAAAGAAAATACACCGCTTGTAGTCGATCCTGTGCCTGTTCCCACAGCTGTAAATGAACCTGAATTGATACCTGTTGCAGTTGGTGCAGGGGTTGGATCAACAGTAATAGGAGTTGCAGAGCCTTGTGGTACTGATGCAAACGAATAATACAAAGAAAAACTCTGAGCATCGATCGTATTAACACCTACCGCTATTAAGGCAATTGAAAGTAATTTTTTAATCATGGTAAATAGTTTTTAAATTTATACAAATTTACAAAATTGTATCTTAATAAGGTTAAACCTATGTTAAATAAACATATTGTTATATTAATTTGTTTTTTTAAATTAACAACTATTGCTTTTTCACAACCCGAAAGTAACGGGCTTGTGAATTGGATGAGTTTTAAAGAAGCACAGGAAAAAAACAAAACACTTCAAAAACCCTTTTTAATAGATCTTTATACCGATTGGTGCGGTTGGTGTAAGCACATGATGAAAACAACTTACTCTAATCCCGGCCTTGCAAGTTATATAAACAGTAATTTTTATGCTGTAAAATTTAATGCAGAAACAAAAGATACAATAGAATATAATGGTAAAATATACAAACCATTATCTAAAGAACCCAAAACACCTCACGAATTAGCCGTTAAATTTTTAGGCAATAGTTTAAGCTATCCTTCTACAATGTTTGTTACAAATAATTTTGAGTATAATTTATTGGCCCAGGGTTTTTTGGAAGACAAAAAAATTGAGCCCATTTTAATTTTTATGGTTGAAAATGCATGGCGAACCACTCCTTTTGATGAGTTTAACAAACATTTTTCAAATGCCTTTATTGATACCAATTTTGTTAAAGCAAAAATTAACACTTACAGCGTTAGCGAATTGGAAAAGCTCCAAAAGAAAAAACCTAAAAAGGTTTTAATAAACGTGGGTGCGGGATTTTGTAATACCTGCCGTGTAATGAGCAAAACTACTTTTGTAGATACGAGCATTGCAAATTATTTAAATAAGAATTTTTATTTTGTTAATTTTGATGTTGAGTCCAATGATACGATCGTGTTTAAGAATAACAAATATTATAAGCAATTGGTAAATAACTATCCGTTAAATAATCTGGTATTAAAGCTTACCAATAATAAATTTAGTTTGCCTGCACTTTGTATCCTTGATGAAGAACTTAATTCTATTGATGTTTTAAATTTTTACCAATCACCCGAACAAATAAAGCCTATTTTGTACTACATTGCAAGCAATACCTATAAAACAAAAACCTGGGTAGAGTTTATAAAAGAATATACTTCACACCCGGTTAACCTGAATAAAAAATGAAACCAAATACGATTCATCACCTTAATACCGGCCTTATAATTATTTCCTGCATTGTTGCATTTTTTATTCCATTCGAATTGTTTTTATTTTCTTATGGGATACTCGGGCCTTTGCATTACCTTACTGAGATTGGCTGGCTTCATAAAAAAAATTATTTTACTAAAGGAAAATATGATTTTATTTTTTTAGGAGTGGCATGCGTTATTTTAGTGTATTGGAACTATCATCCGCCAAAAAACTACGGTTTAACTGCAGATATTATTTTATTTAGTTTATTATCCTGCATTGCTTTTGTTTTTATTAAAGATTGGTTGTATCGTTTTGTGATCATTGCATTGGCATTGGTTTTTATAGGATTTTTAAATAACTCACCCATGTTCTTTACCTGGGTAGCGGTTTTTTTACCAACCATTATTCATGTATTTATTTTTACATGGGCATTTATGTTATATGGTGTTTTAAAAGAAAGATCGTGGGCAGGTTTAATATCTATCATTGCTTTAATAGCTTGTTCAATCATAATTATAATGGTTCAGCCGCAAAATTTATTTTATAATGTGAGCGACTATTCTCAAAAAAGCTACACGCAATTTGGCGAGCTAAATTACCGCCTTATTAACTTCTTTAATATGGATCAGCTTACCAACATCAAACAAATTTTTACAACCAATGCAGGCTTTGTTATTATGCGTTTTATTGCTTTTGCTTACACGTATCACTACCTTAACTGGTTCTCCAAAACATCTGTTATTAAATGGCACATGGTTCCAAAAAATGTTTTAGCAGCAACAATTGGCGCGTGGCTAATTTCTATTTCTTTATACATTTATGATTACAATTTAGGATTACAGGTGCTTTTCTTTTTAAGTTTTTTGCATGTATTTTTAGAATTTCCTTTAAACGTTGTTTCTTTTACTGGTATTGGAAAAGAACTTGCTATGTTCCGAAAAAAATAGCCCAACGTTTTTCTTTCTTATTTTGTAATAGTCTTTACTAGTTAGAACTAATACTTCACTCATTTTTAGTTGTTAATATTAGTCTAAACGGGTTTTGATCGTTATTTTTGCTTACTTAATGAGATTTTATGCATTAATATTATTAAGCTTTTTTGTAAAAAGTTTAACTGCACAAAGCATTGCTGGTACAATTAATATATATGCGGCTGTAACAGGTATAGCGGGCTCAAATATTACTGTTGTTTCAGGGGCCGGTTTTGCAGTTGGCGATCAGATCCTTGTTATTCAAATGCAAGGTACATCTGTGGTTACCACAAACAACAACACCTTTGGAAATATTACTGCAATGGGCGGCGCAGGTCTTTACGAATTTAAAGATATTACAGCGGTTGCCGGAAATGTTATCACGGTAAATTCTGCTCTTGCAAATACATATAACACTACTACTTCAGGCTCAACTCAAATAGTACGTGTGCCAAAATATTGCCAGCCTGTTGTAACAAATACGCTTAACTGTACGGCATGGAATGGTACAATTGGAGGTGTGTTGGCGCTTGAAGCCGGTACGCTCACTTTAAATTCCGATATAGATGTTTCAGCAAGAGGCTTTAGAGGCGGCAATTTTGCAACCAGCGGTTTTTGTTGCAACAATGGTGGTTTTGCAGGAGCATTTAATGTTAACGGCGGACAAAAAGGGGAAAGCGTTTCGCGCTGGATAGTTGGCCAGGATGGTATGAAAGGCAAGCAGGCCAATGGTGGTGGCGGTTCTAATTGCGGTAACTCAGGCGGTGGCGGTGGTGGTAATGCGGGTGATGGTGGCATTGGCGGACATGAATATAACGGTTGCGGGGTTACCAACGAAAGAGGTATTGGTGGAATTACTTTGGCGCAAGGATTAACCACGGTGTTTATGGGCGGTGGCGGTGGCGGTGGTTTCAGGGATAACGGCCAGGTAGCAACTGCCGGTGGTTTTGGTGGCGGTATTGTTTTTATAAAAGCAAATCAAATAATTTGTAATAACAGGATTGTTTCATCGCGTGGTGGAAGTGTTACTACTATTGCTAACGATGAAGGATCAGGTGGTGGTGGCGCAGGCGGCTCTGTTTTTATTTCCTGCAGTAATTATGTTGGAAATTTAACGGTTAATACCAGCGGCGGAAGCGGTGGAAGAAACAACAATACAATTTTTCCCGGAAACTGTCATGGCCCTGGCGGCGGCGGTGGCGGTGGCCTTTTTGCATTTAGTGGCGCAGTTATGCCGGGTACAATTACTTATATTACATTAGGTGGTCCGGCCGGTACAGTAATGAATGCTGCCAGCACCTGTTTTAATACTACTTTTGGTGCAGCCGTGGGTTTACCCGGTGGCACACTGGCAAATTTACCAAGTCCTGCTTTACCGTATACACCTCCTCCAATAACCATCACCGGCAATAACACGCTTTGCACGGGGCAACAAACTACGTTAACTGCAAACACCACAGCAACCGGCACAACCACTTATACATGGAACACAGGCCCAACAACACCAACCATTGCTTTGGGCCCGGCGGTTACAACGGTTTACACTGTTACGGGCACAAATAATACCTGTACATCTACTGCTACGCAAACTATATATGTTGGTGCGGGTACGCCAATTAATGTTGTGGGTAACAATACTATTTGCAGCACACAATCAGCAACCTTAACTGCATCAGGCGGTACTACCTATAACTGGAGCACAGGTTCAACAAATACCGTTGAAATTGTTTCGCCGAATGTTACAACTACTTATTCTGTTATGAGTGTAAATGGTACCTGTACATCAACAGCATTATTTACCGTTACTGTTATACCAACCCCAACGTTATCTACAGCCGGTACCTATTCATTTTGTAATGCTCAAAGTTCTGCTTCTATTGTGGCATCTGGCGCAACAACTTATGCATGGTCGCCTGCAACAGGTTTAAGCAGCACAACTTCTGCAACAGTTACTGCCAACCCAAATGCCAATACAACCTATGTGCTTACCGGTAATAATGGTGCCTGTACTTCATCCACAAATGTTTCAGTTCAAAATTTTCCTGTTCCTGTTATCAGCGCAACGTCATCGGTAAATTATATTTGTAGTGGAAGCACTGCCATATTAACTGCTAATGGAGGCAATGCTTACAATTGGCAACCAAGTGCGGGAATATTAAATAATACTTTGCAATCTGTAACCGTTTCTCCACCTGTTAATACAACTTATACAGTAATTGGCATGTCTGCTAATGGTTGCACAGCTTCTGCAACCACAAGTCTTGAAGTTATTCAAACACCGGGTACTTTTTTAACCAGCCCACAAACAACAATCTGTAAAGGTAACAGCACAACTCTATCTGCAAATGGGGCTAACTCGTATGTTTGGTCACCCGCCGGCACACTAAGTTCAAGTACCGGTGCAACGGTACTGGCAACGCCATCTGCATCTCAACTATACACTGTTGTTGGAACTAATGGTACTTCACCAAATACCTGTTCTAACTCACATACCATTTTAGTGAATGTTATTTCTACAGCAACAATATTTGTTACGGCAAAAGATTCAATTTGCGTTGGTGAAAAAGTACAATTGTTTGCTTTTGGTGCTAGTACTTATACATGGACCACTCCTGATTTTTTGAATCTAAGTTTTATTCCTGATCCAATTGTTTCACCAACTACCTCTATTGTGTATACGGTTACAGGTTCAGCTCCCGGCGGCCTTTGTCCGGGTTCAGAAACAGTAGGTATTATTGTTAATCCATTACCAATTGTAAATGCAGGAAGAGACACAAGTATCAACTTTGATGAGTTTACTTATTTAAATGGAACGGGTGATGGTTGGTTGTATACCTGGAGCAGTTCTGATCTTTCTTCTATTAATTGTATCAATTGCCCTTCAACTTATATTAAACCAACAGTTAATACCTGTTATTCTTTTGAAGTAACAAATTCACACGGATGTAAAAATAAAGATGAGGTGTGTGTTGAGGTAAGAAAAGAATTTGGTTTGTATATCCCAAATTCATTTACACCAAATGGCGATGGTGTGAATGATGTGTTTGAACCTGTAGGATATGGTATTGTAGAATTTGAATTAGCTATTTTTAATCGCTGGGGGCAATTATTATTTTCTAAAAAAGGATCTTTTGTAGAAGGAAATTTTGTGCAATGGGATGGTAAATTTAAAGGTAAAACCTGTGAGCAGGGAACCTATACATACAAATTTACTTATACAACTGCATCTAAAAAAACCGAGATCAAAACCGGCCCGGTTAATATTCTAAGTCCTACACAGGATAATTAATAACAACTGCTTTTTAATTTTTTAACCTTAACCCTGTTTGAATTATGGCTATAATTCCCTAAATTTAGACTTACAAAAAGTTGAGATTTTTAGTAATAATATTTGTTTTTTTATTTGCGTGTAGTAATAATGCCACTACATATACTAAACCTATTGCTAAAAAGAACGATTCTGTTATTGAAAAAAAGATAGAAGAACCAAAAACGCTTTGCTCGAATGTGGTTGGTTTTTTAAATCCTAAAACAAAATTAAGCGAGAATTACGTTTTGGATAGATCTTTATACCATTTAAAATTAGATACAGTTGCACAGGTAAAATTCTGGAGAAATATTATGAACCTTCATGAAGATAGTGCTATCGTTAACTTTGCGGGATCAAGAACTGTTATTCAAAAAATCAGTGTAAAACAATGGAACTTAAGACCGGATTCACTTAAAAAACAATACCGTGATAGCGTAAGATTAGCTTATAATCTTGATTCTACCAATCGTGTTTTAATTACAACCGGTAAAAAATTCTTTTACGACTTTGATAAAACTTCTCAAAACTTTCATAACGGTATTAATTGTTTTGTTGAGAATGGCGTAGACCCTTGGTTTGCACAGGCTATCCTTTTGATCGAAAGCCCCAACAAATTACAAAAATCAAATGCCGGTGCTTATGGTCCTTTTCAGTTAATGAAAGATGTAGCAAGATTGTTTGGCTTAAAAGTGAACAAGCAGATGGATGAGCGTGCCGATTTTGAAAGAAGTGCCTACGCATCAAGCAGCTTAATAAAAACGGTGTGCATTCCTAAAGCGCATAAGATGTTGGATTCCTTAAACATTACCGGTTATAATGAACAAGATCTGTGGTTCAGGTTATTGGTAATGCATGTTTATCACGCGGGATCCTATAATGTGCAAAGCGCTTTATTTACTTTCAGGCCAACGCAAGGCAATATGGATCTGATCTACAACCTTTGGCAGGCACAAACAGCAAGGTTTAAAAACGCGTCACAAAACTATTCGCAGCTTGTTTTGGCTGCTATGCTCGAAATGAATGAAAGAGCAATGGTAGCCAAGAACTAATAGCTTTTAGCTTAAAATAAATTCCGTAATTATTTAAAGAAAATGATGTAATTTTATCTAAATTATTTTATGATAAACTTACCGCAACGTCCCCGTCGAAATCGTAAAAATTCTGTTATTAGAAATATGGTGCAGGAAAATTCTGTTACCGTAAACGATCTTATATTTCCTTTATTTTTAATTGATGGCAAAAATAAAAAAACAGAAGTTTCTTCTATGCCCGGTATATGTAGGCTAAGCCAGGATCTGATATTAAAAGAAATTGAAAGTTGTATGAAATTGGGAATTATGTCTTTCGATATTTTTCCAAGCCTTAACGATAAATTAAAAGATAAAAAAGCTACTGAATCATTAAATAAAAAAGGCTTATATCCATCTACCATTCGCGAAATAAAAAAACGTTTTCCTGAAGCAGTTATTATGACAGATGTTGCCATGGATCCTTATAGCAGTGATGGCCATGATGGCCTTGTAAAAAATGGAAAGATATTAAATGATGAAACATTAGAGATACTTGCAAAGATGGCACTAGTGCAGGCAGAAGCAGGCGCAGATATAATCGGGCCAAGCGATATGATGGATGGAAGAGTGGGATATATTCGCGAAGCTTTGGATGATGCAGGCTTTACAGATGTTTCTATAATGAGTTACACAGCAAAATATGCCAGTGCTTTTTATGGCCCGTTTAGAGATGCTTTGGATAGTGCCCCGAAATTTGGAGATAAAAAAACATATCAAATGGATCCTGCCAACAGCAAGGAAGCATTATTGGAAGCAGATCTGGATGCAAGCGAAGGAGCAGATTTTTTAATGGTAAAACCTGCGCTTAGCTATTTAGATGTAATAAAATCATTAAACGATAATTTTACTTTACCAATTGCAGCCTACAACGTAAGCGGCGAATACGCCATGATAAAAGCTGCTGCTGCAAAAAAATGGATAGATGGCGATAAAGTTCGTGATGAAGTTTTATTAAGCATGAAGCGCGCAGGCGCATCTGTAATATTAACGTACTTCGCAAAAGAATTTGCATTGTCAAAAAAATAAAAAATTATATGAGATCACTCAGTAAAATATTATATACCGGTAACGTTCTTTTTAGCTATTATGGTTTTATTGATAGTAAAGTTTTAACGCAGGTGTTAAACATTACCAAAAGTAAATTAGAAGGAAATAAGGAAAATGAAGTTGTTATTCAACGTGTATATAATGCCATTAACGAATGTGTTGATAATATCATTAAACATAATTTTTTTCCGGATGATGCCTTGTTACACTATAAATCGCTTTTGTTGATCTCAATGGGTGAAAAATGTTATTTAATAGATACAATAAATGTTGTTAACGCTTTACAAAAAGAAGCGATCATTCAAAAGCTTAATTTTTTAAACAGTAAAACCAAAGCAGAATTGTTAACCTTAAAATCGCAGATAATGATGGAAGGCCGCGTGGCAGATGTTACACCTGAAGGCCTGGGTATGATAGACCTTATATTAAAAACAAACGATTTTAATTTTCATTTTAAAGAATACGGCGAGAATTTTTTATTTAGTATAAATTTTAAGATCAACACAGCTTCTTAAGAACAAAGAACATTCCTTCAAATGTCAAGGCCGGAACAAAATGATACAGATAATGTTTTTTTAACCGGTTTTATGGGAAGCGGTAAAACCACATTTGGCGCAAAATTGGCAAGGTCTTTAAAATGGCCTTTCATTGATCTTGATCAATACATCGAAAAAAAAGAAAAAATTTCTGTTTCTGCCATATTTGAAAATTTTGGAGAAACTGCGTTTCGTAAAATAGAACAAAACTGTTTGGAAGAGATTATTTTAAAAGAAAAAAATACTGTTATTGCTTTAGGCGGTGGTACAATTTGTTTTAATGATAATCTTGAAAAAGTAAAACGATCAGGTTGCCTTATTTTTATTGATACGCCGGCAACAACACTCGCTCAACGTTTAGAAAATTCAAAAACAAAACGCCCGCTTTTAAAAGATAAAAAAGGCGAACAATTAATTAAATTTATAAATGATAAATTAGCCGAACGTTCAAAGTTTTATGAGCAGGCAGATATAAAGATATCCGGCATAAATTTAACTCCACATCGTTTGGAACACGCATTAAGTGAATACCGTAAATAAAATAATAGTTATAATTTCTTTTCTTGTTTTTCTTAAACCAGCTAACGCTCAAGAAACAGTTTATCAAAATAAGAATGTGGGTTTTAATATTGGTGCTAACTTTGCTTTTGGTACACATTTTCAACGCTTCGGATTGAATTTTAATTTATTTTACGTAAATAAATTCATTCAAACCAATTCTGAAGTAAGAATGTATTTTAGCTTTAAAAACCTAGGCCCAAAATTTATTTACGAAGAATTAGTTTTAGCGCAGGGTTTAACTTTTGGTTATGGTGGCAAACAAAATTTTTATAATCCTTTCCTCAATTCTGTTTCAAACCAAACGGGTTATAAAAATTCAATAGCTTATTCATATAACTATTATATCAATAAAATTAAAACCAGCCAGGTTACCGGCATTGCAGCTTTTCAATTCAATAGCGTAAGTGTTATTATTGAGAACGATATTCTTGCAAAACAAATTCTTGATCGTTTCAGAACAGGAGCTTTCTTAATTCAGTATCAACATAAGGATATTTTTCAGGCCGGTATTAATTGTACATTATGGACAGGCAAAATGGGAAGAACAATAGACATTGATCATAATAAAATTTACACCAAATGTTATATCGATACTACGGGTGGACTTTATCCAAAGATCTCGCACGGCTTGTTAAGCGCTCAATTAAAATATAATATTGGACTAATGCAAAATGTACAGGCCAACATTGGTGTAGATGCAGAGCGGGTGAGAAATGCAGTGCAGAACAGATTTATTCATAACATGCGGTTTGTTCCAAAAAAATTAAATAAAACGCATAATTGTCATATACCAATGATAGATGATAAAGGCGAACAATATTTATTTAAAGAAGGACAAAAAGTAAAGCAACCCGAATTGTATTGGAATGTTTTTTCGAATGCGAATTTGTTTTATTAGAATTTAAAATCAGCGTGTCAGGCTGAGCGGAGTCGAAGCCTTTTTTGGGTTATTTCAGCTTCTCATTATTTAAATGCCTTTCAGAATCCCTGTTTGTTTTTTTATCAAGATTTTTCTTTAAAGCTTCATCTAAATTAATTCCGGTTTGGTTGGCAATACAAATTAAAACAAACAGCACATCTGCAATTTCATCGTCAAGCTTTTTTTGTTTATCACTTTCTTTTTCGCTTTGTTCACCATAACGGCGGGCCATTATACGTGCTACTTCCCCAACCTCTTCAGTTAAAATGGCCATGTTGGTTAATTCATTATAATAACGAACACCATATTTTTTTATCCAGTCATCAACCAGTTTTTGTGCTTCCGAAATTTCCATAAACTATTAATTAGCTACGTTGTGAATTAAACGTTGTTGTATTGGCGCTTTGATCTTGTTCTTATCAAATGCAGCTTTTATATCATTATACAATTCGCTTGTTAATTGTGCATTGTCTTCAGGGTTACAATAAGGTCTTACAGTAATATTTACTGCACCATCTGTTATCTTTCCAATAAAAATTCCCGGCTCCGGTGATAATAAAACCTTTTGATTTTGATCTAAAACACTTTTTACAACTCCTTTTACCAGATCTAAATTATTCTCAGCACTCACTGCTAAATTTATTTCTAACCTTAAACTACCATATCGTGAAATGTTTACAATAGTGCCGTTTGATAAAGGGCCGTTTGGTAATATTACCGTTTTATGATCGGCTGTTAAAAGAATAGTGTTAAAGATCTGGATCTCTTTTACTTCGCCTATCTGTCCGCCTGCTTCAACCGTATCGCCAACTTTAAATGGTTTAAATATTAAAATTAAAACCCCACCTGCAAAATTTGAAAGCGAACCCTGTAATGCCAAACCAACCGCTAAACCTGCGGCGCCCAAAATAGTTACGAAGCTGGCAGTCCCAATACCAATCATTCCAGCAACGGTTACAATTAAAATGATCTTTAAACCAATACTCAATAAACTTTTTAGGAATGTTCTAAGGCTTATATCCAAATTACGTTTTGCCATCGTTTTTTCGGCAATTTTGGCAACCCGGCGAATAACCCACATCCCAATTAAAAGAACAATAATGGAAGAAATGACTTTGGGTGTATATTCTGCAATAAGGTTAAGCACGGTATCTAAAAAAGTAGTCAACCTGCTTTGTTCAACCGCAATGGTTTTTTGTACCCCTTCGGCAGTAGGAATTATTTTATTTATTTCATCAGTTGCTTCTAAAAAATATAACATATTATAAAATTTTATACCTTCACAAAGCTAAATAAAAAATGAAACCCTTACCGTTAATTTCTATTTGTTTATTACTTACGTTTTCAACTTTTGCGCAAGGCATATTTAAAGCCGATACTGCAAATTTGCGTAAAGCTCGTAAACATGCGAGCTGGGATACCACACGATACCTGAGGTATGATTCACGCTTGATAGTTGGATACTTTCAATCGTACAGGAGTTTTGAAAATGAATTTCAACAGTTCAAAGAAAAAGATTCGTTAGGATTATCAAAAACAAATTATGGAGCGGAGTCAAGATTAATTAGTGGCATAGAACTTAACTATGATAAATTTGGTTTAGCTGTTGGTTTAAGAACATCGCCAGCAAGCAAGAGTGAGGGCAAAGGCGATACCAAAACCTTTACAACTAATTTTAATGTTGGTGGTAACATTTGGTTTCTTGAAAACTCTTTCAGATACTTTAAAGGTTTTTATGACAAGAATACAGCAACTTACGATACATCTTTTAAAAGAACCGGCGTTTATTTTCAGCAACCAAGTTTAGAGAACACTTTATTCAGAAGTAAGTTTTTATACTTTACCAATCATAAAAGATTTGCGTTTCGCTCGGGTTATGCTTGTGGTTACCGCCAGATAAAATCAGCAGCAACGTGGGTATTAGGCGCTAATGTAAGTTATAATAATTTACGATGCGATAGTTCTTTTTTTCCATTACCCTCAAGACCATTTTATGGTGATTACGGAAATATGAATGGTCTTAAAGTACTGGGTGTATCTGCAAACGCAGGTGCGGCAGCAACCATTGTGCTTTTTAAAACACTTTTTGTAAGCGCTTTATTTATTATTGGCCCCGAACAACAATGGCGTACCTACAAATATCAAAATACCGGTTCGCAAATTTCATATCTCTCCTGGTCAGGTGATTTTAGAATTTCTTTTGGCGCTAATTTTAAACATTTTTATATCATTGGTTCAAGCATCACCGATTTTTCTGCATACAACAGTAAATTTGTTGGTTTGCTAAACAGATCTATTACCGGCAACTTTACTTTTGGTATCAGGTTCAATTCAAAAACACCTCAATTCTATAAAAAATTCCAGCAGACACGTTTTTACCTTGCTATCTAAAAACTTTACACCATTAAATTGGTTTACTAATTATGAGCTATAAAAATTTAAATGAATGTATTCTTGATCTTGAAAAGAATGGAATGCTTGTGCGTGTGAAAGAGGAGGTTGACCCTGATCTGGAGATGGCTGCTATTCATTTAAAACTATTTGAAAAGAACGGTCCTGCAATTTTATTTGAAAATGTAAAAGGCTCAAAGTATAAAGCCGTAAGTAATTTATTTGGCACTTTAGAGCGCAGCAAATTTATGTTCAGAGATACTTTTGAAAAAGTACAAAAAATGGTAGAGCTGCGTAACAATCCTATTGCAGCATTAAAAAGCCCTTTCAAATTTGCATCAACGGGTTTTGCAGCCATTAAAGCTTTACCAAAAAAAAGTTCTTTCTCTTCTGCCGGATTTAAAGAAATAAAAATTTCTGATCTGCCATTAATAAAACACTGGCCAATGGATGGCGGCGCTTTTGTTACTTTGCCGCAAGTGTATTCAGAAGATATTGATAAGCCCGGGGTGATGAATTCAAACTTAGGCATGTATCGCATTCAACTGAATGGAAATAATTACGAATTAAATAAAGAGATCGGTTTACATTATCAATTGCATCGTGGTATTGGTATACATCAAAGCAAGACCAATAAAAAAAATGTACCATTAAAAGTAAGTGTGTTTGTTGGCGGACCACCGGCTCATTCTTTAGCGGCTGTAATGCCTTTACCCGAAGGCTTAAGCGAATTAACTTTTGCAGGCGCTTTGGGTGGAAGAAGATTTAAGTATGCATATGTAGATGGTTTTTGTATTTCGTTGGATGCGGATTTTGTAATTACCGGAGAAGTTTTTCCGAATGAAAATAAACCCGAAGGTCCGTTTGGTGATCACCTGGGTTATTATAGTTTAGCGCACGATTTTCCTTTAATGAAAGTGCATAAAGTATATGCAAAAGAAAATGCTATTTGGCCGTTTACGGTTGTTGGTCGTCCACCGCAGGAAGATACAGCTTTTGGCGCACTCATTCATGAAATAAGTGGAAGCGCCATACCTAACGAAATTCCGGGAGTAAAAGAAGTGCATGCTGTTGATGCTGCAGGGGTGCATCCTTTACTATTAGCAATTGGTAGTGAGCGTTACACACCGTATTTAAAAAATAAACGCCCGCAGGAATTATTAACGCAGGCCAATCGCATTTTAGGAACAGGCCAATTAAGTTTAGCAAAATATTTATTTATTAGTGGTGATGATAAAAAAGATATTAATTGCCACGATGTACGCGATTTTTTTAAACACGTTTTTGAAAGAATTGATCTGACAAGAGATCTTCATTTTCAAACCAAAACAACAATAGATACGCTGGATTACAGTGGTGATGGGATAAACGAAGGAAGCAAATTAATTATTGCTGCGTATGGCGATAAAAAAAGAGACTTGAGTAATGAATTACCAAAAATAATTTCTTCAGCTAATTTTATTTCTAATGCTATCCTTTTGATGGAAGGAGTTATTGGTTTGGAATTAAATAAATTCTCCAATTACGAAAATGCAAAAAAAGAAATTCAGCAATTAACTTCATTTATTTCTCAAAATAAAAACGAATTTGAAGGCATAGCGCAGATAGTTATTTATGATGATTTTAAATTCAGTGCAAATCCAAAAAACTTAAACGATTACGTTTGGGTAACTTATACGCGTAGTAATCCAAGTCATGATATTTATGGTGTGGATGAATTTATGGAAAATAAGCACTGGGGTTGTAAAGGGCCGATGATCATTGATGCGCGTAAAAAAACACATCACGCACCTGAATTAAAAATTTTACCAGAAACAGAAAAAAGTATCGAGCGTTTTTTTAAAAAAGGCGCGAGTTTAGAAAAGTGGGCTTAACACAAATCCATCTTAAGGCCTGTGTCTTGAGTCTTTAATCCTTGTTAGGGATTTCCAAAAACCTTTTTAAGTAAATCTGTAACTCTCGCCATTGGGTCTTTACGAATTTTTATTTCTTCGTCAGCAATCAACAACATTAAACCGTTAATGGCTTTGTTGGTTACATACTCATCTAAATTTGGGTTTTGTTTTTTAACGCCCGGTAATTTGTTATAAGCCGTTGCCAAAGGTTGCCAATAGCTGGTTACTTTTACTTTTGCAACGGCTTCTTTTACCACCGGCATAAATTTCTCTTTTAAAGGATTGTAAGTTGTTTTGCGTAAATAATCTGTGGCAGCGGTATCAACACCTTTTAAAATGGCAAAGCCGTCAGATAAGTTCATGTTAGTAATAGCATCAATAAAAACAGGCGCAGCTTTTAAAGCAGCTTCTTCGGCAGCACGGTTTAAACTGGTTTCAAACTCGGTAATTTTTTTTGTCATACCCATTTTGGTCAGCTTTACTTTCATGTCTTTTGCTTCTTCTGGCCATGGAATAAATATTTTTGGATTTTTATAAAAACCATCCACCTTGCTGGCAACCCCGGAAGAGTTATTGGTGCCAACGGTTAAAGCTTCGCGTAAACCTTTAATAACTTCTTCGTTAGTTAAAGCCGGTGCAGTTGTACCCGAAATAGCAGCATTTGCTTTATCCTTAGCCACTTTTTCTAAACTATCGGCTTTACGCTTTAATTTTTCTTTAAGTGTTTGTGCACGACTTGTTAATGAAAACAGAACAGCGAGTAATAAAATTACTTTTTTCATATAGCGTTGTATTAGGATTATTGATAAATTTATAACAAATATAAACTATTGATTTCATTGATGGTTTTAAATTTTGTGAAATAAAATTCTCTCTTGTTAAAAATATGAAAGCAGAAATTCTAACCATTGGCGATGAGATCTTAATTGGCCAGATAACAAATACAAACAGCGTTTGGATAGCGCAGGAATTAAATTTACTGGGTATTAAAATTGTACACATGGCTAGTGTGGCCGATGATGAAGCTGCTATTATAAAAGCGTTGGATGACGCAAAGAGCCGCGCTGATTTTGTTTTTATTACCGGTGGCTTAGGCGCAACAAAAGACGATATTACAAAAAAAACATTTTCAAAATATTTTAATGCTGAGCTAATTTTAGATGAAGAAATAGTAAAACACGTGGCTTCTTTTTTTATTAAACGAGGCAAAGAACTAACAGAAATAAACCGTAACCAGGGATTAGTGCCAAAGGGATGTTTTGTGGTTCATAATCCAAATGGAACGGCGCCCGGCATGTGGATGAAAAAAGATAACACCGTGTTTATTAGTTTGCCGGGTGTGCCTTATGAAATGAAAGCGATGATATTGGAAACCGTTTTACCAAAAATAAAACGCGAAAATAATTTACCACACATTTATCATAAAACCGTTCTTACAAATGGAATAGGAGAGAGTGCACTGGCTGAGTTGATAGAACCATGGGAAGATGAGTTGGTTAAGAAGAATATAAAACTGGCCTATTTGCCGCAGCTAGGCGTTGTTCGCTTAAGACTTTCTACGTTAGGCCCCGATAAAGATCTGCTTAAAAAGAATGTGGATGAAGAAATAGAAAAGCTAAAAGCAATAATTGATACTTATATTTTTGGTTATGAAAACTATGGCGAGGAAACGCCTTCTTTAGCAGATGTTGTAAGTAAGGTTTTGCGTGAAAGAAAGCAAACACTAGCATTAGCCGAAAGTTGTACGGGCGGCTATGTCTCATCGCTTATTACCGGAGTAGCGGGCGCTTCAGATATTTTTAAAGGTGCTATTGTGCCCTACACCAATAAAGCAAAACACGAGCTTTTACAAGTAGATGAAGCTATATTTACCAGTGTTGGTGCGGTTAGCGAAGAATGTGTTAAACAACTGGCGGAAAATGTGCGAAAAAAATTTGATACAGATTTCTCGTTAGCCATCTCCGGCATTGCGGGTCCTACGGGCGGTACAGCCGAAAAACCGGTGGGTACTGTTTGGATAGCCGTTGCCTCAAAAGAAAAAACCCTGGCCTTAAAGTTTATTTTTGGCGATAACAGGCAGCGAAACATAATTATGTCGGCCAATTATGCCTTAAACGTATTGAGAAAATTCATTCTAAAAAGCATTTAGATTTTCGCTGATTTGTTAAAATTTGCCCTCTAAATTGAATTAGGGGCCTACTAAACACCTTTTAGGCATTGCCATGTCGTTTTTTTTACTATTTTCGTAATTCATAATTTATAAAAATTTAACAATGAAGTTCTTCCTTACCCCCTTTGCCCTGCTGGTTTTTATATTAAGCACCAGTTTTTCTTTTGGCCAAAATTATAAGACAGAAGTTAAAATGATAGATGCATCTAATCAGGCTGTAAATGCCGGTTTGTCGATCACACAAATTGCCAAAGGCGATATGGATGCGCTTCTTGGAAAGATAAATCAGCAAAGCGTTTTTACGATTGTTACAAATGAATTTTTTGCAGAAAAAAGTTACGGAAGAATTCATCTGAAATCGACGGGTAAAGCCAGCATCAAGGATTTTGAAACATTCTTAAAACAGCTGGAAGTATATACCGTGGTTTATAATAATCAAACTATTTCATCTCAGGAAATAGCAGCTAACTATACCGAACCAAACAAAACAGAGATCAAAAAGATCGATCGCATCAAATAACAACTCAATCCAAAATTATCCAATCCAGAAAATTTCAAGTATGAAAAAAATATATCTGTTGCTTATTTTAATTGTATGTTCAAGAGGTTTAAATGCCCAAAATTATTATATTGATACATACAACTCGCAAACTGTAACCGCCTGCAGAGGTAACGTATTTCCAACCTTTCTTTGTACGGCATTTGGTTATCCGGCATATTGTAATAACGAGAATTACACCGTTACTTTTTATTCGGGTAATCCTGCCATTCCAATGAAAATAAGCTTCTTGCCTTTGTCGTTGCTTGGAATTGGAACATCTTCAACAGATGCTTTTTATACAGAGGCAGGATATGATGTGTTAACGATCATAAACGGACCTTCTGTGGGGAGCCCTACCTTAGCTTCACTTTCAGGCTATATTGCCAATCCTTTTAGTTATCAATCAACCGGAGCTTATCTAACCATCAATTTTAAATCGGATAATACTGTTAATGATTGGGGATGGAATGCAATTATTGGTTGTCAGCCACAAAACTGTAATGGTAATTTGCCGGCAAGTGATGTGTGTTCCTCTGCTGTTCCAATTTGTGATTTGAATGGTTATTGTGGAGCCACCAACGGTTGGTATACTCCTGATAATATGAATTTAGCTGCGGTAGGCGGAGGTCCTTTTTGTGGGGCCAGTGGGTCTATTGAAAATAACTCCTGGATAAAATTTATTCCTAACGCAACTACTGCAAACATTAATATTGCTGTGCAAAACTGTGCTTCGGCCACGCAGGGTTTACAGGCCGGACTTTACAGCACACCTAATTGTTCTGCATTTACAATGTTAACCTGCCAGTCACAAGCTGTTTACGCACCGGTTATGACATTGAGTTATAATTCTTTTGTACCTGGTAATACGTATTACATTATGATAGATGGTTTTGCCGGCAACGCCTGCGATTATACGGTTAGTGCGTCCTCCGGGGTCGCGGTCTCCACGGTCAACGTATCCAGTAATGCTATTTGTAACGGGCAAAGTGCAAATTTAACTGCTGTGGCAGCGGGCGGTTCGCCAACCTATACATGGAGTACGGGCGCTAACACTGCAGGTATTACAGTATCTCCTAACTTAACTACGGCCTATACAGCAACAATTGCTTCCGGATTTTGCACGGAAATTATTACAAAAACAATTACCGTAAATCCAATACCAACAGCTAATGCGGGCACACCACCTGCATCTATTACTTGTGCTAATCCAACTCAATCTTTGGGCGGCTCTGGTGGTGGTACATATGTATGGAGCGGAACCGGAATTGTAAGTGGCGGTACTACCGCAAACCCTGTGGTAAATGGTCCCGGCCCTTTTTCTTTAACAGTAACTTCAGGAGCAGGTTGTACTTCTACCAATGTAACAACTGTTAGTGTGCCTGTAAATACAATATTGCCAACACCTTCAATTTCAAGTTCAACAGTTTTAAATTGTGCCGTTTTATCAATGAATTTAACCGGAACTCCGGGAAGCGGTGTAACATACACCTGGACAGGCCCTGGAATAGTTTCGGGAGGATCAACAGCATCACCATTAATTAACGCGGGGGGTACTTATAGTTTAGGTGTTACGTCTACGGCAAATGGCTGCTCAAGCGGAACAACTATTGCAGTTGCTGCACCAAATACATCTATTGCAATTTCACCGGCAACCACAGGTAGTGTAACTTGTACCAACAAAGTAATTAACCTTACAACCACTAACGCAGCAGGACATAATTACACATGGACGGCTCCTAGTGGCGCGGCTATTACAGCAGGAGCTAACTCTGCAGCAGCTACCGGATCTAACTCGGGAACCTATTCAGTAACTGTTTACAATACAACCAACGGTTGTTCACAGGTTGGTACCATTGCAGCAAATGTAAATACCGTACAAGGTGTTCCAAATGCTTCATCAACAGGTACTGTTACCTGTGCAAGTAATGCGGTTAACTTAAGCTCTTCAACATCTGGTGTTACCTATACTTGGGTTGCTCCGGCAGGTTCATCAATAAGCAGTGGTGCTAATAGCGCCAGTGCCAGCGGAAATGGTCCGGGAACATATACTTTAAATGTTACAAATGCAGTTAACGGTTGTACAAACACAAATGTTGTTGCAGTAACAACGCAAACTGTAAAACCGATTGCAGCAATAAATTCAACACCGGTAATTACCTGTAATACGCCAACTGTTACAATAAATGGCGGGCCAGGTTCAGGTGTAACTTATACATGGACCGGTGGAACAATTTCAGGATCGGCAAATAATGCAAACGTAAACGTAACGTCGGCAGCGGTTTATTCATTAGCAATAACAAGTACAAGCAATGGTTGTACATCAACTACTGCAGCAACCGTTAATATTACAGCTAACATGGCTACTCCTGCATTATCTGTTGTTGGAAGTCAAACCGCAGCTTCAGGTTGCGGTTCAAGCAGTGTAGTGGTGCTTTCAGGAAATGCAACGCCAGCAGGTAGTACATATTCATGGACTTCTTCAGGAGGTTTTGCCAGCGCAACAAATAACTCTACAGTGGCAGTTAACGGAGCAACCACTTATACTTTAACTTCAATTCATCCAACAACAGGTTGTCCATCTTCAATAGTTTATACGGTTTCTCCATCTGTAAATCAGCCAACGGTATCAGCATCATCTTCAAGCGGTACTTTAACCTGTATCAATACAACGCAATCAACAACAATAACATCAAATCCATCAACAGGTGTTACATATGCCTGGAGTGGACCGGGTATTTTGGGGTCGAGTACAGGTGCATCAGTAACCGGAAGTTTAGCAGGTGTATATAATTTAACGGTAACAAACACAAGTAATAATTGTAATACAACAGTATCTTATAATTTAGCTGCTGATAACACACCTATCACACCAAACGCAAGCTCGTCAAATACCATTAATTGTATTAGCACAACGGCCACTTTAAGTACTGCGCCAACACCAACCGCAGCTGCTTTTAACTATAGCTGGAGTGCAGGCCCTACAACATCTTCTATCACCGTTAACCCAACAGTAAATACAAGTTACACTGTTACTGTAACCAATCCTGCAAATGGTTGTACAGGTACTGCTGTTTTCAACGTAATTGCAAATACAGTTCCGCCAAGTGCGGTAACTGTTAATCCAAACAACGTACTATTAGCTTGTCCTGCGCAAACCGCATTCATTAGCGGTTCGGCAACAGGCGCTACAAGTTATTCGTGGGTAGCGCCTCCCGGCGGATCAATATTAAGTGGTGCTAATACTGCAACTGCACAGGTAACAAGTTCAAGTGTAGGTACCTTCTCGTTAATAGCTACGGGAGCTAACGGTTGCAGCTCTGCCGCAGCAATGGCAACTGTATCACCAAATACAAATGCACCAACGTTCTCGTTAAGCAATTCTAATCCAAGCATTACTTGTTTAACCAGCTCACCAAATGTAACTGTGGGCTTAACTTCAACAGTTGCTATACAAGGTTATACCTGGAGTCCTATTAGCGGTATTGCGGGATCTAACACTTTATCATCAGTAACATTTACAGCTGCCGGTATTTATACTGTAACGGTTGAAGCAACAAACGGTTGTTTATCAACTTCAACTGTTTCTGTTGCAAATGCAACTATTGCACCAAGCGTTGTAGCAGGTACAGGTACTGCGCAAACCATTTCTTGTACAAATACAATTGTAACCATTGCGCCAACATTTACACCTGCATCTAACTTAACGTATACTTGGTCAGGCCCTGGTATTGTTGGAAGCCCTAACAATGCAAACGTACAGGTAAATCAAAATGGTTCATACAGTTTAACGGTTACAAATACATTAACAGGATGTAGCAGTACTTCTATTACAGTTCCGGTAGTAGGTACCAATGTGCCGCCAACACTTAATATTACAACAAGTTCTAGCATAGGCATAAGCTGTCAACCAAATACAGGTACAGTATCATTAACTGCCAACTCATCAGGCGCAGTAACTTATAGTTGGAATACGGGTGCAACTACGCCAAACATCAGCACGTCAAATGCGGGTACTTATACGGTAACGGTAACTGATGGTAACTCCGGATGCTCGGCTACTCAAACTGTAGCGGTTGCAAATAATACAGTTGTACCAACATTAAATGCAAGCGCTTCAGGTAATTTACCTTGCGGAGGCGCAGGTACAACCACCTTAAATGCAACATCAACCAGTACCAATGTAAGTTATATCTGGAATGGCCCTGCAATTACTAACGGTTCTAACACTGCCAGCCCTGAAGTTGCAGGTGCAGGTATCTATACAGTTTTAGTTACAGATAATGTTACAGGTTGTTCTGCTACACAAACCGTACCTGTGAGCAGCACTTCGGTATTAGCTGCCTTTACTCAAAATACTGTAACAGGTGTTGCGCCATTAAATGTAAACTTTACCAATCAAAGTACAGGAGCTATTTCTTACTCATGGAATTTTGGTAATGGTACATCAACACAAACAAATCCAAGTAATACTTTCCCTGCAGGAACCTATACAGTTACTTTAGTATCTATGAATGGTGCTTGTACTTCAACTGCAGATATTGTGATCATCGTTAAAAACTCGATCGGCATCATACCTGAAATATTTACACCAAATGGTGATGGTAAAAACGATGTGTTCGATATTCCGGGATTAGACTCATATCCGAATAATAGTTTACAGATCTTTAACCGTTGGGGTAATCCGGTATACACTGCTAAGCCATACAAGAATGATTGGGATGGTTCGCCAAACACTGCAGGCAAAACAGGCTCAAGCAAATTACCTACAAGTACTTATTTCTACATCTTAGATCTTGGTACAGGTGAAGCATCAGATATCATCAGAGGATTTATTCAATTACAATACTAATTTTAGTTCATAAGATAATAAAAGCAAGCATGATCAAAAATTTAAAAATAGCAGGTTTAATTGTAACAGGTTTTTTAAGCCTTACGGTTTCTGCGCAGCAAGAGGTTCAAAACTCTTTTTACATGTTCAACTCTTCTATCTTAAACCCAGCGTATGCCGGTAGCCGCGATGCTTTAAGCGTTGTATTGGATGCCCGCAGCCAGTGGACAGGATGGAAAGGTGCTCCTAAAACAAATAGTTTTATTATGCACACACCATTAATGAACGAATCAATTGGTGTTGGTTTAAATGTTGTAAACGATATTATAGGGCCAACAAATAAAACGGCTGCATTTGCCGATTTTGCTTATCGTATTAAATTAAATGAAGGTAACGATCGTTTGTGTTTTGGTATCCGTGCCGGAGCAGATCTTATTCGCAATAATTTACAAGGTTTGGCAGTAAACGATCAAACAGATCCATTGGTAACAAACAATCCAAACTTTAATACAAACACGTTTAATACAGGTGCCGGTGTTTATTATTATGGTAAACGTTTTTTTGTAGGCTTAACAGCTCCAAAGATCATTCCAAATAAGTTAAGTAAGGATGCAAACTTCTCAGCTTCAAAACAAGTATTGCACTATTATTTTATTTCGGGTTATGTATTTAAATTAAACAGCCTTTGGGATCTTAAACCCGGCTGTGCCATTAAGTACACACCAAACGCACCATTATCAATTGATGCTAACTTATCTGCATTATTTAACGAGAAGATCTGGTTTGGTGTAATGTACCGCCACGGTTCTGCTGCAGGCGCAAACATTTGCTACAACTTTACAAAACAATTGCGCGTTGGTTATGCATACGATTATTCAATTAATAATATGGGTAAATACAGCCCAAGTACACACGAAATAATTATTGGTTTTGATTTCTTATCAAATCAAAAAGCACTTAAATCGCCACGTTATTTCTAATAGTAAAAGCACAAATAATAGAACTTAATAAAATGAAAAATATAATTGTATCTCTTTTAATTTTTGTAACACTTGCAACAAAAGCGCAATCGGTAAAAGAAAAAATTGCTGATAAACGTTTTGCAAATCTTGAATTCGTTTCTGCTTCTGAAATGTATGAAGAGCTTTCGCGCAGCAAACATCCAAAAATTAAATATTATGTACGTGCCGGCGAAAGTAACCTAAACATGGGCGATTACCGCAAAGCGCAAGTGTATTACGATAAAGCGTATTCTAATACAGGTATGACCGATCAGGATCTTTATAATTATTACCAGGTTTTAAAATACAATTCAAACTATTCAAAAGCTTCTGAAGTATTTTCTAAAATTAACGATAATCAATACAAGCTTATTCGTGATAATATCAATAGAAAAAAACTGGTAGTTGAAGAAATGAAAAAAGATTCAAGCAACTACTCTTTAAAAAAATTATCTATTAACTCAGACGATAATGATTTTTGCCCTTATGTTGTAAATAACGAAATGTATTTTCTCTCATCAAGAAGAAATACCTCTGTTGCAGGACGTAAATATGGCTGGGATGATTCTTATTATTTAGATATTTACAAAGGCTATATTGAAGGTAATGATGTAAAAAACGAGCACGCTGTAAAAGAAGGTTTAAAAACAAAAGTACACGAAGGCCCTATCTGTTTTACAAAAGATGGCAGCATGCAATACATTACCCGTAACAATTTTATAAAAAATAAATATCAAAAAAGTAAAGACGGAAGAGTAAACCTAAAAATTTTCAGTAGAAAAAAAGAAGGAGAAGAGTGGGGTGAGTGGATCGATTTTCCATTTAACAGTGATGATTATTCTTGCGGACATCCTGCAATAAGCGGCGATGGAAAAACAATTTATTTTGTTTCGGATATGCCGGGCACTTTAGGTTTAACAGATGTATGGGTGAGCCGATTTGAAAATAATACCTGGACAAAACCTGAAAACCTTGGACAGGCTGTAAATTCAGAAGGAAGAGAAATGTTTCCTCAATTATTTGAAGATGAGATCTTATTTTACTCCAGCGATGGTAAAGTTGGCTTAGGTGGTTTAGATGTATATTATACAGTGCCTGCCGAAGATTCTTATTTTGAAGCACAGAATTTAGGTTACCCAGTTAATTCACAATTTGATGACTTTGGTTTTTACGCTAAAACAACCACTACAGGTTATTTAACATCTAACAGAGGTACAACAAAAGATGATATTTATAGTTTTGTTTCAAAGCGTCCGATCATTAGCAGCGCTATTAATTTAATTGTAAAGGATAATTTATCTAAAGAGATCATTGCAGATGCTGTTGTTGTTTTAATTGATGAAACAGGCAAGCCTGTTTACGAAGCAAAATCTGATGATAAAGGGGAGATAAAATTAAATGTTATTCCCGGTAAGGATTACAAAATTAAAGCAAACAAACAAGGTTATAAAGAAAGCGTTGGTGTAATTAAAGAAGAAGAATTAGCATTATTGGCCAACGAGAAAAAAGAAGTATTGGTTGAGAAAAAGATTATTGGTTTGTTAGGCTTAATTGCCGATGCTGATGATCTTTCGCCAATTGAAGGTGTGAAAGTTACTATTACGGATGGCTTTAATAAAAACGACTTTTTAAGTTTTACAACTGATAAAGAAGGAGATTTCCGTCATATTTATAAAGATAAAAAAGTAGGCGACGATCTTTCTTACATTGTTAAGTTAGAGAAAGAAGGTTACTTAACCAAGATCGTTCCGGTAGATATTACTATTAAAAAAGAAGGTTACGTTTTATTGCATGATTATTTAAATACAAAAATGTATAAAATAAAATTAGGTGCCGATATTGGAAAAGTTGTAGACCTTCAACCAATTTATTTTGACTTAGGAAAAGCAACTGTACGTGCAGATGCAAAAATTGAATTAGATAAGATCGTTCAGTTATTAACTCAAAACCCAAGCATCACTATTGAATTAAGCTCACATTCAGATTGCAGAGGTGGCGCAGCAGGTAACTTAGCATTATCAGATAAACGTGCTAAGGCATCTGCAGGGTATGTAATTTCAAAAGGTATTAGCGGTGCACGTATCTATGGAAAAGGATATGGTGAATCAAAATTAATTAACGATTGTAAGTGCGAGGGTACGGTAATTGTGCCTTGTACCGAAGAGCAGCACGCTCAAAACCGTAGAACGGAATTTAAGATCGTAAAAATAAAACCTTAGGGTTTACCCTAATAAAAGGCGAGGCTAAAAACCTCGCCTTTTTTGTTTCTTATTAAAAATCAAGTAGTTATATATTCAAAAAAGAGGCCGTTCGCCCAACCTTTTGTACCTTTATCTTGTAATGGTTATTAGAGAACTTATAAGTAATTACATGGAGATTCAGCAAAAACTGATTAGTGACTGCATTAATCGTGACCGTAGGGCTGAGTATGAATTGTATAAACTGACGTTTAGTTATTTAATGAGTATATGTATTCGTTACACAAAAAATGAAGACAGGGCAAAAGAGGTTTTAAATATTGGTTTTTTAAGGATAGTTACCAACCTGGATAAATACAAACCGGAAGTTCCTTTTAAAGCTTGGATTAGAAGAGTGATGATCAACACATTGATAAACGAATTTAAAAAAGAGAAGATACATTACGATAATGTGCAGTATGTTGAAGATTATTATGAGACAGATAAGTATGCCTCCATTAACGAAGCTATTACAAAAATTGATGCCGAACAGATCTACTCTTTTATCGCAAAACTACCTCCGGCAAGCCAGCAAGTATTTAACCTTTATTTTGTAGACGGATATAAGCATAAAGAAATTGCAGAAATGTTAGAGATAAGTGAAGGCACTTCTAAATGGCACTTAAATTCGGCAAGAGAAAAACTAAAGGACCTTCTAAAAAAAAATGAAATACACGAAATAAACATGATATTCCATGAATAGTGAAAAAGATTTTAAAGATGCGTTAAAAGGCAAACTGAACGAGAAGCAATTTCAGTTTGATGAGGCAGCCTGGGAACAAGCCAGCCAAATGCTGGATGCTACACGCGAAGAAAAGAAGAAACGTCCGTTTCCGTATTTTCTTGTAGCCGGCATTTTATTATTTGTATCGTTAATTGGATTTTATATTTTAAAACCTGTAGAAACTACCAAAGAAGTTGCTTCAACAAATACAGTTACAGAAAATGCTACTGTTAAAAATAATGAAACTGTAGCTAGTGAAACAAAGCAAATTACTTCAGAAAAAGAAACTACTAATTCACTTCCCGCAGAAAGATCTGTAAATAACGAACCTAAAAAAGAAGTTGAAAAAACTAACAATGTAATTGCAGAAAATAAAACTCCGGTAAAAGAAGAACTTACCGAAACGAAAACATCTCAATCTAAAAACAAAACTGCAAAAACAAAAGCAGTTATAAAAAATGCAATTGTTATTACTTCTAAAAACGAAGAAGAGAAAAATACTATAAATGCAAAAACACAACAACCAAAAGAAGTTGAAAGTGTTGAAAGCGAAACTACAGAAACAAAAACACAAGAAGTTGCTAAAGAAACTGCAGTTACACCTGTTGAAGAAATTAAAGCTGAGCAACTTGTTACTATTACATCTATGCTTCCGGTTAATTCAGGTTCTATAAAAGAACCTCTTGTGTTTTTCGATCTTCCTAAAACTGTTTCTGAAACCAAAGAGAAAATTAAAGAACCTATACATTTTATTTCTTTTGAAGCAGGTGCCAGCTATTTATTAGGATGGAATAATCCCGGAAAAAAAGATGCAAATGGTATTAACCCTGTTGTAGGATTAAATTATGCTAATGTAAGCAAGCCAATTACTTTTTCTTTTGGTATTCATTACACCATGGTGCGTAACCTTTCTTATAGTAGCCATACTGTAACAACTACACGTTATAATTTTGGTGAAGAAAGTGATGTAATGGTGTTTACGCCAACAACTATGCACTATTTAACAGCGCCAATACGTATTGGTTATTCGCTAAACTCAAAAAACACTTTTGGTTTAGGATATAATGCTGGTTATTTATTTAACTTAAACAGTAATGTTGAATTGTATGCGCAAACCGCAGGTAAAAAAGGCAATGCAACTGTTCTAAAAACATCGGGTTATACGCAGGGCTTTAAAACGATCGATCAACAGGTGTCTGTTTTTTACAGAAGAAATTTAAGTAAAGACCTTTGGTTGAACGCGGAATTTATGTATGGTTTAACAGATGTAAAAGACAATAAATTTTTTAACTCATCTGTTTTTGAAAGAAACACTGGTTTAAAAATAACATTGATATATAACTTATTTAAGAAATAAAAAATGAAGCGTATTAATAACTGTATAATTGTATTGCTGCTTTTGGCTTTCGTTTCATGCAGAAAAAAAGAATATCCGGAATCTACAAAAGAAGGAAGTCCTGTTTTTAATTGTAACATGGCTGTAAATGGCACGCCAATGAATATTGAAGCGGGTGTTAATGATTATTATATGTATTCTTCTTTTCAACAAGATTCAAGCGGGGTGTATGGCTTTATTGCCGGATTAAAACAGGCAAATTGCACAAGTTGCCCAAATAGTTTAGAAGTACAGATAAACGATTTTAAAATATCGCCAGCTAATGCTTTAACACAAATTGATTCGCTTGTGCCAAAAAATTATGATTATATGGCAAGTAATGCGGCGGCGTATTACTCTGTTCAGTTTCAGTCAGGCTATAATAAAACTGCGCTTTCTTATCTTTGGAATTTTGGTGATGGTGCAACATCTATATCAGCCAATCCAACACACATTTATACAAAAACAGGAAGATATAATGTGAGTTTAAAAGTTATTGGCTCTAATTCCTGCGAAAGCAGTATAAATACCGTACAAAATATTGGTACTGTCAATAACAAATTCAGAACCCTTATTGATGCAGATTCTACAAGCATGGGAACTACTATTAATTTCTCTGCAGTAAATTCACAAGGCGTTGGTCCTTATTTATATTTATGGAATTTTGGTGATGGAACAGCGGTTTCAACGGCAGCTAATCCAGTACACACTTATCAATATACAGGAGCTTATCCTGTAACGTTAAGAGTTATTGATCTGGCAAGTAATGATACTGCTTACGCTAAATATAATACTGTTACACAAAACGATATGTCATCATGCGCTACAAATTACACGGTATCAACTGTAAATCCTTCAACAAACACGCTTGGCTTATCAAACGTTATTGTTAAATGGGTAGATGCCAATGGGGTAGTTTATACTTCAAAAAACACATTACAACCTGGTAACAGTTACTTTACAATTGTTTCAGTACAGGATTATCAAAATAATACAAATAACGAGCGTACAAAAAAGCTACATGTTAAATTTAAATGTACAGTATATAACGGCAGTAGCTCAATACAGCTGGATAACGCAGATGCGTTTATTAGCGTGGCGTATAAATAATTTTTTACAACCCAACCCTTTCAATATTGGGCTTGTAAAAGTGGAATATAGGTAAAAGAGGAAGCTGAAAATCTGTAAAAAGAGTAAGCACTAATAAAAAAATAAAACAATGAAAAAAATTACTTCTTTTTTTAAAGCAATGGCCGTTGCCTGCCTTTTTTTAAGTGCCGGAAACTTCTATGGCCAGATCTGTAATGCCAACTTTAGTTACACCATAGGTAGTAACGGTAGCGTGGTGTTCTCAAATCTATCATCTCCCGCCGCGCAAAGTACATACACATGGGACTATGGTGACGGTTCGCCGGTTTCAATAGCTAGTCAAACTACTTCAATTACTCATACCTACCCAAATGGTACATGGTACGTGCTTTTATCGCAGCATAACTTTTCGGCAGCATGCAACGATACAATGATGGCGCCAATAACAATTACCAACTCGGCATGTAATGTTAATTTAATACCAAGTTATACTTTTACAAATACAAGTAATGGTAGTTATAATTTTGCAAGCACATCTGTAAATACATCTTCAACTACATCTTATACATGGTATTTTGGTGATGCAACAACCGGTACAGGCAGCTCAGTTTCGCACACTTATGCTGCTACCGGAAATTACAATTTAAAATTAGTTTTACACGATGGAGCCTGCAGTGACAGCATCATGACAGTGTTTAGCGTAGTTGCTAACCCATGTACAGTAACACCATCTTTTACCTATTCATATAATATTCCGGGCCAGCTATATGTTTTTACAAGTACATCTACAGGTACAATAGCTGCAAGTAGCTATACTTATGATTTTGGTGATGGTAACTTTGGTTATAATAAAGTTTCTACTCATGCTTATGCTGCAAGCGGTAATTATACTGTTACGCTTGCTGTAACTAACAGTACAGCATCGCCATGTGTTATGTATACTTCACAGACTATTAACGCAGTAGGTTCTTCAACAACACCTTGTAATTTAACTGCAAATTATACGCACACTGTAGGTTCGGGTGGTAATGTAAACTTTAATAATACTTCAACCGGCACAAACACTAATACTATTTATTTCTGGAATTTTGGTGATGGCTATACAGGTACAGGACCGAATCCTGTGCACACTTACACTAATGCAGGTGCATACAATGTTACTTTAATGGTAGATAATCAAACAAGCCCTGTGTGTATGGATACTATTGTTCAAACAATAAATGTTACGGGAATTGCTTGCGTTGCTAATTCATCATTCAGCATGGCATCTGCATCTTCTACAACACAAGTATGGAACGCAATGCCTATCTCTCCATGGAACATTGTTGCAGCAACCTGGAATTGGGGTGATAATACTTCCAGCAACGTACTTTACACATCACACACTTATTCAGCAGCCGGTGTATATTCTATTTGTTTATCTGTTACTGTTTCTTGTGGCGCTACATCTACTACTTGCGATACAAACTACATTTACAGATCAACTCAAAGCGCGCAAATGATCCAGGTAAATGTTATTGCACCTCCTGCAATTGTTGCGGGTCTTGCAAATCAAAGCAACGAATCGGTTGATTGGTCGGTTTATCCAAATCCAAATAACGGACAATTTGAAATTAAAATGGATGGTAAAACCAATGCGAAAATTAAAGTGTACAGCTTAATTGGCCAAATGGTTTACGAAACAGAAATAACAAATGATAATGTAAGCAAAAAAATAAACCTTGATGGGGTTTCAAATGGCGTTTACTTTATAAAATTAAATTCAAACAATAAAGAATACACTAAAAAAATAATAGTAAACAACTAATCGTAATACCTATAAGTTCCACGAAAGGAGTCGCCATTTTGCATTTTGGCGGCTCTTTTTTATTTTAACTTCAACGTTTTTGTAAAATACTCAAAGAATAATACCACTTATAAAACAAATGCATACATATAAGATTCCCCCCATATATTAAGATCTTTTTTTGTTAACTTTACGCATTAAAAGAAAATTAATGAAAAACACTATTTTTAACAAACTGGCCTTTACCTTTTGTATTTTAATTTCTGTAATTAAAATAAACGGTCAGTGCGCTGCAGGATTTAATTACACCTTAAATCCTAACGGAAATGTATCATTTTTAAGCACAACAACAAGTGCATCTCTTGCTACAACATACTATACCTGGGATTTTGGAGATAATACAAGTATTGGTTTTAGTCAACAAACAGCGCCTTCGCATAATTATTCAAACGGAACATATACAGTTGTTTTATGTATAGCAAATTACACGCCTACATATTGTGCTGATACAATTTCACAGGTGATCACCGTTACATCATCACCGTGTAATATTAATTTAAACCCTTCGTTCACTTATTTTGATAACGGTTTAGGGAATATTAATTTCACAAGCACATCAACAAACACAACCTCCAATACGGTTTATACCTGGGATTTTGGCGACGCTAATGGTGGTAGTGGTAATCCAACAAGTCACACATATTCCGCATCCAATACATATACTGTTAAACTTTTGCTAACTGATGGCGCTTGTACAGATAGTACAAGTAATTCTTATTTTATAAATACTACACCTTGTGTTGTAATGCCTTCGTTTTCTTATTCATTAAACACATTATACCAAAATTATTTATTTACTAATACCTCTTCTAATACTTCCGCATCAACAACATATACCTGGAACATGGGCGATGGAAATTTTTTATATACTAATACGACCAACAACTATTTTAGTTATGGATATGCTACAGCGGGTATTTATACTGTAACCCTTTTAGCAAATAATAATCCGAGTGTTCCTTGTATTGCATCCACTTCCCAAACTATTAATGCAATAGCTACAGTAACTGTTCCTTGTACATTGGCGGCAAATTATAATTATAATTTAGGTTCAGGCGGTTCTGTATCTTTTAACGATGCATCAGTCGGAACAAACAGTAACACAATTTATACGTGGGATTATGGAGATGGTAATAATGGCTATGGACAGAACCCCACAAATATTTACGCAAGTGCCGGCACGTATAGTGTTACGCTTTATACAGATAATCAAACATTTGTGCCCTGCCTTGATACTATGATGCAAACAATAAGTGTTACGGGAATTCCATGTATAGCTAATTCAAGTTTTAGTATGATTCCTACCGCAACAGCGCAAGTGTGGAATGCGGTGCCACTTTACCCCTGGAATATTGTTGCAGTAGATTGGAGCTGGGGAGATAATAGTTCAAGTAATGTGCTTTATGCATCTCATTCTTATTCAACAGCTGGTACTTATTCTATTTGTTTATCAGTTACTGTTTCATGTGGTACATCGTCATCAACATGCATGACCCCGTTTATTTTCAAAACTGCTAATAACGAAAATATGCAAATGGTACATGTAAATGTTGTTGCACCTACATCAACATTATTAACACAAATAAAAAAGACTGAAGCTGAAATGACTGAATGGTCAATTTATCCAAACCCAAACAACGGGCAATTTGAATTAAAAATGAAAAATACGTCAAACGAAACTATAAAAATTAAAGTATATAATTTGGTTGGTGGTATTGTTTATGAAACGGAAATTGTAAGCGATGATAAAATTAAAAAAATCAATATGGATGGTGTTTCGAATGGAATTTACTTTATAAAAGCAAGCGTGACCAATAAAGAATATACTAAAAAAGTAGTAATAAATAAATAATACAATTCTTGTATAATAAAAAGGGTTGCCAATTGGTAACCCTTTTTTTATTTCAAATTAATCAACTCATTGGTTTTTAAGATCAGATCCATGAAAAGGATCTTTGGATTGGCGTTACGTTCAATATAATAATAGTTGTTATTAAATTCTTCAACCAAACGTTCGTAATTTTTTTGATTAATGAACGGTGCAAATTTTTCAAGAAATTGTTTTTCCTGTCCGCTTAGCCTCACTAAATTCTTATCTCCAAAATTATACATCAGGCTATCGCGAAAAACTTCAAGACCATATTGTAAAAACTGTTTTTGTTTTTCCCGGCCTGTTGCGGCATTTTCATCTATCCAGGTAATGGCTTTACCTGCGTCAAACTTTAAAGCTAAACGCATAAAATTTTGAAAATTGGCAAGAAAAGAAACGCTTTCCTCGTTATGCGTTAATAAACTTAGCGCTTCGGCGTAATTACCGTTAGCCAGTATGGCCGTTTGTTTTGCAACTTCGGCATTTACTTTAAAATTATACACCAAGGCATCTGCAATTTCCTGTTCACTACAGTTGTAAAATGGTATTTGCTGTACCCGTGAAATAATAGTGGCCAATAATTGTTCAACATGATCGCTTACTAAAACAAAAATTGTTTTTTCAGGCGGCTCTTCCAGTATCTTTAATAATTTATTGGCGGCTTCGGCATTCATCTTTTCCGGCTGCCAAATGATCATCATTTTATAAGAACCTTCGTAACTCGTATAACTTAATTTTTTTAAAATATCATTGGCTTCTTCAACCGGAATAATGGGTTGTTTATTTTCAGCGCTTAATTCGTTGAACCAATCATTTATATTAATGTAAGGGTTTGCTAAAAACGCTTCTCTAAACTCTTTTATAAGGTCATTACTGCTTTTTACATCTTTACTTTTTGCAATAGGAAAAACCAAATGCAGATCGGGATGAATTAATTTTGAAACTTTGTTACACGATGAGCAAGTGCCGCAAGCACCTTCGGGTGTTTTGCTTTTACAATATAAATGTTGAGCAAAAGCTATAGCTGCCGGTAAATTACCGCTTCCTTCTTTTCCTGCAAATAATAAGGCATGCGGCACACGCTCTTCATTTACCATTTTAAGTAAACGAAGTTTGGGTTCTTGCTGGCCAACTATTTGACTGTATAACATTAATTAAATTTACCTATTTATTATTGTATTCATTCATGCAACGCTGAAGACCGATAAAAGAAAAAGCTTTAACCGCATCAGCTGCAATTTTAATTCTATCATTCAATGTTTTTAATTCTTCTTCATTCCATTTTCCCAAAACATAATTTACTTGTGCGCCTTTATTAAACTCGTTACTAATGCCAAAACGCATGCGCGGGTAATTTGAAGAATTTAAAACTTCTTGTATGTTTTTAAGTCCGTTATGACCACCATCACTGCCTTTTGGGCCAATACGTATTTTCCCGAAAGGTAAAGCCAACTCATCTACAAGTACCATCATGTTATCGGTTTCAATTTTTTCGGATTGCAACCAATAATTAACCGCCTTACCACTTAAATTCATGTAAGTTGTGGGTTTAATTAAAATAAGGGTTTTGCCTTTGTATTTTAGTTCGGCAACATCTGCGTGCCTGCCGGAAGTAAATTTTATGCCCGCTTCGTTGGCTAAAGCATCAACAATTTTAAAGCCGATGTTATGACGCGTTTCAGCGTATTCATCACCAATATTACCCAGGCCAACTATTAAAAACTTACTCATTAAACCGTTTATTCAAACAGTCAAATATATTATTTTTTTCCGTTAAGGCCGTGTTTGATGTTATAGCGAATGCAATCCCAGTATTCTTTGGTATAATTTACAAAGATCTCTTCGCCGGCTTTAATATCGCGGCGCGAAACAATATAGCACTCGTCTCCAAAGATCTCGTAATCTGAATTGTTTTTTAATCCTTTAACACGGCTTAAACCTGCAGCATCGTTTGCGTAACGCGCTTTGTGCTGAGGTGTAGACCAGGCATCGATGCAACGTTTTTTATTTATAAAGAATAAATAACCGTCTTTGTTTTGAATAACGCGTTTTTCGTATTCTTTCCAATCAATGATCTCACCTTTGTACTCAATGATCTTTTCGCCTTTTTTAATAGGTTTATTTGTAAATAAGCCTTTTCCGGCGTTGGGTAATGTAGATTTTTTAACTGTTAGGGCCATAGCGGGGACAAAAATATACTTTAATAATACATACAACGCTATTTTTTAAAAATTGTTTGTAAGTAATAAATTTTATAAAAAACCACCGCCAATCTCAAGAAAGGCCTTATTTGTTTTCGCCTCCGCGGTAGTAATAAGCTCAATAGAATTATTAGTAACAATAAGTAGTTTTGAGCAATATTTTAAAAGCAGATCAAGGTCGTGCGAGCTTACAAGAATGCATTTATCCTGCTGGGTACTTAATTTTTTTAACAATAAAAAAAGATCGTGTTTGGAGGCATAATCTAAAAACGCGCTTGGCTCATCCAATAACATAATAGGTGTTTGCTGTGCCAGCGCTTTAGCAATAATTGTTTTTTGAAATAGGCCGTCGCTTAACTCGTTTAATAATTTATGTTGATGCGCGCCAATACCACAGGTATTTATTGCTTCAGTAATTATATCAAGATGTTCTTTTTCTAAATGATTGAAAGAATTGGTGTAAGGCATCTGACCTGCTGCAACAGCATCGTATGCTGTTAAATTAAAACCACCAATTTTTTCGGTTAATACAATAGCAATTTTTTTTGCCAGATCTTTTAATAAAAGCTCAGAGATCTTTTTTTCCTCTATCAATAACTCTCCGCTTAAAACAGGAAGCAAGCCACATAAGCTTTTAATAAGGGTAGATTTTCCAACACCGTTCAAGCCAACAATGCCAATAAAATCGCCGCCATAAACATCCAGGTTTATATTTTTAAGTATAGGTATTGCCGTATTATTTTTTTGATAACCCAATACGGCATCTTTTAAAACTATACAACGCTTTTTTTCCATTACCAGCTTTTGTTTTTAAACATCAAATAAATAACCAGTGGCGCGCCAATAAAAGTAGTAATCATATTTATTGGCAAAGAAACATTAGCAATAAATGAATTTGCAAAGGCATCAGAAAATAAAAGTATAATGCTGCCTAATAACAGACAAGAGATTACATGTAAGTGTTGCTTTGAGTTTTTAAACACCATACGCGATAAAATAGGAACGGCCGTACCAATAAAAGCTATAGGGCCACAAAAAGCAGTTGTTAAACCGGTTAGAACGGATGAGATCAGTATTAAATAAAAACGACTCGATCTAAAATTAATGCCCACATTTTGAGAATAATTTTCGCCAAGTAATAAAGCATTTAAAGGTTTTACAAAAAATATTACAGCAACCAAAAATATTAATGCTAACGGTAAATAGATCAAAAGATCAAAATTGGTTGTATTGGCCAACGATCCCATGCCCCAGGTAACAAAACTTTTTAAACTGTTGGCATCCGAAAAATATTCTAAAGCTGTTTGAATGGCGCCACAAATTTGCGACAACATTAAACCAATTAAGAGCAAAACAACATTGCTGTTTACTTTTTTTGAAATTCCCAGTATCAGTAAGGTTATCAAAAAACTGCCGCTAACTGCTGAAAGCACAATGAACGTTTTGCCAATAAAAAAATCAGACATTAAATGCAACGCATTACCGGCTAAGATACTTATAGCAACCATTAGCGAGGCGCCTGAACTAATGCCTAATACATAAGGGCCTGCCAAAGGATTCCTGAATATAATTTGCAAAATTAAACCTGCCGCCGCAAGCGTGCAGCCTGCAATAATTGCTGTTATGGTTTTTGGAACACGAATTTGCCAAAAAATAAAATTATCAGAAGTAAGTGCATTGAGATCTATGTTCTCGCTACCTCCATACAACAAACTTAAAATGCAGGAAATAACAAGCAGGCAAACTAAAACCAGGAATTTTATATTTTTGTTCTTCTCCAATTATTAATTTAATTGTTCGTAGTAATACATTTCGTTTTTTATCTGTGATTTTAATTCAGGATGAAAAATTAAAATAAGATCACTTAATATCCTGTCAGGAAAGATCATCCCTGTTTCCCAGTAGGTACTATACCCATGGCTGTTTGTGTATTTTGTATTATTAAATACTTTATTGTTTTTAAAAGCGGCAAATTCTTCATAACGCGCATCAAATTTTAAAAGATCTTTTTTTGTTTTTAAAGTAGAAACATTTATCCAGAATTGCGCATCTTTTGCTTTTGTATAAACCTGTTCAAAGCTTAAGGGAATGCTGCCAAACTGTTTATCTTCTTTCCACAAATAATTTGTATGTGCATCATTCAATATTTGCGCCATGTAACTTTTTCCACCCGGCATATACCACACATCACTATATTTCATGTCATTAAAAACACTTGGTATGGTTTCTGCTTTTTTTGCAATAGATGTGAGATCTTTATAATTTTTTTCTACCACTCTAAAAATAGAATCCGCCATCCTTTCTTTATTTACAAATGTCGCAAAGAATTTTATCCACTCTGCACGCGCTAAAGGCGTTTCTTCTTTGTGATCTAAACTTATTGCCACAGGTATTTTAGTTTGCGCCAATTTTGGATTGATGTCTTTTTTAGGATCACCCATGCCAAAAGTGAAAATAATATCAGGATTTAAAGCAATGGTTTGTTCAAGATCAGGTTCAATACCTTTTGATAGTTCTTTTATTCGTTTTGAATTACATCTTTCAATAATAGTTTTATTATTCATGTAATCGGCATTATCAATAGCAGCAATATTATCTAAAAGTCCAAATTCATAAAACATAGTAGCATAAATGCTGCTTAAGGCTGCAATTTTTTTGCAAGGGCTTTTTATGATTGTAATATTTCCTGGAACATTCTTTATTACCGAAGGATCTTTGCAGATCAAGTAAGTGGCCGTTGTATCAAAATTTTCTTTATTACCAAAAAGATATATAAGCGTAAGGTCTTTATTGTGTGATATCGAAAAGCGCTTAGCATATTTAATACTTGTATCTTGTTTAAGATCAGAAAAAAGATCTTTTGATCTTTCTGCCGGCCCTGCACATGAGATAACAATTAGAAAAACTGATGCAACAAAATATTTTAAAAATCTAGGCTTCATTAAAACGTATCTCAAAAATGCTACCGTTAGGTAAATTGTCTTTTACAAATAATTTTGCATTATGTTTATTTACAATGTAATTTACAATATAAAGGCCAAGGCCGGTACCTTTGGCGTTTCTTGTTTCTTCATTACCTGCCCTGAAAAATTTATTGAAGATCTTTTCTTTATCAGCATTAGAAATGCCGCAACCATTATCTTTAATGCTTAATACCGCTGCATTTTTTTCACTTAATAAGTCAATAAATATTTCTTTTTTCTGGGAAGAATATTTTAAAGCATTATCTACAAGGTTGGTGATAATAGATGGGAAAGCACTTTCATCTATCTCCACAAAAATATTCTCATCTATTGTTAATTTTATTTCGCCGGCGGTAATTTCTTTTTTGTAATAGCGGTTTAACACCGATGTAATTAATTCACTTAAATTGTGTTTATCCATTTTAAAGATAAATTCACCGGCATCCAATCTGCTGGCTAAAAGTACATTGTCAATCAAGGCATTTAAGCGTTCTGTTTCGATCAAGGCATTTGTAATTAGGCTTTGCTGTGTTTCTTCGTTCAGCTTTTGTTTTTGTAATGTTTGTAATTGTAATTTTGTGGCAGCAATGGGTGTTTTTAATTCGTGAGTAATGCTTAAGAAAAAATTCTTCTGCTGATTGTTCAAAGCAGTTTCTTTATCCTGCGCTTGTTTTATTTTATAAATACCAAATAAAAGCAATAATAAGAAAACAGTGCCTTCGCCTACTACCATTATTACCTGTACTTTCTTTTTATGGTGTAGAAATTCTATTTCTTGCACCAATCTTGGCTCATCCATGGCTGTTAACTCGGCTATCTTTTGCTTAAGATCTATTATCTCGGATGTTTGACGAACCAATAAAACTTCCCACCACAAAAATTGTAATAAGATATACCCAAAAAGAGCACCTAAAATAATTATGGTTCTTGATCTTGCTTTCATTCCTGCGGTTTTACTTCCGGAAATTGTATGAGCTCTTCTATTTGTGTTAATACTTGTGCCGATCGTTTTACTGAATCAACATCTTCAACCGTTAAATATAATTTTTTGTTTTGTTCTTTTAAAGTACAAAGATCAGGATATTTTTGGGCAAATAGTAAAGCGGCTTGAAACATTGGACTCGAAAAATAATCACTCTCTTGTTTATTTAAAAAATAAGCTAATAATTTTTTATTCTTTAAAGTTAATTTTTCAAAACCTAATTTCATGGCTTTCCAGCGCATGCGTACTACGTTTATTAATTCAATAGCCTCTGCAGGAACAGGGCCAAATCTGTCTTTTAAACCATCTTCAAATACTTTAAGATCTTCTTCTTTGGTGATGTTATCCAGTTCGCGATATAATAATAAACGCTCGGTTAAACTCGTAACATAAGTATCAGGTATCAATAAAGGAAGATCTGTTTCTACAACGGTTTCTTTTACAAACTGGCGCGAGAAAACAGATTTATCGGTTTCTTCCTCGCCAACAACTTCCTGGTACCATTTTTCTTCTTTTAGTTCTTCAATGGCTTCATTTAAAATTTTCATATAGGTATCAAAACCCATATCGTTTATAAAGCCGCTTTGTTCGCCGCCTAATAAATTTCCGGCACCGCGAATATCCAGATCGCGCATTGCAATTTGAAAACCGCTGCCCAAATCACTAAAATCAACAATTGCTTTTAAACGTTTGCGGGCCTCGCTGGTAAGCATAATTTGTGATGGCGCCAACAAATAACAAAATGCTTTTTTATTACTTCGTCCAACACGACCCCGCATTTGGTGCAGATCGCTCAATCCAAAATTTTGCGCATCGTTAATAATAATGGTGTTAGCATTACTAATATCCAAGCCGCTTTCAATAATTGTAGTTGCAACCAAAACATCATAATCGCCTTCCATAAAACCAAGCATAACGTCTTCCAGCTTGTCGCCATCCATTTGTCCATGCCCAATAGCAATTCTTGCATCGGGAACCAAACGTTGAATGATGCCGGCAATATCTGTAATGTTTTGTACTTTATTGTGTACAAAAAATACCTGGCCGCCACGGTTCAATTCATAAGCAACAGCATCACGTATCAACTCTTCATCAAAAGTGTGCAATTCTGTTTGTACAGGATAACGGTTGGGCGGGGGAGTAGATATAACTGAGAGATCACGGGCACCCATTAAACTAAATTGTAAAGTGCGTGGAATAGGGGTAGCGGTTAACGTAAGCGCGTCAACATTGCTTTTAAATGTTTTTAATTTATCCTTTACACCAACGCCAAATTTTTGTTCTTCGTCAATGATCAATAAACCAAGATCTTTAAATTTTACATCCTTGCCAACTAATTTATGTGTGCCGATAAGAATATCAATTTTTCCTTCAGATAATTTTTTTAATGTTTCTTTTACTTCTTTTGCCGAGCGAAAGCGGTTTATGTAATCAACTGTGCATGGCAGATCTTTTAAACGCTCTTTAAATGTTTTATAATGTTGGTACGCTAAAATAGTTGTAGGCACTAAAACAGCAACCTGTTTACTATCACACACGGCTTTAAAAGCAGCACGAATAGCTATTTCTGTTTTTCCAAAACCTACATCACCGCAAACCAATCTATCCATTGGGTGTGGTTTTTCAAGATCACGCTTTACATCTTTTGTTACTTTAATTTGATCGGGCGTGTCTTCGTAAATAAAAGAAGCTTCCAATTCGTGTTGTAAATAATTATCTTTTGGATAAGCATGCCCGGATTTTGCTTTTCTTTCTGCATACAATTTTATGAGATCGTAAGCCAGCTCTTTTACATTACGTTTTGTTTTTAATTTTAAAGTGGCCCAGTTGGTGCTGCCCAATTTATCAATGCGGGGCACGTGGCCTTCTTTACCGCTAAATTTGCTAATGCGATGTAAGCTGTGAATGCTAACATATAACGCATCATTATCACGAAATAGTAATTTTACACTTTCCTGCTCTTTGCCATTGATGTTTAATTTTTGTAATCCGGCAAAGCGTCCCACGCCATGATCAATGTGCGTTACATAATCGCCGGGGTTTAAAGTAAGCAGTTCTTTTATGGTAAATGCTTCGGCGCTTTTATGTTTTAGTTCTTTTAATTTAAAACGGTGGTAACGTTCAAAGATCTGGTGATCGGTATAAATAGCCAGTTTAAGATCGTCATCAATAAAACCTTCATGAATATCAAGCTGTAAATGATCGATCAAGGTGTCGTAAGTACGATGTTCTTTGGCAAGAAGATCATTAAAAATGCTTATTAAACGATCGGCTTGCTTTATGTTATCAGTTAGAAAGAAATTTTCGTAACCTTTTGTTTTATTTTCTTTTAAGTTGGCAATTAACAGATCAAAATTTTTATTGAAAGAAGGCTGCGGTCTTTGATTGAATTGAATAGTAGAGGATGAAAGAATTGCACGCAGACCAAATTCAAAACAAGTAAAATCTTTAAACAGTTTTTTTAATTCATCGGATACGGCATACAATTTTTCCGGCGGCACCTGTTTTATTTCGCCGCTGTATTGATCGAAAGCTTTTGTTGCGGTTTCAAACTTTTTGTCAAAAACATCTAATGTGTAGGAGGCATCTTCAATAAACAAAAAAGAATTAGTGTCGTTAAAATAGTTTAACAACACCACTTTTTCTTCGGTAAAAATGGTAGAATTTATATTTGGGATAATGGTTACGAAATCAAATTTCGCGTTTGATAACTGATCGCTCGGATCAAAAGTTTTTATGGCTTCCACTTCGTTACCAAATAATTCGATACGATATGGAAACTCATTGGCAAAAGAAAAAATATCGATAATACCGCCACGAATACTAAATTGGCCGGGCTCGTAAACAAAATCTACATTTTCAAAATCGTACGAGAATAAAAATTCAGAGATAAAATCGATAGATAGTTTTTCACCTTTTTTTATTTGTAAAGTATTTTGGTGAAGTTTTTGTTTGAGGGTTACTTTTTCTGCCAGGGCTTGCGGATAGGTAATAGCGATGCCTGTAAAATTATCTTTAGATAAAAGGTTCAATACTTCTGCACGCTCCTGGATATTAGCATTGGTTGTTTTTTCTACCTGGTATGGCTGACGGTAAGATTCCGGAAAGAACAAGATCTTTTCATTAGGCAATAAAGTTTCGAGATCGTTTAAAATGTAAGCGGCTTTTTCTTTATCCGAGGCAACAATAATGCAATTTCTTTTTTGTGAGTTATAAAGCGATTGGATAAAAAAAGACAAAGCAGATCCGTTTAAACCCTGTATCCAATGGTTTTGGTTAAGATTTAATGCCTGTATTTTTGAAGTAAAGATCCCCTCCAGCCTTTTATTCAGCATCATTTAGGTGGCAAAATTACTTATAAATTGTGATTTTTGAGTTGATTTGTGCCAAAAATTTAACGGTTTGTGCAATACCGTTATAAGAAGAGTTTATTATATTTGTTATAGCTAAAATTAATTCATTAAAAAGAAATTACATGAAAAAAAATTTACTTATAACAGCATTGATAGTTACAGGTATGAGTATATTTGCTCAAACACCACGTTTATGTTTGTTTGAAGAATTTACAGGCGAGACCTGCCCACCTTGTGCCAGTACTAACCCGGGCTTAAATGCTACCTTAACGGCTAATGCAACAAAAGTGGTGGCTATTAAATGGCAGGTGCCAATTCCAAGCGCACCATCAAATACCTGGTCTTTATATCAAACAAATGCTGCAGAAGCTAATGCACGTTTAGGTTACTATTCAGTAAATTCTGCCCCACAAGGTAGAATGGATGGCCAAAGCCTTACGGTTTTTGGAGGTACATCTGATCATGCCGCCTACTGCACACCATCATTAATTAACACCGCTCAAGCTATTACTTCGCCATTTGCTATTACATTAACACGCACATGGGATGCTACTTGCAGCTCGGTAAACTTAACAGTAACGATACAAGCCAGCGCTAATTTTTCAACTACAAGCTCATTAAATTTAAAAACTGTAATGGTTGAAAGACTTGTACAATTTAGTGTACAACCCGGTACCAATGGTGAAAAGAATTTTGAGAACCCGGTTATTAAATCTTTCCCAACTATAAATGGTATGAGTATTGGAAATAACTGGACAAATGGTCAAACACAAACTTTTACACTTAATTGCCCAATTCCGGCCTATACAAGAAACAAAAGTGAAATAGCAATGGTTTGTTTTATACAAAACGAAGCCAACAAAAATGTTTTACAAGCTGCAATGGCCGATAAAGTAGCTATACCTACAGATGCTTTAACACAATTAGATGCTAAAGTAAATGTTACCTGCTCATCTACAATTGCACCACAGATCGTTATCAAAAATAATGGTACAAACCCTATTACTGCATTTACTGTAACACCTTTTAATGATGGTATTGCAGGAACACCTACACAATGGACAGGTAATTTAGCTGTTAATGCAACTAACACTTTAGTTTTAGATGCAACTGCTACACCAAGCGCTTCAGGTGTTCACACATTCTCTTATACATTGGTTATGGCTAATCCATACAACCTTTTTGTTGTATCTAATAAAGTAAATTATTTGGTTGCTACTAATTCGCAAATAGGAACAATAGCCGAAGATTTTGCGTTGGCTACTTTTCCGCCGCCAAACTGGACCAGAGTAAACTCTAACAATGGCCCTACTTTTAGCAGGGTAGTAAATACTGGTGCTTATGCCAACTCTAATGATTATGGCGCTGTTAAATTTGACTTTTTTACAAATACTGTAATTGGTGATGAAGATGAATTGTACTTGCCCCCAACAAACTTAGATGGCACAGGTGTACCAGTATTAAAATTTGATATGGCAAAAGCGCAGCGCAATAGCGAGAATGATAAACTGGAGGTTCTTGTATCAAGCAATTGTGGTGCAACATGGACAAGTGTTTACAACAAAGCAGGCTCTATATTAGCTACAACAGGTGCAACTACTTCGGCGTTTACAGCACAAATGTCATCTGATTGGATCAGCGAAACAATTGCATTAACCGGATTTGCAATGCCAAATGTGTTGGTTAAATTTAAAGTTACAAATGATAACGGTAATAACCTTTATTTAGATAACATTAACCTGTCACAGCCGGTGCCATCGGGTATTGCTTCTATTAACCGCGAAGATGCAAACCTTTCTATCTTCCCTAATCCTGCAGCTAACGAGACCACTTTAAAGATCACTTCTGCAAATGCAGTGAGTTCAACAGTAAAAGTTATGAATGCAATTGGTCAGGTAGTTTATACAAAACAAGTTTCATTAAATTCAGGAGCTACTAACATTAAAATTGACACTAAAGATCTTGCTAATGGCATTTATTTTTTAGTTGTTGAATCAGATAAAAATTCAAGCACAAAAAAATTAGTTATCTCTAAATAGTTTTTTTAATTATAATTTTAAAAAGGCCGCCTTTTATAACAGACGGCCTTTTTATTTTAACATACTAGCTATTGATTTTTCAATAATAGATAATTAACTTAGATGTCTTCGTTCTAAAAATTTAAACTTAAATAAATATCAATGAAAAAAACTTACTTAATTTTAGCATTACTGCTAACTGCTTTATTTACGAATGCACAAGTGCGCATGTCGTTATTTGAAGAATTTACAGGAGAGAATTGTGCTCCCTGTGCTTCTACCAATCCCGCATTAAATGTAACGCTGGCAAATAACAGCACAAAAGTTATTGCTATTAAATGGCAAGTGCCAATTCCTTCAGCGCCATCATTAACATGGTCTTTATACCGTACCAACCAGGCCGAAATCGACTGGCGTTATAAATCAACCGGCTATAATTATCCAAGTCAAAATACACCAACAAATGCTGTAACCAATGGTATTAACTCTGCACCTGCAGGCCGTTTGGATGGTAGACATCAATGGGATTTTGGCGCACCGCAAGATCATCCTTTTTATATTAGCAATGCGGTAATTAGCAGCGCGCAATCGCAAACAACAAATTTTTCTATTAACATGAGCACTGCCTGGGATCCGTTATTTAATAACTGTGCAGTTACTGTTACAGTACAATCATCTACTGCATTTACCTCAAATGGTAATCTTATGTACCGTTTATGTTTGGTAGAGCGTATGATCAATTTTGATTCACCATCAGGTACTAATGGCGAAAAAGATTTTGCAGATCCGGTTAGAAAATCATATCCTACAACTGCAGGTAGCGGCACTACTATTGCTGGGATGGGTACCTTATTACCGGGTACTTGGACGGCAGGGCAAACACAAACATTTGTTGTGAACTGCGCTATACCTTCATACATTTATGATAAAGGCCAAATGGCTTTTGTAGGATTTGTGCAAGAAGATGGAACTAAAAAAGTTTATCAGGCGGCAAGAACATTGCAACCTCAAATTCCAAACGATGCTAAAGCATTATCTATTTCAATTCCGTCGGTAGGATGTACATCTACATTAGTACCAAATATCAACATTAAAAACAATGGTGTAAATGCTATTACTGCAATGACCATTACACCTGTGTTAGATGGTGTTCCGGGGGCGGATATTTTTTGGACAGGAAGTTTAGCGCCAACTGCAACAACAAATGTTATTATGAATATGATCAACACTTCTGCAGGCGCGCATACCTATTCTTACAATATTTCGGGTGTAAGTGGTGGCGATGTTGTATCAAGCAACAACACTAAAAAATTCTTCTTTATCACGCCAACTACTTCTTTTGCCGGTCCGGTGAACGAAGGTTTTGTAAGCGCAACTTTTCCTCCAACAAACTGGGCTTTATTTAATTTAGATAATGGCGTTAATACATTTACAAGAAGTACTTTGGCTGGTGGTTATGGTTTAAGTGGCGAATCGATGTTATTTCAGGTTAATTCAATTACTAATGGCGACATTGATGAGATCTATTTACCACCATCGGATCTTACCGGATTTACAAATCCTGAACTGAGATTTGATCTTTCGTATTGCCAGGTTGCTTCAACTTCAAAAGATTCATTAAAAGCAAAGATATCAACAGATTGTGGTAACACATGGACTACTGTTTATTCGAACGGTGGAACGACAATGGCTACAGCACCGGTTAATGGTTCTACATTCTTTGTTCCAACTGCTGCGCAATGGTCAACTGTTGCTGTGCCTTTAGTGGCTTATGCAAATGCACCGCAAGTATTGGTAAAATTTTGGGGTAAGAGTAATGTAGGTAATCGCTTATTTTTAGATAATATTAATTTGCAACAAACGAGTCCTTTATCAGTAAAAAATACCGAAGCAGTTAATTTAGCGTTTGAGGTTTATCCAAATCCTGCAACTGATGAAGCTACAGTGTTTGTGAAAGCCGCTACTACTGCCAATGTTAAGGTTATGGTTACAAATTCGATAGGTCAGCTGATTTATAACAAAGAGCATGTATTAAATGCCGGATCTAACAATGTAAACTTTGATTGTAAAAATTTAGCTGGGGGAATTTACATGGTAACTGTACAATCTGAAAACAGAAATCATACTAAAAAACTGGTAATTTCTAAATAAACAACACGATCTTTTTAAAAGGGCTGCTTTTGTAAAAAAGTGGCCCTTTTGTATTTTAGATTATTTAGATAGAGGAGTTGAAAAATACGCGGAAAGCCTGATTTAATGGGTGAATCGCAGCAAAAAACGAAACTTTTGCTTTTAACACAATTCTGCTTGATATATTAATACCGGATGTTTATATTTGTTAGACTATTAATAACTAAATCAATTTAAAATCATGAAAAAAAATCTATTAACACTTGGATTAATGATCGCAGGAGTTGTTGCAGTTGCGCAATCTCCACGCATGTCATTATACGAAGAGTTTACAGGGGAGACTTGTCCTCCTTGTGCAGCTACGAATCCTGGCTTGAACTTATTGTTATTATCGCCAACAAACGTTACTAAAATAATTCCTCTTAAATGGCAGGTGCCAATTCCTTCGGCTCCAAGTCCAACATGGTCTTTATATAAAACAAATCAAACTGAAATTGACTGGCGCTACAAAACTGTAGCAGCTGGTGGTTACGGTTACGGCATTAACTCTGCTCCTTCAAGCAGAATTGATGGTCAAAATGCAACTGTTTTTGGTGCTGCGTCAGATCATCCAGGTAACTTAAACAATACAGTTATCAATACGGCATCTTCATACACATCTGCATTTACAATTGGTATGTTACGTCAGTGGGATCCTACTTATTCATCAGTTACTTTAACAGTTAACATTACTGCATCAGCTGCATTTACTTCAGTTGGTTCTTTAATTTTCCGTTTAGTGATGACTGAAAGAAACATTCAATTTGCTACTCAACCGGGTACTAACGGTGAAACGTATTTCCAGGATGTAGCTGTTAAATCTTTCCCTTCAATTCAAGCTGGTACGCCAATGGCTTCTACATGGTCAGTTGGACAAAACCAAACATTTACAATTAACTGCGTATTGCCTTCATACATCAGAGATAAATCTGAAGTTGCTTTTGTAGGTTTTATACAAGATGATGGTAACAAAAAAGTAGCACAAGCTGCAATGGCTCAACCTGCCGGTTTAGCTAACGATGCTAAAGCTATTACTGCAAACATTAATCCTGTAGTTTGTTCTACAACATTAATTCCAACCGTAACTGTTAAAAACATTGGTTCAAACGCCATTACTGCGTTTACAGTTGCTCCAACTTTAGATGCAACTATTGGTGCTGACGTAGTTTGGACCGGTAACTTAGCTGCAGGTGCTTCTACAACTATTCCGATGAACATGCTAACAACAACTGCAGGTTCTCATACTTTCTCTTACAATATTAGCGCTGTAAGCGGTGGCGAAAATAATTTGGCTAACAATAAAGCAAAAGTATCTTTTGTTTGCTCTCCAACTTATTTTGCTGGTCCGGTAACTGAGCCTTTCACTGCTGTAACGTTCCCTCCAACAAACTGGGCAATGTACAATCCTGATGCAGGAACTGCAACATGGAGCAGAAATGGTGCTGTTGGTGCTTATGGTTCTAACACAGGCGCTTCTAAATACGATTTCTATAACAATGGTGTAACCGGTGATGCTGATGATCTTTATTTACCACCGTCAGATCTTTCTGCTATGGCTGCTCCTGTTTTAGGTTTTGATGTAGCGTATACTTATTATACTGCTTCTCCAAACAACGAAAATGATAAATTAGAAGTAAAAGCTTCTACTGATTGTGGTGTTAACTGGACTACGGTATTTAGCCAGGCTGGTACAGCTTTAGCAACTGCTCCGTTAACAACTGCTGCTTTCGTGCCAACTGCTACACAATGGAAATCAGTATTAGTGAACATGTCAGCTTACGCTAACAACCCTAATGTATTGGTTAAATTTGTTGCTACTTCAGATTATGGAAATAACATGTATGTAGATAACATTAACTTAGCACAATCAAATCCTACTGCTATTAAAACAAACGCTGTAAGCGAAATGAGCTTTGAGGTATATCCTAACCCAACTAAAGGCGATGCTAATTTAAATATCACTTCAGTTGCTGAAGGAAAAGCAAACGTTGTAGTGGTAAACACTTTAGGTCAAATTGTTTTCAGCAAACAAGTTGAATTAAACGTAGGTGTTAACTCAGTTCAGTTAGATGCTACTCAATTTGCTAACGGTTTATATAATGTAATGGTTGAATCTAAAAATGGTTCAATGGTTAAAAAATTAACAGTTACTAAATAATTTATTACTAATTACCTTGCCGGGTAGAACCGGCAAGGTTTTTTAAAAATTTAAAAATGAAAAAATCTTTATTTATTTTAATTTCTCTTTTTTGTTTAAAAGGTATTTCTCAAAACAGCATTAAGGTTACCAATATGGCAAGTAGTGCAACTGTAGCACCAAATGCAATTATTGAGGCTACAACAAGTGCCGGTAATATTACCAGCATTGATTTTGACCTTACCAATACAAGCGGAACTACACAATCGTACCATGTGGTTCGTAGAGACAAAGTATTAAATATGGTTGCTGCAACATCAACAACCGCCGATGCACATTTTTGCTTTGGCAGCCAGTGTTACGGTGCCGATGTGGATACATCGTTAATGGCTTTAACTTTAACTACAGGTCAAAGTGCATCATCAGTTCCGGGTACATATAACATCCTTACAACTGATCTTGTAGAAGCGAGCGCTGTTGGTTATAGCTTAGTAAAATATTGCTTTTATAATGTAGCCAACCATAACGATTCGTTAGAGTTTACTATTAAATATAACGGTGTTTTAGGTGTTAACGAATTAAGCGCAAACACGCTTTCTTCTTTCGAATTATATCCAAACCCTGCTACTGATGCAACGGTTATAAAAGTTAATTCGCTAAAAGCAATAACTGCTAAAGTGGTTATTTATAATGCACTGGGCGCTGTTGTTTCTGAAAAGAATGTGAGCATGGCTGAAGGTAAGAACAAGATCGATCTTAATGTAGATGGATTAGGCTCTGGTGTTTATTTTGCGCAAATAAAAACTGCTAATAACTCCGTTACAAAAAAATTAATTATTAAATAATATTTTTATTGAATTAATTAAAAACCCCGGAATTTTCCGGGGTTTTGTTATTTATAAGCAATGCTAAAAAATCCAATTTTTTTTAGTTTCTTTACACTTTAATTTTAATACACTAAAATGGAATTATACTTAGACTCAGCCAACTTAAAAGAAATTGAAGAAGGTTTTAAATTAGGCTTCCTTAACGGTTTAACAACCACCCCAACTTTTATGCAAAAAGAAGGGATCACCGATATTGACGGCACAATTGTAAAGCTTAGCAAAATTGTTCCTGTGCTTCAAATAGAGGCCTTAGGCAATACCGCTGAAGAGGTTTTAGCAGAAGCTGAGCGCCAGATAAAACTAGGCTTAGATCCAAAGAAAACAGTATTTAAGATCCCCGTATCGTTAGAAGGTGTTCGCGCTTGTAAAATGTTACGTGATAAAGGTTATTTGGTAAACGTGCATTTGGTTTATACACTGCAACAAGCTTACATGGCAATGCAGGCAGGTGCTACTTATGTTTGCCCTTTAGTTGGCCGTTTGCAGGATCAGGGCCATGATGCATTGGCATTGGTTCAACAATGTGTGGATGCTGTGGATATTTACGGTTACGATACAAAGATCATGTTCTCATCTGTAAGAACGGTTGAGCATGTGCGTAATGCTATTAATATAGGAGTTCACACCATCACTGTTCCACTTAAAATATTAAAACAATTAACCGAAAATAACTTTACAACAGTTGGTACCGATCAATTTATTATGGATACCCGCTTAATGATGGTAAAAGTAAAAGAGGCTATCAATGGCGTAAATCCTATTGTTTCGGAAGACACAAATATTACCGACGCGATCATAAAATTAACTGAATTTAATTTTGGCGCTATTACTGTAGTTAAAAAAGACGGTAGCATTAAAGGTGTATTTACCGATGGTTCTTTAAGAAAATTATTAGGTGAAAAAGGCCGCGATATTTTATCAAAAAAATTAAGTGATTTGGAATACCGCGAACCAATTACCATTGATGGTAATGTGTTATTGAACGAAGCCAATAATTTATTTAAGAAAACAAATGTAGATACCATTGTAGTTACAGATGGCGGCAAACCTGTTGGTATGCTGGATATTCAGGACTTAAAATCGTAAACTCAAAAAACTTAAGCCCTTTAACCGGGGCTTTTTTTATGAAAGAAATTGAAAATGCATATTTAAATATTGGTGGAAAGTTTATTACACCAATTGCTGAACTCAAAAAAAAATTGCCAAACATTAAAGCGTTTATTTTTGATTGGGATGGCGTTTTTAATAATGGGCAAAAAAACAACACCGGTGGTAGTAATTTTAGCGAAGTAGACAGCATGGGTACCAACCTGCTGCGTTATTCGTATTTTATGAAGCACGGAAAACTGCCTTTAACAGCCATAATTAGTGGTGAGAAGAATGAAACGGCTTTTTATTTTTGCCAGCGTGAGTGTTTTCATTATTCTTTTTTTAAAGTAGCAGCAAAAATAAACGCGCTTAATTTTATTTGCGAAAAGGAAAACATAAAGCCAAATGAAGTTGCTTATTTTTTTGATGATGTACTTGATCTTTCAATGGCTGAGGTATGTGGCGTAAGAATTTTAGTGAATCAAAAAGCCAATCCTTTATTTGTAAATTATTGTGTCAAGAATAATTTGGTTGATTATTTAACCGCTTCGCACGGCGGAGCTTTTGCGGTACGCGAAGCAACTGAGTTGATGATCGCGTTAAATGAGAATTATGAAAATGTGATCACTAACAGAAAAAATTCTACAGAAGATTACAAAACCTATATCGAAAAAAGAAAAACAGTAAAAACAAAATTCTTTACTGTTGTAGATAATAAGATCGAAGCAGCAGAGATCTGATCTTTTCATTTGTACAGTTTCATCCTAACAAAAAACATCAGTGTAGACCCGCTTAATCCGTCTCATCTGCGTTCCATCTCATTAACTCAATTCAAACTGCATTTTACTTAGCTTGTGATACAAACCATTTTCGTTTTGAATAAGTTGATGATGAGGACCAACTTCCTGCACAATACCATTTTGCAATACTACAATTTTATCGGCATTTCTTATAGTTGCCAGCCTGTGCGCAATAACAATACTGGTACGGCCTACCATTAATTTATCTAAAGCTTCCTGTACTAAATGTTCGCTTTCGCTATCTAAACTGCTGGTGGCTTCATCTAAAATTAAAATGCTTGGGTCTTTTAAAACCGCACGGGCAATAGCGATACGCTGTCTTTGTCCACCGCTTAGTTGTATACCTCTTTCGCCAACAAGCGTTGCAAACTTATCTGGAAAAGATTCTATAAAATTGTATGCATTAGCTTTGCGCGCAGCATCTTCAATTTCGGCATCCGTTGCGTTTGGTTTACCGTAAGCAATGTTATCTTTAATTGTGCCTGCAAATAAAATAACATCTTGAGGTACCAGAGCAATTTTCTTTCTTAATTCGGTGAGCGACATTGAACGGGAGTCAACGCCATCAATTAAAATACTACCGCCTGTTGGATCATAAAAACGTAAGATCAAAGAAGCAATTGTTGTTTTACCCGAACCGCTAGAACCCACAAGTGCAACCGTTTGTCCGGCTTCAGCTTTAAATGAGATGTCTTGTAACACTTTAAAATCAGGTCGTGAAGGGTAATTGAACAAAACATTTTTAAACTCTATTTCGCCTTTTGTTTGTTTTGCAGGAACATTGTCTTTTAAAAATTCAATATTCTCTATTTCTCCGTCAATTAATTCAAAAACTCTGTCGGTTGCGCCCAGTGCCTTTTGCAAAGAAGAGATCTGTTCGGGTAATCCACCTAAAGAGCCTGCAACAAATAAAGAGAGCATCATGAATGTTCCAAAATCTTCTTCATCAATAGTGTGATCAACTTTGAGTGCAAAAAGTAATTGCCATAAAATAAAAAAGATAGATCCGAAAACAAAAACCATTACAAATGAAAAGAAAAGGCCTCTGAAAATGCCATATTTTAAACCAAAGTTCATTATGCTATCAGCTACATTACCATATTTGTTTATCTCGTATTCTTCATTGGTAAAAGTTTTTACATTGGTAATACCGGTTAATGCTTCGCCAACAACAACGTTTGCTTCTGCAATTTTTTCCTGGTAAGATTTTGAGAATTTTCTTATTCTTTTCGAAAATAAAATAGCTGCTACAGTTAAAGGAGGAATGATCATTAAAAACCATTTTGTAATGGCCCATTCGGTAGTACAAACAAGAAGAATAAGGCCGCCAATACCTACAATGCTTTGGCGTATAAGTTCAGCAATATTTATAGTAAAAGCATCAGAAATAACGTTTATATCTGTAGCCATTCTGCTGCTTAATTCTGCCACCTGGTTCTTTGAAAAAAAGCCCATTGGCATTTGAATTAAGCGATTAAATGTATCTTTTCTAACTGCCTTTAAAACGCTTTCGGTTACCTGAGCAAATAAATAAACCCTGCCAAACGAAAAAACAGCCTGAACAATAAGAATGACAAGCAATATAAGGCCAATTGTCATTAACTCTTCTTTAATTACAGTTACCGCTTTTGTATTTTCAGCCAAATAACCAAGCATTTGACCAGATTTCATAGGAAATAAAAGGCCAACCCCGGCGCTTCCTATCAAAAAGAACATGCCTAAAATAAACTTCCATTTATGCTTGCCTAAATAGCCAAAAAGGCGCATAGAGCGCTTAAGATTGGCCATGGTAAGCTTTGCCTTTGGTAGATCGTCAGTATCACTATTTGAGGGGCCACCGCCCCTGCGTTGTTGCTTTGCCATAAAAACTGTAAAATTAATGCTTAAAATGGCTTATCTTGTCATTAAATTGTAATTAGACGGGCCAAAAAGCAGGCTTTTTTTAAATAAAAATTTGTCAGAACAAAAATTACCTCTATATTTGCAATCCATTTTTAAAAGTAAATAACAATAAATATTTAATATCATGAAAAGGACCTTTCAACCATCGCAACGTAAAAGAAAAAACAAACATGGATTCAGAGAGCGCATGGCATCAGCAAACGGTCGCCGTGTTTTAGCAGCAAGACGTTCACGTGGACGTAAAAAATTGACTGTTAGCAGCGAAAAAACTCATAAATAAGATCTTTTTACAATACTTAAAGCCATCCGGTTAGCCGAGATGGCTTTTTTTGTTTACAGTCTCAGCCTTCCGTCCATCTCCAAAGGAGGGGGCTTTAGGATGAGGCTGAAAATACCATGTAGAATTGTTAATAAAGTTTTGAATATGAAACAAAAAACCTATATTTGCAGTCCTTTTTAAAAGAGAGGTATGGGTAAGAGTGAGTACGTAATACAGTTTGGAGGATTACCCTTAGGTTTACACGAATACGAGTTTAAAGTAAACGACACGTTCTTTAGTAAATTTGAAAATAGTGAAGTGCAGCACGGCGATATTGACGTTACAGCAACACTTACAAAGCAAAACCATTTATTGCAAATGGATTTTAAATTTGAAGGTACTGTAAAGTTAGATTGCGACAGGTGTTTAAAAGGATTTGATTTTCCTATAGAAGGAGAAGAAAGTTTGGTGATCAAATTCGGAGACCCGGAAGTAAGCAATGACGAAATTTTGGTTATTGAAGAAGGCGATGAACAATTTGATATTGCACACTATTTATACGAATATATGATTTTGGCCATTCCTGCGCGCCGTGTACCATGTGAACTTGATGAAGAAGAGTTCATTTGCGATTACGAAACAAAGGATAAGCTGGACGGTTTATCTTCCGATTCAAACGAAGAAGAAGAAGAAGAAAACAAGAATAACCCAATGTGGGAACAATTAAATAAATTAAAAAAGATCAACAAAAATTAAAATAAGAAATCATGCCAAATCCAAAACGAAAACTATCCCGTTCACGCAGAGACTCACGTCGTGCAACATACAAAGCAACTGCTATGACAATCTCAAAAGATTCAACTACAGGCGAGGCGCATTTAATGCACCGTGCACACTGGTTTGAAGGTAAACTTTACTACAAAGGTAAAGTGGTAATGGAAAAAGCATAATTATAGCATTCTATATATTTTTTAAAAAGCAGGTAAATAGTTACCTGCTTTTTATATTTTTACTACATTGTAATTCTGTAACTCTTGTATGAAACTAAAGGCACTCTTTTTTCGGATACTAAATTTTGGAGTTCAGGACTATCAATCTTTTCATGACAGAAGGCGTGTTAAAAGCGTAAATCTATTAAATCTGGTTGTTATCTTTTTTTTACTGATTGGCTTAACTAACTGGTTTTTTATTAAAGCGGATTTTCCTATAAAAATAGAATTGCTGTTCATGTTAATGGCATTAACATCCATTTATTTAAGTTATAAAAAACAGGTAAATATTGCCTTTGCTTTATTTACGGTGTACGTTAACTTCTCATTATTTTTTATTGGCGAATACTATCCGGCCGAAACCGGCACCTACCTGTTTTATTTTCCGGTGCTTGTAAGTGTTGTGTTATTAAATAATCCTTCACGTATTGATAAATCTTCTGTGTTTCATTTTTTGGTTTGTGCTACATCTTTCACATTAAATTTAGTAATTGATATTCCTGCATGGAAAATAAAAACACTTGATCCGGAACAGATCCGGGTGCTTTGGTATTACGATGTTATTCTTTCTGTGCTCCTTACGGGCTTGCTTACTTTTTTGTTGAATAAAACCATCTTTAACCAAAACAAAGAGATCCTTCAGCAAATAGATGATATTAAAAGAACCAAACAAGAAGTGAATGTTTCTTTAAAAGAAAAAGAAGTGTTATTGGCCGAATTACATCACCGTGTAAAAAATAATTTAGCCATTATTTCAGGCCTTTTAAATTTACAAGAAGATGCTGTAAATAATACCGAAGCAAAGCAGATAATAAGCGAAACCAAAGATCGTATAATGAGCATGGCCCTGGTACATAAAATGCTCTTTAAAAACCCTGAATTTAAGACCATCAATTTTGGCAACTATTCTTCTGAATTGATAACCGAGCTTTTTAATTCATATAATCTTTTAGAAGAAGTACAAATAAAAGAAGAGTATGAAGCCATAAACCTTTCTATTAACACTTGTATTCCTTTAGGACTTATTTTAAATGAAATCGTTACAAATAGCATTAAATATGGCCTTAACAATGAAAATAGTGTGAACAAACAGTTTTGGATAAGTATTAAAAATGCCAATAACAGGGTTTCACTTACTGTTAAAGACTCGGGGGCTGGCTTTACTAAAGATTTTAATACTGATTTGGAAACCAGTTCTTTAGGTATTGTTTTAATTAGATCATTAACCGAACAGATAGATGGGAAAGTACACTTTTCCAATAGCAATGGTGCTAAAATTGAGATTAATTTTCCTAACAATTAAATTCATAAATAAATCACCTTATTTCAGTTAATTTTAAGCATATAAATTGTATTATTGTAGTTTGTTAAAATTCGATTTGACGATATAGTTATATGAAAATTGGCTTTGATATTTTAGGTGGTGATTTTGCTCCAAACAACTGTTTGGATGGCGCTATTTTAGCGATAAAAGAACTTCCTGCCCATGCACGAATTGTTTTAATTGGCGATAGTAATGTTGCTAAAGAGTATTTTAAAAAGCATAACGTAGATGCCGATGCTTTTGATTATGTGCACACAACCGAAGTAATTGAAATGGGTGAACACCCTACAAAAGCTTTTTCTCAAAAACCTAACAGCACCATTAACTTAGGTTTTAAATTATTAAAAGAAGGACAATTAGATGCATTTATTAGCGCCGGTAATACAGGTGCCATGCTTGTAGGCTCTATGTTTACTGTAAAAGCTGTGCCCGGTGTTATTCGCCCATGTATCACCTCGGTAATGCCAAAAGAAAAAGGCGGCTTTGGATTGATACTGGATGTTGGTACCAATGCAGATTGTAAGCCGGACGTGTTATATCAATTCGGTATCCTGGGCTCTATACTTGCCAAAGAGATCTACAAAATAAACAATCCAAGAGTAGGCTTGTTAAACATCGGTGAAGAACCTGAGAAAGGAAATTTAGTTTCGCAGGCAACCCATTCTTTAATGAAAGATTCTAAAGACTTTAATTTTATAGGAAATATAGAAGGTGGCGATATTTTTAAAGATATGGCCGATGTTGTTGTTTGCGAAGGCTTTGTTGGAAATGTAGTGCTAAAAATGGCAGAAGCTTTTTATACTGTAACTAAAAAATTAAAAATATCTCACGAGTATTTTGATAAATTTAATTACGAATTATATGGCGGTACTCCCATTTTGGGGATCAACTCCAACGTAATTATTTGTCATGGTATTTCAAGCCCATTGGCTTTTAAAAATTCTTTGATCTTAGCAAAGGATCTTGTAGATGTTAAGTTAACTGAGAAAATTCAACAAACATTTCAATAAATGATCAGAGCCGCCATAACAGCAGTAGCAGGATTTTTACCAAACAACATTGTAACCAATGCCGACTTGGAAAAAATAATTGACACAACTGATGAATGGATAACAACGCGCACAGGAATTAAACAACGCCACTTAGAAAATGATCCCAATAAAGCTACTTCTGATATGGGGGCAGAGGCGGTAAAATTATTGTGTAAAAAACGTGGTATAGATCCTTCTGAGATCGATCTTTTACTTTGCGGTACCGTTACACCTGATATGGTTTTTCCGGCAACAGCAAATATTATTGCTGCAAAAGTAGGCGCAAAAAACGCCTGGAGTTTTGATCTTGGTGCTGCCTGTTCAGGATTTATTTATGCCCTTACAACAGGCTCTCAATTTATTGAAACAGGCCGGTACAAAAAAGTAGTAGTAGTTGGTGCCGATATGATGAGCCGTATTATTGATTATACAGATAGAACAACTTGTGTAATATTTGGAGATGGTGCCGGCGCCGTTTTATTAGAACCTACAACAGAGGATGTTGGTATAAAGGATTTTATTTTACATGCAGATGGTAACGGCTGCACACATTTACATATGAAAGCAGGCGGATCTTTACGCCCGGCAAGCCACGAGACGGTTGATAATAAAATGCATTTTGTTTACCAGGAAGGTCAGGCAGTATTTAAACATGCTGTTTACAATATGGCTGAGGTAAGTGCAAAAATAATGGAGAAGAACAATCTTACCGATAAAGATATTACATGGTTAGCCGCTCACCAGGCCAATAAACGTATTATTGACGCTACTTCACAACGTATGGGCATTGGTCCTGAAAAGGTAATGATGAACATTGAACGTTACGGCAACACAACGGCTGGCACTATACCGCTTTTATTGTGGGATTATGAAAAGCAACTTAAAAAAGGCGATACAATTGTATTAGCTGCTTTTGGTGGTGGCTTTACCTGGGGTGCTATATACCTTAAATGGGCCTATGATGGCAGTAAAACAGGAAAATAAATTACTTTAACGGTAATTTTTTTACCACCTGATCATTCTTAAACAAAACTTTTTCTAAAATAACCCCGGTTGAATCGTAATACAACCAAATGCTGTCGCGTCCATCATTTTTATACATACCGCTGTATCGCAATTTACCATTTTCAAAATAAGTAAGATTAGGGCCATGGCGAAGACCTTTATCAAAATGCAATTCGCTCCATGCTAAACCGTTCGGGAAAAACGACATCCATTGGCCATGTTTTTTTCCAAAACGATAAGTGCCTTTAAATTTTGTAATGCCGGTATTATATTTATCTACATACTCACCGGTATAATTACTATCCGGCGGCATTATCAGTAAAGGGTTCTTTGCTTTTAAAGAATCAACTACTTTTTTTTGCTGCACTTTTGAAATAGAATCAGCAACGCGTTTATTAATTTCAGGGTTTTCTACTTCGGTAGTGTTATTGCAGGAAGCAAAAATAAAAACAGATAAAACTATAAGAACTATATTTTTCATTTTACTAAATATTAATTTTTTCGTTCAATCGCATAAATAAGCAATCGTTCTAAACTATCGCGTGCATCATTTTTTGGCAGGTTTGCCAATACACTTAAGGCTTTGTTTTTGTACTCGTGCATTACTTTGTTTGCGTAGGCAATGCCACCTTTTTGTATCACAAAATCAATAACAATTTTTACCTGTTCGCTTTCTTCGTTATGATTTTTAATGATGTTGATTATTTTTCTTTTCTCTAACCAGGTACAATTATTTAAAGCATAAATTAAAGGCAAGGTCATTTTCTTTTCTTTCACATCAATACCGGTTGGCTTGCCTATCTGGTCATCATTTCCATAATCAAAAAGGTCATCTTTAATTTGAAAAGCAATGCCTGTTAAAGTGCCAAATTCTTTTGCCAGCTCAATGGTTTTTTTATCATCACTTACCGAAGCGGTTCCTGCGGCACAACAGGCAGCAATTAAGGTGGCCGTTTTTTTGGTAATGATCTCAAAATAAATTTCTTCAGAAATATCAAGCCTTCTCGCTTTTTCTATTTGCAACAATTCACCTTCACTCATCTCACGCACAGCATTACTTACAATTTTCAATAAATGAAAATCATCATTATCTAACGAAAGCAATAAACCTTTTGACAATAAAAAATCACCTATCAAAACCGCTACTTTATTTTTAAATAAAGCATTCACACTAAAAAAACCGCGGCGCTCGTTACTGTCATCCACCACATCGTCATGCACTAAAGTAGCTGTATGTAACAACTCTATCAAAGCAGCGGCGCGATATGTGCTTTCATTTATAGTGCCGGTATTTTGTGCACTTAAAAAAACAAATAACGGACGTATCTGTTTTCCTTTTCGTTTTACAATGTAATTAGTGATCTTGTCTAACAGAGGTACAGTACTTTTCATAGCGTCTTTGAACTTTTCTTCAAAGGCCAGCATATGTTCTGCTACCGGTTGTTTTATTTCGTTTATTGCTTTAGACACAATGGTCTTAAATTTAAACTTTTTATTTTAATTGTTCTGCTGCCAATTTGTTTTTATTTGCCAACTGGCCGCAGGCAGCATCAATATCTTTACCACGGCTGTGGCGTACATTACAAATAATACCGTTTTTTTCCAAATGATCGGTAAAAGCCTTTAAACGCTCCCTGGTAGTTTGCTTAAATTCACCATCATCAATGGGGTTATATTCAATAATATTTACTTTGCTTTTTACTTTTTTGCAAAAATTTACCAGTTCCTGTGCGTCGGTAATTGAATCATTATAATCCTTAAATGCAATGTACTCAAAGGTTGGACGGGTACCTGTTTTATCAATAAAATAATTTAAGGATGTTGCTAAATTCTCTAACGAATTGGTTTCGTTAATTGGCATAATGTGATTTCTTTTTTCATCATTAGCTGCATGTAAAGATAAAGCAAGATTAAATTTCACATTATCATCGGCTAGCTTGGTGATCATCTTTGCAACACCCGCCGTTGAAACCGTAATACGCTTTGGAGCCATGCCAAGGCCTTGCGGGCTTGTAATTTTATCTACCGATTTTAATACCTCTGCATAATTCAATAACGGTTCACCCATACCCATGTACACAATATTGGTTAAGGGAGAATTATATTTTTCCATTGCCGTATTTTTCACCAAAACAACCTGGTCGTAAATTTCATCGGCATTTAAATTACGCATGCGTTTTAATTTACCTGTTGCGCAAAACTTGCAGGTAAGGCTGCAACCTACCTGCGATGAGATGCAGGCTGTAAAACGTGTTTGATGAGGTATCAATACACTTTCAACAACATAATTATCATGCAGGCGCATGGCACATTTAATGGTCTTGTCAGAGCTTATTTGTAACTCACTTATCTGAACATTATTAATGGCAAAATTGCTATTCAAATAATCACGTAAGTTTTTTGAAAGGTTCGACATATCGTCGAAATTGGTAACACTTTTAGCCCATAGCCAGTCATACACCTGTTTTGCTCTAAAAGCAGGTTCATTGATCTCTTTAAAAAGATCAGCTAACTGTTCAACCGATAAAGCGCGTATGTCTTTTTTTGCCATTAATTAAGGATACAAAGATACCATACAAACTTATAAATAACTAACTTTAGGCCATGCGATTTTTAAGTGCAAATAAGATCTTTAACGGCAGGCAATATCTGCCACAAGGCTCGGTATTAGTTATTGACAGCCAAAATAAGTTAAAAGAAATAGTTGCCATGTCCTCCGAAATAAAGGATAAGACAGAAATGCTAGATGGCATTATAACACCGGGTTTTGTAAACGCACACTGCCATTTAGAACTGAGCCATTTAAAAGGCAAAATTCAAAAGCACACGGGCATTCCGGGTTTTGGCAAGCAAATAATTATGCAGCGCATGAGTGGTTTTACCAAAGAAATTATTCATGAAAAAGCAATGGAAGCCGATGCGCAAATGTGGGAGAAAGGCATTGTAGCTGTTGGCGATATTAGCAATGCAGACGATAGCTTTAAAACAAAACAAAGTTCTAAAATAAAATATCACACATTTATTGAGATCCTCGGATTAAATCCTGTCAACGAAAATATGATGTTTGACTTAAGTTTTCCTTTTTATAAATTATTACAATCGTTTGGTTTAACCGGAAGTTTAGCACCTCATGCGCCATATAGCACATCGTTACAATTGATAGAACGTATTGCAAAATTTGATAAAGAAAATAATTTACCCTTATCTATCCATAATCAGGAAACAGAAGAAGAAACAAAATTCTTTTTAGGAAAAGAAAATGATTTTAAAGGTTTGTATGATTTTTTAAAAGCAGATATTTCATGGTTTAAAGCACCGGGCATTTCGAGTTTACAGGCATATATTAATGCATTTAAAGATCAAAAAGCAATGCTTGTGCATAATACGTTTTCAAACAAAGAAGATATTGAACTTGCGGCAAATAAAAATTGTTTTTTCTGCTTTTGCCCAAATGCTAATTTGTATATTGAAAATAAATTACCCGATTATACTTTATTTAGAGAATATAAAGATCTGCTTTGTATTGGCACAGACAGTCTGGCAAGCAATGATTGCCTTGATGTTATTGACGAGGCAAATGTGATCTTAAAAAGCACTAACGCGTTTTCGTTAGAAACTATATTGCAAATGATGACTTACAATAGTGCCTGCGCTTTAAATTTAGAGAACGGATTTGGAAGTTTTATTCCGGGAAAAGATCACGGATTAAATCTTATAAGCCTTAACAATAACCAATTACAATTCACAAAAAAAATAATTTAACATGCTGTATTTAAAATCTTTCACCTTTAACCCTTTTCAGCAAAACACCTATCTGTTATACGATGATAAAGGAACCGCTTTTATTATTGATCCGGGAAATTTTAATACTTCTGAAAATGTACAGCTTAAAACTTTTATCGAAGAAAAAAAATTAAAACTCACGCGTTTGCTTTTAACACATGCGCACATTGATCATATCTTAGGTAATAAATTTATTTTTGACACTTACGGTTTATTACCTGAGGCACATAAAGAAGAAGTTTATTTTATTGAAAAAATGCCTCAAACTGCCAATATGTATGGCGTTCCGTTTGATGCTTCACCGTTTCCTGAAAAATTCATTGAACCGGGAGATAAAATAATTTTAGGACAATACGAATTCGAAACTATTTTTACACCCGGGCATTCTCCCGGTAGCATTTCTTTTTACAATAAAGAAAATAAATTGCTAATAAGTGGCGATGTACTTTTTTATAATAGTATTGGCCGTACCGATCTTCCGAAAGGAGATCATGAAACATTATTACGTTCTATCCGCGAAAAATTATTTGTTTTGCCCGATGATGTAAAAGTATATAGTGGTCACGGGCCAGCCACCACTATTGGGTTTGAGAAACAAACAAATCCGTTTTTAAATTAATTACCAATGCCAGATATAAAGAATATGTGCCATTTACAAAGTTTCACACTCTAAAATAGGCCTCTAAACTAATATTCTGTTTATCTTTGCCTTATCAAAAAACTTACGCTCATATTTGCACTTTTTTATGGTTTTGGTCTTTTAGCCCAGGAGCCTATTTTAATTCCCTCTGAAAAACCTCCTTACAATCGTAAAGAAGAGATCCTTCATGATGGTAAGCGGTATCGTAAGTACAATAATTATTTAACCATTGGCCCTTCTTTTTTTAATTCATCGTTAAGAGCAGATATGCAACAAGGCCTTGGTTTAGATTTTCATTTTCATATCCGCCGACAATATTTTCAGGCTGGCTTTGGAATAAGCGGTGATAAGCTTCTAGAAAATAATCATGCGCAATTTAAAGTGGGTTACGGTTATAGAAAAGAAACCGCGAAATATAATTTTGCTGCATTTGCCGGTCCAACTTTTTTTACCGGTGTGCACGGTGTGCTTGATACAGGAAATGTATATGTGCCGGCATTTTACCAGGGCGCCGGTGGTTATGTGTGTGTGCAAATAGCTACTAAATTGGTTTATGATATTGGTATTGGCGCTGAATTATTCAGCGAATTTAATTATAAGCAAAGCCTTGTAGGTGTGCGTTTCTTTCTCTTCTTCTCCGGTGCTTATCGTGGTGTAAAACGCAATTATAATCCAAACGTTAGATCTGAAAATAAAAAATGATCGATTTTATTATTGTTGGAAGAGGCCTTGCAGCAAGTGTTATTGCACATACGCTTCATGAAAACAATATTTCGTTTAAGATCATTGGCAATCAGCATCTGAGCAATTGTTCCAAAGCAGCCGCGGGCATATGGAACCCAATTGTTTTTAAACGCATGACCAAAAGCTGGTTGGCTAATGACATCATCCCTTACCTCAATACATTTTATGGGCAGGTTGAACAAAGGGTAGGCGAAAAGCTGATCACGCAACGCGCCATTATAAAACCTTTTATAGAAGAGCAGGAAAAAAAACTCTGGCAAAAAAAAGCCGAAACAGAATTAAGTGATTTTTTAGATGAAACGATCTACGAAGCAAATTCTGCCGGGCTTAAAAATTGCAGGCTAACAGGCCAATACGGACTTGTAAAACAAAGTGGAAATTTAAACGTACCCGGATTTTTAAAAGCAACTGATGCTTTTTTTAAAGATAATTTAATAGATGAGATTTTTGATCACGCTCAATTGAATTTAAATAAGGGTACAATTTCTTATAAAGGTAATACAGCCAAGAATATTATTTTTTGTGAAGGCTACCTCGTAAAAAATAATCCTTTTTTTAGCTGGATACCTCTTAAGCCGGCAAAAGGAGAAACGCTCGAAATTTCGGCAGCTGATCTAAAACTTAAAGAGCATATTTTCAATAAAAATGGTTTTATAATGCAGCTTGCAAATGGAGAGTTTAAAGTAGGCGCCACTTACGAATGGAACGAATTGACTGAAGAGGCTACAGAAAAAGGCCGTGCGGAATTAGAACAAAAATTGGGGCAAATGATAAATTGCAGTTATACCATTAACCTTCATCAGGCAGGCGTAAGGCCATCATCAATAGATAGACGGCCAATTATAGGCGCACATCCCGAATATAAGAACCTGTTTATTTTTAATGGATTAGGCACAAAAGGCGTGATGTTAGCACCGTATTTTGCAAAAAAGTTCGTAAATTTCTACTTGCAAAAAGAAGATCTGCCTATGGAAGTGGATGCAGAACGCTTCTATTCATTGTATGCAAACAAAAAAACATAAATTAAGATTGATCGGCAGACGAGAGTTTGTTGATTTTCCTTTATTAGGTGTTTTTAATATCGAAGCAAAAATAGATACAGGTGCTTATACTTCTTCCATTCATTGTGAAGAGATCTTCATTAAAACAGAAAACGAAAAACCGGTTTTGTATTTTATTGTTGTGAACGATGATCATAAAATGCAACGCTTTGAAGACTTTTTCCAGAAAAAAATAAAAAATTCTTTTGGTGAAATGGAAGAACGCTACATTATAAAAACCGTTGTAAAGATCGGCAAGAAAAAGATCTGGTCTACTGTTTCACTCTCAGATCGAGGAAATATGCGTTACCCGGTTTTAATTGGCCGCCGTTTGGTAAAAGGAAAATTTATTATCGATGCCAATCAAATTCATACAGGTGGTAAAAAAATAAAACCGGGATTTATTAAACTAACTCAAACAAAAATATAGATATGAGAATTGCGATACTATCACGTAATAAGAATTTATATTCCACAAAACGCTTAATTGAAGCAGCAGAAAAACGCGGGCACGAAGTACTTTTATTAGATCACATGAAATGTGTTTTGGTAATTGAGCAGGGAAGGCCGCACATTTATTTTAACGGTAAAGAAGTAAAAGATGTAAATGCTGTAATTCCACGCATTGGGGCTTCTGCAACGTTTTATGGCTCGGCGGTTGTTCGTCAGTTTGAAATGATGAAGATCTTTACAGCTGTAGAATCACAAGCGTTGGTACGTTCGCGTGATAAATTACGCAGCTTGCAGATTTTGGCACGTGCAGGATTGGGAATTCCTAAAACAGGTTTTGCATCTTCACCAAAAGAAAAAGATATTGATAATGTTATTGAGAGTGTTGGCGGCGCACCTTGTGTAGTAAAGCTTTTAGAAGGCACACAAGGTATTGGTGTTATTTTGGCCGAGAATCAAAAAGCAGCAAAAAGTGTATTGGAGGCTTTTATGAAATTAAAAGCAAATATGTTGGTGCAGGAATTTATTAAAGAAGCTAAAGGAGCAGATCTGCGTGTATTTGTAGTAGATGGACAAATTGTTGGCGCTATGAAACGTACTGCTAAGCCCGGCGAATTTAGAAGTAATTTGCACCGTGGTGGCACTGCAAAAGTTATTACACTTACGCCTGAAGAAAGAGCAACTGCCATTAAAGCGGCAAAAAAATTAGGTTTAGGTATTGCTGGTGTTGATCTGTTGCAATCAAAACGCGGCCCTTTGGTTATGGAAGTAAATTCATCACCGGGCCTGGAAGGTATTGAAGGTGCAACCGGCGTTGACATTGCAGGAAAAATAATTGAGTACGTTGAACGTAACGAATTTAATAAACCCGGCGAATAATTTATGGCGCAAAAAACTATCACCATAAATGGTCAAAAAATTGAACCGGGACAAAATAAAACGGTGATCTTAAATTCGTATGAATTGCATACAAAAACAAAGATCGAAATTCCCGTTCACGTTATTCATTCAAAAAAAGAAGGCCCTTCTGTTTTATTATGCGCGGGCATGCATGGCGAAGAAACAAATGGTATTGAAATAATCCGTAAAGTAATTTCGCGCGATGAGGTTGAGAATTTAAAATGCGGAACTTTAGTGGCAATTCCTGTAATTAATGTGGTTTCATTTTTATATGGAAGCCGCGATCTGCCAGATGGGCGCGATCTGAACAGATGTTTCCCCGGTACTAAAAGTGGATCGCTGGGAAGCCGCATTGCATACGATTTAATGAAACATATTGTTCCTGTAATTGATTTTGGATTTGACTTTCATACAGGTGGTGCTAAAATAAATAACTACCCTCAGTTACGTTGTGTTTTTGATTTTCCTGATAATGTAGCGCTGGCAGAGCGTTTCGCAACTTCTTTAATTATTGATAGTTCTTATCGCGATGGTACTTTTAGAAAAGAAGCAGCAAAAAAAGGCAAGCCTATTTTGGTTTATGAAGGCGGCGAAAGTATGCGTTTTGATTATTTGGCAATTAACGAAGGGGTAAATGGTTGTTTGCGTTTAATGCAATCATATAATATGATCGATTTTGATCTGCCACACAATCCATCTGTTAAAATTAAAGATGATACATGGGTGCGTGCCAATAGCAGCGGGCTTTTCCATATGAATGCCAATAACGGCTCTCATGTGCGAAAGGGAGATCTTTTAGGCGTTATTTGCAATCCTTTTGGCGAAGCGGAAGATAAAATTCATAGTCCTGTTAACGGTTATATTGTGGGAATTAACAATCAGCCGGTGGTTAACCAAGGCGATGCTTTAATTCATTTAGGCATTGATGAAGAATGATTTAATGATTAACTTTACCGCATGAACAGCAAAACAGACCTTGGAGATATTTTAATTGCCGCATTTGTTGGGGTGGTTTTTATTACAGGAATAATTGTTGTTTTTAGATTTATGAGGAGGAAAGATTAACATGACATTTAACCAGTTTATATTATTTTTAAATTTAGGCGGCGGCGAAGTAGTAATTATATTATTTGTGATCCTGCTTTTATTTGGTGGTAAAGGCATACCAAGCATTGCAAAAACATTAGGCAAAGGCATTCGCGAATTTAAAGATGCTACTAATGGCATACAAAAAGATATTCAGAACAGTACCGGTGGTATTACCGAACAGGTGAATGAACACATTCAGGAAGTAAAGAAAGAACTCGAGAAAGAATAAAATTTTAAAAAGATGAAATCTATTTTTTATGTCTTCATCTTTTTTCTTTCAGGAACACTTAGTTCTCAAACGTCTCAAAAAATAAAATTCCAAAAAAATTCTTCGGTAATTTATTTTTTCCCGAAAGGAAAAACAGATTCTGTTATTACCACTTCTAACGATCTTTTTTATTTAATGGTTCCTGATTCATTAAAACGATCTATTGCTGTTTATATTGAAAATGGTAAGATGATGAGAACAGCTAACGACAGCATCGTTCAGGTTAGTTATATGCCGGGTTTAAAGTACGAATCGCTTTACGTAATAAAAGAAAGTAAAGATCCGACGGAAAATAAATTAAAAAAAGAATTTGAATTCATCAGTTTAATAAATGGTTCTTCTTCCTACACAAAAAACAAACTATTAATTCAAATTGTAAATAAAAAGCAAGAAAAAGTTGTAATTGAAAATGTGTATATTTATAAGAACCAATAAAAACTAAAATCATGACAGACGGAGTAGAAGTTTATTACCCATTGCGCGTAGGTTTTGCCTGGACTTACGTAAGTAAAGACGGATCAAGCTACGTTAATTCAGTAACGGCTGTAAATCCTTCTAACCCAAATGAGTTTACAATGGTAAATTCGCTAATGAACAAAAATGTGCTTTTTAGAAAAGAAGGTAATAACTATGTAACAGATTCTTTTGAAGAAGGAACAATTAATACACTTTTAAAAGACGATGCAAAAGTATGCGATACCTGGGAAATAAAATTTAAAGCAAACGGCCTGGATAGCATTTTAATAATGACGGTAAAAGAAGTTGGATCTAACCGCGATGTAAAAGGCAAACAGTTTGAAAATGTAATGATGATTGAAGGCGAAAGTAAAATATCTATGAATGGTAATATAATGCCATTGAATTATTTTACACAATATTATTATGCAAAAGGCATTGGCTTAATTCAAACAACCACCTCAATGGGCGATGAGCAAAGTTTGGTGAATTGCGAGTTTTAGAATAGAATGTAAATTATTGAACATTGATAAAAGATGAAAATAAAAACAATATTTTTTATTTTAGTTTTATCGATCTCGGTTAAGTTACATGGCCAGTATGATGATAGTGACTTGAAAGGAACACGAGAAGGAATATTTGTTGGTTTAGGTGGTGGCACCTGGTTGGCGGATAATAAAAATAAAGTTCTTGGTCATCCATTAATTTTAGGTTTAAGAGTAGATTATAGAATAAAGGAAAATTCCTTTAGCCTTAACTTTGATATAGTTGGATTGGGTTTAAATAGTACCACCAAACCAGTGAAGGTAAAGCTTAATGATTCCGTTGTAGTAAACGTAAACGATTTTTCAGGTTCCCAAATAACATTAGAATATGGACGTATTCTTTATGCCGGAAAAAAATTTGGTTTTGAAACGAATTGTGGTGTAGGTTGGGGACGTTTATCATATTATAATCCAACAGCAGAAATTGACATCGGAAAATCTTCAGTTATTTTAAATCCAGGTTTAAGTTTTGGGTACGATGTTGGAAAGCGAGATCTGATACAACTCAAAATTCAATATTACATTTGTGATTATAGATTAAAAGATAATATAAGCACTGATCTTAAAGGAAATTATCTGGAATTGAAGTTAATGTGGACCGGAACTTTTGAAAATTGGTAAATTTCGAAATTTGATCAAATCTTCCTGATCAATTCCTTCATCAACAAAGTCATTTTTGGTTCCTGCATTTTGGCAATGTGCTGTACCTCTTCATGGCTAACATTTTGTACCACACCTTCAACACCCAAATCTGTTACAATGCTAATACCAAAAACATCCATGCCGCTGTGTTTAGCAACAATTACTTCGGGTACTGTGCTCATGCCAACAACGTCTGCACCTGTGCGCCATAAGTAGCGGTACTCTGCGGGTGTTTCAAAACATGGGCCGCTGAGGCCTGCATACACACCTTCGCTTACTTTAATATTATTTTCTTTTGCAATTCCTTTTGCCAAAGCAACATAAGATTTTTTGTAGGCTTCGCTCATATCCGGAAAGCGTGGACCAAGCTGATCGATATTTTTTCCTATTAAAGGATTGGTAGGAAATAAATTAATGTGATCGTTAATGATCATAATTTCACCCACTGCAAATTTTGGATTCATGCCGCCGCTGGCATTACTTACGCACAATGTTTTTACGCCAAGGGCTTTCATAATGCGAACAGGAAACGTTACCTGTTTCATATCATAGCCTTCGTAAAAATGAAAACGCCCTTGCATGGCAATTACTTTTTTACCACCCAGCTCTCCAAAAATTAATTTGCCGCTGTGGCCTTCAACCGTACTAACAGGGAAGTTTGGAATTTCGTTATAAGGAATCGCAAATTCAACAATTATCTCTTTCACCAATCCACCAAGGCCTGTGCCTAATATAATACCAACCTGTGGAAGAAAGTTGTTCGTTTTTTCACGTATACTTTTGGTGGTAAATTCTATTTGCTCTAACATACTTTAAAATTACTTGATTAAATTCTTCTTCTTTATCTTTAAACGTTACTTCAACCGGCAGCACATAAATATTCATGCGTTGCGCTATTTGCCAAATGTGTTTATTCTTTAAACGCATAAGATCTTTTTCGGTAGTGACTAAAATTTTATTACCGCCTTCAAAGCTGTTGTAATAACGCTCAATATCCTCAAGATCTTTTATCGAAAAATCGTGATGATCAGAAAATGGTAAATGTTTTACATCTGCCGCATACTCTTTTAAATAATTTACCATTGGCTGCGCATTGGCAATACCCGCAAATGAAATAACCCTGAAACGAAACAGATCGTTCAAGGTATCAATTTTATCATTAGCGTTTGTAATAGAATACAGATCGCCATATTGTAAATAACTAAAAAACACCTGTTGATGCGCTTTTGGATTCACATCCTTTAAAATGTTTCTGATATCAACCGGACTGGTTCTGTCAGGCGTTTTGGTAATAACAATTACATCTGCACGAACAATTCCGCTTTTAAATTCACGTAAAGTTCCGGCGGGCAACATAGTATCATTAAAATATAAATTATTGTAATCGCTTACCACTATGTTTAAACCACAACGAATGGCACGATGTTGAAACACATCATCCAGTAAAATTACTTTTGGTGCATCATCTGCAGCGGTTAATTTTTTTACACCGTTAACACGGTTACCATCAACAGCAACTTTTACGTTGTATTTGTATTTATAGATCAATGGCTCATCGCCAATATCTTCGGCGGTGCTGTTTTCATCAGCAATTAAAAAGCCCGATGTTTTGCGTTTATAGCCTCGGCTTAAAGTGGCGATTTTTGGTTCTTCCTGTTTTAATAATTTAATAAGGTATTCAACCAGGGGCGTTTTACCTGCCCCGCCAACCGAAAGGTTACCAACACCAATGGTATGGGTATCAAAACGGGTTACTTTTAAGAAGCCGCCATCGTACAAACGATTTCTTAATAACGTTATAACGCCGTAAGTAAATGCGATAGGGGACAGCAGTATTTTTAACCCGGGATTCAAACAGGTTAAATATGCTTATTTTTTTTGAAAAAGTGAAATATTAGAGAGATTTACTTCTCTTCGGCATCACCGCTTACTTTTTGCATGCCCAGCTGTGGCTGGTCGGGATCGAACTTATATTCGTAAAAATTAGAGCCCCTGTGATAGCTAATGTTTAAGATGGATGTTTTATCCCACTCGGTAAACTTCTGCTTACCCATATTGGTAATTGTTTTTATACAGGAGTTAACATTTTTAGCTTTCCATTTGGCAACGTTTGTTTTTGGATGCCATTTTACAAAGTATAAACGTTGTTCTTTACCGGAGTTACAAACGCCACCATCTGATTTTGATTTTGTAAAGGCCTGTAAAAAGATAAGCATATAGGTTGTATCGCCAATTACTTTTTCATAAACTACTTTTTTGATCTCAGGATCTTTTAAAATAGAATCGTTTACGCAATACGTAAGATTTGTATCTTTATTAGCAAGGTTAATACATAATTGAATGGGTGGTTGCTTTGTTTTAAGTTTTGGGTTTGGATAGGTTGTTTTAACCCAGAAAGACATCTTTTTCTTTCTTTGTTCTAATCTCAAAGCATTTCTTAACGAATCATTTCTTTGTTTTCTTTCTTTGTAAAAAACTTTTTTACCTGTTATCGCATCAATTTCGGTTTCAGGCGGAAGGGTTAACTCCAATAATTCTTCAGGAGTTTTTTCTTCTTCAATTTCAGCGCCGGTAGAATCTACTTTTGCAACTTTAGTTTTGGTTTTTGTTGTTTTGGTCTTTGTTTGGCCATTTACTGTAAACGACACAAAAAGTAAAGCAATGATGATTAGTCTATACATAAAGCGAAAATAATAAAATTTTTAGAGTTGGATGGGGTATTTTGGATAAGTTTTAACCATGCATTTCTTTAAAACTGACCACTTTCAACTAATTTTATGGCACGTTCTATCATAATATCCTCAACATTGGCGTCATACTCTGTTTTCATGTTATGGCCAAATAAACGGGCTACAGTTTGCCACATGGCGGCCTGGAAACTTCCCCTTAGCTGTTTTACCACATCGTAAGTTGTTTTACCCGATTCGCGGTCAATTAATTTCATTAATACCTTGCCTTGCGATATAGTAAGTTCTTTTAATTCGTCTTCAAATTCTTTTCTCAGATCTTTTTCGCAAACTTTTAAAAAGGCCTTTTTCATATTTTCATCAGGCATTTTTGCAAGTGCCTTATCATATTCTTTAAGCTTGGCAGCTGCAAGTATAGCGTAAGGATAAACTTTTTTTACATTGTGTTTTGTCCTGGTCCAAAGCTCATACTGGCGCGGACTTTTAAATGCAAATTCGGTACAAACATAAATGGTATTAAGATCAACAACAGGAACAGTATCGCCGTTAACAACTTCGGCACGAAGGCGGTATCCTAATTTAGGAGGAACGGTAAAATCCTGTGTATTTGTTTGGGCTTCTGAAGAAAGAGAGGTAAGGCTAATAATAGCAAGAGCAATAAACTTTGGATATTTGAAGGAATATGTAAAAAAACATTTGCTCATCTAATCCTTTATTATCTTTTACGGTAAAAGTAACCTGCAAGTTGCATGCTAATTTAACCGGTTTGTTTTCCATTTGGTTTTTTTAACAGCCTCGGTTGTTAAAGTCCCTTGTTTTTCTTTGTTGTTATTGAAAATAATTGCGCCCGCAATTGCCGCTATTTCTGAGTACTCTTCTTTTTTAACATTTAAAACTTCAGGCGTGTAGTATTTTCCTATAAATCCTGTGTCAAACTTGCCGCTTACAAAAGCATCATGCTTTAAAACAAATTTACAAAAATCTAACGTTGTTTCCACGCCAATTATTTTATAATCATCAATGGCTCTTAACATTTTTTCTATAGCTTCGGTGCGGTCTTTACCATGCACTATCAATTTTGAGATCATTGGATCGTAATAAATAGGAATATCCATACCCTCTTCAAAACCATCGTCAACCCTTACTCCTGGGCCACTTGGTGTTTTATATACCACCAGTTTTCCAATATCCGGTAAAAAATTATTTGTAGGATCTTCAGCACAAACACGTACTTCAATAGAGTGGCCATTAATTTTAAGATCTGCCTGTGTAAAGCTTAACTTCTCGTTACGCGCCACTTTTATCTGTTCTTTTACAAGGTCAAGCCCGGTAATTAACTCCGAAACGGGATGTTCTACCTGTAAACGCGTATTCATCTCTAAAAAGTAGAAATTATGATCAGCATCCAATAAAAATTCAACTGTTCCTGCGCCGCTGTAATTACAGGCTTTGGCTACATCAACTGCGCATTTTCCCATTTTTTCGCGCAATTCAGGTCTAAGTACACTGCTTGGCGCTTCTTCTACCAGTTTTTGGTGGCGACGTTGAATACTACATTCTCTCTCAAAAAGATATACACAATTACCATGGTTATCTGCTAATAATTGTATCTCGATATGGCGTGGCTGGCTGGCATATTTTTCAATAAATACAGCGCCATTGCCAAATGCAGAAATAGCTTCGCTTATAGCCAGTTTCATTTGTTCTTCAATTTCACTTTCTTTCTCAACAAGGCGCATACCTTTACCACCACCACCGGCGCTGGCCTTTATCAATAAAGGAAAACCAACTTCTTTAGCCACTTTAATGGCTTCTTTAATGTCGCTAATGGCCCCGTCAGAACCAGGTATCATAGGTACTTTATATTTTTTGGCAGTGGCTTTAGCACTAAGCTTATCACCCATCATATCCATACTTTCGGCGCTTGGGCCAATAAAGGTAATACCAGCCTTTTTTACTTTTCTTGCAAACTCGGCATTCTCACTTAAAAAACCATAGCCCGGATGAATACCATCTACATTTAATTCTTTACAAATAGCAATTATTTTATCGGCCTGTAAATACGATTGTGCGCTTGGCGGTGGCCCAACACACACGGCCTCATCGGCATATCTTACAAAAAGTGCATTTCTATCCGCCTCAGAGTAAATAGCAACGGTTTTAATGCCCATTTCGCGGGCACTGCGCATAATTCTTAAAGCAATTTCACCACGGTTAGCTACTAAAATTTTTTTCATATAATTGTTTTGTAACGATCAAAATTAATAAGGATAAATATAGCGATTTATATTGGGCAAGAATATCAAAAAAATCATTAAACTTTTCTACTTTTATGATCAATAAGTATCGTAAAAATGAAATTCCAACTTCTGAACCTGCTAATTTTTAGTTTTTGTTTTTCCAAATCAGTTTTTGGGTTTGATGCTACTTTTATGTTGAATAAAGACGCATTTGTATACGAAAAATATAATTTTTCTATTGTAAAAGTAATTGATGCGCGTATTGATAAACAAAAGCCCATAGGTATATACTATCCCGGATTATTATCAAACAAAAAACAAACAATTGGCAATGATAGTATTGATAAAGAACTTGAACGTTTTTTTTTTAAATACCCCAAATCGTTTTATGAGCCAACTAAAATTATATTGGTTATAAATCAAATTAATTTAATTGAGGCTATTGATAAAACAAACGATGATCTTGAATTAAGTCTTGCCTTTGATTATTACAGGGTAATTGAAAATACAGCTAAATTGGAGTATAGCCAGTATTTAAAATATAACAGAAGCGCCGGAGTAAATAAGCCTGAGAATATAAGTAAACTATTTTCAACTGCAGTAGCCGCTGCATTTTTACAATTTAAAAATCAAATAATGTACTATAAGCCACTCGAATTTACAGCACTTCAAACAGAAGATCTTGTAAAAAAATTAAATACGAAAGTGATAAGAAGAATTGATTCGGTAAATGCTAACGACGGTTTATATTTTAATATACAACAATTAATTAAAAATGCGCCGGCCGTTACTTCAAATTATAAGATCGTAAACGATTCGGCCCTCTTAAATAATAAGGCAGTTGTAATAGATAGCAAAACGTATCTTGTAAAAAAAGTGTTTGCCTTTGTAAAAAGCAGCCAGCTTTATATTTATATTGGTGAAGGAATTTATTTACCCGCAATTGTTGAAGCAAGTGGTAAAATAGCTATCAAAGATTTTTATTACGAGGGTAAGGATAAGATGTTCAATAATGCACCGCTTGCAGGCCTATGGCCTTTCTTTCCTCTAATAGCCTTAATAGAAGATATAAACGACCTCACGCGTAAAACTCAAAAGATCAAAATATATATTGATGAAGAAACCGGGCAATTAAAAATTTAAATATGTTTTTCTTTTTTTCAAAAATATTGGGTTTTCTTATCTCACCTTTGGTTTGGGTGTTTGCTTTGTTTTTGTATTCTTTTAAAACTAAGGTGGAAGGTCGCCCAAAAAAACTAAGAATAACAGCCTTGGTGATATTATACGTTTGCAGTAATTCTTTTATTGTAGATGAATGTTTCAGGCAGTGGGAGCCTACAACGCCCGATTATTATTTAATGGATACAAAGTATGAAGGTGCTATTATTTTAGGTGGTATTGGAAGTGTTGATCAGCGTTTGCAAAAAATAAATTTTGGATGGTCTGCCGACAGGCTTTTCCAGATTTTTCCTCTTTATTATAATGGCCGCGTAAATAAATTTATTTTTACTGGAGGTAGCGGAAGTGTTGAATTTCCAGAAAATAAAGAAGGAATATATGTAAAAAAGTATTTAAAATCGGTTAACATTCCAGATAGTGCCATGATCATTGAATCGGAAAGTAAGAATACGTATGAGAATGCTGTTTTTACAAAAAAAATATTAGATAGCTTAAAAATAAAAGGTAACTTTTTACTGGTTACATCTGCATATCATATGCCACGTTCAATGGCAGTATTTAAAAAAGCAGGTTTTACCAACTTAACGCCTTACCTAACTAATAGAGTGAGTGGTGTTAGGCGTTACACTCCCGATCATTTATTCATACCCAATCCCGACGCCTTGTTTTCTTTGCAAATGCTTATACACGAATGGCTGGGCTATATAGTTTACAAAATAAAAGGCTATGCTTAAGTTTAACGAAGAGCTGTTGCAGTTTTTGTGGCAACATAAACTTTTAAAGCCTTTACCTTTAATTACCGTTAGCGGAAAAGAAATAACCATAGTAAAGAACGGCGAGTTAAACAAAGATTCGGGCCCCGATTTTTTTAATGCGCAAATAAAAATAGAGAATGTTACTCTTGTTGGAAATATTGAAGTGCATATTAAGACCAGCGATTGGTTAAAACACAAACACCAAGAGGATAAAAATTACGACACTATTATTTTACATGTTGTTTATGAGCACGACACTGATCTTGCACAAAATAAAAACAACAATGTTGAGGTGTTAGAGCTAAAGAATTTAATTGCAGAAAATACGATCGAATCCTATACTAAGCTCAGCACATCAAAAGAAAAAATTCCCTGCTCTAACCAATTGGCAACACTAAACGATCTTAAATTTATTAGCTGGCTGCAACGCATGACCATTGAGCGTTTGGAAGGAAAGGTAAAATTAATAGAAGAGCATTTTAAAAGTGTGAATGGAGATTATGCACAAACCTTTTATGTTATGCTGCTGCGTAATTTTGGCTTTAAAGTAAATAATTTACCTTTTGAATTGTTAAGCAAGAATTTACCAATTACTACTTTATTAAAACATTCAGATAATTTATTGCAGCTGGAAGCCATATTACTTGGCACTTCGGGCTTGTTAAATGATCAATTTGAAGATAAGTATATTCGCCAGTTGCAAAATGAGTATGACTATTTAAAAAACAAATATCAAATAATCCCTTTAAATAAAGAGGTCTTTAAATTTTCAAAATTACGTCCAGCTAATTTTCCAACCATTCGTTTAGCACAATTTGCAAGGTTGATTAATTCAAAACCCGGTTTATTTATTGCGCCTTACGATTTTTCAAACTATGAAGAAATAGTTTTGGCATTTAAAATAAATCTGGATGGTTACTGGAAGAATCACTATAACATGGATGGCAATGTAACATCCAAAGATCTTACTTTGGGTTTAACATCTATTGAAAGCCTGATCATAAATACTTTTGCCCCGTTTTATTTTTTCTATTCAAAGCGTACCGGTAAAGAAGAAATGGGACATTTGGCGATTGAACTGTTAAATAAGTGCGATTTTGAACAAAATGTAAAGACAAAATTATTCCTGAATAAAAAAGCGGTTTTAAAAACAGCTGCAGATAGCCAGGGCACTATTCATTTATTTGATAATTATTGCTCAAAAAAAGCCTGTTTAAAATGTGGGGTAGCAGCGGCATTGTTAAAGTGAGCTAATTTTTTTATATTTGCTATATGATCAGTAAAATAGTACAGTGGTTTGAGCAAAAAGCTTTTGGTGTTTGCGAGTGGTGGGGAAAATCGCTTGGTATTAAAACCACAACCGTGCGTATGTATTTTATTTATCTCTCTTTTTTTACGTTCGGTAGCCCCATAATTATTTATTTTATTATGGCCTTTATTTTAGAGCATAAAAATTATTTTAAGCCCTTTAGATCACGCAAACGTAAAAGCGTTTGGGATATTGATTAATCTTTAAAAACCTTAACATGAAAAAACTCTTTACTCTTTCGGCAATTGCCTTTACAGGTTTTTCTTTTTCGCAATCTATAAACGTAAAAGATGGTAACGAAAAATTCAGTACCGGCAGTCAATATGCCATTACAACCACCATTTACGAAAATACAGCCGATGAGGCAGTGAGCGAATGGAAAAAAGTATTGAAAGATTTTAAGAATGAAAAAGTAAAAGATAATGATAACGAAGTTTTTGGCGATAATATTTTAATAAAAGAGTGGGGTAATAATCCGGTTGATTTTTACACAAAATTTGAGGAAGATAAAAAAGCAAAAACTGTAAAAATGAGCACAGCTGTTGATCTTGGCGGCACCTATTTAGCTTCTTCGGATAAAGAGAAAACCAAACTCGTTGAAAAAATGATGAAGGATTTTGCTGTTAAAATGACCAAAGAGCCTATAACAACAGCTATTAAAGCAGCCGAAAAACAACAGGCAAAATTAGAAGATGATCAAAAAGATCTTGAAAAAGATAACAAGAACCGTAAAGAAGATATTGAAGATTACAAGAAAAAAATAACAAAGGCCGAAAAAGAAATAGTTGAAAAAGAAGCAGCCATTGAAAAGAAAAAAACAGAAGTTAGCATTCAGAAAAAAGTAGTGGATGCCAGTTCGGGAGCTGTGAATGAACAGGCAAAATCATCAAAAAATATTTTAGAAAAATTAGAAGATCAGCAAAAAGACCTTGAAAAAGATAAAAAGAATTTAAAAGAAGATATTGAGAATTATAACAAAAAAATTAAAAAGGCCGAAGAGGATATTAAAAAGAACGAAGACGATCAGGTAAAGAAAAAAGCCGAGATCGAAACTCAGAAAAAAGAAGTAGAAGCCGTTAAAAAGAAATTAGACGCGGTTAATTAGTGTATTGTTTCGTCCCTACGGGACTTTGATCTTTTCTTATTTGTTTACTACCAGATCTTGTCCCTAACGGGACAACAAAGTAATCGATAGTTTTTTTACTAGATATTTATAAGATCCCGTTAGGGATTAAATATGGTAGAAAATTTTGTGAAGTGAATTTTCAAGTCCCGTAGGGACGACATATATCCACTGAAATTAAATTAATGTTTTTGGTCTTCTTCTGAAAGATCAGGTAAAAAAGAAAGAATAAGGCTTGCAATGCCGGGTAATAAAATACCAATAAAGAACCAGGCTTTAGCATTTCTCCCTAAATGTTTGGCATAAAAATAAGTAATGGTTGGTAAGCTTAATAACATCATTAAGCCAAAAGCAATAAATCCGGCTGCTCCCATAGTCTAATTTTTATTTATTTAATTCTTCCCAAAACTCTGCACCTCTTCTTGTATGAGGTATAACAATGGTTCCACCCACAATATTGGCAACAGCAAATATTTCATAGATCTCTTCTGTACTACAACCTTGTTCTTTACATTTTTCGAGATGATATTTTATACAATCATCACAGCGTAAAACCATGCTTGCTACAAGCCCCAGCATCTCTTTGGTCTTTACATTTAAAGCACCTTCCGAATAGGTTTGGGTATCTAAATTAAAAAGGCGTTTTATAACCAGGTTATCTTTTCCTAAAATAACTTCGTTCATTTTTGAACGGTACTCGTTAAATTCTTTTACTTGTTTGCTCATAATTATTTCATTAAACCAAAATCCTTTATAATATAATAGGTCAGAAAAAAATCAATGTCTGTAGAAAATATCCGGTCTTTGCCGCCTTGTTTCTCTCCGGTACCAACATCTACCGGCAATGCATGACTCACATCTTTTATTCTGTAAAATTTAACCGCATCCTTTTGTTTACCATCACCATACATATAAAGATCTACCTTATCATTATTTCCAAATCTTGGTACACCATCTGTTGGTTGATCTTTAATACCATGAACATTTGTCCATTGTTTAATAACCTCTTCGGCATAACCATAATCGGTCACAAAATCCTCGGTACCATGTGCCAGAATAATGCGCGGATATTTGCCGGTATAAAAAGTATTTTGGTTACGAACAAGATCACCCCATTCTTTTGCAGATCTGATTTCTGTTTTACCCAAAAGATTAATTGTTTTTAAACCAATAAATGTGCGGTAAGGTATAGCACCACAAATAGCAGCGGTATTAATAAGCCATGGATAGTTGGCGCAAACAACCTCGCTCATACAGGCGCCTGCAGAAGCACCATACAGAAAGATGCGGGTTGAATCTACCTTTAAAGTATCAATGGCGTAACGCATCATTTGATAGATCGATAAACACTCTCCGTTTTTATTAATATCACTTTCTAAGAAAAAATTAAAACAGGCCGATGCGTTATTGATGATCTTTTGCTGAGGATAAAAGACCACAAAATCATTTTTTAATGCAGCTTTTTTCCAATCAGATAATTCTTCGATCTTTTCTGCATTTTGAACGCAGCCATGCAATACAAGAACCAGCGCTTTATTTTTGGCTAATGAATCATTAAAAGTAAAAAGTTTTAAATTACCCGGGTTAGAACCAAAATTAGTTACTTCTTTAGTATTGGTGCCAAATAAAATTAGTTTGCTAACGATACATAATAAGAACAAGCTATATTTTATGCTATTTTTCAAAATTAATTGAGATTATGTTTTTTTATTACCCACTTTGATACAAAAACACTTATTTCGTATAAAAGATACATTGGTATGGCCACTACCATTTGAGAAGTAACATCGGGGCTTGGTGTAATAACAGCAGCGGCAATTAAAATAATTATCACAGCATGCTTACGATATTTACGCATAAACTCAGGTGTTAAAAGCGTCATGCGGGTTAAAAAATAAACCAGTATTGGCATTTCAAAAATTATTCCTGCAACTAAGGTCATGGTGCTTATTAATGAAATATAATCGTCAAACGTATTTTGAGTTTGAACTATACCGCTCGATGATACCTGGTAATTTATTAAAAAGTTATAGCTCATTGGGAATAATAAGAAGTATCCAAAAAATATGCCTATCAAAAATAAAACAGAAGCAATAACAACAAATATTTTTACAGGCCCTATTTCTTTATTTTTTAAAGCCGGACGAATGAATTTCCACAACTCCCACAACACAAACGGAAAACCAAGAATGATCCCGCATAAAAATGAGATCCACATATGATTAAAAAATTGTTCTGATGCGCTAAGGGTTTGAAGATGTGCAGGCTTAATGGTCATACACATTACATCGCCTGCACCAATTTTATAACCAAGGCTGCACAATACTTTATAAGAAATAAAATCTTGTTGCAAGGGACCAAATATAATGGTATCAAAAACAAAATCGTTTAAACAAAAAGCGGTAATGGCAAAGATCATTATAACGGCAGCACTACGTACCAAATGCCAACGCAGTTCTTCCAGGTGTTGGAGGAACGACATTTCTTTACCGCCTGAAGAAGATTTATCGGAACCGAAAAAAGCCATTTATGGCTGCAAATTTACACTAAAACCCACTGATTTCAAATCTTCCCAAAATAAAGGATAGGATTTGGAAACCACCCCGGGATCCTGTATACAAAGTGCCCCAAAAACCAATGCCAGCGGGGCAAAGCTCATGGCCATGCGATGGTCGTTATAAGTGCTTACAGTTGTTAGTCGATAGTCAATAGCTGACTGTCGGTCGTGCGTCGTGTGTCCTGAGTCTTTTATCTGAATAGAGTTTTCAGTAATATTAACCTCAGCTCCAAACTTCTCCAACTCTGTTTTTAAAGCTAAGATCCTATCTGTTTCTTTTATTTTTAATGTTTTTAAGCCGGTTAATTCTGCTTTTATTCCCAAACCAAAACAAGTTACGGCAACCGTTTGTGCCAGATCAGGGCAGTTGGTAAAATCGTATGCAAAGCTTTTTGTAGAGGTTGATTTTTTTGTGAGAATGAGCTGATCATCTTTAAATTCAGATGAAACTCCAAGCTCTTTATAAATTTCAGGTAAAACAGAATCTCCTTGCGAGGAAGACTTAGTTAAGCCATTTAATGTAACTGTTCCACTTTTACATAAAGCAACTAAACCAAACCAATAAGAAGCCGCCGACCAATCGGATTCTACAGAATAGATTAAAGATTTATGATTAAAGATTAAAGATGGAGTAATTTTAATTGTATTTAAAACGGTAGAAATTTTTATGCCAAATTCGCTTAAAAGATCCAATGTCATTAAAATATAAGGCCAGGAAACAATTTTGTTTTTTAATGTTAGCTCTAATCCATATTCCAATTTTGGAGTGATGAGTAATAAAGCAGAAATAAACTGGCTGCTAATGCTTCCGTCAATTTCAATTTTACCGCCTTTTAATTTTTTCCCGGTTATTTTTAAAGGTGGAAAATTTTCTTTCTCTAAATAAGAAATTTCTGCTCCAAGCACTTGTAATGCATTCACCAACTCACCAATAGGTCTTTGTTTCATGCGCTCAGATCCTGTTAAAACCCATTTACCATCTGTAACTGAAAGATAAGCAGTTAAAAAACGCATATCTGTACCGGCATGACCTATATCAATGGAGCTGATTGTTTTGTTTTTTATTTGCTCTAAAGCCTTTTGTAAGTGTTGTGTGTCTTCTGAAGTAGAAATATTTTCAAATGTAATATCAAGACCCAATATTTCTTTTAAGATCAACAAACGATTACTAATACTTTTTGATCCTGAAAGATGGATGTTAGTGTTTTTAATATTTTCAGGAGCCGAAAGTAGTAGCATCAGGCAATGGTGTTATAAAATTCAAAAGCTCTTTTGATCTGAGTTTCTGTAACCTCTATATCAAATTTGCAGGAACCAATTTTTGCGACCAAAGCAAATTTGAACTTATTTTTCGAAGCCTTTTTATCGTTCTTAAGTAATTCAAGAATAGAGATCTGATCAAGTAAATGTATCTGTTGAACTCCGAAATTGGTTTTAAGAGCAAGAATTATTTCATCCAGTTCTTTTTTTGTGACCAGCTTTTTTTGAAAAGCAACATGGGTTTCTATCATCATACCAATAACAATAGCTTCGCCGTGCAATAATTCATTTTCGGAACCTAATAATAAGGACTCAATAGCGTGGCCAATACTGTGGCCAAAGTTTAATATTTTACGCATCCCCTTATCAAAAGGATCTTTTGTAACTATTTTATTTTTTAGTGCAATGCTTTTTGTAACCAAGGTATCAACTTGATGATCGGATATTAAGTTCTTTAATTCTTCCCAAAATTTTTTATCAGAGATCAAAGCAATTTTAAAGATCTCGGCCAAACCATTATTATAATGTCTTGCAGGTAATGTCTTTAAAAAATCAGAATTAACAAAAACAGCTTTTGGTTGTGCAAATGTGCCAATAGAATTTTTTAAGCCTGCAAAATCAATTCCTGTTTTTCCGCCCACACTGGCATCGGCCATGGCTAATAAAGATGTAGGAATATTTATAAAATCAATTCCTCTTTTGTATGTAGAAGCACAAAAACCTCCAAGATCGCTTACAACACCGCCACCCAAATTAATGATCACCGAATTTTTATCGGCTTTATTTTCAATTAATGTTTGCCAGATGTGTGCACTAAAATCTAAAGATTTGCTTGCTTCACCACTTTCCAGTTCAATGATCTCTGCTTCTTTTAAAGCAGGACATGCCATAATTAAAGTTGGTAAACAGTATTGAATGGTATTTTCGTCACAAATAATAATATGTGTAGAATATTTAGCCGTTTTTAAAAAAGCAGAGAGTTTTTTTAACACGTCTTTTCCAATTGTAATGTTATATCCTAATGATTTGATAACAGGCATGGTTAAAATTAAGAATAATAATAACAGTAAATACGTTTAACCACAAAGAGCACAAAGTTTTTCGCAAAGCGCACAAAAAACTATTTTCTTAGTGTACTTTGTGGTTAAACCTGCAACCAATTTTTAATTATTGTCTCTCCACACTCCGAAAGAATAGATTCAGGATGAAATTGTACGCCGGCAACATTAAATGTTTTGTGCCTGGCGGCCATAATGTTTCCATACTCATCTTTTGCAGTAATAATAAGGTCTGTATTTATTTTAGTTTCGTCAATTACCCAAGAATGATATCTGCCAACATTAAAACTGGTAGGGCAATCTTTAAAAAGCACATCTTTTTCTAAAATAGTAATTGGAGTAGCTAATCCATGAAAAACAGTTTCCAGATTTTTTAAAGGTGAATTAAAATGTTCGCCAATGGCCTGCAATCCTAAACAAACGCCTAAAATGTTTTTTGTAGTATGGTATTTTTTGATCAGTTCCGGCATTATGCCGGCATCTTTCGGTAAACCCGGCCCCGGCGAAAGTAGGATCTTTGCATACTTATTTGCTTCTTCGATACTTATTTTATCATTTTTAATTACATCAAAAGGTACATTGCTTACTTTTTCAACCAAATGGGCCAGGTTGTAAGTAAAGCTGTCGTAATTATCAAGTATTAAAAGTTTCATTAATGCTATAAAGTTAGTTATTTTTAAGAAGCTGATCATTCCCGGGGTCAAATCCAAAAGAATGATTTTTTCGTAAATTAGTATATGCAACAAAAATATGTTTACCAGATACTGCTTTTAATTATTGTAATTTTTGCCGCTTTTAAAATGCAAACACCCAAAGCTATTACTTATTTGCCCTTGGGCGATTCTTACACTATATGTACCGGTGCAACTGAAAAAGAAGCCTGGCCAACTTTACTTACCAATCACTTATTTGAGAATAAAATTGATTGTAAATTATTGGATAACCCGGCAAGAAATGGATTTAGCACACAAAACCTTATTGATAATGAATTACCTTTAGTAAAAAAACTAAAGCCCGACTTTGTTACAGTATTGATTGGCGTTAACGATTGGGTGAGGGGCGTTTCAAAAGAAACGTTTACGAAAAACCTGGTATTTATACTGGATGAATTACAAAAAACAATACCGGATAAGAAAAAAATTATTTTAATTACTATTCCTGATTTTGGAGTAACACCTCAGGGTAAAAATTATGGTAATGGCAGGGATATTGCAAAAGGCATTGCTGAGTTTAATACTGTAATAATTGCAGAAGCCAAAAAAAGAAATTTGCCTTTGGTAGATATTTATGATCTTTCAAAAGCCATGAAGGAGGATGCAACTTTAGTTGCTGCCGACGGGCTGCATCCTTCGGGCAAAGAATATGCTTTATGGGAAAAGCTCATTTTTAAAGAAGCGCTGACATTGCTAAAATAAAAAAGCGGCCCTTTCGGATCCGCTTCTTCTTTTGTGTTTAGTTGTATCTTTATTTTCCAAGATCTTCAAAATTCACTTCTGAACTTGTTGACTCGTTATTATGTTCTTTTCTTGGTTCAATTTCAGGTGCGTTCTCTTTAATATGCGCAACTGCTTCATTCAATCCTTCTACAAATTTTTCAAAGTCTTCTTTATATAAGAAGATCTTATGTTTTTCATAGCTGAATTTACCATCAGTACCAAAACGTTTTTTACTTTCAGTAATTGTTAGGTAGTAATCATTTCCACGAGTGCTCTTCACATCAAAAAAGTAAGTACGTTTTCCCGCCCTTACAGATTTTGAGAACAGATCTCCACTTTCATTTTTTTCTAGTTCTTCTGACATAGTAATAAGTTTGACTGGGAACAAATATTAGAAAAACTTTTTAAGGTTCGTCACTCTGTTAATAATTCGTCTGTATTGTTAATAGCGCTAGAGTACCAAAGCATCTTTAAAAAGACAGATAACAAGGCGCACCAAAAATTGAAACCGGAATTTATTTCTCATAAATATCCCGATAAATATCGGGATTGATTTTGAAGTGCAACGCAGATAGCTGGCTTTTTAAAGGTGCGAAAACAAAAAAGCCGTTTCGATGAATGAAACGGCTTTTTCTTTAAATTATATATGAATTACGATTTTTCTTCTTTTTTAATTTCTTTAATAGTTTTTGCGCTATCAAACATTTTTTGAGCTGTAGCTTTATCAAAAGGTTCTGCATCGGTGCTTTTAAGATCTTCGATGCAATAATCGGTATTTCCAATTTTTTGGTTAACTACGAAATGAAATTCAGGTTTAACGATCTCGCTTTCCCAAAAAATAGCATTTGGTTCTTCAACAACGTAATTCTTGAATTTTAAAACTTCGTCTTCTTTAATGTCTTTTTTCTTAAGATCAAGATCGGCAGCCTGCTCATTAATAGTAATGGCAAAGCCGGTTCCTACTTTAATATCTAATGAGCCCGAAGATTGTTCAATGATCTCTAATTTTGCTGCAACGGTATCCGGTACAAAAATGGCAAATGGCTTTCCAAATCTGCTAAGGTCTAAAACATTCATGCCTTGTGGGGCAACTATGGCTTCTTGTTCTGCTTTTTTGCCGCCGCAAGAAGTTATGGCTGCTGCTACAATTGCAATGGATAATAAGTTGATTAGTTTTTTCATCTCTTTTCTATTTTTAATAATAGTGTAAATATAAATTAAATTTTGAGATGATTAATTTTTGCAGGACACAAAAATAAAGGGCAAAAAAAAACCCCGCTTCTGCGGGGCTCTTTCTTATTTTTTCTTAGCTGCTTTTTTTGCAGATTTTTTCTTAGCTGCTTTTTTAGGAGCTTTTTTAGCTGCCTTTTTTGCACCTTTTTTAGCCGCTTTTTTAGGAGCGCTTTTTTTTGCTGTAGCTTTTTTAGCTGTTGCTTTTTTTGCCATGGTTTTTTTGTTTTTGAGATTTGTTGATACGAAGTAAATAAATTTTTCAGAGTTATCTAATTATTAAGTCATTATTTTTTCAACATTGCTTTGTTGAAATTGTTAATAGCGTAATCCTATGACCTGATCAATAATTACAATATGACTTTTGAAAAAAAAAAATAATTTCATGATGCTTGGTGTATATTGATTTTACTAGTGTTACAAGACATCATCTATTTTAATTTGAAAAAATGATTTCAATTTTCAGAAAAAAACGTCAAAAAACCCAAAAGCGATTTTTTTATTCTTTGATCAAAATTTCTTCTTCAATTTCCCAATCTGCTAAAATTTTTATTGCTTTTGGATGAATAAAAACGTGTTCGGGTTGAATTTTCAAATTAAGATCACCGGTATCCCATTTTTTATTTTCGTTTGTATCAAACACAATTTTTATTTTATATGTACCCGGTGTAACATTAGTAAAATCAATACTTACAGCGTTAGTGCCCGATAAACTAAACGTAACAAATTGTTCTCTGATAATTTGTTCCTGATCATTTACTACTTGTACTAAATAGCCTTGTTTTTTATTAAAAAGTAGTTTTAAGGTCAATTTTCCAAGTTCATTTTCACTTTGGGTTTGAAAATTGATCAATGAACTATCATTTTTGTTGCCATTCACATCAAAAAAAGCATTTGTGTCTGTTTTTAATGAATAATTCATGCCTTGTTTAAGTTTATTGCCAATTTCAAGTGTATTAATGTTTATCCATTTGTATTTTAATGGTTGTTCTGATATCAAACTGTCTTTCTTACTTGTAAGTTTAAGTTTACTCAAATCTGTTTTTGAAGTATCCATCCAGCTTAAAAAATTAAGACGAAGCGCTGTATTAATAGGTAAATTGCCTGTTGCAGCGTTTGTGCTAAAATTAAATTTACGTTTAACCAAACTTAATTTGGGTAATTGAACCTTAACTGTGTCTGTTTTTTTAAAGGATACATTTTTAACCAACAAAGCCAGTGTATCTTTTAAATTCTTGTAATAAAACGATAAAGTATCTTTTTCCTTACCTGCATTTGTTTCAAAAATGCTTTTCGCGTCTACTTTATTGAATGTTTCTAAACTTAAAATGCTTTTCTTATTTAAAATAACCTGGCTAAAACCATAATAGGGCGAATTTATTTTTTTAATGAATGCTTTTGGCGCTTCTTCTTTAAATAACCTAAGCTTAATGCTTGTGTCTGAACTTAATTCAAGCGCCGAATCAGTAAATGCTATGCGTTCAATATCGCCATCATACATATAATTCTTATTCTTATCGGCTAATGCATATACCTTATATATAGCATGCGGTAAATTGCCAAATGTAAATTCACCGCTTTCGCCTGTTCTTGTAATATAGTTTGGTGTTTTTTTGTAAGGCAAACTATCCACATCTTCTTCTTTATTATATAGTCCAATAATAATATCTTTTTCAGGTTTATTATTAAATGCGTTGAGTACAGTGCCCTTTACTTTGAGTGAATCAATATTATTTCCGGTTGAGAACACATATTCAAAATTTTGAAGCGCATTTGCTTCCGTCATATCAATAATAGCTTTACCAAAATAAAAACGGTAAGTGGTGTTAGGTAAAAGTGTTTGTTTATTAAAATTGATGATCAGTTTTTTTCCATCGGTACTTATATCAGGATCAAAACCAAGTTTGGGCGATATAATTAGTTGATTGGGCAGATCGGCTAGTTTAATATGCTCATCAAATTTTAAAATTACCTGGGCTGAATTAAAATTTACTGTTTTATTGGCAGGAATGGCTTCTACTAATTTTGGAGGTATGGTATCGCGAACACCACCACTTAATGTTCCTATCTGGGCACACCTTTCTAATAAAAGAATAAAAAGAAGCGCTAAAAGTATTTTTGCAGACTGCTTTGCCATTAATTAACAGCTGTAAAAGTAAAACATTATTCGATTAAAGCATATCTTTACTTACTGCATTGCTAAGCTATTATCTTAAAATATTAAAAAAACTGTCGTTTTATAAAGTATACAACTTTATAAAGCTGGCTTTTGGTTTTTATTATTCGCGTTTAATAAATAAACCTGTGCAAACTGCTTTGCCTTTTTTTATAAGTATTGAACCAACCACCAGCTGTAATTTACGTTGCCCGCAATGCCCGAGTGGCTTGCGTGAATTTACCCGCCCAACCGGTATGCTTCAAAATCAATTGTTCGAAAAGATCATTCTTCAAACTAAAAAACATTTGCATAGCCTTACATTTTATTTCCAGGGAGAACCTTATCTGAATCCTGACTTTTTAAAAATGGTAAGTTTTGCCAATCAAAACAATGTTTTTACAATAACGAGTACAAATGCACATTATTTAACCGAAGAAAATGCAAAGAAGACCATTGAAAGTAAACTTGATAAATTAATTATTTCGGTAGATGGTATTACACAGGAAGTTTATGAGAAATACCGTATTGGTGGACATTTTGATAAAGTAATTGAAGGCACCAAAGAGATCTTGAAACAAAAAAAACTATTAAAAAGCTCTTCACCGCACGTTGTTTGGCAATTTGTGGTGTTTAAAACCAATGAACACCAGATTGAAGCTGTAAAAAAATTAGGAAAAGAATTGGGGGTAGATGAAGTAAAAATAAAAACAGCACAGATCTACGATTTTGAGAATGGACACGATCTTATACCTGAACAGGAAGAATATGCGCGTTACAAACAAAACTCATCCGGAAAATTTGAACTAAAAAATAAATTACTCAATCAATGCTGGCGTATGTGGCAGGGTTGTGTAATAACATGGGACGGTAAAATTGTGCCCTGCTGTTTTGATAAAGATGCCAAATACAAACTGGGCAATTTAGAAAAAGATACGTTTGAGAGCATTTGGTTCTCTGAATCCTACAATAACTTCCGTCGTTCGATCTTAAAAAGCAGGAATCAAATTGATATTTGTACAAATTGTACGGAGGGGACTAAGGTTTGGTCGTAAGCTACGAATTACGAATCAATACGAATTTACGAATCGAGTTTAATAGCCACAGATTTCGCTGATTACACAGAAGATTTATTTTCTTGGAAACCTATCGGAAACCAAATGCCTCTAAAATTTGGAGAATACATATTAGGAACAATATGATTTTGATCTAAAGTAGTAATATCTATGTTTTCGATTTTAGTAGTTACTTCAGGAAGATCTTTGTTTTTAAAAACCAGCTCTTTTATAATAGTTAACGCATCAATATCATTAAATGCTGTAACACCACATCCAAGTTTTAATGGGATAGGATCATTTTCAAATTTGAACCAGAATCGTATTAATTTATTATTCACCTTCCCCAAATATCTTCGTGATCACATCTTTATTCTTTTCGGCAATTACTTTTCGTTTCAAACTTAATTTTGGAGTGATCTCACCAGATTCAACAGACCAATTACCATGAATTAATTGCGTACGTTTTAATTGTTCGTAAGGCGCTAAGGTTGTATTTATGGCTTTAATATGAGCAGCAATTATTTTTTTGGCTTCATCATGTTCGTGCAATTGGTCATTGCCAGGCCATTCAATATTATTTTTATTAAAATGTTCTTTAAAGTTAGAAACTGAAGGGATAATTAAAGCTGAAGCATATTTTTGTCCTTCGCCAATTACCATGGTGTGTTCAATAAACTTACTTTCTTTTAATTTATTTTCAATAGCCACCGGCGAAATATATTTTCCTGAGCTGCTTTTAAAGATCTCTTTTTTACGATCGGTAATTTTTAAGAAATTATTGCCCACAAATTTGCCAATATCACCGGTATGAAACCAACCTTCGCTGTCAATTACTTCGGCCGTTGCTTCGGGGTTTTTATAATATCCCATCATTAAGCTTTGGCCTTTCATTAATATCTCACCATCTTCTTCTGCAATTTTTACTTCCGTATTCCTTATTATATGACCAACTGTTCCAAACATCATATTGCCTTTACCCAAACGGTTAACGGCAACTACCACGCAGGTTTCGGTTAAACCATAGCCCTGCAATAATTTTAAATTGGCGCAGGCAAAAATGCGTTCTACTTTTGGATTGAGCGCTGCACCACCACTTACAATTACAAATACATTACCACCAACTGCCGCACGCCATTTTGAGAATACCATCACATCGGCTATCTTTCTTTGAAATTCGTACCAAGGTCCGTTAGCACCATCTAATTCATATTTTTCTGCTAATCTCACACTCCAGTCGAATATAGATTTTTTAAATCCACTTAATTTTTCGCCGGCCGACATAATTCTTTCCAACACTCTTTCCAACACGCGGGGCACGGCCACAAAAATTTCGGGTTTTATATCGCGGCAATTATCGCCAATGGTTTCAAAATTTTCGGCATAATAAATACTTACGTTTTGGTATAAATACATGGTATTTAAAAAACGTTCATACACATGGTTCAATGGCAAAAAGCTTAAAGCGCGCCAGTTTGGGGTAAAGGGCGCAATATCTTCACAATTTAAAACATTACGCACTAAATTACGGTGACTGATCATTACGCCCTTTGGAACACCGGTTGTGCCGGATGTATATAATAAAGTAAGAAGATCGTTTTCGGTCACCTTACTTTTTATGGCTTCAATTTTATCAAGATCTAAATGTTGCTTCCCTAATTCTAAAAATTCATCAAAGGATTTTACGCCTTCAATTGGGTGAAAGCTGAAAACATATTTTAAATGTGGCAATTCTGCTTCTAAGCTTGCCAGTTTTTGATAAGTAGATTTTTCGGAGATGAAAATAATTTTTGCTTCGCAATGGTTTAAAATATATTTAAGATCACCGCTGCTGATGGTTGGAAAAATTGGAGCTGTTGGCATGGCAACCTGTTGCGCGCCATAATCCACAAAATTCCATTCGGGCATATTGCTGGCCATAATGGCAACATTATCACTGCTTTTTAAACCTAAATGTAAAAGCGCTGAACCTACATAATTTGCTTTATTTACAAAATCGGTAACACTGTGCTTTACCCATTTTTTGTTTTCTTTTGCAGTTAAAATATCATCCTTGGTTGAGGTGGCTTTTAGCTTATCAAGAATATCAAAAACCCTTTTTATTTCCATAATACAAGATAAATTTCCTAAAAATTAAGCGAATAACAAAATATGAGATTCGTTTCTTTATTTTAATTAACTTTACCTCACAAAATTTAGCTATGATCGTTATTACAGGTTCAGCGGGATTTATTGGCTCTTGTGTGGTTGCAAAATTCAATGCAGAAGGAATTAATAATCTTGTATTGGTAGATGATTTTTCGGTAAACTCAAAACAAGCCAATTATACTTTAAAAACATTTTACCAAAAAATAGAACGCAAGCATTTTATTGAATGGTTTGATAAGAATTATAATATTGTGACCGATGTTATTCATATAGGCGCCAGAACAGATACTACCGAAAAAGATGTTCATATTTTAAATGAATTGAATTTACAATACACAAAAGATATCTGGAAGATCTGTTCTAAAAACAAGATCAATTTAATTTATGCTTCTTCTGCTGCTACTTATGGTTTGGGCGAATTTGGTTATGATGATGATGAAACAAAGATCAATCAGTTAAAACCCTTAAATCTTTATGGTGAAAGCAAGAACGATTTTGATAAATGGGCCTTGCAACAAAGCACGTCCCCGCCAAACTGGTATGGTTTAAAATTCTTTAATGTATATGGACCCAACGAATACCATAAAGGCAGAATGGCTTCGGTTATTTTTCATTCGTTTCACCAGGTAAATAATACAGGCAAGGTAAAATTATTCCGTTCGCATAATCCGAATTATACTGACGGTGGTCAGCTGCGTGATTTTGTGTATGTAAAAGATGTGGTGAGTGTGATCTGGTTCTTATATTCTAACAGTGTAAAAAGTGGCATTTACAATTTAGGAAGCGGTAAGGCCCGTACTTTTTTAGATCTTGCCAACGCTACTTTTAAGGCACTGGGCAAAGAACCGAACATTGAATTTATTGATACGCCTGCGGATATCAGGGATAAATACCAATATTTTACTGAGGCAAATATGAATAAGCTAATTGCACAGGGCTATTCTAAAAAATTTACAAGCCTTGAAGAAGGTGTGGAAGATTACGTAAAGAATTATTTAATGAAAAACAGCTATTTGTAGTTTTTGAATGATTTCTGACTTTTAGAACCAACTATTTTTCAAAAAAAACTTTAATAATTATACTTGCGGATCATACAGATCAAATGTTTTTAACCCGGGTTAAAAATTAATTATTAAACTTTACGAGTTTTTTAACAATATAGTTTGAGCTTGTAGAAGATCTTACGTAAATGAAATGTACTCCGTCTGGAATTGTTTTTAAATCAATAATTTTTAGATCATTATTTTTTTCTAGATAATCATCCTTAAAAACAATTCTTCCCAGGTTATCTAAAATTAGAACTTCACTAACATTACTTGTTTTAAAATTAATGTTTAAATATCTATTTGTTGGGTTTGGAAAAACGCTAAGTTCATCATCATTTAATACAATTTCTTTAACTCCCACAGCGATTTTAGGTTTAAAAAGTATTAGTCGTTTATCTTTATAATTAAAATAGTTTTCAGAAACTATAACAGCAATACCGTCAGAACCATAACATTCCAGATCCTGAACTTCCGGCAATTGGAAAGTATTAGGAAATAAACCGCTTACCAATGTGTCTTGCAAAAAAGTATAGGATTGCAGACTGTAGGATTTAAGCTGCAAACTTGAATTGTCTATTGATGCAAAAAAAACTTTATTTGTGATGGGGTTTGCATCTACACATGTTATTGATGAAAAACTGAGATTAAAGGTTCCAACAACAGATGGTACAGATAAATTTGGGTCAACCACCTTTCCATTATTAGAATAAACATAGCCTGATTCAAATTCCATTTGTTGAGATAACGGCATATTTGTAGTAGTACTAATTAGCTGAACCCCTGTTACAGTGTCTATTAACATTTTTCTAAATCCATTTTCTGTTGACTCTGTGTTAAAACCTACAACGTTATCAGTTCCGTATATAGTTTCCAATATATTACTACCTGTATGAGTTGGTGTTTCATTATTCAATTTAATGGTGTTTTTATACGCCGCAACACCTGCATGTCTTGGGCTAACAGAAACAAATTTTCTGGAAACAACCACTATATCCGGCGATCCCTTAATTGTTGCAACATCTTCCGCAAACATTGGGCCAAATGAACCATTACCCAATGGTATTGTTTTATCTACTAAAAAACTATTTAAATTAACCCGCTTTACCTGTGAAGCACCATCTAAGCCAACATACACATAATTACTATCATAAGTTAAAGCCATACAGGTAGGGTCGCTACCCAAAACTACTGAGTTTTCAACTGCCCCGGAATTAGTATTAATTTGAATTAATTTATTACCAAGATTTACGTCTAAACTATTAACAATAGCAAGTAATTTGTTTCTTTTTGCATCAAATAATACTTTAGTTGCTTTAATTGGTAATGATAGAAACGTTTGCCCATATGACGAAACGCTGATAAGTAAAGTTGTTAGTAATAAATAAAGTGATTTTTTCATAATTATGTTTAGCTAACAAATATAAAAAAATACAAAGTGTTTACAAATTATTAAGCGATTAACTTTATTAGCCTCATTATATAGGCTGAAACTATGTCTTTTATAAATATTTTTTTCCTAAATTTAGGTTATGAGAAAATGTTTACAGATCATCTGTTTTGTTGCTTTATTTATCAGCACAAATCTATTAGCACAAAATTACAGCTGCCAGCATGGCAAACAAATGCTGGCCTCTACACCTATATATTATAGTGCTGAAAATTTAAGAAGCGATACCTTTGATATATTAAAGTACACTATCAATTTAGAGATAGGTAATTTTACCACAAAAAATATTTTTGGCAATACACAAATTCGCTTTGCGCCAAAAATGAATAACAGAACATTTATTCGTTTCGATCTTTTAAAATTGACAATTGATTCAATAAAGGAGAACTCTACCTTATTGACCTTTAATTATAATGATACAGTTGTAAAAGTAAATTTTACAGCGCCAAAAAATACAACAGATACTTCTGTGTTTACTGTTTATTACCATGGCTTACCACAGGGCGATCCAAGCGGCTGGGGTGGATTTTATTTTGATAATAATTCAGGCAATCAGTACGCTTATAATTTAGGTGTTGGTTTTGGAGCCAAACCGCATAACTACGGCCGCGTTTGGTTTCCCTGCTTTGATAATTTTGTAGAGCGTAGCAAATATGAATTTAATATTACCTGCGATTCAACAAGAAGAGCCTATTGCAATGGACAGTTAATGTCGGATGTAGTTACTTTGGCAAAACGCACACGTAAATGGGTACTGAATGAACAGATCCCTACTTATTTAGCAAGCGTTGCAGTGGCAAGATACAGACAGGTAAATTGGAGCATTAATGCATTGGATGGCTTAAAACCAATTACTTTGGTTGCCGCGGGTTCTGATACAACCGCTATGAAAAATGGTTTTGTGCATTTAACCAATTGTATAAATGGCTTTGAGAATTATTTTGGAGCGTATAAATGGAACCGTTTTGGTTATTGTTTAGTGCCATTTAACAGTGGTGCTATGGAACATGCCACAAACATTGCTTATCCAAAAGCGGTTGCCGGTAACCTTGCTTACGAAGCAGAATTAATGGCGCACGAACTATCACACCACTGGTGGGGCGATCTGATTACCTGCGAAACACAGGAAGACATGTGGATAAATGAAGGTATGGCCACATTTAGTTCTTACATGTTCTTAGAATGGCAATATGGTAAAACAAATTATTTAAATGCTGTAAAGAATGAACACGATGATCTTTTACATTACTTGCATAAACGCGATGGTGGTTTTAGAGCGGTAAGCGGTATTCCACACAGTACAACCTATGGCGATCATGTGTATAAAAAAGGTGCTGATATTGCTCATACTTTAAGAGGCTACATGGGGGATGTTGCTTTTTTTAACGGTGCAAAATATGTAATGCAGCAAAATGCTTTTAAAAGTATTAATAGCATTGAATTTAGAAATTTATTGCAAACCAGCAGCGGACAAAACTTAACAGATTATTTTACCAACTGGGTATTTAACGGAGGCTGGTCACATTTTTCTATTGATTCGGTAAAATATAATGCAATTACTCCAACAAATGTAAATGCAGTTGTTACTATAAAACAAAAAACATTTGGCACAACAGTTTTACATAATAGTGTGCCATTGGAAATAACATTCTTTAAAAATGATTGGACCACTGTTGTAAAAACAGTTACTGTAAATGGTGCTTCCGGTAATTATAATGTAACCGGCTTGCCATTTACACCGGTGTATCATGCTTTAAATTACGACAGTAAAATTGGCGATGCTACTTCGCAAGAATATAAAACCATAAAAACAGTTACTAATTTTAATTATGCTTTAGCCAAAGTATTTTTAACGGTTAAAAATAAAGGAGCCGATTCAAGTTTATTGCGCATCATTCACAATTATGTAAAGCCTGATCCGTTTAAGAATAATCCAAACAACCATAAATTATCAAACCAGCATTACTGGAAAGTAGAAGGGGTTTTATCTCCTGGCTTCCATTCAAAAGCAAGATTTAATTATGATGGTAATAAAGTTACTTCGGGTACATATGCTTATATGGATACAAGTTTAACGGTTGTAAATGGTGATAGCATACGAATGTTTTACCGTGCTAATGCAGCCGATGATTGGAAAGTAGTAAAGTACATGACCAAGTTCACAGCTTCTTTGCGTACAGGTTATATCGAAATTGATACTTTAAAATTAGGCGAATATACTTTTGGCAATTCAACCGATACCAGCTCAGTGGGTATTAATGAATATTCAAAAAACACTGTAAACGTAAAAGTATACCCAAATCCTGCAAAACATAAATGCACGATTGAATTTAAAGAAGAATTAAAACAAACACATGTTTTATATATTTATGATATTGAAGGAAAAGTTCTAATGACAAAAGAGATCAATTCTAAAATATCAGTGTTGGATATTGCTCAACTGGCCAAAGGAACTTATTTTATAAAGGTAGAGCGCGATAACAGAACGGTTTATAGTCAGAAATTGTTGATAGATTAGGCAGATTAATTTTAAACGTTATAGAACATCCTGCTAAAATAAGCTTAGGTACTTTTTTTGAAAATAAATTTCAGAATTCTTTTCATAGAAGATTTATTTATTTTTTCTTCTTATTTAATTGTGTCCTTTTAACGCTTACTTTTAATCACCCCGTTGGTGATTTTGGAAATTATTATTACGGCAGTAACTTCTTTTTGCAGGGCATCGATCCTTTAAAATTTTACAACGACATTCATTTTTTTAATACAGAGATCAGGCAGTATCAAAACGGTAGCTTTTTAGAGAATTATGCGCCTGTACCGCCTTTTTCACTCTTATTTTACATGCCTTTTACATTTTTAAAATTATCTATTGCCAAATTAGTATTTAGCAGTTTAAGCCTTTTTGTTTTTTGTTTTTCTTTAGACCGACTTATAAAAGAAACAAAATTCTTTAGCCTGTGGTTTTATTTTTTGCCTATTATATTCTTTCAGCCATTGTTCTCTAACTTTCATCATGGTCAGGCTTATCTTTTAATTACCACTTTATTTTTCGAATTTTATATTGCAATGCAAAACGGGCAAAAAACCAGGCTTGGCTTTATTGTTGCATTACTCTTTGCTTTAAAGATCTTTCCGGCGTTTGTTGCTATTATTCTTATTTTTAAAAAGGACTGGAAGTCGTTGCAATGGACAGTTTTTTTTACAGTCATTTTATTGGTGATCTGTTATTTTGCCATTGGTTCAAATACTATCAATCATTATTATTTAAATATTTTTCCACGCCTGGCATTAAATGATATAACGGCCCCATTTTATTTTTATAATCAAAGTCTTTATACGTTTTTATTGAATGCTTTTGTGCAACAAGATTATTTAAACCCTTCACCTGTTATAAACGCACCAATAGTTGCAGTGATCATTCAAATACTTTTTTATGCTTTTGTATTTAGCTTTTTCATAAAAGTAATTTTACAGAAAAATTTAAACATCTCTTTTTTTATTAGCATTTTGGTTCTTTTTCTTATTAATAAGTATTCTACTGTTTATAGTTTAATTATGCTATTTCCGTTTATCTTTTTAATAAAAGAAATGCCCGTAAAAAAAGCAATGCTCATAAATAGTTTATTGCTTATTGCCTGCAATATTCCTCTTTATAAACTTTCCAACTTTCCATTGGCCTTGCAATATCCGCGTGTGTGGCTTTTAATTATATTATTTTTTGTTTTGATCAACACATTAAAGCCGGGCTTTGATCTTAAATATTTTATTATTTCTATATTGATCTTTGCCTTACCATCTTTGGCCTTTTATAGATACAAAAATGATAGCGAAATTGAAATACGACCAAGTGCAGGTATTTTATATAATTTTAATGTAAGTAGTGATAAAATAAAACTATACACCTGTTTAGGAAACAGAGATTCTGTAGAACTAGTGGATTTTGTTTCAAAAACGATCGATTCAACAATATTTACAATAAATGATCATAAAGCAGTATATATTAATAATGAAAAATTGCTTTTTATGACCGATGAAAATAGCGGCATTGGCATGTACCATTTAAAACTAAAAACACCAAGAATAGTAAAATAATTGAAAACTAAGAGCACATACATCATTATTACGCTTATTGTACTTCTTTTTTCATGTAATATTGAAAAAAAGAAAAACGTTTCTTTAGATCTCCAATTCAATAAAATGTATGAGATAGACAGTTGGGAAAACGGGAGAACAGGCTTATTATGGACACTCTCTTTTTTAGGAGCCGAATTAAAAAAAGATAGTTTAGAACATGCTATAACAAAAGCAGATTCAACAAAATTCAAGCTCAACTTTTCTAAACTCGGCTTTTCTGAAGCCGGTCTTATAGCTTTAAATAAAATATGTGATTCTTTAAAAAATACCGAAGAATATAAAATTAAACAAGCCGTCGATCTGGGAGCTTTTGTCTCACTCGCCTTAGGCTCAAGCGAGCATTATTATAATATTACAGGTGTAGAAAGAGATCTTTTTAAAATGCTGGATAAACATAAAAACGAAGAGCCAATTATTTTTCCTGTTACAAGATCTTTAGTTTCAAAACATACGCGTGTTTTAAAATTATATACAACAGGCACTGTAACAGATTGGTTATTTATTGCCGAAGAAGGCGAAGGCGATTTTTCAAAAAATACATTTACCGCTAAAGCCTATGAGGTGTTTGATATTATGCAAAATGGTCAGTTGCGTTTTGCGATATATGATCAAAACGGAAAAATAATAAATGCCAGCCCAAAAAATTTAAGCGATGCCGGCAAACCCGCTAAATGTCTTTGGTGCCACGAGATCGTTATTCAGCCATTGTATACTCGTAACGATTCTATTAAAGGGTCTGTTACGCAGGCAGAGTTTCAGGAGCTTGTGAAAGCGATGATGTTTAAATTAGATCTTTACCGTAAAAATTTAAATAGCGAAATTGATTATTCTAAAACACAGGATCACTCTTTAGCAGAAAGATTATATATTGGTTATATGGAACCTTCGCTAATGAAACTTTCTAAAGAGTGGAACATTCCGGTAACTAAACTAAAAGATATTTTAAAGAACAACAGAACACATGTCTATCAGGAATATCCTTTTTTTGGAGATATTTATTATCGTGATTCTGTAAATTCTTTAGCGCCGTTTACATCCTGCATTAAACCTTTTAATGTTCGCGAACAGGATGCCAACTCACCGGATTTCATAAATAAAAAATAATAATGAAGATTCCTGAATTAATATGTTTTGATGTAGGAGCCAGGAACGGTTTAAGAGAGCTGGATGCTTTAGCAAAACACATTAAATTATATGCTTTTGAGCCGGGCGATAAAAGCAATGTCTCTCAAAATAACAATACATATTTAGAATGTCATGTAATTGACAAAGGACTGTTTAGCGAGAAAGGCCTTTTTGATTTTAATATTGCCGCTAACCCAAGCATGAGTTCAATGTTATTGCCTGATGAAAAATTATTAACTGAATACTTTGGCGATATTACAGAATTTAAACACTGGCGCAAACAACTAAATATTGTTGATACAAAAAAGATAGAAACAACAACAATTGATGCTATTGTTAAAGAGTACAATATTAAAACAATTGATTATTTAAAGATCGATACACAAGGCACCGAACTGGCAATTTTAAAAGGGGCAGAGGAGAGCTTAAAAACAAAAAGGATCAATGTAATTAAAACAGAATTTTCTTTTATTCCACTTTATACGAACCAACCCACATTTACAGAAATAAACCTTTATTTAAAAAATTTAGGATATAAATTAATTACCTGCGAATTTAATTACGATATCAACTCACCTTTCACCAAAGGCGAAAAGCCCAAATGGGGAATTGGTGGCGATGTTTTTTATTGCATAGATACTCAAGCCTTAAATGATGATCAAAAAGCGTATAATACTGCTGTTATAGTTGGCGCATTGGGCTTTTCAAGTAATGCTAAAAACTTATTTGATAAAATAGCTATTTCTGAAAAAGATCAAACAGAATTTTTCAAAAGCATAAAAAAGCGGGATAAAACAAAGATGTTAAAATATTTTACTCCTCCTGTTCTAATAAAGTTGTATAAAAGACTGTTTCGTTATTAGAAACTATTGGCTTTTGTCTATATTTGTAATACAGCAGATTGCCCATGTCGCTTAAAGTTTTATTATTTAATCCACGCAGTGCTAATTCAAAGCCAAGGATACCTAACAGCATTTTACAAATTGCTGCGAGTATAAATAATACACATGAATTTATTTTGGTGGATGGTAATCTTGAAGCAGATCCTCAAAAAAAGATTCTGGATTATTTTAAAGCGCAAAAAATAGATGTATTTGGTTGTACCGTTATGCCCGGCCCGCAATTAAAACAGGCAATTCCTATTTCGAAAGCATTAAAACAACAATATCCCAATTTAAAAACAATATGGGGCGGCTACTTTCCTTCTAATCAACCAAAATCTGTTTTAAACTCGGGTTATATTGATTTTATAGTGAATGGCCCGGGTGATAATACGTTTCCACAGCTTTTAAATGCAATTGAAAATAATTTGCCTGTAGATAGCATTAAGAATTTAATTTATAAAAAAGACGGACAAATAATAAAATCTGCTAAAGAAGAATTGCTCGATCTTGATAAATTGCCTGAGTTACCCTACGAGAAATTAAATGCTTTTTATCCGCTTCAAAAATATTTAGGCAAAACTTATTTGGGCAAAAAAACCATTGCTTACCATAGCAGTTTTGGCTGCCCTTTTACCTGTTCGTTTTGTGCCGTAGTGCCTATTTATAATGCTCGGTGGAAAGGCAGATCGGCACAGGGCATTTATAATGATGTAAAGTTTTTAAAAGAGAAATACAATGGTGATGCAATTGAATTTCATGACAATAATTTTTTTGTTTCCGAAAAAAGAACTGTTGAATTTGCAAAGCTGATCAAGAACGAAAACATGATCTGGTGGGGCGAAGCACGTATTGATACAATGGATAAGTACAAAGATGAATCTTTGGCATTGATAAGAGAGGCAGGTTGTAAAATGATCTTTTTTGGAGCAGAAACCGGAAACGATGCTGTTTTAAAAAAGATGGATAAAGGCGGCACACAAACAGGTGAACAGATCTTAAAATTTGCGGAACGCTTAAAGAAATTTGATATCATTCCTGAGTATTCTTTTGTTTTGGGAATACCCGGAGAAAATGAAGAAGAGGTAGATAAACAGATCAATGAGGATATTGAATTCATTAAAAAAGTAAAAGCTGTAAATCCTAAAACTGAGATAATTATTTATACATACAGCCCTGTGCCAACCGAAGGCTCAGATATGTATGACAAAGTTTTGGCCAGCGGCTTTAAATTTCCTGAAACATTAGAGGATTGGATAAGTCCGGCCTGGGAAAATTTTGATCTTCGTAAAAATCCTTTAACGCCCTGGTTACAACCATACATGATCGATAAGATCAAAAATTTTGAAACAGTATTGAACGGTTATTTTCCAACCGAATCGGATATAAGGTTTAAACACTGGCAAAAAACGATCATTCGCGGCTGGAGTGGGTTGCGCTATCGTAGTGGGTTTTATAAATTTCCTTACGAAATAAAAGCGCTTCAAAAGATCTGGAAATACCGTCAGCCTGAAATAGAAGGGTTTTAATGCTGGATTATTTACATAAAAGATACTATGATGTATTGGTTCAGCCAATTCTTAAACAACGGTTAAAAAAAGTACGTATTTATACGTATGCAGATCTTCAATTAAAAATATATCCCGGTGTTTTTCATCCAAAATATTTTTTTAGCACCCAACTGTTTGCAGCGTTTGTACAACAACTTGATCTAAAAAATAAAAAGGTTTGCGAAGTTGGCGCAGGCTCCGGATTGCTTAGTTTTATTGCCTTTTCAAAGGCTGCGCAGGTGTATAGTTTTGACATTAATGAAACGGCAGTTAAAGGAATTAAAGAAAATCTTGAAATTAATTTTAAAGAGAGAAGTAATTTTAACGTTTATCTTTCCGATCTTTTTGATAATGTGCCTGCAAATAAATTCGATATTTTTTTTATAAATCCACCTTACTTTTTTACCGATCCCTCTGATGAAGGCTCTTATGCCTGGTATTGCGGGAAGAATGGTGAATATTTTGAAAAATTATTTAAGCAGTTAAACGGGTATTCGCACCCCTCATCACAAATATATATGATATTAGCTGATAATTGTGACCTTGAAAGGATCTCGACCATAGCAAAAAAGTATGATTATTTATTAAGCCTTTGTTACGAAAAGAAAATAAAATGGGAAAAAAACTTTATCTTTAATATAGTAAAACAGGCATGATAGAGATAGAAAATAACGAAGTTGTTACTTTATCAAAAACACAATTTGCGGTATACAAGTGTATTGCCTATTTTGATGTTTTTAACTATCCCTTAAAACCCAATCAGGTACTTGAATATTTAAAAATAAAAGTTAGTCAAAGCCAGGTAAATTTAGTTTTAAACGAATTAATAGAGCTTAAACTAATTTCTGAATCCAATGGATTTTATTATTTGGAAAAAAGTAATGCGGATTTTATTACAAAACGTATTGATTCTGAAAAAAGATTCTTAGCTAAACAAAAAACTATTAAGCGTTACGCTAATTTTATTTCAAAATTTCCTTTTGTAGAATCGGTTTGTATTTCCGGCTCCTGCTCAAAAGGTTTATTGGAAGAAGATGGAGATATTGATTATTTTATAATTACATCACCACATAAATTGTGGCTTTGCCGCAGTATTTTAATTGCCTTTAAAAAAGTGTTCTTGTTTAATTCGCGAAAATATTTTTGCATTAATTATTTGATCGCTTCCAATAATTTACAGATCCCCGACGAAAATGTATTTGTAGCAACAGAAATTAAAACCTTGATCCCGGTCAATAACAAACAGCAATTCGAAGCATTCTTAAATTCTAATAAATGGACCAATGATATTTTACCTAACAAAGCAGATTATAATGCTTCTTTCATAAAAACCAAGCCAACAAAAAAATATTTTTTCAGATTAGTTGAAGTTTTATTTAATGGAAAATTAGGCAACCTGCTCGATAAAAAATGCTTTGAATTAACCCTTTCTTCCTGGCAAAAAAAGTTTCCCGGATTTAGTAAAGAAGAGTTTGACCTTAATTTGCGCAGTCGTAAAAATGTATCTAAACATCACCCACGTGGCTATCAGCAAAAGGTTTTGGCCCAATTAGATAAACGTCTTGAAAATATAAAAACCGTATCGCTGTAAATGAAGGTCCTGTTTACACATTCGTATTTTTTGCATTTCGATAACAAACAATTAAAAACGCAAACACCTTTTCCTCCGTTGGCAACACTTTATGCCGCTTCTGTATTAAGAGAAAATGGTTACGAAGTAAAATTAGCCGATCTTCAATTTTCATCTTCTGCCGAAGAAATAAAACAACATCTTGAAATTTTTAAACCCGATGTATTTGTTATTTACGACGATTCGTTTAATTACCTCACCAAAATGTGTCTTACCAATATGCGTGAAGCTGCATTTAAGATGCAAAAAATAGCTAAAGAATTTAATATACCCGTTATTGTTTCTTCTTCTGATGCTACCGATCATTTGGAAAAGTATTTCGAGAACAAAGCCGATTATATTATTATTGGTGAGGCCGAGCAAACACTTTTGGAATTGGTGAATGCATTAAAAAAAGAAAAACAGCCAAATGTTTCCTTAATAAACGGACTGGCGTTTCTTTCAGAAAATAAAATAGTAAAGACCCCTGCGCGTTTGGTTTTAAAAGAGCTTGATGAATTGCCTTTACCTGCATGGGATCTGATAGACATTACACCATATAAAAATACCTGGCTGCAGGGCCATGGATTTTTTTCAATAAATTTTGTAACTACACGTGGTTGTCCTTATAAGTGCAATTGGTGCGCCAAACCAATATATGGCAATAGATATAATTCGCACTCGCCACAAAATATTGCAAAACAAATTAAAGAACTGCAAAACAAATTTGGCTTTACACATATTTGGTTTGCCGACGATATTTTTGGCTTAAAACCCAATTGGTTAAAAGAATTTAATACTGCAATAAAAGAACTGCAAGTAGTAATTAAATATAAGATACAAAGCCGTGCCGATCTTTTATTGGAAGATGAAAATATAAGATACCTTGCAGAATCTGGCTGCGATGAAGTGTGGATGGGTGCCGAAAGCGGTTCGCAAAAAGTGTTGGATGCAATGGATAAAGGCACCACTATTGAACAAATAAAAGAAGCAACACAGCTTTTAAAGAAGCATAATATAAAGCCATGTTTCTTTTTGCAATTTGGCTATACGGGCGAGTTAATTGAAGATATAGAAAAAACAATTTTAATGGTAGATGAATTAAAGCCACACGATATTGGTATTTCTGTTTCTTATCCTTTACCCGGAACAAAATTTTACGAGCGCGTAAAAAAAGATCTGATCGAAAAACAAAACTGGAAAGATTCTGACGATCTGCATTTAATGTTTAATAGCTCTTATAAAGCCGATTTTTACAGGCACTTGCAACGCTTTGTTCATTATAAATTCCGTTTTGCACAATCAAAAGAATTGCTGAAAAATAAAAAATTCAATAAACGTATGGCTTTAGGCCCTTATTACTACTATAAGCAAATACGTTTAAAGAAAAAACTACAGAACATTGAACCCAATGCAGGCAGCCTCTTTTGATAATTACGCAACACAATACGATGATCACTTTACGTTTTCACCGGTTGGTTTGCTGCAACGTGAAGCGGTGCACCATTATTTACTACCCCTGTTAAATAATAATTTATCCGTTCTTGAAATAAATTGTGGTACCGGCCATGATGCATTAGAGATCGCAAAACAGGTTAAAGATATTGTTGCTACTGATGTTTCTGAAAAAATGATACAACAGTGTGAAGCAAAAAAAAACGGGATCAATAACGTTTCTTTTAAAGCAAAAGCAATTCAGGATCTGGAGGAAGAAATAAAAAAAGCAGATCTTATTTTTTCAAATTTTGGAGGCTTAAATTGCCTTTCGCCAAAGGAGTTACAGGAGTTTGCAAAAAAATGTAATGCATTCTCAAATAAAGATACAGATCTTTTTTTTGTGATCATGGGACGAAAGTGTATCTGGGAACGATCTTATTTTAAAATAAAAGGCGATCGAACAAAAGCGAATAGAAGAAAAAGTACAGAAGGAATAGATACATTTATAAATGGATCTGAATTTAAGACCTGGTATTATTCTCCAAATGAAATTGAAAGTTTTTTTAATTCCGGATTTAACACGCAACGCATTTCAGGAATTGGCCTTTTTGTTCCACCATCTTATTTAAATCCCTTTTTTGCTAATAAGAAAATATTATTGAAATTATTTAGCGGGCTTGATAAAGTATTTTGTAAATTTAAATGGACAGCAGATCACGCTGATCATTATTTAATTCATTTAAAGAAAATAAATTGATCCTTTTAACGCACGGATATTTTTTAAAGGATGATCCTAAAGAGCTGGAGATCATGAAACCCTATGTTCCGTTGGGTATTCTTTACATTTCTGCATATCTGGATAGTAAGAACATTGAACATGAAGTATATGATTCAACGTTTTCTTCATTTGATGATTTTAAAACTTATCTTCTAAAAAACAAACCGGCATTAATTGGCATTTATACCAACTTAATGACTAAAGTATCGGTTTTAAGAATAACCGAGTTTGTGCACAATCACCCTGAACTTAAAGAGTGTAAAGTGATTTTAGGAGGCCCTGAAATAAGATATAATGCAGAGAATTATTTGCTGAATGGCGCCGATATGCTAGTGGTTGGTGAAGGCGAACAAACCTTTTTTGAAATAGCAGAGTATTATAAAAATAATAAAACACTTCCTTCTCAAATTAACGGAATTGCTTACTTAAAAGACAATGCTGTTTTTTTTACCGAAGAAAGGACATTGGTAAAAGACATCAATTCTTTACCAATGCCGGCACGCAAAAAAATAGATCTTGCATTGTATGGAAACGCCTGGAAAAAAAACCATGGTTACAGCATGTACTCTTTAAGCACCATGCGTGGTTGTCCTTACACCTGCAAATGGTGCAGCAGAGCGGTGTATGGAGGAACTTACAGAAGACGAAGTGCAAAATTGGTGGTAGATGAACTGGAATATTTAAAACAAAATTATAACCCTGATCGTGTTTGGTTTGTGGATGATGTATTTACCATCAGTCATAAATGGATGAATGAATTTAAAGAAGAGATCTTAAAACGTAAAATATTTATTCCATACGAAATAATTACCCGTGCCGACAGATTAAATGAAGAAATAATTAAAGTTTTAAAAGAAACAGGTTGTTTTAGAGTGTGGATAGGGGCAGAGAGCGGCTCTCAAAAAATAATTGATGCTATGGACAGAAGGGTAAATGTAAAAGAAGTGCGGGAGATGATCATTAAAACAAAGGCTTATGGCATTGAGGCCGGTACTTTTATAATGTTGGGTTATCCCGGCGAAAATAAGGAGGATATAAAAGAGACCATTCGCCATTTAAAGATATCCGATCCCAGTTATTACACCGTTACTTTAGCTTATCCCATTAAAGGCACACCGCTTTATACCGAAGTAAACGAAACAATTGTAACCGGCGATGCCTGGAATAAAATAAGCGACAGGGACAATGATTTTACCGGAACGCATTCAAAAAAATTCTACCAATATGCTGTACGCTGGGTATACAACGAGGTAAATTACAGCAAAGCCAATAGCTTTACCAATAAACTGAAGTTTAAAACCAAGTCTATTTTGGCGCAATCCCTTATGTTGCTTAGTTAAGCGATTATCACTACATTTGAGCACTATAATTTTATTGAAATGAATAAGGCCTTTTATACAATTTCATTTATTTTGTTTTCGGTGCTTGCTTTTTCTCAAACAACAGATAAAAGCAAAACAAAGTCCGAAGATGAATTTAATATTAAAAAGTATAAAGGCGAGCCCGGCGATCGTTTGATCATTGAGATAAACCGCACCGGCTGGTTGGGTGCACCAACAGATATCAAAACACACTGGAGAAGCTTAGGCTTAAACTTTGCTTTTATGTTTGACAAACCCATTGGCAATTCATGTTTTAGTTTTGGTTATGGCATCGGTATTTTTAGCCATAATGTACATAGTAATGCCGATTTTATTTATAAGCTCGATAGCACCAATAATAAAAAAGTAACAACATTATTGCAACCAAAAACTACGCCTTATAAGACCAACAGCTATAACGAAAAGATCCTTGAAATTCCTTTGGAAATAAGATTCAGGAGCAAAACCGATCGCAAGTTTAAAATGGAATTTGGAGTTAAAGGTGGCTATGTAATTAACGATTTTAGAAAAATGGTGGATGATGATGGAAAGTTAAGAGTGTATAACACTAAAAACATAAACCACATTCGTTATGGTGTAAATTTCCGCATTGGGCTCGAACAAATTTGTTTAACAGCTTGTTATTATGTTAGCGAAGTGTTTCAAAAAGACAAAGGTGTTAACGGCATGAACCTTTATTCTTTTGGAATAGCTATAATTCCTTACTAAAATAAAAATGAAACGGGTTGATATAACAGGAGAATTGTCAAAGCTTAAAAGCAAGACCCGCAGCAAGGAAGATGACCTGATAACCGAAGCTAATCGTATTTTAAGTAACGATCTTTTTTCGGAAAAGAAAATTCTTAATAATTTAAAGCATTATAATACTTCTTTTGAACTGGTTGATGAAGAAGATGTAGACAGTAGCATGATCTTTAAGATTTCTGAGATCAAAAAAATTGCTTTACAATACCGATTAAAATTTATAGACAGCCAATATTTTAAAGACGAGATACCATACGAAGCGATCTTAAAAATAAAACACATTAATTTAAAATATCATAAAGATCTTAAAGGTTTTAAGATATTGGCACCTTTGGAGGCATTTAAAAAAGATGGCTTAAAGCAACCTGCTATTTTATTAGCGCCAACCAATCTTGGTAATTATTATATTATTCATAAATGGGGCAATGATTTTAAATGGCACAGAAAATTATTTTCGTGGCCGCTGAAAAATTTTGATCATTTATTTGGAGCAGTTTTGATCTATAACCTGATCGTAACTTTATGTATTCCTACATCTTTAATTACTTTAGACGCTACAGCTACATATTGGTGTGGCTATAGAGCCGCCGCGTTCATGCACTTACTCATTTTTCATTGCGGCGTAACAGCGTACATTACTTTTGCGTTTGGCAAGAATTTAAGTTCCATTACCTGGAATCATTATAGGGATTTTGGATAGGTTTTGTCTATTTCTTTAAATCAAAAAAAAGAAAATTAAAACTAGTTATAGCGAATTGAAAGCAAACATCTACCTTTTGTCTGTCATTTACACATTTGAGCGTTAACCCGCAAAAAATTGTAAGTAGCTGCTGTTAGCTGAAGTGCGGCGAACTCAGTTTTTAAGAGCGTCTTGTGGAGTTAAACTTGTCCAGCAATAGTTTATGTAATTCGTCAAACGAAATTTTAAGCCCGTTTGATGTAATACTTAAAGGTGAGCCATACATGTTGTAATTCATTTCCATCATTTTCCTTTTGAATTTGCTTGTCTGTCTGTTAATGTAGTCTTGTGGGTTATTTACTTGAAGCAGTATAATTTTTTGTCTGTGTATTTCAATGATTGAAATATTTGAAATGTCCGACCATAATATTTGTCCGCCTGAAACGCCGCTTGAATTGTCGTCTAGTCCGGTGTCATCAATTATTAGTCCAGATCCTTTAGTAGGAAATTTGAGAATAAAAGCAAAAGCACAAAAACCGAAAAAAATTATTGAAGCATAACCAACAATTATCATTTTTGTTGAATTACCCCAATAATGACTACTAATTGTAGGTGGTGCAATTACAAACCAAAGTCCGAGCGCAACAAAAGTCAAAGAACCTAAAAGAAGAAGCAAAAGTTTTGTCTTGCTGATTGGTATTTCAATTCTTTGTCCTTTTATTGTCATATAATACGTGTTCTTTGCATCAGGGAATGTCCCGCCCTATTGTCAGTAAGGTTTGGCAAGTAAGCTCAGGCGGCATTTGAAATACTTCCCTGTCTACTTGCGCAAAAGGTTATTCGAAGATATGAACTTTATTAAGCGGAGGCAAATAAAATAAATGTCTGCGAAGGCGGCGAAAATAAATACCGAATCCCTTTCGCTTCCTGCCTCTTGAGCTTACTTGCTGGCATGCCTAACTTTATTTTCCTTCTACAAATTTCTTTCGGAGGTCATTGTGTAGTGCCCAAAGTTCTTCAATTGGAACAGGTTTTCTGGTGTCTTTATTAATGTCTTTACCCTCTACTGTGAATAAAAAGGGATAACAAGAAATTCCTTCATTACCGTCAATTGGATTTAATTTCTTTTTCCCATCCTGTCCAATATAAATTTTCATAAAATTTTTTGATGTCTCCAGAAAAACAAAAACTCAAAAATTCTGTATAGGTCAAATTAGTTGATGTCCATAATAGGTCGTCAGGTGCGAAATAAAAAACTTTCCCAATTCCGTTTGCGTCTAATCCACCAGCATTTATAGCAAAGAAACCACCTAATACATCGTCGGCTATTAAAAGATAAGGAATTTGTTCGCCTAAATTTGTGAATGTCTTTCCCTTATTCCAATCCATAAGATTTCTGTTAAGCTTTTTGTCGCCAGACCCTAAGATTCTTATCCAATTATGGTCGATGAGAATACCGCCTGTCTCATATACAATAGCACCCATAGGAGAACGTGTCGTTACTTGACTTTTGTATAAAGAACTGTCTGCTTTCTCTTTGTCTTTCGGCAATATCTCTACATAATTTTTGGCGTCTTTGATCATTGGCGCTAAAATGTCTGTCCACGCAGGTTCTTTCGTATTTATTAGTTCAGAAAGCGGTCTAAGTTTATTTGTTTGTCCAGTCAAAATAGTTGTAAAAAATAAAAGCCCTGATACTATAATTATTTTAGTGATTCTCATTGTCATTAAAGTTACGCATAACTACCTTATAGGAATATTTTTTTCAAACCACGCCATCACCCATAATTTTTACAGTGATGTTATCCATTTCAGGTACTAATTTTAATTGGCAGGAAAGACGTGAAGTAGGCGTAATGTTTGGAAGTGTATCCAACATGGCATATTCATCATCTGTAATTTCATTTAAATTCTCAAACCCTTTAAGCACCTCCACATGGCAGGTAGCACATAAGGCCATGCCACCACAGGTTGCCAAAATATCATAATCATTGCCTTTTAGTATCTCCATTAAGCTTAAGCCCATATCGGTAGGCGCTTCAATGGTTGTAATAGTGTTGTCGGGATTTTGAATATTTATTTTAATATCGATCATAGTTTAATTTTTTGTTTTCTTATTTTTTTTCTTCGCACAACTCAACCAAAACGCCATTTGTGGTTTTAGGATGTAAAAAACAAATACGTTTATTGTCAGCACCATCTTTTGGTTTTACATTTATCAATTCAAAACCTTCTTGTTTTAAGCGCGCCATTTCTTCCTCTAAATTATCCACCTCGTAAGCAATGTGATGAATGCCTTCACCTTTTTTTTCTATGAATTTGGCAATGGCACTATTTTCATTAGTGGCTTCTAATAATTCTATTTTGGTTTCACCCAGCATAAAAAAAGAAGTACTTACACCTTCAGAAGCAACCGCTTCTACTTTATAATGTTCTTTGCCGAACAATTTTTTAAATAATTCGTTGCTGTTGTTTAAATTTTTAACAGCAATACCTATGTGTTCTATTTTTTTAAGCATATAATTTAATCCCGGTTAAAAAATCTTCTTTCATTTATTTCCTTAAAGCCCTCATTGTTCCCGCTAAGCAAAGTTAATTCATTAATTGAATTAAGCGCAGTGGCTTTTTGACTTTGATAAAATTTAGGATTGTCTTTAAAAGCACCATACACATCTTTTTCTTTTAGCTTATACGAATAGCTAAAATAACTACCGGTACAATAACGGATAATTAGAGGGTCTTTGGGAAGTTCTGATATCTCGGCATAATAGCCTTTAGCAACATAGCAACTGCGGATAAATCTTTTTTTGGTAAACAGGCAAACGATCAATTCCAACCCGGTATTATTTTTTACGGTAAGGTTAAGCTTGGAAGTAGTATCGTATTTATTTCTTCCAAAATAAGTACTGTAAGGCGTATCGCCCATTTTTAAGGCGCTTACTTCAGGCTCTGCTATTTTTGGTTTTACTTGTATAGGCTTTACCGGTGCTGCAGCAAGATGAAATATCAATAAAAAAAGCGCAACGGCAATTGGTGTAGCAAAAAGAATGTATTTAAATTCGTTATAATGTTTTTTACCTTCTGTTGCCTGCTTATAATTTTCTTTTGTTTTAGCGTATTTTTTTATGTGTTCTTCATAATATTTTCTACGCTTTAATTCTTTTTCATCAAAGCTCCATGTTTTAGTACCACTGTTTTTTGAGTTGCTTGAAGAGGTTTGTGTAATGGACCAATTGTAATTTAATTTATAATCGTAAGATGATTTAAGTTTTGGATCTGATAAAGTTTCGTAGGCTTTTAAAATGACGGTAAATTGTTCTTTTCCGGCAGGATTTTTATCAGGATGATAAATTTTTGCCAATCGGCGAAAAGCAGATCTTATTTCAGCGAAACTAGCCCCTGAATGTACACCTAAGATCTCATAATAATTAGCCAAAATTTAAAATTTAATAATGCTATTATAGTTTTATGCAAACGTTTTTAGGTTCGGTAAAAAAGTCTAAGGCCTCAAAGCCGCCTTCTCTTCCTACACCACTGGCCTTAACACCACCAAAAGGTGTGCGCAGATCGCGCAGCAACCAACAATTTATCCATACAATACCGGCGTGTAAATTATTGGCTATTTTATGTGCGCGAGTTAAATTCTGTGTCCATAAAATACTTGCCAAACCATACATGGTTGAGTTGGCCATCATCAACGCTTCTTCTTCGGTGTCAAATGGTGTAATGGTAACAACGGGTCCAAAAATTTCTTCCTGGTTGGTTCTGCAATCATAACTTAAACCTTCAATTATTGTTGGTTCAATGTAATAACCTTCGCCAAGATCGCCGCTTAAATTAATTTTTTTACCGCCACAAAGTATCTTGCCGCCTTCTTTTTGAGCTAACTCAATATAGCTTAATATTTTTTCCTGGTGCGGTTTAGAAACAATGGCGCCTACTTTTGTTTTTTCATCTAAGGGATTACCAACTGTAAGTTCTTTTGTTTTGGCAACAAAATCGTTTTTGAATTTGTCGTAAATTTTGCGCTCAACAAAAATGCGTGAACCACATAAACAAATTTGTCCCTGATTGGCAAATGATGAATTTAAAGTAGTGGCTAACATTTTATCATAATCGCAATCGGCAAAAATGATATTAGGATTTTTACCTCCTAATTCTAAAGACAATTTCTTAAACATTGGTGCGGCAATGCTTGCAATGCTTTTACCGGTTGCAGTTCCGCCTGTAAACGAAATTAACGGAATATCTTTATGGCTTACAATAGCATTTCCTACTTTAGCGCCAAGGCCATGCACAATGTTTAATACACCGGCAGGTAAACCCGCTTCAATACATATTTCAGAAAGTAAAAATGCGGTCATAGGTGTTATCTCTGATGGTTTTGCAACTACAGTGCAACCTGCCGCTAATGCGGGTGCAATTTTCCATGTAAAAAGATATAATGGTAAATTCCATGGCGAGATACAACCTGCTACACCAACCGGTTGACGCAAAGTATAATTAATGGCTGTTTCCTCCATGCTGTGCGCATGCGAAGCGTAATGCAAAATACCGGTGCCATAAAAATGAAAGTTAGCTGCAGCACGTGGAATATCAACTGTTTTAGCCAGTTTTAATGGCTTACCATTATCAATGCTTTCTGCAAGTGCTAATTTGTCTAAATTCTTTTCAATTAAAGAGGCAATTTTTAATAAATATGCAGAGCGTTTATCTTTTGAAGTAATGCTCCATTCTTTAAAAGCTGCTTTTGCAGCTGCATAAGCTAACTCAACATCTTTCTCATCACTATCGGGTATATGCGAATATACTTTGCCCGTTGAAGGATTAAAATTATCTAAATATGTTTTTGAAACAGGCTCAACCAGGGCGCCGTTTATGTAATTCTTTATCTGTTGCATACCTTTAAAAATGACACTAAAGATACGAAAACTAACAAAAAAAGGGTAATTAAATTTTTGAAATATAAGTGTTCCTTATCCTTATATCGGGGTCTTTAAAAGGCCCGTGACCCATAGAGTAGAACTCGATTTTAGGCTCTTGTCCAAGTATTAATACACGTATGCTTTCCTGGATACCGTAGTTAATGATCTTAAGTTCGTGTAAGATCTGTTTTGTGATCTCACAATGCACCACATTCAACTCTAAAAAAGATAAGTTTTCTTTTAGCTCAAAACATATCTTGAGTTTTTTGCTGACGATATAGTCTTCATAAGGCTGCAATATAAAAGAGTGAACTGCTTCTGTTAAAAAAGGAATTCTAAAAATTGTTTCCTGGATATCTGCTAATAATCCAAAACGTTGTAAAAAATCTTTCTGTTCCATAGTTTTATTTTTAAAATTTTAAACGTAAGGCCAACGCTGTAATTTTTCCATAAAAAGGAGCGCGTAAAAAAGCTGGCGCAAACGATAATTTCTCTTCCTTAGCTTGTTTTTGTTTTTTTAATAAACGTATACTGCTAAAAATTACTGTAGCTGCACCAACAGACACATCAATAGCTTTAAGGTCTTCTTCTTTTTCGTTAAAGATCACGCCATTTGCTATTTGCGCAAAGCCTGTTACAACGCCAAAACCTGCATTGCTTTTTTTCTTTTTATTATTAAGATTGATGATGTTGCCGGCGTTCATGGCCATGTTTACGGTAGAAAAAGCAATCGTGCTACCGGCCCTTTCCAGCTCAGGATATTTTGAAGGTCCGCTGCTAATGGAAATATTACTTAAGCCCAGCATGTCCTGGCTATAAAATTTTGTGCTTAAGGCTAAGGTGCAAATAAAAAGTATTTTTTTCATTGTATTTTTCATTTATAAATTGTGAAAGAAGTTAATTTTTAATGAGAGGCGATGCCTTTCAATGTTTTTTATTTCTTCATTTAACACCGGCAGTGAATAACCATAACATAAATTGGCATGACCGAAAAGTGAAGCCCCACCTTCAATTAAGAGCCTGTTATCAAAAATATTTTTATCAAATTCGTAATAACACGCATTACTTATTCTGCCAATAAAAAGCACATAGTTCAATTCGTAACCAATTTTCGGACCTATAACTGCATTTTTATTATTCACGGTAAATTCTGCATTTAAGAAAATAAGCTGATTCGCTAAGATCCAGTCATTGCCTGATTTAGGAACATCGGAACTAAATATTCCAACTTCCAGTGACGGGCGGTTATAATAATTTATACCCACACTACATCCTTTTTCGCCTTGCCAGGGATACAGATCATAAAATGTAAAACGTTTCTTATTATAGTGAGTTTGTGCTGGAAGCGATGTAACGTTTATAAAAATCAAAAAAAGTATTTGTCTCATGTTGTTTGTTTTGCTTATTCAAAATTAGGCCTATTAAAAGCCATTGCCTTACGGCTTTGCGTGCGCTAAAACCAAGAAAATGTGAAAACTGCCTGCCCGGAAAGCTTGAAGAGCCTGGGTTTAATGAAATTTGCAATTATTGCAAATCCAATATTTTAAATTTGCTTTTTTTACTAAAAACCCTATCTTTATCTCTGAAAATCAGTAAAAATATGCCAACAAAAAAGGAGAAAAAACCCGGTAAAGTTAATTTACCGATACAAAACCAATTTATAACCAAGTTTAAAGAAGTAATTCCGCCAAGTGTTGGCCTTGCCGAAGAAATTGCCGATGTGTTGGATGTAAGTATTGATAGTGCTTATAGAAGGATTAGAGGAGAGACTGAATTAACAATAGAAGAGGTTTACAAGATCTCTAAAAAATATGAGATAAGTTTGGATGAGGTTTTTAGTAACCAAAACGATACCGTTACTTTTTCATATACCAAATTAACCGATAGCGAGAAAAATTTTGAAGCGTATTTAAACCGCTTATTAACGCACCTTACAACATTAAATAAATTTGAGAGCAAAAAAATATATTATGTAGCCGAAGAGATACCTGTTTTTTATTCTTTCTTCTCAAAAAAATTAACTGATTTTAAATTATTTTATTGGCAACGCAGTGTATTAAATGTGCCAGAATACCAGCAAAAGAAATTTGAATGGGGTATTGTGCCGCAAAACCTGGTTGATATTGCGCATAATTTATATAAGGAATATCTCACCATTCCAAGTTCTGAAATATGGACAACTGAAACTGTGTTAACCGGTTTAAGGCAAATTCAGTTTTACTATGATAGTGGCATTATATCGGCGCAACACGCTACAGAGCTATTGCAGGAATATCGCCAAATGATAGATATGATCTTAAAAAATGCCGAAGGAAGCAGAAAGAATATTAGCGACAAAACAGATACTTTTGCTTTATACAACAGTGAGGTTGTATTAGGTACAAATTGCATTTATGTAAACATGGGTGAAACCAGGTATTCGTATATTTCTTTTAATACTATGAATTCATTAACCACCAATAATCCGCAATTTTGTGAAGAGACAGATCATTGGGTAAGAAACCTTGAAAAGAAAAGCACATTAATAAGTGGTGTTTCTGAAAAACAACGTTACCAGTTCTTTACTAAAATGTATAAGAACATTGATGATTGTTTAGAGCGTATTAAAGCGTAATTGAAAAGAACGGTCTCTATAATTGGCGGCGGCGCCTGCTCATTAATATTGGCATGCGAATTAGATCCCAAAAAATTTTCTGTTTCTGTTTTTGAAAAAAACAGCGCTTTAGGCCGTAAATTTTTAGTTGCCGGTGATGGTGGATTAAACCTTACACATTCTGAAAGTGAAGAAGAGTTTATTTTACATTATACGCCTTATGTCTTTTTAAAGAAAGCTTTTTCACATTTTTCAAATAAAAAATTTATTGAATGGATAAATGCACTGGGCATTGAAACCTTTGTGGGTAGCAGTGGGCGTTTATTTCCAAAAAAAGGCATTAAGCCAATTGATGTTTTAAAACGCTTCGAAGAAAGAATAATAAAAAATAATGTAGCGTTAAATTTTAAACATGAATGGAAAGGCTTTGCTGATAACAATGAATTACTATTTAAAACAGCAGCAGGAAACAAGAGCATAAAAAGTGATATAACTATTTTTTGTTTGGGTGGCGCCAGCTGGCCCGTTACCGGTAGTAAAGGCGATTGGCGCAGTTTGTTTGAAATTAAAAATGTAAAAACAAATCCTTTCCAGGCAAGTAATTGTAGTTTTGGAGTTGATTGGCCAAAAAATATAATTAAAGAAATTGAGGGAAAACCTTTAAAAAATATTGCAATAAATTGTGGAGATAAAAAGCATGCAGGAGAAATTGTGTTAACAGCTTTTGGCATAGAAGGAAGTGGTATCTATCCGCTAAGTCCAAATATAAGAGAGCAATTAAAACAGTTTGATGTAGCAAAGATCTACATTGATCTTAAACCTCTTTTAAGCAAAGAAGAATGTTTAAATAAGCTGGCACAATTTGATCCTAAGTTATCCTATACAGAAAACTGCGTAAAAAAATTAAATTTAAATAAAACCCAGATCGTTTTACTAAAATCTAAAATGAGTAAAACCGACTTTTTAGACCCGCTTAAATTTGTTAATAATTTAAAGTCCCTCGAAATACAAATTTCTGCATTAGGGCCAATTGAAGATGCAATTTCTACTGTTGGCGGAATATCATTAAATGAAATAAACGAAAACTTTGAATTAAAAAAACTGAAGCATAATTATGTGATAGGCGAGATGCTCGACTACGACGCGCCTACAGGCGGTTACTTACTTCAATCATGTTTTAGTATGGGAAAATTTTTAGCAGATCATTTAAATGATCTTGCTTAAGAGAGAATTTAAAGATCCTGTTTTAGATTTCAGGTTTAACTTAAAATCCTTTAAATTTTTAACTTTTTGATGGTTTAAAACTTTTGTATTATTTATGTTCTAATAGTCTATATTTGCTCAGTTTATAATTAAAAAAAAGATGGTGGCTACAAGCGAATATATTTTATGTGAAATACAAAATGGCGTATTAGTTGTTACAATTAATCGTCCTGATAAATTAAATGCTTTAAATAAGCAAACAATTGAAGAGCTGCACGAAACTTTGGTTGAAGCAGAAAATCAATCAGAGATCCGCGCAATTATATTAACCGGTTCGGGCCAAAAAGCTTTTGTTGCCGGTGCTGATATTGCTGAGTTCGCAAATTTTTCTGTTGAACAAGGAAAACAGTTAAGCTCAATAGGTCATTTTAAGATCTTTAATTTTATTGAGAATTATAGTAAACCAATTATTGCAGCCATTAATGGTTTTGCTTTAGGTGGTGGGTTAGAATTAGCAATGGCTTGTCATATTCGTGTAGTGAGTGATAATGCAAAAATGGGTTTACCCGAAGTAAGTCTGGGTGTAATTCCGGGATACGGTGGCACACAACGTTTAGCACAATTGGTTGGCAAAGGAAAAGCCTTTGAAATGATCGTTACGGCTGATATGATAAATGCGCAGGATGCTTATAAATGGGGTCTTGCCAATTATGTTACTACGCAGGATGAATTATTAAATAAATGTTTTGAAATAACAGCTAAGCTAACTACAAAAAGCCCTACAGCTATAAAAACTGCAATTAAAGTAATTAATGCAGGGTATAACAACAAATTAAATGGTTTTGAAGTAGAGATCGAAGAATTTGGAAAATCCTTTGGTACAAAGGATTTTAAAGAAGGTGTAAGCGCTTTTCTTGAAAAAAGAAAGGCAAATTTTAAAGGCGAATGAGTAATTTAAAGTTTAAAAAAAGGGCTATTTTTGATAGCCCTTTTTTTATGATGATTTTTATCATATTACTGTTAAATCCATAAAACAAAACAAAAAGTAACGTAAATTTGCAACACGCTTGAAAAACAATAAAACATATTTTGTTTTTGTGATCATCCTTATTTTTGTATTTTTTAGTACAGATATAACGGCTCAGTGTGCCATGTGTAAACAAGCTGCAGAAAGCTCATTAAAGTCAAATCCAAACTCAATGGCGCGCAGTTTAAACAGCGGCATCCTTTATTTAATGGCTGTTCCTTATTTATTATTAGGCTTTATTTTCAGAAAACAGATCGTTCAACTTTGGAAAAGGGTATTTTCTAAAGCCTCTCAAAGCCCCTCTAAATAAGGAAAAATTAGCAAACTTTTTATTCACTCAATAAAAAAGCCTTTTCGCTCAGCCTGTTTTTTTTCACTCATTCCCCTTTTTTTCCCTTTGTTAAATTAGCTTTTTAATAAGTTGATTTAGCCTTCAACTCAAATTCAAATTTTGTTAGTTTTTAATCAGGTAGTTTTGAATTCAGAAACTATAACTATGAAAACTTTAAAATTAAATCTCCTTATCCTTCTTACATTTGTAGTAGGATATCAGCAAGCAAAGGCCTGCCACGGTATGCCATTATTAAATTATAATGTGGCTGTTGGCGCAACGGGCGTAACCGTAACCGCTAACTCAGATCCTTCTACCTGTGGTTGTGGGCCATACTGGCTTCAAACAGAAATTTCGTGTTCGCCTGTTTTTGTTGGAACACAACCTGCATGTTTAACCAGTACATTAACTAACTGGAATAATCCTGCAACATCTTATTTAAATTATCCATATTATAATTCACTATTAAATGTGCCTAATTATAATATAGGTACAGGTTGGTTTGATAATTGCGTTTTAGAACCATATCATCCAAATGTAATTCCGTTTTCAAATTTATGCCCTGGTAAAACATATTATATCCGTTCACGCGAAATGGTAATGGGCGGAAATAATACCGGTCCTTGGACTCCTGTTCAATCATTTACAGTTCCGGGCACACCGATCGTTAACCCACCAAATACTTTAAACATGACATTGAACGCTTCACCAAATCAAATTACTTGCTGCGGCTCTGTTCAATTAACTGCTGTTATTACAGGTACAAACTGGGGTCAATGTATTGGTAACGCTCCTTCTTGCGAAAAAAATGTAACAGTAACACCAACTTTTAGCTGGACATCTTCTAATAACGTATCAACAACAGTTGGTAATGGTAATACGTTTACAACTTCAATAAATTTATTAACGGTTACCAGCATTACATCAACTACAACGTTTAGTGTATGGTTAACGTATTTATGTTCTTCTCCATCAGGAACAATTATGTATACACCACCAAGTGTTCCAATTGTGTTCACTAATCTTCCTTTATCATCTGCAAATATTACTAACACTTTTGTAACTGCAGGTGCGGGTGCTGTATGGACACAAGCCGTATCTGCCTGTTTAACCGGCGCATCTTGCATGTGTCAATTCTTAAGCGCCCAACCGGCAGTTGTAACAGTAAATGTTTTAAGTGTACCACCACCATTAACAGTAACTATGACGCCTAACACTTGTTTAACTTCTCCAAACTTTACGTTTACAGATACAAGCCCTAACTCAGGTAACTTTAACCTTAACTGGAATTTTGGTGATGGTGGAACAGGTACCGGAACCACGGTGGTACATACTTACACTGCGGCAGGTATTTATACTGTTACAGTTAATAAAGCAGGTTGTGGCCCATGTATGGCATTTGGTTCTTACACGGTACAGGTTTATCCTGCTCCAAATGCAACGCTTTCGGTTAACTCACCGGTTTGTATTGGAGGCACGGCATCGTTTACAAATAATTTTAATAATGCTACTTATAGTTGGACAGGTCCGAACAATTATACATCAACAGCGCAAAACCCTGTTATTACAAATATAACAACAGCCATGGCGGGTATTTACACATGCGTAATAACGGATGCAAACGGTTGTGTTGGAACAGCAACCGTAAATTTAGCAACCTACCAGGCAACTATGAGCGCTGCTGCTAACACGCCTGTTTGTCCCGGAAGCACTTTAAATCTTACAGCAAGCGGTACAGGTAATTATAGCTGGACAGGCCCTAATAATTTTACATCTGCACAACATAACCCTTCGTTCATTGCCGCAAATAATTCAGGCGGAACGTATAATGTAACAGCTACTTTAACCGGTAATTGTTATGCAAGTGCAAGTGTTGCAGTTGCGGTGAGCACTGTTAGTGTTTCGGCGAATAATAATGGCCCGGTATGTTCAGGCAGCAATGTTCAATTACATGCTTTTGGTAATGGAAGCTTTGTATGGCATGGCCCTAACGGTTATACTTCTAACTCACAAAATCCTGTAATAAATAATGCAACTGCTAATGCAAGCGGTATATATACAGTTACTATTACATCAGCGCAAGGTTGTACTGCTATAGCAACAACAACTGTAGTTGTAAATTCACAAAAAGTATTACACCCTTCTTGTTCTCCAACCGAATTATGTGAAGGTGGTACTATTAATTTTGAAGCATTGGATGGAAGTGGTGTAAGCTATCTTTGGAAAGGGCCAAATGGCTTTACGTCAAACAAAGCAAATATGGGTATAATGGATGCTACACCATTAAATAGCGGTACGTATACTTTAACATTGGTAGATCCTCAAGGTTGCACAGCAGTGGGTGAAGTAAATGTATTGGTAAATGCAAAACCAAATATTGATATAGATATGAGTAAAGCAATTTCAGCTTGTGCACCGGTTTGTAATGTTGAATTTAAGGCCATCTCAAACTCAGCATCTATTGCTCTTGATTGGAAACTTGGTAATGGTGAAATAAACCAAACCAATAATCCAAAAAATATTTGCTACAATTCTGCAGGAATATATACTATAACTTTAAATGGAACTGATGCAAAAGGTTGCCAGGCAGAAGTTGAAAAAACATTCGAAGCATTTGCTGTACCGATTGCTAATTTTGATATTGGTAATAATGGATCAACCTGGGTAAATGGTACAACACAGTTTACAGATCTTTCTTCGAAAGCAAAAATTGTAAGCTGGGAGTGGACATTTGGAAACCCTGACGTAACATCCACTTTACAAAATCCAAGCTTTACTTATCAGGATAGCGGAAGATACGATGTAACATTGGTTGTTACCAGCGACAGAGGATGTAGATCTTATATCTCTAAAAAAGTTATTGTTGGTGATGAAATGGGCTTATTCTTGCCAAACGCATTTACGCCAAATGGTGATGGCAGCAACGATGTTTTCTTAGCCATTGCAAATAACATTACTAAATTTGAAATGTTGATCTTTAACAGAGGCGGCAGTTTGGTATTCCAGTCAAACGATATTAAAAAAGGCTGGGATGGAATGTATAAAGGACAAATGTCTGAGAACAATGTATATGTTTATAAAGTAAATTATATTGGTAAAGATAATAAATCGCATGCTTTAACGGGAAGCGTTACTTTAATAAGATAAAAAATTTGTGTATCTTAATTGCCCGAAACCAGTGTGTTTCGGGCTTTTTTATTTAATGAGATTTTTGCTTTATATTTTTCTTTTTTTTGCTTTGGGAGTAAATTCCCAGTGCAATTATTGGTCAACCTATTTAGGAAAGATAGGTTCTGACGATATGCGTGGACTTACAATAGATAATAACAAGAACAGTTATGTTATTATGCAAACAGATAGCCCTTCTTTAACCGTTACTCCGGGTTTAATTAGCGATGTTATCAATGGTATAAACGATGCCTACATAGCAAAGTTTGATTCTTGCGGTAATTTTGTTTGGGCAACTTATTTAGGCACCTCTGCTTTTGAAAGTGGCGAAAAAATAATTGTTTGTCCTGATGGTAATATTGCATTTACGGGTTATACACAGGGATCAGGTTTGCCAACAACACCAGGCTGTTTACAAGCTGCTAACGCCGGGCAGTGGGATTGTTTTTTAGGAAAGATCTCACCTACAGGAACACTCATATGGTTAACGTATTTTGGAAGTAACGGTTCGGAGTTTGCCTACGATATTAATTGTGATTTTAATGGAAATATTTTTATTGGCGGTACAACAACATCTGCTAATCTTTACACCAATGCTTCTTCATTTCAACAAACTTTTGGCGGAAGCACTGATGCCTTTGTTGCAAAATTTTCTAATACAGGAAATTTAAAATGGTGTACTTATTACGGTGGAGCAGCAAGTGAAGATATCCATGTTTTAGCAACAGATGGTTTTGGAAATGTTTTTGGTGGTGGTGGAACTTTTAGCTTTAATTTAAATACTTCTGCAGGATGTATCCAGGCATCAAAAGATGCAGGTATGGATTGTTACATTATTAAATTTGATTCGTTAGGTAACCGTATCTTTTCATCTTACATTGGTGGAACAGGGCAGGATGATACCTGGGGATTAGCCGCAGATGGTTTAGGAAATTTATACATGAGCGGACAAACAACCAGCACAAATTTTACAACAACAACTGCCGCCTATCAATCTACAATTGCCGGCATGACCGATATGTATTTTTTAAAGATCTCACCAACAGGTAATTTATTGTATTCAACATTAATTGGGGGTTCCGATATGGATGTGGTAAACAGGATGAAAATTCACAATTACGAATTGTACATTTTAGGAACAACTGCTTCAGCAAATTTTCCAATGCTGGGAACGCCCAATTACAGTGTGCTGCCGGGCATGCAAAATTTAGTGATAATAAGATTGAATTCTGCAGGACAACCTAATTATTCAACTTATTATGGAAGTACTAATAACGGTTCTGATAATGGCAATGATCTTGCTGTAACTCAAAACCACTTATTTTTTTGCGGAAAAAGTTCTTCTGCAAATTATCCTGTAACCGCATCTGCTTTTCAAAATGTGTATGGAAATAACGATGATGGCATCTTAACAAAATTACCAAACAACAATGCCAGCATAATTACAAAATTAAGCGAGAAAGAATTATCGGAAAATAGAATCACACTGTTTCCTAATCCTGCAAAAGAAAAATTGAAAATAACAGGTGCTTATAATTCAGAGAATAAAGCAGAGCTAGTTAATTATTTAGGACAGGTAATTAAAACTATTGATATTGAGAATTCGGAAATAGATGTAAAAGAAATACCGGAAGGAATTTATTTTATAAGAATAAATAATGCTGCGTATAAATTCATTAAAGCAAATTAATTTTTTTGCTCAATTACTTTTGGCGCTTTAAAATAATCGCTATCTTTTTTAGGAGCATTTTTCAAAGCCTCTTTTTGAGTAACGGTAATTTCAGGAGTGTCTTCACGAAGAATATTTTTTTCATCGGTCATATAGATCAACGGTGTAGTATTTTCTGTATCCAGTTCGCTTAACTTATCTACAAATGCCAACATACGGTTCATATCATTTAAGATCTCTGCTTTTGCTGCGTCGTTAAATTCTAACCTTGCTAAATGTGCAACTTCATCAACCGTTTTAATATCTATTTTATTTGCCATTAAAATCCTTTAATTTTTCTTGTGTAAAGATATAAACTTTCTCTTTAAGTTCATCAATGTTTTGATCTGTTAAACCTTTAGTATAAATGGGGTCACCCACAATTATTCTAGGGATACCGGGCTTTCCGTGGCTTTTAAAGAAGCCGCCATTTTGTAAAAAATGCCAGTTATTTAGGTTAACAACCGGTACAATTGGCACCTGTTTTTCAACAGCCAGCTTAAAAGCGCCATTCTTAAAAGGCTTTAATTTACCGCTTTCGCTTATGGTTCCTTCCGGATAAATTACCACACTTAATCCTTCATCAATTTTTTTTCCGGCATCAGAAAAAGCTTTATGTGCGTTGGTAATACTTTTACGGTTTACGGGAATATCCAGGTACACAAAAAAATATTTAAATAATGGAATTTTAAGCAACTCATACTTGCCCATAAAAACTGCAGTATGGTCAATGTAAAACGGTGAAAAAACAATATCTAAATAAGAAGTATGGTTAGAAACAACGATGCAGGGTTGTGGTAAATTATATTTTTTTGAAGTGTACTTAACAGATGGATAAAGAAAAGAACCAATAGAGATCATTCTTGCCCACAAACGTTTTAATTTAAAAACCAGATCGAACCTTCCTGTTCGCAAGGCAAAATAAAATACAGGAAATAAAATCAAGAAAGGAATTGCAAAACACAGCACAAACCACAATTTCCAGATGGGTGAAAATATATATCCAAAGACCTTCATATTACAACAAACACAAAATTAGCATTTTAACTTTTATGAGAAGATTAATAAATGCTAATTAATACTGCACAACTACAAAGCCGGTAATCGTTTGTTTGTCACCATCCAAAAACTCTATAACATAATAATAAGTTGCAGGCGGTACTTTGTTACTGCCAAATGTGCCGGTAACATTCGGATATGCATCCCAGCTATTATCATATTCTGATTTTTCGTATACTTTATTTCCCCAACGGTTAAATACAGTTAGTTTTACCGATTTGCCATTCATTCCCTTAACGAAGAACACATCATTAATACCATCTCCGTTTGGAGAAAAGGCATCAGGAATGAAGAGGTCAATTGGTGTGAAATCAATTACAGTTGCCGTATCATTATTTGTTGGATCTCCATCATGGTCAGGATCCCAAATAAAACCATTATTTGAACTATCTGATACTACAACATTGTTAATGAATTCGGCAAAACCAATTACTGAATTTTTAAACGGACCAAAATAACCTTTTGGATCTACTCTTACAGTAAACACAATGGTGTCGCGTTTATGTGCCAATAATGTACTTGTGAACGGCGATGTTAAACTTATTTGTGTGCCACCATCAAACAAAGGATTTATTGTTAGACTACTGTTTTGAGAAGTAATAACAGGAGCGTTTAAAACTGTAAAACTGGTTGGTGAAGGAAATGCAACAGATAAATTTTCATCCATGCTTACATTCGTTAAATTAATGGTAGAAGCGTTAACCGCCGTAACGGTAAATGTAACGTTGTAATAAGTATTATAAACTAAAACAGGTTTACTTGCTGCTTTTGTCATACCAAACATTTTATTCGAACAATCAATTACAACAACAGGTACAGTTGCAGTATTTGTACAACCTCCGGTTTCACCAACAACGGTATAAACCGTAATGGCAGTTGTTGCTGTGCTTGCAATTATGCTTCCTATATTACCAACCGGCATCCATGTATAATTTGTAGCACCGTTTGCACTTAAAGAGAATGTACCGCCATCACATAAAAGTGTTGCGGAGCTAGTAGCAGTTATTGTTGGCCCGGTTGCAATGCCAATGTTTATAGTTTCAGTATCTGTACAACCAAAACTATTTACTCCTGTAATAGTATAAGTGGTGCTAACCGTTGGGGAAATCACTACCACTGAACCTGTTTGCGCAGTTGGTAGCGTTAAATAATTAAGTGCGCCATTTAAAGTTAAAGTTGCAGAAGTGCCTGAACATACAACGTTAGTTGAAGAATTTACAGACACTGTTGGTGTTGGATTAACTGTAACTGTTGTATTAGCCGTATTTTTACAACCTGCAGCATTAACGCCTGTTAATGTATAGGTTGTAGTAACCGAAGGGGTTACAACTAAAGTAGTAGTATTGGCATTGCTTGGCGACCATGTGTAGCCAGTAGCTCCGGAACCTAATAATAAAGCAGTACCACCGTTACAAATAAGAGGCGGTATAGCATTTATGTTTACAGTTGGGTTTGCTAAAACATTTAATGTAAATGTTCTTGTAGAACTACAGATGCCGGACATGCCGGTAATCGTATAAATAGTAGTTACAGACGGAGACACTATAACAGATGTTCCTGTTAAAGTACCAGGCATCCAGGAATAACTATTAGCACCACTGGCAGTTAAGGTGGCTGAATTACCATTACAAATAGCAGTTGGCGTTGAAATAATATTTAAAGTTGGTGTTGGTGAAACCAATACACTAACGGTTTGCGAACTTACACATCCAAGTGTATTACTACTTGCAACTGAATAAGTAGTGGTTACTGTAGGTGTAACAACTAATGTATTGCTGTTCGAACTCACAGGACTCCAGGTATATGTTGCGCCGCCGCTTGCTGTTAACAGAACAGGGGCACCACTAGCACTGCAAATATTTGTTGGGCTGGCAACCGCTGTAATGGTTGGATTTGGATTAACAACAACACTCGATACGGCAGTACTTGAGCAACCAAATGAGTTTGTTCCTGTAACGGTATAATTTGTATTTACTGTTGGTGAAACAATTGCTGTTGAACCGGTGATCGGACCCGGCAGCCAGGTATAACTGCCGGCGCCAATTACAGAAAGTGTTGCCGAATTACCAACACAAATTGTAGAGCTTGTAGGAGATAATACCAGTGCAGGTGTTGGAGAAACTGCTATTGGAATTGTATTGGTTGAAGCGCAAGGAGCATTAACAGTTGTTAGTGTGTAAATGGTGTTTACAGAAGGTGTAACAACTATGGATGAAGTGTTTGCCCCACCCGGATTCCATGTATAACCAGTTGCCCCCGTAGCAGTTAAAGTGGCAGATTGACCCGCACACAATGTACTTGATAAAGGTGACACAATAATTGTTGGATTATTTACAACTAATTGAACCGTTGAAATTGCGGTACACCCCAAAACGTTAGTACCAGTTACGGTATAAATTGTAGTTACCAATGGTGCAACGGTTACTGAAGCGCCTGATAAATTTACAGGCTGCCATGTATAGGTCAATGCTCCACCGGCAGTTAATGTTGCGGTGCTTCCTTGACAAATAATAGTTGGAGAAGCAGATGATGTAACTGTTGGAGCAGGTAAAACTATAACAGTAACACCTGCGATCATTGTGCATGTTCCGTTAGCACCTATTAAAGTATAATTACTTGTTGAGGTTGGGGCTACAGTAACGCTTGGTCCGGTCATTAATCCCGGAAACCATGTATAGGTTGTTGCACCGTTCGCTGTAAGTGTAGCAACAGATCCAAAACAAATTGGGCTGTTTGAACCGGCAACTAATGTTGGAGTTGGCGTTACAGAAATTGTTATTGAGGTACTTCCTGTACAAACACCTGTTGTGCCCGTTATAGAGTAAGTTGTAGTTACAGCAGGATTTGAAATAACAACGGCTCCGGTGCCCGGAACAGTTGAACCAACGGGTGTCCATGTGTAATTGGTAGCACCGCTCGCTGTCATAGTTATAGGGGCAGATGGAGAACAAAGATTAGTATTGGATGCAACAGCATTAATTGTTAGAGTAGAAATACTGCTTGGTACATTTATAGTTTTTGTTGAAGAACATCCGGATATTGTACTTGTAAGCGTTACAGTGTATATTCCTCCGGCATTAATGGCAACGGTTGGAGTTGTTGTTAAACCAATAATACCGGGACCATTCCATTGAATAGTATTGGTAATTGAATTGGGTGCCACTGATAATTGTGCAGTTGAATTTGTACAACTTAAAGTGTTACTTAATGTAATTGTTGGTGTTGTGGCAGATGAAAAATTATTAATAACAGTATAAGTAGTAACCGAGGTTTTTGTTGGGCAGCTAAGAGTAGTTGCAAGTGTGCATGAATAAACCCCGGCAACATTTATTTGTACAGTCTGATTATTTATTGGTGTCAGAATTCCCGGGCCACTCCATGTGTAAGATAAAGGGCTCAAGCCGGCATTTGCTGTTAAAGTAATAGTTGGGTTAATACAGCTTAATGTAGAATTAGGGCTTGCAGTAATTGTAGAAGAAAAAACAGTAGATATAGGACAACTTGCAAAGTCATCTGGTGCCGGAAAAGTAACTGGTGTTTGTGTAAAACTAACTACATTTCCAGAAATCGTTCCAACATAATAACCTGTAGGAGTTGAAGCGGTAACAGTATTTCCTACAATAGCAAAGCCTTCCCCTAATGCCATATTTGGCATTCCGGTAATTATATATGAACAGGTTTGCACACCCAAAGAATTATATACCGTTAGACTTTGCGGAATTTGTGTGTTTAAAATATAAAAATTATCCTGATCGTCTCCTACAATATCTTGAGGGCCGGTACCACCTGCACCAAACGTGCCTAATAAAGTTGAATTACCCGTTCCATTATAAACATATACTTTGCCGGTGAAGCAATCGTAATTGTATAAAAAATTCTTGCTGCCGCCGGGATGATATGGTTGCCCTGAAGCAAGAGAAAAAACAACAGCTGCATGTAGCGTATTAACAAAAGTAGCGCCATTATAATACCAGTATGTTCCACCAGACGTAGTCCAAAAAGTTGGATTGGGAGCAGGGAAACCAAAAGCAGGCCCAACGGCTAATCCTGTTGATCCTACTGGAAGTGGCAGGGCCGAAAGTGTTGAAGAATTTGATATACTTGTATTTGATTCATAAACGCCCGCACTCGTTATAGAATAAAAACTATTGTTACAATTTGTTGCAATTGCAGGTGTAATACAAAACGGATCGGTTAAATATAATTGATTGAACTCAGCGCCGCTTAATTTCCTGTTATAAAATCGGGCATTATCCATTGATCCATAAAAAGGTAAATTAAACGCTAAATTTGTTCCGCCGAGGTAAACGTTTGCCGCAGCATTATAAGTTAAAGTACTTGGATTTGCTATGGTTGCTTCTAATGCGCCGTTAACATATAATTTTAAAGAATCAGAACCTGCATAAAATCCTATGTGGTACCAGGTATTTGCTGATACATTGGTTGTGCCATTTGTATAAGTTTGTCCGGCGGGCATGCATAAATTATTTGCTTTTGCAACCTGAAACTTTGAATTACCAAAACCTAAATTTGCTAAAGCAATTTGATAACCCTCGTGATAATTTAAACAGCCATTGTGAGCAAACACAAGAATCTGTGAAAAGTTAACCGCATTAAATCTTACCCAACCTGAAAAAGAAACTAAATTCGGTTTTAATAAAGCATTATTAGGCAACTGAATGTAACTGGCAGCAGTTCCGTTAAATGCCATAGCCGAGTTAGGATTATTAAATCTATCAAGCGTTGGTGTTACAGCACTAAGTGTACCGTTTAAATTATTTATAGGCTCGGTAGCATTACCATTTAAAGCATAACAAGCAGTTAAGCTTGTTGATAAACTCTGCGAATAAAATGTAGCTGTAACTAAACTAAAAAGAAATAAAAATAGTTTTTTCATAAAATTATTATTTCAGTTTAGTGATAATGAATTCGGTTCTTCTGTTCTTCGCATGCTCATCTTCAGAACATGTTGGTTTTATTTTTCCTTCACAGATACAACCATTCAATAATTTTGCTTCACCATAACCTTTACCAACAATACGGTCCTTTTTAATTCCTTTTTTAACAATGTAAGCAGCACTTGCTTTAGCACGTGCGCCTGATAGTTTTACGTTTGCCGGTGCAGCGCCACGGCAATCTGTATGTGCTCCCAATTCAATATACATGTTAGGATATTCATTCATCGCTTTAACAACTTTATCTAATTCAATGGCTGCATCTTTACGAATGTTTGATTTTCCCTGGTCAAAATAAATAGGTTTCATATCTATCATTTTTGCAAGATCCGTTCCCACTTCTACTTTTCCAATAGTTAAATTTAAGGATTCATTTATTTTTATTTCACCCGGCGCTTTTATGTCATAAATAAATACAACATCTTTTGCCAAATAACCTTGTTTTTCAAGTTTAATAGAATAACTTATTTTATCGCCTACTTTTTTTCCTTTTAAAGGTTTACGATAATCGCCTGTTGCAGCAGTTGTATAAGTATCAAATGCGGCTTTACTTGGCAATTCAAGAATAGTCATTTTTACACCTTCTAAAGCCATATTTGTTTTTGCATCTGTAACGAAAGCCAATAAAGATAATTTAGGATCTTTTTCTATTCTTAATTCTTTTGTAAAAGTATCTTCTGCCGATGTTTTTGTTGAAACACTATCTTCTAATTTAAAATAATCGGTTTTATCAACCACTATTTTATAATTCAGATCTTCTTCTATAACAGTTGTGAGTTCTCCTTTTTCGTTTGTTACAACAGTATCTCCATTCATGGTAAATTTAGTGTTAGGAATGATCTCACCATTGTCTTTATCCTTAGTGATCATCAATATTTCTTTTCCTCTTTTTACTTCACGTAAAATTTCGAAATTATAAATATCATCATCCATTCCGCCATTTTTACGGTTAGAACTAATGTAACCTGTTTTATTATCTTCTGCTAACCAAACGCTGAAATCATCTTTGTTACTATTTACAGGCTCGCCCATATTATAAACTCTTCCTGCTTTTTCATCTTTAAAACGCGTTTCGTAAACATCCAATCCGCCTAACCCATCCAATCCGTTTGAAGAAAAATATAATAAACCGTTAGCGGCAATAAACGGAAAAACCTCCGTACCCGCCGTATTTACTTTAGGGCCAAGGTTTACCGGAGTTCCCCATGTACCATTTTCTTTTTTGCAATAGTAAATATCCATTCCGCCAAAACCTCCTGTCATATCCGATGCAAAGAATAGATAATTTCCATCTGCCGATAAAGCAGGATGTGCACAGTTGTAATCGTTATTATTAAAAGGTAAAATAGTTACGTGATCAAATCCATTCTCATTTAAACCCGCTTCTAATATTTGCAACTTATAAGTATTCTCGCTGCTTATGTTTGCTTTGCTTGCGTTATTTCTTGTAAAATAAACTGTATTATAATCTTTGGTAAAACAAATTGGTCCGTCGTTATATTTTGAACCAAGATCGCCCATAAAAATAATTGGTTTTGCATACACACCCATTCCAATATTTTCGGTGGTATATAATTTTAAATAACTATCACTTGTCCAGCCATGTTTTTTGTTGATCCATTTTGTTTTGTTTCTTGACGAAGCAAATACAACACCTTCCTGGAATTTTATAGCTGAAAAATCATTTTGATCTGAGTTAAATGGAGCTATCTCCACTTTATATGCGTCTGCATTTTTAGTGTAAGATTTCATTTTATCTAACGAAGAAGCAAGATTTTTTCCTCTGCTATCGGCGCCATATTGATCAAAATAGGTTTTGGCACTTTCTTTTTGGCCGCTTTGATTTAATGCCTGACCATAATATAATTTATGAATTGGTTCTTCATTGCCCGACTTAATTAATTTGCCATAGCAAAGTAACTGGCCTTGCGAATTATTTGTTAAACGATAGCAATCCCCTAAATTAGAAAGTATAATCTTATTGCTGCTGTCTTTTTTCAATACCTTTTCGTAATAAGGAATTGCCTGCGAATAAGCTTTTGTACTGTAATAATTATTTGCTTTTTTTAATGCAGCTGTTTGCGCCATTGAAGCAACAGAAAAGCAAACAATAAATAACATTAAATATTTAAAACTATGTTTCATAAAAATCTGAATTGTAAAAATTAAAAATAACGTGGTGTAACAACTTTTTTGCCTTTGTATGAGAATAAATAATTTATTCCTATCTCGTGCGAGCCTTGTGAGTATTTTTGAATTGAGTTAATGCCGTAATCATATGAGTAACTCACCAAAAATTGTGGATTGATCTGTACACCAACAATAGCAGCAACTGCAGCATTGCTTCTATACGATAAACCTGCCCAGATCATTTCTTTAATAAAGAAGTTAGCGCTAATATCATATTGAATAGGTGCATTTTGAACCGCTTTTACCATTGCCTGACCTTTTAATTTAAGCGCATCTGATAAAGTGAACATGTTACCGATTGTGTAATAAAACGTAAACTGATTAGGACTAATTTTTGTTGACTGAATACCGGCCACGCCTTGCGTAAAAACCATTCTATCATCTACCATTCTTGGAATAGAGATGCCTGTGTAAAAAGTTTTTGTGTTAAAATAAATACCCGCACCAAAATTTGGCGCCATTAAATTTGGCGAGTTTTGAGCAAGCTGTGGATCGATACTTCCATCATCACTTGTTTTTAAAGAGGCAAACTTACTTTGCTGCATATGCACACCTCCCATTAAACCAAAAGATAAATGACCTTTATCGCCGGTTTTAATTCTATACGCATAGCTTAAATAAACCAAGTTTCTGTTTAAAACACCAATCTTTTCATTTAAAACACTTAAACCTAAGCCCATTTTATTTTGTAATAAAGGACCATGTAAAGAGAAAGAAGTTGTTACAGGCCTGCCGGGAAAATTAACCCATTGCTGGCGGTGCAACACGGTTGCGCTCATTGCTTCTTTACTACCCGCATACGCAGGATTAATGAACATTTCGTTAAACATGTATTGTGTAAAAAGTGCATCGTATTGCGCTTTACCTGTAGCAACAATTGCAAATAGAAATGCAATCAGGGCTATTTTTTTTGTTTTTTTCATAAGTGTCATCTAAAAATATTTTCAGTTATTAGTATTGTATTACTATAAATCCGTTAGTTGTTTTTATATCTCCGCCATTAAATTCAAGTATATAATAGTAAGTTCCCGGAGGTAATTTTTCTGTGCCCATTGTGCCATTTACATTTGGCGTTCCGTTCCAGGTATTATCATAATTAGATTTTGAATAAACTTTATTTCCCCAGCGGTTGTAAACTGTAAATACATTGTCTACTCCAACAGGTAATCCTTTTATAATGAACAGATCATTTTTGCCATCACCATTTGGTGAGAAGCCATCTGGAATAAAGAAATCTGTATTTGGAATGATAAGCACTGTTGGCACATTATCAACCGGTTCGTTCCAAACACCATTGTCATTTGAATCAGGATCGTTACCCGTATTTGAAGTATCAGAAACGGTAATACTTGTGCTACTTAACGCGTTACCGTAAGCGCTGTTCTTGAAGATAGTAACCGTATCAGGATTTACGTTAATGGTAAAGATAATCGTATTTACACTTCCTGGCGCCATAATGTTTTGACCAGTCAATAAATTAATATCGCTATTACCATTGTATAAACTATTTGCATTTAAGCTTCCGGTTGCAATAGGGCCGGACTTCATAGTATAGGCAGCAGGATATTTAATGGTATTATTAAATAAGCTGTCTTTTGCAGTTATATTTTTTAATGTATCGTTTCCTAAATTATGAACAGTAATGGTGTAAGTAATATCGTAAGTCTTATCTGCCTGTTTAGTACCAACCTCTCCGGTTTTAGTTATACCAAAGAAAATATTTGGGGTAAACTGAATAGGCGTTGGAATATTATTATTAGTAGGATCAAGATCTGTATCAGGATCCGGATCTAAACCAACCTGCGAAGAATCTGTTACATAAACACTCGGACTAGGACTTGCTAAACCAATTACAGAGTTATTGAACGGACCAAAGAAACCATTGGTAAATATTTTTACGCCAAACACAATCGTATCTGTTTGCCCTACATTTAAGGTACTTGTTAAGCCTGTTGTTAATGATGTTTGTAGATTTCCATCAAATAAAGGATCGATTGTTAAACTGCTACCCGTTGAAGTTATTACTGGCGCTGATGTTAACGTGAATGTTGATGGTAACGGGAATGTGTTGTTTAGGTTCTCAGTTAAAGTAACATCTGTTAATGGTAACAAGCCATAATTTTTAATTACTACTTTATAAATGATGTCATAACTGCCATCTAAATTTAAAGTAGGTGTGCTAACTGCTTTTGCAATTCCTAAAGAATTTACCGATAAACAATTTATTGGAATTAAAATTAAGGTAGTGTCTTTAAAACAACCTTCTGCATCAAATATTCTTATTGTATAAGCAACAGTTCCTGTTGGATTTGCTAATGTATTTGTAACAATACCATTTGTTGGAATAGTTGCTGCTGTTAAATATGTAGCGCTGCCGGTATAAGTACTTCCTGCAACATAATCATATTTATCTGTAACTGTAAAGTTTGATAAGCTGATTGTTCCATCATTATTTGAAACACTACCTGTACAGGTTGCAGGAGTAATAGATGCCGTTGTAACAACATTTGTATGAATGCCAACAGCAACCATTGCGGTAGATGAACAAGTACTATTAAGATCTGTTACTGTAACAATATAAGTACCTGATTGTGTTGAACTGAATGTTTGTGCTGAACTTGTAAAACTAGCAGGGCCGGTCCATGCATAAGATACATTCGTAGAACTTGCAGCTGCGTTTATGGTTACACTTGTATTTGCACAAGTAATACTTCCACTCGCTGCCACTGTTACTGATGGAATAGTAGAATCTGTAGGTACGCTTAAGGTAACAGATGCTACACAGCCGGTACCGTTATCAATAACATTAAAGGTATATGTACCTTGTACATTCACCGTTGGATTTTGAACAGTGGTTGTAAAAGCACCCGGACCATTCCATAAGTAACTCACATTGGTGGATGTTGAGCTTCCGGTTAAGGTAACCGTTTGTGCCGTACAGGTAATTGAACCGCTTGTTGTTGCAGTTAAGTTAGCAGGAAGAGGTGTAACAAACACATTAGTAGTAAATGATGATGAACAAACGCCATTTGCACCCGTTACTGTATATGTTGTATTTATAGTTGGTGTTTCAACAGTTGCAGAAGTTGTGTTACCACTTGGTAACCAGGTGTAATTGGTTGCGCCCATTGCAGTAAGCGTTGTTGAGTAACCACTGCAAATAGTTGAATTTAATGGCGAAACCGTTAATGATGGTACAGAATTTACAACCACTGTAATTGTTGAATTTCCTGTACAGCCAAATGCATTGCTGCTTGAAACCGTGTAGGTTGTTGTTATAGTTGGTGTGTCAGTGATCGTAGCTGTTGTTAATCCTGTTGGATTCCATGTGTAAGTTCCGGAACCGTTAGCGGTTAAAGTAACAGCCGCACCAACACAAATAGAAGTAGCCGATGCAGTTGCAGTAAGTGTTGGAATTGGAGATACATTTACATTAACAGTGTTTTGCGCTGAACAATTATTAAAGTCGGTTCCTGTAACAGTATAGGTTGTGCTTATTGTTGGAGAAACAATTGTAGTAGAGCCTGTAGCTGTTGTGCTCCATGAATAAGTGGTAGCTCCAGTTGCTGTTAAAGTAGAACTATTACCCTGGCAAATAGTTGTTGGAGATGCGGTAACATTTATTGTAGGGTTTGGACTTGGAACCAATCCGATAGTTTGTGTTGCCTGGCATAATCCATTTGATCCGATCAATGTAAATATAGTTGTGGCAGTTAAGGGTGTAATTAATACTGTAGCCGTTGAGCCGCCCGGTAGCCAGGTGTATGTGTTAGCGCCCATTGCTGTTAAGGTTGCGTTATTGCCTACGCATATTGGCACTAATGGAACAGCAATAATTAAAGTAGGGTTTGGCGTTACAATTAAGTTAACAGTATTAGTTGCGGTACAACCAAAAGCGTTAGCTCCTGTAACGGTATAAAGTGTAGTCGCAGCCGGAGTAACAGTAACTATTCCACCAGGCAATGCTCCCGGATTCCATGTGTAAGAGGTAGCACCGGTTGATGATAAAGTAGCGGAGCTTCCTGCGCAGATATTTGTTGGAGAAACTGCAGCAGTAACGGTTGGGTTAGGATTCACAGTAATAGTAAGTGTTTTAATATTTGTACACGAACCATTAGCACCTGTAACCGAATAAGTAGTAGTGACAGTTGGATTCACAGTAACAGTTCCACTTGTTAAAGCACCTGGGTTCCATGTGTAAGAAGAAGCGCCTGTTGCCGATAAAGTAACCGAAGCACCCGCACAAATAGTTGAACTACTTGCAGAAGCAACAACCGTAGGTGTTGTGGTAACATTAATATTTATGGTTGCAGAATTAGAGCATAAGAAACTATTTGTCACAATCCAAGTATAAACAGTATTTACAGTTGGAGAAACAACAGCAGTAGCTCCCGGAACTGCACCCGGATTCCAAACAGAAATAAACGGTCCGCCGTTTGCCGCATTACCTGTTAATGTGGTTGAATTACCACTGCAAATAGCAGTTGGACTGGCCACTACAGTTAATGAAGGAATAGGGTTAACCGTTAAAGTAATAGTAATAGAATTTGTACAACCTGCCGTACTTGTACCAACAACCGTATACGTGGTTGTTACTGTTGGATTGACAACAACCGCCGACCCGCTTAAAGCGCCCGGCATCCAGTTGTATGCATTGGCACCGATTGCAGTTAAAGTAGAGGAAGCGCCGCTGCAAATTGCCGTTGGTGAAGCAGTAACCGTTAAAGTTGGCAATGGATTAACAACAACTGTTACCGTTTTTGTGTTCGAGCAAGTTCCATTAGAACCGGTAACTGTATAGTTGGTTGTGGTTGCAGGAGAAACGCTCACAATGCTTCCGGTTAAAACACCGGGGTTCCATGTATAAGTTGTAGCACCGTTAGCAATTAAGCTGCTCGATCCACCTGCACAAATAGCGGTTGGTGAAGCAATAGCATTTACAGTTGGAATTGGTGTGACGATTAAATTAACCGTGTTAGTTGCGGTACAACTAAAAGCGTTAGCACCTGTAACTGTATATAATGTAGTTGCAGAAGGATTGACAGTAACTGTTCCACCAGGCAATGCACCCGGGTTCCATGTATAAGATGCAGCACCGGTTGACGATAAAGTAGCGGAGCTTCCCGCGCAAATATTTGTTGGAGAAGCAGCGGCGGTGATAGTTGGATTAGGATTAACTGTAATGGTAAGTGTTTTAATATTTGTACACGAACCATTAGCACCCGTAACCGAATACGCAGTAGTAACTGTTGGATTCACAGTAACAGTTCCACTCGTTAAAGCACCCGGATTCCATGTATAAGAAGAAGCACCTGTTGCAGATAAAGTAACCGAAGCACCGGAACAAATAGTTGAACTACTTGCAGAAGCAACAACTGTAGGCGTTGTGGTAACATTAATATTTATCGTAGCCGTATTAGAACACAAGAAACTGTTCACCACGCTCCATGTATAAACAGTGTTTACAGTTGGTGAAACAACCGTAGTAGCTCCCGTAACCGCACCCGGATTCCAAACAGAAACAAACGGTCCGCCGTTTGCCGCAGTACCTGTTAAAGTAGTAGAGTTGCCACTGCAAATAGCAGTTGGACTAGCCACGACAGTTAATGAAGGAATAGGGTTAACTGTTAAAGTAATAGTAATAGAATTTGTACAGCCCGCTGTGCTTGTTCCAACAACCGTATAAGTTGTTGTTACTGTTGGGTTCACTACCACAGCCGATCCGCTTAAAGCACCAGGCATCCAGTTGTAAGCATTGGCACCGCTTGCAGTTAAAGTAGAAGAAGCACCACTACAAATAGCAGTTGGTGAAGCAGTAACCGTTAAAGTTGGCAATGGATTTACAACCACTGTTACCGTTTTAGTATTTGAACAAGATCCGTTAGAACCGGTAACTGTATAGTTAGTTGTGGTTGCAGGAGAAACATTCACAATGCTTCCGGTTAAAGCACCGGGGTTCCATGTATAAGATGTTGCGCCATTAGCAATTAAACTGCTCGATCCACCTGCACAAATAGCAGTTGGTGAAGCAATAGCATTTACGGTTGGAATCGGCGTAACAATTAAGTTTACTGTATTAGTTGCGGTACAGCCAAAAGCGTTAGTACCCGTAACGGTATAAAGCGTAGTTGCTGCTGGAGTAACAGTAACTGTTCCACCAGGCAATGCTCCCGGATTCCATGTATAAGAGGTAGCACCGATTGATGATAAAGTAGCAGAGCTTCCTGCGCAAATATTTGTTGGAGAGACTGCGGCAGTAACTGTTGGGTTAGGATTAACAGTAATTAATATTGTTGCACTGCTTGTACAGGCGCCACTTGAACCAATAACCGTATATGTTGTATTGCTTGCAGGTGTAACTACCACATTGCTTCCTGTTAAAGCGCCCGGATTCCATGTATAATTAGTAGCTCCTGTTGCCGTTAGTGTTGTTGATTTTGTAGCACAAATAGTGGCAGGTGAAGCTGCAGGACTAATTGTTGGTATAGGCGTTACAATTAAATTTACTGTATTGGATGTGGTACAACCAAAGCCGTTAGCGCCTGTAACAGTATAAAGAGTTGTTGCAGCAGGGCTAACTGTTACTGTTCCTCCGGGTAATGCACCCGGATTCCATGTATAAGAAGTCGCTCCCGTTGAACTTAATGTTGCCGAACTTCCTACACAAATATTAGTAGACGATGCAGTAGCTGTAAGCGTTGGGTTTGGATTAACCAATAAATTAACCGTTTTAGTTGATATACAACTTCCGTTACTCCCGGTAACAGTATACTGCGTGGTTATGGTTGGATTAACGGTTACGGGATTGCCGCTAATGTTTCCGGGGTTCCAGGTATAAGTTAATGCACCGGTAGCAGTTAATGTTGCAGAAGCTCCACTACAGATAACTGTTGGTGATGCTGTAGCATTTACCGTAGGAATTGGGTTTACCAATAAAGAAATTGTTTTTGTGTCGCTGCAATTAGCAGTTGTTCCCGTAACAGTGTAAACCGTTGTTGCGGCTGGTGAAACTGTAACTGTGCCTCCGGGTAAAGCACCCGGATTCCATGTATAACTAGCCGCGCCACTCGTTGATAAGGTAGCACTTCCACCAACACAAATAGAAGTTGGTGTTGAAATAGGATTAAGTGTTGGTGTAATATTTACCGAAACCTGTCTTGTCGCCGTTGTACTGCAACCTGCAGCATTAACTCCCGTAACAGTGTAAACCGTTGTTACCGCAGGCGATACTGTAACTGTACCACCGGGCAAAGCACCGGGATTCCAGGTGTAATTTAAAGCTCCGGTTGCAGTTAATGTGCTTGAATTACCACTGCATATTAATGTTGGCGATGCGCTGGTAACCAGCGTTGGATTTGCGTTTACAACTAATGCAATTGTTTTTGAGCTTGTACAGCTTCCGTTAGCACCAATTACCGTATAGGTTGTAGTTGTTGCAGGAGTAACTGTAACCGTACCTCCGCTTAAAGCACCCGGATTCCAGGTGTAGCTTGCGGCGCCTGTTGCACTTAATGTTGCAGAGCTTCCTGCGCAAACAGCAGTTGATGAAGAGTTGGTGATCAAAGTAGGAGTTGGCGTAACGGAATAAGAAATAGTATTTGTTGATACGCAACCAATAGCATTTACACCTGTTACAAAATAGTTAGTTGTAACGGTTGGTGTTATTACAAGAGAAGAAGATACTACAGCACCGGGATTCCAGGTATAGCTTAAAGCACCGGTAGCACTTAGTGTTGCAGAGCCGCCACTTCCACTACAAATGGTTGTAGGCGAGCTTACAACCGTCATTGTTGGCCCATTGCTAACATTTATTTGTATTGTTTCGGTATCTGTACAAGACAATAAGGTTCCGGTAACCGTATAAATTGTTGTTGCAGCAGGCGATACGTTTACTGATGAGCCGGTTAAATTTCCGGGCTGCCAGGTAAAGGTTAATGCACCTCCGGCAAGAAGTGTAACAGAGTTTCCAGCACAAATAGTGTTGGTACTGCTAAGGGCTGAAACTGTGGGAGAACCTATAACGCTTACGGTTATTGTATTTGAACCTGTACAGCTGCCATTGCCTCCAACAACCGTGTAGGTAGATGTTACTGTAGGGTTAACTACAGTTACCGAACCGTTGGCTCCTGTGCTCCATGTATAATTCGTGGCGCCCAAGGCGGTTAGTGTTGCAGGAAAGCCTGCACAAACAACGTTGGTACTGGTATTTACTGTAATTACAGGTGCCGGACTGACCGTGACCTGCACTGTTTTTGAAGAGACGCAACTTATAGAATTAGTGGCCGTGACCGTATAGATCTGTGTGGTGCCGGGGGATACAATGACCGTTCCACCCGGCAGCGAGCCGGGCATCCAGGTATAAGTTACCCCTCCTGTTGCCGTTAATGTTGAACTGGTAGTAGGGCAAATTGTTGCGGGCGTTGCCGCGACGACTATGTTGGGAGCAGAAATAAATATGGTTGTCATTTGTGGCCAACCCCCACCGGGAAGATTGCAGGAACTTTTTGGAGGACAAACGCCATTGCCGCCACACGAATCGACCCTGAAAACAGAATAGGTTGTAGTGGCTGTTACGCTTGGTAGTGCAAGGGTTGGTGAAATAGTAATACCTTGTAAAGCACCTGTATTGTCATAATATTTATAGTAAACGGTTGACGTTACACAGCTCGGTGCTAAGGCAGGACTCGCACAGGGTAGCGGGCAATTTGGATTTAAGATGGTTAATGTTTTTGCGCCGGGGCAAGTGGGCGAAAGCGTTGTTGTAAAAGGCGAATGCGTTAACGAAGCCGTGCAGACCACGGGTGGTACACCGGGGACGACAAAGGCGTTGACGGCTGTCCATGGGCCGGTACTGGTTGTTCCGTAAACGGCTTCCCTGGCCCGAAAATACATGGTTGTTCCGGGGCAAAAATAAGAATAGGGTATGAGAATGTTATTATAAGGTTCTTGCACACATTGGTCAACCCAGCCACTGGCTGCATTATAACCCGGAATATTTAATAAAGAGTTAAAGAAAGGATAACTAACATAAGTAACGCCCGGGCCGGTCCAGTTAGTCAAAGCATTTATCAAACAGGTAGGTTGTACGCCACCAAAACCTGTAGGAGAACATGAAACCTCAATTTGCATCCAGTACGGTCCACCGCCGCAAGTAGCGCCATTTGATGCACCACTAACAGTAATACCTGTTGGGCCTGTAGTAAAATTATAATTAACAAGTGGAAAGGCGTGAGTTGCAAAAGTAGTTTTGCAAAATAATGCTAATACAAAAAGCAGAATATAATGAAGCCTCATATTATATGGAATTAATTAGCTAACTTATTAAATATTTTTGAACATTTTTTTGATAATTAGTTTGCTAATAGAAGGAGATTCTTATTTATTTGAATATCAATACGTTAAAAAAAGTCTAATAACAGCTAATTGTTAATTATTTTTTGAGTGGAAGTTAATTGCTGCTATTTTAGCATGTTTTAGCAAAAATATTTTAAAAAAAATAGAACTTTTAAAATTGCAGAATCGTTACTTTTGAGAGAACATATATGTCAAAAAACACAATAGCACTATTACCTGATCATGTAGCAAACCAAATTGCCGCGGGTGAAGTAGTGCAAAGACCGGCAAGCGTTGTAAAGGAGTTGTTAGAGAATGCGATAGATGCCGGTGCAACACAAATAAAACTGATCATTAAAGATGCTGGTAAATCATTGATCCAGGTGATCGATAATGGCAAAGGCATGAATCCTTTTGATGCAAGGATGTGTTTTGAAAGACACGCTACTTCCAAAATAAATACGGCAGACGATCTTTTTGCATTAACTACCAAAGGCTTTAGGGGCGAGGCTTTGGCAAGTATTGCTGCCATTGCCCAGGTTGAATTAAAAACAAAACAAGCAAGCGATATTGTTGGTCAGCATATTGAAATTGAAGGCGGAAAATTTATTGCTCAAACAGAATGTCAGGCTCCAACCGGAACAACATTTATTGTAAAAAATTTATTTTTTAATATTCCTGCCCGAAGAAATTTTTTAAAGAACGATCAGGTAGAGCAAAAACATATTATTGACGAAATTGAGAGAGTAGCAATTCCTCATACGGATATCCATTTTATTTTTCAAAGTAATGGAAACGAAATTTTAAATCTTCCTGCCGGAAATTTAATGCAACGTATTAAATCATTAATAGGCAGCTATATTCAAAAAGAATTGGTGGCAATAAGCGAGGATACTACGTTTGTAAAGATCCGCGGTTATGTTAGTTTACCCGAAAATGCCATTAAAACAAGAAAAGAACAGTATTTTTTTGTGAATAACCGTTTTGTAAAAAACCCTTTTTTAAACCACGCTATTTACGAAGCGTATAAAGAATTAATTACCTATCAATCTCATCCACGTTATTTTTTGTTCCTTGAGATGGATCCAAAAAATATTGATATCAATATTCATCCAACAAAAACAGAAGTAAAATTTACTGATGATAAAGCAGTGTATATGCTTTTGGTAAGTGCCATTAAACGTGCATTGGGCAAGGCAAATGTTGGTCCATCACTTGATTTTGATTCTGAAATGAGTGTGAGTTTAGATGCGCAATCAGAGAATAGAATTATAACGCAACCCAAAGTTAGCTATAATCAAAATTACAATCCATTCACAAATTCAACAGGTTCTGTTTCGGCGGAAAATCAACTTCAAAAAGCAAATAAACAACATTGGGAAACCATGTTTGAAGGCTTTAAAAATACACAGGAAAACACGATCACTACTTCTGATGTTTCGCAACAAAATGCTTTGGAAGAATTGAAAAGTGAAGCCATCAATTTTATTTTCTTTCAACTAAACCAAAAATATATTGTTACTACATTCAATAAAAATGTTTTAATAGTTGATCAGCAAAGAGCGCATGAACGTATTGTTTACGAACATTATTTAAAAACAAAACAGGAAACAAAAATTGCTTCGCAGCAGTTGCTTTTTCCTGAACAAATAGAGTTAAGTGCCAACGATTTTACCTTGATGAAAGACCTTAATGAGGAGTTTAAAATATTGGGTTTTGACTTTGAGGTTTTTGGAAAGAACAGTATTGTTGTTAATGGTACACCGGTTGATCTGAAGGATTTTAAAATTGCCGAAACACTGGAAGGCATACTGGAAACCTTTAAATTAAATACGATCGATACAAAAATAGAAAAGCACGATAATCTTTGCAGGGCCATTGCTTACAATACTTGTATAAAATATGGCAAGCCTCTTGAAGACCAGGAAATGAGCCTTATTTTGCAGCATTTAATGAGTTGCGAAAATCCTTTGTATACGGCATCCGGTAAATCTATTATGATGGAAGTAGATCATACAGACATAGAAAAATTCTTTAAAAAATAAATGAACTTTAATAATCAATACAGACCCAATGCATTTAGTGGTTTACCTGTGGTAACCAAAAACATCATTATTATTAATATAATAATGTATGTGTTAACAGTGCTTTTAATACAGGTAAAACATATTGACCTTGCAGATTATTTGGGTTTACATTATCACCTGGCTCCAAATTTTAAGCCACATCAATTTATTACATACATTTTTATGCATCAAACGCATGACCAGTTTGGTAATATTGCATTTACACATATTCTTTTTAATATGCTGGGCGTTTTCTTTTTTGGGCAGGTATTAGAGCAGGTATGGGGCCCAAAACGTTACCTGATCTTTTATATTTTAACCGGTCTTGGCGCTGCGGTTGCTCAATATATAGTAATGCATTTTAGAATAACTAATACATTGGAGTTAATAAATGCACAACCTTTATCATCTGATTTAATAGAAATGAAATATAGCTATTTAAATGCAAATGTAATTGTTGGCGCCTCTGGCTCCTTAATGGGTTTACTAGGAGCTTTTGGTATGCTCTTTCCTAACCGTATGCTGTATCTTTATTTTCTTTTTCCCGTAAAAGCTAAATGGTTAGTGATTGCTTATGGGGCAATTGAGTTGTTTTCGGGCCTAAGAAGTAATCCCGGAGATAATGTAGCTCATTTTGCACACCTGGGTGGTTTATTTGTTGGTATTATTATTGTTTTAATATGGCGCAAAGACAAACAGCATTTTTATTGATATGAACTTTTTTCAAAAAATAAAATATAACTTTCAGCAACAAGGGGTTCTTACGCAGATCATTATTGTAAATGTTGCTATTTTTTTGACACTTAATATTGCACGAAGTATTGCGCCTCCGGGCTTAACAAAATACCTTGCTATGCCAATTGGCGGTAACGAGTTTCTGACTAAATTCTGGACCATTTTTACATATATGTTCACACATGAAAACATTGGGCATATATTTTGGAATATGTTCTTGTTTTATTTTACAGCGCAAATATTTTTTACCATTCTTGGTCAAAAGAAAATGCTTTACGTTTATGTAATGAGCGGTATTTGTGGCGGCGCAATTATTTTAATTTTAGGTCTTTTATTTCCTGCTTCGTTTGGCCATTCTATATTATTGGGGGCCTCGGCCGCAGTACTTGGCGTAGGCGCTGTTATGGCTATTTATTCGCCTAATTACAGGGTTTATCTTTTTGGCATGATCGAAATGCCTTATAAATACTTTTATCTTTTAACATTTGGTTTAAGCACTGTTATTGACCTTTCCATTAATACTGGTGGTAAGATCTCTCATGTTGGCGGCGCTTTATTTGGCGTTTTGTATGGCTATTACTTAAAAAAAGGCATAGATCTTTTTAACCTTGATCTTTTCTCGGCGCGCAAGAAAAAGTTAAAAGTGGTGAGTAATAATACAAGGTCGGGTTATTCTTCGACCAAATACGATAATTCTGAGCAGGTTATGAATGAGATACTGGATAAAATTTCAAAAAGCGGCTATGACAGTCTTACAAAAAAGGAAAAAGACGAGCTATTTAAATTGTCGCAAAAAAAATGAGGTTTTACTAATATTTTATTATATTAGTCCTCCCAAAATGAAACTAAAGTTTTCCGGCATACTAATTACCCTGTGTTTAAGCACCGGTCTTTTTGCGCAAACTACCAGCAAGAAAAAAGACATTGATGATGCGCATGAGCATTTTAAGCACAAGAATTATCTTATGGCCATTCCTATTTACAAGGCCGAATTAAAAAAAGATAAGGACAACAAAAAAATAAAATACAATTTGGGTATCTGTTACCTTAACACAAAGATCAACCGTGAAGAATCAATTAAATATTTTGAAGATTACTCTAACGATAAAGATGCTGATGAGGAAGTTTGGATCAATCTAGGCAGGGCTTATATGCTTAATAACAGAATAGAAGATGCGGTTGCTGCTTTCGAAAAATTTAAAAATGCAAAACCAAAAGAGGCAGATAAAGTTAAACGTTACTTAGAAAATTGTGAGAATGCTGCTAAGTTTATTAGTGGGCCAACGAATGTTACATTTCAAAATTTAGGAAAAGAGATCAATAGCGATGAACCCGATTATTATCCGTTTGTTAGTGCAGATGAAACGGTTTTAGCATTTACTTCAAGAAGAAAAGAAAACGTCGGTGGAAAAAAAGTAGAGATGGACGGCTATCACAGCAGTGATGTTTATTACAGTAAAATAGAAAACTCTAACTGGACCAAAGCAGTAAATGCAGGTAAAAATATTAACGGCGGGTTGGATGAGCAGGTAGTTGGTATGCGTCCGGATGGTTTGGAGTTATATTTATATTTGGATCATATTGATAAATTCGGCGATCTGTATGTTTCGGCAAGAAAAGATCAGACAACAGATTTTCCAAAACCAAAATTATGCGATCCAATTATCAACACAAAAGTTGAAACCAGTGGTTGCCTGAATGAAGGTGGTAATATTATGGTATTTGCCAGAAGAGATAATATTAACGCCAACAGTGATCTTTACGTTTGTAAAAAATTACCCAATGGTAAATGGGGCCCTGCACAAAAATTACCACCAAGTATCAATACACCTTATAATGAAGATTTTCCTTATTTATCTAACGATTGTGCCATACTTTATTTTGCAAGCGAAGGACATAATAGTATGGGAGGTTACGATCTTTTTAAAACAGAATGGAACGTAGAAGAGAATACTTTTTCTGAGCCTCAAAATTTAGGTTATCCTATTAACTCAACAGATGATGATAGAAATATTTGTGTTACACCTGATGATCGTGTAGCATACATTAGTGCTTTTAGACCAGGAGGTTTTGGCGACCTGGATCTTTACCGTATTAAATTTAATGAGAATGACCAGATAAGTAAGATCTTTACAGGACAAGTTTATTTAGGAGATACAACTTACAAGCCTAAAAACTATGTTATATCAATGATCGTTACTAATGCGCAAAATAAGGTAGAATATAACTTTACACCACATTCTAAAACAGGAAGGTTTGTAATGAGTCTGCCTGCAGGATTTTATAAGTTAACTGTAGTATCTGCAGGCTATGTAGATTATAAAGAAGAAATAACTATTTCTGATTTTGGAAAAATTGATATAGAAAAAAACAGGAACTTTATTTTGAAAGCAAAGCCAGGTTATGTACCACCCACTGAAAAAGTGGATAACAAAAAGCCACAGCCAAAACCAAAGCCTAAAGCTGGTGTAAAATAAGTTATTTTTTATTCCTGCGTTCCAATATTTCAATTACCTCGTTCAAACAAGTATCTTTTGCTTTAAGTAATATCAAATAATGAAAAAGCAGATCGGCCGCTTCATTTAAAAAAAGCTCTTTGTTATTATCCTTTGCTTCAATAATTAATTCAACGCTTTCTTCACCTATCTTTTGCGCTATTTTATTTATTCCTTTTTTAAATAATTCTGAAACATAAGAACTTTTATCAGTATCTTTTTTTCTATTCTCTATAATCTTTTCAAGCACGTTTAAAAAATTATCAGACTTATTTTTTTCTTTAAAGCAGGTATCTTCTCCGGTATGACAAACAGCACCTTGTGGTGTTACTTTAATCAATAACGTGTCGACATCGCAATCCAATAAGATAGAATTTACATTTAAATAATTAGTACTTTCTTCACCTTTGGTCCACAATCTTTTTTTTGATCTTGAAAAGAATGTAACACGTTGTTCTTGTTTTGTTTTTTCGAGCGCTTCTTCATTCATATAGCCAAGCATAAGTACTTTAGATGTGAAGTTATCTTGTATAATTGCAGGAATTAATTTTTCGGGAGATTTATTAAAATCGGGTCTCATAGTCTTACTTCAATTTTATTTTCTTGTAAATATTTTTTTAAACGGTTTATTTCTATTTCTTTAAAATGAAAAACACTTGCCGCTAAAGCAGCATCTGCTTTTCCGATAATGAATGCATCTTTAAAATGTTGCATGGCACCGGCGCCACCACTCGATATAACGGGTATATTCACAGCGTCTGAAATTTGTTTTGTAATAGAGTTGGCAAAGCCTTGTTTTGTTCCATCATTGTTCATGGAAGTTAACAGTATTTCTCCCGCACCTAAACTGGTACATTGTTTTGCCCAATCTAAAGCTTTAAGATCTGTTTTAATTCTGCCCCCGTTTAAATAAACAAACCAATTATTAAATTCAAATTTTATATCCATGGCTAAAACAATACATTGGCTGCCAAACTGTTTTGCTAATTTATTTATGAGTAATGGATCATTTATGGCGGCAGAATTTATGGATATTTTATCTGCTCCGGAATTTAGAAGAAGTTCTACATCTTTAATGGAGTTAATACCACCACCAACCGTAAAAGGAATGTTAATTTGTTTCGCAATTTTGGTAACTAGCTCAGCTAAAGTTTTTCTTTTTTCGTTCGTTGCACTGATATCTAAGAACACTAACTCGTCTGCTCCCTCTTTAGCATACCTTATTGCAAGTTCCACCGGATCTCCTGCATCTCGGATGTTGTCAAAATTGATTCCCTTAACGGTTTTACCATCTCTAATGTCTAAGCATGGTATAATTCTTTTGGTTAACATTTAAATAAGTTTTTGTAATTCGGTAAGTGAAATGCGTTTTTCATAAATGGCTTTTCCTACAATAGCACCTGAACATCCAATTTTTTTTAAGTCATCCAGATCTTTTAAATTAGCAACTCCGCCACTTGCAATTAAATTTATTTTAGGGAATTCAATCATTATTTTTTTATATAGATCAGTTGAAGGACCTTCCAATAAACCATCTTTTGAAATATCCGTACAGAAAATGTTTTTTATGCCCTGTTCCTTATTTTCTTTGATAAAATCGAATATTGAAAGTTCGGTAGTTTCCAGCCAACCATTAATGGCAATTTTTTCGTTTTTCACATCTGCACCCAATAGGATTTTTTCAGTCCCATATTTTTTTAACCAACTAAAAAAAAGCAATTTGTTTTTTACTGCTAAACTGCCAATTGTTGCTATGCTGGCACCGGCCTCAAAAATGGAATGGACATCTTCATTAGTTTTAATGCCCCCACCAAAATCAATTTTTAATTTAGTTTTGTTGGCGATTTTCTCAAGCACTTTAAAGTTGATTACTTTTCCTTCTTTTGCGCCATCCAAATCAACCAGATGTAAACGTTTAATTCCAATATCTTCAAATTCCAAAGCAACATCTAACGGATCTTCGTTGTAGATCTTTTTCTGTGCGTAATCTCCTTGTGTTAAACGAACACATTTGCCATCAATAATATCTATTGCAGTAATTATTTCCATAATTATAGTTTTATAAAATTTTCTAATATTTTTTGTCCGGCAACGCCCGATCTTTCGGGATGAAATTGTACTCCATAAAAATTATTTTTGTGTAAAGCAGAACTGTAATCTAATTCGCAATTTGTTTTTGCAATTGTGTTTTCACCCAATTCGGCATAATAACTATGCACGAAATATTGATATTCTTGTTCTTTGATCCTGTTAAATAAATTTGTTTTTAGATCAAAGATTGTATTCCAACCGATTTGAGGAGCTTTAAGTTGAGGTTTATTAAATAATTTTATTTTCTGATCAAATATTCCTAAACATGTTGTATTACCTTCCTCAGATGAACTGCACATAAGTTGCATTCCTAAACAGATACCTAATACAGGTTGTTTTAACTGTCTAATCACTTCATGCAATTTTTTTTCACATAAATAATTCATGGCACTACTTGCTTCACCAACTCCCGGAAAAATTACTTTGTCAGCTGAAATAATTTGATCAGGATCATCAGTAATTATGGGTTCTATTCCAATTCGCTCTAAAGCAAAGGATACAGAGCGTATATTGCCGGCATTATATTTTAGTATTACGATCTTCATTTATAGTAGACCTTTTGTTGAGGGTAAACTCATATTATTTATATCTCTTTTTATAGCCATTTTAACTGTTTTTGCAAACGCTTTATATATTGCTTCAATTTTGTGATGCTCATTTTGGCCTTCTGCTTTAATATTTAAATTGCATTTTGCAGCATCGCTAAACGACTTAAAAAAGTGGAAAAACATTTCTGTTGGCATTTCACCTATTTTTTCCCGCTTAAATTCTGCTTCCCAAACTATCCAATTGCGACCCCCAAAATCTAATGCTACTTGTGCCAAACAGTCATCCATGGGTAAACAAAAACCATAACGCTCAATCCCTTTTTTATTTCCTAGAGCAAGTAAAAAAGATTCTCCTAAAGCTATACCAACATCTTCGATTGTGTGATGTTCGTCAATGTGAAGGTCACCGTTTGCTGTAATATTTAAATCTATGTTTCCGTGTTTAGAAATTTGTTCTAACATATGATCAAAAAAAGCAATACCTGTAGATATTTGAGATTTTCCGCTTCCATCTAAATTTATTTTAATGGAGATATCTGTTTCTTTTGTTTTTCTTAGTTGAGAAATTTTTCTATCTGGCAATTTTAAAAAGTCGTAGATTTCTTTCCAGTTGCTGCATTGCAAACTTATCTGATCTTCATATCCATCAACTTTATCATAATTTTTTATGAAGATGGCTTTTGCTCCTAAGTTAGTAGCAAGTTTAACATCTGTTGTTCTATCTCCTATAACAAAAGAATTTGCCAAATCATATTGCCCGTTTAAGTATTTAGTTAGCATTCCGGTGTTTGGTTTTCTATTTGGAGAATTATCTTTTTCAAACGATCTGTCAATGCATGTTTCCGAAAAAACAATCCCTTCTGCTTCTAACGTTTCAATTATAAAATTTTGAATCGGCCAAAACGTATTTTCCGGAAATGAATCTGTACCTAGTCCATCTTGGTTTGTTACCATTACAAATTCGTAATCTAATTCACATGCTATTTTACCAAGCCAAGTAAACACCCCGGGTAAAAACTTAAGTTTTTCAAAACTATCAATTTGAAAATCTGTTGGTTCAAATATCAATGTACCATCGCGATCTATAAATAATATTTTTTTCATTTATTGTAATTTAAGAGTGTAATCAATAATTGTTTGTTTTCTTCTTTAGTGCCAATTGTTATTCTTAAGCAACCTTCACACAAATTAATGCTGCTTCTATTACGGATAATGATTTTATTTTCTGCAAGATATTGATAGATACCTGCCGGATCGTTTGTTTTTACTAAAATAAAATTAGCTTCGCTGGGGTAAACTTTTAAAATGAACGGAAGTTTTACGAGGTCTGCGGCTAGTTTATTTCTTTCGGTAACTACTTCTTTGATCCAACTATTTATTTGTTCTAAATTATCGAGTCCCTCACTGGCTAATTTCTGGGAAACGACATTAATATTGTAAGGTGGTTTTATTTTATTGAATACATCTATAATTTGTCGTGCTGCAAACGCTGCGCCAACGCGTAAACCTGCCAGTCCCCATGCCTTCGATAGAGTTTGAAGAATCACTAAATTCGGATAATTTAATAATTCAGGAATTAAACTTCTATAGCTTGCAAAATTTATGTAAGCTTCATCAATTACCACGATGCCTTTAAATGAATCTAAAATTAATTTGATTGAATCCCATTTTACACCATTACCTGTTGGATTATTCGGGCAACAAAAAAAGATCAGTTTGGTGTTTTCGGTAATTGATTTGATAATGTTTTCCGTATCTAATTGAAATGTTTCTTTTATTAATGGAACTTTTATAACTGATACATCATTTATTTTTGCTGATATTTCGTACATTCCATATGTAGGCGGACAAACAATTGCATTATCCTTTGCAGGATTACAGAAAGCACGGAAAAGAATATCGATCACTTCATCGCTACCGTTGCCCAAAAAAATATTTTCAATTGGTAATCCTTTAATTTTTCCAAGTTTTTCTTTTAGATCTAATTGTAAAGGATCAGGGTAACGATTTAGGTTTAGTCCTAAATCTTTTCCAAATTCTACCGGAGCCCCAGTTGTATTTTCATTAGCATCTAAAAATATTCCTTCTTTTCCTTTATATTCATCTCGAGCTGACGAGTAGGGTACTAGTTTTTTTATATTTTCTCTTAATAATTTATCTAATTCGAATTCCATGTTATGAATTTTAATGTGTTTTTTTAAATTTATTTATTTAATCTTATAGTTACGGCATTTTTATGAGCTTCTAAACCTTCTGTTTCTGCCATTAATTCTATTGCCGAACCAATATTATTTATGCCTTGTTGAGTTATTTTTTGGATGGTTATTTTCTTAACAAAACTATCCAACGAGACACCACTATAAGCTTTTGCATAGCCATTTGTTGGTAAAGCATGGTTTGTGCCCGAAGCATAATCACCTGCGCTCTCGCAAGAATGATTTCCTAAAAAAATGGAGCCAGCATTAATTATTTTTTCTGAAAGTTCTTCTTCCTTAGTGCACGCAATAATTAAATGTTCTGGCGCATACTCATTTATTAGATCAATTGCTTCGCTAATAGTTTTAATTAAAATGGCTTTGCTGTTTTCTAATGCCTTTGCAGCGGTTTTTTTTCTCGGTAAAAATTCTAATTGTTTAGATATTTCTAATTTTATTTCTGATATTATTTTTTCGTTCGTAGAGATCAGGATCACCTGAGAATCTTCTCCGTGTTCAGCTTGGGATAATAGGTCAGCCGCAACAAATGCCGGAACACAAGTGTCATCTGCGATTACGGCTAATTCTGATGGGCCAGCGGGCATGTCAATAGCGGTTCCGTTTTTATTTACTAATTGCTTGGCGCAAGTAACATATTGATTACCCGGACCAAATATTTTGTAGACTTTTGGAACACTTTCTGTACCATAAGCCATGGCAGCTATTGCCTGAATGCCACCGACCTTATAAACTTTTGTGATGCCTACTAATTTTGTAGCATATAAGATTGCAGGATTTAATTTTCCAGCTTTATCGGGTGGGCTGCATAATATTATTTCTTTGCAACCTGCTAATTTTGCAGGAACGCCAAGCATTAAAATAGTTGAGAATAAAGGGGCGGAGCCTCCCGGGATATATAAGCCTACTTTTTCAATTCCAACAGATCTTCTCCAGCATTTTACCCCGGGCGCAGTTTCAATTATTTTTGTTTCTTCTTTTTGTGAACTGTGAAATTTTTCAATATTATTTTTTGCTAATTGAATAGCTTCTTTTAATTCCTGGCTACACAGATCCTCTGCTTCAATTATTTCTTTTTCAGAAACTAATAGTTCATTTATTTGAGCACGATCAAATTTAAGAGTGAATTTTTTTAAAGCCTCATCACCATTTTTTTGGACGTCTAATAATATTTCATTCACTGTTTGTTCAAGTGAAATTGTGTCTAGCGTTGGACGTTGTAATAGTTTCGGCCAGTTATTTCTTAAAGGATAGTTAATAGTTTCCATTATATGATCATTTTTTCTATTGGTATTACTAAGATCCCTTGTGCTCCGTTTATTTTTAATTTTTCAATGATCTCCCAAAATTGGTTTTCTTCAACTACCGAATGAACAGAACTCCAGTTTTTTTCTGCCAAGGGCAAAATGGTTGGACTTTTCATTCCAGGTAAAATTTTGCATATTTTTTTTAACTTATTATTAGGAGCATTCAATAAAATGTATTTATTATTTTTTGCCTTTCGAACAGCGTTTATACGAAACAATAATTTATCTAAAATATGAATCTGCTCTTTCTTTAAATTTTTATTTGCCACTAATATCGCTTCTGATTTTAAGATGACTTCAGTTTCTTTTAAGCCATTGGTAAATAAAGTACTTCCGGAACTAACAAGATCGCAAATTGCGTCAGCTAAACCAATACCAGGAGCAATTTCAACGGAGCCGCTAATTTCCTGGATCTCTGCATTAATTTTGTTTTTCTTTAAATATGAAGATAAGATATTAGGGTAGGAGGTAGCAAAACGCTTTCCATTAAACTCAGTTAAAGAACTATATTTATTTTCTTTTGGAAGAGCAATAGATAAACGGCACTTTCCGAAACCAAGTTTATCTACCAACTTTATTTTCTTATTTTTCTCTAAAACAATGTTTTCACCTACTATTCCTATATCAGCGACTCCATCTTCAACATATTGAGGAATATCGTCGTCTCTTAAAAAGAAAACTTCCAACGGAAAATTAAATGCTTCCGCTTTTAATTTATTGAGACCATTATCAAATTCTATTCCACATTCCTTTAATAATTTAAGAGAGCTTTCACTTAAACGACCTGATTTTTGTATTGCTATTTTTAATTTTGTTTCCATTGATTTTAATTTTTTGACATAAAAAAAGGCTTACCGAATTGGTAAGCCTTACATATATAATTTTAGATATATCCTTTCCTAAAATACAATACATTCATAGCCTACCAGATGTAAGTTATGATGATGATGTATTTGTGTGTTGTTTTTCACTGGGGCAAATTAATGCATTATTTTTTGATCCACCAAATATTTTAATTTATTGTCCCGGCGGCTATTGTATTATTTGTATTCTCATTTACCAGAATAAAAGCTCCGGTGCCCCTGTTATCAATATAACTGTCACAATTTACGGGCTCAGCAGTTTTAATCAAAACTTTGCATATTTCGTTTAATTTCATTGAACCGTCGCTTTGTAGTTCCATAAAAGAATGAATATCAATTTTACTGATCACTTCTTTTACGACCGCTTTTGTTCGAAAGCTGTTTTGCTGAAACAATATCTTTTGCCCAGGAATAAATGCTGAATTATCCATCCAGCAAATAATTGCCATAATTTCTTTTTCGGTCCCTGGTAATTGTTCAATCGGAACAATAGAATTTCCTCGACTGATATCCACATCATCTTTTAAATGGATAATAACTGGTTGATTTGTTTGGGCAAGTTCTACTTCTTTTTGATGCAGTTCTATTTTTTCAATTTCAGTTTCTATTCCGGAAGGTAAAATAACCACACGTTGCCCTTTTTTATAAGTACCACTTATTACTTTTCCTGCAAAACCCCTATAATCATGTAGTTCGTTTGTTTGTGGCCGAATAACATATTGAACCTGGAAACGGGATAATGAATTTTTATTTTTGGAGATCTCAATGGTTTCCAAAAATTCTAAAAGTGAAGGACCTTTATACCAGTTCATATTTTCGGATCGCTTCACTACATTATCACCGGCCAATGCGCTGGCAGGAAGAAATGAAATATTTTTTAATTTGAGTTGCTTTGCGAAAAGCAAATAATCATTTTCTATTTCTTTGTATCTTTCTTCAGAATAATTTACCAGATCCATTTTGTTTATACAAACTAAAACATGTGGCATTCCAATAATATTTGAGAGAACCGAGTGGCGTTTTGTTTGATCGGTAATGCCATTGCGTGCATCTACTAATATAATTGCCAGATCTGCATTAGATGCGCCCGTAAACATGTTACGTGTGTATTGGATATGACCAGGTGTATCGGCAATAATAAATTTACGTTTGTCTGTTGTAAAATATTTATAAGCAACATCTATTGTAATACCTTGTTCACGCTCCGCACGCAAACCATCTGTTAACAAAGCCAGATCAATTTCTGAATTTGCACCTGTTGTTTTACTTTGACGTGTTAATGTTTCAATAATATCTGTTGAGATAGAATCGCTATCGTATAATAAACGTCCGATAAGCGTACTTTTTCCATCATCTACATTTCCTGCTGTAAAAAATCTTAATAATTCCATTATTTAAATATGATTTATAAATTATGATTTATGAATTGTGTTTATGCTAAAAAACACTATTTATTTGTTTGCTTTTGTTTTATAGTTAAAATAGAACTTCGAATCATTTTTAATAATTCTGTTGCATGTGATTGTAGATCTAGAAACTGGTTTTCAGTAATATAATCCGTTTCTTTGAGGAGTTCCAGCCAATATAAAGTTTCATCGCATTCTTTTTGGGCAATACCTAATTTATGAATAAAGTCCGCTTTGCTTTCAACATTCTGAGCCTCTCTAATTAATGCGCCAACGGCGGTACCACTTCTTAATAATTGCTTGCTTAAAACATATTCTCTTTTACTTTCAACAAGTATTTTATTTGCATTTACAATTTTTATGGCAAATGAAAACGATTTGGTTATAAAAATATTTTTTTCTTTCATCTAAGGATTCTTATTAATAATTCATCAATTATAACTCATAATTTAGAAGTAACCACTTTTTTTTCTGTCTTCCATAGCCGCTTCGCTTACTCTGTCGTCCATTCGGGTTGCGCCACGTTCGCTGATCTTTGCTTCTTTTATTTCGTTAATAATATCTTCTATTTTATACGCTTCACTTTCAACTGCGGCAGTACAGGTCATATCACCAACAGTTCTGTAACGCACTTTTTTTGTAACAATTGTATCTGTTTCTTCGGTAAAAATAAATTCGTTCGTGCACATTAATTGCCCCTGTTCAGTCACAACACATTCTCTTTCGTGTGTAAAATAAATAGAAGGTAATTCTATTTGCTCACGTTGAATGTAATTCCAAACATCTAATTCTGTCCAGTTACTTATTGGAAACACACGCACATTTTCTCCTTTGTTTATTTTACCATTATAAATATTCCATAATTCAGGCCTTTGCATTTTAGGGTCCCATTGTCCGAATTCATCCCGTACCGAAAATATTCTTTCTTTCGCGCGTGCTTTTTCTTCATCGCGACGGGCACCACCAATGCAGGCATCAAATTCAAATTCTTCAATTACATCTAAAAGTGTATAAGTTTGCAAACCATTTCGGCTTGGAAATTTTCCTTTAGCATCCTGTAATTTTTTTGCCTTAATGGTATCTTCTACTTTACGTACAATTAATTTTTCACCAAGTTTCTCTGCCAGTTCATCTCTGAATTTTAAAGCTTCCGGAAAATTATGCCCTGTATCAACATGCACTAAAGGAAATGGGAATTTACCGGGACGAAAAGCTTTTAATGCTAAATGCACAAGACAGATACTATCTTTACCACCACTAAATAATAAGGCAGGGCGTTCAAACTGGCCGGCCACTTCACGCAAAATATAAATTGCTTCTGCTTCTAATTCATCTAAATAATCATTTTTTTTGCTCATTGTTTTATCTCAAATCATTTGTCTTTTATCATTTATTCTTAATGGCTATGCAAGCCACATTCTTTTTTATCGTTTTGCTCCCACCACCAACGCCCTGCTCTGAAATCTTCTCCTGATTTAATGGCTCGTGTACAAGGCGCACAACCAATGCTTACAAAACCTCTATCATGTAAAACATTGTATGGAATATTATGCTTGGCAATATGGTTTTTTACCTCTTCCAAAGTCCAGTTAATGATAGGATGAAATTTTATGATCTCATTTGTTTCATCCCATTCTATTGCAGGCATATCTTTTCTATTGCCCGATTGTTCTGCACGGATACCGGTTACCCAGATCTTATTTCCTTTTAAAGCACGCTTTAATGGTTCTACTTTTCGTATGGTACAGCATTCTTTTCTATCGTTAAGCGATAGATAAAAACTATTTGGCCCTTTTTCAGAAACCAGTTTTTCTATAGCAGATGTTTGGGGGTAATAGGTTTTAATTGGTTTTTTATAACGTTGTAATGTGCTTTCAAAAACAGAATATGTTTCTGAAAATAAACGACCTGTATCTAAAGTAAAAACTTCTATAGGCAAATTATTAGAAAAAATAAAATGAGTGATCACCTGATCTTCATAACCAAGGCTTGTTGAGAAAGTTATTTGTCCTGGAAAATAGTTGGCTAACATCGCCAAAGCGTTTTCCGGCGACTGACCATTTATCAGTTTCTCTATATTTTTTATATGTATCTCAACTTCGCTCGACATGACAATTTATTTAGTAATTAATTTAATGCTTGTAAAATATCATTTAAAATATCTTCTTTGTTTTCTAATCCTATTGATATTCGTATCAATCCTGGAGTTATACCAACCGTTTGCCTTTCTTCTTCAGATAATTTACAATGTGTAGATGAAGTCGGATGTGTGGCAATAGATCTTACATCGCCCAGGTTGGGAGATATTTTTATCATTTGCAGTTTATCCAAAAATTGTTTAGCCGATTCATAACCACCTTTTACGGTAATCGTAATAATACCGCCACCAGCTTTCATTTGTTTTTTTGCAATGGCGTAATTTGGATGGGATTCTAAAAACGGGTAGGATACATTTTCCAGTTTTGAATTAGTTTCCAAAGCTTTTGCAATATGCAAAGCATTTTCGCAATGGCGATCCATTCTTAAGGCTAAGGTCTCTAAACTTTTGCTTAAGTTCCAGGCGTTAAAAGGACTTAATGAAGGGCCGGTTAACCTACCAAATAAATAAATATCATTTATCAAATCTTTTTTTCCAACAGTGATACCCCCTAAAGTACGACCTTGCCCGTCCATGTATTTTGTGGCAGAATGTAAAACAAGATCTGCTCCATAGTTAATTGGTTGTTGTAAATATGGTGTTGCAAAGCAATTGTCTACTATAAAAAGCAGTTTATTTTTTTTAGCGATCTTATTCACGACTTCAAGATCAATTAATTCAATAGCTGGATTTGTTGGTGTTTCTAAATAAATAAAACGTGTTTCCGGTTTGATTAATCTTTCAATTTCCGAAACATTATTTGTATGGAAATAAGAATGTGTAATATTTAATTTTGGAAAATACTTTGTAAAAATAGCATGCGTTGCACCAAATACAGATGAGCAGGAAACGATATGATCGCCAGATTTTAATAATGCCATAAAAGTTGTATAAATAGCTGCCATTCCTGATGCAAACGCAACACCGGCTTCGGCTTGTTCGAGAAGAGCAACTTTATTTACAAATTCGTTAACATTTGGATTAGTATAACGTGAATAAATAAAATCTTCTGATTCATCATTGAAAGCTGCACGCATTTCTTCTGCTGTATCAAAAATAAAACTGGATGTTAAATAAATGGGGGCAGAGTGCTCATTATTCTGACTGCGTTCCATTTGAGCCCTTATGGCTTTTGTTTCGAAGTGTTTATTTTCCATTTTGTTTTTTAGTTTACAGATCCTTCGACTATACTCAGGATGAATGATTAATTATTTTTAATTGACAGTCACTTTATAAGTTATTTTCGCAGTTGGTTCTAATGTTTTAGAAACAGAACAATATTTTTCGGCAGATAATTGCACTGCACGTTCTGCTTTATCTTTATCTACATTTCCTTTTATTTTAAAGTGCAATGTTATATCACGAAACAATGAATAATCTGCAATTTTTTCACGTTCTCCCTCTACTTCTATTTCAAAAGATTCAATTACCTGTTTTTGTTTTTTTAAGATCAAGATCACATCAATTGCACTACAACCTCCTAGCGCAGAAAGTAACAATTGCATTGGTCGCATACCTTTTCCATGACCACCAATATCTTTCGCGCCATCCATTAATAAAGAATTGCCTTCTTCATTGATCGCTTCCAAATTGAAATCATCATCTATTCTTTTTATATTTATTTTCATAGTTAAGTATTTATTCTAAATATAATATTTAAAAGGCATTAACACCATTTACCGTTGTATATTTCATAGTATATTTCACACCCGGGTTGATGTATTTATACGCGCTGTGTGCCATTAATGCTGCTTCGTGAAAGCCGCATAAAATTAATTTCAATTTATTTTTATATGTATTGATGTCGCCTATCGCATATACACCTTCAACATTTGTAGAATAATCATCTGTATTTACTTCAATAGCATTTTTATCAATATTCAGACCCCAATTTTCTATCGGACCCAATTTTGGACTTAAACCAAATAAAGGAATTAAATGATCGGTGCTGATAACTTCCTGTATATTGGTTTTATTATTTGTAATGGCAACACTATTTAATTTACCATTTCCACTTACATAATTTAAATTAGTATTTAAGTGCAATTTTATTTTTCCTGCTTCCGCTAATTGAATAACTTTATTTACACTATCAGGTGCACCACGAAACGATTCGCTTCTGTGTACTAAGGTTAATTCAGAGCATACCTCACTTAAGAAGATCGTCCAATCCAAGGCACTATCGCCGCCACCGGCAATCACCATTTTTTTGTTACGATATTTTTCCGGATCAAGTATCATATAATTAATTCCTTTTCCATTTTCAAATTTTTCCAATCCTTCCACTTCCGGTTTTCGAGGCTCAAAACATCCAAGACCCCCGGCAATTACAATTACTTTAGCGTTGATCTGTGTTCCCAAGTTTGTTATCAATAAAAAATCTTTTTCTCCGCGTTTTTCTAAACTTTCAATGCGTTCACCTAAAGTGTAACCCGGATTAAAAGGTTCAGCCTGTTTTACTAAATTGTCAACTAATTTCTGCGCTAACACACTCGGAAATCCCGGAATATCATAGATAGGTTTTTTTGGATAGATCTCTGAAAGCTGTCCGCCAACCTGAGGTAAATAATCAATTAAATGGCAGCGCATTTTTAAAAGCCCTGCTTCAAAAATGGCGAATAATGCTACGGGTCCTGCCCCTACAATTGCTATATCTGTTGTTATCATGTTTTAGAAAAAAATTCTTTTTAAACTAATTATTATTACTACTAAGCCCACAAGCAACATAATTGTTTTTGTGGGAATTTTATTTGCAAGCACTGCACCTATTGGTGCGGCAATGCATCCGCCAATTATTAAACCGGCAATGATGGTCCAGTGTGTTAATCCAATTATGGTGATGAAAGTTAATGAGCTGGCAAGAGCGACAAAAAACTCTGCAAGATTCACTGAGCCAATTGTGTAACGCGCGTTTCTTCCACCTGCAATTAATGTTGAAGAAACTATTGGCCCCCAGCCACCACCACCAATAGAATCGAGTAAGCCACCAAATAAGGCTAAAGGAAAAATTTGCTTTACTTTTTTGCGAATGCTGTCTTTTTTTAAAGCTTTATAGATTATTATCCCTCCAAGTATCAATGTATAAATTGATACTAAAGGCTTAATGAAATAATTATAATTTTCGAGTGAAGTTAAAACATATGCACCTAAAATTGCACCAATAACTCCGGGCACTAAAAGATTTTTGAATAATTTTTTATTTACGTTTCCAAACTTTAAATGCATTAAGCCTGAAACCCCACTCGTAAAAACTTCTGAAGCATGAACGCTGGCGCTTGATGCCGCAGGTGCAATGCCAAAGGATAAGAGAAAAGTTGTTGCAGTGATACCATAAGCCATGCCCAGCGCACCATCAATTAACTGAGCAACAAATCCTGCTATGATATAATAAAGAATGGAAGAATTTATTTCCTGAGCGATCATATAAAAATAGCCGCCAACAACATCCGGAGAGATGTAATAGCACAATAAATAACCAAAAATAATTAACGCCGGTACTGAGAAAGCATAGATCAGTAATCGCTTACGACTTATTTTATTTTTTAATTTTTTAGGGTTATTGGATAGAACAGACGTGATGACGTTTAACTGTTTTACTTTCTCTGAAAAATTACCACTTAAATGTTTGCGCACTTTTGTAAGGTTATCAATAGATTCATTTATTTCGGTCGGAAATGAATCTTCCAATGTTTCGCGAATACGTTTTGCTATTGTTGGTGATTTGCCATTGGTGGATACTGCAATTTTTACATTCCCTTTTTGCACGATCGAGCCCAAATAAAAATCACATTGCTCAGGTGTATCGGCTACATTTGCCAAAATATTTCTTTTTACAGCTTCCTGTTTAATTGCAAAACTTGTTTCTTTATTATTCACAGCCACTACAATAAGATCAGTGTTTTCAAGATCTTCAGTTTTAAATGCTCTTTGTTTAATGATTAAGTTTGCGTGCGTTCTTTGAAATTGTTTTATTTCTTCGCTTACTTCTAAGGCTACTAAAATAATTTGAGTTGCCGGACTATTACTTAAAATAGCCGATACCTTTTCCAAGCCAACTTTTCCTCCGCCAACAATAAGTACGCGAAAGTTTTCCAGCTTAAGGAATACAGGGAATAAATTATTTTTAGTTTCAGTGCTCACTATTATTCGATTGTTGCTTGTTTGGTTTTAAATTTAAAATCATATGTAAGGCTTAAATAGTATAAAGCACCAATGGTTGGCCCCGCAGCATATTGCACGTAACGCTTATTTAAAATATTAGTACCACCCAATTTTAATGAAGTATTGGCTTTAACGAGCTTATATGAGAGTTGTGCATCAAAAGTATTGAAAGAAGGAACATTACCTGTTGCCAAAGGACTTTCCCATTTATAATTTTCCTGCCATTTCCAAACCAAATTAAATCCAAAATTTTTAAAGAGATCACGATTACCAAATTGAATATTGGCAGACCATTTAGGCGTATTAAAACCTGTTATAAAAATATCATTGGCTTGTTGTGTTTTAAGATCATTGTAATTTAAATTTCCTGAAATAGAGTAGGTCTTGAAAAAGTTATAAGCTAATCGAATAGCAGAACCATAACTGTAATATGTATTTCTGGCATTTGTAAATACACGGTAACGCGTTTGCCTTGCTTTGGTATAAGCATCAAAAGCGGCACTATCGCTACCAACTAAGCCAGTTGTTGGAACAGATACTTCAACCTGCCCTAAGAAACCTTCTTCGATATTAAAATAAAAATCCCAATCAATTACCACTGAATTATTAAATAGCACCGCTTTATATCCTGCATCAAATGCCTGAATATGTTCCGGTTTTAATTGGGGCAAGTTAGCAACTACCAAAGCAGATTTGTTTTTAATGATGGCATTTGATTTTGTAATTCCGTTTGCAACATTTGTATTTACCAAACTTGTAAAATCGTTAATAGATATTTGTGTATATGAGTTTTCTAAAAACCCTAAACCTTCATTTACTTTTGGCAGGCCACCCACACGTCTTACACCACCATTATTTACAAACGATAATGCTTCAAATAAAGCAGGAAAACGGTAACCGTTTTGGTAAGAAACTCTAAAATTGTGTTGCTTTTTTAAAGTGTAAACAATTGCTGCTCGTGGATTTATTTTTCCTTCAAAATCAAAATTCTTATCATAGCGCAATGAGCCAACTAATTTTAGTTTAGCGTTAAATATTTTTTTGGTTAGCTGTACAAAACCACCTGCTTTGCCATAGTAAACATTATTCCCACCCGGCTGATTTCTTTCTGAAACAGGTCTTGTAAAATCTACAAAGTTATTACCATCCGGTATTACTTCATTTAACCTTCCATCAGCACCAATTAAAATATCGGCAAATGTTTTTGTGTATTTACTCAGATCATACAAAATATCGCTGTGATATAATTTGCTTTGTTGTATCAATGCTGAACCGCCGGTTAAAGGTGCGTCTTTAATAAGCGAAGCGTGATCCCAGTTATTGATAGTAGTGATTATATTTTTCGCATCTTTAAGCTCGCCGCTATCGACCGTATATCTTCCTTCATCTGCTTTAGCCCGTGCCAGTTGATTAGCAGTGACAAGATCAATTTCTGAATTAACTGCGTTTTGCAAAGCAGATTTATAGACATTTCCCCAATCTTTATTATTTTTAAATGTCAGATCAAGATTATCTGCTAAAGGTTTTAAGTTATAAGAGTCTCCTGTATTTTCAATAGAGGTATAAGCCCTGAAAACTAATTCCTGGTTCTTTATTTCAAGCGAATGATTTTGAAGTGTAGCGTTTTTTAACTGGATCTTATTTCCACGTTGAAAGATCCCATCCATTTGTCCATAACGGTATTTATAACTTACTTCTGTATTTTTGGTTAACTTATAATGTAGTGCTCCATCCAATTTTATGTTCTTTACATTGGGGTCAACAAGATCTTTTTCTTTAAAACCCGTACGACGAACATTAAATGTTTGATTCTTGCCTTGGTAAACAATGCTGACCGGAACATTATTGTTACTTTCATTACCATAAATATTGTAAGCGTCGTAAGCAGGATTCGTTTCTCCATTTCCAAATTGCGAAAAGTTAGGATTAGATGAAGTTAAATTGTATGGATTTTGATCTGTTGCATCGCTTGAAACCCAATCTACTCCATGGAAATAACTTGCATTTACTTTGTAACCCCAACGGTTAGTTTTGCCTGCGGTGTTTGCAAAACGAAAAGCAGACTCTGACATAAAACTCAGGGCATGATCAATATTATCAATATGGTTTGCTCCCGTACGCTGGTAAATACTAACACCTTTATAATTGTATGGATCTTTTGTAAAAGAGTTAGATAAACCATTGATTGAATTTACACCATAAAGGGCAGATGAAGATCCGGGAATTATTTCAACACTTTTAATATCTAATTCGTTTGGACCAATTGTATTTCCTAGAGACATGCCCAATGTTGGTGATTGAATATCGATACCATCTACTAACTGTGTAAAGCGAAAATTATTAGGTGAGTTAAAACCACGAGTATTTGGAACTTTAAAGGTTAAGCTACCTGTTGTCATTTGTACACCTTTTATATTTTCCAAAGCATCAAAAAATGTTGGTGCAGGCGTTTCGCGGATAGATATGATATCCAATTTATCAATTGCCACCGGAGATTTTAATATATTCTCTTCGGTACGTGATGCAGAAACAACAACTTCATTTACCATTAACAACTGTTGATTTAATTGAAAGTCTGTTTTTTGATCTGCGTTTTCAATTAAAAATTCCTGTTGTTGAAAGCCAACAAACGAAACAACAATTGTAAAAGGAAATTTAAGTGCAGTTTTTAAAATGAATTTACCGTCAGAATCTGTTTGCGTTCCGGTTGTTGTGCCTTTGATCTGGATGCTGGCGCCGGGTAAAGCTTCACCAGTTGTTTTATCATGAATAATTCCAGATAACTGAATGAGGTTGTTTTGAGCAGTTAAACCTGCAACTACCGAAAGTAATAAGAATGTAATTATATATTTTGTTTTCATTAATTCTTGTGTGCTTTTAATTGAATAAATACCTCGAGTTAACACGCGCAAATGAAAAAGCTCTGTGCTGTTTTACAACTTCACCAATTACAATTACGGCAGGCGCTTTTATATTCTCTTTCTCTGCCACGTTTAAAATTGTATCAATCGTTCCCAACGCGATCTTTTGATCAGGTAGCGAACCATTTTGAATTAATGCAATAGCTGTTTTAGCTTTATGTTCTTTTTTAAAAACTTCCGTAATTTCTTTAAGCTTTGAAAGGCCCATTAAAATAACAATGGTTGCATTTGTTTTGGCAGCGTTTAAAACATCTTTCGATAATTTATTTTCTTTGGTAGTGCCGGTAATTACCCAAAAACTTTCACTCACACCACGGTGCGTAACAGGGATGCCACTTAATGCCGGAACACTAATAGAGCTAGAGATACCAGGCACAACTTCTGTTTCAATATTAAAAGCATATGCATAATCGATTTCTTCCTGGCCACGGCCAAAAACAAATGGATCGCCACCTTTTAAGCGTACTACGTGGCCATGTGTAAAGGCAAGATCGATTATAAGAGAATTAATTTGTTCTTGTGAATAAGCGTGTTGGTTATTGCGTTTGCCAACATAGATCTTTAACGCTTCTTTGGGAGCATGATCTAAAAGCTCTTTATTTACTAAAGCATCGTATAGAACAACATCTGCATTTTTTAAAGCTTTTAGACCTTTAAGCGTTATTAATTCAACATCGCCGGGACCGGCACCTATTAAGGTTAATTTTGGATTTATAATTTGTGACATAATTTTTTTATTTAACTGGTTATAATTTAAAATTCGGTTTCGTATTTTTTAACTGAGCAGCCGAAATTTCAAACCCAGTTAAATTAATTGCGCATATAACAACAGCAACAACAACACGCTTTATGCAAACACATTATAATTTTCATTTTTAATTTAATTTAATTGTTTCAGTTTCTTTTGTTGCTTTTTTTCTTTCTGTTTTAACTTCATTCACAAATTCAACCGCTTGGGCAAAATAGTTTTGAGCAAAAAACTCAGTTGGTTCATGTTGATTGATCTGTAAAACCATGTCTTTAAAAGTAGTAGCATAGCTAAAAGGCTTCTCCGTTTCAAATTGTTTGTCAAAATCGCCAATTACACCGCGTTGTGTATTTACGTGAACAAATCTATCAAGTAATACTGCTTTAGCGGCGTTTATAAATGCTGCATAAGAATAATAAATACTATCACCAAAACTTTTGTTTTCAAAAGCTTCTGCTGCGAAAGACAATTTTTCTTCTGCTTCAAAAAATAAAGTGGCAACCAAATCAATTACAACACCGGCACATTCACCAACACCAATAGCTGTGGCAAATTTTTCATCCTGCCCCCAATCGATAAGGTCTTCATTTTTTAAAGTAGAGTTATCAGCAATGGGTTTTAAAAGCTGGTAAAAATGATCTTTACCTTTTCTGTCATAATACGAATTAAAGTATTCGCCTTCTACTGCATTTTTTTCAAAATCAGTAAATAACGAACGCAAAACATCCGGACCGCGTTTGCTTGCTACTTTAATTATTTTGTCGGAAATTCTTCCTTTGCCGTTTCCAACAGTGCCCCCTCCCAACAATACCTGAAGGGCAGGAACAACAGTTGTACCAACTTTAAAAGAACTGCCGTGGAAGCCAATTTGTGCAAGACCGTGTTGCCCGCATGAGTTCATACAACCACTGATCTTAATTTTTATATCGTGATTGTATAAAAGATCAGGAAATTCATTGTAAATAACTTCTTCTAAAGCAACAGAAATATGAGTGCTGTTAGAGATCGCTAAATTACAAGTATCTGTACCGGGGCAAGCTGTAATATCACCAACCGAATCAAAACCCGGTGTTGCTAAATTTATTTTTTCAAGTTCTGCGAAAAGAAAAGGCAATTCTTCAGGTGAAACATGGCGTAATAAAAACCCCTGGTTAATAGTGATGCGAATATCTTCAATATCTGCATATTTTTTTATTACTGAAACAAATTCTCTTGCCTTATTGCTTAAGATATTCCCTAATTGAATTTTTACGTAAACACCAAATAGATTTTCTTGTTTTTGTTTAAATGTATTTGTCTTTAACCATTTAGTATAAATTTCTTCATTTACTTGAGGTTTTTCTTTTAAAATAAAAGAACGTAATATTGGCGATGCAGATATTTGTTCTGTTTTAATTTTAAATTCTTTTACCAATAAAGCTTTTTCTTCTTCTACTATTAATTCTAAAAATTTATCGAGACCAATTTTATTGATCAGGTATTTTAAACGTGCCTTGTGGCGACTTGCTCGCTCACCATTCCTGTCGAACACACGTAAAGTAGCTTCAACAAAAGGGATCAGTTTATCCTCATGCAAAAATTCAAAAGCAGTTTGCGCTAAAAAAGGCTGCGCTCCCAAACCTCCGCCAATCATTACTTTAAAGCCTCTTTGTTCATTTTCTATCTTTGGAATAAAACCAAGATCATGAATATATGTAAAGGCAGTGTCTTTTTCATTATTAGAGAATGCCATTTTTATTTTCCTGCCCATTTCCTGGCAAAACGGTTTTCGTAAAAAGTAAGTGAATAAGGCATGCGCATAAGGAGCAACATCAAATAATTCGTTTGGATCAATTCCTGCTTCTGCCGATGCTGTAATATTTCTAACCGTATTACCGCAAGCTTCACGTAAGGTAATATCGTCTTGTTCCAGTTTTGCCCAAAGTTCAGGAGTTCTATCAAGACTTACATGGTGGATCTGTATATCCTGTCTTGTGGTTAAATGCAAATTGCCGTTTGAAAATTCATCACTTATATCGGCAATTCGTAGTAGTTGCTTTACACTTAATTTTCCAAAAGGTAATTTAATACGGATCATTTGCACACCTTGCTGGCGTTGGCCATATACGCCGCGGGCCAAACGAAGACTGCGAAATTTTTCTTCATGGATCTTTCCTTCTTTAAAATCACGGATCTTTTTATCAAGATCGATAATATCTTTTTCGATCAGTGCCTTTGTAGAGGAGTTTATATTTTCTAATTCTGTTCTAAAACTTTGCATAATTATTTTGTAGCATTATATAAATGATACCAATCTTCGTTACTTAATTTTATGGAAGAAGCTGTAGCGGCATTTTTGATTCTTTTTTTATCAGGACTTCCAATAATTGGTAATGCTCCTAATTTATTAAGCCATGCAACGGCAGCTTGTTCAATATTTATACTATTAGCTTTAGCTACTTCGCGTAATGCTTTTCTCACTTTTACCGCTTTTTGATCGTAGCCATTCAATATTCTACCACCCGCTAATGGTGCATAGGCCATCGGTTTACTGTATTGCTCTTTTATAAAATCCAAGCGTCCATCATTAATAGCACTTGTTTGTAATAAATTTAACTCAAGATGGTTGGTAACAATTGGCTGTGGTAAATGTGATGCCAATAAACGATGCTGAAACACATTAAAATTAGAAACACCAATAAATTTTATTTTACCATTCAATAAAAGTTTTGTTAAAGCAGAAGCTGTTTCTTCGACATTGTATAACGGATCATAATGTTCCAGTAAAAAGATGTCAATATAATCTGTTTTTAATCTTTTTAAAGAATCGTTCACACTTTTGGTGATGTGTTCAGGACTAAGATCATAATATTCTCCTTTTTTATTTTTTCCGGAAAATTTTCTGATTCCCGCTTTTGTAGAAATGATAATATCTTCGCGTTTGAATGAACGGGATGAAATTACCTTTCCAAACAATTCTTCAATTTTTCCTTCAGCGTAATGATCACTATGATCAAAAGTATTTACCCCTAATTCTAAATTGTAATTGACAATATCTTCGATCTTTTTTTGACTCGCCAAAGCCACAGTATTGTATCTCCAAAAGCTATAGATAGCTGCAGAAACTTCAGGGCCCGATTCGCTTATATAAATTTTTTCCATCTTATCAATTACCAATTAGTTGTTTTTCTTTAATAGAAATATTTTTTTTGTTGTTTAAGATAACGCTATCATTTACTAAAGAGATAAATAAATTATTCTTTAAAATATAATCACGGTTAGTTAAAAGTGTTTGTAAGTTTACTTTTCCAACAACATAATTATAATCACTGCCGTTATATTTTTCAGTTATCTCATTAAATTCGATCTTATCTAAATCGATAATTGAATTGTAGCGGAAATACACATTTATTAAAACATCATTTGTAAAATGGGAAGCATGCTTTTGAACATGTTTTTTGTACTCATATTTGTAACCATGCGAAAGCGCTGAAATATCTGATAACACAGCCGCTCCCGTTGGATAACTTCCGGCACCTTTACCTTGTAAAAACTGTTCGCCAGAAAACTTGCCTTCAACAATTACACCGTTAAATTCGTTATCTACATTAAATAACTGGTTAGTTTCTTTTACAAAACGCGGTGCTACTAATACACCAACTGTATCATTTTCTAAGCGTTGAATAACAGGAGTGAGTTTTATTTTGTACCCTTTTTCTGATGCATACTTAATATCATTGTCGTGTAACGTTGTAATTCCAAGATTTAAAATTTGCTCAGGCTTAATGATCAAGCCAAAAGCATGTAAAGCAATTATTACCGCTTTGTATTTAGGATCAAAACCTTCTACATCGCTTGTTGGATCTGTTTCAGCAAAACCTTTCTCCTGTGCTTGTTTTAAAGCTGTTGCATAAGATAATTTTTCGTTAATGGTTTTTGTAAGAATGTAATTGGTTGTTCCGTTAAATATGCCGGATACTTTTTCCAGTTCTTCGTTGTCAAAATATTCTTCTAAAGTTCTGATAATTGGAATGCTTCCGCCTGCAGACGCTTCATATAATAAAGAAACATTATTCTCTTGTTGTAATTTGTATAGTTCTTCCAGATGATTAGCTAATAGTTTTTTGTTAGCAGTTACTACATGCTTGCCTTTTTTTAATGCCTCGCTAACAATATTAAACGCTTCTTCGGCATCATCTATTAATTCAACAATTACATCTATCTCAGGATTATTTAGTATTTCCCATTTATCAAATGTGATCAGGTCTTTTGATACACTACGTTCTTTGGTTTTATCTTTTACAGCAATTTTCACAATATCTGCTTTAAAACCTGTGCTGTTATTCAATACATAATATAAGCCCTGGCCAACACAACCAAATCCGAACAATCCTATTTTTAATTTTTTTGCCATTTTTTTTTAATATTTTTAATTATTGGTTTTTTGTAAATTCAATTTATCTTTTTTGATTTTTTCATTTGTATAATAAACGGAGATGATCTTTGATAATTTTTCTGTTTCAATTAAAAAGCCATCATGACCAAAAGAAGAATCGATCTCAGCGTAATTTGCTCCCGGAATATTCTTTGAAAGAAATTTTTGTTCTGCCAGAGGAAAAAGTATATCTGTTGTTAAGCCAATTACCAGAGTATTTGCTTTAATTTGTTTTAAAGCAAGCTCTTTTGTTTCAGCCCTGTTTCTCGCCACATTATGACTATCCATTGCATCTAACAAGCGTACATAAGAATAAGCATTAAAACGATTTACTAATTTTTCTCCCTGGTAGCGTTGGTAAGAAGCCGACGCATAATTATTAGTTTTATTATAGTTTTCATCTTTTTGAGTTACATCATATGTATTATATCCTCTATAACTTAGCAAAGCAATACTTCTTGCAGCAGATAAGCCTTTTTTGGCCGCGTCAATTGTATTTGAATAATACGTTCTGTCTGCTTTAATAGCCAGGCGTTGCGATTCATTAAAAGCAATACCCCAAGGTGAATGTTGCGCATTGGTTGCTATCAAAATCAAATTCTCGACTAAATTTTTATTTTGCAAAGCCCATTCTTGTGCTATTTGTCCACCTTGCGAACCACCAATAAGTGTATGAATTTTATCAATTCGTAAATGATCTTTTAATAATTCTAATGAAGTTGCAATGTCTTTTATTGTTATTTGTGGAAAATAATTGAACCATTCTTCTTTTGTTTCCTGATTAATACTCAATGGCCCTGTTGAACCATAGCAAGAACCAATATTATTTGCACAAACAATAAAATAATCATTTGGGTTGTAAAGACTTTTTTCTCCGAATAAACCATTCCACCAGTCAAACACATTGCTGTTTGCAGTAAGCGCGTGGCAAACCCAGATAACGTTGCTACGTTCTTTATTTAGGGTTCCAAAAGTATGGTAGGCAATTTCAAGAGAAGGAAGTGATTGACCACTCTCTAATTGGAAACGTTTTTGATATGTAAATTTTTGTAAGCTCATGTTTTTCAGTTTTGTTTTTAGTTATTAAAAATTGTTCCCGAAAAGATCAATTGCTTTTTTTCAAGAGAGGTTAAAAAATTCACATCACTTGTTAAACGATTTACATGAGAAGGAATAATGTTGAATGGATAAGCGCCACCACGTTGTGCAATACCAAATTCAGCTTGCAATGCTAAAAAATCTTTGTGTGCATTGTCTCCCAATAAATTGTTGGAGATAAGTGTGCTTGTATTTTTTTGTTTGTTATTATTGTTATTCATGATTTCTTTTTTTAATGATTTAATAAAATTGTAATTGAATAGACGCGAAAATTCTGATAACAGAATGCATCAAATTTGCCCCGGAGTGCCAGGGTTAATTTTCCAATAAAAATTTTGTGGGAAAATTAGCTTAGCACATGCAGCAACAGCAGCACATACAACAAGCCATCATTAAAAATGAAGAAATAGAGTTAAGACCGAATCCTTTTGACTGAGTGTCGTTTTGTTTTTTTGAGTTTGTGTGTTTCATTTTTTCTTTTTTTAATTTATTTTTCTCCGTTTTTCATCGGAGTAGGAGTTGGCACCTGTTTTCCAATCCTTGCGGACTTTTAGTTGGTTGCCAGTGGGTCAGTGAGCCTATTCTCTCGCCACTTCTTAATAAATTAAAACACACATTGGGTGGTTTTAATCTTCGACAAATTTAAGGTATTAATTTTAATACTTCCAAATAAATTATAAAATAATTTACTTTTTGTAGAATTGATAAGGGTTTTGGAGGCATAAAATTTACACTAAAACCTGTTATTTTGGATCATTTTTCGATGAATTTAATATTTCGAATTTTCTTTCCGGCTTAAAATATGTAAATTGAAGAGTGAAAAAATATTACATATTTGTCTTTTTAACCACTTTTTTAAGTGGGTTTTCACAGATAGATTCAAGTAAAACTGAAACCGGAACCGCCAGTTTTTATGCTAAAAAATTTGAAGGAAGAAAATGTAGTAGCGGAGAGCGATTTCGTCATGATAGTTTAACAGCGGCACATAAAACCTTGAAATTTGGAACAAAAGTAAGAGTAACAAATCTAAAGAATGATAGTGTGGTAATAGTAAAGGTTAATGATCGTTTACCAAAAAAATCGAAACGAAAAATAGATCTGACTTTAAGGGCAGCAAAACAATTGAATTTTGTAAAGAGTGGTTTGACTAAAGTAAAGATTGAAGTTTTAAAAGATTCATTACCTTAGATGTTATGAAAAATTATATTTACTTAGTTAGCATTTTATTTTTTGTTTCTTGTGGTAATAAAGAACAAACAATTACTGATAATGCTGTTAAAGCAGATAGCAGCGCTATTGAAAATACCCCTTCTTTTGTATTTAATAACAAAGACTTTAAAGAACTTTCGGCACCCTTAAATATTGACACAACGTTTATTCAAAAAGTTGACACTAATAGTAGAATTACATATCAACAAATTCGTCAGCTTGGTGTAAATTTTATAAGTGGAGAATTAGGCGATGGTTTGGTTTATGATATTAATGAATTTGCACAAATTGACTCGTTAAACCAAAGTGGTGGATATAGAGCCTATTTGGAAAAGATCGATATTGGCATGACGAAAACATGCATTGCTTATAAAGTGGGTGTAGTCAATTTAAATGCGAATAATAAATTGTTTATCTGGGGTATTACTAATGCGAGTTACGAGGCATGTCCGTATTTTAGCGGTACTTTATTAATCGGAACATTTGTTAATGAGAAAAATATTGCCACTTCTTTTGATCTTGCCGAGATCTCAGGGGCAGGTGATCCGCCTGCAACTATGAGTACCGAAATGACCTCAAAAATAACCGGTGATGGTAAGATAGAAGTTACATCTGTAGTTACGAATGATGATCTTGATCTGAATGGATTAGGTAAAGAAAAAAAAGTATTTAAGATCGAAGTAAGTGGAGCAGAAATTATTGTTAAAGATAAAAAGACAGAAATTTTAAGTAAGGAAGAAGAGCCGAAGTCAGATCAATGATCAAAATATTGATTCCAGATCTTTAAGAATTTCTTTTATATCAGTTCCTTTATCGATCCAGTTTATTTTTATTCCTTCTTTTTCCATTTTTCTAAACCAGGTCATTTGTCGTTTAGAGAATTGATTAATAGCAGTGCTTAATTGTATAGTTAATTCTTCTTTAGATATTTTATTTTGTAAAAAGAAAGACAGGAATTTGTATTCCAATCCTAAAAACTGCAAGCGTTCGTGCGTTATTCCGTTTTTCAATAAAGTTTCTGCTTCTTTTATTAAACCATTATCAAGCCTTGATATTAAACGTTTGTAGATCAATTCTTTTCTTTTTTCAGTGCTTAGATTTATACCAATGTAATAAGATTTGTAAGGCAAATCAGAATTTTTTGGTTCTGTTTTATTATGCTTTAAATATTCGGCAATTTCAATGGCACGGATCAAACGTTTTTTGGAAGCAAGATCAACATCTTTTAATTTTTCGTTTTTGTATCCGGCCAATCTTTTTTGCAATGCCTCTTTTGAAAAAGTTTCTAATTCTTTTCTTAAAGTTTCATTTTCTTTTATTTGTGTAAAGCTAAAATCTTTATGCAAAGCATCTAAGTATAAACCTGTTCCTCCGCAAATGATAGGTCGCTTATTTTGAGAAATAATTTTATCAAAAGCAATTTTTAGTTCGCGAACAAAATCGGGTAAATAAAATTGTTCGTCCGGTTCAACAACATCTATTAAATGATAATTTATTTTTTTGCCGTTAATTATATATTCATCAAGGTCTTTTCCCGTACCAATATTTAACTGTTTATAAACTTGTCTTGAGTCGGCAGAAATGACCTCACCGTTTAAATGATAAGCCAATTGACATGCCAGCTGTGTTTTGCCGCTGGCTGTGGGGCCAAGTATAACAAGACAATTATTTTTCATTTGGCTTGTATATCATTTTAATATTACCGGCATTTTGTGTTTTGTAAAATTGCTTTTCGTCAAAATCTTCTTTAAAAGCAATACGCTCAAATGTTTTTTTATTTACCAGGAAAGAGAGCGGGGGAGTTTCGCTGTGTTTTTTAAACCCTGCTTTTGCAAACGAATCGCCATTTGAAAATTGTTTGTCAACATAGGTCATAATATCGCCTGCTTTCTTCTCTTCAAAAAAATGTTTCATGAGTTTTGAAAGGCCACCTGTTATGGTAATGCCGCTCTTGCAGCAAAAGCGAATTAATTCGAATGATTGTTTTCCTTCGGGCAAACGGTTCATTTTACGGCCTTTTGAAAAAGAGGCCGCGCCAATCAATTCATCGTTATAAAAAAGACCAAAATTGTATCCACTTGTTGTAGAGCCAAAAAAATGATATTCGTTAAAAAAATCTTCTGCTAATTGTTTTGTTATTTTTTCAACTTTGCAATTTCTTGCGAAAATGGTTTTGTTTAAATTTAATTTAGAAAGGATTATTGGAATTAGTTTATTATGTTGTGTAATGAGGTAATCGATGGGAATAGTAAAGTTATTTTTAAGAGTATTATCTCCAATATATAACTCTACAGAAGTGTTTTTTGAAGAAATGATAAGATTGTCATTTTTGAAAGTGCATTTTAATGAGATCTCTTCAAGATCTTTGATCAGTAGCGATAAATATTTTTGGTCTTTTTGCAGAATATAAATTTACATAAATAAAAAATCCATCCATTGCATTCAATAGATGGATCTTTTTTAATTAAAATTTTTAAGCATTTACCGGTTTCACTGCTTTATCTACACAGGCAGAAATTTTTGCCGCCAGTGCTTTCATATCTTCTTCTGTCCATTTGTATTTTACACCAAACGAAATTAAGCGACCAATAACTGCTTGTGTTTTTGGCAGACTCATTTTATTATAATCCTGCGAACGTTCAAATAACTCTGCCGGTAATTTAGATACCGTGCTTAAATTCTTTAAATGATCCCATTGATTAATAAAATGGTACATGTTCTTAAACCAGTAATCAAAACCAACAACGCCCGCAGCATTCATTTCGTCAACCGTACGTTGAGCTGTTTCAGTATCCGGCAATAATATATTTAAAAAGGTAGCAGAATCACCGCTTTCATCTCCAAGTTTCGCAAAAGAGATCTTTGCATTTTTAGAAAGAAGATCCTGCATGAATTTTTTGCTCTTGCGGTTCTTTTCTTTTATTCCTGGCACTTTGCGTGTTTGTGCTAATGCAACAGCAGCGTGTAATTCAGAGATGCGGTAATTAAATCCTAAAAAAGGATGATTTTCCATACCGCGTTTTTCGCCAATATGGTTATGTCCATGGTCGCTGTAAACATCTGCCTTTTTATAGGTTTCTTCATCATTGGTAACTAAAACCCCGCCTTCGCCGGCAGTAGCAATTTTAAAGAAATCAAAAGAATAGCTTCCGGCTTTACCGAAAAGCCCGGTATATGTTCCTTTGTAAGAAGAAGCAAAGGCCTGGCCAGCATCTTCTACTAAAATAAGCTTGTGTTTATTAATAACAGCCATAATGCTATCCATTTCGGCATTACCGCCGCACATATGCACAAGGCAAACGCCTTTTGTTTTAGGAGTAATGGCTTTTTCAATACCTTCCGCGCTCAGGCAAAGGGTTTCATCAATTTCCGCAAATACAGGAATCGCGCCAATAAATAATACTGCCTCAACGCTGGCAATAAATGTAAAAGGAGGCACAATTACTTCATCGCCCGCACCAATGCCACTGGCAGCAAGGGCTGTGGCTATAGCGGTAGAACCGCTGCTCATGGCATGAGCAAATTTAGCGCCGGTTATTTTTTTAACCTCGGCCTCAAAATCTTTAGCTTTCCAATGGCCATTACGCTGTGCATCGTGTCCGTAACGGAACAATACACCCGTTTCCATTACATCGTTTACTTCTTTACGCTCTTCGGCGCCAAATAATTCTGTTCCAGGCATGTGATTAATTTTTATGTGGTTAAAGTTACGGTTTATTGAGGTTTTATCAAAAACGTATATTTTTGGGATTTATTACTTGCAACAAGGTTTATAGCCTTAGTTGGGAAAATAATAGAAGTTGTTTTCAGCATCAACAATACCAAAATTGGCTGATACAAGTTTATGATTTTCGTAATAGCAATCTAAACCCGCGGCATCAAAGCTAATGCGTTTTTCACCCCACTCGTGTGTTTCGGTATCTGTTAAGGCAAAGCCATTTGCTTTCATAAGGTCTACCAATTCTTTTTCTTTGAGTGTAAATAATTTAACATCAAATAACAAAGTATCTCTGTTATCGATTTCTACGCTTGTAAACGTTTGATTTTTGTTATTATCGAAGAAAAGAGAGAAGCCCAGGTCCCAGTAATGGTAAACTAAAGAAGAGGTATTTAGAATATCATCCGTTAGGGTTTGCATCTCTTCAGGCTCACCAAAAACAGCTTTTACATTTTCGCGGGTTTCGCCAAAAGAAATGGAGCAAAAACCTTTGAGCAGTTTGATTATAGGGGTTTCAACCATAACATGGCTAATGTATAAAAAGTGTTGAAAACAACGAAAAAAGAAATATTAAATATTTGCGAAAATTATTTTGCAAATGAATAAAATGAAACTATATTTGCACTCCGATTTTGAAAATTTCAGTAAAAATCGGGCCCGCACACGAAATGTTTCTTTAATTTAGAAACGGTTCCTGCGAAAAGGTTGTAATGATTCCGTAGCTCAGCTGGTAGAGCATTACACTTTTAATGTAGGGGTCCTGGGTTCGAATCCCAGCGGGATCACAACAATGCAAAAAGCCACCCAAAAGGTGGCTTTTTTGTTTTGCAGACATGAGCTAAAAGCTTGGTTTTAAGCGAATGGATGTAAAACAAAAAACACTCCACCAAGTGGAGTGACATTTGCTTTGCATCCCGATAGCTATCGGGAGATGCCTTTTGGGATCAACGATAGTTAATCCAAGGTAAAAGCTTGCTTTTGGAATCAGCTTTAGCTAATCTTTATTTAAAAAAAGCTGAATCAATTCGGGCGCAAGCACTTTCATTGATACGTTGTGAGTTTGACCTTCCAAAAACAAAGTTGTAGAATTTGGAACATGTTTTGCAACATTTATTACGCCATTAGTAAGTCTTTGAGGTGATTTTTTGCCACCAATCACAAAAACCGGAGAAACATTACCCGATGCAAGTCCGGGTGAAAATGTAAGATCTCCCATTACATCTAAGTCATATATAAGTGTGTGTGCTACCATCTCGTTCTTTTTCCAACCCGAGGAATTGAAGAATTGAAAGAAAAAAACAAATAATCCGGGCATACCAACTACACGTTTTAAAAAATAGTTTACAGCTTTTCTTCTTTTATTATTAGAAATTAAATTTTCAATTTCCTTCTTTATTGCCTCTACAGGCAATTCATCTTTTTTATTTATAGCAACAAAAGGCGGTTCGTAAAGCGCAATTTTTTTAAATTTCAATCCTTTATCAATTCCCCGCAAAACAATTCCACAACCCGAAGAAAAAGCACACACAAACGGAGTTTCACCACTTTCCTTTAAGAGTGCCTCCAGGTCTTCTATTTCTCTTTCAACAGAATAGGGTTTAACATCAGTACTTTCACCTCTGCCCCTGCGATCGTAGTCATAAACTGTAAAATTATTTGCAAGAAGCTTAACAAGCTCTTTGGTGTTACCATTTTCCCTATAAGCAAATGCACCATCAACAATTATTAAAGCCGGACCTTTTCCTGTTTTGGTAAAAGCAATCCGGCTTCCGTCGTTAGAGGTTGTTTTCATTTTAAGTTGTTAGGTGAAATTTATTTTTTAATGGGAAATTTTTAAAGATGTGTTTCAAAGATAATGCCATTCAAAAGTTTAAACTTTATATCTGGTTATTGAATAAATCCAAAAAAATCATTTTCTTTAATAAAAAATTCCATTATGAAGATGAGTAAAATAATAGTATTGCTGTTTGTTCTTTTAGCCGTAAAGATAAATTCCCAAACCTACAAGAATGGCGAAAAGCTTATGGCTTTTGAAGATGATGATAACCTGTGGTATGAGGCAACCATTCTTGAAGCAGGAGAAACCCATAGTAAGATACACTGGGAAGGCTTTTCTACAGATTACGATGAAACTGTTACCAATAAACGGTTTTGGAAAAAAGGTTATCCTTTTTTGGCAGGTGACGAAATGCAGGCCATGGAAACCGATGGTAAATGGTATAATGTTAAGATATTAAAAGATGGAACGGGAACTGAAAAATACTATATCCATTGGGTTGGATTTGAAAGTTCTTACGACCGTTATGTTTCTTACGATTCAATAAGACTGCCTACAAAAGCCAATGCTATTGCAAAACCGGCATCTGCAACAAGTTCTGCATCTTCTGAAACCCGCATATCTATTGTATATCTTGAAAATAAAACAGGTAAAACCATTAGTTATACTATTATGGGCGATGGTATGAGCGATGCAGGTTCGGTATACAATAATCAAAAAGGAAACATTAAACGCGCGCCAATAGGAGCCACACTTTATATTGATAAGCAAGCCTATATTAAGATCACACGAGGGCACGATGGACAGACCATAACTATAAAATAGTTAATAGTTCAGGCATTGCTTTTGCAATAGTATTGAAAAATAATACTATGAACGAGCAAATAAATACGAGTGTATCTAATCAGGACGAATATTCGGCAAGCCATGTAAATTAACGGATGATAAAACCATACGTTAATTTACAATTGTGCCTTTAACCTTAAACTTAATTGATAGTTAGTAAAAAAAATCCGTAGCCCAGTAAAAGGAGTGCTGCAATGCTGAGGTATGTACCTGCGTCTATAAGAATCTGTTTCATAACCTATATAATTTAAAAATGAATATTAGTTACAGTATAAAGGTATTATTAATAGCTGTAACCTATTGGTGCTTTTAGCAAGCGGAGGCCTTTGCTTTACATGTGGCGGTTTCTTTACTAAAACTGCAATTGTGTTTGCACTATAATTTGTATAATTTTAGCGTATGCAATTTGATCCCGAAAACAAAATAGTACAACTTTGTGCCCTTGGTATGGAGCAGGAAGGCCTTAATAAGCCCGAAGAGGCAGCCGCACTATTTGAACAAGCCTGGAATGAATCTACAAACGATCTGGAAAAATTTATATCCGCACATTATTTTGCGCGTCATCAAAAAAGCATTGAAGATAAATTAAAATGGGATGAAACGGCCTTGCGCCATGCTTTAAAAGTGCAGGTAGTAGATATTACCGGCGGATTACCTTCCCTTTATTTAAATATTGCCAAAGGACACGAAGATCTTAAGAATTTTGAAAAGGCAAAGCTATATTATACTGAGGCAAATACATTTGCCGAGTTGCTTCCGGATGACGGTTACGGCAAGCTTTTACGCTCAGGTATTAACAGCGGCCTTGAAAGGATAAAACAAAAACTGTAATTTAATTTTTAGACCTTTCTGCAAAAATTATATATCTTTAAAAGATACTTTTTGTGGCATGCGTTATCTTTTAATTTTAGCATTTGCACTTTTTAGTTTTGTGAGCTATTCTCAAAAAACCGATTCTTTATTAGGGGTTTACAAAACAAATCCAACAGATCTTAAAGTTCAGAATAAATTACTTAGTGGGCTGAGCTGGGCCTATCTTTATATAAATACCGACTCTGCCATTTTATTTTCAAAAAAACATTTTGAGGTCGCAACATCTTTAAAAGATAAATCTGCCATGATGGATGCTTATAACCATATGGCAATTGCCTATTCTATGCGTGGCGAATACGAGACCTCATTAAAATATAATTTTGAGATCTTAAAGTTTGATACACAGGCAAAAGATTCGTCTGAAATAGCAAAAACGCTAAATCAAATTGGCATCAATTATCAATACATGGGCGATTATCCCAAGGCCCTCGATTATTATTACCAGGCACTTCACATTCGCGAAAACAGAAAAGAAGAAAGAGATATTGGAGATACCTATACTTGCTTAGGCCTTGTGTATTATGATCAAAAAGATTATAAAAAGGGAATGGAGTATCTTTTTAAAAGTTTGGATTGCTATAAAAAAATAAAAGATGATGAATCTATCGCAGGCTGTTATCAAAACCTGGCCAATATATATGCCGATGCTAAAGATCTGCAAACCGCATTAACGTATTATAACAAAAGTTACAGTCTTTATAAAAAATTTAATAACCTGCAGGGTATTTCTGCATCGCTACATAATCTTGGAACGATCAATCACGATCTTAAGCAATTGGATTCTTCTTTATTTTATTACCACAAAGCAATGCCTGTTTACGAGCAATTAGGCGATCAGCTTGGTATTGCATCCAACAATGTAAGCATAGGTACTACTTTTTTGGATATGCATAAGGCCAATGATGCAATTAGCTATTGTGAAGCCGGACTTAAATTATCAAAAGAGATACAATCGCCTGAATCTGCCAACATTGCCTGTTTTTGTTTATCAGAAGCATGGAAACAAAAAGGTGATTTTAAAAAAGCCTACGAGTATTATACACTTTATATAAGCGAAAGAGATTCGTTAGTGAACGAAACACGTACCAAGGATATTACACGTAAGGAAATGCAATACAAGTTTGACAGAAAGACAGTGGCAGATAGTTTAAAATTTGAAAGCGAAAAAGGAATACGTGATATAAAATTACAGCAGGAAAAAAATCAACGTTTTGTATTATATGGCGGCTTAATACTTGTGATAGTATTTGCCGCTTTTATGTTTAACCGGTTTAAAGTTACAAAAAAACAAAAGCAGGTTATTGAATTACAAAAAGATCTTGTTGAAGAAAAGAATAAAGAGATCACCGATTCTATTAATTATGCAAAGCGCTTACAGGACGCTATTTTACCACCTGAAAAAATGTGGAAACAGCAACTGCCCGATAGTTTTATTTTTTACAAACCAAAAGATATTGTTGCCGGTGATTTTTATTGGATGGAAACGATCAGCCAACAGTCGTTAGTCGATAGTCAGAAGTCGGAAATTCTATTAATTGCAGCGGCAGATTGCACGGGGCATGGTGTGCCGGGGGCCATGGTAAGTGTGGTTTGTAGCAATGCATTAAACCGTACGGTAAAAGAGTTTGGTATAACAGATCCGGGTAAGATATTAGATAAAGTAAAAGAGCTGGTTATTGAAACATTTGAAAAGAGCGAGAGTGAAGTAAAAGATGGAATGGATATTTCGCTTGCGGCAATTGAATGGAATGCGCAAAAAACAAATTGTACAATTCGTTGGAGCGGCGCAAATAACCCATTATGGTATATTCAGGAAAACAAATTGGTAGAGATAACTGCTAATAAACAACCAATAGGTGTGCATATTGATGCTACTAATTTTACTACACACACTGTAAAACTTAATAAAGGCGACCAGGTCTATTTATTTACCGATGGTTATGCCGATCAGTTTGGTGGGCCAAAAGGAAAGAAATTCAAATACAAACAACTGGAAGAATTAATTTTATCGGTACATAATAGCAATGCGAATGAACAAAAACAAAAGCTGGAAGAAGCATTTACTAAATGGAAAGGTGGTTTGGAACAGCTGGATGATGTTTGTATAATTGGTGTGAAAATTTAATTAACAGGATGGCAACAATTCATAAATATGATTCAATGAGTAATTTTGATCTGCCAAGAAATATTTCGGGTGGATTAAAATTCAAGATCTTTTTTGGAAATCCAATAGCGATAATTGGCATAGTTTTCTTTTTATTTGGAAGCATTTTTCCCATTGTATTTGGTTCAATGGCAGATTTTAAATCCGCTTTTACATTTAAAGAAACAGATCCTTCTGTAAATGGTATTGTAGTTTCAAAAGAAGAAACAGCAAGTAAAGAAAACAAAAGAAGAATTTATGATTATGGTTACGAATACCATTTAAACGGAAAAGTATATACTGGCCATTCATTTGCAAAAGACCAAGATATAGAACAAGGTGATTCGATAATCATTCAATATGTACCAAGCGATCTTGCGCTTTCCAGAATACAAAATATGCGCTCAGCCCCTTTTAGTTTTTGGATCTTACCTTTAACAGGTATTTTTCCTCTTATTGGTCTGATCTTTTTGATCTTCTCTATTCGCAGCGCAAAGAAAAATATTTACCTGGTGCAAAATGGAATTCTCACAAAAGGCAAAGTAGTACGTAAAGAACCGACAAGTACCAAAGTAAATAATCAAACCGTTTACAAGGTATTTTTTCAATTTAAAACGCAGGATGGTAATTTGCAAGAGGCATTTGTAAGAAGCCATAAAGTACATAATCTTGGCGATGAAGCGGAAGAACCGGTTGTTTACGATTCGCAGGATCCTTCCTCTGCGGTTTTGCTGGATGCCTTGCCAAAAAAGATACGCCCATTAATTACGGGAATAGAATAAATCTGAAAAATGTAAAAGCCGGGTCGCACGATCCGGCTTTTACACATATAACATGATTTTTTTAACCGTATCCCACCATTGCTTTTACTTTGGTGTCGGCTTTTGGCATTAATTATATAAGAACAACCATAACCATTATAAAAGTAAAATAGTTTTGTTACCATAAACCGATCTTTATGTAAACACAATGTTGTGAAATGTAATTTTACAAAAATTGTTTGAACAGGTAATTAACAATTTTACTACCTAAAATGAAAATTGATAAGCAATAGTAAAAAATAAAGTACCTTTAATTTTAATGATAAGAAGCTGCTTCATAATTTTTTGCATTTTGTTTTCTAAGTTATTCGTTGCCCAAAGTATCGACTCAATCAAAATCATTATTGCATCCAAACCACACGATACTGTTTTGGTGGCATCTTATTTAGCAATTGGAGGTACACACTTTGCTTCGCATCCTGATTCTGCTTCTTATTACTGGAGCATTGCAAAAGAAAAATCTGAACAAGCAATAGCAAAAAATTCTGATAAAAAAGTATTGAGAAGATTATTGATGATGAAAGCAGAAGCAGTGAACAACGTTGGTCTTTATAAAAACAATGTTGGTAATGTAGAAGGAGCTATCAAAGATTATTTTACTGCACTTAAAATATATGAGCAGCTAAATGATAAAATAGGACTACTAAGCCTTTTTAGTAATATTGGCATTATTTATTTTGGACAGAAAGATTACACAAAGGCAGAGGAGAATTATTTAAAATCAATACGTATAGCTGAAACTATAAATGACAGTATAGGCTTATCATCTGCATACAATTATCTTGGTTATGTTTATGCCGCTCAATTGAATCAGCAAAAAGCACTAAGCGCATTTTTAAAAGCGCTCAGTTATGCTGATCAGAGAGATATGATGCGACTTGGCTTTCTTTATAACGATATTGGCATTATGCATTACCGAAAAAAGGAATATGCTGAAGCACTTGAGAGTTACCATCATTCACTCGAACTAAGAGAAAGATCGAATGATAAGAATGGCATAGCTAATTCTAATAATAATATTGGTTCGGTATATGTTGCCTTAAAAGATTATAAAAATGCAGAGCCTTATGCCTTAAAGGCATTAGCCGTTGCAAAAGAACTTGGATATCCTTCGCTTATTCAAAACGCTTCGCTCGAATTATGTAATATATATAAGGCAACCAATAGACCTGCAAAAGCACTCGAGATGTATGAGCTACATATTTTAATGCGCGATAGTTTATTTAATCAGGAAACAAGACGCGCAAGCATTAAATCGGATCTGAAATATGAGTTTGAGAAAAAAGAGATCGAATTAAAAGCTGCTTCAAAAGCAGAAAAAGAAAAGGTAGAATTAAAAGCTGCAGAAGATAAAAAACGCCAGGATATTATTACTTATTCTGTACTATTTGGATTTATAGGCGTGCTTGTTTTTTCATTTTTTATTTACCGAAGCCTTCAGGAAAATAAAAAGAAGAATGTAATTATTGCAAGGCAAAAAGAACTGGTTGAAGAAAAGCAAAAAGAAGTAATGGATTCTATCAAATATGCTAAACGTATTCAAACGGCCTCATTACCTAGTGAAAAGTATATTGAAAGAAGCTTGAACGAATTAAATAGAAAATGATTTCTTCCCTGCTTTCAACAATTTTTTCGTAGATTTTTTTCATAAGTTTAAATTATTTTTGGTTTTTGAGGCCTTAATTTCAGTTTCTTTGTAATACAATGTCACTTTTCATTACATCTCTTAATTCGGGCAGCAACGGCAATTGTTATTACATAGGTAATGATAAAGAAGCAGTATTGATAGATGCCGGTATTTCATGTAAAGAAACCGAAAAGCGAATGAAACGCTCGGGCCTTAACATTGAAACTGTAAAAGCTATTTTTATTTCGCATGAACATACCGATCATATTAAAGGTGTTGAGGTTCTTTCAAAAAAGTTTAAGTTGCCTGTTTATATTACAAATGGTACTTTAAACAATAGTAATCTGAATATTGATATACAGTTGATCAAAACTTTTCGCGCGTATGAAAGTATAAAAGTGGGAGATCTTAATGTAAAGCCTTTTCCAAAACTGCATGATGCTGCCGATCCTTTTAGTTTTGTAGTTTCCGGTAATGGTATAAATATTGGTGTACTTACGGATATTGGCAATGCCTGCCATCATGTGATCGAGAATTTTAAAGATTGCCATGCAGCTTTTTTAGAGGCTAATTACGATGAAGAATTATTAGAGACGGGCGGGTATCCTTTTTATTTAAAAAGACGAATTCGCGGCGGCCACGGGCATTTATCCAACGTTCAGTCATTGGAGATATTTACAAAGCACAGATCTGAAAATTTAAGTCATTTAATATTATCACATCTTTCACGAGAAAATAACAGTCCGCAATTGGTACAAAAATTATTTACAACACATGCTGGCAATACTAAAATTGTTGTTGCATCGCGGGATTATGAAACTGATGTTTACCATATTACCGGAAATATCAATGAGGTATTAACACCTGTTAAGCAACAAAGTTTTGTGCAAACTTCTTTGTTTTAATTCAATAACCAGATAGTAATATTTAAAACCGTTGCAAAGCTTACCCAAAGCAAATACGGAATGTTTAAGTAACCCGCGCTTGGTTTTGTTTTTCGGAATAAAATGATCATGTATAAGATCAATATCCACATAAGTGCAATATCAATAATGGATATAAACAATAAATGGAAAGAGAAAAATAAAATGCTCCACCAAAAATTTAAAAACAACTGAATACCAAATATCCATAAAGCTGTTTTTCTCAATTCTGTTTTGGGACTTTTCCAAACCAAAAACAAAGATATACCCATTAATAAATATAATGTAGTCCATACCGGACCAAATACTTTATCGGGCGGTTGAAAGGAGGGTTTTTCAAGCGAATCAAACCATCCACCATTTATTTCACCAGAAGTAATATATCCTGAAATGCCACCAATAGCTAAAGGAATAAGAATACATAAAATACACGCCAGAATATTTTTCAGGCGTGTGTTTTTATGTTCTGCGCTTGGAATATTTGTAATGCTGGCCATTTACGAAATTAAATAGGCTTTCTGCCTTGAATTAATCTTAACAAAACGGCAATAACTGCAATTACTAAAAGTATATGAATAATGCCGGCCGCATGAAAGCCTAAAAACCCAATTGCCCAAATAATAACTAATATTACTGCGGCTGTATAAAGTATGTTTCCCATATTTTCTTTTTTTTATGTTTATAGGATACTTTCTGCAAATGCAATACCATAAAAAAAACAAGCTTGTGTAGAATTATATATACATTAACGCCGTAATTTAGTTAATTCCATCATCTGTTTTGCATTTGTAAAGCCTGCCTCATAATAAGTATTATTAAAATATATATACTTACGCATATCTGTTTTTGGAAATAACTTGTAAAAATGAGTAAGCTCTTCTACAGAATAGGCAGATTTAAAGAGTTCAGGGGTGCCGTGAAAACGGAAATAAAATACATTAGAAGTATTTATAATATGGCTTTTAAGACCAGGATAGTCAACATTGCAAAAAGTGAAATTTGCCTTTTTAAATATTTTTTCAATGTCCTCATTCCACCAGGAGATATGCCTGAACTCAATCACATTTTCGGGATTGTGTGGTACATTTTCTAAAATCCGCGATAAGTTTTCCTCTGTATAGTGAAAGGAAGGAGGAAGCTGAAATAAAAAGCAGGCTAATTTTTTATCTAAACCATTAAGTATAAGATCCTGGAATTCGTTGATGCTTGCCTTAGCATCTTTCATTTTTATAATATGCGTGATGTATTTACCCATTTTGACCGAAAAAGAAAAATCATCTTTTGTAACGTTCGCGTATTTTTTAAGATCAGCTAATTTTGGTGTTCTGTAAAAAGTACCATTCAATTCAACGGTATTAAAAACTGAACTGTAATATTCCAGCCAATTCTTAGGTTGAAGACCTAGAGGATAGAATTTATTTTTCCAATTTGGGTAATAGTAACCCGAGCAACCAATATTGTTTTTAAGCATTTGTTTTTAATATTTAAAGCTAAGCTTATGCCATTCTGTTGAATAAGAAACCACAATTTTAAAGAATGGAGGAAGGAGTTGCACATTATTCTAAGTATTTATACCGTATAACAAGGTTTTTTAGGAGGTATAATTTTTGCCATTTTACTAAATGTAATTTTTAAAACTGATACTATGAGAACAAATGCAACAACGGCCAAAAAAGCGCCAAAGAAAACAAAAGAATATGGTATGGATGAATCCAAACTTATGGAATTATTTGAAGATGAATTAAAGGACATTTATTGGGCGGAAAAAGCATTAACAAAAGCAATTCCAAAAATGATCAAGAATGCAACTTCACCTGAATTAATAGAAGCGCTTGAAAGTCACCTGGCTGAAACAGAGGAACAAGTAAAAAAAGTTGAGCAGGTTTTTGAAACTATCGAAAAAAAAGCAGTAGCAAAAAAATGTGAAGCCATGGCGGGTTTAACAAAAGAAGCAGATGAGATCATGAAAGATTCTGATAAAGGCGCTATGCGCGACGCGGGAATTATTTCAGCTGCACAAAAAGTTGAGCATTATGAAATCGCTTCTTACGGCACTTTAAGAACATTTGCTAAAACTCTGGGCCTGGATGAAGCTGTAGGTATTTTAGAAGAAATTCTTGAAGAAGAAAAAGGTGCGGATGAAAAATTATCAAAGGTTGCCGAAGCTACTATTAACATAGAGGCAGCAGGCGAGACAGACGAAGAAGAATAAAATATTTAAAATAAAAAAGGGGTAATCTAAAATTGCCTCTTTTTTTTAATCAATTGGTAAATGCTACAAAAGATTTATTTTTTCCTGAACATCTTTTTTATTTTTTTCCTTACATCGCTATAACGATCTCTTGGTGTTTCGTCATTCACCTCCTCCATTTTCCTGTAAGCTTCCTGCAAAGACTCTGGTATTTCATCATTATACTCAATTTTAAAAAAAGAAAAACCGTTATAGGGAATTGAGTTTTCATTAGCATGTACTTTTACCTGGCCAACTGTTCCTTGCTCTTTAAACACATTTAAGAATGTATTCTTCCTGTTGTTTAACAACTGCGCATATTTTTTAGTGATAAGGCTTTTGCCTACGTAACGCTCACACTTTTCCTGGATGGTAAATAATAAGCCGTCATTACAACATTTTGTAACGTAATGAAAAAATGCAGAATCTTTGATGGACATGTTTGCCACATGAGTAGAATCATGTTCGGTATATTCTTTTATTGTTTTTTTATGTACCTGCAAAAAATATTTTTTCTTGGCTTCGTAAAATAAAATGTATTCTTTTTCTTTTTCTTCAAAAGTTTGCGGATATACCGAAATTGTGCTTTGAGGATGCTCTTCTAAAAAGTCAGATATTTTATTTAAAAATTTTTCCTGCGAGCGTGTTATTTCAGCCTCTTGCATGGGCCACTTTACGTAAATGGTCTTTTCAATCGCTTTCTCAGTTTGCTTAACCTCTATGCGATAAGGAGTTGTTACCGGTTTAACAAAAACATTGGTTAAAGCATCTTTAATAACATCCTCCCAGTTGATCTTAGGTTTTTTCAAGTTACCTGTAATTGGAATAGAATAATCGATCACATTCGCACGCTCGCGCACAATTGCCATAATTATGGGTAGGGGTATCCATTTAATATCTTTTTTATGGACACGCTTTCCAACGCGAGGATCAATTACCAGTAAACGGTTCTGGCTTTGTATCATTCCTTCTCTTACCCGCCAGTTGCCCATTATTTCTATAGTTCCCCTGTTTAAAGGAAAAGATGTATAATTTACAAGATATGGATTGAATAATGTTGCGGGAATTTTTTGAAGACGATAGTTCATATCAAAATCAGAACTGTCTTTTGGATTTACACTTACATGAACAGCAATATCACCATAAGGATTAAGATTTGATCTAAGATCTACTTTTACCCTGTCGTCATTTTTATTAATGGAATCGGCCAAAATATAAAAAGGCCTTATACCTAACGAAACCTTTTCGCTGAGCTTATAATCATTATACAATAAATTACCTCTGTAAATAGCAAGCCTGTTAACCTTATAATCACTCTTTAAGAAATTCTTTGATAATTTTACAATATAATCGGCTAACTCAAAGATCAGGTTAAACTTCCTTGATCCTTTTGCGGATGACACTTTTTTTCCTTTACGACCAAAAATAGTTTGAAGATTGTCCAGATGATCATAACGCTCATATTTTAAAAAAGGTTTGTCAAGCGAAACGGAATCAAAATCATATTTTTTATTTTTTGGACTCAACTCATAAATGTGTACTGAAAGATTTTTAAACGAAGCATAATCCTCAAATTTATTTTTCCCGAAATGAAAATCATTAATAGCCAGTGATCCCTTAGCAGATAGATCTTCGGCTCTTCTAAAATTTCCGGTAGCAACAACATCGGCATCGAAGCTGGCGCTAAAAACCCCATAATTAATAAGGTCTTTTAAATACTGTTCAATAAATTTAAGATCATATTTGGTAAAAACAGTTTGTAGCCTGTAACCAAGATCACGGTAACTCATTTTTAAATTTCCTTTTACAGACCCCTTACCAATACCCGCTTCAAAATTAAAATCACTTTTAATACTGTCGGAGTTCGATCTAAAACCCCAGGGACTGTTTATATTTACATGTTTTATCGGATAATTGACAGGTACACGAAGATCTCGATAAATAAATATACCATCGTTGATCACAACATTTAGCATGTTGAATTTAAAAGGATCTTTTTTTGATTTTCGTGTTTTATCTTTTGGTGTAAAGCGAAGTATAATATCATTGAAGTTTAATTTTTTTGAGGTGTCCTGTTGTATTACCCCAAATGGCTGATCTAAAACCATATCATTAATTTCGATAGTTTTTGAAAGCAGTTTGTGTATGGAAAGGTTAGCGCTTATACCTTTTGATGAAAAGAAAAGTGTATCGCTGTTTGCTTCGTATACTTTAGTATTTCTTAAGTGAACGTATCCTGTAAAAGGATTAACATAAGCCCAATCTAAAGTTATTGTGCGGCCCAATATCTGTTGATCATATTTTTCAATAAGGTATTTGGCCAAAGGCGAAATAAAAATAATAACCATTAATACAACTAAAAAAATTGTAATGCCTGTTGTAATAATTATTTTTTTTATTTTTTTGCCTTTCATTCATTTCTTTTTTACAAGGAATTAAAGCGGCCTTAATTCTTTGGCCGCTAACAGGCATATTTTTTTTATTTGGGAGAATAAGACTAAGATCTTTTCTATTTCTGCTTTTTCCGATCCTAATTTTTCGACCTCTTCCAGATCTTTTTCTATCAATTTATCTAAACCAACAAACGGAATGGTTGATTTCATTTTATGTGCATAGGCTTTTATTGCTTGATGATCCTGCTCCTCAATAGCGCTTTCTAAAAGTTCTATCTCCAGTGGATTTTCTGAAAGAAAAATATCGATCATTTCATCAATAAATGCTTTATTGCCTTTTGAAATTGCGATCAAATAAGAAAGGTCAGTCACTTTATTTGGCAGATCTTCCATGATTATTAATTCTGATTTATTAAATTAAGGTGTTTTGTTATTAAGTTAAACAGTTCGTTTTCTTTAATAGGTTTAGAGATATGATCGGTCATACCATGACTAATACATTTTTCTTTTTCTCCAGGTAAAGCATGAGCTGTCATAGCAATAATTGGAAGATGTAGTTTTAATTGTGTGCGCAACACTTCTGTGGTTTCGTAACCGTTCATTCCCGGCATTTGAATATCCATTAAAATAAGGTCATAGTTGTTGTTCTTTATTTTTTCTATGGCTGTTTTACCATTATTGCATATATCGTGGTCAAATCCCCAATCATTTAACATAAAGCCTGCTAGTTTTTGATTCATTATATTATCTTCTACAACGAGTATTTTTACTTTATGTTTGGTAAAAGGTTCACCGGCTTTTTCCGGCTTTATTTTTGTATCAATATGCAAACCGTTTGTTTTTGAGAATGGAATAATAAATGTAAATGTGGAGCCTTTATCTTTTTCACTATCAACCATAATAGTTCCATTCTGTAATTCAAGTAATCTTTTTACGATAGATAGACCAAGTCCGGTGCCGCCGTATATGCGGTTAGTGTCTGATTTTTCCTGAGTAAAGCGGTTAAAGATCTCATGGATCTTTTCTTTTGCAATGCCAATACCGGTATCTTTTATTTTAAATTGTAAATAGTAATTTTCTTCATTTTGGTTAATAGTTTCAGCAAGTATGCTTACGGCTCCGGTATCGGTAAATTTAAGCGCATTACCTACCAAATTTAATAATATTTGTGTAAGCCTTGTTGGATCGCCAAGAACAAATTGTGGAACATTTTCTGAAATATTTATTTGCAGCTCTATTTTTTTTTCTTTGGCCTGCATATAAAACATATTGTGAACTGAGCGTAAAAGATCAGGTAAATTAAAACGTATATTTTCTAATTTTACCATGCCTGCTTCTATTTTAGAAAAATCCAACACATCGTTTACAATGGTCAATAAGTTTTCGCCTGAACTTTGTACCGCAAAAACAAAATCTTTTTGCTCGGCAGTTAAATTTGTTTTCATTAAACGGTTATTAAAACCAATAATAGCATTCATTGGTGTTCTTATCTCGTGGCTCATATTGGCCATAAATTGTTCTTTAACAATAGCTGCGTCTTGAGCTTTCTTTTGTGCTATTACCAATTCCTGCTCCAGTTTCTGGCGTTTATTAATATCCGAGTATAAAAACCATATAAAAGTAAGTACCAGCAAAAAGGCGAAAATATAGGCCGATGTATCCATTAATTTTACTGAGCGACTATACTCTTTATTCTTAACTAAAATCTCTTTAAATTTTTTTTCTTCGATATTTTTTATCCTATCAAGTTCGGTAATAATAGTTGACATTAATTTTTTGCCACTGCCCGAACGAATAAGTGCCACTGCATTTTTTGGATCGAGCGTGTGCTGAAAAATTACTTCATCTGTAAACTGAATTTGTTTATTGAGTAAACTTACAAGTGTATGTATCGCACCTTTTTGTTCCGCATTTGGAGATAGTTTTTGAAGGCCTCTGAATTTTAGTACAATGTCATTCAGGTATTTTTCATTATTCTCTAAAAGTGTATCGTTTGATGTAAGTACATAACCTTTCATCTTACTTTCAAAATAAATAACCGATGATTTTATAGCTTCTATTTCGGTTGAAAGCTTTGTACTTGTCAATAACTCTTCCTGCGATCTAATAACATTGTTTATGCTTTTATTAAGGCCGTATTGAACGCTTACCATAATAATAAGTATAAGCGTAAAGCCAATGCCTATCTTTAATTTTATCCCTAAATTCCAGATATTTTTCATTTAGTTATTTGGTTGTTTTATTGTGAAGTTGCTTAAATAATGAGCAATAATTTACCCATTATGAGAACCTTCGTTTTTATAAGACCCATAAAATCAATATGTACAGCCGTTTTTTAATAAACATCTACAATACATATGTGAATTTAATGCCCACTTATTTTATAATACCTATAAAGGACAAAAGTAACCTGCAAAATGTAAATTGAGGCTAAATAAGATTCAGTTTTTTGAGCAGCTCTTTTTTAAATTGTTCGCCTATAGGAATAGGATGTTTACCAATAAAAGCGTTTCCTTCTTCTACACGATCGATATGATCTGTGGCAATTAAATAAGAGCGGTGAAGCCTGTAAAATTTTTTTGAAGGCAATTTTTCTTCAATTCCTTTTAATGTTATGTGAACGGTATTGCGTGCGGTTGATGTAAATATGTTAACGTAATCACCAAGTGCCTGAATATATAGAATATCGTTAATTTTTATTTTTACCAATTGCGAATTTGACCTTACAAAAATATAATCTTTATCATTTTCATCCACATCAATTTTCTGGCCTTTGTTATCAAATAATTCTTTAGCTCGTGAAACAGCCGCCATAAAACGAGAGAGATTGACCGGTTTTAAAATGTAATCGGCAACATTTAACTCAAAAGCTTCGATCGCATAGTCTTTATTAGCGGTTATAAAAATAATAAGCGGGTGTTTGTCAAGGTTTTTGAGAAGTTCAATACCCGTCATGCCGGGCATTTCAATGTCTAAAAAAACAAGATCGGTAACTTCTGTCTTTAAATAGTTAAAGGCTTCAACGGGATCAGAGCATTCTTTTGTAAGCTCAAGAAAGTCTACCTGGCTTATCAGCTGTTTCATGGCCGCACGGGCCATTTTATTATCGTCAACAATTATGCACTTCATGAGTGATTTTACTAATGCAAATATAAGTTAATTTAGGCCCCTTCCTTATATAAAATTGGAACTGATTTTCGTTTATAAATCAAATTTTAAGTACTTTTAATGCTTAGTATACGTTGAAATTCAGTTTTAAGATAATTGCTTTTATTTTATTGGTTTTTTCACAAAAACTTGGTTCTCAAACCATGCCTTTTAAAGAAAATTTGAAATGGGGTATTAAAGAGAACGAAAAAGTGATTATTAAGCCTGTTTATGATACTGTATTTAATTTTGATGCCAACGGAAAAATTTGTTTGGCCTGTTTTAAAGCAAAGGCACTATCGCCTAACCGTTTTATTAAAACATACACTATAAATTATTCGTGTAATTATTTAAACAAAGAAGGTAAAAGGCTAAAAATAAGAACAGATGAAGCTGATACCTGTAGTGTTTTCTCGTTAGGTAAAATAACTGTAAAACAGTATACAGATAATGCCAATTATTTTGTTGTAACATCAAAAAATAAAAAATATTTAGCCGCAAAAGACCTTAGTCAATCTATATTTAAAGGGTATAACGAAATATATCTAACCGCTGAACCACAATTTATTATTACAGAGATAAAAAGCGAAGCCAATATCATTTATACCGGATTAATAAATTTTAAAGAAGAAATAATTGTGCCTTATTTATATTCAGGCATAAAAATAAATCATAAAGATTCGCTGATAGTAGGTTGCAGTGCGGGAGTTGGAAATAATGGCGATGATGATATTTATGATTATACGGGCAAAAAGCTTGCAAGCTATAAGCGTCATACAGATATGGCAACAAAAAATTTTGTGATCTACAAGATATTTGAACCGAAAGAATATTATATTTTATTGAATCCTAAAACAAAAGAAGAAACAACATTTATTGCAGATGAAATAGCCCCATTTGAAAGAGATCAAATAATTATAAAGATCAAAAACGAATGGTTCGTTTTTGATCTTGCCACAAAGAAAAAAAGTCCGTATAAAAAATAATCCTTTACTATGAAAAAAATAAGAGTTGCCATAAATGGTTTTGGAAGAATAGGAAGAGTGTATTTGCGTAATTGCATAAATAACCCTGCTATTGAAATTGTAGTAATTAACGATTTAACCGACGCTTCTACATTAGGGCATTTGCTTAAGTACGATTCCGTACACCGTAAGTTTGACGGCGAAGTAAAAGCTGAAGGAAATAATTTAATTATAAACGGAAAAACAATTAAAGTTGTTTCATTCAAAGATCCTGGGCAGTTGCCTTGGAAAGAAAACAATATTGATATTGTTGTTGAATGTACCGGACATTTTTTAGATAAAGTAAGTGCTACAAAGCATATTACCGCCGGGGCAAAAAAAGTAATACTTTCTGCGCCTGCAAAAGATGATGATATACGCTCAGTGGTTTTAGGTGTAAACGATAATGTATTGCTTGATAGCGATGTGATAGTTTCAAACGCAAGTTGTACAACAAATTGCGCTGCACCAATGCTAAAAGTATTAGATCAGTTTGGTATTGAAGAAGCTTATATTACAACAGTGCATTCTTACACCAGTGATCAGCGCATACACGATGCGCCGCATAAAGATCTTCGCAGGGCAAGAGCAGCAGCTATGAGCATTATTCCAACATCAACCGGTGCTGCAAAGGCCATTACAAAAATATTTCCACATTTGGATGGAAAGATAGGGGGTTGCGGTATGCGTGTACCTGTGCCGGATGGCTCGTTAACAGATATTACCTGTGTGCTTACTAAAATACCAACGGTGAAAGAAATTAACGATGCTTTTAAAACAGCTGCAAAAAAAGAACTGAAAGGGATCCTGGAATATACAGAAGATCCTGTGGTAAGTGTAGATGTGATTGGTAACGCTCACAGTGTTTTGTACGATGCCGAATTTACAAGTATTGTGGGCAATCTTGTAAAGATCATTGGCTGGTACGATAACGAATGGGGTTACAGCAACCGCCTGGTTGATCTTACAATTAGAATGGGAAGATAATTTAGTCTAATTTACAATCGTAACTTTTTGTGCCTTTATCAGTAACTACAACCGATAAATTAAACGATGAGGCAGGAACCGAAGTAAGCGTAGTTTCGTTATACGGCTCGCTATAGCTAATACAATTACTTTTAGCAGTACGGTTATTTACCTTTTCAATTTTTCTATCAATTGTTTGCACTTCGTTTACATTCGTAACAAACGATGTATCTGCTAACGGAGTAGGGAAGCCCGGAAACAGCACTATTTCTGCCTTACCGGTTGTGGTGGAGGTGCCGGTTTTTGTAACCGTGCAAGTGCAGGTTCTATCTTTTTTACAAGCAAAAACAATCAATGCAACAACGGCGAGGACAAAATAATTTTTCATGAATTTTTTTATTAAGTACCAAAGATAAAAAAAATCCCCAATTAATTGTTTAATGAACTATTGTTGATTTGGTTGACACACTTGCCATGTTAAACCTGCCTATTGCTTTAGTTTTGGCGCCATCTGGCGTTACAATATTTGTTTTAACATTTTCAGGCGTGGTGGCAAACAAGCCGCCATTATTTATCTGGGCCAGTGCCTGGATAAAAAAGAAATAATTATCGCGAGAAATAGAGTGGATCTCAACCCTACATTTACTATTCTTTCTAAAATTTTCAAAACCTAAGAATGTTGCCGGAGGAGTAAAATCAATTGTATCATTCGGTGCCGAAGTTACAAGACCACCAACACCATCAATAGTCACATTTATATCTCTGCCTGCACCCATCAATGTGTCATTTCTATAAGTTTTCACCCAATAATAATCGCCAACATTATCTACTTTATCTCTTGCCAACAATAAACAATTAAATATAGTGTCTGTAGTTGGCGGACCAAAACCACCTTCTTGCGGTAATGAAATAATACTATCAATAACAGCGGTTCTTCTTTGAATGTTAAACGATGTATAAACAAATCCATCAATAGTTACATTTAATTCGTAACTATGATTTACTCTCGCAATCGTATCGGTGCTTGCTAAGGTATAAACATAATTTCCGTTAGAAGTATAATTAAAAACATACTGTGTGTTTGCAGTAAGATCTTTAAGTACTACATTGGCATTAGTTACAGGTGGCGCTTCTCTGTTACTGAAGTAACTGTCGTTAGTGGTAACTTTTATTACCTGATCCTGGCGTAAATTATTTACGAAGGCATCTACTACATAGATCTTTGATCCTTCATCCAACTTTATCTGTATCACATCTGTACACGATGTGAGAACTGAGAAAGAAATAAGCACTAAAATTAATTTGATTATAGTTTTCATATTTTTAAAAATTAAAATTATAAGTTACTGCAGGAACAATTGAACCGATTACCGAGAAACGTACTGCTTCTGTCTGGTTTGGCTCATTGGCCTTTGTTTGAAAATAAATGCTGAAGGCGTTACGACGATTGTAAGCATTGTAAACGCTAAACACCAACGATTGTTTGTAACGACGCGTTTCATTCTTTTTAAAAGTGTAAGTTGCGCCAAGATCTAACCTGTGATACGGTGTAATACGATAGTTATTACGGATATTATCCGTATTATAAGGTATATTATAGCCCTGTACCTGAACTTTTGAATTAGGGAAACTTGCAGGCGTTCCACTTAAAAATACAAAGTTGGTGGATATGTTCCAGCGTTTTGAAATATCGTAATTTACGCAAGTGTTTAAACAATGTGTTCTGTCGTAACGGCTATAAAACCATTTATCGTTACTAATGCCATCTACCAAACGCTCTGTCTTGCTTAACGTATAACTTATCCAGCCTTTTATTTTACCCTTGTTCTTTTTGCCATAAAATTCTACGCCATAAGCGCGGCCTAAGCCTTGTAGTAATTGTCCTTCTACATTTTCATTAATAAACAGGTCAGCATTATCTACATAATCCAGTTGGTTTTGCAAATATTTATAATATACTTCAACAGATGTTTCGTAAGTGTTTTCTTTAAAGTTTCTGAAATAGCCAATACTTCCCTGATCGGCAATAAGCGGCTTTAAATTATTTGAAGAGATAGTATAAACATCTAACGGTGTGCTGGCTGCCGTATTACTTATTAATTGTAAATATTGCGCCATGCGGTTATAACTTGCTTTAATAGAGCTATAGCTGTTTATTACATAATTCATAGAGAAACGCGGTTCAGGATTAACGTAATGTTTAATTACATCACCGTTGTTGAATTTATGCGTACTATCCAGCGGACTAGGCTCATTGGCAATCGTATCGCGGTAATAATAAGCAGTACCTTTTCCTAAATAATTGTACAAGCTTACCCTTAATCCATAATCAAACGTTAAACGTGGTAAAACTTTATGCTCATTACCTATGTAAGCCGAGTATTCAACACCATAACGTTTTTCTGCTTTAAATTTTACACTTGCGCCTTCAGAGAATTGCCCAATTGCATCGTAAGGCATAAAATCATACAATAAAGCCTGCGCGCCAAAACGAACAGTATTTTTACTATTCAAAAAATAAGTGAAATCAGGTTTAACGCTATAATTAATAACATTACTCGTCCATTCAAATTTTTGATTGAGCTGCGGTAATTTAAATCCAAGAAAATATTTATAATTACTGTATAAACCCGATACATTCATGAACAGTTTATTATTAAAAATATGGTTCCATCTTAACGTACCCGTTGCATTACCCCAATTAAATCTAAAAGCGGTTGCGCCAAAAACATCTCTCCCAAAATAACCACTTGCAAAAACAGTGTTTTTATCATTTATCCGGTAATTGATCTTTGCAGTAAGATCATAAAAATAAAATTCAGCAGTTTTAATTGGATTTGTGCTTTTTACGAATGGTTTTACCAAAGCATCAATATAACTTCTGCGACCGGCAATTATAAAACTCATTTTATCTTTAATGATAGGCCCTTCAATGCTTAACCTGCTAAATACAGTGCCCAAGCCACCATTCACTTCAAATTTTTTGCTGTTACCTTCTTTCATTCTTATATCTAAAATAGAAGATACCCTGCCACCGTATTGAGACGGAATGCCGCCTTTTATCAGCTTCACATCTTTAACCGCATCGGGATTAAATACCGAGAAAAACCCAAACAAGTGAGATGAGTTGTATACAGGCGCTTCATCCAATAAGATCAAATTCTGATCAACGTTACCACCACGTACATTAAAGCCACTGGCACCTTCACCTACAGTTGTAACACCGGGCAACATTTGTATGGCACGCACAATATCAACCTCACCAAACATGGCAGGTATTTTATTTATTTCTTTAATATCCAGTTTAGTGGTACCCATTTCGGTACTGGTAATGTTCTTGTCTTCCGCTTCGCCGGTAACAACCACTTCATCCAGTTGTTTGCCTTCTTCTTCTAACTCATAATTTTTTGTGATGTTCTTTTCAAGATTAATAGAAAAAGTAAAAGTTTTATAACCAATTAACGAAACGCCAATTACGTGTTGGCCCTTTGGCAAGGTAAGTGAGAAAAAACCATACTCATTGGCAGCAGCACCAACTGAGGAACCCTGCTTATAAACAGTAGCGCCAATAAGCGATTCGCCATTCTTTCCATCTTTAATATAACCACTAAGGGTAAATTTTTCCTGGCTATATGTTTTAAAGGTAAAAAGGCCGAGGAATAGTAGTACGTATAATTTCATATGTTGTTTTTTATGGGTGTATGCGTTAACTTTTTTTTAAATTGGTGTATTCCGGGCACAAAACTACGGAAACTTTGCATGCGCTCGCAAGTTTCCGTACAATAAAATTGCCTTTTATGTAAAAATAAAGATGTCATTTGCTTTTTGAGTCGGTAAATACACGTAGTTTGTAGGTAAGACGATTGAGACGACGTTTACCCCTATGCTTTTATATTTTATTTTTATAAAAATATAGGAAGCGCAATAATACCGTATACAAGGCTTTTTTTAAGGATGTGCGGAATGTAAATATGGTAAAATAGTTGAAAGCTGATAGCTATAAAATCGTTAAGTTTGTGCTTATTAAATTTTAAATGAAACCATCTATTCCTAAAGGCACGCGCGATTTTGGCCCTGCAGAAATGCAGAAACGGCAATATATTTTAAACATCATCCGCAAAAATTTCGAGCTCTTTGGCTATCAGCCAATTGAGACGCCAAGTATGGAAAACATTACCACGCTTACCGGTAAGTATGGTGAAGAGGGTGATCAATTGATCTTTAAAATTTTAAATTCGAGGATACATGAAAGCAAAAATAAAGAGTTGCTGAAAAAAGAATTCGATCTTTCGCTGGAAGCATCCCGTAATTCAGAAGATTTAACTGAAAAAGCCTTGCGTTACGATCTAACTGTGCCGTTTGCGCGTTACGTGGTAATGAATCAGCATCAATTAACTTTTCCGTTTAAACGTTATCAAATACAACCAGTGTGGAGAGCTGATCGTCCGCAAAAAGGCAGATACAGGGAATTTTACCAGTGTGATGCCGATGTTATTGGAAGTGATTCGTTAATAAACGAATTAGACCTTATTTCATTAATGGACAGATCGTTTAAAGAATTGAACGTTCCTGTTGTTTTAAAATTCAATAACCGTAAAATACTAACTGCTTTAGCCGCAGTAATTAATGAACCTTCAAAGATCATTGACATTACCGTTGCTATTGATAAATTGGATAAAGTAGGAAAGGATGGTGTGAATAAAGAATTGACCGAGAAAGGAATTTCTTCAAAAGCCATTGAAACATTACAACCGCTTTTAGATTTTAAAGGAAATAATAAAGAGAAAGTTGAGGTTTTAAGAAAATTAGTTGGCGCTAACGAAGAAGGAAAAAAAGGAATTGAAGAAATTGAATATCTTTTAAACAACTCAAACGTTTTATTCGCAACAATTGAATTGGATATTACTTTAGCACGTGGCTTAAATTATTATACCGGAACCATTTTTGAAGTAAAAGCAAACGCCGGTACTTTTACACCAAGTATTTTGGGCGGCGGCCGTTACGATGACCTTACGGGTATTTTTGGTTTAAAGAACATGAGCGGTATTGGTATTTCTTTTGGTATTGATCGTATTTACGATGTAATGGAAGAATTGAATGTATTTCCGGCCTCTGTTTCAAAAGTTTCAAGCACAAAATTATTATTCACTCATTTTGATCTGGAAACACAAAAACATTGTTTGCAATTAGCTAAGGCTTTGCGCGATAAAAATATTTCCTGTGAGATCTATCCGGAAGTAACAAAAAAATTAGGAAAGCAATTTGAGTACGCCGATAAAAAGAACATTCCATTTGTTTGCACCGTTGGCGGAGATGAAATGACCAGTAAGCTATATGCCTTTAAGAACATGACAAGTGGCGAGCAAAAAAAATTAAGCATCGAACAAATAATAGAAGAATTAAAATAATACCGTAATGACATTTACCATTGATCATACCAAACGAATAACCTTAAACGATCTTAAAAAATTTCTTGAAGATAAGGACGCGAAAATTGTTTTAAGTGAAGCCACAAAAAAAAGCATTACTGATTGCCGCAATTACCTTGACGAAAAAATTAAAAAAAGCGAGCAGCCTATTTATGGTATTAACACAGGCTTTGGTTCATTATGCAACATCATTATTCCCGATAAAGACCTTGCACAACTACAGGAAAATTTAGTAAAGAGCCACGCTTGCGGTATGGGTAATGAAGTACCGCAGGAAATTGTAAAATTAATGCTGTTCTTAAAGATCCAGTCCTTAAGTTATGGTAAAAGTGGCGTACAGCTGCAAACCGTTGAGCGTTTATGCGATCTTATTAACCACCAAATTTATCCGGTTATTTATCAATTGGGTTCTTTAGGCGCCAGTGGCGATTTGGCTCCTTTAGCGCATTTGTGCCTGCCTTTATTAGGTTTAGGAAAAGTAAATTATAAGGGCAAGCAAATAAACTCGGCTGAGGTTTTAAAAGAAAAAAAACTTGAAGCTATAAAATTAAAATCGAAGGAAGGTTTAGCTCTTTTAAATGGCACACAATTTATGAGTGCATATGGCTGTTATTGTTTAATTAAATCAGAACATTTAAATACTGCCGCAGATTTTATTACCTCAGTTTCATTAGATGCTTTTGATGGACGCATAGATCCTTTTAAAGATAACCTCCACACCATTCGCGCGCATGCCGGGCAATTACAAACTGCCCGTGCAGTTAGAAGTTATTTAGAAGGAAGTGAAATTGGAAAGTTAGAAAAGAAACAAGTGCAGGATCCATATTCTTTCCGTTGCGCACCTCAGGTGCATGGTGCAACCAAAGATACAGTAGCCTATGTAAGATCTGTTTTAGAAACCGAAATTAATTCTGTTACCGATAACCCAACTATTTTTCCGGAAGATGATGAGATCTTAAGCGGTGGTAATTTTCATGGGCAGCCATTGGCATTGGCATTGGATTTTTTATGCATTGCCATGGCAGAATTAGGAAGTATTTCTGAGCGCAGAACTTATTTATTGATCTCAGGTCAACGTAACTTACCTGCATTTTTAACAGCAAACCCGGGTTTAAATTCAGGCTTTATGATCCCTCAATATACCGCAGCAAGCATCGTAAGCCAAAGCAAACAATTATGCACACCAGCCAGTGCAGATAGCATCGTTTCAAGTAACGGGCAGGAAGATCATGTAAGCATGGGCGCCAATGCAGCTACTAAATGTTTGCAGGTAATTGATAATACCAAAAAAGTTTTGGCCATTGAATTATTAAATGCAGCACAGGCTTTAGAATTAAAACGTCCTCTTAAATCTTCTGTAAAGGTGGAAACCGTTATTGCTTCATACCGCAAAACTGTTCCTTTTATGCAAAACGATGAGGTAGTGTATGATTTGATGAAGGCTTCTGAAAATTTTATACAAAACAATTCATTTTAATGAAGCGCTATTCTTTAAGATCATTTTTACTAATTGTATTATTTTTTGGCACTTATATTAGTAATGCCTGTCAATGTCCTTTAACTACTTTGGGTTTAGACGAATGCAAGAAGTATGAGGTTATCTTTAAGGGAAAAGTAATATCTGTTGAAACCTGCAAGGATAATTTTGGCACAGCTGTTTTTGAAGTAGAAGAGTTATATAAAGGCAATGCCTCAAAAGAATTTAAGGTTTTGTTTGAATGCGGCGTTGAATGCGCCAGCGAATTTAACGAAGGCGAAGAGTGGATCATTTACAGCAATTACAAGCAGGTAGATAAAGCCTTGATGGACTGGTGCAGCCGCAGCCGTAAATTTTTTAAGAATACAAAAGAAGATTTTTATGCCGTAACCTATGGCAATGATTATTACGATGAATTAAAATTCTTAAGAGAGAATTTAGGTCTGCACCGTTTGCTGGTATTGAAGAAAAGCACTACTGAGAATAGAAACGAAAGACCAACCACCAATCAAACTATTTTAATGCTACTTATTTCGATCGGGGCAATAGTTTTATTTTACTGGTTATTTAAAAAATATTTTAAATTTTAAAACATGAAAGTTCAATTGTTTAAACCGCATCCCTGGCATGGTATTCCTATTGGAGAAAATTGCCCTAGTGTTGTTACCGCTTATATTGAAATGGTACCAAGCGATACGGTTAAATATGAGATAGATAAATTAACAGGTTATCGTAAAGTTGACCGTCCACAAAAATTCTCCAACTATGTACCGGCCCTTTATGGCTTTGTACCGCAAACCTATTGCGGCGAACAAATAAAAGAATTTGCCGCTTTAAAATCGGGTTTAAATGTTTTAAGGGGCGATGGCGATCCTTTGGATATTTGTGTATTAACCGAGAGGAATATTACCAGCGGTGATATTATTTTAGAGGCCATACCCATTGGCGGTTTTAGAATGATAGATAAAGGGGAGGCCGATGATAAGATCATTGCTGTATTAAAACAAGATGAGGTTTATGGCAAGTTAAAAGACGTTAGCGAATGTCCGGCTACTTTAATTGACAGATTAAAACATTATTTTTTAACCTATAAGAACATGCCCGGACAGGAAAATAAGGCTGTTGAAATTACCCATACATACGGTGTTGCCGATGCGCACGAGGTTATATTAAGAAGTATAGCGGATTATAACAGTAAATTCAGGTCGCATTTAGAGATAGGGGTTTGATCATTAGTGTTATGTCGAACAAACTCGAGACAAGTATTCTGCAAACGTTAATTTATTTATAGTTCCCGGCATGTCAATTACTGCAAAAGCATTTTTATAAAGTATTTAACTAATTACTTGTTTAGTCAAAAATAAATTTTATTTTTAGAGCATGTATTTTATAAAAAACAAAGCAGTAATTGTTTTACTTACCTTATTTGCAACATCTTTATTTTCGCAAAGCACTTCTTTTGGTGATGTGCCTGTAGAATGGGATGATGTGGAAAAGCCTGTAGTGCCTAAGCTTAACAATGAACAAACTACTGCCGATATTTTAATATTGGATGATAAGACGGAGTTTTATTTTTATGCCAGCAATAACGAAAAAGTAACACGGCACCTGCTCGTTAAAATTAACACGCAAAAAGGCCTTGATAAATTTCAGTTGCTTAAATTGCCCGAGTCGTTTGATGAAGCCTACGATTGTAATTTATATAAGCAAGGCCGGAGATCGCGCTTAAAGCTGCCTTTTATTGCAGAATATAATGTACGTAAATTTGGCGCCCGTGTATTTTCCAGCACACATTGGGATCCTGTAACCTTTAAAGTAAAGTTTGAAAAACTGCGCAGGATAAAATATACTGGCGAGTTCATAAATGATGAGGTAGTTTCTTTTCAATTGCAAAACATTTCGGTAGGTGATATTGTTGAGCTGGAATATGAAGCGGATTTTAATTCGATGTATGGCTCTAATTTATTTTATTTTCAATCTGCTTATCCAAAATTAAGCTGCGAGTACAATTTTATTTATAAAGTAAATAAAAATTTTGCCGACTATTCTTTCGTTTTCCCAATAAACATAAAAGACTCGATCGTTAAAAGATCATACACCGAGTATAAAGAATTCGTTGTATTTACAGATAAGATAAAGTTGAAAGGTATGAGTGGTATTAATTACCCTGCAAATAATAAGCAAGCTAATAAGGTACCACATGTGTTTGCCGATTTTAAATTTTACAGGGTTATAAACGGCTCCTATCCCACAGGTTCAGGGCGTTTGTATGAGTATGATCTTTTCAGGCCAAAAAAATTTGAATGGATCATTTATACCGATACTGTAAATAATTATACAAAGATCTATGATAAACAATTTGCCTCCATTCGTAAATTTGTAGCTACATTACCTGCCATTACTTCTGATAGCAGCAATATTACCTTTTTTAAAGCGCTATGCGATACCTTCAATAATTTCAGATATATCAGCTCTAACCAATTATTTTATAATGAGTCTGCCCTATATAATATTTATAGCGGTGAACATCTTTTAAAAAGACGATTGGTAGAACATACCATGTGGAAATTATATAGAGATATTTTAAATGATAAAAAAATATTTTATTACCTGGCCAATGTTGAAGATCGGAGATACAGCGAACATAGTATGAATTTTAGAACGCATTATGCTTACGAAAACAATTTAATTGCCATACCGGTTAAAAACTCGTTTATTTATTTTATGCCACGCTATGATGGTATAAAGTATCATTTAAATGAATTGCCTTTTTATTATGAAGGAGCTTTAACAGCCTTGTTTGCTCGCAATTTTCAAGAGGATACAAAGAATAAAGATGCGATGGTATTTAAATTAATGAAGACACATGCGGGTACATTTAACGAAAACACGCGTACAGAAAATGCCGCAGTAAAAATTACCTTAGATAGTTTAAGTGCAAGGTTAACTATTAAAGAAAGCCTATCAGGTCAGTTTTCAACTATTTTAAGGCATTCTTATTTAAATGAATATATTGATTCTACTGTTTCACCACATTATTTTAAAAAGTGCACAGATAAACCGAATGCCTCCGCGCAAAAAATTAAATTATCTTCCAGTATCAACGAATTTCCTTTCCGATATACATTTAATTGTTCTGAAAAAGTAGCTTTAAGTGATGCCAAGAATTTAAGTTTAAAAAACTGGTTCTCTTTTATTCTTACAAAAAAAGTAATTAGTGAAATGCCATCGCACGATTATTACCTTGACTTTGATTTTTCAGACGCTTATAATTTTTCACTTGAATTTAATAAACCTGTTGAAATATTAAATGTAAAAGACTTTGAAAAAGCAATTGATAATTCTTTATTTAAATTAGAAAGCAAGATCATAAAAAATTCAGAAACTAATTACCTGATAAAGCTAGAATTAGTAACAAAAAAACCTATTGTGCCACTAAAACAAATGGCTTTGCTACAAGAGCTCTTAGATGAGTTAGATAAGCTTGATAATTTTGCTTTAATATTAGAGAGTAAATGATCTGTGATGATTTGCTCAATCACGCTCAACGGTGTTCCATCACGTTATCACTTTTCCGCTTCCAGCGTTTGCTGCCATTTCCAGGCGCTGGCCATCATATCATCCAGACCAAATTTTGGTTGCCAGTTCAATTCTGTTGTAGCTAAAGTATTGTCTGCATAAACAGCAATTACATCACCTTCACGTGGCGGCCCTATTGTATAATCTAATTTTTTACCACTCACCTTTTCAAAAGAATTTATCGCTTCTAAAACGCTTACACCGTTACCTGTACCTAAATTAAAAACAGGCACATTGCTTTTATTTTTTTTATCAATTAAATAATACAATGCTTTTACATGCGCATCGGCGATGTCACTCACATGAATATAATCGCGCACGCAGGAACCATCGCGCGTATCAAATTTATTTCCAAAAACAGTCAAAGTATTTTTACCAACTGCTGTTTGCGTAATAATTGGTACCAGGTTATTTGGGCGGTTCAATGGAAATTCACCAATTTGTCCGCTAAGGTGCGCACCTACCGGATTAAAATAGCGTAACAAAACCGTATTAAACGAAGGCTCGGCTTTACATACAAAACGAATAATGTCTTCACCCATTTGTTTGGTATGCCCGTAAGGGCTTTCTGCTTTTTTTAATTCGGTTTGTTCTGTCACGGGTAATTTATCGGCATTGCCATAAACCGAGCAAGAAGAAGAAAAAATAAAATTCTTTATATTTTGTTTTAAAGCAAATTTTAAAAGATTATTAAGGGATGTTAAATTATTATGATAATAAAGCAATGGATTGCTCATACTTTCAGGAACCGACTTGTATGCCGCAAAATGAATGATGCCAACAATGTTTTTGATGGTTGATAATTGTTTATTTAATTCAGTTTCGTTGCAGAGATCAAAATTTAAAGCCTCAAAACTTTTGTTGGTGATCTTTTTAATTCTGTCGTAGGCAGCAGCAGTTGAGTTCGAAAAATTATCAATAGAAACAACGTTAAAAGCAGTATTAGTAAGCAATTCGATGATCGTATGAGATCCAATGTAGCCCGCGCCCCCGGTAACGATAATGGTTTGCATATTTCCTTTAAAATTTCTCTATTTGAGTGTTAAAGATAAATAAAATTTGGGTATAAAGCTTTAATAGTTTATTTTTATTTAATTATGCACCTAAGGAACTTTTGGTTTAAATTTTTTTACAAATTGGGTTTTGGTGATCTCCTGCTTTCATCCAACAGAAAAAAAGGCAGAGTGCCTGTACTTGTGTTCCATAAGATCATCCCTGAATATGATCAAATATGGCCCGGCATTCATCCGAAGCTATTTGAAGAGATACTTATTCTTCTTAAAAAGCATTATACTATTTTACCTTTAAACGACCTTTATTTAAAACAAGCGTCTGAATTAAAAAATGCATGCTTTATTACTTTTGATGATGGTTATAAAGATTATCTGGATTATGCTTATCCCATCCTAAAAAATCATTCCGTTCCATCTACATTATTTGTTTTGCCTTACCAGATAACTAATAAGGGGCACATCTGGACATCGGCCATTATTTTTTTTGTAAAACACTATTCCGTTAACGAAATAGAGGAATTTTTTACAAAACGTAGGATTAAAATTAATTTTACAGATAAGAATGATTATTTTAAAATTAACCTTGACATAACAATTCATTTATGTAACCTTGGCCAGGTGCAACGAATGAGTGCTATTTACGATCTGCGCGAAAAATTTGTGGCCGACAAACGCATCATTGAGAATGAGCTCTTATCCTTTGATGAGTTGCGTTTGCTTGGTCCCGAATTGGTTTCTGTTGCCTCACACAGCTTAACGCACCCTAGCTTTAAAAAAGAAACGGATCCTGTTTTTATTGAAACTGAATTAAAGGATTCGAAAGAGATCATCGAAAAAGAAACGGGGCAAGAGGTAAATGCTTTTGCTTTTCCTTTTGCGAATTACAGCGAGGCCTCACTTAGTTTCGCAAAAAAATTGTATAAATTATGCTTTACCAGAATTAATGATTTTGTTGATCTGAAAAAACTGAAGGCAGACAAAGAGTATAGTTATGATCTGCCACGCTTTAATGTACATCATTACAGTGCGGAAGAAGTTTTCTTTTTAATAAATGGTTTTCATAAAAAGTTAGGCAAGTGATTTTTTGCAACTAACAAAGATCCAGTCATCAAGTTTTTTTTCATTTACTTCCTTCGCATCTTTTGAAAATAGTTTTACATCTGTAAAATGATGATCCTGTAATTGTTTTTTTAAGAATTGAGGAGACGTGTAAAAGGTCATTAAGCTGTAATTATGCGCACTGTCGTTTATTATGGCATAATCGTTAAAACGTATTTCTTTCTTTTTTTGGAGCGCATGTTTCGGTAAAAAAGGTAAAAGTTTAATAAAGGTTTTTAGGTTGATAAAAAACGAATTGTTCTTATCGGTCCATGGTTGTTGATCGAAAGTAAAATGATCTTTGTTGTGGGTGGAAAAAAAGAAAAGTCCATTTGGCTTTAGTACCCTATTTATTTCTGAGAATATTTTTCTTCGGTCTTCATATCCAACGTAATCCATGCCATTAAAAGAAAAGTTAACAACATCAAATTTTTTACCTTCAAATTGAATAAGATCACGCGCATCTGCTAATTGAATGTTTGCCCTTGGATATTTTTGCTTTACGATCTCTACAAATCCTTTCGAATAATCAACTCCAATATAGCTAGTACATTTATCAATTAAATAAGCAGTGGTTCGGCCACCACCAATGCCAATATCTAAAACAGAAGCTTTTGAAAGGTACTCACCGTGCAATTCAAAAAGGTGTTTCTCAGTAGGAGTAATTTCGGTAAGATGTGTATACCAATTTATAACCTTAGCAGAAGTATATGTATTTAAATTGCTGTCGTTCATCTTAATTTTTTTAAGAAAGACAGTAGTTTATTTTTGTAAATAACCCCACTGTATTCTTTTACTTTATTTTGCGTGAACTGTTCTTTAAATTTATTGATGTTTAAAAGCTCTTTATCTTCAGTGCCATTATACCAGCCGCAAAAATCGTAATGATCGGCTCCTATTGTTTTAAATTCTTTTATATCCAACCAATGCAAAGTCCTATGCGCTCTACCAAAATGAGATGCGCTATGGTCTTTTTCATACAAATGTTTTAAATGAAAAGAGGACAGGTTGGTAGCACGCTGTTTGGTGAGCCTATAAAAATTGATGCAGATAAATTTGTTATTTTGTTTAATGTAAGATATGGATAGTATTTTGTTTCTTTGAAACGCTTTTAGCCTGAAAACCTCTGCTTTTCGAATATTTTTTTCCTTTGCAAAAGCATTAAAAAGTAAAATAAATTCGTCTAGTTCTTTTTCTGATGGATCATTTAAGACCTTATGTTCAAATTGTTGATTACTTATAAAAGAGGTTATCTCAGTACGGGTGCGGTGATAGATGTTTTCCCAAATAGTATCCATTGGCAGAGCAAGATCTACCAATAAAGTATAAAATTCATTTAGTGAATTATTTATATTTTCTGGTACCTGGATGCAATAATTGATATCTGCATCCAATTTTACATCTTTGGATAAAAAATTATCGTTCACGGAAAACAATAAACGCTTATATCTTATTAAGGATAGCGAGATAAGATGCATGAATACAAATATAAAATAAAATACAGTTTTTAGCCGCTATTTTAGATTAGAAACCTCTAAATTGTTACATTTATAAGATCAAATGGAATTAACGCCCTTAGACATATTCGACCTGCTTCTAAGCCCATTTTACATTGTTATTATTTTTATAATAGCGGCGAATTATCAACGCATCAATTTTAACGTAAAGAAGAAAGATCATTACAGGTATTTTTTGCCGGCCCTTGCCTGTAAAATGTTTGGTGGTATTTGCGTGTGTTTAATTTATACTTACTATTATACTGAGGGGGGAGATGTAACAAATTATTATTACACATCCTGTACTTTTTCAAACGTATTGTTATCCGGTCATTTCGAATCTTTTTTTAACCTGTTTTCCTTATCGTTAGAGGGTATACATGATGTAAGTTCTTCTGATGTTTATGGCCCCATTTGTTTTAACAGTAACGATACCTACGCTTTTTTTACCGTTATGCTAACAGTACCATTTTGTTTGCTGGGCATGAAAAGTTTTATTGCTACCACACTTTTATTGGCTAGTTTTAGTTTTATTGGTTTGTGGAAGTTGTATGAAGTATTTGTAGCTCATTTCCCTGATCTTAAAAAACAATTTGCTATTGCTATTTTCTTTGTGCCATCGGTATTTTTTTGGGGTTCTGGAATTTTAAAAGATACTTATTCGCTCAGTGCCGTTGGATTTTACACCTATGCTTTTTACCATTTTTTAATATTAAAACAACGTAAAGCAAAATTTATTGTTATGTTGGTACTTGCCGCAATGCTTATAGTGTTGATGAAACCGTATATATTTTTCGCCCTTGCACCGGGTTCGATCATTTGGAATTACTTTTATAAGATCCAAAAAATAAGCAATCCGGTTTTAAGAACATTAAGCCTTCCCGTTATTCTTGTTTTTGTGGGTGCTATTTTGGTTTTTGGTGCGCAGGTGTTTGGACAATATTTAGGTGAATATAATCTTGATACAGTATTATTAAAAGCGGTTAAAACACAAAGAGATCTTGTTCGCGATCAGTATGGCGGAAATAATTACGATATTGGTGAATTTGCACCAACAATTGCCGGCATTTCTTCAAAGATACCTGCAGCACTTAATATGGCCTTGTTCAGGCCATTTATTTGGGATGCAAGAAACCCTGTAATGCTTATATCGGGACTCGAAAATTTATTCATGCTGGGTTTTTCACTTTATATTTTAATTCGTGTAAAAATTACCGTACTCATAAAATCCTTGTTTAGTCACCCTTTACTGATCTTCTCTTTTTTGTTTGCCTTATTTTTTGCCTTTTCGGTTGGCCTTACTACAGCTAACTATGGGGCGCTTGTGCGCCTTAAAATCCCGTGTATTCCATTTTATCTCTGCTCTTTATTCATCTTGTTCTCGCTTAATAAAGAGAGCTTTAAGAATAGATAGTTTTATAGATCATTTTAGCAATGCCGTAATTTCGTTTATTTTCTGCAATAGCTCTTATTTTTGCCGATAACATATTTTCTTTTAGTAATTCACTTATTTTTTTTACAGCATGGTGGTACTCAGAAACGGTAAGATCTTTCAATACATAACCTATGTTCTCTGTTTCAATTATATTACTATCAACCGAAATATTTTTTGTGATCACTACTGGTAAGCCCATTGCCCAGTATTCACCATTTTTAATAGGTGTACAATATTTTTTTGTATTAACTGGTTTTACAGGTGTAATTGCAAAATCACCAAGACCAATGTATTTTGCAATTTGAGCATGTGGTACAAAAATAGTTCTGAATATGGTTTTAGGTAATCCATGTTTCAAGATCATTCCATTTATTTCTTCTACAGAATGTGAGGTTAAAATTAAGGCAACAAAATCTTCTCCCCACGTTTCGTAACAAGTTTTATAAAATTCAAATACTTCATCTCTTAAATAGATACCACCAAATTTTCCGGCATAAACGCAAACAATTTTATCTTGCAAATTCAGTTCTCGTAAAAGTGTTTGATCTTTTTTACTATCTAAGGTAAAGTTTGTTAGATCAACACATGCAGGCTTTACATAAAAATCTTTAATAGCAACTTTATATTTTTGTAAGGCATATTCTTTCATGCCGGCTGTAGTGCCAATAATTTTAGTGGCTATTTTGGTTTGTTTTTTTTCAAAATAAAATAAGAGCTTGAACGACAAACTATTCTTTGTCCATTCTCCATTTTCAACCATAGCTTCTGAATGCGGCTCATAACTATCCAAAATTAATGGCTTGCCACTGAGCTTTGATAATATATAGCCGATCATGCCCGCTGGTGTACAAAAAGCATGAATAATGTCAATGTTGTTTTCTTTGATGATCTTTTTCAACGAAAATAGATTTTTTAACCATGATAACGATGCCGCTATACCAAACGCTGAATAAGGATATTGAATATTTATTATGTTAGACCCCTCCAAAACAACTATATCTGAACGATCACCCTTTTCAAGTGTTACTAAATAGATCTTACTTTCTTCTGAAAGAACTTCTGCTATTTGTTTTAGATAGGGTAGAGTATAAGTTTGTATAAGAGCATCAGAAAAGCCCCAATAGGTAAGTACAAGAATATTTTTAGTGTTCTTCAAAATAAATGTTTAATAGTAGCAAAAAACCTGCGATGAAATAAAGATGCAGGCCATTCAAAAAAACTCAAAAATAAATATTTCAAAGTTTCTTTTTTGTATTTACCGGTCAACGATAAATGCAGTGCAAGATAAGAATGGCAACTTGATCTGAATTTTGAAATGTCTTTTTTATAGTAAGCAACTACTTCTTTATTTTCAATAGCATATTTTATCATAGCCTCGCCTCTTTCTATTAAAGGCTCTTTTCGCGTAAGTACTACACTTCGTTCATCATGATCAATAATACTTGAGGTAATAGTATTAATGTAATGTAACGGATATTTGGCACAAAGTCTGAGCCACAATTCCCAATCCTCCATGGCCGAAAGCTTACGATCTTCATTAAACTGATTTTGTATTGCAATGTCTTTTCTTATAAAAATGCCATTACAACTTAAAAAATTTCCAAAGATCAGATCTCTGTTTGGGTATGTATGATAAATTGGACCCTCTTTAATTATTTTACCAACTCCATTTTTTATATCGTAACGCAAATGCAGAAATTCAGGCATTTTTTTTTCAGTAATGCTTTTTGCAGCAACTTCCAGGTGATTTGTATACAATGTATCATCCGAATCAAAAAAAAGAATGTAATTGCCAATCGATCTTTTTAAACCATTATTTCTTGCAGCCGCTCTTTCGCTATTTTTTTGTTTAATATAGGTGATCTTAAATTGGTGTTTTTCTGTAATGATCTTATTTACTACTTCTTCAGTATTATCAGAGCTTCCGTCATCAACAATTAATAATTCAAAATTTTTATAGGATTGATCTAAAACGGTTTCAATTGTTTTTCCGATCAGATGGGCCCTGTTATAAGTTGGAATTACTATTGAAAATAATAAACTCATGTTAATTAGGCATTAAATGCACATCAAAAAAATCCGGATTACTGCAAAAAATATCTTTCGTAAGAATTTCAGAACGAAAATTTACTGTATACCCAAGCGATTGGATAAGGTCGTATATATCTTCTGTTCTTTGGCCATTATTTTTTATTAAAGGCGGATGAATAGCTAGTATAATTATTGGTTTATATTTATCAATGATCTTTTTAGCGCCATTCATTACATCCAGTTCTGAACCTTCGGCGTCAATTTTAATAAGATCTAATTTTGCTAATTTTAAGCCCTCAACAATATTGTCTAAGGTATCTACTTGTGTTTTTTGCGATGTTCTGTTCTTATCGTTTCGGTTTACCAAACTATTGGCATTGCTCCCCTCGTGGTCATCAACAAAAAAATCTACCAGGCCTGTAAAATTGGAGGCTGCTTTATTAATTGGGGAAATTATCCCGTTAAATTTATTAAGAACTATTATTTTTTTTAGCAATGCAAAAGTGCTGGGCGTAGGTTCGAAGGCATATACTTTCCCTTTTTCACCTACAAGTTTTGCAATAATAACCGACATAAGCCCTAAGTGCGCACCAATATCAATAACTGTCATTCCCGGTTTGCAGGTTTTGGTTAAGAAAGCAACATTTTCTTTTTCGTAATCACTTTCAAAATACCTTGCCCATTTTGCAGGAAAGCGAACACTGTAATTATTTATTGTTCGGGCAAAACCTTTATTTAAGGTTAAAACGTCGGCAATAGTATAAATAGTATTTTTAAAACTGCTCATTTAATTAGTGTTTTGAATGGCATTATGTATTGCATTATAAGTTGGTAATATATTGTTTATTGAAAAGCGATCAATCACAACATCATGCAGGTTTGAGCCCAATGTTTCCATTAATTTTCTTTCGTTATGTAATTTTATTACCGCATCTATCATTTCATTTTCGGTATTTTCTTTTGAAACAAGTATTGCATTTTTTCCATTGATCAGATAGTCATCCACATCGCCAATACCCTCGCAAGCCATTACTACCTTTTTGTTTAAGCCTGCTTCTTTTATAATTACCGAGCTGGAATCGGATAAGGAGGGATGAATTAAAATGTCGCTGGCTGATAGATAATCCATTACATTTAATTTAAACCCTTCCATAAATACGCTTTGTGCAAGATCATTTTTTATTATGTATTCTTTTATGTTTTCAAAATCCGGACCGGTTCCTAAAACCATCATTTTTGCATTAATGCCTTTTTCGATCAATTTTTTGGTAACATTAATAGCCAGCTCTGTTCTTTTTGGTGCAACAAGTCTGCAGGCAACGATCAATAAAATATCTGCGGGGTATTTTTGTTTTATTTCAGCTACTACATTTTTATCAGGCTCCTGGTATAGCTTAAAATTGTAAGCTAAAAAAACGACCTGGATCTTTTTTTCCTTTACGCTTTCAACTTCCATCATAAACTGTTTGCAACGGCTTGAGACAACAATAATGTTCTTTGCAAAAAAGTAAACTATCCGGGTAAGAATAACAAAATTTCGGCTATTAAATAAATACGCTTCATCTATTACATGCCGGCAGGCAAATACTTTGGCTTTAATAAAGTATTGGGCCAAAACAGCAGGTAAACCAGCTGTTTCAAGATGTGCATATAAAACATCGATCTTGTTTTTTTTACAGAATTTAATAAGATACCGCGTATGCTTTAAAAAATAAACGAAACTGTTTTTTTTAGGAATAACATGTGTGTTAACATCAACACCAATTTTACGGCAATTTTCGTGATATACTCCTTCACCAGCCTGTGTTAACACAAAAACCTTATGACCTTGCTTAATAAAAGCTTCCATTAAAGACTCTGTGTCTCTTGATCTTAAATTAAAAGGTGTATAGAAAAGAATATTCATTAGGTGAGAAAAGCAAATTTTTTACCGGTGTTATGGTCATGTAACTTTTTCATGCTTTCTTCTACAATATTCTTATAGTCGAATTTTGCATTTTGTGTTGCCGGTTTTTTTAAAATAGATTTCGAAATTATTTCTTTAAACTTAATAATACTCCCTTTATAACTGATCTTGTTTTTAAATGTTGGATATAATTTTTCGAGGGTATCTCTTTCTTTTGCAATGGTTTCGTAAAATTTATGCGAATTACTATTAGGATTTACAATATTTACAAAACTCATACCTGTATAAAAGGCGATCTTTGTTTTCATTGAAGAAACACGGATAGCATATTCAATATCTACGATCTTATAATTTGTATTGAAAAGGCCCATGTATGCCAAAGAACTTTTACGGATAAGAAAGCTTAACCCGCAAAACAAAAAAGGAGTTTTATTTGATTTCCATATTTCGAATCCCTTTATAAAGTCAATTTGCTTATAAACATAAGCTGAATGATTTATATTAAAGCCAAAACCATCAGAGCCAAGAATATCAATTTCTTTATTTGTTAGCATGAACTGTTTACATTCATGAATGCAAGAATAATCATAAATATCATCATCAGTAATGATCTTTATTAATTCGCCCCTGGCAATTAACATGGCTTTATTCATTCCATGTGCTTCGCCAAAATCTTTTTCGGAAATAAACTGATCGATCTTTTTCTCTGAGAATAATTTTTGTAAATAACCAACTGTACCGTCAGTAGAACCACCATCAATAATTACGATTTCTTCATCCTCTTTTTTGTTTTGTATCAATAACGGAAGAGTAATAGAAAGATAAGGTAGTTTATTAAAGCTCGTAAGTATGTAAGATAATTTTATAGATGACATTACAGGTAACCTAGTTTTTTAGCGTATTCGATCATTTTTTCTTTATTTCTTTTTTTAACTGCTTTTGCCGGAATGCCTGTGTAAATTGTCCAGGGCTCGGTATCTTTTGTAACTAAAGAGCAGGCGCCAATTACAGAGCCTTCGGCAATAGTTACACCAGGCATAATAACCACATTGGTGCCAACACCACTAAACTTTTTTAAATGAACTGTAGAAAATTCAACCGTATCTCTATATTCTTCAGGCGCAGTAACACTTGTAAAACCATCACCTAAAAATTTATCGCTTCCGGCAATTATTCTTGTGCCCGCTGCAATTGTAACAAAATCTTCAACGATCAACTTACTTTTAGCGCCACCAATTACTGTTATGTAGGGCGAAAGATGCGTGTAATCACCAATTTCAGCCTGTGTAGTAATATAAACGCCTGAATCAATGGCCACATGGTTGCCAACGGTTACCAGTTGTGGTCTTCTTATTTCTACCCGTTCGCTTATAAAAACATCTTCGCCGCATTTTTTTAATTGCGAATAATCATATTCTTTTTTGCCTTCTTCACTTTTCATAATTAGTAAGGATAAACTGAATTATAATATTTGATCGTTTGCTCAATGCCGTAATTAAAATCGGTGAACTTAAAATTTTGAAATACCTTTTTAAACCTTCTGTCGTCCATTACCTTTTTAGGCGCACCATCGGGCATGGTATGATCCCAATTGATGCTGAATTTATTGTTGAAATTCTGATTAATGATATTGCTTAATTCTCTAACACTTAATCCAAAATTCTGACCAATATTAATGGGCTCATCCAAACCAATGGTAACTTTTTGTGTGATTATGAGTTCGAGTATCTTTGCAAAATCTTCTGCATAAAGCCATTCACGAATGGCAATGCCGGTGCCCCACAATTCAATTTCTTTTTTACCTTCTTTTTCTGCTTTTACAAATTTTGAGATCAATGCGTTTAGTGCATGGGCTTTGTTTGGATCAGTGCTATCATTTGGTCCATACATGTTTGGTACAAATAAGTAAATGGATTTTATTTGATGCTGCATAAAAAAACTTTCGCCAATATGCCATAATAATCTCTTGGTTGCACCATAAGAAAGCACTGACCGGTGAAGGTGGCCTGACATCCAATTATCTTCACTAAAAGTATCGGCACTTGCAGGATAAGCACAATTAGCAATAGGATTTATTATGACAGCTTTTGGACATACTTCAGCGGCGGCCTGATAAATATTTAACAGCATCCGCGAATTATCTAAAATAACATTTGCTGCCATTTGCGTTACATAATTCAGGCTGCCAACATGTGCGGCACAATTAATAATGTAGTCGGGCTTAGAATTTTTAAATAAGGAAAGCGTTTGATCGTAATTTATTAAATCAGTACCTGTTGATCTTGAAGTTAATATTACATTAAAAGCATTGTTTTGTTTTAATACACGCGCAACGTTTTGTCCGGCAAATCCTGTAGCACCAAGTAGTAAAATATTCTTCATTTCAGGAAGGGTATTTGATACGAACAATTTAAACAATTTGTTTGTATCAGAGAAAGATATCTTAAGATTTTTTTAACTTTTTTAGCCTTAATACACCTTTAAACCCATTGTTTACAGGTTATTTCTTTCTAAGCCACACACATAGCTGCATGCCGCTATTTGTATGCTTCATATACGGTTTTAGAATTAGGTCGGCAATTTTTGGCATATAGGTCTGGCAAACATAATATTCGTAAAGCGCTATTTCATAACCGTTTTGTTTTGAGTGCTCTTTAAACGAGTTAAGGCTAAATTCGTATAAATGATAAGGATCATGCATGGGCGAAATATTTGCTACATAATCACTCCGCTTTAGCTTGTAGAATAGATTTACGAGTTTGTTGATCAACCAATCTGATGAAGGAATTTCGATGTGAATGATGCCGTTTGGCTTCAACCATTTTAATGCTTTTTGAATAGATTGTGAAGGATCATAAAGGTGTTCGAGTACAGCACCAAACGAAATAAAATCAAAGTAGGCATCAGGATAATTCACATTTTCGATCATTCCTAATTGTAATTTTTTTGGATCAATGTTCATTTTAGAAATGGCCCGCTCATAAAATTGCTGAGAAGGTTCAAAGCCATATACATCAAAACCCGCTTTTTCGAGTGAGATCATAGCTTTACCCAGTCCTGCGCCAATATCCAATGATCGCATGCCGGGTTTAAAGTCTATTAATTTTTTAAGGCGCTCGATCTCCCCTTTAAAATAATTTTCATCAATATTAAAATAATTTGGTTTCCAGTAATCTTCGGGCGGTACACCATAATGATCTTGCAGATCAAAAGGAACCGGTTGTGGATTGGAATAAATTAGCCCGCAATTTTTACATTTTATAATTGTTGTAGTTATACCTGTTTTATTTTTCGGATCTTTGCCTTGCGATCGGTTGAGACGTTTTCCCAATATTTTAGAATTGTGCGCATCCGATCCGCACATGTTGCAGCTTTCAATGTGATTAAAAAAATATCTTAACTGTTTTTTGCTCATTAATAAATTACTGTTTAAACCGACCTTTTTATTGCATCAACAATATATTCCGCTTTTTTAATATCTATTGCATCGTGTATTGGAATATGCAATTGTGTTTCATCAAATTTTGTTTGATTCTTTAAAGAAAGATCTGCTCCTCCAAAAACGGAATATTTATCTATTCGCTGATGAACAACAGAAGAAGGAACATCTTTTTCTTTTAGTTTACGGATCAGGTTAAGCCGATCTTTTGTATGGAAGCCAAAAAGCCAGTAAGCGCTTTTGCAATCGTTTTCTTCTTTAAATAAGTGTAATGCACTAATACTTTTTAATTCGCTTTTATAAAATTCTGCCACCTCAATGCGTTTTTGCAGACGTTCATTATAGCCGGCTAAATTAGCTAAGCCCAAGGCAGAAGCATAATTGTTTAAATGGTATTTGTAACCAATTTCGGTAAGATCATATTGTCTTTCACCAAGCTCAGAAAGTGAGGCATTTTTTCTGTCGATGCCAAACCATTTTTTTCGAACGGCTTTCTCATAAAGCTTAGGATCATTAACGGTTATTGCTCCGCCATCGCCGGTGGTTAAGTGTTTAATGGCCTGAAATGAAAAACAAGTAATATCCGAAACGGTTCCAATCATCTCATTTTTATAAACAGAACCTAAAGCGTGAGCCGCGTCTTCTATTATTTTAATGTGGGTATTTTTTACTACATCCTTTAAACCATTCATATCGCAGGGATACCCGCCCCAATGCACACAAATAATAGCTTTTGTTTTTGATGTGATTTTTGATCTTACAGATTCAATATTTAAATTTCCATCTTCATAATTTATATCTGCAAAAACCGGTTTTGCTTTACAATATAATACAGCCAGGCCGGTAGCAATAAATGTTTGAGCCGGAATGATCACTTCATCACCTTCTTTAATATCTAACAGATCTAAAGCTAAGTGTAATGCGGAGGTGCCACTATTTAATGTAACAATGTTCTTAAAATTAAAAGTTGCGCATAATTCTTTTTCAAATTGTTCGGTTATTTTTCCTTCACTTAAAAAAGTAGTATCTAAAACACCGTTAACAATTTTAGTTGCATCGGCAGAAACATAAGTATTAAAAAATTCAATGCTCATAATTTTGTTCCGTTATATATTTTATCAATGAAGGTTTTAGTTGAAAATATCTTTTCAGAGGTCTTTAAAAACTCAGCAGCATTTTCCAGGTATTGAAGGTAAGTTTTATAATCCATTTTTAATAAAAACGCATGAAGATCTTTTAAAGAGCTAAAATCACTATAAAGTACAAAACATTTTTTTGGAATATATTGCTCAATATCAGGCGCGCCGTAGTAAACAGGAATTGTTTTGCCTATAAAACAATCAAATATCTTTTCAGAGATCAGACCCTTTATACCATGAGAATTTTCAAGGCAAAAATTAAATTTATAAAGCTCAAGTGTTTCGTTCTTATTCATGCTTTGAATAGCTCCTTTATAAACTTCAGCTATATTTTTATTGAATAAATAATTGGCTATTCTTTTGGTAGTACTTTTATTGATCTTATTTATAAATGAAGCGCCTTTAAAATGTTCAAACTTATTAAGCGGACTTGTTCTTGAAAAAAAATCCAAAGAGTTGGAATGATTTTTATTGTACCACTTTAGTATTTTATACCGTTCATATAAAAGTGATCTTTTTTCAGGCCCTGCTTCTGTAATAGTAATGGCAGCTGCAACAAGAGAAGCAAATTTCTTTTTATTGAACTCAATTTCGGTTGGAAAGGTGCTTGATGCTTTATGCGTGAGATCGATCGGGAAATTAATGTGAAAATATTTTGAAGGATCTCTTTTTACCACATCAGAATCATAGGTAAAGATCTTATCGAAATAAACATGTCTGTTGGTGCTCCAATCAACAAAATTATAAACCGGAGGCTCGGTAAGAATAAGTGCTAAAATTTTATTTTGAGCCGATCTTTTATAATTGATGAAATATTCAGTTTCATTTAAGCAAATAATAACATCACAATCTTCAGGCTTATTTGTTAGTTGTGTATTGAGATCAATGCCTTTTTCTTTCAAATAATTCCTTAAGTCTTTATACATATACGTATCAGACTTCATGCCATTCAGATCTTCCTTATTAAAAAAATCTTCTTTTAATAAGGCCAGGTCTTCTCTTACAAATAAACAATATTTCATTTTTGTGTTATTTGTGCAATTGTTTTTTCAAATTTATCCGGATCAACAAACAAACTAAATGTGTTATTGCCGGGTGTTTTATCTTCGTAATCACAATTTAAAAAATAATAATTGCATTTTACTGAATCTGCCAGTTCATAAAAGTAATTATTATCCTGGTCATCTTTTTTTCTGAACTCCAGTACATTTTTACCCGGTTGCATAAATATAATGTTGGTTAAATTGGCACCGTGAATAGAAGCAATGTTATTAGCATTGTAACATATTTCTATCTGTTCAGCAACACTATGATCTTCAAAAAAAATAACTTTAAAATTAAATTTAGCTAATATTGGAAACAATTCTTCTTCATTAATAACCTTGCGATATTTGGCTTTATTGCGGCTAATATAAATATTTGGAAAATTTAATTTGCCTGTAAATTTTGGAGTAAAATAGGTTAATAGTGTTTGTTGTAAACTTAAAATATTATCCGGGCGAATTTGCCCCGAAGTAGTTATTTGTTCAGGAGAATAAAGATGCGGACAGTTCAAATAAGACGAATCATCAAAGTAATAAATATCTTTAAACTGAAAAGCTTTTAAAGTTTCGTGAATATATGCAAACTTAAGATCTTTTGGGAGCAATAACACGCAGTCTTTTGCAAAATGCTTAACTGCTTCAACCCTCGGTAATACATCACACATCCAATGAAAAATACCATTAGACCAGTAATCAAAACACAATAAATATTTTTCAGATGATGAAAGCTTTATTTTTTTTCTTTTTACCATCGAGGAAAGCAAATAAAGCCAGTTGTATATTTTTTTATGTTTGGGATAGATCAAAAGATCTTCATCTATTTTAAAACCTTTAAACACTATTCCTTCAGGTGTTACATTTACGTTTGAGTAGTGTAAAAGTGAAACAGAATTCAAATCGAAGGTTAGGTTTTTTGTAAACAGGTTGGCAGCATCCTCTCCGTAAGCAACAGGCGCTTTTCTTTCAATGCCGATCTTTGAATATATAACTGTTTTATTTTTAACCAGCATGGCTTATAAATTTTGAAACATGCTTTTTACTTACTGCAACATAATAGGTGAGGATCTGCATTTCAAGATCAGAGTTATAGCCTTTAATTTCAACCATCCCGTCTTTTAAGAGACGATACATAACATAATTTTGCTCCAATAACTCATAAAAATCCATAAAGTAAGTACGAGAAAAATGGTTGCCTGCTCCAAATTCAAATTGAATAAAATCAATGGCAGATCTTTTTAATAAAGGTTCTGCACCTTTCAGAACTGCTAATTCATGGCCTTCTACATCAACTTTTAAAAAATCAATAGTATCAATTTTATTTTCGTCGCAAAAAGAAGCAATTGTCTTAAATTGATTTACTTCTTGTTTGTCATGTGGCATATCATGAAAAATAAAACTACGGTTATATACACCACCAATTTCACTAAACTCATCACTTGAATAAACAACCATGTTTTCATTTTTGTCACTTAAACCGATCTGGTAAGGATGAATTTTTTTTTGTGACTGTGCCAACTCAGCTAATTTTTTAAAAGGAACAGAAAAAGGCTCGAAAGCAAAAATTTCTGAATGTGCCGGAAAACGTTCTGTTAATGTTTTTGAATAATTACCAATGTTTGCACCTACATCAAATAATGTTATCTTTTTATTTTGCTTGCAAAAGTTAGACACTCTGTCAATAAACACAAGCTCACCATTTTTATCTATTTCAGTGTTTCTATAATTTAAGCCTTGTATACTAATATTTTTCATGATCAGAAAAAAACGGTAAAATCTTTTTTTGCCGAACATTTTATTTAAGAAAAAATATAAAAAGCTTTTCATGAATTATAAAGATTGTATTACTTTTTTTATGCTTTGCGCGTAAGTTTGTATGGTATGATTTGCCGAATAATATTCTGCCAATTCATTTGAAAATTGTTGAAGCTCACCTGAATCTGTTTTACTGAATCTTTCCACATTTAAAATAATTGATTCGATCTCTTCTTCGGGTGTATTGCCGTTAATACCAAATCTATCATTTTTTATATCCGTGGCAGAACTTTTGTTAATTATAGGGATGAGTCCAAACTGTAAACATTGTATCACCGAACCCGGTCCGCCTTCAGAAGAACTTGCATACACAAACGCATCACAAATGGCAACATGATCCTGAAACTTTTTACTATCGGGTGTTGCCCAACCATGATAAGTAATATTTTTGGTAATGCGTGTTCTTTTCTCGAACCATTCAAATAATTTTCCATTCAATTCAATGTTGCCAAAAATATGCAATTCTTTATCAGGCATTTTTTCAAATGCTTCTACCACAAGATCGATGCCTTTGTGAAAAGGTCCATGGCCGCCATACCAAATAAATTTGTTTTTTGTGGCGATCTTTTTTTTGAAAGTTGTTGGTGGAATAAAAGTTGTAGAAATGTTTATTGAGCGTATCTTATTTTTATTGGCGCCAAAACTTTCTTTCTGATAACTACCCCCAAAACAAGTAATGATGTCGGCCGCATCATCACAATAATTTGGCGTGAGCTGCCTATCAGGATATAATAAAATATTGTTTCGTCTGAAAAAAGAATCTGAATGCTTGTAAGCGTTGTTATAAAATGTGAGCCAATGGCAGCCTGTAGAATAATAGATCTTTTTTTGTCCGGTAACCGGTTTACTATATTCAATATTGTTTCCTGCATCAATGATCAGTTCGTATTTATTCCATTCAATGGCAGGTGTTTCCTTTAAATTAAAATAGTCTACCGTGTAACCATTATCAAGCAATGTATTCAATAATTCTATTGATTCATTAAAACCAGAATGAGATGTAAGTTCAGGGAAAGATGAGAGGGTATTACTTAAATATTTACTGAGAGCCTCGGCAGTATATATGATCAGGGCGTGTTTATTTTTTTTAGATGCCGGACCTTTTAAATTATAAATACCATTGCCGCCATGTTTATTTATAAAAGAGTTTAAAAGTGTTCTGCTCTTATATTTTAGCCTAAACCCAAAATTACTTTCTAACATAACATTTTATATTTCCAGTTAAAAACAGGTAACAGCGCATATTCATTACTATTAAAACTAAAGCCGCCTTTTGCAAGACTTTGATTTTCGAATGTATCTTTTACAATAAAAAATATTTCGTTAATGATTGAATCGTAATTTGCCAATGGCGAAGCAAGGTCCAGGCCAACATGTAAAAGATATTCGCCAGAATTTAAGAGATCCTTAGGTATAACAACCGTACTGGTATAAGTTCCTTTTTGCGATTTGCTTTTTCCATCGCGATCAATAACCGCATCGGTGGTCCAAAATATCTTGTAACCAAATAAGTTGTGAAGTTCAATGTTTGGTGTGGCGGGTAAACCTTTTTTATTTTCCCAGGTAATTTCAATAGAGATATCTTCAGATATATTAAAGTCTGAAGAAAGTTCTCCTTTTTCATTTAAAAGCTTTACATCAATAATTTCGCAATCTTTTTCGCTTTGCCTGTTTACTTTGGAGAAATGACTACCTTTTTTTAGATCTATGTTCAAATAATTTTTTAATGCGCCATTTATATCAGAATTCGTTTCAACTGTTCCGTTCTTTAAATAGATCCCTCTTTCGCATAATGTTTTTAAAGCGTTTACACTATGGCTAACAAATAAAACTGTACGCCCGCTTTTACTAACGTCATTCATTTTGCCAATGCATTTTTTTTGAAACTCTGCATCACCAACGGCTAATACTTCGTCAATAATTAGTATCTCATTCTCTAAAAAAGCCGCTACGGCAAATGCTAGACGCAATTGCATTCCGCTGCTATAATGTTTTAAAGGCGTATCAATAAATTTATCAATCCCCGAAAAGTCAACAATAGCATCAAAATTCTTCACAATTTCCGCCCTGCGCATTCCTAAAATTGAACCGTTCATAAAAACATTTTCTCTGCCACTTAATTCTGGATGAAAACCGGTACCAACTTCAAGCAAACTTGCAATGCGACCACGCGAAATGATCTTACCTGAAGTAGGAGGTGTGATTTTTGAAAGGATCTTTAATAAAGTAGATTTGCCGGCGCCATTTTTGCCAACGATACCAACAGAATCGCCCGGCATTACATCAAATGTAACGTTATTTAATGCCCAAAATTCTTCTTTTTTTGAGCCGGGTTTTAAAAATGAGAATAAATTTTCTCTTAAGCTCAGATATGGCTTTGTATTACTTTGGATCTGGAATTTTTTACTGATCTCTTTTATTTCAAGAATTGGCTTCAATAGGGTAAATATAAAAAAAGAGCACCATATTGGCAACTTATTTTATCCTTAAAATGCTTATTTCAAGAGGGCTAAAGGACTTATTATCAGTCTTTTTGTTTTGCCACAAATTCTTTTAATTCACTTATGGTTTCGTTGTATGAAAACACATCCGAGATCAATAAAAAGTTTTCTTTTTCAACGCATTTATAATAAAGCATTTTTGCAGCATCTAATTTTTCACGGTCGTGAATAAATTTATTGAGTATTAAAACAATGTGGTCTTTAGAAAAGCAATAATCTTCATATATTTTTTTTAAAGTTTCAAAGCGTTGTGAGTCGTTTGAATAAACACTTAAATTATTTTCAAGATTTTTTATTTCTTCGGTTGAAGAAGCGTTAGTGCAATTTGATCTTGTTTTTATTTTTTGATCATCGGCTACTTTAAAAAAAGAATTCAGTTCAGAAACAGAAGATTCGAAGCGGAAAGATTTTTCAAGCTCTTTGTTTTTTACTCTATCTGTAATATTAAAATAAGCAATTTTAATGATCTTTAATTTTTCAATTTCGTAGTCAATATATTTTAAAATAAAATTTAACTGTTCTATGCTCAAGCAATTATTTCTACAAACATTATCTGCAATAACAAACTTATCATCGGGTACCTGTGCTTTTAACATTAATAGGTTGGTGTAATTAAGATAATCTGCAGGCATTGGAGTTTTACACAAACCATCTTTTGGGATATTATTAAAATAAATTGGTTTAGAATCTTTTAATTCACAAAAGTGACCTAACAGCGTATTTTTATATTTAGCAGTTGTATCGATGATCGGTTTTGCGGGTACCAATGGGTTGGGCAATATTACCATATCATAATAGCCTGCATAACTCACTTTTAATTTATTTTGATCTACATTTATTTTGTAATTGAATTCTTTATTTTTTGTGGACTTCCCTTTTTCAACAAGCAAAAGTGTTGTTTCAATCTTTATTTTATTTTCCATTTCAATTTTTACCCTCAAAGAGTCTTCATAAACAGAAGTAAGTAAAACATTAGTTTGTGGCAGTGTATTTTGTACAGTATCAAAGGCAATTAAAGTAAATAACTCACCTTTTGCTGAAAAAACGCGAATGTTATTCTGCGAAACAACAAAATTTGTAAATAATATAGTAATAAATAAAAAGAAGTATTTCATAATTCGTTCGTTTTTTTAAAATGATCAAAAACCAGTTTAGCTTTCGCTTTTCCAATAATTTTCTCAAGCTCTTCAAGGCTTGCTTCTTTTATATTTTTTACACTTTTCAGTTCTACTAATAGTGTTTCTGCTGTTTTATCACTAATACCCTTTATTTCGTTCAGTTCTGTTTTAAAGGTTTCTCTGCTACGCTTATTGCGATGATGTGTAATTCCAAAACGATGTGCTTCGTCGCGTATCTGTTGTATCACTTTTAACGTTTCGCTGCGTTTATCTAAATATAAGGGCAACGGGTCTCCCGGAAAATAAATTTCTTCCAAACGTTTGGCAATACCAATAATGGCAACTTTACCAATAAGGTTTAATTTTTTTAAGCTTTCGTAGGCTGCGCCTAATTGACCTTTTCCACCATCAATTACTATTAGTTGGGGCATTGGTAAATTTTCATCCAATACACGGCTGTAACGCCTGGTAATAATTTCTTCCATTGTTGCAAAATCATTTGCCCCAACAACTGTTTTTACATTAAAATGCCGGTATTCTTTTTTTGCCGGTTTACCATCAATAAAAACGGGCATGGCGCTTACCGCATATTCTCCTTGTATGTTGCTGTTATCAAAGCCTTCAATTCTGCGTGGCTGTTCTTTCATACGCAGATCTTTCATCATTTGATTCATGATCCTTTCGGTGTGCCTGTCAGGATCTGTTAAAGCAATTTGAGTTTCTCTTTCCTGCTTGTAAGCCGTTGCATTTCTTAAACACAGATCGATCAATTGTTTTTTATCACCAATTTTTGGAACAACGTATTCACAGTCGGGTAATTTAATTTCAGGAATAAAGGGAACTAAAATTTCTTTACTTGTACTGTTAAAACGGTTCCTGAATTCGATGATGGCAAATAATAAAAGCTCCTCATCGCTTTCATCCATTTTCTTTTTTAATTCGATGGTTTGTGCATGAATGATAGCGCCATTTATTATTTTAAAATAATGTACGTAAGCATTTTTTTCATCGCTAATAATATTTATCACATCTGTATTTGTGATAGAAGGATGAACAATGGTTGATTTACTTTGGTAATTGCTTAATATTTCAATTTTATTCTTTAAAACTTCAGCCGTTTCAAAATCATATTTTTCGGCAGCCTTTTGCATGTTTGTTTTAAGATCGCGCAAAGCAAAATTTATATCACCTTTAATGATCTGGCGTATCTCTTTTATATTTTGATCGTATTCTTCTTCATCCTGTTTGTTTACACAAGGGGCTTTGCATTTGCCAATATGAAATTCTAAACACGGACGAAATTTTCCTTTATCAATATTTTCTTTACTAAGATCATAATTGCAATTACGTAAAGGGTAGGTTTGGCGAATAAGATCGAGAAGGGTGTGCATTAGTTTTACCGAGGCATAAGGCCCAAAATACTCACTACCGTCTTTCACTTGTCTTCTTGTATAAAATAATCTCGGAAAGCGTTCTTTTTTTAAAATGATCCAAGGATACGTTTTGTCATCTCTTAAATTGATATTGTATTTTGGTTTGAGATTTTTTATTAAGTTATTTTCAAGCAACAAAGCATCCAGCTCTGAATTTACTTTTATTGTGCGAATGTCGTGGATCTTTTTTACCATCATTCGTAAACGGCTACTATCATGCTCTTTTGCAAAATAGGAGGATACACGTTTCTTTAAATTTTTGGCCTTGCCAACATATAATAAAAGCTCATCTTCATCATAATATTGATACACGCCCGGAAGATCGGGAAGGGTTCTTATTTTGGATTGAATATGTTCAGGAAAGTCTTCTAACACAGTATAAAGTTATAAAATTTAAAGCGGAAATAATTGTAGAATTATTTGCTTTAAAAAGTGAAAATGCAAAATATATGAAACAAAAAAACCTGAACATAATGCTCAGGTTTTAGAGTGCGGATGAAGGGACTCGAACCCCCACGCCTTGCGGCGCCAGATCCTAAGTCTGGTGCGGCTGCCAATTACGCCACATCCGCATAATTAGGAATGTCAAAGATAGTGCTTTTTTTAAATTCAGGCAAAATTAATGTCAGTTTTTTTGGATCAGTATCTTTTCAGTAAAATGGCTGGTTTCAGAGCTTACCGAAAGGAAATAAATGCCTGTATTTAGTTCGGGAACATGAATAACTGTTGTATTTCCTACCTGAAAAAGTTCCTGCATAAATACACATTTACCCATAACATCCAGCACTTTAATACTATAAGTATTTACCGGTTTAGGGCTGTTTAAATACAATGTGCCGTTTGAAGGGTTTGGGTAAACAGATAATTGAATATTTTCAATTGTTTCTTTTATACCAAGTGTTTCGCTATTTGCGGTTACTTTTTCCTTCACCACATTCAAAACATTTCTTTTAGTGATATCGGCATCATATTCTGCTAAAAAACCAACAATGTATAAATTATCTGAAGTGTATTTATTGATGTTATTTGTAGGCGTAGGAACGGTTAATGTATACGTTTGTTGATAAGATTGATTTTGTGTACCGCCACCGCTTGGAATTAAGCCGGGATTTCCGAAAGATCCGTCAAATGAATGCACAAGCGTATTGTGATGTTGAAATTGGTTACCATCTAAAACATAAGTACCATATAAGGACGAATAAATTCCTTTTAAATAATAAGCCGACCATGGCACATTATAATAATTATTTAATTGGTTGTAACCGTTTACTGAAATATCATTCCACGGACCATGAACAAAATTTTCAATTAAATAGGCATTTAGCCTAAGGTCGCCTTTTACGTCACCAATAAAATCGGCTTTTACTGTAAAAATTAATTGTTTGGTTGTTGGATTATAAGTTTTATTAACGATACTTATGCTGGCCGGTGAGATTTTACGAAGCTGCTTGTAAAGCAAACTATCGTGATAGGGATGCGTAGAGGCAATAGTTCCGGGATTTGAATACAAGGCTCTATCAAACATAGCTGTTGCTGTAGATTTTTTGTATGCTGAAATTAAGCCAATAGAATTAGCTTCTTTTAAAGAATCAAGATCGTGAATATTTACAACTATTACCGAATCGTTTTGTTTTGCTAAAATTCTTTCCTGTGCACCTGAACATTCTCCGTCAAAAGCACTTACAAACTGTTCTACCAAAACAGATTTTTTTGGTGCTGAGCCTTGAATGGTTATATAAGTAAAAGAGGTATCATTAAATTGGTTTTGATCCTGTGATCCGTTCACAGCGCTTATCCAGGTTTTTAATTTGTAATTACCTGCTGTGCTTACATTGTAAGGTAATGCAAATGTTGCAGGAGCAGATTGTTTGTAACCAATACCGCTGCTAAAGCTAATTGTTTCGGTTTGTATGCTGGAGTTTCCTATTTGGTAATTTATAGCAACAGCATTAATAGTTGCCGCGCTTAAATTGCTAATGGTTGTACTTATTATTTGGCTTGAGTTAGTAAGAACGTATTTAGGTGTTTCAATAGAAACAAGCGCCGCATCTAAATTGTTTGGTAGTGTAACGATCTCGATATCATCTATCCACAACTGATATTTATTACTTGAATTATCGCGAAATGCAAAGCGTAAGTTTTGGCCTGCAAAGTTTCCTAAACTTATAGAGCGCCTCGTCCAGGCAGCATTTTCACCGGTGTTAATATATAATTGATTACCCACATTAAAATCAAAAGGTGTTAAAGTGCCGATTTGATTTGTACCATAAACTAGGTAACTTTCTTTATTGTTTACATCAGGGCTTTTTGCCAGCCAGGTTAAAACGGTGTTGGCTGTAATATTTGTAATTGAAGGAGTGATGATCCACCTGTCAGCATTCGCTGTAGTATCTAACCAGCTTGTACTTACTAAAAATGTATCATTTTCAATAGTGTTATAAACTACAGCCCAACCTTCGGTTTTAAGGGCAGGAACATTAAAAGGTTTGTTTGGATTTGTTGCCGAGCCAATATTGTTTTTATAACCATCGTTTATGATCGTAAAAATTGAAGGAAAGGTTGTGTATTGAACAGAACTGGAAGTGGTGGTATAATTTTGCAGACTTAAATTTCCAAAACTATTGCTAAACAAGGTTTGTGAAAATAAATTTACGCCTGAAAATACTGATATGATAAATAGTATGAGCTTTTTCATTTTTCTTCTATTATGATCCGGTCTTTTCCATCAAAAAGTGGTGCCTGTATGCTTATTACTTTTAATGGTTGCTTACTTGTTGTTTTAACAGCGTGAACTGTATTTTTGGGTATGAATACAAGATCACCTTTTTTAATTTTAAATGTTTTTTCACCCATTTGCATTTGCGCTTCACCATCAATTACATAAACATGCTCACTATGGTATTGATGTTTGTGCGGCTTTACTTCGTTTTTAATAATGATGCAAAAGCTGCTTGCTAAACTATCGCTAAACAAAGATCGATTAAAAATATTCTCTGTTTTTGCCGGAAGTGTTAAAGTATCTAAATTAATAACGGTTTGCGAATTGACAGAACAAAAGCAAACCGTTAAAAATATGGTTATCCAATTATACATTAATTTTTAACCGGTGTAGGCAATGTTACCACACTCGTTACAGGCGCCTGGCCTAACATTTGTGGTGTGATCATTGGCAATACACGCTTAACCTCTGTGTAATTAGGATTTAGCTGTAAAGCACGATCCCAGCATTCTTTAGCTTTAACATATTTTTGACTGTTAAAATAAGCGCCTCCTAAATTATACCAACCTTCCGGATTGTAAGGATCCAATAAAGTACATTTTCTGTAAGCAATTGCTGCCGAATCCATACGACCTCGGTTAAATGCAGTAGCACCGCGGTTCTTAAGATCATTGTAATAAACAATATAATAATTTCTTAAGTAAGGGTTGTTTGGATATAAACGCTCCGCATTTTTCCAATAATAAAGCGCTTCAAAATCTTTTCTTAATTTAAAATACGCTAAACCTAAATTTAAGTAACCGTTTACGTAACGTGGGTGTAACTCAATAGCATGTTTTAAGAAACCAATGCCTTTATAAAGCGCGGCATCTCTTCTTGATGCATAACCACCTTCTTTTACTTCCTGATCGGTAATATGAAGCGTACCATTATAATCATTATACTTTGTAGAATCCTGGCCCGGAACATTAATGCCGGTAATTTCTTTTGTATCTGCAAGATCTACCCAACGTGCACCGGCATTACCTAAAACCAATACAGAGTTTGGCATTGTGTTTACATCTTTTAAGAAAAGCGTTACGTCATTCTTCCAATCGTAATTACGCTCCCAGGTTTTGCAGCCAAATAAAAATCCAACTACTAAAACCATTACCACTAATACCGCACGTTTAACGCTAAAGTTGATCGAAGCAAGTTTATCAAGACCTTTTAAGATAAAGTAAGCTGCTGCAATACAGAAACCGATATTAGAGTGGAAGATCAAACGTTCACCCATGGTTGCACCTACATCCATTAACACGTTACTGATCAATAATGCAAATAAAATATACACCATGATACAGAAGCCGATGATATGACGTTTAAGTGATAAGAAGATACCTGCAAATAATAATCCAATATGGAAAACGAACGAAACTATAAAATCCCAACTTGTAAAATGACGGTATTCGATAGTATTGTAAGAATAATCGGATGATAACGGATGAGGGAAACATTGTAGAATAAAATATTTTAATAATACAAAACCTTTGGTACAAAAACGCTCTTGCTCATTTGCCAATAAATACGGATTGTTCAGGATCTCAGTATCAGGTACACCCGGTTTTAATTTAACAGCAACCAAACGCATACCTAAGTAGAACAACATAATAAATGCAAACCAACTCATTAAGCTTATGAATTTATTTTCTTTCATGGCTTTGCTTATGCCAATAAAAATAAAGATCACATACAAGAACGGGAATGCCCAGAAAGCTTTTGTTGGCATTGTAGGAGCAGGTACTTTAGTATCGAATTTATATTTTATGAAAAGCATAAATCCTGCGCAGGCAATAAAGGCAACTGCAATAATAAGAATCGCTTTCACATCAAGATTAAAATTGAATTTACCTAAACCACTAAAACGCGGCGACTTCTCAATAAAATTAACAGCTGCATAAGTAAGCCCTAACCATAAAATAAAACTCAAGCCACGTGTAACCAATTTGCTACCATCACCATCTGCATCAAATATTGAATTGATAACACCTTTGTGCACAAAAGCCATAATTATAGCTGTACATAAACCTGCTATGATCTTGTAAACTAATTTTGTATTTACGTGCTGTTTGTAAACGTCATTATCTGTAAATGTATACACTGCTAAAGGCACTAAGGCAAGAAGCATAATGGCGTACTCTTTAGAAAGTAATGCTAATAAGAACATAAGTGATGCCCAAATAAGATCCCATATCTTTTTTGATTCAAGATATTTGAAGGAGTATAAAAATGTAAGTGAAACAAATATAAGAGAGAAGATCTCATCGCGGCTTTTTACGTTAGCGATGGCTTCTGAGTGAATAGGGTGCATTGTAAATAACAAAGCAGCTAAAAATGCAAGATCCTGGTTGTTACGGAAAAAATAACGTGAGAAAACCAAATATAAGAACACGCAACCTAATGCAAATGTCCAGATGTTATTAAAGTGACGCACATTTGCGCCATACACCTGGCAATCTACTTCGTTAAATACACCATCCACGTTAAGATCTTCATCTGAATCGTTTTTAAAATCTTTATCCAGATCCCAGCAATTGTAACACTCATTTTGTTGTGCAACTCCATCATTGTTCAGATCAACAAAATCGTTGTATTCGTAATTGGTTTCCGGTCTGCCGCAAGGCGATGTATAATTTACAAGATCTTTATCAAGCACACCGTTCTTATTGGAATCTTCAACTTTTAAATACAAACCTGTTCGGTAAGAACCAATGATCTCCTGCTCAATTGCAAAACTCACAACCGAAAGCGGACGGTAACGACCACCGGCTAACTGATCGGTAGCACACATACGACGATAAAAACTTTCGTAGGCATCTTTGGTTAAAATACCTGTAATTCCACGAACCCCTTTAATAACGTGATCGTTTTGATGAATGATAATACCATCATCCAGAGCATACTCGCCATTAATTGAGGTAATATAAAATGTAAAACCAACAATGCCTATAATAACCATTGCCAGTTTGTGGGTTAAAAAAGTAAAATATTTAAAAGATTGAGTTAACTCAGGAAAAGTAGGTTGTTTTGTTGGTTGTGCCATAATTAAAAAATATCTGCAAAATACAAATATAAACGCAAATTGATTGCAAAAAAAATATAAAAAGGCCGCAGGATAAGGGTTTTTTTACTATTTTGCTATGGTTAATGAGAAAAGGCAAAATCTACTACATTCTCTTGATGTTCAGCGTTATTTTAATGCTGGCTGCCATTCTGTTAAACAATCATTTTTCATATTCAGTTGCCCAACTTGCGCTTAATGCACAGCAAAAGATCTATGCAAAACAAGAACGATCAAAAGAAGCGCTTGATCTTTTGTTAAATGACAGCTTAAGCAAGCATAGAGTTGAATTTGAAGAGCTATATAAACAACAAAATATTGGTATTTATTATTTTGAAAATGATAGCCTGCTATATTGGAATAATGCACAAATACCACTGGCTTATAAAAAAAACCTATTCGAAAAAGATTTTGGAATAGCCATTCTAAAGCAAGGCAATTACCTTTATTTTAAAGCAAAAAAAGAAAATAAATTCGCGCTTGCTTTGTGTTTGGTTAAGCCAAATTATGACCTGCAAAATAATTATTTGAAGAATAATTTTAGTAACTGGACAGGCATTTCAAAAGAACTGGATCTTGCCACAAAGGGACCGCAGGAAAATGCTGTGAATTTAAACGGTCAAACTTTATTTTATTTATCTGGTAACGAAACCGCCTATCATTCAATAGCTGTAAGCAATATTTGTTTTACAGCATTTTTAGCGGGTTTTGTTTTATTATTGATCTGTAGTTTGCTGGCCATAAAAGAAAAACCCCAAGGCATGCGCTTGTTTGTTTGGCTAAGTGCTATTCTTGTTTTCAGAGCATTAATGATATGGTTAAAATGGCCCGCTTTCTTTTACAGGAGCGTTTTGTACGATGTGCAGTTATTTGGTAATGCCGATTCGATGATCAATTCTTACCTTGGCGATATATTATTAAACTCCATTATTTTATTATTTATTGCTGTACTTTTTAATTTTAGGATCCAACGCAGCAAGACAAAAATTTTAAATTATATATGGATCTTCTTTTTATGTTTTGTAATAGGATTTATTGCTATTCAATTTAACAATGGTGTAAAAAGTTTAGTAAGCAACTCCACACTTAATTTCGATTTTTTAAGCATTTTCAGCATTAAATTTCCGGCATTTATTGCTTTGTTTGCGTTAACCTGTTATTGCCTTGCCTTGTTTGTTTTTATTCACAGGCTCATCTTTTTTTTTACAGGAAAATATATTCAGGATCTGCTTTTTTTTAGTGGAGTTATTTTTATTATTTGCCTTTCTATTCAGTTAATATTTAATTACACAACTGTTTTTGAGAATTATTGGTTGCTGGTATTTGCATTGCCACTATTTGTTCTTACCCGTGCAGGATTTTCACGAAACTCTTTAGGATTGGGCTTTCAGATCCTTATTATGTCGGTGATCACATCGTTGTTCTTTAATTTTTATATTATTCAAAATCAAAGATCCGATCTTGGTTTGTTGTCGTTCAACTTAAGTGAGCGTAAAGATGCTATTTTGGAAAGTGAATTTTCGGGCGTGCCCGATAAAATAGCCAACGATGAAAAATTAAAGATCCTGATCGATTTTTTACCAAACAGCGAAAAAGAAGTTGAGCAATTATTAAAACAAAAATATTTTGGCGGTTATTTTAACCGATATAATGTTGAAGTTTCTTTATTTGATAAGGATTGTAAGCCTTTGCTGGCCACTAAAGACCCAATACTTTTAAACGAAGGTTTTTTTGAAGATCAGGTAAAATATAAAGAGACAGATTCTGTTTCAAAGAATTTCTTTTTTATTGCGAATCATAAAAAAAACTCACGTTACATTGGCAAAATTCCGTTGAGCACAAAAAATTTATATGTGCGTTTAGAACCAAAACAGTTTGAAGAATTAGGTAGTTTTCCCGATCTGTTATTGGACCAATCGCAACAAAAACCAGATAAATTAAAAAAATTTAGCCACGCTGTATACCGCTCGGGGCAAATATCCAGCCGTTATGGCGAGTTTAATTATCCTTATTTTGATAGTGATTCGACCGCCCTCACAAAAACAAATCCCGATTACGTTCATTATTTTTTTAATCCTGATGAAGAAACGCAGATCATCATCAGTCAAAAAAAGAAGAATGGCGATTATTATTTTACATACAACTCATACTTATTTTTATTTTTTTCATTTATAAGTTATTGCAGTTATTTTATTTATGGTTTGATCTTTACTTCGCGTTTCAAATCTTCATCTTTCACCCGCCGTATCCAGGCCATTATTATTATTTTGTTATTGCTCGCTATTTCCGCGGTGGGCGTAACGTCAGCCAGATTAGTATCCAATCAATTTGAAGGTGATAATGTAAAACAATTGCAGGAAAAAACACAAACCATCATTAACGAATTAGCAACGCAATTTACACCTGCAGAAATGTTCGATCCTACACAAAAAGAACTGGTGAATTTAAAGCTAAAAGAATACGCGCATTTATTTAGTACAGATATAAGTTTGTTTGGCAAAAAAGGAAGATTGTTTCATACAAGTGAGCCGCGATTATATGATCTTGGTTTGGCTGCATCCCTTGTAAATCCGCAGGCTTACGCGGATCTTAAAGAGAACAGAACATCAGCCACGAGTGTTAATGAAAAGGCCGGTGAGTTAAATTATTTATCTCTTTACACACCTTTATTCAACAATAAAAAAGAATTAATAGGCTTTGTAAATTTACCGTATTACGCAAAGCAAGCCGATCTTGTAAATGAACTTTCGGGTATCATCAGCGCGTTCATAAACGTATATGTAATTTTATTTGTAATTAGTATTCTTTCGGGTTTAATTTTAGCAGGATATATTACGCGTCCGCTTCAATTAATAAAACAACAAATTGCCAATATTACTTTAGGAAAACAGAATGAAAAAATTAAATGGCAAAGTAATGATGAGATCGGAAAATTAGTGAGTGAGTACAACCAAATGTTAGTGAAGTTGGAAGAAAGTGCTAATCTTTTAGCGCAAAGTGAGCGCGAAAGTGCCTGGAGAGAAATGGCTAAACAGGTAGCCCATGAAATTAAAAATCCGCTCACGCCAATGAAATTGAATTTGCAATATCTACAGCATTTAATGAAGAATAACCCTGATGATTTTAAAGAAAAATTTGAAAAAGCAAGTGCAGGTATTATTGAGCAAATAGATTCGCTTGCCACAATTGCCAACGAGTTTAGCAGTTTTGCAAAATTCCCTAAAACAAATTTACAAACCATTAATTTGGTTGAGATCATTAAAACTTCTGAATTAACTTTCGAGAATCATAAGAACATTTCCATCATCAATCGTATCTCAAAAAACGAACTTCCTGTACTAGGTGATAAAGATCAGGCGTTGCGCGTATTTAATAATATTTTAAAAAATGCTGTGCAGGCTTTAGATGAAAGAACCGATCCAAAAATTGAAATTGATATCGTCGAAAGTGAAGTTTCCGTTACCATTTCAATAAGTGATAATGGCATTGGCATTGGCAATGATCTAAAGCAAAAACTATTTACTCCAAATTTTACAACCAAAAATACAGGCTCAGGCTTAGGCCTGGCAATGGTAAAAAACATTATGCAGGGCTTTGATGGCAAAGTGTGGTTTGATTCTGAAATAAATAAAGGCACAACATTTTATCTCGAATTTTTAAAAGCATAAACATGGCCGAACCTAATGAAGGCTGGGTGCCTGAGCGACAAGCGATAAATCAACGCGTTTTGGGTGAATGCCCAAAATGTAAACATGGCGAATTGCTTTGGATAGAGAGAATTTTGATAGAAGGCAGTCTTGAAAATTATCACTTAATGCATACCGAAGTGGATGATGTTTTTGAATGCGAAAAATGTAAACACAGCTGGAAAGAATTTCGCTATTTGTAAATGTTAATTAACTGTTTAATTGGCATAAAATCCAATACAAAAAAAACAGCACAAAATCCCCCTTTTTTATAGGTTTTTCCTAGTTCTTTAGGTAAAATATTATTAGTATCTTCGTCATCCTTAATAAAAAAACTATGGCAAAATTTAGAAGAGAAGATGCCCTGGATTACCACTCACAAGGCCGTCCCGGCAAGATAGAGGTAATTCCAACCAAGCCTTACAGCACACAGCGCGATCTTACTTTAGCTTACTCTCCCGGAGTTGCTGAACCTTGTTTGGAAATTGAGAAAAATCCTGAAGATGCTTATAAATACACGGCAAAAGGCAACCTTGTAGCTGTTATTTCTAATGGTACCGCGGTTTTAGGTCTTGGTGATATTGGTGCACTGGCCTCAAAGCCTGTAATGGAGGGAAAAGGATTATTATTTAAGATCTTTGCAGATATTGATGTATTTGATATTGAGGTAGATACAAAAAATATTGACGAATTTGTAAATACTGTAAAAAACATAGCCCCCACTTTTGGTGGAATAAATTTAGAAGACATTAAAGCGCCGGAGTGCTTTGAAATAGAGCGTCGCTTAAAGGAAGTATTAAACATTCCCTTAATGCATGATGACCAGCATGGTACTGCCATTATTAGTGCTGCAGGTTTGTTGAACGCAGTAGAAATCTCTAAGAAAAAAATGAAGGATGTGAAGCTGGTTATCAATGGTGCCGGCGCTTCTGCCAACTCTTGTGCAAAAATGTACATTGCTGTTGGTGTAAAAAAAGAGAACATTACCATGTTGGATAGCAAAGGCGTTATTCACAAAGGCAGAACAGATCTTGATCAATACAAATCATTCTTTGCTTCTGAAAATACAAAGATCAATACATTGGCCGAAGCTATTAAAGGCGCAGATGTGTTTGTTGGCCTTTCTAAAGGAAATATTTTAACACAGGATATGGTTAAAAGCATGGCAAAAAATTGTATTGTTTTTGCGCTTGCCAATCCAACTCCCGAAATTTCTTACGATGATGCCATTGCTGCACGTAAAGATATTATTATGGCCACAGGCCGCAGTGATCATCCTAACCAGGTAAATAACGTTTTGGGTTTTCCATTCATTTTCCGCGGAGCTATGGATGTGCGTGCCACAACCATTAACGAAGAAATGAAATTAGCAGCATCGCTTGCTATTGCTGCTTTGGCAAAAGAGGCTGTGCCTGATTATGTAAACCTTGCATACGGTTCAAAAAATTTAAGCTTTGGCGAAGACTATATTATTCCAAAACCAATTGATAGTCGTTTAATCTCTGCTGTATCGTCTGCTGTTGCAAAAGCCGCTGTTGACAGTGGTGTAGCGCAACGCAAGATAACCGATTGGGATGCTTACCGTGCCGAATTGGATAACCGTTTAGGAAAAGATAATAAGCTAATGCGTAGTTTGGCTAACAAAGCCAAGAATAATCCAAAACGTGTTGTATTTACCGAAGCAGATAATTACAAAGTATTGAAAGCCGCACAGGTTGTGCGTGATGAAGGTATTGCAAAACCAATATTATTAGGCAATAAAGAAAAGATAGACAAATTATTGGAAGAGTATCAGTTAGATCTTGGCGATACACCGATCATTGATCCATGGTTAAATACCGAAGAGGAAAAACGGGCAGAGTTTGGTGATATGCTATGGAAGAAACGTCAGCGCCGCGGTTTAACACAGTATGATGCTCGTAAATTAATGCGCGATCGTAATTATTTTGGCGCTATGATGGTTGAACTGGGCATGGCAGATGCCATGATCTCCGGTCTTACAAAAAAATATGGTACACCAATAAAACCGGCATTAGAGATCATTGGGGTACAACCCGGCGTTAGCAGGGTAGCAGGCCTTTACATGATGGTAACAAAAAAAGGTCCGTACTTTTTTGCAGATACAACCATGAATGCAAATCCTACAGCACAAGAGCTGGCGGATATTGCCGTACTTACTGCAAACACGGTAAAACAATTTAATATTGTACCGCGTATCGCATTATTATCTTATACAAATTTTGGTTCTGCCGAAGGAGAAACACCCAAAAAAGTAAGTGATGCAGCAGCAATATTGCATAAGAATTATCCCGGAATGATCGTGGATGGTGACATTCAGGCCAACTTCGCTTCCAATAATAATTTATTAAAAGAACAATTTCCTTTCAGTTATTTGGTAGATAAAGATGTAAATACATTCATCTTCCCAAATTTGGCTGCCGGTAATATTGCTTATAAATTATTGCAGGAATTAGGTGGAGCAGAAGCTATTGGCCCTGTACTAATGGGATTGAACAAGCCTGTACACGTTTTACAATTAGGCAGCAGTGTACGTGAAATAGTAAATATGATAACAATAGCTGTGGTTGACGCGCAAAATAGAAAGTAAGAAAAAGCTATGTCATTGATCAATTACGTAAAAGGTAATATTACATTCAGAAACCCCGCTCATATTGTTATTGAAGCCAACGGGGTTGGTTATGGCCTTTTAGTATCGTTAAATACATTTTCAAAATTAAGCCAGCAAACCGAAGCGCAATTGTTTATTGAAAGCGTTTATGTGCGTGATGATAATCCACGCTTTTACGGTTTTGCAGAAGAGGATGAGCGTGAATTATTTCGTAAGCTTATTTCGGTAAGTGGTGTTGGCGGGGGCAGTGCATTGTTAATGCTTTCAAGCCTTAGTCCTGCCGAAATTGCAGGCGCAATAAATACAGCAAATGTAGCTATGTTAAAATCAATAAAAGGTATTGGTGATAAAACGGCGCAGCGCATTGTTGTTGATCTTAAAGGCAAAATGGGAAAACACGAAGGAGGTATTTCGCAGATTTTAACAACCTCGTACAATAAAAATAAAGACGAGGCGTTATTGGCTCTGGTTACTTTAGGTTTTCCTAAGGCTTCAGCTGAAAAAGCGATTGAAAAATCAATTAAACAGCAAGGAGTAGGAACCGATAATGTGGAATTATTAATTAAATCGGCGTTAAAAAACTTTTAGGCATTCTTAGTGAGAATAGGCGGACTAATAAATTTTGTAGTAATTACCAGTGCAACGGCCTGTTTAATGGGCATTGTTACAAAAAGCAATTCTGATAAGATTGCCAGCTCAGATGTATTTACACAATTACCTTCTGCAAATGTTATGCCTGTTGATACTCCCGAAACAGAACCTGTTGATCTGAATTATGATTTTAAAGATAACAATGGCAAGCCTCCCATTTATGATCCAAAATCAGGGTTGTATTTAAAAGATCCTGAAAATATAAAAACAGATGTAGAGTATAATCCAAAAACAGGAACTTACGATGTAAAGCAAAAGATAGGTGATATGGATTACCGTCCGGAAACCTACATGAGCATGAAAGAGTATCAGGATTATCAATTCAAAAAATCAATGCGCGATTACTGGCGTTCTCGTGTTGCCGCAGATGACCTGAATGAAAAACCGCGCAAAGGGATGATCCCGAAATTAAATGTTGGTGGCGAATTGTTTGATCGCATCTTCGGTGGTAACACTGTAGATATTAAGCCAACAGGTACAGCTGAGTTAATTTTTGGGTTAAACAGGAATAAGAATTTTAATCCTGCTATTCCGCAAAAACAACAAAAAATCACCAACTTCGATTTTAATATGCGTATCCAATTAAATTTAATTGGAAAGATAGGCGATAAATTAAAAGTAACTACCAACTATAATACCGAAGCATCATTTGATTGGGAAAACCAGGTAAAATTAGATTACACCGGTTACGAAGATGAGATCATTAAAAAAATTGAAGCAGGTAACGTAACACTCCCGTTAAACAGTACGTTGATATCAGGTAGTCAGACTTTATTTGGTTTTAAAACAGAATTACAGTTTGGTAAATTAAGAGCAACAACTGTTTTCTCGCAACAACGTGGTAAAAAACAAGAGGTAACGGTTCAGGGTGGTGCGCAAACACAAAATTTTCAATTGAATGGTGATAACTACGAACAAAACAAACACTATTTCCTAGGTCATTATTTCAGAGATAATTATGATACCTGGATGCAAAGCTTACCAATTATCAATACACCAATTGTAATTACAAAAGTTGAGGTATATGTATTGAATATTAACGGTAATGCCGAGCAAACGCGTAACGTTGTGGCTTTTGAAGATCTGGGTGAAGATTCAACACATGTATGGAAAGGTTTAGCATTCACTAAAGGTGGTGCAGCAATTACTTCTAGTATTCAGGCCGCCATTGTTGATACACTACCTGCATTTCCTCCAAATCCTGAATACGATAAGTTACCAAGGAACAGCGCAAATAATTTATATGCGATCATGACCAATACCGTAAACGGTTTATTAACGGATCGTTTATTAAGTTCTGTTTCACAAAAATTACCAACAGCTATAATTGCTTCCAATCCAAATAATACGGGTAATATTTATATGGATGCATCGCGCGATTATAACGTTATTCAAAATGCGCGCCGTTTAAATGCAACCGAATATTATTTTAACCCACGTACAGGTTTTATTTCATTAAATCAACAATTAAGCAACGAACAATCATTAGCGGTTTCGTATCAATATACTTACGGCGGTAAAACATACCAGGTAGGTGAGTTTAGCGACCAGGTGCCGGATAATAGTGCTTTATTGATCTGTAAATTATTAAAAAGCAATAACGTTAGTGTAAAACACCCAATGTGGCAGTTAATGATGAAGAACGTTTATGCTTTGGGTGCTTACAATTTAAATCCACAGGATTTTAAATTAGATATCTATTACAATAATATTGAGACCGGTGTTGATGTGCCATATCTTCCTTACGGTGCTGTTAATGGTAAGCAATTATTAAGAGTTTTAAATTGCGATAACTTAAGTGTTAATGGCGATAAACATTCTGATGGTATTTACGATTTTATAAACGGTTATACCATTATACCTGCAAACGGCCGTGTATATTTTCCAATGGTAGAGCCATTTGGTAGAGGTTTGGCAGCTAAATTCGACCCGAACAATGATTTTCCGGCCGCTAATAAATATATTTTTACAGAGTTGTATGACTCTACAAAAACTGCCGCAAGTTTTATTCAAAATAAAAACCGTTATAAAATTAAAGGAACCTATCGTTCTGCTTCAGGTTCGGAGATTGCTTTAAATGCACTTAACATTCCGCAGGGTGCCGTTATTGTTACAGCTAATGGCGTTTCTTTGGTTGAGAATACAGATTACACGGTTGATTATACTTTAGGTCGTGTTAAGATCATTAACGAAGGTATTTTAAATTCAGGCGCGCAGGTAAAAGTTTCTCTCGAAAGTAATTCACTCTTTAACGTGCAACAAAAAAGTTTGTGGGGAACAAGATTGGATTATAAGGCGGGAAGAAATTTAACTTTAGGTAGTACCATCTTGCGCTTTAACGAAAGGCCTATCACACAAAAAGTAAGCATTGGCGATGAGCCTGTAAGTAACATTGTAGCCGGTTTGGATTTTAATTATAAAACAGATGCGCCTTTCTTAACGCGTTTATTGGATAAGTTGCCGTTTTATAGTACTAAGGAAATGAGTAGCATTTCAACACGTGGCGAGATAGCGAAATTATTTCCGGGCAATGCAAAAGCTATTGGTAAAAGTGGTAACTCATACATTGATGATTTTGAAGGATCAATATCTTTAATAGATATCAGAAATCCGAATGGTTGGTTTTTGGCAAGTATCCCGCAAGGTATTCCTGAGTTATTTCCTGAAGCGGCAACTTCAAATACAACAACAACCGGTATGAACCGCGCCATGTTTAACTGGTATAATGTAGATAATATGTATACCCGCACGCAAAGTGGTTTTACACCTGATTATTATAATAACCAGATCTTTTCAAATAACATGTGGCGCCAGGTTTTTGAAACAGAATTATTTCCGGGCAAAACACCTCCTAACGGTCAGCAGGTTGTATTACCGGTTTTAGATCTTGGTTTTTATCCAACAGAACGTGGTCCTTATAATTATGATGTAAATGGTGTTGCAGGTATTTCATCGGGTATTAATTTGGATGGATCGTTAAAGAACCCTGTAAGCCGTTGGGGTGGTATGATGCGCAGGTTAGAGACCAACGATTTTCAAGCAGCCAACATCGAGTACATCCAGTTTTGGATGATGGACCCTTTTAATGAAGATTATAAATCGGATACTGATCCGCGTTTAGATGCAACAAAGTTACCAAGTGGTGATATGTATATTAACCTTGGTAACATTTCAGAAGATGTGATAAAAGATGGGCGTATGGTTTACGAAAACGGTATTCCGGGTAATTCTTCTTACTCCAATAATTTACCAATCGATTCAAACAACGTTTCTAATATTCCATTAATTCCGCCAACCGTAAATGCATTTTCGCAGGATAATAACGATCGCGAGTTTCAGGATGTAGGTTATGATGGCTTAAGCGATTCTTACGAAAGATACAGATTTAGAAGCGCGATAGCGGATATGAATGCCGGACCGTTTTCGCAGGCGGCTAAAGATGCATTTAATAGTGACCCTTCAACAGACAGATATCATTTTCACAGAGGGGATGATTATGATTCAAAAAAAGCATATACATTAGAACGTTATTCAAGATTCAATAACCAGGAAGGAAATACACCCACCGAAGAACAATATAAAGTACAAAATCCAAATGGTGGTGGCTATTCAACCGTTAGCCCTAATACACTACCAACTATTGAAGATGTAAACAAAGACAATACATTAAGTGAGACGGAGAATTATTACCAGTACCATATTAAAATTTCACCAAACGATGTTAATCCTGCATCAGTAGGAACTAATTTTATTGTTGACCAGTTTACAGGTACTGCCGATTTTAATGGTATTAATAAAAGTGTAAAATGGTATCAGTTTAAAATTCCTATCACGCAATTCGAAAAAGTTGTAGGTGGTATTGAAGGATTTAACTCTATCCGTTTTATGCGTGTGTACATGAAAGGTTTTGACAGACCGGTGCTGGTGCGTTTAGCGCGTTTTGAACTGGTGCGCGCAGATTGGAGACGTTATGCATACGATCTTAAGCAAACAGGTGAATACATTGTTAACGATGATAACTCAACTATTTTTGATGTTTCGGCGGTAAGCTTGCAAGAGAATGGAACAAAAACACCTGTAAATTATGTGTTGCCTCCTGATATTTCGCAACAACAAAATGTACAAACAACTAATTTGGTTTTACAAAACGAGCAATCTTTACAACTACGTGTTTGTAATTTAAAAGATGGTGATAGCAGGGCTGTATTTAAAAATGTTGATCTGGATACCCGTATGTTCAACAATATTAAAATGAATGTGCATGCCGAGCAATTAAATGGTATTCCTTTAAACGATGGCGATCTTACTTTATTCTTCAGAGTTGGTACAGATTATAACAATAACTTTTACGAATACCAGGTGCCTTTAAAATTAACAGCAAAAGGTGTGTACGACCCAAATAGCGATGATGACAGAGGCGCAGTTTGGCCGGTTGAAAACGAGGTTAATTTTAAATTCAGCGATATTACCGAAGTAAAACGTTTAAGAAACGAACAACTCGGCTACTTTAGTAATTTAAATAATTTAACCCAGCCTTTTGTAAAAGATTTTGAAGGATACAAAATTGCGGTAGTAGGTAATCCAAATTTAGGTACTATTAAAAGTGTGATGGTTGGTATCAGAAATGATAAGGGTACCGATAATTTAGCGCATTGTGTTGAGGTTTGGGTAAATGAATTACGCTTAACAGAGTTTATAAATAAAGGCGGTTGGGCTGCTACCGGGCAGGTGCAAGCCAAGCTGGCCGATCTTGGAATGGTATCGCTTGCAGGAACCTATAAAACACCTTTCTGGGGTGGTGTTGAACAAAAGATAAACGATCGTAGTAAAGAAACCAATAAGAATTGGGATATGAGCAGTTCTATTAATGCAGGTAAATTCTTTCCAAATAAATGGAAAGTTACTTTGCCAATATTTTATAATTACGGTCAAACTATTGTAGAACCTTTATTTAATCCACTCGATCCGGATGTGCGTAATTCAGATCTAAAAAAGAATACTGCTATTAATTCTAAAAAGAGAGATTCAATTGTTGATCTTACAAAAGATTTTACTGAACGCAAAGGCTTTAACGTTACTAATGTTAGAATAGATGGCTTTAAACGTAAAGGTGCCAAGCCAATGCCTTGGGATGTAAGTAATTTTTCGGCCACCTATGCCTATACCGAATTATTTAAGCGTAGTATAAATGTTGAGTACAATATCAACAAGGCCTATCGCGCTAATTTGCAATACAATTTTAGTTTACAAAATCCACTTACTATAAAGCCATTTAGCAAGATGAAGATCTTCCAGAATAAATGGTTTGCATTAATTAAAGATTTTAACCTGCAATTATTGCCTAACAGTTTTGGAACATCAATTGATTTTAACAGAAGTTATGCGGCCCTTAAAAACCGCGATATTACAAGCTTCTACGAAGGCTCGCAAACATTCACTAACCCAACACTCATTAACAAGAATTTTTTAGTGAACCGTGCTTATAATTTACGTTGGGATTTGAGTAAAGCCATTAAATTTGATTTTAGTGCTAATAATGAAGGTCGTGTTTTAGAACCTGTAAGTGATTCACTAAGAGAGATCATTGATGATGTGAACAGGGCCGGAATTAGAGATAGTATCAGAACAACTTTCTTTAAAGGAAGAAAAAATCCTGAAACTAATAAAATTGAAGGCCGTTATGGTGAAAACACAACCTATCGCCAGCAAATGAATTTAAATTTTAATGTACCTATCAATAAAATTCCAATTCTCGATTTTACTACGCTCACTTATCGTTTTGGCGGCACGTATACATGGTTGCGCAGGCCTTTTGCAGCTACTGATAGTATTGGTAATACCATACAAAACACTAACTCGCATAACATTACCGGTAATTTTAATTTAGTACAGTTGTATAATAAGATACCTTACTTTAAAAAACTGAATACCAATCAAAATAAAAATCCTAACAATAATAAAGATAAAGTAGGTAAGGGTTCAAGCGCATCAAGTACGCCAACAGATTCTACTAAAAAGAAAGAAAGTAATTTTAAAGATATTGGTGAGTTTTTAGCGCGTGGTATTATGATGGTAAAAAACATTTCTGTTAGTTTCCAGGAGCAGGGTGGCCAGGCTTTACCAAATTTTAAACCAAGCTCTCAATACATGGGTATGGATTTTAGAAAACAACAAGCGCCCGGTTTTTTATTTACTACAGGTTTGCATGATGACAATATTCGCGAAAACGGTGCCCGTAATGGTTGGTTGGCAAAGTTACCATTGCAAACAACACCGTATACCGAAACAAAAAACACCACGTATACCTATCGATCGAGTATTGAGCCTCATGGAAGCTTAAAAATTGAATTGAATGGCAATTATACCAAAGCAAAAAGTGTAAGCGAATATATGTTATATGATTCTATTAATAAGACATTTGATTTTCATGTAAGCAAAAACGAAACAGGTAATTTCAATATTTCTACGTTTACCTTCTTCAGATCATTAAGTGATAAAGGAAAAGACGGCGAATCGAGCTTATTTGATGAATTTAGAAAAGTACGGTTTAATGTGGCACAAGAGTTGGGCAATGCTAATGATGCAAACGCAAAGGATCCGATACAATATACAATTATATGTGCAACATGCCCTAATGGCACAACTACAGCAAGTTATGTAGACGGTTACCAGGATAATCAGCAAGATGTATTAGTTGGCGCATTTTACAATACTTATACCGGTAGAAAAATTAAAAATTATAGTACTAAAAATATTTTCCCAACCGTTCCATTGCCAAACTTTACAATTAGCTGGGACGGAATAGGTAAACTGGCAATGTTTAAGAAAACATTCAGAAGCATTACCGTTCGTCACGGTTACCGCAGTTCTTATAACATCGCAGGTTATACAAATAACCTTTTATATACCGGCGATGAACAAACAGCCAGGGCACCGGTTTCTGTATCCACAGGTTCTACTGTTTTAAATTCAAACTTTGTACCTTATTATAATATTAATGCTATAACAATTACTGAAGCCTTCTCACCTTTGATCAAATTTGATTTTCAATTTGTGAAACAAGGCTGGAGCGCTAACTTAGAAACCAAGCGCGATAAGTCAACCAGTTTAAATATTTCCGGACTTCAAATCATTGAAACAAAAGGGCAGGAGTATATTGTTGGCTTGGGTTATATGTATCCAAAGCTCAAGTTTAAGAATTTAAAGATCCAGGGTAAAGTGTTAGAGAGTAATTTATTGCTTAAGCTGGATATGAGCTATCGCCAAAACCTTTCGGTCATTCGTCGTGTATCTGATGGTATTAGTGTGCCTACAGGCGGTACAAATATCATTACCTTACGTTCATCGGCCGATTACCAGTTAACACAAAACATTAACTTAAGGTTATTTTATGATTGGATCCGTACCAAGCCGCAAACATCAGCCTCTTTCCCTACGGCTAATGCAACCGGTGGCTTTAGCTTAAGGATCAACTTCCAGTAGATCGGTTAAAAATACAGCCTAATTTCCCTCAAAAAAATAGTTTGATAATTCAGGCAAACTATTACATTTGTAATTCAAAAAAATAAAAGATATGAATTTTCCTGCAGACTTAAAATACACTAAAGATCACGAGTGGATCAAAATTAACGGTAGCGAAGCTACAATTGGAATTACTGATTTTGCACAACGCGAATTAGGTGACATTGTTTATGTAGATGTAAATACTGTTGGTGAAACTGTAGAAAAGGAAGCTGTGTTTGGAACCGTTGAAGCGGTTAAAACTGTGAGTGATCTGTTTATGCCTTTGACAGGCGAAGTTTTAGAAGTAAATAAAGATATTGACTCAGCTCCTGAAAGTGTAAACGCTGATCCATACGGAAAAGGCTGGATGATAAAAATTAAATTTACAAACGCTGCCCAAGTAAATGAATTACTAAGCGTTGAAGATTATAAAAAATTAATTGGCGCTTAATTTTAAGCACAAACTTTTAAACCCTTTCTTGTAATACTTGAAAGGGTTTTTTTATTTGCATGAAAAAAATTCTTTATAGATACAGCGGCCTTTTTTCCTTTATTTGGGCTGCTATTATTTTTGGTTTGTGCGCTACGCCCGGCCATTTAATACCAAGCGCCAATTGGTTAGAGTTATTAAGCTTTGATAAATGGGTGCATGCAAGCATGTTCTTTATTTTATGCAGCTTATTATTTTTAGTTGCTGTAAAAAATGATCAATCAAAAATATGGACGACCATTTACTTTTTTATTTGTGTTTTATACGGTGGTTTATTAGAAGTAATGCAGGCAAAATGTTTTAGTAACCGCAGCGCCGATTGGCAGGATTTTGTGGCTAATACGTTTGGTTGCTTGATGGCTATAATAATGTTTAAAAGAATTAAGCGTTTTTTAATTACCTGATTTGCAGTTTTGATTATAATCTGAGATTATTTTTGACAGATCATCTTTACCGTAAATTTTATCCTGTATTTTCTTTACCAGTTCTGGGCAATCAGAAAGATAGTCTGACATTGATTTTTTAAAATTAAAATAATCAATTTTAAAAAGTTTGCCATTTTGTTTTTGCAGGATATTTACTTCGCCGGAAAACATTCCCGTTCTTCCGCCTGTTTGTATCCCGCCCTGGTTGTGAAATGTATATTTAAATAATTTAAGATCTCCATCCATTATTTGTCTTAGTAAATATTTATCCGAATAAAAACAGCTGCAAAGCTTCAAATCCTGGTCAAAAGGAACAAAGCGGTAATGCTCATTTTCATAATCAAAATGTAGCTCCTTTATCTCATCCGGCTTTAGGTATACTTTTTTATGTTTTTCATTATACATCATAACTCCACATTGCAAGCTGGAGTAATTAATTTCAGAAGAAAGGGTTTCGGTTGTGATCTTAAAATTAATTTTAACGGTGTCGCCGGTTAGGTTGATGTAATAACCTGGTATTTCTTTTGCTATTGTTTTGCTGTTAGATAAAACTAATATCAAAACGATCAGAATATATTTCATAAAATGCCTTAGTTTTTTGGAATTAAAAAAACCGTTCCAATTTTTTTGGAACGGTTTTATCTTTTATATAAAATAATTAAGCTGTAACTTTTTCGCCTTTTAAAACAGCAGCCATTGTTTTACCAATTTCTGCAGGGCTTTCGCAAACAAAAATACCGCACTCGCGTAATATTTTCATTTTTGCCTGAGCTGTATCATCAGCACCACCAACAATTGCACCGGCATGACCCATTGTACGGCCTTTTGGAGCAGTTTGTCCTGCAATAAAACCAACAACCGGTTTTTTATTACCGTTTGCTTTTATCCAGCGTGCAGCTTCTGCTTCATAATTTCCACCAATTTCGCCTATCATAACAATAGCTTCGGTTTCAGGATCGTTCATTAATAATTCAACGGCATCTTTAGTTGGAGTTCCGATAATAGGATCGCCACCAATACCAATAGCAGTAGTAACACCTAAACCCGCTTTTGCAATTTGATCAGCCGCTTCGTAAGTTAAAGTACCACTTTTTGAAACGATACCAATTTTACCTTTTTTAAATACAAAACCCGGCATAATACCCACTTTAGCTTCACCGGCAGTTATAACACCCGGGCAGTTAGGGCCAATTAAACGGCAGGCTTTACCTTTAATATATTCTTTTACCTGGATCATATCCTTAACAGGAATACCTTCGGTAATACATACAATTACTTTAATGCCTGCATCGGCAGATTCCATAATAGCATCGGCAGCAAAAGCAGCCGGTACAAAAATGATCGATACATCAGCACCAACTTTTTGAACTGCTTCGGCAACAGTATTAAAAACAGGGCGATCTAAGTGTTTTGTACCACCTTTACCCGGTGTTACGCCACCAACCACATTGGTTCCGTATTCTATCATTTGGCCTGCATGAAAAGTTCCTTCGCCGCCGGTAAAACCTTGTACGATAACTTTCGAATTTTTATTTACTAATACTGACATAATTTGGATTTTAAGAGATACGAATATACCTACTAATTTGCATTTTACCAATAAATTATAAGGCTATATTATTTAATAATTTAAACTTAATATTGCCCTCAAAAAGAGTAACTTAAAGGCTGTTTTGGAAACTTTTATTGAATTATATACCGATGGTGCGGCTAGTGGAAACCCCGGTCCGGGTGGCTTTGGGGTGGTTTTAAAATTTAAACAGCACCGTAAGGAGATAAGTGGCGGTTTTAAGCGTACTACCAACAACCGTATGGAATTACTGGCCGTAATTGTAGGTTTAGAGAGTGTTACAAGTAACGATCTGGGGGTAAAAGTGTATTCCGACAGTAAATATGTTGTTGATGCCATTAACTTGAAATGGATCTTAGGCTGGCGAAGAACCAATTTTAAAAATAAGGCCAACGTTGATCTGTGGCAACGCTTTTTAAGGATCTATGATGCAAAAAAGCATGAATTTATTTGGGTAAAGGGCCATGCCAACAATGTAGAAAATAACCGTTGCGATCAATTAGCGGTTGCCGCTTCAAAACAGCCTAATTTGCCAATAGATGAAGGTTATGAGGCAATTAAGAACGGCGGCTTGCTGGATTAAATTATCTACCGTTATTAGAATAAACCCTGCCCTCGCGCCAATAATCAACGGCTGTATAATAAGGATCTTTAAAAAATTGCGAGCGTTCTAAAATATAATCATTATCGCTAAAAGGATTTTGTGTTTTATCAAATACAAAACGTAAAGCATTCGGATTAGTTTCAACACCATACACCCAGGTTTCGTTTTTTGAGTTTTTATAAATATTGGTGGGATGACCAAATACAATAAAGATCATGCCTCTATCGGTTTTCCAACCCTGCGCGTAACTTGTATAATATTTGTTTGCTTCTTTAACACGACCGTAATAACGCTTTAATAATTCTTTTGCCCGTTCTTTACTTCCGGCAATGTTTATCCAAAAATTATCAATGGCTGTTTTTTTATCTTCGGCATTTTTACAGGCGTCAAATTCATCTTTGCTCATTAAGTAACGCGTGCAATTGATCATTTCCTCACTATTGCTAACTCCCGGAAAAGTTTTATCGTAGGTGTACAATGTAACACCATCAGTAGTATTATCATTTGGTGTTATGTATAAAAAACCCTGGCGCGGCATAGTAAGCTGAAACTGGTTGGTAGAAAGTTCCATTTTAAAAATACTGTCAGGCTTGTACTTAAATTCGTCGGGAGTCTTGTTCGAGAAAGGCGGCAGGGCAGGACCAAACTCTTTTAAAAAACAATTTACAGTAATGTTGGTAATAGCCGGATTAGAGAATTTTACAATTACATTCTCTCCTTTTAAAAAATGTGTTTTAAACGAGATGGCATCGTTTAAAGTGATCAAAAAATTCTGCTCTGTAAAACCATTCTTTTTATAAATGTTAAGTCCTTTGCTATACCTTGTTTTTTTGTTAAGGTCATACACTTGTATATCAAGATAATAATTGGCATTGTTTTTTGCTTTTAAGCTGAATTTAGAGGCAAGTGATTTGATCTCTACTGTTTCGCCGGCCCGGTCGTTTAACCTGTAAGAGCCACTATCAATAATACGGCGAGAGTTAGGCTCGTTCAATAATTTATATGTTACCCTTATATCGGCATAAAAAGCATTGGTAGTATCGGGACGCCGGTAAATTAAATTCTCGTTTTTTATTTCTAAAAATGTTAAAGTTATGCTATCGTTAACATGGTAAGCAATTGCATTCACTTCCAGCAATTCGCTATCGGGGTTTACTACACTTTTTGTTGGTTTTGAAACGAATTGTTTTTTTGATGTACAATAAGCGCTTACAATAACAACAAAGATCACTATTATTTTAAGGAATATTTTTTTCACTCTTCCAAAGTTAACCAATTAAAACTATCTTTGTTTACATGCCTTTAAAAATAAATATATGGCGCATTATTGGTCTTTTGGCTATTATAGCCTTTGCCATATTATTTTTTAAGATCGTTATTTACCTGGCAATTTCGCTGGTTTTATTTTTAGTTGGTTATCCTATAACTTATAGATTAGAGCGCATCAAGATCGGTAAAAGAAAGATGCCCGATAGTATTGCCGCTCTCATAACCATTTTACTGATCGTTTCTGTTTTGTTTGGTTTGTTCTTTTTGATCATTCCGCCATTGGCAACCGAAATACGTTTTTTATCAGCACTAAATTTTTATGATGTTTTTCATAATATCCTCGAACAATTTCCGGGTATTAAAAGTTTGCTTTTAAAAGTTGGCAGCGAAGAAGATCTTAAACAAAATCTTTCGTCGCAGGTTTCTGAATATGTAAATACAAAAAACATCAGCATGGTGTTAAATAATACCTTCCAGTATTTTGGAACTATTTTTGGAGGTATGCTCTGTACTTTATTTATCACCTTCTTTTTATTGAAGGATGAAAAAATTGTAAGAAACAGTTTGTTGACCATTACACCTGTTGGCGTGGAAAAAGAGACCCGCGAAGTTTTAAAGATCTCAAAAAAAATGTTGAGCAAATATTTTGTAAGTCTCTTTTTAGATATGTTCATTGTTGGCGGCTCGGTATTTTTATTCTTAACTATTTTTGGAATTAAAAACGCCCTGGTAATTGCTTTTTTTGCAGGTATACTAAATGTTATTCCTTACATAGGTTCAGCTATTACCATGGTTGTTGCCATTGTTTTAGGTGTAAGCGCTTGTATTGGCGCAGGTAATTATGAATTGATAGGTTCAACTATCAATACCATATTTTTTACTTTGTTAACCATAAACTTAGTAGATGGATTTATTATTCAACCTTATATTTTCTCTAACTCGGTAAAAGCACATCCACTCGAAATTTTCATTGTTACTTTAATGGCCGGTACTTTAGGTGGTATATTTGGTATGGTAATTGCTTTACCGGTTTATACCATTATCAGAATTATTGCATCAGAATTTTTGAGCCATCTTAAATTCTTCAGAAAAATTTCAGAGAACATAATTGATTAAAATAATATGGAAACAGTATTTACATTTTTAAAAAAGTTAGAATCAAATAACAACCGCGATTGGTTTGAAAAAAACAAACCAAATTATTTAAAAGCAAAAGAAGACTTTGAAGTTTTTGTTCAGGAAATAATTAATGGCATAGCCAAGTTCGATAAAAAAATCTCACCTGATACAAAAGCGAAAGATTGCACTTTCAGAATTTATAAAGACGTACGCTTTAGTAAAGATAAAACACCTTACAAAAATAACATGGGTGCAAGTATAAATCCCGGAGGAAGAAAATCGCCCGTGCCGGGATATTATTTCCATGTACAACCTAATAGCAGTTTTATTGCAGGTGGAGTTTGGATGCCCGAACCCGATGCTTTAAATGCGATCAGGCAAGAGATAGATTATAATTCAAAACCTTTATTAAAAATTTTAAACTCAGCTTCTTTTAAAAAGTACTACAAAAAGCTCGATGATGAAGATGCTTTAAAAACCGCACCAAAAGGTTATGATAAAGAGCATCCATTGATAGATCTTTTGCGTAACCGTCATTTTATTGTAAGCCATGCTTTCACAAACAAACAAATTTTAGATAAAAATTCTGCTAAAGAAATTATTGCTGGCTTTAAAGCCATGCATCCTTTTTTAGAATATTTGAGAGGGGCAACTGATAAATAGAAATATAAAATGAGGTTTTTAACTAGTATATTTTTTTTCGTTACTGTTTTTACATTAAACGCTCAAAGCCCGGGTTTTAAGTGGGCAAAAGGAATGGGGGCAAATGGAGGCGATAATGGTAATGCTATTGCTGTTGACCTTAGTGGTAATGTATATACTACTGGAACTTTTAGTAATTCTGTTGATTTTGATCCGGGTCCGGGTACATATAGTTTAACTACGGTTGGGAATCTTGACATTTTTGTAACCAAGTTTGATGCGTCCGGAAATTTTTTATGGGCCAGAGATATTGGTGGACTTAATTACGAATATAGTTTGTCAATGGCGCTTGATGCTTCAGGAAATATATACATAACAGGTCATTACCAGGGAACCACAGATTTTGATCCCGGTCCGGGAGTTTATAATTTAACTTCAGCAGCAGGTACTGATATTTTTATTTTTAAGCTAGATCCATCAGGCAATTTTGTTTGGGCAAAAAGTTTGGGAGGAACAGGTTATGACTATGGAGAGTCAATAACAATTGATGCTTTCGGAGATATTTATACTTCAGGTTATTTTTCAGGAACTGGTGATTTTGACCCGGGACCTGGCACATATAATCTAGTCAGTAACCCGGTTTATGATGCTTTTATCAGCAAGCTGGATGCTTCTGGAAATTTTATTTGGGCAAAAAGCATTGGAGGTACTAGTGTTGATAATATTTTTTCTGTAAAAACGGATCCATCAGGAAATGTTTATTGTGGAGGATATTTTAATTCCGCAGCAGCAGATTTTGATCCGGGTCCGGCTAGTTACACTTTAGCTCCTGTGGGAGATTATGATGCTTTTATTTTAAAACTTAATTCTGCAGGATCGTTTATATGGGCAAAGAATTTTGGCGGTACTGGTGATGATAAATTATTATCAATTGCAGTAAACGCATCAGGTGATGTTTACTCAACAGGGCACTATAAAGTTACCGCAGATTTTGACCCGGGCCCTGCTATATATAATTTATCGCCGGTAGTTCTGCATCAAGCTGATATTTTCGTTTGTAAGCTGGATGCTTCCGGAAACTTTGTTTGGGCAGATCGCTTGGGTGGACCGAATTGGGATCAGCCAACATATATTACTCTTGATGTTATGGGAAATGTTTACACAACAGGTGCTTATTCAGGTCCGGCAGATTTTGATCCCGGTCCGGCTGTATATAATTTATCGGGTTCGCCTGCTTCTGATGATGCTTTTATTAGTAAGCTTGATCCGGCAGGAAATTTTATTTGGGCCGCTAGTACAAATGGTACTAACTATGAATGGAGTAATTGTATAACAATTGATGCTTTTAATAATATTTATTTAACAGGTGAGTATGGTTTTACTGCAGATTTTGACCCTGGTCCGTCAACATTTAATATGACGCCGTATTTTAATGGAGATGTTTTTGTTTTAAAATTTTGTCAAGGCTTAACGCCTACAGTTACCGCAAATGGTCCAACAACATTCTGTCAGGGAGGAAATGTGACTTTCTCAGTTAGCTCGGCTAATGGCTATTTATGGAGTAACGGTGCCACTACACAAAATATAAATGTTTCAACTAGTGGTAATGTTTGGGTAACTGTAACAGATGCAAACTCATGCGGTGTTGGTTCTACAGCAACCCTCGTAACCGTAAACCCAATACCAACAATTACTGTAAATAGCGGTTCAATATGTTCCGGAAATTCATTTTCAATTATTGCAAATGGCGCAAATACTTACACTTATTCTGGCGGATCATCAATAGTTGGCCCTACTGTTAGTACAAGCTATTCAGTTACCGGAACGAGTAGTGCAGGATGTGTTTCCGCTTCTTCTGCTATTTGCAATGTAACGGTTAACGCATTGCCTTTACCGGTAATTTCTGTTAACAGTGGATCGATCTGTTCAGGAAACTCTTTTACAATTACCCCTTTAGGCGCAAATACATACACATTTTTAAATGGTAGCTCCATAGTTTCTCCAACCACAACTACATCTTATTCAATAATAGGTACTGCAACAAATGGCTGTGTTTCCTCAAATACAGCTATTTCAAACGTAACGGTTAGCGCATTGCCACTACCAACAATTACTGTTAATAGTGGCTCAATTTGTTCAGGTAATTCATTTACGATTAATCCGGGTGGCGCAAGTACATATACCATATCGGGTGGTAATGCGATTGTTTCACCGCTATCTAACACAAATTATACGGTTGCCGGAACAAACAGTAACGGTTGTAAATCAATATTATCTGCAGTTTCACATGTTACAGTCAATCCTCTTCCCGTAATAACCGCTGCAAGTGGATCAGTTTGTTCCGGAAAAAATTTCACGATCACACCCGGTGGTGCCGTAACGTATACGTTTTCAAGTGGTACTTCAATTGTAAGCCCAACAACTACAAGCAATTATTCAGTTATGGGTACAAATGCTTTTGGTTGTATTTCCGCTTCACCAGCTATTGTAAATGTTATTGTATATCAACCCCCAGTAATTTCTGTAAACAGCAGTTCTGTATGTATTGGTTATAGTGCAATCCTTAGTCCTTCGGGCGCTGTAAGTTATACGTTTTCAAGCGGTACTAATGTTGTAAGTCCTACAGTAACTACTAGTTATTCAGTAACAGGTGCAAGCGTAAATGGATGTATATCCAATGTTGCTATTGCAAATGTAGTGGTTATGCCTTTGCCGGTTATTAGTGTTAATAGCGGTTCAGTTTGTATGGGACAATCTTTTACGTTAACTCCCGGAGGTGCCGACGTGTATTATATATCTAACGGAAATAATACAGTTGTTACTCCATTTACAACAACAACTTATTCAGTTACTGGAAATACTACACTGGGGTGCAACTCTACCAGCCCTGCAATTGCAACCGTGGTTGTTAATCCATTGCCAACAATAACTGGCACCTCAAGCTCAAGTATAGCCTGTATTGGCCAAACAGTAACTCTAACAGCAAGTGGTGGGAGTACATATACATGGAATCCAGGTAACATTATAAGTACAAGTATTTCAATTTCACCATCTGTAACAGTTTATTACACTGTAACAGGCATTGATATTAATGGTTGCCAAAATTCTGTAAATGTACCGCAGTTTGTCACTTTTTGCACTGACGCGCCGGAAGAGAGCATGTCCATGAATGAAATAAGAGTCTTCCCGAATCCAAACAATGGTAATTTTAATATCCAATTAAATTATCCTTCACGGATAATTATTTATAATGCACTTGGGCAAATAATTTATGATCAAAAACAAATCAACCTTATGTCGCATATATCAATTTCCGATTATTGTAATGGAATTTATTTGATCCAAATAGTAGAGAAAGAAAAAACTATTTATAGCGGTAGAATTATTAAGAATTAAAATCACTTCTTAAAGAAAAAATATACCGCGGCTAATAAAAAAAGCAAAACCAATTAAATGTTTTTAGTGTGGCGTTTCTGAGGCAGGCACCATGAAACTACATTCAAGAAAAGCAACGCTCCAGAATATTTAATAAAGACAAAAAGAAAGTAAATTATATTTACTTTCTTTTTGTCACAAATTCATGGGCTTAAAATATTTAATATCTTATTACCAGGGCACTTCGCCCGTTTCAGGATTATTTTCTTCGCTAAAGAATTTTCCGGTGGGGCCGTTTTTATCAATTAAAGCGTATTTTACAATACGTTTTCCTGCATCTTCTAAAGTTCCGGTTCCTCTATGCCCGTTAAAATCTGTTTTTGTAAATCCGGGACACACTGCATTTATTTTGAACTTAGAATCTTTTAGCTCATATGCTAAAACAACTGTATACATATTCATTGCCGATTTTGAAGAAAGATATGCAGCTGCTTTGTAGTCGTAATATTTGTATGAAGGATCGCTATGTAAAGTAAGTGAACCCTGGCTCGAGCTTACATTTACGATACGTGGCTCAGCAGATCTTTTTAAGAGGTCAATAAATGCCTGTGTAACTCTTACAACGCCGTACACATTTGCATCGTAGGTAGCTTTAAACTGGTCAATGCTTGTATTAAGCGCGCCCTGTGGATAACCACCAAATACACCCGCATTATTGATAAGTATGTCCAACGTTTTTGTTTTCTTGGTTATTACTGCATGGGCATTTTTTACAGATCCGTCATCTGTAATATCAAGTTGAATAGCTTCTGTATTTTTTAAGCCTTCTGCCAATAATTTATTTACGGCTTGTATACCGTTTTCTAAATTGCGACTACCGAGGTAAACATAAATTCCTTTTTGAGCAAGTTGACGTACAACTTCAAAGCCTATACTTTTGTTAGCTCCTGTTACTAATGCTGTTTTCATTATTTTTTGTTTAAATTAATGAAGCAAAAGTAGATCACTAAAAAACAGACGGGATGGACAAATCAATTTATTCTCTTGACGAATCTTGCTGAGCTTCTAAAAACTCACTTACGCTTTTGCCTGTACATTTTTTAAAAAACCTTGAAAAGTAATCCGGGTCATTAAAGCCCAATTCGTAAGCTAATTCTTTTACAGAAAGAGAAGAGTATTGTAGTTTTCGTTGCGCTTCTATCATTAAACGATTGGTAAAAAAATCCTTTGGCGAAACGCCTGAATATTCTTTTACGATCCGGTACAAACTGTTTGTGGTTAAAGCCAATTTTTCTGCTATTGCATTTACAGAGGGTTGCTCTGTAAGATGTGTTTCCACCATTAATTTAAACTCAATAAACTTTGACAGATTATTATTTAAAATATTTGTTGGTTCTGTGTTTTTAAAATAAGCACTATTTACATCTGTTAACAGTGAGTTAAGGTAAGCTAATATTATTTCCGTGTCGGTTGGTTGCTCATCTACGTGAAGTATCTGGTTTAAAATTTCCAATACTTTTTTTACCCTTTCTCTCGTGGTACTATCAAAAGTTATAATTGCTGAGTTTAAAGGATTAACTAAAAAAGGAAATTGTTGCGGTAACAAGGCCAATGTGTTTTCATCAAATAATACCTTAAAATATTTAAGATCTGCATTTTTAGGCGGAGGTGTAAAAACCTGGTTAGGCATTGCAAAAAGCAAACTACCTTCAGTAACAGTAAAGTCATGCAGATCGATGTTGTAAGTAATAGAGCCACTATCAATAAACACTATAAAATAAGAAGATAGCCTACGCGGCTGCAAAAGCTTTTGCTGCATATCGGCAGAAAGATATGGACTGTTGTTCGAGACAACCTTTATACTCAACTCGTCATTCTTTAAAGCCTCGGTTTTTTTGTTTTTATCTTGCATTTTTGTGTTCAAAGTTAGTAGCTTTCTTAGTTGTACTATTAATTTTTTAAATAACGTAAAGTTTCTGTTCGCCAAAATTTGTCCAGGTCGTTTTTGCCAATGCCAAAAAGTGCGCAGAGTGATTCAATTAGTTTGTCGTTGTTTGGAGGAATTTCTAATAGTTTTTTAACTGCTGTTATTCCGCCTTTATCATATGCTAATTTGCAAAAAATTCCTCCTGTTGTGTAGTAGGCAGCATATTGCCAACCCCATTTTTTATTTAGTACGTCAATAAACGTTACCGTGTCATTAATGGCAATTTGACCCGCAAGAATTTTTGCCCTCTCTTCAAATGTTTTTTCCATCGCTCCGCCTTGCCAGGTTGCAAAGCCTTCTTCAATTAAATAGTGCCGGTTAAATTTAGGAATAGTTAAATGAACAAATTCGTGCGTGTAATATTCCGAGCCAAAGCCACCCAGAAGTATTCTATTATCATTCATTCCAATTCCTGTTGTATAGCCGGCAGCATAGAAGTCAAAATTCAGAAGTTTACCTAATTCGTCTCCACTCTCGGTAATGTAAAAGTCAAAGGGTTTCCATTCAGGAAATTGAAGATCTTTTGTAATTCTGGTGCAAAATTCATTTGCTTTTTTGGCTAATGTGTCATTAAAAACATGTTGAGTTGGATAAATAAACGTTATTTTTCCAACGGTTTTTCTTTTCCAATTCTGCGTTACAATGGGTAATGCGTTTTTCAGTTTCCATTTATTATTTTCTTTTATTGCATATAATTTTGTAATGCACCATGGATTTGATCTTCTATAGATCCCTTCCAGTCCTTCTGCTGCGAATATAGTTCTGATCGCATAAGTATCACTCTCTTTTTCAATAGAAAGAATTGTTGGTTTAAAATAGTTTAAAAGCTGTTTGGAAGAAAATTGATAAATGTAGATACGGGAAAAGTCAAAGTCTTTATATAGTTTTTTTTCAGCCTCATTCCAATAGGGATTGTCATAAATACTGTCCGGTTTAGCATTCAAATAATTTGTCCATAGCGTTACAATTTCTCTTATTTCCTTTTTTGTTGTATCAACTCTTGAGTGAATAGTAATAGTTGTATGCTGACCAAAAGCCAAATTGTAGATCAGTGGAAAAAGAAAAAAAAGCAGCCGTAGTTTCATGTTATTTATTGTGGCGGTATATTTATTGATCTTATTGCGTTTTTTTGGAGGCGGTTTAGAATGAATGCTAACGTTTTGCGACTAGGCGCGCGTTTTTGCAAGTCTAAGTTAAGCATTTGAGCGTTATTGCGCAAAAATGGCGCTTAGCCGCTGTTAGGTGAATGGTGGCGGCACACAGATACGTCGCAACGACGTGTCTGCTTATTAATGCACTTAGATTATTTTGAAATTTTAAAATGCTTTTTTGTCGGATTACTTATTAAATAGGTGACTTTATAATAATCTAATTCTGTACAAAGTATATTTGTCGTAGCGGGTAATAAAAGGAACAGTGAGTCGTTTTTTATTTCAATGTTTCCGACATTACCACCGCACCCACTTGTTTCGAAGTAACAGGTCACTAGAATTAGGTCGTCATAATATTGTAGATTGGTAAATGTTTTTTCACTTAACTTTTCCAACTGAGAATAGTTTTCTGCGCCTAGGTCGCCGACAACCTTTGCATTTGTCCAAAGAAGGTCTTTGTGAATGTTTACTCTGATTGTGTCTTGAACTGGCTCATCATATTTTGGAGGTCCTGTTTTTGGTTTGTCAGAGTTGTTGTTGTCATGACAAGAACTTAAAATAATAAAGAAGAGAAAAAATAGATTAATTGCCCGTGTCATTACTTTTAATTTTTTTTTGTCTTACGGAATGTCAGTCCGCCACTTGCACCTAACTTCTTTATACCCGCATAAAAATTTTGGCAAGCAGGCTCATTTTGCAATATTGCCTAATGTTTGTTGCGTTTATCAAATTTAATAAATATTTCACAAGGTGAAAAACGGTAATATCGTTCCACCTTTTTTACTTCTTAAAGAAAAAATAAACAGCCGCCAATAAAAAAACAAAACCAATTAAATGATTCCAGCGCAGGGTTTCTGTTTTAAAAAAGATCAACGTAAAAATTACAAAAATTGAAATGGAGACAACTTCCTGAATTAATTTTAATTGCCACATGTTAAATGGCCCGCCGGTAATACTGCTTCCTAATTTATTGGCCGGTACCATTAAACTATATTCTAATAAGGCAATGCCCCAGCTAATTAAAATAGTAGTAAACAAACCGGCATTCTTTAAAAAACTAATATCCTTAAAGCGCAAATGCCCATACCAGGCAATGGTCATAAAGGTGTTAGATGCCATTAATAACAATATGGTACTTAAAGCTCTTGACATAAATTATAAACCGGTGTATTTTCTGAATAATTTTATTGCCAGTGCCAATAAAACAATGCCAAACACTTTTTTAAGAATAGCAATACCACCAACGCCTAATAATTTTTCTAATAAACTTAAATACTTTAAAACAAAATAAACAATAACTACGTTTACAATAATAGCAATGATAATAGAGAGCAAATTATATTCTGCCCTAACAGAAAGTAAAGTGGTTAATGTGCCCGTACCTGCAATTAAGGGAAAAGCCAAAGGCACAACCGATGCAGTGGCAGGCATTTCATCGCGGTAAATTTTAATTCCTAGGATCATTTCAAGCGCAATAAAAAATAAAACAAACGAGCCCGCAATGGCAAAATCTTCTACTTTAATGCCAATAATATCTAAAATACTTTGGCCAATAAATAAAAAAACGATCATTATAGCCAAAGAAACCCACGAAGCCTTAAAGGCATCAATGCTTCCGGCCTTTTGCTTTAGGTTGATAATGACAGGAATAGAGCCAATAATATCGATTACCGCAAATAAAACAGTAGTTACCTTTAATATTTCAACTATGTCAAAAACCAGGTTCATGGCACAAAAGTAAGCCTTTCTGCGTTAAGCCCCAAACCCCAAAAAAAGTACAAATAATTTCCTTTTTTTAATAAGATTCTTTATTTTTAGTAGATAAAATATTTTGATAATGGAGAAAAGATTTAAGTTCAAGAGCCTGCAAACATTTTGCAACAATGAGTGGATGGTAAATAACCAAAAGCGTTACCGTACGGCAATGGATAAAGCCGAAATTGATTATATAAGAGTGGAACTGGCCATTTTTAATAAATTATTTGACGAAGAAGACTGGACCGCAAAAGTAAATCTTAAGTGCGTTGAAAATGTGGGTAAAAAAGAGATCTGTAATCGTGAATTAACTATCAACGTAAAAAAAGATGAAAATATTTTTTACCTGCGCGATGGTTGGGGAGTTGAAAATAAAGGCGGGTTCTGGACAAAAGGCAGCTACCTGTGGCAAGCATATATTGATGATGTTTTTATTGGTGAAAAATTATTTCATATTAACGATGTGGGCGAAGTTACCATTCATGCAAATCCTTATTTAGAAATTGAATACATTAAATTGTATAACAGTCACCACGATGGCTGGCAAGAGCGTAACCGTAAATATTTAAAAACATTTAGCAAAGGCGATACAAAATATGTATGGGCTGAAGTTAAATTCAAAAACATTACGCAGTTAGATTACCATTACGAATTGTTCGTTAATTTTCACGACGATTCAGGTCAGCCAAAAGCATCGGTGGTGCAAACCGGTTATGTTGATGCCAATAAACAGGATTATACTTATACCTTTGAAAAGGCCTGGGGTAGTGATACACCGGGTATATGGACAGACGATAAGTATTTGGTAGAAGTTGTTTTTAACGATGTATTAATTGGCGCTACCACATTTAATTGTGCTAATGTAGAAGAAGAAGGAGAAACGCCTTTATTAAAAACAATTGAGCAAACATTAACAGCAGGCAATTCTACTGCAAGCCAAACACCAAATAATAACGAAGGTGCTTCTGAAAAAACTTTGGAAGAGTTATTGGCAGAGTTAGATGCGTTGATTGGTTTAGATGGTGTAAAAAAATCTATCCGCGAAAATATTACTTACTTAAATTTTAATAAGCTTCGTAAAGAAAAAGGTTTTGACGATTCAGGTAAAATTGCTTTGCACAGTATTTTTACCGGTAACCCTGGCACAGGTAAAACAACGGTTGTAAAAATGTTGGGCAAGATCTATAATAAAATGGGCTTGCTTACAAAAGGTCATGTTGTTGAAGTTGATCGTGCAGCGTTAGTTGGTGAGTACATTGGACAAACTGCGCCTAAAACCAAAAAAATGATAGATAGTGCACGTGGTGGCATTTTATTTATTGATGAAGCGTATTCATTAGCCCGCTCAGATGATGATAGTAAAGATTTTGGTAAAGAAGTTATTGAAATGCTTTTAAAAGAAATGAGCGATGGGCCCGGAGATATTGCTATTATTGGCGCCGGTTATCCTAAGCAAATAAGAAGCTTTATTGAAAGTAACCCGGGATTAAAATCCCGCTTTACCGAATATTTCCATTTTGATGATTATTTGCCGGAAGAATTGCATGCCATTGCACTTTATTCTGCAAGTCAAAAACAAATTAGTTTCTCTGCAGAGGCGGATAATTTCTTAAAAGAACAATTAATTGAGGCTTACCGTAAACGCGATGAGCATTTTGGTAACGCACGTTTTGTAAATGCTGTGGTTGAAGAAGCAAAACAAGACATGGGTTTACGCCTAATGAAATCTACCGATCTTGAGAATTTAACCAAGGAAGATCTTTCTACAATTACGTTGGCCGATCTTGAACAGGTATTTGTTACCGAGCACAAGAAAAAATTAAAACTAATTGTGAACGATAAGCAATTAAACGAAGCACTGGCAGAGTTGAATGATCTTGTAGGCATGGATAAAATAAAACAAGATATTCAGGAACTCGTTAAATTAATTCGTTTTTATAACGAAACAGGAAAAGATGTTGTAAATAAATTTTCGTTACACTCTGTTTTCTCAGGTAATCCCGGTACCGGTAAAACAACATTAGCGCGTATCATGGCCAAGATCTACAAAGCACTTGGTGTTATTGAGCGTGGACATGTGGTGGAAGTTGATCGTGAAGGATTGGTTGCAGGTTACGTTGGACAAACAGCTACAAAAACAGCTGCTGTTATTGAAGAAGCAATGGGTGGTATTTTATTTATTGATGAAGCTTATGGTTTAGCTGGACATGGTGGAAATGATTTTGGTCAGGAAGCCATCCAGGTAATTTTAAAACGTATGGAAGATCAACGTGGTAAATTTGGTATCATCGTTGCGGGTTATCCTGAAAATATGCACATGTTCATTGAAAGTAACCCAGGCTTTAAATCACGTTTTGATAAAACATTTGTGTTTGAAGATTATCAGTCGGAACAATTATGGGTGATCACTAAAAATTTATTACAGAAAGAAAGCTTAACTGCAAACCCTGAAGCGGAAGCGCATTTAAGAACTTACTTAACTAATTTATACGATACCCGCGATAAATTTTTTGGTAATGCAAGAACTGCAAGACAAATTGTTGGCGATGTTGTAATGAAACAAAATTTACGTTTAGCATCTATGCCAAGCGATCAGCGTAAAAAAGAACATCTTGCAGAATTAATTTTTGATGATGTTAAGCACTTGCAAACAGAAGCAGGTGAGAAGCGACAAACTTTAGGCTTTAAATTCGGAAGCTAAAACTATGTCACCTAAAAGTGTAAAACCTTTACCGCACCAAAAGCATTTCGTATCTAAATTGATACGAAATGCAATTGCGGGAATTCTTATTTTAACTTTTTCTCTTCTTGTAGGCATGGTAGGCTATCACCATTATTTTAATATTGGATGGGTAGATAGTTTTTATAATGCAAGTATGATCTTAACAGGAATGGGCCCGGTTGATAAAGCCATTAATGATGGCGGAAAGATCTTTGCTTCTTTCTATGCAATTTACAGTGGCGTTACCTTTTTAACTTCGGTAGCAATTATTATTTCGCCGGTTGTACACCGTTTTTTACACAGGTTTAAAATTGATGTGGAAAATTGATTGAACGCTGATAACGCTGATAAGTATGATTTATATGATAAATAGTTTTACCTCTTTAATACATGCAAAATTAAAGATCATAACAAATCTTAACCATCATAAAGATCTGCGTTCCATTTAATGAAAAACGTTTTAATACTCTGCGCGCATCGTCCAAAACGCTCTCCCAGTCAACGTTATAGATTCGAGCAGTATTTACCTTTTTTAGAAGAGAACAGATTTAAATTTACATTTTCTTATTTGTTGAATGAAAAAGATGACCTTGTTTTTTATTCAAAAGGAAATACATTTAGTAAAGCAATTATTTTACTTAAAACATTTTTTATCCGTTTAAAAGATTCATTTCAATTTAAAAAATACGATATTATTTTTATTCAGCGCGAAGCTTCTTTTTTAGGAACTTCTTATTTTGAAAAAAAAGCGTTTAACTCCGGTGCTTATGTTATTTTTGATTTTGACGATAGTATTTGGCTGGCAGATACAAGTCCGGGCAATAAAAAATGGGAATGGATAAAAAAACCTGGAAAATTTTATAAGAATGTTTCGTACGCACATTGTGTAATTGCAGGTAACGATTACCTGGCAGATAAAGCAAGACCTTATAATAAGAACGTAATTGTTATTCCAACAACCATTAATTCTGATTGGCATATTCCAAAAACAGAACACCGCAACAAAAAATTGATTACGATAGGGTGGAGTGGAAGCATAAGTACGATCAAACATTTTGAATTATTAGTGCCGGCACTTTTAAAGCTACAGGATAAATATCCCAATAAATTAAAATTTAAAATTATTGGCGATAAATTTTATACACATCCTCACTTAAATATTGAGGCTATTGAATGGAAGGAAAATACGGAAGTAAACGAATTAAATTCATTGGATATTGGTGTAATGCCCTTGCCAGATGATGAATGGGCAAATGGCAAATGTGGTTTGAAAGGCCTGTCATACATGGCTTGCGGTGTGCCTTCTGTAATGAGCGCTGTTGGTGTAAATAAGAATATTATTGATAATGCCGAAAATGGTTTTTTAATTAAAACAGAAGATGAATGGTTTACTATTTTATCTATTTTAATTGAAAGCCCTAAATTAAGAATTGAGATCGGAAATAAAGGACGGGAAACTGTAATGAAAAATTATTGTGTTAAAGCTCACAAGCATTCTTACCTGGAAGTATTTAAAAATGCAGGAACCAATAGATAGTTTTTTTATAAAACTCGACGAGCCCTATAGAAGTTGTTTATTGTTTTTAAGACAATTTATTTTAGAGCATTCTTCAGATATAACCGAAAGCAGAAAATTTAATACCCCGTTTTATTATTTCAAAAAAAAGTGGTTGGGGTTTATTTCTTACGATCCAAAAACAAACATCATTTACATTGCCTTTGCAAACGGTTATTTAATTAAGCATCCAAAACTGTTAAGTGAAGGAAGAAAAAAGCAAAAAATCATTTATATAGATCCGCAAAAGAATATTGATGTAAAAAGCTTAAAAGCGATCTTAAAAGAGGCTTGTAAACTTTACAATTAATCTTTTATTGCCCCCGGAGTTACCGGCGTTGCAGAATGTACCTGTATGGTAATTTTTGAAGCGTATAAAGTAACACTGGTATCATTACTATCACTATTTTGATAGAAATTCATATTATACGAACTGCTAAAGCCATTTTCAAATACAATGGTTTTTAAAGGCACATTTCCATCTGAATCGATCAGTTTTATTTTGCCGTTTTTTTTTGCAATATCCGGCGAGCTTATCCAGTTCCAGATAAACTGATCCATTTTGGTGGTTCTGATCTGGAAGGCAATGCTTTGATCGCTTGGGTTAGGATCGTAACCTGATCCACGATTGTAAGTGTTAACGTTTACGCTTGATAAAGAATATGTTTTTCCGTCTACTTCTAAAATTGCTTTGTGCATTTTGTTTTGATTTTAGAATGAAAGTACGAATAAAAATAGCATTTCACCAAATATTAACTAAGCTGTTTTCTTAATTATTTTTCTGTAGTGGTGGTTATTACGTCTTTGGTGTTCGGTATAGTTTACCTTTCTTAAAGAATTAGTATTCATTAGCACGCCACCCAAATAAATTAAGAAAAGTGCGAAGAACATAACCGAAACAAACACAACACTGTTGTTTTTTTCTAAGGGATTTAACTGTTCTATATTTATTGCTGCTAATGAACCTGCAAATAAAAGTATTGCGCTAACAAGAATTATTCGCTTCGAAATCATTCTTACTTTTTCTTTTGTTTTCATAACTATATTTTTTAAATGATTTGTATATAGGGTATCTATCTATTTCTAACGCAAAAAATAATGGCAAGTTGCCTTTATAAACCCGGTTTATATATCTGGTATATACCGTTCAATAACTGGTTTATCTTTTTCATTTAATGAAAAAGTAAAACCGTTAAGATCCGTTAAAAATTATTTTATTGCTTTTAAGCTTAGGTCTAAGCTTTTAATATGATGCGTTAAAGCACCAATAGATATAAAGTTAACACCACATTTGGCGTAGGCAGTAATATTAGTTTCATTAATACCACCCGAAGATTCTATTTCAAACTTTCCACTGATAAGTTTTACAGCTTCTAAAGTTTGCTGAGGCGTGTAATTGTCAAGCATAATGCGTTTAACGCCACCGTGTTTTAATACTTTTTTTACGTCCTCTAATGTGCGGGTCTCTACTTCAATGGCTAATTTCTTTTTCTTCTTTTTAAGATAAGAATTAGCCGCATCAATGGCTTCAATAATTCCTCCTGCAAAATCAATATGATTGTCTTTTATTAAGATCATATCGTGCAAACCATAACGGTGATTGGCGCCACCACCAATTACAACCGCCCATTTTTCAAAAAAACGAAAGCCCGGTGTGGTTTTACGGGTATCAATAACAATAGCCTTTGTGCCTTTGCAAAGCGTTTGCAAATGATCTGTTTTTGTGGCAATGCCACTCATGCGTTGCATGATATTCAACACCAAACGTTCTGCAGTAAGTAATTTTTGCGTATTGCCTTCTATAATAAAAGCTATATCACCTTTTTTTACTTTAGCACCGTCTTTAACAAACACTTTGAGTTTAAAATTCTTGTCAACCTGTTTAAAGATCTTTTTAGCAGCCTCAATACCTGCAATAATGCCATCTTCTTTTACAAGCAAATGCATTTTGCCTTTATGGGTTTTTGGAATGGTTGAAAGTGAAGTGTGATCACCGTCACCAACATCTTCCGTAAAGGCATCTGAAATAAATTGTTTGAAGTTAAAGTGCTTTTGGTGGAGCTTAATAAAATCAGTCATTATCGGTTTCTATACGAAATTGTGCAATGAGGTTTCTTCGAAGTAAAATAGAGACCCTGAATTTTCCATTAGTTGTTTCTAAAGTACCGGTAATATATTGTGAGCCGTTATTTACAGAGCTTACGTGACTGTTAGAAAATGTTTTAACGGAATGTTTCTCAAAAAAGAATTTGATATTGGCTTCAGCTTGTGCTTTACTTAGCACATCTTCCTGATTAATGATCTTGATGGAAACTTTCTCGTCAAAATATTTTACCAGCTCACTTGATTTACCTGATTTTAGTCCCGCAACAATTTCTTCGCTCGGTTCAACACCGGCAAAAAAAAGGCTGAATAAAAAGTAAAAGATAGTAATCGTTATTTTCATGGGTATACTACAAAGTTAATAATTTTTTCGCAATTTTAACACATGAAGATCTTATTGCTTCAAATAGATAAAACGCAGGACAGTTACATCGCCGAAGGCATTGAAATATATGCAAAACGGTTAAAGAACTATGCCACATTTGAGATAAGTACAATTAGTGTGCCAAAAGCAGTAAGGCAACGCAGCCATAATGAGCAAAAGCAGGAAGAAGCCAAGCTGATCATGGCAGCAATTTTGCCCGAAGACCAGCTTATTTTATTGGATGAAAAAGGAAAAGAATATTCTTCGGTTGAATTTTCATACTTTATAGCGCAAAAACAAAACGCTTCGGTAAAACGCCTGGTATTCTTAATTGGCGGGCCTTTTGGCTTTAGTGAGGTGATCTACAAACGGGCCAATTCTAAAATTTCTCTATCACAAATGACCTTCTCTCATCAAATGGTACGTTTGTTTTTTGTTGAACAATTGTATCGCGCTTACACCATTTTAAAAGGTGAAAAATACCATCACGAGTAAGCGTTAAAAAAGTATAAAACCCTTTTTTGAGGTAATTTTAAATTTATTTCATACCTTTAAATATGAAAACAATTGTAAATATTTCCAATTCGATCTGGAAATTTATTGTGCGTAATATCTGGTTAGGACATCACCTCGAGTCACATAATGCTAATAAACATTAATCAAAAAAGGTCCAGCTAATACCTAATCTAAACGCTCTGTCGGTTTGATAATAGCCTTGCGCTAAGGAATAATTAGTGCCTGCAAAGCCAAATAAAGCATTTTCTATTTTAAGGAAGAAATTCACGGGTCTTATCCTTGCATTAAGATAAACATCTAAAAAAGGATAAGGCTTTGTTTTATAGCTTTCCTGCAAATAAAATGCTTGTGTAGAAGGCATGTAACCATAAGCATAGAACGAATCATACATTTGCAGCTGACCACCGATCTGTAATTGAAGATTGTTCTTAAAGAAAATGCCTGTATAAAATAATTTAGCTGTTGCCTGGTGTTTTGGCATACGCACATAAGTTGCATTAGATGTGTTTTGCAAACGGTATTCGAGCGAAGTACCAAGGTGTTTAAAAAATACTTTTGTAAAATTTACAGTCGCGCCAAGATTGCTAATTGTAGTTGCATATTGTCTTGGTAATGCAACATTATCAAAATACAAATAGTTATTTATATTTTGCACAAATACAGAAGCTGACAAATATTTATTCAGGCTAAATCCTAAAATGGCCTGTGTTTGTTGTTGTGACCGGTAACCGTTATTAAACCAGGTAAAATGATTGCTTACCCAATAATTGTAAATATAATCTGCCGATCGGTCCTCTGCCAATAAATTTAAATATAAATAACGTTGTTTGGCGCGGTTCAATAAAAGCACGGTCTTATTTTCTGCTTTGTAATTGCCTTTGTTGGCACCTTCAAAAATATATTGAAAATTAAAATGTGTTTGTATTTCTTTTTGATGATCTTTTGCAACCTGATTCTCTTCACTCGTTAAAACTTTTTTAAATGTAAGATCGGCAGTAGCAATATGGTTTAAAAATACACTATCGGCTTTTTGCCAAACCTGGTTTATTTCGTTTTTATAACCTGCAGAAAATGCAAAGTTTGAATTGGTTGTTACGGCGGCATAACTAATTTCGTTATTAAATTTTCTAACATGTGCGCTATCATTCGTTCTTAACGTGTCCAAATACGTGATGATATAATAATTATCGCTTGCAATGTTTTCGTCTTTGTATTGATAGGAGTTGGATGCAAACGCTGATTTGAATTGGATCAAATGATTTACTTTAGTGGAAGAATCTTTTTTGTTTAACAGGAAATAAGGATTGAACATCACTTTTAATTCACGGTTATCGCGTGTGGCATTGTTTAATTTTACAGGAAAGAGCTCTTTATTTTGCAGCATCGTTACTTCTGTAAGCGAATCTGCCAAAATACCACCGTTCTCTTTATTTTTATTACCATTATTAAGAATATAAAAATAATAACCAAAACGTTCTTTTTTAGTGGCGTAATTGCTTGAGAGATAAAAATTGTTGGTATAACTTTGTTGTTTTAAATAATACCCCTGCGATGTATAACGACTAAATTTTATGGCCACATTTACGCGTTTGTAAGTGTGTGTAAAAAGCATTTTAAAGGTTTGAAATTTTTTGCTTCCGGCAACACCCGTTAAATTAGCATAAGGCCCTTTTGTGCGATAATAATTTACCTGGCTTTCAGAATACATATCGTTTTTGTAGGGAGGTGTATAAAATGTAAAGCCAATATCATTAGTGCCATAATTAAGAAGATAATTTGGAGAAGGCAGACCAATATTCCCTAAAAAATTTCTTGGAAAATAATTGTGAATATTAATGATGCTTGAATCGGGATAGGTAAAATGATATTTTGTGATCAGGTTATTTTTCTCAGTTTTAAATGCTATATAAGTAGGATCTGTTGAATAAAATACCTGACCTTTAAAAATAAAACTTATGCAAATGTACAAAAACAACCATGCTTTTTTTAGCAGATAAAATGATCTTTTTTGTTGGAAAATAAAATGCATCCGGTTGTATAAACGTAAATACTAAAGTAAAACTAATAAAATTTTACGTAACAGGGTTTAAAGAAAGTTAAATGATATTCGAAGTTTTGAATAGCCCGCTGTTATTGACGTATAGGCATATTAAAATTTATCGAAGAAGTGCTCTTCCACATCAAAAGTTGACTTTAATCCAACTTCCTTATAATCTTTAGCAAGCCATTTTTCAGCAATTTCGCGGCCTTTATTTTTAAGGTTAGATAAAAACTCCCACGATGTATTCATTTTACTGCTATAGCTTAACTGGCTTAAAGCATCATAACCGCTAATGGTATGCACAAAGATCTCACGGTTAATTTTATCATCCGATTTTAAAATACCATTTCTAATTAATTCGTTTCTGTAATGAATTAATTTCATTTCGTTTATTAAGCTGCTGTTAAAAGAGATCTCATTTACGCGATCTGCAATATCTCTTGCAGTTGTTGGTACCGAATTAATATTGATAGAATTGATTTTTACCAGTACAATATCTCTTAAACTTGTGTTAGTTATAATAGGAAAGATAGGGGGGTTACCCATATAACCACCATCCCAGTAAAACTGGCCTTCTATCTCAACCGCCTGAAATAAAAATGGTAAACAGGCAGAAGCCATTACCGAATCAACAGTAATTTCCTTATTAGAAAAGATCTTTGCTTTGTTTGTTTTTACGTTTGTGGCGCAAATAAATAATTTCTTTTTATTGTAACGTTGTAACTCTTCAAAGTCAATAATATTATTTAAAATATCACGAAGCGGATTGTAATTAAAAGGGTTAAAATTGTAAGGGGATAACACCTGTGTAATAGCATTAAACATCATGTAACCCGTGCTATTATAAATATCTCCGTTACCGTAAGTTTTATCTAAAACTCCGGGCTTAAATAAAAAACTACCACTAAGTGCAATTTTACGCCAAAGTTCTTCCAATAATTCTTTTGCTTTTGCAGGCCCGCCAATATGCAAACCGTAAGCGCAGGTTACGGCATTAACTGCGCCGGCACTTGTTCCGCACATGGCTTCAGCAACAAGATTCTCTTCTTCCAATAATCTGTCTAACACGCCCCAGGTAAAAGCACCGTGTGCGCCACCACCTTGCAGGGCAATACCCACATTTTTTTTGTCTTGTTTCATTTAAGCTTTTTGAATATCCTATAAATATAAAATATTAATATTGAAGCCAAAATTTTTTTGTCAATAAATACGGGTAATTAAGCTAAAAAGTGGGGAAAATAGCCGCTAAAGCTCATTCAGGGCTTGTATGGCAGACTCAAAATTAGGCTGGATCTTAAGGCACATGTTATAGTCTGCCTTTGCGCTTTCTTTATCTTTTAGCTTAGCATAAGTATAACCCCTTGCAAAATAGGTTTGGGCAGAATTAGGATTTAAAGCAATAGCGTTATTAAAGTTTTCCAAAGCGGTTTTATTATCCTTTTTTATTTCTAAATAAATGGCGCCAAGATTATAATAACAATTCTCGCAATTTTTATTTTTTTGAAGGATAGATTTATATTCTATAATAGCCTCATCAATTTTTCCAATATCCTGCAGCAATTTTGCTCGGGCGTACACTGTATTTTCATTAGAAGGATTGATCTTTAATGCATTGTTATAATATTCTAAGGCAAGTGGATTTTTTCTTGCGGCATATATCACTCCAAGGTCAATGAAAGCATTTTCGAATTTCGCATCCTGTTCAACAGCGGTCTCAAGGCTTGAAACAGCTCTTGTTGTATCGCCGCTTTCACGATAGATACTACCTTTTAAGTAATAAGCCTTTGCAGAACGATCATTTAGTTTAAGTGCTTTATTTACGTAATCAATTCCTTTTTGATATTGTTTTACAATAAAATATAATTCTGATAATTTTAAAAGCGCATCTACATTATCAGGAAATCTTTTTTCAACGATCTCTAATGTTTCTTTTGCCAAACGTGTATTGTTTTGTGTATAATAAGCATCAACTAAAGCCATGTAATGCTCTGCTTTAGTGCTGTCTATTTTAACAGCACGTATTGCATCATTAATTGCTTCGGTTAATTGATTTAATGAAAGATAGATACCTGAGCGTTTATTATACAGTGCTGCATTGCTTGGATCCTTTAATAATTCTGCATTTACAGCTTTTAATTCAGGTGAGTTTAATTTTGCACTTAAACTATCGGCTGTTTTATTTTCTGCTTCGGTTTGTTCGGTAGAATTATTTTTACAGGAAGAAAAAGCAATTAAAAAAATTGCAAAAAATAATACAAAATAATTTTTAAGATTAAAGATCATTGGCGTTTGCAATTAGTTCGGCAACATCTAATACTTTTGTTTTATCTTCTTTATTAAAATGTTTTACGCCATCTGTCATCATAGTATTGCAAAACGGACAACCCACAGCAATTACATCCGGATTCAGTGCTAAAGCCTCTTCTGCACGTTCGGTATTTACCTCTTTAGTGCCTTTTTCGGCTTCTTTAAACATTTGCGCGCCACCGGCACCACAGCATAAACCTTTTGCTTTACTGCGTTTCATTTCTGCTAATTCAACATCCAGTTTTTCAATAACATTTCGCGGTGCTTCGTAAACATCATTGGCTCTTCCTAAATAACATGGGTCGTGAAAAACAATTTTCTTTCCTTTAAATTCTCCGCCCTGCACTTTTAATTTTCCCTGGTCAATTAATTCCTGTACTAATTGTGTATGATGAACTACTTCGTAATTTCCACCCAAAGCCGGGTATTCATTTTTAATTGTGTTAAAGCAATGCGGACAACCTGTAACTATCTTTTTAATATTGTAACCATTCATTACAGTAATATTTTGCATGGCCTGCATTTGATATAAAAATTCGTTTCCGGCACGTTTTGCGGGATCGCCGGTGCAACCTTCTTCCGAACCTAAAATAGCAAACTTAATATTTACGTGATTTAAAATGCGAACAATGGCCTTTGTGATCTTTTTTGCGCGATCATCAAAACTACCGCTACAACCCACCCAAAATAAAATTTCGGGAGTTTCTCCTGCAGCCATCATTTCTGCCATCGTCGGAACTTTTATCGTTGACATAATTTCTTTTTTAATTTTCGTTGATCCAGTTTGCACGGTCGGCTTGACTAAATTGCCAAGGCGCGCCATTATTCTCAATATTACTGAACATGTTATTTAATTCAGGACGTGTGTTACTTTCTTCCATCACTAAATATCTTCTTATTTCTACAATAATAGCTAACGGATCAATATTTACCGGACATTCCTGCACACAAGCATTGCAAGTATTACATGCCCAGATCTCTTCATGCTTAATATAATCTCCAATCAATGATTTGCCATCATCAACAAACTTTCCTTTGTTCTTGTCAATATTTTTTCCAACTTCTTCTAACCTATCACGCGTATCCATCATAATTTTACGCGGCGATAATGCTTTGCCTGTAATATTTTGCGGACAAGAAGAGGTGCATCTGCCACACTCGGTGCAGCTGTAAGCATCCATTAAATTTTTCCAGCTAAGATCTTGTACATCTTTAACTCCAAACCTTATTGGATTATTAGGGTCTGTTTTTGCAACATAGGCCGGATCAAAATTAGGAGCCACAACATCCGTTACTGCGTCAAGCGTTGTAAATTCGCCTTTTGGTTTTAAGTTAGAGAAGTAAGTATTCGGAAAGCCTAAAACAATGTGTAAGTGTTTTGAAAAAGGCAGATAATTTAAAAAACCAAATACAATTAAAATATGTCCCCACCAGCCAATGCGTTCAACAATGTGCAAACCGTTATCCGATATGCCGCCAAATAATAATGGACCAACATGTTTACTGATAGATAAGCCTAAAGAGCCGTCATTTAAATTGGTTGCATGCGATATACCTCTTGAATACAAAACTTCATCAGCACCATTCATCATAAAAATAAAACAGATCAAAGTAAGCTCGCCAAGTAAAATAAAATTGGCATCTAATTTTGGCCAACCGTTTAATTCATTCATTACAAGGCGCGGTACTTTTAATAGATTTCTTCTTGCTAAAAAAGCAATAGTGCCAATAAATGCTAATACTGAAAGGATCTCGATAAAGCTAATGGCAAATGTGTATAAACCGCCTAACGATTCTCTGAAAATACGATGACTACCGCTAATACCATCAACAATAATTTCTATCAATTCTATTTGCGTAATAATAAATGCAGAGTATAAAAATAAATGCAGGATTGCCGGAATAGGACGAGAGAACATTTTTTGCTGGCCAAGCGCAACTAAAACCATTGTTTTAATACGCTCACTTTTATTATCTGCCAGCGGAATATCTTTTCCCAAAAGAATATTTCTGCGGATCTTTCTTACATTGATAGTAAAATATGCAGATGCCCCCAGTAAAAGTAAAGCGAAGATGATCGAGCTTATCATATTTGTTCTCTATGGATTAACAGGTTTGCGTGACTTTCTTCCAAAAACCGAAAAGTGTATGTAACGTTCAGGATTTAAGCGAAGGTCTTTCAATAATTTATCTAAGTCTTCGGAAGATTTATTTAAGTTGTTATATAACGAATCATTCTTTAATAATTTACCTGCGGTTCCTTGCCCTTCGTTGATCTTGGCCAACATTACATTTAATTCTTTCATTGATTTGTCGGCATTGGCAATAGCATCTTTTAATTGTGCCTTTGCCAAACTATCTGTCATACTGCTTACATTGTTAATGATCTGATCGATCTTTTGTCCATTTTTACTAAGGTTAGATGTTATCTGATTTAAGTTGGAAAGCACGCTTGAGATCTTTACTTTTTCCGATCCAACAAGATCATCTAATTTGTAAGCTGTTTGCTCTAAAGTTAAAATGGCTTTTCGCACACTTTCAAAAGATTTTTCGAGATTGTCGCGTGTTTTAGTATTTAAGATCAAACTAACAACAGTCATTACACTATCCATGCTGCTAATAAGATTTTCTGCTTTTGCCTGTATAGGTGCAATACGTTTATCTAATGATTCTTTAAAGCCTTCTTCAGATGCGGCAATTAATGTATCACCGCTTTCAACCATTGCTGTTTCATTACTATAAATAACTTCAACCGCTTTTGTTCCTAACAGATCGGAGCTAATTGCTTTTGCAATGGAGTTTTTTGGGATTTGAACATCTTCGGTCAACAAAAATTTTACAAGCACTTGTGTTTTACCACCCTTTTGTATCAACGAAATTTCATTTACCTGGCCAATCTTAAAACCATTAATTAATAATGGATTGGCGGGAATTAGATTATCGATCTTTGGATAAACGGCGTACAAATAATACTTGTGTGAAAAAATATTTGAGCCTTTTAAAAAATTAATGCCCCAAATGAAAGCAGCAATTGCACAAACTACTACAAGTCCTATTTTAAATTCTTTACTTACCTTCACAAAAAAAGTATCTATTTTTAAAGCATAAATATAGGTATTTTTATTGATTAAAACAGTGCTAAAATGAGCCAAAAACTAAAGAATGAAGAGTTGAACCGTCTGAGTGTCAATGAATTTAAAGAGGCTCAAAAACAACCCGTTGTTATTATGCTGGATAATGTGCGAAGTCTTAATAATGTTGGCTCAGCATTTAGAACGGCAGATGCTTTTTTGATCGAAGAAATTATTTTGTGTGGTGTAACGGGAACTCCTCCAAATAAAGAAATAGAAAAAACTGCTTTAGGCGCTACTTCAACAGTGAAGTGGACCCATTTTAAAACAACTTTAGAAGCTATTGATCATTTAAAACAAAAAAATTATAAATGCTATGCTGTTGAGCAAGCCACAAAAAGTATTGCATTAAATGAATTTAAAAATACCGGTCAACAACTGGCATTGGTGTTTGGTAATGAAGTGTATGGAGTAGAGCAGGAGGTTATTGATGCTTGTGCCGGTGTAGTTGAGATACCGCAATTGGGTACTAAACACTCGCTAAATATTTCGGTAAGTATTGGCATTGTTTTGTGGGAGATCTTAAAACCGGGCCGTTAAAAGGCGTTAAAATACAGGCAAAATTTCTTCCTTTTTCTGCTTAAATTGTAATTTCTCAAATTATTTTTCGTTTCAAATGAACTTTGATTATTTAGGCGTGTACAGCTTATTAGAAACCTTAATAAGTTTTAAAGCAGGCCGCAAAAACTTATAAACTATATGCCGCAAACAGGTAAGTACGCTTTGTTGAGTGATGAAGAATTAATGTTCTGTTTGAGCAATGGCGAGGTATTGGCTTTTGATGAGATCTATTTAAGATATAGTAAACGCTTGCTGGGATATTATATCCGAATGTTGAATTTTGATAAGGAATTGGCGCAGGATGCTTTGCAGGATCTTTTTTTAAAGATAGCTGAAGCACCCGAAAAATTTGATAAAACGCGTTCTTTTAAAACCTGGATCTTCTCTGTAGCATCAAACAGTTGTAAAAATTTTTACAGGCATAAAAAAATTGTAAGTGAAAGTAATGAAGAAATAAAATATACTACTGAAAGCATAAACGATTCTGTTTTTTTAAATACCGCTTCAAAAATGGATGCGGTAATGTTTAGAAAAATGCTGGAAGAAGCTTTGAATGAATTACCGGCAGAAAAAAAAGAAACTTTTATTTTAAAATACCAGGAAGAAAAAACAATAACGGAAATTGCTTTTATACAAAATTGTCCTGAAGGCAGCGTTAAATCAAGATTACATTACACTATAAAAGTTTTAGAAGAAAAATTAAAAATATTTAAACCCTTAAATTAAAATGGAAGATAATAAAGAGATAAATAAATTTTTAAGCGATAATATGTCGCTTGATAATTTGAGTGTAAAGCAACCATCTATTTTATTGGTTGAAGCAGCGCGTAAAAAAATTATTGCACGACAAAAGCCGCAAAAAGGTGAGATAGAAGATTTCTTTTCGTTAGTAGCAGCATTTTTAAATTTAAAAATTAAATTATACCACGCAGTTGTTGCCACTGTTATTATAGGTGCCTGTATGATGTATTTTAATAAGGAAGAAAAAACAAATACAGCCGAAGTACGCTCAAACGACCTTGTTTCTAACCTGGCTGCAGCAAAAAACTCAACAGTACTTTCCAGTATCAGCACATTCGGATTAAGTAAAGAAAGAACCTATGCAAGCGAATCAAATTAACAACGAAGAACAATTACCAATAGATGAGGCAGAAAGAAAATTCAAATACTTTCCTTTCTTCGATCAAAAGCAACCAATTTTTGTATTGGTATTAATTGGTATTATTTTTTATTGCACTTCCATTTATAACGAATATGCTTTAGATGATGGCATTATCATTCATCAAAACAATTATGTACTAAAAGGTGTTGCAGGCATTAGCGATATTTTAACCAAAGACGCTTACGATGCTTTTTACCGCCGCATGAATGCGGATGATCAGCTACAGGGCGGGCGTTACAGGCCGTTACCCGTAATTAGCTTTGCACTTGAACAAGAAATAATAGGCACTTACCGAACGGGTAATTATATGTTTGTTGAAGATCTTAATCATAATGGAAAACTAGACAACGAAAAATTAGAATTGCCATCTTCTGCTTCTAAAAAGAAATTAACAAGCCCGCCAACTGAAACTGCAATTGTAAATTATGAGTTTAACGAATTTGTTGATCTGAATAAAGATGGTTTTGCACAGCAAAACGAATGTAATACTTGTTGGGATACCAATAAAAATTTTAAGAACGATGCTAATGAGGATCTAAACAAGGATGGTGTATTTAACGAGGTGGACTGCCAGGTCCAAGGCGCCGATATAAGACATTTTAATAATATATGGACCTACATTTTAGCTTGTGTTTTATTGTACCTGTTATTTAGTAAATATATTTTTAAAGAACAGCAGGATATGGCTTTTTTAGCGGCGCTCATTTTTTTAGTTCATCCTGTACATAGCGAAATTGTGGCAAATGTAAAAGGCCGCGAAGATATTTTCTCTGTAATATTTATTGCGCTTGCATTTTTGTTTTCATTTAAATACATCAACACAAAAAAGATCGTACCACTTATACTTGCAGGCTTTACTTTCTTCTGCGCTTTAATGTCTAAAGAATATGCTATTGTGCTTTTTATTTTAATTCCACTTGCTTTATATGTTTTTGATAAAGAAAAAGTAAAGCCTCTTAATTTAGGCATGTTGGGTTTAAGTCTTTTTGTTTTTTGTGCTGCTTATATGGTCATGCGTTTAAGTTCTGTAAGAATTGCGCCGGGCGTGCCGGATACAGAGATACTGAACAATCCTTTTTTGCTGGCATCTCCCGAAGAACAATTCGCGTCTAAAATTTTTATACTTCTTAAATATCTTCATTTGTCGTTTTTTCCAAACACATTAACCTGCGATTATTCTTATGCGCAAATTCCGTACAGCCATTTTACCGATATTGATTTTATATTTTCTTTAATAATAAATATTGCACTTTTAGTATTAGGAATTATTTTATCTGTTAAGCGTTATGTATTGGGTTTTGCAATTACATGCTACTTTGCTTTCATTATACTGGTTACCAATTTTATTTTTCCTGTGGGCGCACTTTTTCGCGAGGGTTTTTTATTTCATGCCACTATTGGTGTTGCAATAGCAATTGCCTGGTTAGCATTTACAGGTTTAGAAAAGTTAAGAGCACTTTCGTTTACCGTTAAACGTACATTAATGATAAGCACGTTGATGATAGTTTTGGTTTTATGTGGTTGCAAAACATGGGAGCGTAACTGGGATTGGAAAAACGACGTGACCTTATTTTTAAAAGATGTAAAAACATCGCCCAATTCTGTTTTAGTTTTGGGTAATGCGGGCGCGCGGTTAATAGACCTTTCGGATTCAGAGCAGATAGTTGAGTTGTTTCCGGGTAAAGATACTTTATGTTATTATGATCCGGGTAAAGCAGCATTAAACCAAGGTGTAGAATATTTAAAACGTGCGGTTGAATTACATCCGCGTTATGTAAACGGTTATTTAAATTTGGGTTTAGCCAGCTTTAAATTACATAACGATAGAGATGCAATATATTATTGGAAAATTGCCGAGCATTTATATCCGGATAATCCCTACCTGGAAAATTACTACAGGGTTTATTCTGATATATTAAAAAACCGTGCTGCTGCTGACTTTAATGAAGGGCATTTACGCGAAGCAGCGCTTAATTATAAAATGTGTACGATCGTTGCACCTGCCGATGCGGAAGGTTGGTACGGTTTGGGCGGTATGTTTTACCAGTTTAAATTATATGATAAAGCAAAAATTGCCTGGGAGAGAACATTAAAACTAAATCCCGATCACGCGTATGCAGAAAGAGATCTTAAAACAATTCCGGTAAAATAAAAAGCCTAAATATTATTTATTCATTACACCGTTTTGTATACGAATGCTTTCTTCATGCAATAACTGACAAATTTTTTCTACGTGGTTGCGTGAAATGCCTAATTTTTCGGCCAATTGCGCGCGGGTGCGTAAAATTTCCTGCCAACGCTCTAATTGAAAAATAGTAATGTGATGTTCTTTTTTGTAGGTGCCTATCTCTTCAATTATTTGCGTACGTTTTTTAAGAACATTAATTAATTCTTCATCCACTTCATCAATAATATTTCTTAGTTCGGCCAGTTTATCAATTACAGTAATATCACTTGCACGTTGTTTACGCAAAATTAGTTTGCAGATTAATTCGCCTAATTGTACCGGTGTTAATTGTTGCTCGGCATCGCTTAAAGCTATGGATGGATCATAATGTGATTCTATCATCAAACCATTCATGCCAAGATCTAGCGCTTTTTGCGCAATCGATGGGATTAATTCGCGGTTACCACTAATATGGCTAGGATCACAAATAATAGGCAGTTCAGGAAACAAGGTTCTTAATTCAATTGGCAATTGCCACATGGGTTTGTTACGGTATTTTGTTTTACCGTAAACGTAAAAACCACGGTGTATGGCTGCCAATTTAGTAATACCACTATTACTTACACGCTCAATGGCTCCAACCCATAATTGCAGGTCGGCATGTATTGGGTTTTTTACCATTACAGGTATATCTGTACCTTTTAAAACATCGGCAATTTCCTGTACGCTAAAAGGGTTTACGGTTGTGCGGGCTCCTATCCATAACACATCAATGCCATATTTTAAAGCTAATTCGGTATGCTGGGCATTAGCCACTTCAACAGTAATTTTAAAGCCAAATTCTTTTTTTATTTCGGCCAGCCATTTTAAGGCTTCTTCGCCTTTTCCTTCAAAAGCATTGGGGCGGGTGCGGGGTTTCCATACGCCGGCCCTGAAAAGGCTTACTTTATTAAGCTCTTTAAGGCCTTTGGCCGTTTGTTTTAACTGTTCTAACGATTCTGCTCCACACGGACCCGCAATTAGCAAGGGTTCTGAGGCAGAGGATAACCAGGTATTTAGGGGCGAAATAGTCATTTAAAAGCAAACAATTAAGAAAAAGTAATGTTTGAGACCCGAAAATTACCCTTTTTATGGTATTTAAAAAACTAAATCCTTCAACTAGCTTTATAACATGAATTTAGAGAATTTAGAAAAGCCAAAAACACCTGTGTTTTTTCAAAATAATTGCCCTTTAACTGTTTTTGCCGATTGCTGTAAAAAGAAAAAAGATTGCTGTAAAAGTTTTAAAAAAGGTGACCGTTGTAAAAAATGCCCTGGTAGAAAATAATCCCGATAGCTATCGGGATTGAGATATTGTTTGAGTAAAAAGTAAAAAGCCAGTGAAATTTTTCGCTGGCTTTTTTGTTTGGGTGTTGTGATCTTAAAAATTAAGTATTTTTTGCATCAAATGAATTGGAGTTATTAAAACGCTGATCCATAAATGCTTTTGTTAAGCCATCTTTTTCTAAATTAAAATGCAGGTGAAACATCATATCTTTATATCTTTCTTCATCGTTTTTCTCACAATGGATGCGCAACCTGAATTTTACGTTTGATAATGCCTCAAGTGATTTGAAAACAAAATTGCTCTGAAACCTGTCTAAATTAAAGGTTGAAAAGCTGTAACGGTTATCTTTCACAAAACGAAATGGCAGATCGTTAATGCAAACTGTGCAGCTGGTAATGTCTAAAGCTCTTGCATCGCGACATACCAATTGCTGAGGAATTATTTTTTTACAATCAAAGTTTGTGATATAAAACTCGTTTGAAATATTATTTTTCAAAAAAACAGGAAGAAGTTTCATGGTTCTAAGATTTGTGAACCACAATAATATTTAAAAGGAAAACAAAGTGCAATACGTTTAAACACGTAATTTGATTAACCTTTTTAGGGTATTTAAATTACAGCATAGATAATTCTGTCGCTTTTTTAATAAGCGCAGCTGTATTATGTACTTCCAGTTTTAACAACAAATTTTGCCTATGGGTATCTACCGTTCTTTTAGAAAGGCTTAATTGTTTTGCAATGGCATCATTAGTCATGCCGGTTGCAACCAGTTTTAATATCTCTGTCTGGCGTCTGGTGATATGAATTTTCGAATTCCTTTTTTCGTTCTCTCTTTTTTCTTCCGAATCAATTATTTTGCCCGAAACATCGCTGGCGTAATATTTTTTACCAAGTAAAATGGTTTCAATTGCTTTTATTAATTCGTTTGGTGAGATATTTTTAAGCACATAACCTTTTACGCCCACTTTTATCATATTAGTAATGTAGGTGTACTCATCGTAATTAGATAAGGCAAGGATCTTTGATTTTGGTTTGTAAAATAGTATTTGTTCAACGGTTTGCGCGCCATTCATGCCGGGCAATTGGTAATCTACCAAAATAATATCAAACTCCCTGTTCTTTATTATTGCAACTGCATCTTCGCCACTTTCAGCTTCTGAAATATCAAAATCGTAATTGGCACTTTGTGTTTCAAGCATGGTTTTAATTCCATCTCGTACCAAACGATGATCGTCAATTATTAATATTCTTAGTCTTTTCATTTTTAATAATATTAATTTATAATGGAATAATAATTAAGTAATGAGTACCCTTGTTTGGTGCGCTGGTAATAGTAATAGAGCCATTGTATGATTTAACCCTCGAGCGTACATTCAGTAAACCCATTCCTTCTTTTCTTGCTTTGCTAATGTCAAACCCCATACCGTTATCTTTTAAATTAATAACTAACTCTTTCTTATCTGCCGTAATTTTAATATTTATTTTGGTTGATTTACCATGTGTGATAGAATTATTTATGAACTCTTGTATGACCCTAAAGATAGTAAATTCTAAATTTTTACTGATCGAAAACTGATCTTCATTGATAATAATTTTAAATTCGAGCTCGTCGGCTATCACAATTTTTCGGCACAACTCGTTAACAGCAGCCTTTAAACCAACATTTTGCAAGGTTTGCGGCATCAGGTTAAAACAAATATTCCTAAGGTCGCTTAACACATCCAAAATAGCATCATTTGATTTTTCAACTACCTCGTTCTTCTTTTCGTCGGACAAATTGTATGTAGTACGCAAGGTGCCAATGTAAAATTTTACGGCCGATAATTGCTGGCCTAAACTATCGTGAATGTCTTTTGAGAACCTAATTCTTTCTTTTTCCTGGGTATCGTTAATGGTACGTACAATTAAATTGTCTACTTCTTCCTGTTTGGTAATGTTCTTTATATAACCCTGATAGCCTTTAAAGTGGTTACGGTTATCGTTTATTTTGTTGGACGAAATAATGCAGTCCATTATATTACCCTTGGTATCGATCAATTTGGTCTTAAAATCAACAATATTATTTTTGGCTTTTATTTTTTCTAAAAAAAGCTTTTTATCAAGCGGGTTATAAATAAAATCTGAGATCTTATGATTTAAAATTTCGTGCGATTTTATTTTTAAAAGCTCGATCCCAGCATCGTTAAGATCCGAAAGGTAATCTGTTTCATCAGAAATAAAAATAGAATCGCTTGAGTTTTGAAAAATGTTCCTGTATTTTTCTTCCGAAGCTATTAATTGTTCTTCAAAATTTTTTATTTGTGTAACATCCCTAACGGTTAAAATGTAGCCCGCGCGCTGTTTCTTAGAATCGGTTAAGAACGACATGCTGCAAGACACAATGCAATTGTTTTTGGCTCTTACAAGCCCCAAAATAGGATCGTTGTTTTGCGCAGGGGTATTTGAGTCATTGAGCTGCTTTTTTAATTTATTAAATAAGGATGTTTTGTTTAAACAGGTAAAAAAATCATCTATCTTTTTATTTGTAACCAGGTTATCAGGCAGGCCAAGCTGGTCAAAAATACTTTTATTGGCCAGTTCAATAATGCCTTTTTTGTTTAATACAAATACAGTATCTGAAACCGAATCAAAAATGTTATTAAAATGGTTGCGTGAAATAGCAGTGGCCTTTAGTTCTTCGCCGAGCATGTTAACGCTTGAAATAAAAGCATCAATGGCATCTTTTTGTTTGGAGAGTTTGATCTTAGCATCATAATTACCTAATGAATATTCAATAAGTAGGTTGCTTAGTTTTATAAACCTCGGATCCAAAGTTTTAATTAGATTATTTTGATTTGAATTGCGCCAGCCATTTTAGCGCTTTTTGTTTATCGGTAAACATTTTTGATGGCATTTTTTGTTTGGTAACTTTCAAAAAAAAGTTTACCAAAAAAGTACTAAAAACCGAATCAACCAACATAGCACCGGCTAAAACACCATTTTGCGATTCTTCGGTTTCAAAAAAAGCACGCGCCTCTTTTGTGGCGCTTTTCACAAAACGTACATCACCCAAACCCGGGTACGCTTTACCTTCTGAGATTATTTTTCTGTCGGCCACAATTTTTTTTGCTACTTCCAAAGTGATCTCAAGTTCGGGCTTAAATTCGATCATTAAAATATCATTTTCAAGTTCAAACTTAGCATAAGGAGTATCTAGCGTTTTCATGTTTTCGCGTGGTCAAAGTTAATGTACAAATCTTAAATAAAACTACGTATTTAAACGTAGGTAATATTTCAAAAATACGCTTTTTATACGTTGTTGTCCAACTTTTAATTGATCAATTTTGTTATGCACTCAAAGGCATTTATTGCTTTTAAAGCAGGAACTATTATTTAATTTTCTAAATATATCACGTGGCAAAAAACAGCTCATTTATCGACACAATTGACCAGATTATAACTGATGGGGTTAAAAAAGGCATCCTGCATTTAAACAATGAGGATGAATTTTTACAAGGCAATCTTATAAAGTTAAAGGGTAAGGATGTGGTAAATTTTGGATCCTGCAGTTATTTGGGTCTCGAGTTTGACAGAAGATTAAAAGACGGTGCAATTGATGCCATTGAAAAATATGGCACACAATTTTCAGAATCGCGTGCTTATGTTTCAATAAAATTATATAAAGATCTTGAAGAACATTTCGAAAAAATATTCAAAGCTTCGGTAATTATTTCACCAACCACAACTTTGGGCCATATAGCTGCTATTCCGGTGGTGGTTGGTCAAAACGATGCTGTTATAATCGATCATCAGGCACACAATTCTATTCAAACAGCCTGTAATTTATTGAAACCAAAAGGCATTCATGTGGAGTTGGTAAGACATAACCGTTTAGATCTGTTAGAAGAAAAAATTAAAGAGCTAAAAGGAAAACATGAAAAAATCTGGTACATGGCAGATGGCATTTATTCTATGTATGGCGATGCATGCCCTGTAAAAGAATTGTATGCTTTAATGGATAAATACAAAGAACTAAATCTTTATGTTGATGATGCCCATGGAATGAGCTGTTTTGGAACTAACGGGAGCGGCTATGTAATGTCTTTCGGTTCTCTTCATCCGAGAGCGGTATTAGCCGTTTCCTTAGCCAAAGCGTTTGCAACCGGTGGTGCAGTTTTGGTTTTTCCTGATAAAGAATTGGCACGCAAAGTAAGAACCTGTGGTGGCCCCCTGATCACATCAGGGCCTATGCAGCCTTCTGCTTTAGGCGCAGCGCTGGCATCTGCAAAAATACATTTAAGTGACGAGATATATGAACTGCAAAATACTTTGCAGGATAATATCCAGTTTGCAAGATTGATGATCAAAAAATATGGTTTGCCAATTATCTCTGCATCTGCAGCACCTGTTTTTTTTATTGGTGTTAGTCTGCCTAAATTAGGATATAATATGGTGCACCGTATGTTGAACGAAGGGTATTATTTAAACCTGGGCATTTTTCCTGCGGTGCCAATGAAAAATACAGGCATTCGTTTTACAATTACCTGCCTGCATACTTTTTCTCAAATAGAAAAAATGATAGAGCGTATGGCCTATCATTTAAACATAGCAATGCAGGAAGAAGAAATTACATTGAACCAAATTTATTCAGCCTTTAAATTACCCTTGCCATCTGATGTTCAAATAGAAGAACAAGTGGTTACTATTTTAAGTGCCGGAAGTTTGATTGTTGAAAAACATAAGACCATTCATGCCATTGAGCAAAACGAATGGGATAATTTGTTGGGTGATAAAGGTTCTTTTGATTGGAACGGCTTGCAATTTTTAGAAAGATCGTTTACAAATAATAAAATTGCAGAAGAGAATTGGGAATTTGATTATTTGATAGTGCGAGACGAAAACAATAAAGTGGTACTTGCTACTTTTTTAACTACTGCTTTATGGAAAGATGATATGTTGTCGCACGGCTCTATCTCTGCACAAATAGAAGAACAGCGAATAAATGATCCATATTTTTTAACTTCAAAAGTAGTATCTATTGGTTCGTTATTAACTGAAGGCGAACATTTATTCCTCGATAAAAATTCAGATCACTGGAAAAGTGCTTTACAAATACTGTTTAAACACATTTCGCAATTGCAGGAACAATACGAAGCAAATAATATTACAATAAGAGATTTTGTTTGCGAAGATGCTGAGGTAGATTCTTATTTTATTGATAATGGTTATTTTAAAATAAATATGCCAAATAGTTATGTTTTGGAAGATATGAATTGGAAAAGCACCGATGAGTATTTACAACGATTATCTGCTAACGGAAGATATGATGTAAAACGTTATGTGTTGCGCGATGAGAATAAATTTGAGATAAAAGCTGTTAATGACCCAACTGAAGCTGATCTTGAATTGTATTATAATATGTATCTAAATGTAAAGAATAACAGTCTTGCATTAAATACATTTAATTTACCATTCAAAGTATTTAAAAACATGGTTAATAATAAACAGTGGGATATAACTACGCTTGGTTTAAAACCTGAGTTTGATGTTAAAAATTTAAACAAACCGCTTGTTGTTATGTTTTGTTATATAACAAGTAACAATTATATACCAATGATATTAGGATTGGATTATAGTTACCATAAAGAATACAAGGTATATAAACAAGCAATGTATAGTGTTATTAAAAGAGCTAAGGAATTGAATTATAAAAAAATGTACATGGGTTTTGCAGCCGATAGCGAAAAACGAATGTTTGGTGCAAAGGCGCGTGCGACATATGGTTACATGCAAACCAAAGAAAATTATAACCTCGAGGTTTTGGGAAGTTATAATGCATTTCAAAATAAGCAAGTTGTTAAAACAAAAAATGATACCGTATCTATTTAAATGCTTGAACTCTAAAACAGCATTAAAAATTAGTTTTATCGTAAATAAAATAATATAAGAGTAGGGATTTAACTTTATTGATCTTACTCAGTTTAAAAGATTAATAAACATGATTCTTTCAAAGTCTGAATTCTGTCAGTTCAGTTTAAAAGCCAAAAACAGGTTGGTAATGGAATACGGCGAGTTATTGCTGGACAGATCTTTTGTGCAGGAAAAAGTTTGCATTTATAAGATCTACGAATTTCACGTTGAAGCAATTTATAATGCGCAAAATAATGAGTTAATTAAAATGGAGCCAATTTTTAGTATTCCATTATTAAAATATTACGTTACTGCTTATAGCAGAAAATAATATCATCACAAATTCTTAAAAAGATCGTCCTTTAATATTTTTACACCGTTAACAGCTGTTGCTTTTATGTGCTTCAGATTTTTTACGTAATCCAAATTAAAATCACCCGGATCAACCAGCCATTTAGGCACATTAACGTTTACAAAATTAATTATCCCGGCAGCCGGATATACATTTAAAGAAGTGCCAATAACAACAAAAAGATCAGCACCTTCGGCGGCATAATTTGCCAATTCCATGTGTGGTACATCTTCTCCAAACCAAACTATGTGCGGGCGTAATTGCGAACCTTTTTCGCATTTATCGCCGGCAATTATTTCAGCTCTTTTTAATGGGTATATTAAAGTTGGATCTGCAGTACTTCTTGCTTTCATGATCTCGCCGTGCAAGTGCATAACGTTCTTGCTTCCGGCACGTTCGTGCAGATCGTCTACATTTTGTGTTACTACCTGCACATCAAATTTATTTTGCAATTCGGCAATAAATTCGTGCGCAGCATTTGGTTTTGCAGCTATTACCTGCTTACGGCGCTGATTGTAAAATTCCAAAACAAGATCGCGGTTCTTAACCCACGCTTCCGGGGTTGCCACATCTTCAATACGGTGTTCTTCCCAAAGGCCGCCTGAGTCGCGAAATGTTTTAATTCCGCTTTCGGCGCTTATTCCGGCACCGGTAAAAACTATCAGGCGTTTTTTTGGCATTCTATAAATTTTCCTTCGTAAATTTTAGCATTTTTGTGAAGATATGCAAACGCGTATATCCACCACTTATACCGTGACTTTTATTAGGGTAAAGCATAAAATCAAAGGGAATATTGTTAATTACCATAGCATTAGCCAGCTCCATGCTGTTTTGCATGTGTACATTATCATCGGCACTGCCATGTATCAATAAAAATTTGCCTTTAATGCCTTTTACAAAATTGGTTGGCGAATTATCTTCGTAGCCACTTTTATTATCTTGTGGTTTACGTAAAAAACGCTCAGTATAAATATTATCGTAATACTTCCAGTTAGTTACCGGCGCAACAGCAATTGCAGTTTTAAATATATCACCACCTTTCGAGATCAATAAAGAAGCCATGTAACCGCCAAAGCTCCAACCCTGAAAACCAATGCGCTTGCTATCTACATAAGGCAATTTGCCCAAATATTTTGCTACTTCAATTTGATCGATGGTTTCTAACTTACCTAATTGCATATAAGTACTGTGTTTAAATTGGCGACCACGACCCTGCGTGCCCCTGTTGTCAACACATACAACCATATATCCTTCCTGGTTCAATAAATTGTGCCAAAAATAATCAACGCCATCCCAGGCATTATTAACTTCGTTAGCGCCGGGGCCACCATAAGCATACATGTAAACCGGATATTTTTTTGTTGAATCAAAATTTTGAGGTTTTAATGTCCAGCCATTCAATTCAACACCTTCTGAAGTTTTAAAGGTGAAAAATTGTTTGGTAGACAAATTATAATCCGCCATTACTTTTTTTAATGTAGAATTATCTTCTAATGCTTTTACAGTTTTGCCATCAATACTATTTAATTCATAAACAGGTGGTGTATTGGCATTACTGTAATTTGAGATATAATATTTATAACCCGGTGTAAATTCAAAACTTGTAAAGCCTGATTTAGTTGATAAACGTTTTTTATCTTTTCCGGTAAGTTTAATGCTGTATACATCACGGTTAATAGCACCATTTTCTGTAGATGTATAATAAAGTGTTTTTGTTTCTTCATCAAAACCGTTAAATTCTGTTACATCAAAATTACCTTTAGTTATTTGATTGATCAGTTTACCAGAAATATCATAATAATATAAATGGTTGTACTCATCGCGCTCGCTCGAAATAATAAATCCTTTATCACCAACAAATCTTAAATCATCCGTTACATCAACATACGTTTTACTTTCATCTGTATAAGCAACAGTTCCTTTGCCATTGGCAACATCTGTAAAGATCAATTCCAATTTATTTTGTAAACGGTTCAATCGTGTAATTGATAAGATCATTGGGTTATTAGTGAACTGAATACGCGGAATATAGATATCTTTTTCTGTTCCAATATCTGCAGCAGTTGTTTTTTTGCTGGTCTCATCAAAAATGTGAACCGATACAATAGAATTATCTTCTCCGGCCTTTGGATATTTGAAAGTATATTTTGTTGGATACAATTCGGCATTGTAATAATCCATAGTAAAATCGCGCACATGCGTTTCGTCAAATTTTACATATGCTAAATATTGGCTGTTACTGCTCCAGTCAAAATAATCGGCACGCGAAAATTCTTCTTCATAAACCCAATCGGCCCAGCCATTCTTAATTTTATTTTGTTCGCCATCACGTGTTACAATTATTTCTATTCCTGTATCAAGGTGCTTAATGTATAAATTGTTATCGCGAACAAATGCTATCTTTTTTCCGTCAGGCGAAAATAAAGGAAACATTTGTTGTCCTTTATCCGTTAACTGAACTGTTTTTTTAGAGGCAATATCGTATACATAATAATTTGCTTTTGGCGAACGACGATAAACATTTTCAAGATTTTCGTGAAGCAGTAATTTATCCTCGTTAGGGCTAAATTGATAAGTTGCAAGATCAAGCTGCTTACCGTTAAATTTTATATCCGAAGCGTTAACAAGATCTTTTACCTTATTACCTGTTTTAAGATCGAATTGGCTTAAAACCAATTGCCCGTTAGTGTTAACAATATCAACATAATTTACGCCATCGTTCATCACATTAAAACCGGCTGCGTGTTTTGCATAGAATTTTCCGGATGCCCAAATATCTTCCAGTGTTATTTTCTTTTGCGAAAAGTTTAAAACCGGAATTAACAGAAGAAGAAATACTAATTTTTTCATTTTAATTTAGTGTTGGTGAATGTATGAAATTAATCCAAATAAACAGTGTACAATTCCCCCCTTTAGGGTGAAAATTATAGCCTAACCATGATAAACCCTCGAAAAAACGATGGTTCCGTTAGTTATTTGTAAAACCTCACCAACTCTTAGGTCTTCTTCGTTTTGCACATGCCTTATATATTCCATAAAAACCTGTTCGTCATCAGCGGTTAATTTAAGCACTTCATATTTTAAAGTGGGCAATCTATCGAAAGCATCCTTCCACCAATCGCGTAAAGCCGCTTTGCCTTTTATTAAGCCATTGGTTTCAGGCTTACGGATCTTTAATTTTGGGCTAAAATGTTCCGCATTATCGTTGTAAAGAGACAATAGGTTTTCAAGATCATGTTCATTAAAAGCTTCAAACCATTTAAGGGCTATTTTTTTGTTATTCTCAGCGCTCATTATTCTTATATTTAATCATGCTAAAAAACGCTTTTATTTTAATAGTTACAATTTCTTTTTTAATGTCTTGTTCAACAAAAAAAGAGGAAGTTGATCTTATTGTTCATAACGGTATTATTTATTCGGTTGATTCTTCTTTTACTATTTATGAAGCAATGGCGGTAAAAGATGGAAAAATTGTTGAGGTAAATTCGAATAAAGAAATTCTTGAAAAATTTAACGCTAAAGAAACTACTGATCTTGAAGGAAAAACTGTTTTTCCGGGTTTTATTGATGCGCATTGTCATTTTTTAGCTTATGGTTTAGGTTTGCAACAGGTTAATTTAGTTGGAACGCGATCATTTGAAGAAGTTGTAGAAAAAGTAGTCGCTTTCTCAAACAATCAACCTGCCGATGGACCAATAACCGGTTCAGCAAAAACCGATTGGTTAATTGGCCGGGGCTGGGATCAAAACGATTGGGAGAATAAACAATATCCCACAAAAAAAATGCTGGATAGCTTGTTTCCAAACCGCCCCATTTTTTTAACAAGAATTGATGGGCATGCGGCTTTGGCAAATGATATAGCTTTAAAATTAGCAGGCATAAATAATACAACTAAAATTTCGGGCGGGGAAATTTTAAAAGAAGGAAACGCGCTAACAGGCGTTTTAATTGATAATGCTGTAGATCTTGTGAAAGTAATTATTCCGGGTAACGGAAAAGAAAAAATGGAGCATGCCTTGTTAAGCGCCCAGGATAAATGTTTGGCAATGGGATTAACTACCGTTGATGATGCAGGATTAATGAGAAATGAAATAGATGTTATTGATGCGCTTCAAAAAAACGGGAAATTAAAAATGCGTGTGTACGCTATGTTAAGTGATAGTACACCAAACTACAATTATTATTTAAAGAATGGCCCATACAAAACAGAGCGGTTAAATGTGTGTGCGTTTAAATTTTATGCAGATGGCGCATTGGGTTCGCGTGGCGCTTGTTTGCTGCATGACTACAGCGATAAGGAAAGCTGGAAAGGTTTTTTATTAAGCGAACAAAAACATTTTGAAGAAAAAGCAAAAGAAGTTTTAGCAAAAGGTTTTCAAATGAATACACATTGCATTGGCGATTCGGCATACAAAATAATTTTACAGGCCTATAAAAAAGCAGGAGCAAAAAAAGAAAACCGCTGGCGGATAGAACATGCGCAGGTGGTTGATCCTTCAGAAATGAAACTATCTGATGGCATTATTCCATCTGTACAACCTACACATGCTACCAGTGATATGTATTGGGCAAAAGATAGGTTAGGGGAGCAACGAGTAAAATATGCTTATGCTTATAAAGAATTACTAACGGTTTGCGGCTTGGTGGCTTTGGGTACAGATTTTCCGGTAGAAGATATTTCGCCATTTAAAACTTTTTTTGCCGCTGTTGCAAGGCAAGATGCAAAAGGTTTTCCAAAAGATGGTTTTCAAAAAGAGAACGCCTTATCGCGCGAAGAAACTTTAAAAGGTATGACCATTTGGGCGGCTTACTCTAATTTTGAAGAAAATGAAAAAGGTAGTTTGCAAAAAGGAAAACTGGCCGATTTTATTGTTTTAGATACAGATATTATGAGGTGTAAGATAGAAGATGCTCTAAATACAAAAGTGATTGCTACCTATTTAAACGGTGAAACGGTATATTCACTCAATAGCACAAAATAATATTGTTTTTTTTAGTAAATTTATAAGGTTCGCTTAAACTTAAATACCATTTTCTCATGAAAAATATTTTACCTGCTATCATCTTATTAATTTCGCAAGTTGCCTTAGCACAAAATAATAAAGCCATTAAACCTTCGTATGTTTTTTCTGTCGATTCGCTCATCGGGTTTGATGAAACTGCTGCACAAAACTCTGCAATTTCAGAAGGTTTTTTAGGTGAAGAATTTAAAGTTAGAATGTGGCAGTTAAAACGCATTTATATAAATAGCAAATATGGTATCACACCTAAAATAACAAAGTATAAAAATTCAAATTACAATAATTTAAAAGCCCATGCTGCCGTTTGCGTAAACGAAGATTTTGAAGCATCAACCGCAGGCATTATTACAACAGCAAACCAAATCAATGGCTGGTCATTAAGTAATGGGATGAATCAATTTCCAAACACCTCCTGTAACTTTACAACAACTCCAGGGCCGGTTGAATCGGAATTAATAACGGCACCTTCCACAGGATACATTGATCCGGTAATTGGCGCGGTGTATCCCATCTTTTCTGTGTTTGGTAATACGCCAAATAATGCTAATCCGGTAAATCCGGGCATTCAAAGTATGCAGGGTAATAATTTTATCCGTCTAAACAGTAATCTAAATAATTACAGTATCAGTAAATTGGAAAAAACAATTTTGGTTACATCTTCAAATTGCTTGTTCCAGTTTGCATTCATTACCGTATTCTCTACCGGCCACACTTGTTGCGATGCCGGAGCAATGACCATTAATTTAATAAATGCAACAACAAGTTCTCCCATAACCTGTCCTAACTATACTTTATCTGCACCAAGCACGCAATGCCCGGGTGCTTCTAATTTACCTGCATATTTTAATGCACCAGCAGGTACACCTGCCGGACCAACGAGTTCTTTGGTTTTTAATAAATGGAGAGTTGGCGCGGTTGACCTTTCTGCTTATATAGGCCAAAGCATTACTATTGAAATAAGTGCAACAGACTGTACCGCATCGGGTCACTATGGCTATGTATATGTTGATGCTCAGTGTTCGCCAATGACAATGACTTTTAACAATAATCAAATTTCTGCAGCTAATTCATCCATAGTTTATCCAACCTGCGGGGCAACTGTTTTTACTATTACAGCACCTACCGGCTTGGGGCCATACAGTTGGTCTGGCGTTAGTGTTTCTGCGCCATACAATACTGCGTCTTTTGCCAACCAAACCTTCACCACTAATTTTGCTGGCACTTACACATTAACCATGAATCCTATTGGTTCGTGTGCGCCACTTACAAAAGTTATTACTCTTTCTGTTAGTCCATCACCTGCACCATTATCAATATCTGGTAATACTTTAATTTGTACCCCATTAAACACCACATTAACAGTAAGTGGTGCTAATTCTTACACATGGAGTAACGGTTCAAATGCATCAAGTATAATTGTAACACCTACAGCATCTTCTAATTTTTATTCTGTAACCGGAACTGATATAAATAACTGCACCAGCACTGCTAATGTTAATGTACTTACAGCTGCAAATGTCACTTTATCAATTTCAGGATCAAATATTATATGTGCCGGATCTAGCACAAATTTTACACTTAGCGGCGCAGCATCTTATTCTTTAAATTCAGTAGCATGTGCTAATACAATAAATGTACTTCCTGTTGCAAACACTGCTTATACAATTACCGGCGCTAATTCTTTGAATTGTTATGACAGTCAAACTTTAACTGTTTATGTAAACACAAGCTGTGCGGATGTTTGGCCGGGCGATGCCAATAGTGATGGTGCCGCAAATAATCTTGATGTTTTAGAATTAGGATTACACTTTGCACAAACTGGTCCATCGCGGGCAAGCACAAGTAATTTATGGCAATCGTATTTTGCAAATAGTTGGGCAGGTTTGATAAGTAACGGTAAAAATCTAAATCATTCTGATTGTAACGGCGATGGAACTATTAATTTAAATGATACACTTGCAATTTATAATAACTATAATTTAACGCACGCTTTTAAAACAAATAACCTAACAATTACTAATCCGCAATTAACTATTGTTCCTGATCAAAGCTTTGTGCCAAGTGGGCAGTGGGGAAGTGCTTCCATTTATCTGGGTGACAGCAGCAATGCAATTAATAATATTAACGGATTGGCATTTACGGTTGATATAATGGATAATTTTCTTCTTGTACCAACAAGCGTTTCAGTTGATTATCCCAGCTCGTTTTTAAACCCTTCCAATCAGAATTTAAATTTTAGAAAAATGACATCTAACTTTGGAATGATTCACACAGCAACAACCCATACTAATAATTTAAACGTAAATGGTTTTGGTAAAGTTGGTGTATTTTATTTCAAAGTAGATCCAAACATTACAAGTCTTTATCAATTTAATTTTGGATTAATTAATGCCAACAAATCAGATGCAAATGGCGTTATCTCTCCACTTTCAGTGGGTTCATCAACTTCTGTAATGGTTGGTGTTCCAAACGGGTTGAAAGAAAACAATTCTGATAATAACATTTTCATTTTCCCAAACCCAACAAACGCTTTGGTAAACATTAAAAGCAATACAGAAATTAAAAGAGTAGAACTATTAAATGTAACCGGACAAATTTTATTGACTGAAAACGCTAAAGGCACTTCGCATCAATTAAATTTAGAGGCTTTTGCAAAAGGAATTTATTTTGTGAAGATTTATAATGCGAATGGAAGTATAACCAACAAAAGGATCGTTACAAAGGATTGATAGGTTTAATTTAACAAATTTTAAAGTTTGGCACAAAATTTGTCAATGTAAAGCTGACACACATCTTCCATGAAAAAAAATAGTTTATTAAAAGTTTTTATTGTTTGTTTTTTATTAACGATAAATAAAAATTTTGCTCAAGCTCCTAAATTAAATGCAACTAAAAATTATATTTTTACCAATGATTCAATAGCAGGATTTGAAGAAGTTGCCGCAAAAAATTCAGCCATCTCTGAAGGTTTTTTAGGAGAAGAATTTAAAGTAAGAATGTTTCAATTAAAACGCGCTTACATCAACGCAAAATACAACCTCGATCCTGTAAAGAACTCTTTTTTAAATACGTATAACAATAAATTTACGGCTATTACACCGGCGTGTGTTAACGAAGATTTTGAAGCAACACCTGCCGGAAATATAACTTTAAATAATCAGATTGTAGGTTGGACCATAGATAAAGGCAATAACACCTCTCCAAATAACTCATGTAATTTAATTGGGTGTTGCCCTAGCGCTCCTGCAGAAGCACAATTAATAAGCGCGCCAGCCGGAGGATATATTGATCCAATTATTGGTTCAGGTTACCCTATCTTTTCTGTTTTTGGTAGTGTAGCAAATACGGGGAATACGATCAATCCTTTAATTCCAAATATGTTTGGCAGTAATTTTTTGCGTTTAAATAGTGGCATGAATGATAACAGTATTGAAAAAGCTTCTAAAACATTTGTGGTTACCCAAAGCAATGCGCTTTTCCAGGTTGCATATATAGGTGTCTTTTCAACAGGCCATACATGTTGTGATGCCGGCGCTTTTCAAATAAAATTAACGAATGTAACAGCTAATACATTAATTGCTTGTCCGGGATTTTCAGCTTCGGGCCCAAGTACACAATGTTCACCTACAACAACTGTAAATTATTTTGATGTAGGAACATTAGCTCCTTCTACAACAACGTCTACGCTTGTATTTAATAAATGGAGAGTAACATCCATGGATCTTTCTGCTTATATTGGCTTGACCATTCAGGTAGATATTATTGCCAGTGATTGCACAACCGGCGGGCATTACGGTTATGCATATGTAGATGCACAATGTAGTCCTTTAACAGTTTCGTTAAATGGTATGCCTTTCCCTGTTGTTCAAGCTAATAATTTTCCGTTCCCACCAGGGCCACCTTCTGTTACATTATCGGTTTGTACGGCAACTTCGGCTTTTTCATTGACTGCACCTAACGGTTTAGGACCCTATAGCTGGTTGGGCCCGCAAGTAGGACCTCCTTTCACAACTCCTTCAATGTCAAATCAAACTTTTACAACATTTGTAAACGGAACTGTTACACTTGTAACAAATCCCGAAGGAGGTTGTGGCCCAACTACAACTAGTGTTGTAGTTATGTATTCTACTCCGTATCCTACCTTGCCAGTAACGAGCAGTGTATGTATTGGCACAAGCGTTGATTTTGTTTTAAGTCCAATAAATTCCTATTCTCTTAATAATGTTGCTACAACATCTAATACAATAAATGTGTTACCAACTGCAAGTTCTATTTATACAATTACAGCAAGTAATAGTCCAACTTGTGTTATTTCTAATACAACAGCTGTTAACGTTAACACAACCTGCGCTGATGTATGGCCGGGTGATGCAAACAGCGACGGCATCGCAGATAACCTTGATATATTGGAATTAGGATTGCACTTTACGCAAACGGGCCCTGCAAGAACAACAACAAGCAATGTTTGGCAATCTTATTTTTCAAATAACTGGGTAGGATTAATTACCAATGGAAAAAATGTAAACCATTCTGATTGTGATGGCAGTGGTGTAATAGACCTTGACGATACATTAGCAGTTTTTAATAATTATAATTCAACTCACGCTTTTAAAGAAAATAATTTAGAAATTGTAAATCCACAACTTACAATAAGCCCTGATCAAAATAGTGTACAAAGCGGCCATTGGGGTACAGCTTCTGTTTATTTAGGAGATAATACTAATCCTATAAACAATATCAACGGGATTGCATTTAAAATAAATTTTGATCAAACAAATATTCAGCAGGATAGTGCTTATTTAGAATACCCTGTTTCATTTTTAAACGCTGGTCAGAATTTGAATTTTAGAAAAAATCAATTTACTTCCGGGCAAATTTATGCTGCTACAACACACACAAATAATATTAACGTAAATGGAAATGGAAAGATCGCTGTTTTTCATTTTAAAGTAAGCCCAACATTAAATTCAAACACAACGTTTAATTTTAGTGTTACACAGGCCAATCAATCCAATGCTACAGGTTCAATCAATCCCCTTACAGTATCTTCTTCAAGCTCAATTGCAATTGGTAAAACAGTAGGTATAAAAGAAAATAACTCTGATAACAGTATTTATATTTTCCCAAACCCAACAAACGCTTTGGTAAACATTAAAAGCAATACGGAAATTAAAAGAGTAGAACTTTTAAATGTAACAGGGCAAATTATTTTATCTGAAAACACTAAAGGCACTTCGCATCAATTAAATTTAGAGGCTTTTGCAAAAGGAATTTATTTTGTGAAGATCTATAATGAAAACGGAAGCGCTACGTTGAAAAAATTGGTAACGAAAGATTAGAAGATCGTTTTTAATTCGCTCAGATCATTTATCAATTTCCCAGTATACTTTTTATCAGGCATGCCTGGAAAATAAATGGCCTCCCAGCCAGCATTTAAAGCGCCTTCTACATCGCTTGTAAAATTATCGCCTATCATAATGCATTCTTCTTTTTTAGCGCCGGCAAATTTTTCTGCTAAACGAAAGATCCTTTCATCAGGCTTGGTAAGATCGTGTTCTTCGCTGATAATGATATTGGCAAAATAATTTCTTAATCCTGCACCGTCAATTTTTATATGCTGTATTTCTTTAAAACCATTGGTAATGATATGCAATTGATAATTTTGTTTCAAATAATCCAATACTTCAATACAACCGGCTTTTAAATGTGTGCCTTTTGGCGCACGGTTCAGGTAGTGATCGGTAATAAGCAAATTTTCATCGTAATTATCATAATCAAACTGCTTAAACACTAAATTAAAACGGTGGTTACGCAAATAGTTCTTATCAATTTCTTTTTTTGCATATTGTAACCAAAGCTGCGAATTTGTTTTTTTATAAGTCGAATGAAAAGTAGTAAAATCTGTTTTTAATTTTCCGGTAAGATCAAACTCTGCAAATAACTGCTCTAATACCTGGCCCGAATTTTTTTCAAAATCCCAAAGCGTATCATCCAGATCAAAGAAAATATGTTTAATGTGTTTCAAATTCCGCGATATCGAACTTTTAAATTTTTAATCTTTAATTTTGAATTATATGATGCCCCATTCCTGCAGCTGATCATGAAAAAGATACAGAATAAAATACAGGCCAATTGCCCAAATAATTACCGATACACTTAAATACAGTATTACTTTTTTCTTATCCTTAAAAAATTTTTCCGCAAAAAAAGCGCCAATGGGTTGCGAAATAAGCGGCGTAATAGCTGCAATACCGGCAAGGCCAAAACGCTGTTTAATGCGAATCATTCTACGTGTGGTTTTGGTAAATACTTTTTTGTGTATGTTTCTTTTTTCCCGGTAATTTTCTATCCACCTTAAAATGGCCGCACTTAAATTGGTAAAGATGATGTTGCCAAAAATGCCACCAGATCCTGCAACTAAGATCACTTTTATAAAATTGTATTTAAATACAACAACGGCCGTTGGCATACCAAGTTTTACAAAAAAGAAGGTGCAGGTTAAAAAAACGGAAAATATTTTAAGAAATTCGGCCAAGTTTTCGTCAAATTAACGCATAGCGGGGCTGTAAAGCAAATTTATTCTTATTAAATTTTGTTATTTAAAATAGCTGATATTACGCATTTTAACGTAGTAGTATTAAATAAAATTCGTAAATTTGCCCCCCAGCTAACAACACAAAAATTTACTTATGTCAACACACACAGTAAATGCAACTCAGGCAAACCACGAAAGTATGTTTGAGGCTGTATTGGCCCGTTTAGATGTGGCCGCAAAATTAATGAACCTAAGCGATGAAGTTTTACAAGTGCTTAGAAACCCCAGCAAACAAGTTAAAGTAAGCTTACCAGTAATGATGGACAACGGCAAGATCCAGGTTTTTGAAGGATACCGTACTGTTCACAGCACGCATTTGGGTCCGAGCAAAGGCGGTATTCGCTATGCTATGGATGTTAATGCAGATGAAGTTATGGCTTTAGCAGCCTGGATGAGTTTTAAATGCGCAGTTGCAAACCTGCCTTACGGTGGTGCAAAAGGTGGTATTAAATGCGAACCACGCACTATGAGCGTTGGCGAATTAGAGCGTTTAAGCCGTGCTTATGCTGCAGCTATGAAAGATGTATTTGGTGTAAACAAAGATATTCCTGCTCCAGATATGGGTACAAGTGGCCGCGAGATGGCATGGATCCTTGATGAGTTCAACAAAATTACCGGAGAAGACAGCCCAGGTGTTATTACCGGAAAACCAATTGCTATTGGTGGTTCATTAGGCCGCGATGCTGCAACTGGCCGTGGTGTTATGGTTAACACTTTAGCTGCGCTTAAAAAAATGAATTTAAAACCAACCGAAGTTACCGCAGTGGTACAGGGTTTTGGTAATGTAGGCTCACACGCCGCACGTTTGTTGTCTGAAAAAGGACTTAAAATTGTTGGTATTGGTGATCATACTGCTTCTTTTTATAACGAAAAAGGTATTGATATTGCTGCAGCTATTGATTATGCTGCAAAAAACAACCGTACTTTAAAGGGCTTTAAAGGTGCAACCGAAATTAAAGCAGAAGAATTGCTTACCAGCAAATGCGATGTTTTAGTACCTGCTGCTTTACAAAATGTAATTACCGAAGATAATGCAGCTAAGATCCAGGCTAAATTAATAGTAGAAGGTGCTAACGGACCAACTACGCCTGAGGCTGATCCTATCTTAAACGATAAAAAAATTATCTGCGTACCTGACATCCTTGCTAATAGTGGTGGGGTAACTGTAAGTTATTTTGAGTGGGTTCAAAATAAAGCGGGTTATTACTGGACAGAAGATGAAGTAAATACAAAACATGATCTTAAAATGGAGATCGCTTTTGAAGCTGTTTGGAACAACGCTACGCAATTTAAAACAGGTATGAGAATTGCAGCTTATATTACAGCATTACAAAAAATTGAACAAGGTGTTAAGCTTAAAGGCGCTTACTAATTGTTAATTAATTGATTTTAAAACACTTAAACCTTTGTAAAAAATGCGTTTAAGTGTTTTTTTAATTTAAAAAAATTTATAGATTTGTTATAATACATTTAACATTTCAGAAACTTGGTAGCAGTATTTATCATATTAGCGTATTTGATCGGTTCTATTCCAACAGCGGTTTGGATTGGTAAGACCTTTTATAATATTGATGTGCGTGAATTTGGCAGCGGTAATGCCGGAGCCACCAATACATTCAGGGTTTTAGGCCAAAAAGCCGGTATTCCTGTATTGATCATTGATATTTTAAAAGGTGCCGGAGCAGTTTCATTAGCATTCTTAAGTTCATATACTTTTGAAAGTGATCAATTTGTTAACCTACAATTAGGATTGGGTATTGCTGCTTTGGTTGGACATATTTTCCCGGTTTTTGCCGGCTTTAGAGGTGGAAAAGGGGTTGCTACAATTTTAGGAATTGTAATGTGCATTTTACCTTTATCTTGCTGCGTAGCGTTAGGCGTATTTTTAATCGTGCTTTTCACTTCAAGAATGGTTTCTTTATCTTCTATGCTCGCTGGCGCCTCATTCCCGTTTATCTTACATTTTATTTTTGGAAATGAAAATCCAATTCTTACAACATTTTCAATTGTTGTAGCGGTATTATTAATTGTTACGCACCGTAAAAATATTGTGCGCATCATTAATAAACAAGAATCTAAAATAAAGCTGGCAAGCAAAAAAGTTTCGGCTTAATATTATCAATTATTCCTTTTTGCAGTTTCTACCCGGTTATCCTGGTAATATACTTTTATATCATTTACTTCTAAAGAAGCACTTGTGATGAATTCAACCTTAAAATAATTATTGTTCTTTGCTTTCATTAATCCCGGACTAATAGTTTCCATTTCAAATTTTGGTTTGTTAATGCGCTGGTAAAATAATTTTCCGTTCTCAAATGTTATAGTGCGTTCTCCAAAAACACCGGCGTATTTTTTTAAGATAAGCGAATCTGTTTGCTGTGGTGAATAAATACATTTTGTAATATCCAAAAACCATTTCAGGTCAAATAGATCTGTTGCATTTTTTGTAGTTGAAATTAATTCATCCAATACTTTTAAGTGTGCGTGCTCTAAAGCTTTTTCTGTTGTTGTTTTTATTTCAGGTTTTACACCAATGCCCTCCCAGTTTGTTTTTGTAACAGGGTTAATGGCCCGGGCATAAGGATTAAAAAGCACAATGCCATTTGTTGCATCCAGTTCCATAGTAGGATGTGCGGCACCTGCAGTTGTATTTCCAATGATTGTTGCGCGGTGTTGATTCTGTAGATCGTAACAAAATTCTTCGGCAGCAGAAGCTGTTCTTTCACTTGCCAAAATATACAAAGGCATTTTTGTAAAATTAATTTGCGAGGTGTCAACACGTGTCCACGTTTCAGTGAGCTTGTTGGTTTGCCTGTTATAAAAATCGTTGATATGTGTTTCCTTATCAAAAAAATAACCCAATAAATATCTTACCATTTCCGGAGAGCCGCCACCATTCGCCCTTAAATCAATAATAATTGCTTTTGTGTTAGATAAAAATTTTAAACTTGCCAGCGCGGCATCTTTCGATCTTTTTGAAAGTGCATGAAAGCCACTTAATTCTAAATAACCAATATTACCATTTAATATTTCTGTTTTTTTAAAACCGTAATTGCGTGCCAGTTCTCTTTTTTGTTGCTGCAATTCTCTTTGATCTTCTCCTGTTGTATCTTGCTCACGATTAAAATGATCAGGATTATATTCCAAACGCAAATGCCCATCTTTATTAATTGCTAAAACATCAGTAGTTAAAAGATCAGCCAATTGAACAGGATCAGTTATTTTATTGTATTTGCCTTTCTTTAAATTATTTTTTAAGCTTTCACTCATTTTTAAAGCCGCATCCGGAAAAACATAATTGGCTTTTAGCAATTCGCAAACGGTGTTTACAACCTCTGCACGAGATGTAGTATTAATTACTGTTGTTGAGGTTTGAGAAAAATATCTTTGAGAAAAGATTATGAAAATAAAAAAGTGTAAAAGGATTTTGTTCATGATTTTAAAGATACAAATTTTCATATTTAATTTAGGCGTCACTTTTTGTCTTAACACAAAAAGTAACCAAAAAAGTCAAGGCTTCTTAAATTTTTTCTAAAATCTAATATCCTTCAAGCCAGATGATTTAAGCGCTTCGCGAACAGCCAAAATCATCTTCACACAAGCCAACCCTTTTGAAGGATAAAGATTTTAAACGAAAAAATTTAAAAGGTCGACTCACATTGTGTGCTTACGCGGACTTAATTTGTATACATTAAAATTATTTGGTTAGTTGAATAGATATATTGTGCGTGGGCATGGCAAAACGCTGAGCGTGGGTAGGGTGAATTGAACTTTCGTAGAAAGACAATAAAGGCGCTTGCCGTTTAAAATCTGTTCTTCCTAATAGAAAACAGGAACAGATTTTTTACTTTATTTGTCTTTCAAGAAAGTTCAAGAGTGGGCGGAAAGATCGTTTTGCCTTGTCTTTTGTTTACTTTTCGACTAAGGAAAAAGTAAAAGAAATAACTATAGTTATCTCGATTTTACTTTTGTTTATTGAAAGTAATAAAAGAAATATCGAAAATGCTTTAATACTGTATCATATTCGGATCCGCAAACCTGCGATCCAACAAAAACTGGTGATCAGTAAGCGTTAACAAAAACGCATGCAATTCTTTTTTTTCGAGCGTACTTAATGTACCTATCTTTTTTAAAGTGGAGTCGCACAATTGATCATGACCTACTGCATTCGAATAATGTTCTATTACTTCTTTCAGGTTTTTAAATCTGCCATCATGCATGTAAGGATATGTTCTTTCTACATTTCTTAAACCCGGTACTTTAAAGCATTGATTCTCTTTTTCAATGCCTGTAATTTTACCTCTTCCTTTATCATTTAAAGACGGATCTATTTTAATACCATTATTCCTGTAACTGTTATCGGTAAACAAAGGTTCTTTATGGCAACTTTCGCATTTAGCCCTGAATAATTTTAAGCCGTTCTTTTCTGCTAATGAAAAAGTATCTTCTTTACGAATATATTTATCATAGCGAGAATTAGAAGTAACCATTAATCCTGTAAACTGCGCTAATGATTTAAAGATGCGTTCCGAATTTATTAAAGTGTCTTTGTACGCTTTTTTAAACAGTTTTACATAGGCGGTATCTCGTTTTAATTTTAAAATAACATTTTCTAAATTTTCATCCATTTCTATGGGATTTGTAATTGGATTAATAGGCTGCACCTCTAAATTATTTACACCGCCATCCCACATGTAAGTATCTTTCCAAATGAGGTTTTGCAAAGCAGGTACGTTGCGGGTGCCTATCTTTGCATAAATGCCATGGCTTAATTTATGATCAATATGCGCAAAGGCTGCAATTCTTTGGTGGCAAGTGCTGCAGCTTACCGAATTATCTTTGGAAAGAATATTGTCATAAAATAATTTTCTGCCTAAAACAAAAACATCTGCACTTAATTTATTTTTTTTAAAATCGTAATTAGGTTTTGGAAATCCTTTTGGGATCTTTAACTCTAAATCTTTTGCGGTTATTTTAAAGTATGGATTTTCAAATACAAAACTATTGCCAATTAAAAATACAATGGCCAAAACAAATAAAGTATAAATTAATTTATATTTCATTTTTGTAGTACTTCAAACATATTGCTATAATTATCTGCTATTATACTTGCATTCTTGTGATCGGTTACCGAAGATAATTTTTCAAAATCAATTGTTGTTGGTGTTTTTAATATTTCGAGAATATTTACTTTAAGATCAATGTTTCGTGAACTGATCTTATTGCTAATATCTAAAATAACTTTTCGGATACAATTATTCGGTTGTTTATAACCGCCAATGTGATATTCAAAAAAATTGCCTGGCGATTTGGATGAAGGAGAAGTCCCTTCCAGTTTTAAAAAAATATAGCCGGTGTTCCATGCCCAAAACATGGCATTAATTGGGTCTAAAGCGCCAGATTGGGCACCGCTGCAATTGTGTAAGCTATCTACACCAATAATAAACTCCAAAGAGGTATAATCCCAAGCAGGCAAATTTTTTAAAACAACTTTTTTGGAAGTTTCTTCGTCTTCGTTTATCAAAAAAGATTCATCTATTGAAAGATCTTTTCCATCTGCTGTTTTAAAATGTAAATTGCTGACGTAATATTTTAATTTACTTACTGTGAATGTTTGGCCCAGTTCATTTTTATAAATAACAGAATCTAATTTTAAAAGATCTTTACCGGCATAATGGTGAAATGAAAGAGATAAGGGCATACTCATTTTTTCAGGCTTACCCGAAAAAGACATGGCAACCCCAAGGATTGCCATGTATAAAAAGCTATGAATGAATTTTTTCACCCAACCAAATTAAAAATTTTTAATTTGACTTAACAATTTTTTGTGTTGTTTTTTGTGAATCCGATTCCATTATTAAAAAATAAACACCATTTGAAAGGTCTGTCATATCTAAAGAGTAAGCAATACTTGGCTGTAGATAATCAATGGTTTTAACTGTTTTGCCTTTAGCATCAACTAATTTTCCTTTCACATTATTTTTACTTTCTACATCCATGTAAATAAATAAATAATCCTGTGTAGGATTTGGCATTACTGTAAATTTAATAGGTAATTTTTTTAATTCATCAACGCTTGTAGTTGGATTATAAACAGTTGTTGGCTCGCTAATGGTTACGTGACTTCCACCCGGACCGGTGTTGCCGGATTGTACAGTGCCATAATATGTTGGCCCTAGTACAAAAGGGTAAACCGGATAACCTGTTGCATCAATCGTTACAAAATAAGCATAAGTACCCGCAGGATATTCAGGTGTTACACAAAAACGACCATTATGAAAATCAAGATCGCCGGAGCCTGCAACGTAAACATAATCTTCCAGCATATTACCTAAAGGGTAAGTGGCATTTACAGGAGGCCCACCGTTACGTGTTGTAGCTGTAGTTGCTGAAGCTGCCGCTGAAGCTGTGTTGGCACCTAACAATACAGAGCCCGTTGATGGCGCAAGCACAAAACTTGGTACCATTCTTTTTATAGCGCCTGTTCCATTAGTGTTTGTATAAGCATAAGCGCCGTATACCGGAAAACCATCAAATGCGTAACCAATAATTGGTGAATGAAAGGTTGTTAATGTTGAATTGTATAAACAGGCAGGATTAACATGGTTATGATACGCACCACCCGGAGCGGGATGTCCTAAGCAATTGTCAAAACTTACACCTTCATACACTAATGCATTACGGTTAAAACCTGTTGTTGTTGCACCCATGGTAAACGCACTACCGTTCCAGTATTGCCCGTCTTTTGGATTAAAGATAGCAACACCGTTACTCCACAAACCCATATTGCCTAAGGCGGTAAAAATTGGTGTTGATGTATTTTGCACAGGCGCAGTAGTGAACTTGCACACAAAATTTTGATTGGTTGGTGTATTAGGATTACTTGCCCAAGGCCCAATATTATAACCCGGAATACAAGAAGCACTTACATATACCTGCGAAGCTGAGTATTGCACTGTTTGAACATTGGATGGCAGGCTATTATAACCTGTAGCGTTGGTTGTATTAATAACCCATGATGTTATTAACGGACTTAATTGCGCCTGGCTGTTAATTGCCAAAGAACAAATACCAATTGATAAGATCAGATTTTTCATAATAAATAAATTTATTGATTTTGCTTATACAAGTATATTAAAAATTCGGAAGGCCTTTTTTTTATTCACCTCATTTTTATGGACATCAACCTCAAATATCTATTCTTTTATCACAATACCGTATGTAACAAATGATACACTGGCGTGACTATTGTTATTTATTACAGCTTGTATAAGCGGATTATTTAACGAACGTAACGCACCCCAGTTTACTACAAAATTGGCACCGGGCCCTCCTTTGCTTTCGGCCTGCTCCACCACAAATTCTACTGAACTCATTGGTTTTACCAAAATTTTTGACTCGGTATATTTTTTTATTAATTCACCCTGAGAGCCATAATAATTTACACCGGTAATATAGATACTGTCTTTAAAGCTAATATTCCTTACACTTAAAGTAGCAGTTAATTGTTGGGTCTTGGATCCATCCATTAAATAGATATCAGAATAAATAGGAACATACACAGCTTGTTTAACGGTAAACAAGCTGTCTTCTATTTTAGCGTAATTGTAAACCGGACTCGGAAGGTGTACTTTTTCGTTGTTCTCAGAATTACAAGACGAGAAAAAAATAAAGCAGGAAATAGCAGAAGCGATGTGTAACTTTTTCATTGAGTTAAATTTATGATCATTTTAAAGATACAAATGTTTACTTAAGCCACCAAGAAAACAATTGCCTGTATTATTCCATCGGCGCGCAAATCTCAATTAAAAAACCGTTAAGGTCTTTTACATAGCCAACTACCTGTCCCCATGGTTTTGTTTTTGCTTTCTCAACAAGTAAAGCTCCGGCCTTTATCGCTTTATTCATTGTTCCCTCTACATCATTGGTTGTAAAACCAATTTCCATTGCAAAGGGTTTGTTGTTTGTATTACTTTCAATAAAGCCTTTTGATAAATTTTTATTTGCCAACTCTGTTGATGCAAATGAAAGTGTTGTATCACCTGTTGCCAATTCACCATACTCATTTGTTTCGGCAATAAATTTGCGTTTAAAGTCAAATGCTTTTTCGTAAAACTCAATAGTTTTAGTTACGTCTGTAACGTAAAAAATAGTGTATGCAAATTTTATCATGGTGATTATTTTAAGTAAAAATAAAAAATTAAACACATAGACACATAGATTTTTTATTTATACATATTAAATAAGCAAAAGCAAAACATAGGATTTCTTCGCTTTGCGAAGAAATTTATGTGCATCTATTTTATATTTAGTTGATCCTCTATCTATGTTTCTATGTGGTTAAAAGTTTAACCTATTATAGTTCTAAACGTCAAATTTATCCTTGGCATAAATTTTTTTGTTGTTGGTGGTAAACGATGCAACCAATTGGTTTGTGTTTCGCCTTTCATTACCAACAAACTACCATGTTCTAATATTAACGAAACGGTATCTTTTGTGCGTTTATGTTTGAATGAAAATTTTCTTTCAGCACCAAAGGTCAAAGAAGCAATTGTTCCATTCTTTTCCAATGCTTTTTCCGCATCACTGTGCCAGGCCATTCCTTCATCGCCATTATGATATAAATTTACCAGGCATGAATTAAAACTAGCTCCCGTTAATTTTTCACTTAACTGCTTTAACTCCAACAGCTCTTTTGTCCAGGGCAGTGCATATTTGGTAGTGTTAGAGTAGGTGTAAGAATAATTTTTATCGCCATACCAGGCAATTTTTCTTGGAGTGATTATAAGCTTTCCGTAAATAACAGCTTCATCATTTTTCCATTCTATACTCTGCAATAATTTTTCGTAATAGTTGCTTGCTTCTTCATGTGAAAGTATTTTTCCAAAATAATTTACAATGCCATCGTTTGGCAATAAATTTTCAGTTGGATCTTCTTCAAATAAATTCACACAATAAAATTACATTTTAAAATGTAATTATTTTTTTCGGAAAGATAATTTCTGTTCTTTTAATGCGGCTCTTAATTTTGGTAAGGATCCCGGACCCATCCCATGAAACTCTAAAATTTCTTTTTCAGAATATTTTGAAAGTTGTGTTAAGCTTGTAATGCCATTATTTTCTAAAGCCCGCCTGGCCGGTGCACTTAATAATGAAAGAAAACCATTTTGCGGTTTTCTTTCATTTTCACAAACAGGACAGGTGGGACAGTCGCTGCTTTTCGTGTATTTATGTCCCTTAGGACAAGTTCTTAATTCTTTTTTTAAGGCAACCATTTCTAATTACTTCGTGTAAGATGGCAAAAATTAAAAGGAGCTGTTTCATTAGTTATTTTCGGTGTATTTTTTAAAATTATTTAAAATAGCCTGCCAGCCGGCTTGTTGCATTTCAATAGGATTTTGGCTTTCGGCTTCAAAGGTCTCTACAATTTTTGTTTCATTTCCATTTCCCGAAAATGTGATCCATGTTTTTCTACCGTCGCCCATTGTATAATCAATAGCTTTATTGTTTTCTACTTTAGTGTATTCTCCACCAAAATCAAAACTAAAGCTGCCATCTTTTGCTGCCATAGTAGTTGAGAATTTTCCGCCAACTTTTAGATCATTGTCGGCTTTTGGTGCATGCCAATCGTCTGAAGCAGCACACCATTTTGTAATGTGTTGTGGCTCGTTCCAAAATTTCCATACTTTTTCTACTGGTGCATTAACAGTTGCTTCCACTGTGATTTTTGTTTTATTTGCTGTTTCCATTTTTTCTTTTTTTATGACGAAGCTTTTGCTTCAATGATTATTAAATGTATTAATTTATTAGCGCTATACAAATTTACGGCGACTGTTTTTGATTTCCGGGGTGTAAAAACGACAAATAAAGGGGCTGTTTGCGAAGTTATAAAAAGGTCTTTAACCATTTAATAGCTTCTTCTTTCTCAGTAAATATGCGGGTTGGCCGACCGGGTTTGTTGAATTTTAAATACACATTGCCAATTATTCTATGGCCAATGGTTTTTGCGAGATAAGCTTCGGCAATGGCATAGGGGCAGGCATCTTTTGTGGCCCAAAAAGCACGGGCATCCACCGGTGGAATAGCAAAATCATCCAGCGTTAATAGTAAAGGCACGCTTTGATAATTTACCATTTTGCCCATAGTAATTGTAAATTTTTTAAGGGATTCAATATTGAATTCTATCTCACCTGATGTGTGTGAATGAACAATACCATCGCTTCGTAAACGAATGGTAAATGCTTCGCAAACTTCGGTAGCAATTATCCCAACTTCTTTAGGCAGCGTATTTTTCATATGTGAAACTAACGCGTTTAATAGTTTAATTAAATATACAAAAAGAAAAGATCTTTTGCAAGCAGGTGACCGAAAAATACGTGTTAAAACTTAGTTGTTTCCCAAGTCTTGGATACATTGTTCCCGTATGATCCACAATTCATTTAATGTTAGTTTAATTTGTGGATTGTTACTGAGCCAGCTTTGTAAGAAATTTTTGTGATAAGTCACTTTAAAATCAGTGATCTGTTCGGGTAGTATTTCAACTTCTTCCAAAATATTTTCAGGATCTTTGGTTGAAGCAAAATTTGGTTTTGTGTAATCGTATATGCTGTTATTATATTTTAAATAATTATGGGCTTCAGGAATATAGGTCATCCCGTTTTTTTCTAAAGTGTCTTTAACTTCCGGTGTATTTTTGGCATTCATTTTTACAATAGCCATAATTAATTTCAGATCAGAAAAATTATTTTCCTGAGCCAAAGCTTTTAATAGAGCATATTTGGTGCCGCAGGTGCCGCAACCATCTGTAAAAACCGTAAGCAGAGCATTTTTATTGGCATTGCGGCCATAAGGCAGATGCATTATAAAATCAGCGGCTTCGCTAAATGATAAAATATTTTTGGAGATAAATTGTTGTGAGATCTGTTGTGAGCTTGTTATTTTAAAATCGGGAAGCATATAGTTTATTTTTGCGCAACAATAAAAAGATCGCTTGTTTTTTTAGTAGCATTTGGTGGTGAATGTTTTCGTTGCAGATCAATGATCTTAAAATTATTTTCTTTCAGCGCTTTTGTCAGATAATCTGCTTCGTGATAATTCATAAAGATCTTGTCACCAGTGCTGCCTGTTTCAAAACCTGACTTGCTGTTGTCATCTTCCATAGTGCTGATATAAATAACACCATCTGCATTTAATAGTGTGGATGAATCAGCTATTAATTTTATTGCGTCTGTTTTGGATAAATAGGGCAAACAAAAACCACACATAATGGCATCGTATTTTTTATCAAGACTCAAAAGATCTCTGCAATCCATGATCATGAATTCGGCTGTAGGGTTATTTTGTTTTGCCAAAGCCACCATGTTTAAAGACAGGTCTGTTCCTAAAAGCTGCAGATCCGGTCTTTTCTTTAATAAATAACTACTAATGTTTCCGGGTCCGCAGGCCAGTTCTAAAATTGTTGCCTGTTGTTTTTTAATGGCATTACAAAAAACATCAAATGTATCTGCATACATATCTACATTCATAAACTTGGCCTGGTATTTTTCGGCTAGTTTATCAAATACCTCTACTGCATTTTTTGTATGATCCACTAAATCAATTATTGAGAATTAATTACCCCTTTTACAAATTGTATACCGCCAAAAACAATGGCGCCCCAAAATATATAACCAACATCTGCCAATGTAGCCACTGTGCCGCCAATGCACCACATGGCGCCAAACAACATGTCTTTTTGCGCGCGTTCTTTAATAGCTACTCTGCTTGGATCTTCCGTATCAACAACACCATTAGCATTAGCAGTTGTTGCGCTGGTTAACGGAAATTTTATTTCCATATCTTCTTTATTTAAAATAATGCGCCTTTTGGTTGCTTCTTTCACAGCAGCGGTCATAGCATCTTCCTGATAAAAATTTCTGTTCTTTAAAACGGTTACCAGTTTTTCATCGCTGTGATTTTCCATCACGCTCTCAAATTTATTATAATCCATGGTTTATTTTTTAATTTATTTGTAGGATGTGTGTCAATGTATAAAGTTTATTTGTAACAATTACTGAATCGTTATATCCACCCATGTAGGTAGAAGGATTGTTTAAATAATAATACCAGTTAAACTTGGTGTATTTATTTAAAACCACCCGGTATTTTTTATCAAATGTTATATCATTAAAAGCAGGCACAACCATTGGTGCATCATAATAATCCTGCAAAGGAAGATTCACGTATACGGTTACTGCGTTTGCGGAATTATTTTTAATACGGTATTTCACAAAGCCGTAAGGCGTTAAAAAGGCAGAGATGTTAGCGTTTTTTGAATCAACGGGTATATTGAACCGCGAAATATGTTCTCCGGAAATAATATCCAAAGATATTTTATAGTCTGAATTTTTGAAATAAGTTATTTTAAAATGCCCGTTCTCGTCTGTTGTTGCTTCTTTAAAAGGAGAACGGTTATGTTTGTTAATACGCACGTACACATTGTGAATGGGTATATTTGATCCTTCTTCAAAAACATTACCTTCAACATGGCAATAACCAGCACCATTACAGGATAGAATAATGCTAAGGCCAAAAAGTAATAAGATACAAAACAGCTTTTTCATTTGTAAGGTTACATAAGCAACTTATATAAATATACAAAAGGTTTTTTTGAAGACAAATTAAATTTTTGAGCGTTTAATCTAAACTAACGCGCTGCAAAAGGCAATCTTTTTTGTTCACATTGTCGATGTAAAAAAGGCATTCGATACTATTATTGGAAATAACTTTAAGTGTATTTGGATAATATTTTTTAGATACACCCGAGTTTATTTCTTTTAGCAATGCCATTTTATCATCGTATAGATAATAAGTCCATATCTCTGTTTTATTAACGGCAACCAATAAAATACTGCCATTAGGCAATAAACTCATTTTATCATAATCGGCGTAATCGTTTAAAGGAATATTTTTTTGAAGCAGTACATTAAAGAGCGTATCTGTTTTTGTGAAAATAATTTCTTTTTTGGTAGCACCGGTATGTGTTAAACTAACGAAATTATTTTCGACAGCAAAAAACTCATTAATGTTTACCCAGTCAGAAAAATTATGGCTCAGTTTTAAAACATCAGCAAAAAAGCGTTTTTCAGTTAATTTATCTTTCGTAAGGCAATATAAATGATTAGTTGTTTTTAGTTTGAATTGGTCCAGATTAAAAGTACTGAAATAATAGTCGTTACCAATTTTAGAAACATCAGAGATCTCCAACCTCCCACCATCGTTATGTGGTGTTTGAAGTATGGAAAGAATATCCAACACTTTTATCCATGGCCTTGCCGTATCTACATGTGTTTTAGAAAGAGAGACGGTGATCACTTCCGCTTTTTCGTCACTCTTATTATCTGCATCATTAATGTTGCTTCTTGCAAAGATCTTTATCTTATCTTTTTCGATAATAATGTTTTTTAAAATGCAGGAGTAGGGACGTTGCACAAAAAAAGCTTTTGCTTTTAAAGCTATATCTGTTGTAATAATTACAGGCTGCCAGGCCGAGAAGGAGCGATCGCCTACTTTTAAGTAGTCAAAAAAAAGCGCGCCTATGGTAAATTGTTTTTTAACAGCATCGTAAATTATTTTTTCGCCAATAAACGAGCGCGCTATTTTTGTGATCTTATAATTTTTATCAGTGGTAATAAGTATGCCATATTTGTCGTCGTATACAACGCCCTTCAAACTAAACAATCTGTTAATGAGTGTATCTCTTTTTGCTTCTTCTTTTTCAAAAGCGTGAATTTCTCCCACCAGTAAATGATTTCCTTTTTCATCGGCCACATCATCATTTAAGGTCAAAGCAAAACCTTTAAAATTAAAAGTATGTTGCGTAATTTCTTTTGGCAGAGAAGCGGCTGTTATGGTTTGACTTTTTAATGATGCAGACATTAAAAAAGTAAAAAAAATAAGAAATGATCTAAGTATAGTTTTCATAAATAGTTTAAGCGAGTATCCATTCCCAGGCATCGCCTATTTCGTGATCCTGCACAACACCCGAAAAAACAAAACCGTTCTTTTGTAATATTTTAGTGGAGGCATTATTTTCAGGCGCTGTTTTTGCTGTTATAATACTATTCGTATCTGCTTTGCGTGCAATGGCTATCAGTTCTTTGCAGGCCCATGAGGCAATGCCTTTTCCTTCGTGCTCTTTAAAGGTCCAGTACGAAATTTCGGCCTTATTCTCTTCCGGTTTTTTTATAAGCGCACATGATCCAATTATTTTATTGTTTTGCTTTACAAAATATCCCACCCAGGGCAAATTAAAACCAATGTTCGGATAAAACTCTTCCCACATGTTTAGTAAGGCCTGGCAATCATCTGAAGCAAAAATTTCTTTTGTTTTGTCTTCGTTTTGGTTTATGGATTCGAGTGTTAGCGCCATTATTCTATTTCCACTTCTATCATGGGTGCTTTGGTGCCGGCCGGCCCAAATATTAAATTAGCAATGGCGCCTTTCATAAAAGAGGTTTGTTCCAGTAAAGGCTTAACGGCTTTAAATAAAGCTTCGGCGTTGGGGCCATACATAAACAAGGTGGCATCGGTATCATCCATGGCTACTTCGTGTCCGTCGTAATCGCCCACTTTATTATCGGCTATCACTTTCATTAAGCGTATCTCCAGTTCATGCAAAACATCCAGGTTATCGTGCGGGTAATGAAAGCTTATAATAACGGCATGCTCTTTGCCGTATTTGCTTGCATAGCCTTCCGGTAAGTTCTCAAAAAGTTCCATGTTTAAAAATACAAAACACTTTTAATAAACTAAAATTAACGCGTTGTTTTAATTTGGAATATAAGGCCCGCCGGTTTCACCCCAACCCCATTTTGGCATGGGTTCCGATTCGTTTAAGGGATTTTCTTTTAAGTTAGAGTTTATTACAGCAAGGCGTGTGCCCCATTCAATATAACCTACAAATGCTGAACGAAATTCAGGATCGCTTTTTAAGCCAATTTCATCTGCTGTTTCTAATAATAATTTTACCCAGCGTTGCCTTTTTTCTTCGTTCAGCATTTTACCAATGTGTTGGCCTATCATGCGTGCATGGCTGCCACCATCTTTTGTGTAAAAATCGCCGCCTCCAAAAACTTCGGCCACAAAATGCGAAACATGTGTAACATGCTCGGGCGACATGTTCTTAAACACTTCACCCAAAACAGCATCTTTTAAAACTTTAGCATAAAATGCAGAAAATAGTTTTTCAAAGGTGCTTATATCGCCGGCCCATTCATATAATGTTGGAGTTGTTTTCATAAAATAGCTTTAAATAAAGGTACAAAGCTTTTTTAAGAAGGCAAATCAAATTATTATTTAAGATCTCTAAAAAGTCTGTCGCTATGATAATCGCCACTATATTGTGCCGCACAGCTGCAACTTACTTTAACGCTTTCGTTGGGGAAGAATTTTTGGTATAACTCAATTCTTCTCGATAAATCATAACGGTCGTTAGTATTATCGGTTAAAGGATCTTCTTTGCCATTAAACCATTGGCCAATTATTAAAGCAGGGTCGTGAAGGGGTGGACGCCACCCATCGTAAATACAAATTTCAGTATGGTATTTAAAATACATGCCTACTATCTTTTCTGTCATAAAACTTTGCTCAAGTTTTGTGTAACCACTTTTTTTAAAATTATCAATATCTACCAGGGCCTTTTTGTATTGTGTATTAAAAAAGAAAACGATGGAGATAAATAAACCCATGCCAAGTAAAAAGCTAATACGGACTAAATTATTTTTTTGAAAGATCAGACTGGCGCTGATTAATTGAAGGATCATAATATGAGGCACATAGGCAAACAAGCCAATGCCAAAGAAGAAAATAAGTAGAAATCCTAAATAGCTGAAACTGCCAAGGAAAATAATACAATATATAAAAACACCAATCGAAAATCCATTAACGAGGCCTGTTAAGTATGCAAATTTAGAATCTTTAAAAAACGGGTAGATAATTATGTTTGCAAAGCAAATTATTAAAACAATGGCGGCCCAAAGCGTTGGTTGGCAAAATACCTGGAAAATTGAATTGTAAATAATTACAGCTCCAAGTAAAATAGCATTTGTAATTGCTAATTTTTTAGGCGAAGAAAAATAATTGGAAATTCTTTTGAGCATTCTTTTTTTAAGGAATGATTATAGTAAGATCGATTTTAGTGTTTTAAAGGTTTTATGGTGTATTATTTATTTGCCGGCTTCGGCGCGTGTTCCAAATTTATAGGCAAGGCCAACTAACAAATTGGTAGAATTTGTATTTAAAGTGCCATTGCCATATACCGGCCAGTGACTAATATTGTATAAGCCTAAATTGTTTCTTAACTCAAAAGATAAAGCCAATGAAGTTTTGAAGGGAATGCAAATGCCAGCTCCCGCCGTTAATCCAAAGTCGCGGGGTTTAAAATAAGGAGTTTGCTCATAAGTTCTGCTTGGTAACTGTGTCGCTTCTGTTCTGGTAATTTGTTTAATTAAATAGGCGGCGTAAGGCCCGGCATTAAAAAAGTATTTTATTTTTTTTCCAAAGCTGGCGCGTAAAAGAACAGGAAGTGTGAGATAATTAAAATCAGAATGCGTGGTAAACTCTCCAAGGTTATCACCCGTAACACCAAGATAAGTTCCTTTAGCAACACACCCTTTGCGCTCATAAGAAACACCTGTTCTGATAGAGAAAATTTTCACGAAATTATATTGAAAACTTGCTCCGTAAGCAAAACCCAATGTTGGGTCATTGTATTGTGTTACCAATTGGTTTCCCCACATTGTGGTAATACCCGCGCCTCCTTCTGCACCAACTTCAAATTTATGTTGTTGTGCAAATGTGTTTGTTTGAAAACTAAAAGTAATTACTGCAATAAATAATACGCTTAATTTTTTCATGGCTTGTTTGCGATTTTAGTAATAACGTAATGCTGGAAAAAAAATTGTGTATAGCTTTTGATATTAGCCAATATTAATTGATAATAGCTTATGCTCACAGCTAATTTTTCATTTACTTTATATTGCATATGAAGTATTTATTTTTCTTATTTTTTTTACCGCTGGGGCTTTGTGCACAAAACGCTGCTGATACTTTAGCAAAACATTCTGAAGAAGAAGCGAGAACATTAATAGAAAGTTACCGCCAACGCGTAATGAATGGTGAGAGTATGGAAACCATGGCCATTCTTTACAGCGAAGATCCCGGCTCAGCTGCAAAAGGCGGCATTTATAAAAATCTGGCTAAAGGTAAATTTGTAATGGAGTTTGAAAAAGTAGCTTTTGGTTTAAATAATCCCGGCGAGATCTCAGAAGTATTTAAAACCGAATTTGGGTATCATTTTATACAACTCGTTGCGCGTAAAGGCGAAACGGTAGACGTAAGGCATATACTTTTAAAAACAAAATAATTTTAAGGAATTTTTTCTTCGTAAAAACCTCCAATACCAATATAAGTCACTCTTTTATTAGATCCGTTTAACGTTGCTTCGTAAAATCGGACACCTGCTTCAGCTATACCGGTCATAAATTCGAGGTAGGTAGTGTTGCCCTGTTGGTTATTGCGTATGGCTTCAATTGTTTTTTGTTCGTTAAAATTTTCGGCTATTGTTCTTGAAGAAATATTACCTGGGTGCAAAACGGTTTGCCCCTGGTTAAAACGGTAAAGAATAGTTCCGCTGGCTGTATCAACGGTGTAAGACTCTACACCAATTTCGCTTAAGCGTTTGGCAAGATCAGGATAATTTTTTGCTGCTTGGTAACAGGCCTTTATTTTTTCGCTGTGTTCCATAAAAATAATTTAAAGTAAATGTACGGATGTTTTTTTGTGTGGAATAGGCCGGGGCAGATTTTATAAAAATGGTTAAAAAAGATCCGCTGCCGCTTTTGGCACCGTATATGTAATAAAATAAATAAACTAAAAATTAATTATCATGGAACCAACAAAAACTATAAAAGTTATCTCAAAAAGAACAATTGCGCTAAGCGGCATTATTTTATTAAGTCTTTCGTCAACAGCAAACAACCTGTATTCAGAAAGCGGTATTATAAAAAATAATATGTATGTGTTTTATTTAACCGCTGTTTTATTCTTTACTTTATTTTTACTGTACGTAAAAATTTCGCGTTCTCAAAAAAATGTTAAGATCTCAGACGCAAGCAGAAAACACTATCATTACAGGAGAGTGGTAAAAAAGACGCCTTAAGAATTTCAGTAATTTATGGCAATTCTTGCTCTGTTTGAATTACCGGAGCAGCCCCTGTAATGTATTTGTATATCTCCATTACATCTGCTTCTTCCAGCTGCCCTTCAAAAATGGTCATTTCTGCGCCGCCGTATTCTGCTTTTAGTTTTGCGGCATAAGCATCGCCGGTTTTAAATACTTTTTCATTATTTAAAGTATATTTTAAAAACCATTGGTACGCAGGTTTTGGTAAACGATCTGCCATGCCTTTTAAACCGGGGCCGGTTAATTTTTGATCGGTATGTGTAGCGTGGCAAACAGCACAATTAATTTTAAAGAGTTTGCTTCCAATGCTATTGTTATCTTCTAAAGCATTTCCGCAAAGAACAGGTTTTTTGGATGGAGCATTTTCTTCTTCTTTTTCATCATGATGTATTCCTGTTCTTGGACCACAAGAGAGGAGGAAAAGAAAAAAGATGTAGTAAGTGTTTTTCATTACCCGTTTGTGTAATAAAGGTAAGGAGGATTTTTGAGAAGACAAGTTTATTCGTACGTGTTACAAATCCACGCGAAAGGGTTTTAATTGCTTTTTTGCCGTTTCTGGCCGTGACAATTATTTATATCCAAACCGGGATTTAGTATTGTGTCGTTACTGGATTTAATAATTATTTTTTCTCCAGGGCCTATTTGTATAGAATCTCCCACCTGCATACAACACGAAAAATCTATGTTCATATAAGCAGTGTCGTTCCGCAAAATACAGTAATCGCTTATGTATTGGTTTTTTGTCGTATACTCTTTCTTATTTGAGTGGGTCACTTTAATAATGATTTTAGCTTGATCATGATTATTGAGATCGGTCTTTTGAATTATTAATCCGCCAAAAGTCAAATCGAAATTATCAAAAAAGGTTTTATGTGCTTCGCTACCTTTTCGATCAATAAATACACAAAAGATAATAAATGGGATGACAAATATTAAGAAAGTTTTTAAAATACGTTTTATTGAAATTTTATCTAAGGCCATATCTTTTAATTGTCTGTTAGTCTTTCGCTATTTGCAAAAGTTATTTTTTAATTTTCTTTAATCACAGGAGGAACAAATTTTTCCATCCCGTATATTGGAGGCGGAGGCCCAAGAACTTTTTTAAGACTATTAAAAACAAAGTTTGTGTCAAGTGGATATCGTTTAATTGTTTTCGTCAATAAAATAATAGTGTTGGTTAAAGAGTCAAGGGGTTTAAAAGAATAATCTATATCCTGGTATACCAATGTTTTCATCGTAGTATTTTTATTAGTTATAATTAAATAAAAGGGAAAACTAAAACAGGATGGTCCACCAACAAGTGTATCAAATTTATTGGTAAGCGCTTTATTAGAAAGTCGATTAAGTTTTATAATGTCGCCATCTTTTAAAGTATCTTGGTAATATGAATTTTGTTTGTCATAATCTTTAATATGAACTCTAATTATTTTCGTACTGTCAATAAAAACTGAAGTAATTCCACTAGTGCCTCTGTTAAAACTAATGTCTAGGATATCAAACGAAGTTTTCATTTTCAAAGCTTCTGGCTTACAAGAAAATAGTATAATTACAAAAGCCAATAGATAGATATGAATGTTTTTTTTTCATTTTGTCAATGTTGGCTTAAAAATTGTTATTTGTTACGTATTATAGAATTCCAATCCTTTAGGTCAATGTAATACGAAGTCTGATAACCACCGTCGAAGAACATTGCTTTTCCTTTTATATTCGAGGTGTCTACAAAATATTGATCTATTTCAACTTTATTCTTATAAAAAGCAATTGAGTAGTGACGGCTTCCTGGAAAACAATAGCCATTGTCTTTAATATTTTCAAAAAGATTATCGAATTTGGTTATTTTATCTACATTGGTTGTAGAGTCTTTCCAAAGAATTTTTTTCGGATCCCAAACAACAGAGGTGCAGTCTTCATAAACGTCATAAAGGCAAAAAAATAATTTATCACTATTACTTCGTATGTTTTTAAACTTGTTTTTACGGGCCAGGTTTGCCTCCTTAATTACTTTAGATAGCTCCTCTTCGTAATTGTAAGAATTGCAGGAGTCAAAACCTATAAGCAAGATGAGTATGCAAAGTTTGGTTATTTTTTTCATGATTCCTGCGCTATCTTATTGATCTAAAATAGTTTTATTTTTTGTCTAGCCTTATAACAAAAATACTATAATCGCTTCATCTTTTTGCTTTTCATATTCAATTCATGTTCATCCAATGTTATAATTGTTTCTTTGCTTTTATAAATGTTTATTTACTTTCATTAATAGCATTTCTTCTGTTTTTTAACAAAATACGTTCTCCATACTTACTCCATACTTAAGCCATAGTAAAGCCGTACCTAAAGCGTCAGAGAGCGTCAAATTTTTTCCCGATTTAATTACATTTATTAGCCTTGTTCCGAGTAATAATAAAAACCAGTTTTAGCCAAATTCAGTCATAAATCTTAAATCATCCGTCATAAATCTATAGCCCCCCCTCTTTTTTAACAACAATTTCCAAAAAAGTTGATATTTTTTGTGCCGACCCCCTGTTTTTTGACTACATTTGTAAAAATTTTGCTAAAAAACCTATTTAACCCCCTATAAAAATGACCACAAGACGAATTTTAGCCATGCAGGACGTTGTAAACCGCGTTCCGGTGGCCTTGGAAAAATCAGACAAAAAAGTTTCTGAGTACTATGGTACCGATGTGTTTGGCCTGGATGCCATGCGCGAATACCTTTCTGAAGAGGCTTTTGTAAGCATTCAAAACTCTATGAACCAGGGTACAATTGTTGAGCGTAAAATGGCCGATCAAGTTGCTGCCTGCATGAAAGCCTGGGCGCAAAGCAAAGGCGTAACACATTTTACACACTGGTTTCAACCTTTAAGCGGCGCAACCGCCGAAAAACACGATGGTTTTTTTGAACCTATTGAAGGCGGCCGCGCTATTGAGCGTTTTAGCGGTAATGCTTTAGTGCAGCAAGAACCTGATGCTTCTTCGTTTCCGAACGGCGGTATTCGTAATACATTTGAGGCGCGTGGTTATACGGCATGGGATCCAACTTCTCCGGCCTTTATCTGGGGACAAACGTTATGTATTCCAACCATCTTTATTTCTTATACAGGTGAGTCGTTGGATTTTAAAACGCCTTTATTAAAATCGTTACACGCTATTGATAAAGCAGCTACTGATGTTTGCCAGTACTTTGATAAGAACGTTACCAAAACCATTGCTACATTGGGTTGGGAGCAAGAGTATTTTTTAATTGATTCTGCTTTATATAATATCCGTTACGATCTTCAGCAAACCGGTCGTACTTTATTTGGTCATGCTCCGGCAAAGGGCCAACAGTTAGAAGATCATTACTGGGGTTCTATCCCTGAGCGTGTTGCAGCTTACATGCGCGATTTTGAATACGAGTCGCACTTATTAGGCATTCCTGTTCGTACGCGTCATAACGAGGTAGCGCCTGCACAGTTTGAGTGCGCGCCTGTTTTTGAAGAAACAAATTTAGCGGTAGATCATAATTTATTATTAATGGATGTGATGGAGAAAGTGGCCATCCGTCATAACTTCCGTGTATTGTTACACGAAAAACCTTACGCGGGTGTTAACGGTAGCGGTAAGCACAACAACTGGAGCTTAGCCACCAACACCGGAAAAAATTTATTATCACCGGGCAAAACGCCAAAAACAAATTTACAATTCTTAACGTTCTTTATTAATACAGTAATGGCTGTGCATGAGCATGCGGATCTACTTCGTGCTTCAATTGCATCTGCCAACAACGATCACCGTTTAGGGGCTAACGAAGCGCCGCCGGCTATCATGTCTGTTTTCTTAGGAGGACAATTATCAAGCGTGTTAGATGAATTAGAAAAATCGGTGCACGGTGGAAAAATGAGTCCGGAAGAAAAAACAAAATTAAAATTAAACATTGGTAAAATTCCTGATATCTTATTAGATAACACAGATCGTAACCGTACTTCACCTTTTGCTTTTACCGGAAATAAATTTGAGTTCCGCGCGGTAGGCTCAAGTGCAAACTGTGGCGGACCAATGACCGTATTAAATGCCATTGTTGCAGAACAATTAATAGCATTTAAAAAAGAAGTAGATACTTTGATCGATAAAAAAATTGAGAAGGATGAAGCTATCTTCCAGGTATTAAAAAAATACATTATTGCTAGCAAAAAAATTCGTTTCGAAGGAAACGGTTATGGTGATGAATGGAAAGCAGAAGCGAAAAAACGTGGCTTAAATAATATTCCTACAACACCGGGTGCTTTAGAAGCAATGATCTCTAAAAAAACATTGCATATGTATGAGACCATGGGCATTTTAAATCACCGCGAGCAGGAAGCGCGTTACGAAATTGCTTTAGAAACGTACACCAAAAAAATTCAAATTGAATCCCGTATCATGGCTGATATGGTGAATAACCAAATTATTCCTGCAGCTTTAAATTACCAACGTGGGTTAATTGAAAATGCAAAAGGCTTAAAAGAAATTTTAGGCGCGGCAGAATTTAAAAAAGCAGCCGATACACAAATTGAATTGATAAAAGAGATCAGTGAGCATGTTGCTATTATTAAAAAAGCGGCAGATGATATGACTGAAGCACGTAAGAGTGCAAACAATTTAGATTCGGCAAAAAAACAAGCAAACGCGTATTGCGATAAAGTAAAACCATTTTTTGATACTATTCGTTACAATGTAGATAAGTTAGAGAACATTGTAGATGATGCTACATGGCCATTACCTAAGTATCGTGAAATGCTTTACTTACGTTAGTTATTGCCACTAACTACACTAATTATCAAAATTTTTTATTTCACTAATTTAAAATCCCTCTTATTTTAAGAGGGATTTTTGTTTTTTTAATTCTTGGCGTCACTTTTTTGCTTGATCAAAAAAGTAACCAAAAAAATCAAGGCTTCAAACACATTCCTTTATTTGTAGTTTTAATTTTTTGTGTCGCCTACGAACTCGCTCATTCTTCGCTCAAACAGCGTAGGCTCGAATAATTTTAAATGCAACTATTTGGTTAAATAGTATTATTGATTTATGCATTTAAAATTTGCCAATGTAAAAAATTAAAACTCAAATCGTACGGAATTTGTTTGAGGCCAACTCACTAAGCGTACTCACGCGTATGAGATTGCGTATTTAATTCTGCAGTTAGCTGAACGAGCAATGCATTTTCGATCTTTTGCAGAGATAGTAGCGAGCTAAGCTAGGCCTTAAGTTGATTAGGCATATAGAAAAGTGCTTAGCGAGGCAACGGTTTTTCTTTCGCTGTATCTACGTCGCGAAAGAAAAAATCTCCTTCAAAAGATCGAAAGCGTTTTGGTTACTTTTGCGCGCCAAAAGTGACAAAAAGAAATATTAAAAGAATTTGAATTAAAACAAAAAGAAAAAATAAGCGGCAGCCCACCTCCCTAAGATCTCTTTGGCATAGCCAATGATCTCTCCGTTTTGATTTTTTACAATGCCATCGGGTGTGATAATGCCTACCTGTTTATTTTCGGCATCGTAAACGGTGCCGTCTATACTTTTATAAGTGCCCACTGTTTTATGCGCTTCGTTTTCTATATGTCCATCGTTAGCCACAAAACCAATAATGATAGAATTTTTTCCAAGTACAGTTCCATCACTTTTAAATTTGCCAATTATTTTATTGGCTTCATCTAAAACAGTGCCGTCTTTTTTAATGGTACCAATAAAAACATTATCCGGGCCTTGCATGGCTTGGGAGTATGAGAAGCAGGAAGCCACTAGAAAACTAAATAGTAAAATTTGTTTTATCATAAACGATCTTTTTAATAGAACAATTTGGAGCAGAAAATGTTTACTCTTTTTTATTGAGTTTTTCCATGCTCTTGCTAATGTATTTTTCGGAAGGCAGTAAAGTGGTTTGAATGCGTTTGGCGTAATAAATACTATCGGTAATGCTTTTATTTTTTTCTTCAATAATGTCTTTTTGATGCTGGATCTCAGCGTTGCTTGATTCTAAAAGTTTGTTGGCTTTTTGTTTATTCATAAATGCCCTGAATAATACAATGGCAAGAACAATAATAAGAACAACTACTATTATCAATACATTTTTAAAATTATTTTGTTTTTCGATCACCTGGCTCGAAAGTGTTTTTTCTTTTTCAAGCGCACTGATCTTTAATTCCTGCTTATCTTTTTCGTAGCGGGCACTCATTTCATTTACCTGCCGCGAGTTTTCTGCATTAAGCAAGGTGTCTTTTACTGCGTAATATTTTTCAAGATATTCATAAGCCATTGCAAAATCTTTTTTTCCTTTATAATCAGCTGCAAGAATATGGTAACATTCACCCATCGCAAATTTTAAGTCCGATGCTTCTACTTTTTTTACAACAGGGTTTAAAATGCTTATCGATTTATCAAATTGTCCTTTATCATAATATAAATTACCAACGTTAATGCCTGTTGCAATAAAAAGCTCATCGTTATCAATTTCTTCGCCCATGGCTAATGCTTTTTGATAATATTCCAAAGCTTTATCACTTTCGCCTATTTCATCGTAAAGACTGCCAACATTGCAAAGACCACCGGCAATAAGCGTTTTGTTGTGTTCAGCTTCAGCCATTTTTAAAAAATCAAAGGCATAGGCTAATGCTTTTTTATTATCACCCATATAGGAATAAATATTGCTTAAATTACCCATACCATTCATGTAGCCTTTCATATCGCCAATCTCTTTATCAATAAGCATGGCTTTGTTTACATAATCCAAGGCCAGTGGGTATTTTTTCATAGATTCATAAACTAAGGCAAGATTGCCGTAATCGGATGCAATAGAATGTTTATCGTTCAATTTTTCGTCGATAGTAAGTGCCTTAAAATAATACTCAACCGATCTTGAATAATTGCCAAGGTCCATAAGCATGGAAGCTCTCAGGTTATAACTTCTGGCTTTTTGGCGTTGGTCGCCGATAGAATCGCTTATTTTTTCCCATCTGTCAAGATCAGTTAAAAATTCTTTTTGAAGTCCTACAGCACGAATACCGTGCGACATGACTTCAAAGCTCCTAAAAATGCCGCTTACAAATTTAAGTTTTTGCGAAAGTGCTAAAGCCTCTTTTGAATAGCGCATAATTTTATCGGGATCAATATTTTTATTACGGTTGGCAATGCGTAACAATAATTTAACGCGGGTAGTATCCTGTGGAGCGGTTTTTAAAATAGTCTCAAGAGAATCTAATGATTTTTTGAATTGTACAGTTTGTTCTTGTGCATGTAATGAATAAAACAAAATGCATAATAGCGAAACTGAATACTTTAAAAATTTGTTCATATACTGTAAGTTATACTTTTTTTGAAAGCTTATCAATACTCCGTTTAATGTATTTCTCAGATGGTAAAAGTGCTTGTTGTATACGTTTGGCGTAGTGAATAGAGTCGAGGATCTCTTTTTGTTTTTCCTCTATCACTGCTTTTTGTTGTACTATCTCTTTATTGGCTTTTTGTTTTTGTAAAAAACTGCGATAAACAAAAATAGCAAAGCCAAATACTAAAAGTAAGATACCGCTAACCGCCCAGATCAAAATACTTTGGCGCTTCCTTTCTGTAGCAGCAATGGCTTCTTTTTTTTCTTGTTCCAATTTTGTGGCCGCCGCTTTTTTCTCAAACTCAAAATTCATTTCAAGTCTTACAGCATTTTTGGTATTCTCTTCATTAAAAATGCTATCACGCGCAGCAATAAATGCTTTGTAATGCAGCAATGAAAGATCATATTTTTTTATTTCGTTATAAAATTTACTTAAGGTTTCGTGCTGTAGTTTTATAAGGCTGAGATCGCCCGTTTGCTCTGCATAAGCCAACGATTGTTTTAAATTTCCTTCTGCTTTTGGATAAAGATTTAAAGACATGTACAGATCGCCCAAATAACCTAATGAGTTGGCCAATACATTAATATCTCCCGATTCTTTGGCCAATTTTAATGCCTGGTTAAAATATTGTAATGCCTTTGAATAATATTGATTGGATTGCGTGCGGTCGTTTGCTTTTTTAAGCGAATCGCCCATGTAAAGATAAATATTGCCAATGTTCATGTAGGTTGTACCTGCAACTGCTTTTTCGCCGGTGTTTTCTAATAAGGCCAACGAGCGTGTATAACAGTCTAAACTTTTTTGAAATTCGTAACGCTCGTAATGCAAAGCACCAATATTATTTAAATTGGTTACCTGTAGTTGCAGATCATTTGTTGTTTTAGCCAATGCATAGGCTTTATTAAAATTGGCAAGGGCTTTATCCTCTTCGTGTTTCAATAAATACACATTGCCTATGTTTCCTAAATTACGGGCAATACCGGCAGTATTATTAATTGATTCTTCAATTTTTAAAGCTTTAAAATAATATTCTAATGCTTTTTCAAATTCGCTTTGGTTATTGTAGATAAGGCCAATGTTACCAAGGGTAAGGGCCATTTCGTTTTTATTATTGTATTTTTCGAGTACAACTAATTTATCTTTTAAATTTTGTAAGGCATTTTCAAAATTGCCGGTGCTCCAAAAATATTGCGCTAAAAAATCTAATGCTTTTAAGGTACCATAGCGGTAATTTATTTTTTTAGAAAGATCGAGACTTAACTGTGCATACTTACGTACAGAATCAACCTGTACACCAAAGTAAGCGTGCGAAAGGTGTAAAAGCGCGCTCACTTTTAATGTATCGTGAATGTTAGAATTTAATTTTTTGTGTAAAGAATCAACTGCTGCTAATTGTGCTTTTGTATTTGCGCAAACAAAAACAAGAATGCAGATAAAAAAATATTTTATAATTCTTTTATGCACCGCCCATCTATTTATATTGCTGTGAGTGGTAAATAGGCTGGTCGTTCACAAAGTTGGCAATGATCTCGGCGCTCATTGAGCGGTTCTTATTTTGTTTTATATAATTAGAATAGCCTTTTACGCTTTTCCATTTTTCAATTTTAAGTTTTTCTTCACTCTCTCTGCTTAAAGATAAAAGCTGGTAACCTAAACCGGCTTCAATAGCGCGAAGTTCATCGTCGTAATTGATCTTGTTTCTTGCTTTGGTAGAAAGTTGTTTAAAATGCCATGAAATAAAATCAAAAAAGCCGCCGGTCCTGAAATCTTCAATACGACTTACCTGTATGGCAATAAGACCTATTTGAGAATTGAGCGATAAGTTTTTAAGCAATACACTATCCAAAGTTGTTTCGCTTAAATTACTGTACCATATTTTATAAGTACGTTGTTTGGGTGCTTTAAAAATAGAGCCAAAAGTGGGTTTTATTTTTACCGGTTTTCTTGAAGGTCTGAATTTGATCTTAATGTTTTGAAATTCGATCTTAGGAAAAAAACTCAATGCATAAGCAAACTTGTTTTTAAAATTTAAGGATGAGTCGGCATTGGCCACAATTATTTTATTGGCAGTGTCTTTAAAATTGATCAATATAGAATCAGGCACGTTTTTATAATAGATATCCTGTGAAATAAGATCTTTAGATAAAAAAAGCGATGAAAATAAAAAGAGTATAAGGTATTTGTTCATACATCAAAAATATAAAAATAAATTTTACAATTAGCTACAATAGGTATAAATTTACAGTCAAGGTACAAATGCTTTATATACTCTTAACAATTATCATTAGCGTACTGCTTTTACTGGTATTTAAAGCATTTCAAAAATACGGGGTAAACTCACTGGTAGCAATTGTTGTAAACTACATTACCGCGGCAGTAACAGGTATTCTTTTCTTAAATTCGGACAATAGCATAAACAGTATTATTCAGTTAGACTGGATCTTTATTTGCCTGCCTTTAGGCGTATTATTTATTTCTATATTTTATCTTATCGCGCTTACTGCGCAAAAAATAAGTATTTCGGCGGCATCTGTAGCCAATAAAATGAGTGTTATTATGCCGGTACTTTATTCACTTATTTTTTTAGGCCAGCAATTGTCTGTAGTAAAGGTAACAGGTATTGTTTTGGCCATGGTGGCAGTATATCTTTCTACCCGTTCACCTAAAAAAGATAATGTTAATACTACTTTAATATGGTTGCCCGTTTTGGTATTTGTTGGCAGTGGTTTAATTGATATTGCCATTAATGCTGCCAACGCGTTTTATATAAAAAACAATATCGAAAGTGCTTTATTCAGCATCTGTACTTTTTTATCTGCATTTGTGGTGGGCATTCTTATATTGTTGTATTCAGTAATTATAAAAGGATCTTTAACCTTAAAAGAAGTATTGGCACCAAAAAATATAATAGGCGGTTTGGTATTGGGTATCCCTAATTACTTTAGCATCTTTTTTATTTTTAAATCTTTAGAGGTAAATGTGCTTCAGAGTGCACAATTATTCCCGGTGCTTAACCTTTCTAATGTAGCGCTTTCTGCATTTTTGGGCTGGCTGGTATTTAAAGAAAAGTTATCGCCGCTAAACCTTGCAGGTATTGCTTTGGCCATTATTTCAATTTTACTGATCTCTTTTTAATGCTTTTTTCAGATTCATATTTAACTGTAAGAACAAAACAGGAAATCCTTTTTAAAGAAAAAGGCTCAAAATTTCTGGCCTTTATTTTTCCGGTAACAAGCGAGGCAGAAATAAAAGAAAGCCTGCTGCAATTAAAAAAACTGCATCCTACTGCTAATCACCATTGTTATGCCTGGCGCCTGGGGGCAGATAAAGCAGCCTTTAGGGCAAATGATGATGGAGAGCCCGCAAACTCAGCCGGTAAACCTATTTTAGGGCAGATCCAGGCAAAAGATCTTACAAATATTTTAATAGTAGTGGTGCGCTATTTTGGCGGCACACTCTTAGGCGTTGGGGGGCTTATAAGCGCTTACAAAACTGCAGCTGCAGAGGTAATTGCCGCTTCTGAAGTATATGAACGGTTTATTTTATTTGAATATAAAATTGATTTTAATGAAGAAAGTATTAACTTGGTGATGCGAATTTTGAAAGAGAACGACGCAAAGATACTTTCACATACTTATGAAACTAATAATGCGATCATTTTTCAAATAAAAAAACAAAATTCAGAGAGATTGGAAAAAGATTTTACCGAACTTTACACCGCAAAATTAACGTACCTTAAAACACTTTGATATGAAAAAGAACACCAGCACTTCTGAATATAATGTCCTTAAAGAAATGTGTCACATGCATGCGCCAAGCGGTAACGAAGGCGGCATGAAAATGTTTGTTTTAAATTATATTAAAGAACATTCAAAAAACTGGAAGCATAAACCAAAAGTAATTCACGGCGATGGTTTTCAGGAAAATATTATTTTAATTTTTGGAAAGCCCCGCACTGCTATTTTTGCACACATGGATAGCATTGGCTTTACTGTGCGTTACGGTAAACAACTGGTTAAAATTGGCGGCCCTGTTACCGCTAATGGGTTTAAGCTTTTAGGTTCTGATAGCAAAGGCATGCAGGAAGTAGAATTAAAGGTAGAAGATGATAAAAGAACCGGTATGCGTAGCCTTTCTTACAAAGGAAAAAGAGATTTTGAAACAGGTACTGAGTTAACTTTTAAGCCTAACTGGCGCGAAGATAAAAATTACATTCAATGCTGTTATATGGATAACCGCTTGGGCGTGTATAACGCTTTGCGGGTTGCCGAAACTTTAAAAGATGGTGCCATTGTATTTAGTACTTACGAAGAACATGGCGGCGGCAGCGTTAGCTACCTTCAAAAATACTTAGCAGATAAATATAAAATTTCACAAGCATTGATCTCTGATATTTCATGGATCTCAGATGGCGTGCATTATGCCAAAGGCCCGGTAATTAGCATGCGTGATAGTTTGGTGCCGCGCAGAAGTTATATCAATAAAATTATTTCAATTGCTACAAAAAACAAATGTGCGTTTCAGTTAGAGGTTGAAGGAAGTGGTGGAAGTGACGCGAAAGAATTGCAAATGGCTGCTTACCCATGGGATTGGTGTTTTGTTGGCGCTGCAGAAGAAAATGTGCATACGCCGGATGAAAAGGTGCATAAAAAAGATGTGGAAGGAATGATAGCACTTTACAAAGTGCTGATGAAAGAATTGTAAAAATTAAAATCCGTAATTTTTATTATCACGGTTAAAATCCGAATCTTTAAAAGGTTTATTTATTTCTACCGATGAATACTCGTAGCTTTCAAAAAGGCCGGTATCATCATACAAACTTATTGCCACCGGAAGCAATAATTTTTCATCAATAAATAAAACAGCTTTTTTACAATATAAGGTTGGCACTTTTAAGATCCTGCCTTTTCTTAAATAACCAAAGTCATTTAAAAGGTCGTTCTTATCGCGCAATAAATAATCATTTACACATAATTTAGCTGCCACACTGCTGGCCGTTTCTTTTTCGGCCACTTTATAATCTGTGTAAGCGTAATTTTTATTTTCATATTCCAGCAAATAGCAGGTATATCCATTTTTGTGCGATTTACCGTGATAGGTAAAATTATTTAAGCCATCTTTATCTTTACTTAAAGTGAGCGCAATAGAATTGCCAATAAATGTATAACCCAATTCGTGAATAGAATAATGCTGGTTCTTGCGCATAATGTTGCCGGTAGGATCCAGGCTAATGGTCATGTAAGGAAAAACATTTGGTTTTACCAATGCTTTACGTCCGTAAAGCTCGGTGTTATAAAGAATTTCTAATTTTTTAGAACGGTTAATAAAGTAAACTTTTCTTGGACTGGTTTGAACGAGGTATTCTGAGTTGGCAGAAGAGAATTTTTTATCAATGCGTTCTAAAGCAGCTACCTTAGTGCGTAAGGTCTTTACATTTTTAATAGAATCATACATTTGGTGCAGCACTTTGGCGGGTGTGGTTTCTCCCGGGTTTCGAAATGCGAGACCCAAAAGCACTGCACAAAATACGGATATGATAACTTTAATGTTCACACTCTTTACAAACAATAAAAATAGCTAATAGTTTTTAGTTATTTTTGGGAATTGATTTAAAAAAACCAAAAATGTCAATAATTGGAATAATTCCTGCGCGTTATGCTTCTACAAGATTTCCCGGCAAACCTCTTGTTGAGATAAAAGGAAAATCGATGATACAAAGGGTGTATGAACAAACGGCAAAGGCCAAACTGTTAAACGCTGTTATTATTGCTACCGACGATGAACGTATTGCTGCGCATTGCAATAGCTTTGGCGCAAAAGTAGTGATCACAAAGCCCGAGCACCCAAGCGGTACCGACAGGTGTTTTGAGGCCTACCAATTAAATGGCGAAAAATTCGATCATGTTTTAAATGTACAGGGCGATGAGCCTTTTTTAGATCCTGAACAAATAGATTCTTTGGCAAAAGCCTGCAAAGCAGATACCGAAATTGCCACGCAAATGATAAAGTGTAATGATCATGATGTGTTGTTTGATAAAGGCGAAGTAAAAATAATTTTAAACCCTCATAACGAAGCGCTTTATTTTAGCCGCAGTGTTATTCCCGCCATAAAAGGTAAAGATGAAAAAGAGTGGCATAAGCATTACAATTATTTCAGGCATGTAGGTATGTATGCATACCGTACCGATATTTTAGAAAAGATCACGCGCCTTCAACCATCTGCTTTAGAACTTGCAGAATCGTTAGAGCAGTTACGCTGGTTAGAGCATGGCTATAAAATTAAATGTGTTGAAACAACGTTTGACAGCCACTGTGTAGATACACCCGAGGATATTGAAAAGGTATTGCGTTTGATGAACATAAAATAATTTATTCTTATTTAAATGTCGCAGCATCCTTCTTCTATTCAAATTACAGATTACACTTACGATCTTCCGCAGGAAAAAATTGCCAATTATCCTTTAGAGAATAGGGATGCTTCAAAATTATTGATCTATAAAAACAAAACTATCAGTGAAAATATTTTTAAGAACATTGATGAATTTTTAGAAGCAGAAAGTATTTTAATATTTAATAATACACGTGTAGTTCAGGCCCGCTTAAATTTTCAGAATTTAAAACAACAAGCTATTGAAGTTTTTTGCTTAGAACCCTTTCAACCAGATCTTGATATTACGCAAGCGATGTTGAGTACTCAAAAAGTTTTATGGAAATGTTTAGTGGGAAATTTAAAAAAATGGCGTGATGAAGATCTTACTTTAGACCTTGAAAACATTTCGTTAAAAGTTAAGTTGATCGAAAAAAGAAATGAAGATGTTGTAGTAGAATTTAGCTGGCAGCCACAGCAACTTTCGTTTGCTGAAGTATTGGAAAGAACAGGGGCAATGCCAATTCCACCGTATTTAAAACGCAAGAGCGAAGAGTTAGATGCAACCAGATACCAAACTATTTATGCAGAAAAGAATGGTTCGGTAGCTGCTCCTACAGCGGGCTTGCATTTTACAACCGCCGTTTACGAAAAATTAAAACAAAAAAGCATTCAATCTCTATACGTTACTTTACACGTTGGTGCCGGTACTTTTAAACCTGTAAAAGCAGCAACATTACAAGGGCACGATATGCATGCCGAATGGATAGATGTGAGTAAAGAAACCATCACTGAACTATTAAATAACAGTACTAAAAAGAAAATTGCAGTAGGTACAACATCACTGCGTACAATAGAATCGTTGTACTGGTTGGGTGTAAAAATTTTTTATAATAAAAAAATATCAACAGGTGATCTAGCGTTGAGTCAATGGGAGCCTTACAACGAGATTGAAAAAGAACTAACGGTTATTGAAAGTTTGGGTGCTTTGTTAAACTGGATGGAGAATAACTCCTTACAACGGTTGGTATGTAAAACAAGTATCTTGCTGGCGCCGCCTTATCAATTGCGGTTGGCAGACGGGATCATTACCAATTTTCATCAACCGCAAAGTACTTTATTGTTACTGATAAGCTGTATTGTAGGAAATGCGTGGAAGGATATTTATAAATATGCCCTTGAGAACAATTTCAGGTTTTTAAGTTATGGAGATAGTTCTTTATTGCTAAAATAAATAGGCAGTAAAATAGAATTTTGCAAAAGGTCTCGTTTTTTTTAATATTTTTGGTAAAACAATTAATTCTATAGACATGAAAAAAATTTATTTATCACTTTTATTATCAGCAGCAGGCTTGGTTGCAAATGCCCAATTAACACAAGCCAATCATGCACCGGCCGCAGGCGATTCATACAGTCTTAATACATGTACCGGTACGGTTACTCCGGGTGCAGCGGGTGCTGGCGCAACGTATAACTTTTCATCAATAGCTCTTTCAACTACTGTTACAGCTTATGTTGGAAGCAATTCTTCAAACGCTACTTATGCACCTGCCAATGTAGCTATTACAGCAAATACCGGCGAAACCTCATATTATTTAGGTAGCCCAACAGAGCTTAAATATTATGGTGGAAATATTTTAATAGGCACAGTGCCTGCTACAATTACTTATACATCACCTGCTGTATATGCAAAATACCCAATGAATATTGGTACAACCACAACAAGTGCAATTGGTGGTACCTTAAGTGCATTTAGCAATAACGGAACATTTACCGGTTCAACTTTTGTTAACGCTGATGGAACAGGAACGTTAACTTTGCCTGCCAGAACATTCACTGATGTTATCCGTGTTGTAACTTCTCAAACAATTAATTTTGCAGTACCTGCGTTTGGTGTTACCAACGGTGTTTTAAACCAGGTTATTTACGATTACTATGTTCCGCAAAGTAAAAACCCTATATTTACAATTAGTACATCTACAGCGGCGGCTCCACCGGTACTAACAGCAAGTTCACAAACAGTATTAACTGTTGCAGATAATTATCAAACTGTTGGTGTAAAAGAAAACAAAGCAGAGTTGATCTCTTTATCGGTTTTCCCTAATCCGGCTTCATCACAAATTACTTTATCTACTGAAAGCGACAAAGCAAATACAGTTGAGGTAAATGATGTAACAGGAAAAATGATCTCGATGTATAAATTTGAGAACAACAAAGTAAATTTCAGTACTTTGGAAATGACCAACGGCATTTATTTTTACACAGTTAAAAATACCGCTAAACAAACTTTAGCAAGCGGTAAGTTTACCGTTGCTCACTAATTTTTAAAATTTTTGTAAAAAAAGCTACCCAATTTGGGTAGCTTTTTTTGTTTATTGATGGGCTATTTTAAACAAAAATGCTAATTATGTTAAAACAAGTTGATTTTTGAAGATTTAGAATAAAAGAGTAAAAACAAACCTTTTTTTTTATATTTTTGGTGAAATACTTAACCTAAAAAACATGAAAAAAATTTATTTATCACTTCTTACAGCTTTAGCGGGTTTGTCGTTAAACGCTCAAACATTAACAGACGCTAACCATTCACCGGTTGCAGGCGATATGTACTCAACTTACCAATGTGATTCAACAGGTATTAGCGCGGGCGCTTCGGGTGCTGCAGCATTATGGAATTTTACATCTGTTACAACACATAGCAGTATCGTAAATAACTATACAGCTACAGCAAACGCAAATGCATCTTATCCAATTCCGGGTGTACAGTTAGGTTCAGCTGCAAGTAATTTATCATTTTATAAATCAAGCACTGCCAGCCTTAACTATTGGGGCGGTAACGTTACAATTGGTGCTGTTGCAGCATCATTTGTTTATACTGCATCTGCAGTAAAAGCTGCTTACCCTATGAGCTTAAATACTACAAGTACTTCTGTTACAGGTGGAAGCGTGAGCATCCCTGCATTATCACAAACAGGTACGTTTACAGGTAACAGCGGCACTATTGCTGATGGTACAGGTACATTAGCATTAATTACAGGAACATATAACAATGCTATTCGTGTTGTTACTACTCAAACAATTAACTTTACAGTGCAATTAGGTACCGGTTCGGTTACTCAAAAAGTTTGGGATTATTTTGATGTTGGTACTAAAGAAGCTTTATTCAGTATTTCAACTGCAACTATCGTAGCACCTTTAGTTGGTACTTCAACTCAAACAATTGTTAACCGTCATAAACCATTGGTTACAGGTATTGCTGCTAACAATAACAATTCTAGCAATATCAGCGTTTACCCAAATCCATCAAACACTAATGTAAATTTTGCTGCTGAAAATACAGATGCAAAAACAGTTGTTGTTTATGATGTAACAGGTAAATTAGTTGAAAAACAAAACTTAAGCGAAGGCAAATTAAGATTGAATGTTTCTGAATATACTAATGGATTATACATTTACAGTATTATCGGTTCAAACAACCAGGCTTTAAAAACAGGAAAGATCACTGTTAGCCATTAATTTTTAAAATTTTAAAAAGAAAAGCCATCCAATTGGGTGGCTTTTTTTATTTTTGTATCATCAATTTAAAACTGTGGTTATGAATATTGAAGAAAAAATAAACGGCGAAATAAAAACAGCCATGCTTGCAAAGGATGCTAAAAGGTTAGAGGCATTACGCGCAATTAAATCAGTAGTATTGTTATTAAAAACTTCACCCGAAGGTTTAACGGATGAATCTGCAACCAAAGCCATACAAAAAGAAGTAAAAAAACGTAAAGAATCGGCAGATATTTATAAAAGTCAAAACAGACCCGATCTTGAAGAAGTTGAATTGGCACAAGCAGCTGTAATGGAAGAGTATTTACCAAAACAAATGAGTGAAGAAGAAGTAAAAGCTGAACTCACAAAGATCATCGCATCTGTTGGCGCTTCAGGACCCGGTGATATGGGTAAAGTAATGGGTGCTGCCTCAAAGGCATTTGCCGGCAAAGCCGATAATAAAATGGTTTCGGCATTGGTAAAACAATTGCTGGGATAAAAATATTCTGGATCTAAAAAAAAGCCGGACAATACAGTTCCGGCTTTTTTATTTATTCTAAGTAAAAATGTAGATCACAATACCAATGAGATCAAAAGCAAGAACTGCCCGCATAAATATTTTGCTAAAAAAGTCGTACCCATCTTTAAGCATAAACGAAAACAAAGTAAAACCCGTAACAAAGATCAGGTAATTATTACACCTGGCCAGCTCTACCAAAATATTCAACTGCGAACTTCCCAGTTTGTTCACATATGTTTTTTTTCCAAAAATATTTTTAGATATCTGTATGGTATCTTCTTCTCTGAATTTGTCCGGCTCTGATTTTAAAAGATCTATTACGTAAGTATTAGTTGCTGTTGTTGTAAGATAAATACTTTTGTGATCCTTAGAGTCGGTTCTGTTGCCAAAGTGCGTTTCGTCAACATCATAATCAGAAACGTATTCAGTATCAACCGAAGTGATGATAAAGTGATTAAAATGCATTATAAAAATATTAAACAAAATAATTGCCAAACGAAAGTACAAAGTGAACTTAAAGAACCTGCTACGACGATATATATAATTATATAATTGCCTTGAGCGCTCTTTGTATTTTAATTCGGCGCCGGCATTTTCAATAAGTCTTTTTTGTAATTCCGGGCTTCTTTGTTTTCTTGCCATCGTGTTTCAAAAAAATTATTTCATACAGTTCAATTCAATAAAACGAATATTTAATTGTAACTGGGTTAAATTTCTTAATACACAAATTAAAGGGGTGCGGTAAAAATTTTCCACCTCCCAACTTGTTGTTGTATTTGTGAGGGGGTCTTTTTTATCTGACAGATCAATTAAGCCCGAATCACTTTTTTCTTTTCCTGATAAGCTGATCAGCGATTTCAGATCTTCTTTCATTTTTACCAAAACCAAAGCAGGTTCAGTGGTTTGATCTTGTTTAAATAAGATCTGCGTTGGTATGTCATAATTATCTAATCGTCCAAACGCATTATAATCAATAGTTTTAAAATCAGCATCCCAGGTTTTATTTATCAATAATAATTTTATTTGTTCGATATTATCACAAACAACATTGCATTTGTGAATAATTTCTACTACTTCTTTTTTAGCCTGTAAAGTTGTGTCCTTTAATAAAGAGGCAGAAATAAGATCGGCTTGCCCGGTAATTTTTTTATAGCTTTCCTGTAAGTTACTATTAGCTACTATGTTTGCTTTTTCCTGTATTTGTGGTCGTGTATTTACCAGTGTAAATAATAAACCACAACCCATTACCATTAAAACAGTTGTAACAATTGTATTTACTTTGAGGTCGGGATTACGTATGCCTGTAAAAAAATAAACAGGAATGTAAACAAAAGTAGCGACGGCCAGAAATGTTCCTCCCATTATATTAGCGCCGGGCCAATGCATTACCTTAAACAAAATGGAAATGCTAATTAAAATTCCTAAAACTGTTGCCAGAGCAAGTACTACTTTTTCTTTTGTACTTTGTTTTTCTTTTACCTTAAGTGTAAACATCAAAGGCAGAAATACTAGACTTGAGCTAAAAATTCCCAGCACAATAATTAAAGATGTGCCCGGCCAATGCATTATTTTAAACAGCATGCCAATGATCATTGTTATAGCAGAAAATATTCCGCTTCCTATCATTATTTTTTTCATAGTGTAATAATTTTTAAAGGTTAATAATTGGATGGTCTCTTCTTCTATTTCCCATAACGCATCTTTATAAAATGTTTTTATGGTTTTTTGATAGAAGCTCTCGAAGTCTCCATTCTCTTCAAGATCTTTTTCGATGATACAACATATATGATCCAACAGGTTTTGCTGCAGGCTTTCCATCTCAACGCCACGTGCACTAATGTCGTTAAGTATCAGATCAATTTGCGTATCGGTAATTTTATACATTAAGCATTTTTTGGTTTTATGTCCAATAAAAATTTCATTGTATTCATAAAATCAGCAAGCTCGTTTACTTTTTCTTTTGTTTTTAATTTGCCGCTCGGGCTTAGCGAGTAATATTTTCTTACACGCTTGCCAATAAATTCGGTTTCGGTAGTTACAAGACCATCATCTTCTAATGCATGTAGTGTTGGATACAAAGCTCCTTCTGTTATTTGTATCTTATCAAGTGTTAACTCTTTTACCTTTTGTGTTATTTCGTAACCGTACATTTTTTTGTTGTCGGCCAATAATTTTAAAACAATGGTTTTAAGAGTTCCTTTTATTAATTCGGATGAGTATATCATAATGTTGTAAGTATTAAACTGCAATAAAGATACATAATACTATTATACATAAGACTATTATGTATTTAAATAATTGATTATCAGTTTAATAAAATTTTGAGTAATAAAAAAAGGCAGAGTATATGACCCTGCCTTTTACACATATTATCAACTCACAAATTATTTTGCCACGGTAAATTTAATGGGTAATTGGTAATACACTTTTACCGGTTCGCCACCAACCATTGCAGGTTTTATAAAGTTGGGTATAAGAGCTACCACACGCAATGCTTCCTGATCTAGCCCATAACCTAAATTATTAAGTAAGGTAAGGTTGCTTACTTTTCCTTTTTCATCTACTACAAATTTTACGTATACAGTACCACCCTTTCCTTCTTCAAGTGCAATTGCAGGATAGTGAATACGGTCTGCAACAAATTTTCTTAAAGCATTTAAACCACCTTCAAATTCAGGTTGAGTATCAACGAAGATTTGCGGCCCTTTGTCAGTTGAAGCAGTTGTATTAGTACCTGATCCCGTAGTAGTACTGATAGTTTCAGGACCAATTCCCGGTGTGCCGTTATTAACTGCAACATGCGGGTTGGCATCTGTATTTAAAGTAGAATGTGTATCTACTGCTACCGTATCACTTATTGTTGTACTTGTAATTTCAGTTGAAGTGGTGTTAGGATTTGATGCAGCAGCGGGCTCATTATGCGCCGGCTCTATTTCCAATATCTCTTCAGGTTTAAGATCAATTACAGTTACCATTGTATCTGCATCAAGTGGTATAATATTGCTTTGCTCGGGTGTATTGTTTCTATTACTAAAATAATAAGCCGTCATCATAAATGTTCCAAAGCCAAATATCATTATAGATAAAGATTTAAAGATCGTACTTCCGTAAGCAGAGCGAATAGCATAAGCACCATAACTTTTATTGCGGTTAGCAAAAATAATTTCGTTTAAATTTTGCTGGTTATTCATTAAATAGCTCATAATCTTGTTTTTTTAAAGGTTAGTTTTTGTGTTTGTTTTTGCGCGCTTTAAAACAATATTAGATCCCGAAGTAAAATTAAAACTAAGCCATTTAATATAAAACACAGTACTTAAATGTGGCGGCTTTTGTTTCTTAAGTGGATTAAAGTAATAAGGAATTGGCTTTGCCAACAATTGAAATACCTGTACTAAAAGGTACAGTCAGAAACATTATAGTGCGTTACTTTTTCGATCATCTCTCCACCAAACAAAGGTGAGAAGCTGATCATGATCTCTGCGGTATTGGGCGAGCCGCGAAATACTTTATTAATAGAAAGATCATAGGCAAGGCCAACATTTAAATTTTGAAGCATCTTAAACTGAACAATTGCACTTACAAAATTTTTGCTTCTTATGCTGGCACCAAGCGCAAACCGTTTATTATAATAATTAATAATGTTTAACTCAACAGATGGAGGATTTAAAATAGAACTATGAATATTAACCGCAACCATTACTTTATCAAAATCATTTATTTTAAATTTTCTGCCGGCACTAAAATTATAATGCGGTAGTAATTTGGAAGGCGAACCAATTGTTCCACCCAAACCGGCTTGTTTAAAAACGGATACCTGCTGAAAGCAAACATCCATAAAGAATTTTTTATTGGTAAGACGAATACCGGGAACAAGATCAGGGTAGGCCCACAACGACGCGCTACTGCCGGCTACCGCAGGATCGTTACCATCTAAATTGCGGTTTGTAAGTTTAAATTGTTTTACACCTGCAAATAAACCAAAGGATATAATAGTTTTTTTTGTCATTAATAAATGAAAGGTATAAGATAACCAGATGTCGTTATGTACAAAATTTCCGGCCTGGTCCTGGTCTACATAAATACCAACGTTATGCCATTTTGTATAACCGCGCTTTGGAACAAAATTATAATTAAAAGATACAAATGCAGATTTTGGATTGTTGGCAAAACCAAACCATTGTGTTCTCGCGCCAAAAATAAGTTCGTATGGCGCGTTAATGGATGTGCCGGATGCAGCTGGATTGTAACCTATCTTATTAAAAACAAATTGCGTGTATTGAGGAAATTGCTGCGCTTTAATTCCCAACACTAAAAAACAAAAGATAAAATATAATAACAATTTTTTCAACGCAATATGGTTATATCACCTTTTAATACTTTTTTCTTGTTACCTCCGTCAAAATAAAAAACATAATAATAAGTTTGGTCAGGTACATTTATGCCATTCCATGTACCATCCCAAGGTGTATATTTTTCTTTTTGATGATGCACCTGCTGCCCCCATTTATTAAAAATAAATATTTCAAAATTCGGATACTTGTCAACGTTATAAATTTGCAGGTAATCATTATAATTATCTCCGTTAGGTGTAAAATGATTAGAAACAACAACCGGGCAATCAATTTTTTCAATTTTAAAATTAATAGTTGTGTCTTTTTTTGTGATAAGAACTGTATCGGGTTGCGCTTTAATTACCACATGTACTGAATAATTTCCTGCATCAAGATCTTTTATCGAAAACACATTGCTTGCACCGTTGCTCCAATCAATGGTTAACATATCACCGGTTTTAATAGTATCTATCTGCAAGCCTGCTGCTCCTTTTGTGCATTCTTCATCAGATTTTGAAAAAGTAAAATAATAACTTGATTGACTAAAAAAAGTATTTACCAGGCACAATAAAAATACAGTGGTTAATTTTTTGTAAAAATCCAAGATGTTCATTTGGTTAAGTGCAATAAAGATAATTAAAAAATAAGTTTTAATTGTATATTTACGCTCAGAGTGTGCTAAATTTGTATGTTAAATTGTTTATTTTATTTTTTTGAGGTAAACAAGGCAAATTTGAAGGCTAAAAACAGTAAAAAAATAAAGACAAATTGTCTAAAGGCTTATGGAATATATAATTGAACAGGTTAGTAAAGAAGCATTGTTGAGTGAATTGACCAAAGAGCGTTATGTTCGCAAAACCAACAATGGCAATAACGAGATCTATATTATCACACATCATAACTCACCCAATGTAATGCGTGAGATAGGGCGTTTGCGTGAAGTAACTTTCAGGCACGCGGGTGGTGGCACCGGCAAATCTATTGATATTGATGAATTTGATACAAGTTCGCATCCTTACCAGCAATTATTGGTTTGGAACCCGGAGGATAAAGAAATTGTTGGAGCCTATCGTTTTATTTTGTGTAAGGATGCCGAATTTATAAATGGCAAAGTACAATTGGCAACCACCGAGTTGTTTGATTTTAGTCCCCAGTTTTACAAAGAGTATTTACCTTATACCATTGAGTTGGGACGATCTTTTATTCAGCCTCTATATCAGCCCAGCGAACAATTCAGGAAAGGTTTATTTAGCCTGGATAATTTGTGGGATGGCTTGGGAGCATTGGTAATTGATAATCCGTCGCAAAAATTCTTTTACGGTAAAGTAACCATGTATACCGATTTTAATGTAACCGCGCGTGATTATATTTTATCATTTATGTTGCATTATTTTCCTGATCCTGAAAAATTGGTAACGCCAATACATGGTATTACTTATAAAACAGACATTACCCAATTTTTAAGTGAGCTAAAAACAATGGATTATAAAGCGGGTCATGCGCATTTAAATAAACTGGTGCGTGCTTTGGGAGAAAATATTCCACCATTGGTAAATGCGTATATGAATTTAAGCAGCACCATGAAAAGTTTTGGAACGGCCATCAATCCTCATTTTGGCGGTGTTGAAGAAACAGGAATCTTAGTGAGAATATCGGATGTGTATCAAAGCAAAAAAGAAAGACACTTTCATTCTTACCTGGTTGAGAAGGGAATTTTAAAATAATGATCGTAAAAAAAGCCATATTTAAACAAAGCGCTTCTAGTATTTTTGGATGCCCTAAACCATCGTTGCCCGAGTTTGCTTTTATTGGCAGAAGTAATGTTGGTAAATCTTCGCTTATAAATATGATCTGCGATAATAATAAGCTGGCCAAAACATCGGCCACGCCTGGTAAAACACAGCTTATCAATCATTTTATTATAAATGATAACTGGTACCTGGTCGATTTGCCCGGATATGGGTTTGCAAAAACAAGTAAAACAACACGCGATAAAATTGAGACGATCATTTACGATTACTGTAAAAAACGCGAAACATTAGTTTGTTTATTTGTATTGTTGGATAGCCGTTTGCCGCTGCAACAAATAGATAAGGATTTTATGTTATGGTGCGGCAAAAATCAAATCCCCTTTAGCATCATTTATACCAAAACAGATAAAAATTCTAAAGGCGAATTGGCCAAAAATATTAAGAATATTGAGAAAGAGTTATTAAAGCTGTGGGAAGAATTGCCAAACAGTTTTATTACATCATCCGAAAAAAAGTTAGGCAAAGAAGAGCTGCTGGACTTTATACATTTTCAAAAAGAAGAAGCGCAGAAGCGTGTTATCAAATCTAATGATGAAGAAGAGTAATCTTTGACTAACGACTAAACTCTAACGACTAACATCTATTTTATGATGAGTGATTGGGATAGACTCCAGGAAAAATTAACTGAACGCTTTGGAGAGAAAATGGATTTTGATGCCATTTTATTTAATATCGGGTTACAGGAATTAAGCAAGCCTTTTAAGAAATATAAAAAAGATGAGAAGCTGGAGATCATGCATATTGCTATTTGCACTTTATTAGAACCTTTTGGCTTTTACGAATTTGAAGGACGCGATAAAGATGGCTGGCCGCATTGGAAACTGGTAGAAACGATCCCACACCTTGATGCGAAGCAACAAAACAAATTAATTATTGACGCCATTATTGATTATTTTAAAAAAGACGGATTTATATAAGCGTCAATCTGCCAACCGTTATAAAATCATTTTCACACTTTAAAAAGTATCCATTAAAGACCAAAAATTCAATCTTTAAGCTTCGATCTTGGCTTTTTCGGCCATTTAACATTTCAATTAACTTCTCTTAACTCAAATTGTTAATAACCTGTTAGGATCAACTAACGATATTAACATGCTTTTTCTCGAATACCATTTCCTAAATCCTTGCTAAATCTATCATTCAAACCAAAAATTGGTTTTAACTGGTTAAGAATCAGGTTTATTAACATTGTTTAAAACGTCCATTTTTTCAACAAGAGTGGTAAAAAATGGTGTAAAGTGGTAAAAAGTGGAAATATTATCCATATTTTTGTTACAATCTAAATAAAATCAGTAATGGCCAGTCTCATAGGGGAATACGATTGTAAAGTGGACGCGAAAGGGCGGTTCATGTTTCCTGTCGACCTTAGGAAACAGCTGGATGCATTGTTTGAAAATGGATTTGTGATCAACCGGAATTTGCATCAAAAATGTCTGGTTTTATACCCGCTAAAAGAGTGGGATAAATTGAATAAAAAATTAAGCAAACTCAATCGTTTGATAAAAGCAAACGATGTGTTTGTTAGAAAATTTACAGGCGGTGCAACAAATGTTGAAGCAGATACTACAGGAAGATTATTGTTGCCAAAATCGTTAACGGATTATGCAGAAATAAAATCTGATTTAAAAGTTTTAGGAAGCAATAACGTGATTGAGTTGTGGGATAAAAAATTATATGAAGACTTCCTGAACCAGGAAATAAATATTGAAAAATTAGCGGAAGATGTGTTAGGAGGAATAAATTTTAATGATGGTGATGATGAGTAGTAATGCTTATCACAACCCCGTTCTTTTACAAGCTTGTATTGATAATTTAAACATTAAACCCAATGGCGTTTATGTTGATATAACTTTTGGTGGTGGCGGACATTCTGCTCACATCTTAAAACAACTAAACGAAAAAGGAAAATTGTTTGCATTTGATCAGGATGAAGACGCGCAAAAAAATAAATTAGATGATAAGCGCTTTACTTTAATACCGCATAATTTCAGGCACATTAAAAATTACCTGCGCTTACACGGTATCAATAAAGTAGATGGCATTTTGGGTGATCTGGGAGTTTCATCACATCAATTTGATGAAGCATCGCGTGGCTTCTCTATCCGTTTCGATTCTGAGTTGGATATGCGCATGAATCAAAAGAACGAACTAACGGCAAAAAAAATTGTGAATGAGTATTCTGATAAACAACTCATAAACATTTTTAAAACCTATGGTGAGATCCACAATGCAGCGCGTTTGGCATTTGTTATTTGTGCATCAAGAGTTGAAAAGGAAATTGCAACGACAAATGATCTTAAAGAAGTGATAGCCTCCTGCACACCAAAATTTGAAGAGCATAAATACCTGGCAAAAGTATTTCAGGCTTTAAGAATAGAAGTTAATCAGGAGATGGAAGCGTTGAAAGAGTGTTTAACACAATGTGTTGAGCTTCTTGAACCGGAAGGAAGATTGGTAATGATCTCCTATCACAGTTTGGAAGACAGGATGGTAAAGAATGTGATCCGTTCGGGTAATGTAGAAGGAGTAGAAGAGAAAGATGTGATTTTTGGAACAGGCAAAAAGGTTTTCAAAAATTTAACGTCAAAACCAATTTTACCAAGCGAAGAAGAAATTAAAAACAATACAAGAGCACGTAGTGCAAAATTAAGAGTAGGAATTAAAATTTAAACACGAAATAAAGAACTCGAAATAATAATATAAGTGGCCAACAAGTACAGGGAAATACCCACAACACAACCGGAAATAGAAGAACAAGAAATTGTTGTTGAGGAAACGACTCCCCCTAAATCTGAGAAAAACAATAAGCCACGTAAAAAAGGAGTTCTCGGAAAAGGTTTGTCAGCTGTGTTTAGCGGCACTTTTCTTACCAACGATAAAACATTAAAACATTTGCCGTTCATTATCTTTTTAGCATTTATTGCTATTCTGTACATCGCTAACGGCTATTATGCTGATGATAAAATTCGAGAAGTAAATAAGATCTCTAATCAATTAAAAGAATTGAGATCAGAATATATCTCAACAAAAAGTGATCTCATGTTTGCAAGCAAGCAAAGTGAAGTAGCAAAATCGGCAGAAAAATTAGGATTAAAAGAACCTGTGGTTCCGCCAACAAAAATAAAAGTAGATAGCACACAATTATATAAAGCAACAAATTAATTTGAACGAAAAGAAAAATATTCTCTCACGCACTTATCTCATATACATTTTTATGTGTGTATTTGCATTGGGTATTCTTTACCGTATCTGCATCATTCAATTTGCACAGGGCGATGAATGGCGCAGTAAGGCAGAAGCGTTCACAACCAAATTAGATTCTGTTGAAGCGGTGCGTGGAAATATATTTGACGCCAATGGCGCACTTTTAGCTACATCCTTGCCATATTATGAAATTGCGGTTGATATTAATGCGCCCAGTATCACAGATAAAATATATAAAGCCAATCGCGATTCATTAGCGCTGGCACTAAGTAATTTATTTGAAGATAAGAGCGAAAAAGAGTATTTGAAGATCTTAAATAAAGCACGTTCTGCCGGTGATCGTTATGTTTTATTGCAACGTAACGTATCTTATAAAGATCTTCAAACATTAAAAACATTTCCAATTTTTAGAAAAGGAAGAAAGGGTGGTTTAGTAACATTACAAACAAATCGTCGCGAACGTCCTTTTCAAATGCTGGCTGGAAGAACAATTGGCCTTTCTCGCCCTGGCATTAAACCAGTTGGTTTAGAAGGCGCATTTGACAGTACTTTAAGTGGTGTTAGCGGTAAACGTTTAATGCAACAAATTGCAGGTGGTGTTTGGCGTCCAATAAATGATGAGAACGAAGTTGAACCAAAAGATGGTAGCGACCTTTATACTACCATTGATATAAATATTCAGGATGTAGCGCAACAGGCTTTAATGCGTTCGTTAACTAAGAATGGAGCATCGCACGGTTGTGCTATTTTAATGGAAGTAAAAACAGGAGCCATTAAAGCAATTGTAAATCTTACTAAGAGCAAGAATGATACAAGTACTTATAATGAAAGTTTTAATTATGCTATTGGTTATCCAACTGAGCCGGGCTCTACATTCAAGCTGGCATCAATGCTTGCGGTTATTGACGAGTACAATATTAGTCTGGATGAAAAAGTAGAAGTTGGCAATGGAGAGTGTATGTACTTTGATAAAAAAGTAAAAGATTCGCATGCGCCAGAATCACCCGTATTAAATGTACAAAGGGTTTTTGAAACTTCATCCAACGTGGGTGTAAGTAAAATTATAACTAAGTATTATTCTAAAAATCCGCAGCAGTTTGCTAACAAATTAAATTCATTTCACTTAAATGAAAAACTAGGTCTTTCAATTCCCGGTGAAGGTAAAGGGGTTATTCCACAACCTAAAACAAAGTATTGGTCGGGTGTTACTTTGCCGCAATTAAGTTATGGTTATGAAAGCTTAATTACACCTATGCAAACGCTAACCTTATATAACGCGGTTGCAAATGATGGGAGAATGGTAAAACCACGTTTTGTAAAAGAAATAAAACGCAATGGAATTGTTATAAAAACTTATGGCACTGAAATTTTAGAAGAACAGATCGTAAAAAAAGAAACGATCGCCAAAGCAAAAAAATTACTGGAAGGTGTTGTAACAAATGGATCAGGAAAAGCATTAAATATAACAGCATTTAAAGTAGGCGGAAAAACAGGTACGGCACAAATTGCAATTAACGGAAGCTATGGGCGAGTGGGCGAACGCAGTTACCAGGCTTCATTTGTGGGATATTTTCCTGCAGAAAATCCTCAGTACTCGTGTATTGTGGTGATCAATTCGCCAAGTAACGGTATTTACTATGGAGCAGCTGTTGCTGGTCCGGTATTTAAAGAGATAGCAGAGAAAGTGTATTCGGGTAGTTTAGATTTTATAAGACCAATAAACGAGAATAAAAATTTAATTACAAAAGTACCGTCGGTAATTACAACTAAAGGAAGTGAAATGGCTTCTGTAACAAAAAAATTAGCATTACCGGTTTCTCAACCTGAGACTGAAAAATATGTAAGCCGTTCTTCAAAAGATTCTACCAAAATAATTTTGGCAGAAAATAATATCGAAAATCAATTAAGAAAAGGCATTATGCCAAACCTTCATGGCTTATCTGCAAAAGATGCTTTGTTCTTATTGGAAAATAAAGGTATTCATGTACAGCTGCAAGGTTTTGGAAGCGTGCAAAAACAAAGTATTGAAGCAGGGCAAAAATTTAATAAAGGAAATAAAATAGTATTAACACTAATATGAAGCTGCTAAGCGACATAATATATAAAGTAAGACTGGAAGAGATCATCGGTTCCACGCATATGGCTATTTCATCAGTGACCTTTGATTCACGTGCAGTGAAAAAAGATTCTTTATTCATTGCAACAAGAGGCACTGCTGTTGATGGTCACAACTTTATTGATAAAGCTATTGAGAATGGTGCTATTGCTATTGTGTGCGAAGAGATGCCAGGCAATAAAAATGAAGCAGTTACTTACATTAAAGTAAAAGATTCTTCTTTTGCATTAGGTATTGTTGCATGTAACTTTTTTGATAACCCTTCCGAAAAATTAAAATTAGTTGGTATTACCGGCACAAACGGCAAAACCACAACCGTTACCTTGTTATTTAATTTATTTAAATCTCTGGGTTATTCGGTGGGTTTACTTTCTACAGTAGAAAACAAAATAAATAATACAGTAATTCCTGCAACTCATACCACGCCCGATGCGTTAACTTTGAACGAACTGCTTACAACCATGCTGTCACAAGGTTGCGAATATGTTTTTATGGAAGTTAGCTCGCATGCGGTAGCACAAAACCGTATTGCAGGATTGAATTTTACAGGCGCTATCTTTAGCAATATTACGCACGATCATTTAGATTATCATAAAACATTTGATGAATATATAAAAGCCAAGAAAGGTTTCTTTGATCAGTTACCAAACACCGCTTTTGCATTGGTTAATCGAGATGATCGTAATGGCATGGTAATGTTGCAAAACACCAAAGCACAAAAACATACTTACGGTTTACAAAACATGGCAGATTTTAAATGCCGTATTCTCGAAAATCAATTGAACGGTTTATTGTTGAATATTGATAATACCGAAGTGTGGGTAAAGTTGATTGGCACATTTAATGCGTATAATGTTTTAGCAGTTTATGCAACGGCTATTTTATTGAAGCAAAATAAAACAAATGTGTTAACGGCATTAAGCAATCTTAATTCTGTTGAAGGACGTTTTCAATATGTAAAATCTCCAAAGGGTGTAATTGGTATTGTTGATTATGCGCATACGCCAGATGCATTAAAAAATGTATTGGAAACAATAAAGGATATTCGCACAGGTAACGAACAGGTAATAACATTGGTTGGTTGCGGCGGTGATCGCGATGCAGCAAAACGTCCGGTAATGGCAGCCATTGCTTGTGAGTATAGTAACAAAGTTGTTCTTACTTCAGATAATCCACGTAGTGAAGATCCTGAAGAGATCTTAAACCAGATGCAAAAAGGAATAAATCCTGCTGATGTAAAAAAGACATTACGCATAACAGATAGAAAAGAAGCGATAAGAACAGCATGTAGCTTAAGTAATCCCGGAGATATTATTTTGATTGCAGGTAAAGGGCATGAAAAATACCAGGAAATAAAAGGAGTAAAACAACAATTTGATGATTACGCTATTTTAAAAGAACTAATTAAAGTTTTAGAAATATAAGATGTTATATTATTTGTTTCAATATTTAGACAGAGCATTTGACTTCCCGGGAGCCGGAGTGTTTCAATACATTTCGTTTCGTGCTGCTTTGGCATTGATAACATCTTTAATTATCTCGTTAATATTTGGTAAACGTATCATTGAATATATCCGCAAAAAACAAATTGGTGAAACTATTCGCGAATTAGGTTTAGATGGACAAACAAAAAAAGCAGGCACGCCAACCATGGGTGGTTTAATAATTATTGCCGCAATTATTATTCCAACTTTATTGTTTGCAAAAGTATTAAATGTATATATCGTATTAATGCTTATTTCAACTGTGTGGTTGGGTGGAATTGGTTTCTTAGACGATTACATTAAAGTATTCAAAAAAAATAAGGAAGGATTAAAAGGAAAGTTTAAGATCATTGGTCAAATCGGCATTGGATTAATTGTTGGCTGTGTATTTTATTTCCATCCCGATGTCGTAATTAAAGAGCGTATTCAACCGGCAAAGAACGATCTTTTAAATATCACGGCAGCAAATACAAATAACAAATTAAACTCACCAATGTATGCCGAAACGCCGGTAAAAAATTTAAAAACAACAATTCCGTTCTTAAAAAATAACGAATTGGATTATGGTAAATTTATTTCATGGGCTTGTACTGATTGCGCTAAATACGGTTGGATAATTTTTATTCCAATGGTAATATTAGTGGTAACTGCTGTTTCAAACGGCGCTAATATAACAGATGGTATTGATGGACTTGCCGCCGGTACCAGTGCTATTATTGGCGTTGTACTAGGCATACTTGCTTACGTTTCGGGTAATACCATTTTTGCAGATTATTTAAATATCATGTACATACCTAACTCAGGCGAATTGGTGGTATTTATGGCAGCTTTTATTGGCGCCTGCGTTGGCTTTTTATGGTACAACTCTTTCCCTGCGCAGGTATTTATGGGCGATACGGGAAGTCTTGCTATTGGCGGTATTATTGCAGTTTATGCAATTGCTATTCGTAAAGAATTATTGATCCCGATTTTATGCGGTGTATTCTTAGTAGAAAATATTTCGGTGATCTTACAAGTGTATTATTTCAAATATCAAAAAAAGAAAAGAGGATTAGAGTATGCACAAACGCACCGTTTATTTAAAATGGCACCATTGCATCATCATTATCAAAAAGTAGGATTCCATGAATCAAAGATCGTTATGCGCTTTTTTATTATTGGAATTATGTTGGCTGTATTAACATTCGTAACCTTGAAATTAAGATAGTGAGCAAACGAATTGTGATACTTGGTAGCGGCGAGAGTGGAGTTGGTAGTGCAGTACTCGCAAAACAAAAAGGTTTCGACGTTTTTGTAAGTGACAAGTCATTAATAAAAGAAAAGTATAAAGAACAATTAATAGAAGAAAAAATTTTGTTTGAAGAGGGAGTACATACCGAAGAAAAAATTTTGAACGCTCATGAGGTGATCAAAAGTCCTGGTATTCCTGATAAAGTAGAATTGGTTCAGAAATTAAAAGCAAAAAAAATTCCAGTGATCTCGGAAATTGAATTTGCAGGACGATATACGAATGCAAAAAAAATATGTATAACAGGATCGAACGGTAAAACAACAACAACTTTGTTAACCTATCACATATTAAAAAAAGCAGGCTATAATGTTGGTCTTGGTGGTAACGTGGGCAAGAGTTTTGCCATGCAGGTAGCGCGCGAGAACTTTGATTATTATGTGTTGGAGTTAAGCAGCTTTCAGTTAGACGGTATGTTTGATTTTGTAGCCGATGTTGCTGTGTTGTTAAATATTACTCCTGATCATTTAGACAGGTACGATTATAAATTTGAAAATTATGTAGCATCAAAATTCAGAATAACCCAAAACCAAAGTAACAAAAATGCTTTTGTGTATTGTGCGGATGACCTAACCATTCAAACGTACATGCAAGAGCATCAATTTGCAGCCGAGCTTGTACCATTCAGCATCAAAAAACCAATTGATGGCAACGGCGCATTTTTAACCGAGAACCAATTAACCCTTAATTATAAACCAAACCAACAACCCTTAACTATGACAATTGAAGAACTAGCACTCCAGGGTAAACACAATGTTTACAACAGCATGGCAGCATCTCTTGCTACCCGCATCGTTGATGTGAGAAAAGAGATCATCCGTGAATCCTTACAGGATTTTCAAAACGTAGAACACCGTTTAGAATTCATCGCCACTATTAATGGCATTGAATTTATTAACGATTCAAAAGCAACCAATGTAAATTCTACATGGTATGCCCTTGAAAGCATGCAGAAACCGGTAGTTTGGATCTGCGGCGGACAAGATAAAGGCAACGACTACAACGAGTTGTTTGACCTTGTAAAAGAAAAAGTAAAAGCAATTGTTTGCTTAGGTAAAGACAACAAAAAAATTGTTGCTGCATTTAAAGACGCGGTAGAATTAATTGTTGAAACCGACAATGCAAATGATGCAGTAGCTGCTTCATACAAGATCGGCAAAAAAGGCGATGTGGTTTTGTTATCTCCGGCTTGCGCAAGTTTTGATCTTTTTCAAAATTACGAAGACAGAGGTATGCAATTTAAACGCGCAGTAAAAGGTTTGTAATAAATTTTCAGATCAGTGATCCTGATTTAAAGTTTTTCGTGTACAAAAATTTTATTGTAGCCTCTGCTAAAATAAATGATCTTCATTTGTTCATGAATCCTGCGCTTTAAATTTTCGGAATTTTTGATGTGAAAAACCATATAAATTAAATAAAATGAAACTGTTTAACTATTTAAAAGGTGATAAAGTAATCTGGGCAATAATGTTCTTATTGTCATTACTTTCAGTATTGGTAGTTTACAGTGCCGTTGTTACGCTTGCCCATAAATTTAAACAGGGTAATACCGAATATTATTTAATTAAACATTTTGTGATCATTGCATTGGGGTTTGGTATAGCATATATGTTTCACAAAATTAAGTACACAATATTTTCTAAAGTGGCGCAAATAGGATTTATCCTGTCAATTCCACTTTTGGTTTATACATTATTAAAAGGTGTTAGCGCCGGTGAAGCTTCTCGTTGGTTAGAAGTTCCGGGTATTGGTTTAACATTTCAATCTTCAGACATCGCTAAATTAATGTTGCTTATTTATGTTGCACGTGTACTAACGGTAAAGGCAACAGAGTTGGTAGATTTTAAATCAGTATTTAAGCACCTGTTAATTCCTATTGGAATAATTTGTATTTTAATTTTACCGGCTAACTTTTCTACGGCAGCATTATTATTTTTTAATTGCCTTGTATTAATGTTTGTTGGGGGGGTTAATATTAAGATCATTTTAAAAATCTTAGGAATATGTTTAATTGTGGCCACCATATTTTTTTCGTGGGTGTGGTTTTTACCAGAAAGTATTCCCGGTGGTCGCGGCCCAACCTGGAAAGCGCGTATAGAAAGTTTTAGCAGTGGTGATTCAAAAAGTAACTATCAAAGCGAGCAGGCAAAAATTGCTATTGCTACAGGAGGTGTTATTGGTAAAGGGCCGGGTAATAGTACACAACGTGCGTTTTTGCCTCAGGCTTCATCAGATTTTATTTACGCTATTATTATAGAAGAGTACGGTTTATTAAGTGGTTTCGTGTTACTTTTTCTTTACATGATATTATTATATAGAGGGATAAAGATATTACGTGATAACGATAAACCATTCGGGTCTTTTGTTGCCGTTGGGCTCGCCTTCAGTCTCGTATTCCAGGCATTGGTAAATATGGCGGTAGCAGTAAATTTATTTCCTGTAACCGGCCAGCCTTTGCCACTTATAAGTATGGGTGGAACTTCTATTTGGTTTACAATGATAGCCATTGGCATTATTTTAAGTGTAAGCCGTAGTGTAGAAGATAAATCTGAAGAAAAACTTGAAACAGCTTAAAGTCATATTAAGTGGCGGCGGTACAGGCGGGCATATATTTCCTGCAGTGGCCATTGCGAACGAAATAAAAAAATTAGTTCCGGGTTCAGAAATTTTATTTGTAGGTGCTTTAGGAAAAATGGAAATGGAAAAAGTCCCTGCTTCCGGTTATAAAATTATTGGCATTCCAATTGCAGGGCTTCAAAGAAAATTAACGCTTTCTAATTTTAAATTGCCTTTTCTGATCATCAAAAGTTTATTAAAAACAAGAAAGATCATTAAAGAGTTTCAGCCGGATGTTGTTGTTGGAACAGGCGGCTATGCCAGTGGTCCCTTATTAAGAGCCGCTACAGGAAAAGGAATTCCGGCTTTGATCCAAGAACAGAATTCTTATGCGGGCATCACTAATAAAATTCTTTCTAAAAAAGTAAATAAGATCTGCGTTGCTTACGAAGGCATGGAAAAATTCTTCCCGAAAGAAAAAATAATGCTTACGGGTAATCCTGTCAGACAAGATATTTCAAACATCGAAGAAAAAAGGAAAGAAGCGTTTGAGTTTTTTAAGCTCGATCCTAATAAAAAAACAGTTTTAGTTGTTGGTGGAAGCCTGGGTGCAAAAGCCATTAACGAAGCCATTGGAGCAGGGCTTCAAAAATTTGCTGATAATGATATTCAACTTGTTTGGCAAACCGGTAAAGTGTATTTTGAAACTGCCAAACAACAAGCTAAGGGTTTTGAAAGTAAAAATATAACAGCAACGGATTTTATTTCACGCATGGATCTGGCTTATGCTTTTGCAGATGTAGTTATTTCAAGAGCGGGTGCAGGTGCCATTTCAGAATTATGTATTGTTCAAAAACCTTGTATTCTTGTTCCATTACCAACAGCTGCTGAAGATCATCAAACAAAAAATGCCATGTCGCTCGTAAACAAGACCGCGGCTATTTTGGTAAACGACACAGAAGCCAGGAATATTTTGGTTGGTAAGGTTATCGAACTGGTAAATAATTCTACCGAACAACAAATACTAAAAACAAATATGAAACAGCTGGCTTTTTTAAACTCGGCAAATGTAATTGCAAAAGAGGTTTTAAAACTGGCAAACTATAAAGAATGACTCATGATAAATGATTTATGATTAAAGATGGAGTTGTGAATCTTTAATCCTTCATCATTAATCTTTAATCAAAACTTGTAATGAACATACTAAACTATAAACTCTATTATTTTCTCGGTGTTGGCGGCATTGGTATGAGTGCTCTCGCGCGCTTCTTTAACCATTATAAAAAAGAAGTAATAGGTTACGATAAAACTGCTACCAATCTAACAAATTCATTGCAGGACGAAGGAATTCCTTGCCATTTTGATGAGAATGTCTCAGCACTCGAATCTATTTTATCTCAATATAAAAAAGAAGAAGTGTTGGTGGTTTACACACCTGCTGTTCCAAAAGAACACGGCGAGTATCAATACCTCTTAACAAATAACTATACAATTTTAAAACGTTCGGTAGTTTTAGGTGAGATCACCAAACAATTTAAAACTATTGCTATTGCCGGTACGCATGGCAAAACAACAACAACTACTTTGGTAACACACTTGTTAAAAAGCGGGGGTGTCAATTGCTTTTCATTTATGGGAGGTATTTCTAAGAATTATAATACCAATTTATTACTTGGCGATGCAAACGATAAAGACGCCTACGTGGTAGTTGAGGCAGATGAATATGACCGTTCTTTTTTAACATTACACCCTCAAATTGCTGTAATAACAAGTGTTGATGCCGATCATTTAGATATTTATGGCGACGCCAATCATGTAAAAGAAGGCTACACTTTATTCGCAAAACAGGTAAAAAGTGAGGGTACTTTGATTGTTAAGAAAAATGTTGATAACGATTTGACGCTGAGTAATAAACGCCTTATCTACTCATTAAATTTAGATACGGAATATTGTGCCGAATCCATTGTTATGGAGAACGCCCAGTTTTCGTACAACATTAAAAGTCCTGTTGAGGCTATACATGGCGTCACGCTTGGTTTACCGGGCTTGCACAACATTGAGAATTCAATTGCAGCAGTTGCAATTGCGCAGCAAATTGGGATAAAAGGTGATGTAATAAAAAATGCTTTACGTTCTTTTAGCGGGGTTAAACGCCGTTTTGATTACAGGGTAAAAACCGAAAAAGTGGTTTACATTGATGATTATGCTCATCATCCGGAGGAATTAAAAGCCACCATTGGATCGGTAAAGAAACTTTATCCTACAAAAAAAATAACTGGCATTTTTCAACCGCATTTGTTTAGCCGCACGCGTGATTTTATTGATGATTTTGCGGCAAGCCTGGATCTGTTGGATGAATGTATTTTACTGGACATTTACCCGGCCCGCGAAAAGCCAATTGAAGGTGTTACCTCTGAATGGTTGCTAAGCAAAATGAAACTGAAAGATAAAAAGCTGATGACCAAGCAACAGGTGTTGGATAAGATGAAAGAAAGCTCACCGGAAGTTTTGGTAACCATGGGGGCAGGAGATGTTGATTCGCTGATCGAACCGCTTGAAAAAATATTAAAATAAAAGTTTGAAAAAACTAAACTATAAAAAAATCTTAGTTACCGTTCTTTGGATTATTGCCATTGCAGGCTTAGCAAGCTCATGGGCCTTCATTTCAAAAAGCGAAAGAAACATTGTTGCTAAAACGTTGAATATCTCTATTCACAACAACGATGAGAATTTATTTTTAAGCGAAACCGATATCAGGAAATTTTTTATCGAAAGAAAAGATTCACTACTACTCAATCAATACAAGAATATTAATATTCCTGAATTAGAAAAAAGTTTGAATTCTCATCCGGCTATCGAAAATGCAGAAGTTGCGGCGGATATTAACGGCGAAATAAAAATTGATATTACACAACGTACTCCTGTTCTAAGAATTATCAATAAAGATGGAGAGAGTTTTTATATCGATTCGCAAACAAAGTTAATGCCTTTGAACGATAATTATTCTGCGCGCGTTCTAATAGCAAGCGGATCTATTTACGAACCTTTTTCGCGCCGCTATCAATACTCAATAGAGCAGATCAAAAAAAGCGAATCGTTCAAAGAAGTGAGCATGTTGGATGATCTTTACGATGTAGCAGATTTTATCAATAAAGATTCGGTGTTAACTAATTTGATACACCAGATCTATGTGAACGAAGAAAAAGAAATTGAATTGTTTCCGGCAATTGGCAATCACAAAATTATTTTTGGCAATGCAACTGATGTTGCCGAAAAATTTAATAAACTGAAATTATTTTATACAGAAGGCATGAATAAATCTGATAGCTGGACAAAATATTCAAACATAAATTTAAAATATAAAAACTTAGTAGTTTGTACTAAAAAATAAAACTTATGGAAAAAACAACAAATCAAGGCAACCCTAATTTAGCTTCCGAACTGGTAGTTGGGGTAGATATTGGAACAACTAAAATTGCTGCTATTGTTGGCCGTAAAAATGAATTTGGTAAAATTGAAATATTAGGCATCGGTAAATCCGAGTCGCTTGGTGTTAACCGTGGCGTTGTGGTTAACATAGAGCAAACCGTTGGCTCTATTAAAGCTGCTGTTGCAATGGCTGCAGATAAAGCAAATGTTGATATTGGTGAAGTGATTGTAGGTATTGCAGGTCAACACATTAAAAGTATGCAACACCGTGGTATGATCATCCGCCAAAGTTTGGAAGATGAGATCAACCAAAAAGATATTGATAATTTAATTGATAACATGCACCGCTTGGTAATGAGCCCGGGCGAAGAGATCATTCATGTTATTCCGCAAGAATATATCATTGATAACGAATCGGGAATTAAAAATCCAATTGGTCATGCAGGTATTCGGTTAGAAGGAAACTTTCACATTATTACAGGCCAAATTTCGGCGGTAAAAAATATTTTTAAATGTATTAACCGCGCTAGTTTAGAAACTGTTGATCTTCACTTAGAGCCATTGGCAAGTGCGGATGCCGTGTTAAGTGATGAAGAAAAAGAAGCAGGTGTTGTATTGGTTGATATTGGTGGTGGTACTACCGATGTTGCTATTTTTTATGATGGAATTATCCGTCACACGGCTGTAATTCCTTTTGGTGGAAATATTATTACCGAAGATATTAAAGAAGGTTGTGGCATTATTAAAACACAGGCTGAGCAATTAAAAATGCGTTTTGGTTCTGCGTTATCGCAAGAGAATCAAGAGAACGAAATTATTTCTATTCCCGGCTTACGTGGCCGTCCGCACAAAGAGATCTCAGTTAAATTTTTAGCGCAGATCATCCAGGCGCGTATGGAAGAAATTTTAGAATTTGTGTTGTTTGAGATTAAAAGCTCAGGCTTTGAACGCAAATTAGCTGCCGGTATTGTTGTTACAGGTGGTGGTGCTTTATTAAAACATTTGCCACAGTTGGTAATGTTAACTACCGGTATGGATTGCCGTATTGGTACGCCAAATGAGCATTTAGCAACAAATGATGATGAATTAAAAAATCCATTGTATGCAACCGGTGTTGGTTTGGTAATGAAAGGTATTGAAAAATACGAACGTGATTCTAAACGAGGCGTTAATGCGGTGAAAATAGAAGTGGAACCGGTTAAAGAAGAAAAACAAAAAGAAGCAAAGAAAATTGCAGGTCACTCGAAGAAAAAAATTGGAAGCTACTTTACCGATCTTATCGGAAGAACAAAAGATTGGATGAGCGACGATATTGAATAAACGGATCAAGTATAAATGACGAATGATAAAAGACAAACAGTTTTCGGTCTTTAATCCTTAATCATTCATCTTTAATCAAAATATAATAATAAAAAATAAAGTAATAACCCTTAAAATAAATAAAATGATGCAATTTGAATTACCACAAGAAGACAGCTCGATCATTAAAGTGATCGGTGTTGGCGGCGGCGGAAGTAACGCTGTGAACCATATGTTCCGTTTAGGAATAAAAGGGGTAGATTTCATCGTATGTAATACCGATAAGCAAGCTTTAGATAAAAGTCCGGTTCCTTTCAAGATCCAGTTAGGAGAGGCATCTACAAAAGGTTTGGGCGCAGGCTCTATTCCTGATGTTGGCCGTGACGCTGCATTGGAATCTATTGAAGACATAAAAAAATATTTAGGTTCAAACACGCAAATGGTATTTATTACTGCAGGTTTAGGTGGCGGTACCGGTACCGGTGCTGCTCCTGTAATTGCAAGCGTTGCAAAAGAGTTAGGCATCCTAACGGTTGGCATAGTGACGATTCCTTTTACGTTTGAAGGAAAAAAACGTCGCCAGCAAGCCGAAGCAGGTTTAGAAGAAATGAAAAAGTATGTAGATACTTTATTAGTGATCGGTAACGATAAACTACGTGAGATCTACGGTAACTTAAAAATGAGCGAAGCCTTTGAACACGCGGATGATGTGTTAACCGGTGCTGCAAGAAGTATTGCTGAGATCATCAGCTTACATATGCATATTAACGTTGACTTTAATGATGTGAAAACTGTAATGAAAGACAGTGGTGTAGCCATTATGGGTTCTGCTATTGCGAGTGGTGAAAAACGCGCCATTAAAGCGGTTGAACAGGCATTAAATTCTCCTTTATTAAACGATAACGATATCAGCGGTGCGCGTCACGTATTATTAAATATCATGAGTGGTACTGATGATATTGATATGGATGAGTTTGGTGAGATCACCGATTTTATCCAGGAAGCTGCCGGTGGTACCGCTGAGTTAATTACAGGTTACGGTACCGATGCTTCTTTAGGAGATAATGTAAGTGTAACTATTATTGCTACAGGCTTTAAATCAAATCAAACTACAGGCTTTGAGCCAATGAGCTTTAAAGATCGCAAAGTGGTTAATTTAGAAGAGAAAACAGAAACACCAGTTGCTGAGGTAAAACAAATCACTATCATTGATGAGATCCAAAGTGCAGAACCTTTTATATTCATTAAAGAAGAAACACAGGAAACTCAAAAAGAAATAAATATTGTTAGTACAACTGAAGAAACAACAAATGAGAATGATTTTACAATTACGTCTCATGTTGAAGAAACAAAAACAGTCGTGAGCGAAGTTACTTCTACAATTACTGAATTTACGTTTAATGATGTTAATTCTGAAGAAACAACAACAGTTTCTAACGAAGAGACTTCGGTTGACAATGATTCAATTTCAAGAGAAGAACAAATTAAATTAGCACAAGAGCGTATCCGTAAGCTGAAAGAGATCACTTTGAAAATGAAAAGTCCTGAAGGCTTAGCTGCTCTTGAAAAACAAACTGCTTTTGAACGTAAGAACATTAGCCTTGAAAATAAAACGCACAGTAAAGAATCCAATGTTTCAAGATTTACTCTGAGCGAAGGCGATGATAAAAAGATCGAGATCCGTCCTAACAACTCGTTCTTACACGATAATGTTGATTAATTTTTTTAGGGTAAAAATTAATTAAGTAAAATGCGGTTCAGAAATGGACCGCATTTTTTATTTAGAAAAATTTATCTGTAAACTAATTTCCTTATAAGCATCCAATGCTTTTATCTCTTTCATGATCTTGGTTTGCCAGGCGCGTTGCTGGTCGCCATTCATAGAGCCATCAGTTTCTTCATCATAAAGATCCTGGTACTTATCCATCTCTTTATCATTAATATCATAAAGTGTTTCTACTTTTGCTGTAAGATCTTCAAAAGATGTAAATTTTGTTTCTTTAATTTGTTTGCGAAGCTTGCGGGCGTATAACTCTACAATATCAAAATGTTTTTGTTCGTGTGCTAAAACCTGGTCGTTTATCCAGCTTGTTTTTTTCCAGGAACTTTGTGTAAAGAATACCGCTTTAATTTCTACTGAATTTTTATTTACAGTTTTTAAAATATCGTAGCTTGTAGAAGCAGCAGCAAAGCGTCGTTCAGGCTTGCCTTTAAAATCATCCCAGGTTAATGGCTGATCTTCTTTCCAAAGAATCATTTCCTTTTCGGTTTTTTGTTTGAACGAAAAGAAAAATATAAGTGAGCTTAGAAGTATAAAAAACCTGAACTTCATGTTTTCTTATTTTAATACAAGTTAAACAAAAAGAGTGTAATTTATTTTAGAATAACATTTTTTAAGCAAATTCCGTAAAAAAGGCCTCCGGTAAAGGAAGCCTTTTTTTTTTGATCTTCAAAATCCCTGCGTCGGTATTACCCGCTTCAGGTTCATTGGGTATCATCTCAGCTCGTGAAAGCACCCCTTTTGAACAATCTGATACTCTATATATGATAACTGTATACCAGTTGTTTCGATCGTTTTTTGTGGATATAAATTCCGCTTTTGTATTTAATAAAATTATTGTGCGGTATTTCTTTCCAGCATTTGATTTATATGGCAATGACCGCTAATACTCCTGTAAATAAGGTAACCGCCTATCAATGTTTTTAAACTTGCGGCAACAGGATGCCTGCCAATGCTGTTAACACCTGAAAGTAAAAATAAAGTACCGCTAATTAAAGATTGAGTGCGTTCGAGTTCACCAACATTTACGCTTGTGTCTCTAAGATCTAATTTTTCCATGATTTTTTTTATTATAGATCACGCAAAAGCTATGCCCAAAAAAAAGCCACAGATTTCACAAATTGCACAGATTTTTAATTTTTATCTGTGTATATCAGTGAGATCTGTGGCTTTTAAAAAAAGAGGAATGTTAAACAACAATATTCACGATCTTTTTTGGTACAATGATAATTTTCTTAGGTGTTTTACCTTCCAGATATTTTTGCACGTCTTCGCGACCCATGACTTCTTTTTCAATTTCAGCAACAGTTAAAGTAGCAGGCAATTCAATATTCAAACGCATTTTACCGTTAAACGAAATAGGGTAGGTAAAGGCATCATCCACTAAATATTCTTCTTTTACTTCAGGAAATTTTTCAAATGCTATGCTTTCTTTATGTCCCAATAAGCTCCAAAGCTCTTCGGTAATGTGCGGCGCATACGGAGAAATTAAAACCAATAAAGGTTCTAAAATTTGACGCTTATTGCATTTTTGTTCTGTCAATTCATTCACGCAGATCATAAAATTACTTACAGAGGTATTGAAAGAAAAACGCTCAATATCTTCGGTAATTTTTTTGATGGTCTTATGCAATGTTTTTAGTTCTGCTTTGGTTGGAGCATCTTCTGTTACGGTAAACTTCTCGTTCTGTATAAACAGTCTCCATAATTTTTTCAAAAAGCCCGAAACACCAGTAATACCATTGGTATTCCATGGTTTACTTTGCTCTAAAGGACCAAGGAACATTTCGTAGAGACGTAGTGTGTCCGATCCAAAAGTTTCTACTATGCCATGAAATTTTTCTCCATTTTCTTTTTCGTATCCAACAGGAGTAACAACATTTCTTTTCGATTTAGACATTTTTTCAACTTCACTTTTTGTTTTAAAAGTATAGTCGTTTGAATCAGTAAATCCATAAAACTTTCCATCAACCCAACAACCTAAGCTACATACATAAATTTCTAAATCATTATTTTCCTTGTATTTAAAATATTTTTCAATATTTAAATTATTTGATTCAACATAGTTTACGTCAACATGACTTTTATAATAATCATTTTGATTTTCAACCAAATCTGCGGATACATATATGCTGACAACTCCTAAAGCTTTGCTATTAGAAATTTCAATATTTGGAATAATAAGATTAAGTAATTTGGTTATTTCACTTACATTTGTTGAAATTCCAGTAATAATATAATTGTTATTCTCATTAATGCTAGATTCCAAACCGGATTCCCTAATTGTAAAGCGCAACTCAGAAGTTCCCTGTATCATTCCCTGATTAATAAGCTTCTGCGCAGGCTCATCAATATTTATGTAACTAAGGTCTTTTAAGAATTTTGTCCAGAAGCGTACGTACAATAAATGGCCAGTGGCATGCTCGCTGCCTCCAATATACAAGTCAACGTTCTTCCAGTAATCCAGTAGTTTTTTTGCTGCAAATTCAGAACCGTTATGCGCATCCATGTAACGTAAAAAATACCAAGAGCTACCTGCCCAGCCCGGCATGGTACTTAGCTCATATTCGTATTCTTTGCCATCAAGTTTGTACTTCCAATCCTTTGCGCGCGCTAAAGGTGGTTCGCCATCTTCGGTTGGTAAATATTTATCTACTTCGGGAAGCACTAAAGGTAATTCAGCATCTTTTAATGCGTGAGGTATCCCATCTTTATAATAAATAGGTATTGGCTCGCCCCAATAACGTTGACGACCAAACACGGCATCGCGCAAACGGTAATTGGTTTTGCCTTTGCCAATATTTTTTTTCTCAATTTCTTCTATCGCTTTTTTAATAGCAGCTTTTACTTCCAAACCATTTAAGAAATCAGAGTTAATTAATTTTCCTTCTTTCTCGCCCCAGGCATCTTTATCAAAATCGTGTTCTTTAGTTGGTGTAATAACTTGCGGTAAGCCCAGGCCAAAATGTTTTGCAAATTTATGGTCGCGCTCATCATGCGCCGGTACAGCCATTACAGCACCTGTACCATATCCCGCTAATACATAATCTCCCACCCATATCGGAATTTGTTTTCCTGTAAACGGATGCTCAACATAAGAACCTGTAAACACGCCCGAAATTTTTGTAACATCTGCTTGTCTTTCACGCTCACTTCTGTTCTTTGATTTGGTAACGTAATCTTCAACCGCTGTTTTATTTTCTGTTGTTGTTAACGATGGAACAAGATCATGTTCCGGTGCTAAGGTCACAAACGAAACACCGAATACTGTATCCGGCCTTGTTGTAAACACCTCAATCTCTAATTTTGAATCTTTAATTTTGAATTTGAGAGATGTTCCTTCGCTTCTCCCTATCCAATATCTTTGTGATTCCTTCAAGCTGTCTGTCCAATCCAATGTATCCAATCCATCCAACAAACGTTGTGCATAAGCAGTAATGCGCATGCTCCATTGTTTCATTAATTTTCTTTCTACAGGATGGCCACCACGTTCACTTACGCCATCTTTTACTTCGTCGTTTGCTAATACGGTTCCTAAAGCAGGACACCAATTCACATAAGCTTCACCTAAATAGGCAATGCGGTAATGCATTAAGGCGTCTGACTTTTCTTTTTCAGAGAACGCTTTCCAGTCTGCCGCCGAAAATTGTTTGGTATCATCATCGCAAACGGCATTTACTTTTGTATTTCCGTTTGTTTCAAATTCTTTTATTAACGAAGAAATATTTTCCGCCTTATCTGAATTTTTGTTGTACCATGAATTAAAAATTTGAATAAAGATCCATTGTGTCCATTTATAATATTCCGGATCAGATGTTCTTACTTCACGGTCCCAGTCAAAGCTAAAACCGATCTTATCCATTTGTTCGCGGTAACGGTTAATGTTTTGCTCGGTTGTAATTTTTGGATGTTGACCCGTTTGTATGGCGTATTGCTCAGCAGGTAAACCGAAAGAATCATAACCCATTGGGTGCAATACATTAAAACCTTTGTGGCGTTTGTAACGTGCCACAATATCAGAGGCAATGTAACCTAAGGGATGGCCCACGTGCAAACCCGCACCGGATGGATAGGGAAACATATCCAACACATAATATTTTGGTTTTATAGAAGAATCTTCTGCTTTAAATGTTTTATGAGTGGCCCAATACTTTTGCCACTTTTTTTCTATCTCGGTAAAATTGTATTCCATGTAATTTAAAAGCACTTATTATTTAACTTTAGTATCAAATAAATAGTCAACAAAGATACCATTTTAAGGGTTTTTGGCAATAGAAGAACAGATGACAAATGATTTTTGTTTAATTTTATGATATTCATATGCAGGACGTTATTACTAAAGAGAAAAAGGCTGTATCCCTTAGGCAGAAGGAGATCGTAACAGATTATATACAAAAGCTGGATAATTATGTGGCGGCCTTAAAGCAGGGTACAGAAGATAGAGTGCTCGAAATAGCTGAGTTTGCAGATATGTTGCACATTCATCCTACGCACTTAAGCAATACCGTAAAAGAGGTTACCGGCCACTCAAGCTGTAGCTTATTTGAAGAGCGTTTGGTAAAGGTTTCGAAAGAAATGCTGTTAGAAAGCAATGTGCCTATAAAACAGATAGCCGTTCAATTAACTTACGATCCATCCAACTTCACTAAATTTTTTAAGCATTTTGTGGGTGTAACACCCAAACAATTTAGAATTGCCAATTCTTCCAAAATCTGAAGCTCTCACCATTTTTTCTGTAACAGTCACCATTTTTTGATATGAACGGTGCATACCTTTGTATCGTAAAAAATACAACCTATGGAAAATACAAAAAAAGTTGCAGTTGTTACCGGCGGAAGCCGCGGACTAGGAAGAGATATGGCAGTAAGCCTTGCTAAAAAAGGACATAATGTAATTATTACTTATGCGGGAAATAAAACAGAAGCAGATAATACTATTAAATTGGTTGAAGAATCCGGAGGAAAATGCGCTGCTTTACAATTAGAATTAAAAGAGCTTTCCGGCCTTGATAAATTTATTGTTTCGTTGAACACTTTACTAAAAGAAAAATTTAATACTGATAAATTTGATTTTCTTATTAATAATGCCGGAATGGGTGGCAGTATTCCTTTTACAACTGCAACCGAAAAAGATTTTGACGAATTTTTAAATGTGCATTTTAAAGGTGTATATTTTTTAACGCAAAAAAGTTTGTCAATTTTAAATGATGGCGGAAGGATCATTAATCTATCTACAGGCACTACACGTTTTGCTAACCCAGGATACTCTATTTACGCTTCTATGAAAGGTGGAATAGAAGTATTTACCAAATATTTAGCGAAAGAATTAGGCGCGCGCGGTATACGCGCTAATGTTGTGGCGCCTGGCCCGGTTGAAACTGATTTTAATAATGCAACTATCAGAAATAATCCTCAATTAAAAACTGCTCTCAGTAATTTATCTCCTTTAGGCAGAGTGGGGCAGGCTGATGATATTGGAAGTGTTGTTGCTTTTTTATGTTCGGAAGATGCAAAATGGATAAATGGACAGCGCATTGAAGTGAGTGGCGGTATAAATGTTTAATTAATTTAAACTTCAATACCAAGTATACACACATCGTCTACCTGCTCAAGCGTACCACGCCAATTTTCGAAACTGTTTTTTAAAATATCTTTAAGCTCCGAAACAGACTTTGTATTGTTGGCAGTTAATAATTCCTGCAATTGTTTGTATTTGAATTTTTTTCCTTTTGGGCCGCCAAACTGGTCGGCATAACCATCGGTAAAAAGATAAACTTTATCTCCTTTAGTAAGCGATAGGGTATGAGTTGTAAATGGTAATGGTAGATCTGTTTTGCCTATGGGTTGTTTGTTAGCTTTTATTTCGTTCATTTCCGAATTACTGAAATACCAAAGTGGATTATTGGCCCCTGCCCATTGCGCTGTGATTTTATTCCCTGTCGTTGTGTTTTTGTTTATTGAGATCAAAGAAATATCCATACCATCTTTTACTTCACTTTCACTTTTTTCAAAGGTTTCTATAACTAACTCACGCACTTTATCTAAAATTTTTCCCGGTTCGGTTATTTTTAATTCTTTTACAGTTCTGTTCAAAGCATTGCTGCAAACAACGGATACCATAGCCCCTGGAACACCATGCCCTGTACAATCGGCAGCAGCAATCAAAATTCTGTCATCCACAACTTCCATCCAGTAAAAATCACCGGCAACAATATCTTTTGGCTGGTAATAAATAAATGATGTTGGCAGCAACTTTGCAATAATGGTATTTGAAGGTAAAATAGCTTGTTGCAGTCGTTTGGCATAACTAATACTATCCAGGATCTCTTTTTGTTTTTCTTCAACTATTTCTTTTTGTGCTTCAACTTCTTTTTTCTGGGTTTCTATCAATGTATTCTTTGAAATGAGTTCTTTGTTTGTTTTTTGTTTTTGGCGGTTACTTCTAAAAATAAAAATGGCAAAAACGATCAGTAATAAAGTAAGAACAGTTCCTGAATAAATAATGGCCTTATTTTTTTTAAGTGTTTCTTCCTGGGTTGCTTTGTCGGCGGTCAATAATTTTATTTCTGCTTCTTTTTTCTCTGTTTCGTATTTTTCTTTAAGACTATTTACCTGACTCGAATTTTCAGAATTATATATGGTATCTTTTATTTGCGACAATATTTTGTGATATTTAAAGGCGTTTTTCCAGTCTCCTTTTTTTTCGTAAATACCTGCGAGCTGATTGTAACAATGTGTAGCTTCGTATGTATATTTATCTTTGCCAAACAAAAGTATTACATCTTCCAGTAGTTTAATAGCAGCATCTACTTTATTTGTATTCTTGTATACGAATGCCAGGTCAAGAGTCCATATAGCAATAGAAGATGGTTTTGCATGATGTTCTTTTTCAATCTCAAGAGCGCGTTTAATTAATGGTTCGGCACTTACAAAGTCTTTTTTTTCGCAGTAGGCAAGGCCCAGGTTACCATATACTTTTGGATCTTCAAAATTGTTTTTCGTCATCACCTCAAAAGCCCTTTTTTCATATAATAGTGCGCTGTCCGCTATATGAAGATCAATGTATGAGAGTCCAATATTCATCAAAACAATCATTTCGTAATTGGCATTTTTATTTACAAAAAACAAATAAGAACTTTTAAAATAAGTTATTGCCTCTTTGTTTTTTTTGAGTTTTCTTAAAACAATGCCAATGTTTGCCTCTGTTCTGGCAGTGGCCATTTTATCACTTATTTTCTTTGAGCAGGCAAGTGATTCCATATAAAAGTTTATGGCTTCAGGATAATTTCCCTTTTCATCCATCAAAATACCTTTTGTTTTATAGGCAAACGCCCATCCCCTGTAAAATTTTAATTTTTCTGCCAGCGGAATAACTTCGTTACAATATTTTTCTGCTAAAGCGGGATCTTTATACTTAACCGTGAAGGCAAGTTCGTTCAAACATTTAATTCGGTTAGTATCCTGACCTAATGTAGCAAGTTTTCGTGTTAAGCTATCTGCCAATTTACTGTTAAATTGAGCCGGTGAGTAGACGCTAAATAAAAAGCAAATTAAAGTAACGAATGTTATTTTTAGTTTCAATTGTTGTATTTTAAGTGTCATTTTAGTTCAAAATCATCTGCATCCAAACCAACAGGAAATAATTTTCTAAAATCTTCCAGATAAGTTCTGTCTAAAGTAATTGTCTCTATATTTTCTTCATTAGCCTTTGGTTGATTGATGATCTCACCCCGCGGATTAATGATCATGCTGTCGCCAGAATGATTATAATCATTACCATCTTTACCAACACGATTAAGACCAATAACATAACATTGGTTTTCGATGGCACGCGCAATTAGTAATTGTTTCCATGGATAGTTGCGCACTTCAGGCCAGTTAGCAACGTAAATTAAAACATCATATTGTGGTTTTTGGTCTTTAAAATTTCTGCTCCAAACTGGAAAGCGAAGGTCGTAACACACCAGTGGCATAATGTTCCACTCTTTAATTTGTTTTATTATTTTTTTATTTCCGGCTGTGTATTTTTCATCTTCTTTTGCCATGCGAAACAAATGGCGTTTATCGTAAAAAGATGAATTACCGTTTGGCTCAACCCAATGCAAGCGGTTATAAAATTTACTGCCTTCTTTAATTGCAACGCTTCCACAAATAACGGCATTTTTTTCTTTTGCTTTTTGTTGAAGCCATTTGTAAGTAACGGTTAGATGTTCTTCTGCCATCTTCGCAGGATCCATGCTAAAGCCTGTAGTGAACATTTCGGGTAAAATAATAAGATCAGTTGGTTCTTTCAATTTATCAAGCAAGGTATCAAAATGAGAGAGGTTCTTTTCCCTATCTTCCCAAAATAAATGCGTTTGTATGATGCTAACTTTCATTATTTCTTTTTAGAAACGTTCCTGTCTAAGAATTTTGAAACTGAATTATTCCATGTGGTTAAAAAATCAGAACGTTTTTTATTCAGATCATTATTTACGTTATTATAATCTGCCCCCGCCTTATTAAAATCGTTAACCGCAGCATTAAACTCATTAATTTCTTCGTTACTTGCTTTCTGGCCTTTTTTATCCATTGCTGTTTTTAGCTTGTCAAATTTCTCTTTTTTCAAATAAAAATCAATTAACGAACCAATTTTTCCTGATTCATAAATATAAAAATCCATTACATCAGTCGCGCTTGATTTTAATGTTGTGTTATTTTGGTAAGGTTTAACATCTTTTAAGCTTGTTTTTGCTTCTGTAGCCAATTTTGCTAAGGCTTCCTGGTTTTGTTTCATAGCATTGATGTCACCTTTTGATTGCGCATCTATCAAATACATTTCCTGTTTATAAGGTTTAAAGAAGATCAAATAAATTTTATTATAGAATTTAAAAACATCACTCGCTTTTTCTAATTTATCATTTGTTTTGCTTTCGTTGTCCAGTAAATTAATATTATTTGCTTTTGCAAAATCGCGCTGGCCTTTTGCCGCAACTTCAAAAGCAGCTTCCAGTTTTTCGTTTGCTTTTTCCTGCGCGGTCATGTATGCTTCCATAGCATCATAAGATTGTTCAGAAATTTCTTCCATATCAACGATCTTGGAATAGTCGTTATTTAAAACGGCATAACTTAATTCTAAATATCTTACAGTTGAATCGCGGTAAGAAGCATCACCATTAAACGGTTGCATGGCTTTGATCTTATTTAAGCCGCTTCTGTTAGCGTTCAACATATCACGTCTGCGATTTTCAATTTGTTTTGCTTTTTTACCGTGTGCTACAGCGCGTGTATAGTCCCAGGTTTCTTCTGAGATCTTTGAGAATTCTTTACTGATCTTTTCCATGTATTGAACTGCTGTTTGTGAGCCTGCATTCAAGCTTAAGAAAAACAAAACAATTAGCGTAGTAGTTTTTAAAATTGATTTCATAGGTTTTTATATGTTTTATTGTGTTTGGTTAATAAGGTCCCGCATTACATTAAATGATTCGTTAATAAAAATATCTTTTTGAATAGACTGAATTATTTTTGAATTGAATTCCCTTGCCGCAATATTTACCTGTTCCAATTTAAGATCAAAGGTGTTGTTTAAACATTTAATAGTATTTGAATTTACCTCAAACGCTTTTTCAAGAGAATTGTATAATATATCTGTATCTTTTTTAAATTTTTTATACTCTTTAAATTTTAAAACCACTTTTTGCGTTTTATTTATCACATCGTTTACCGAGTCGGATATCTGCAAATAGCGTTTAAAATCTTTAGAAGCAGCAACACGTTGAGCAGAACTACTTTGAAGCGGTTGTGTATTTAATTTTGGATTTGGTGTGTAAACAACTTTTTTTACAATAGAGTCGGTCGGTAAAAAATAAAGCTCTTTGTTTTCTTTAGTCATACCATAACCCGGTGTTGGTGGTAATATAACATCTGGCACAACACCGTTGCCCTGGTGCGTAGATCCGCTCAGCCTATAAAATTTACTATTGGTGATCTTAATAAAATCTCCACTGTTTTTTACTGCGTCTTTATTTTTGGAATAAATTAAATTGGTATCCAGTGGCAGAATACTTTGCGCTGTACCTTTACCATAACTTGGTTGCCCAACAATTACGCCAAGGTTATAATCTTTTACAATGTTGCTGAATAATTCAGATGCGGAAGCACTTGTTTCGTTGATCATTACCAAAAGCGGTTTTTTATACAAAGATCCGCGATTAATATCTTTTACTAGTGATGGTTTGCGGTTTTTTTCTTTTATGATGAACAACGGGCCTTCATCAATAAAAATGCCTGCTAAATTCATAGCCTCGCCCATAGAGCCACCACCATTATTTCTGAGGTCAATAATCAAACCTTTAATGGTATCATTCTCTAATTTTAAAATTTCTTTTGCTACATCGTTTGCACAACCGGGCAAATTATGATCTTCCATATCAGTATAAAAGCTGGGTAAAGAAATGTATCCTACTTTTAAATTATTATAGGAAAGCACATAACCCTTTACACTATTATCTACAGATGCTGTTTTTTGTTTTATTAATTTTACGGTCTTAATTAATCCGTTTTGTTTTTTTACAGTGAGTAAAATTTTATCTTCTTTTGTTTTATCCAGTTTATCCTGTATCTCGTAAGCGTTTAATTCTTCATTGGTAATTTTTTCATTACCTATTTTTACAAAAATAAATGCATCTCCTTCATTCACTTCATTACTCATCCAGGCCGATCCGCCCGGTTCAATATTGGCAATGGTTATAATTCCTTCTTCATTTTCATCGAGAAAAAAACCAAATGATTCTACCTGTGCAGATAATTGTGTGTTGAATTCCTGGTTTTGTTCTTCGGTAAAATAATTAGAGTGAGGATCGTAACGTAATGTAATTGCATTTAAAAGTGTTGATTCAACATAACGATAAGTTGCTTTTATTTCCTCTTGTATGTTCTTTTGAAAATTAGAGATAATTGTTTTTGTAAAGGTTTGCGCTTTTGCATTGAATTCTGTTTCGCTTAATTTTTCGTAATCGTCAGTATTTACAACACGATCATAGCTTTTACTTTTAATATAACGCTCTAATCTTTTGGCATGATATTTTATGGTTGGAGAGTAAACTATTTTTTTTGAACCATACGGTAAAAAGTAAGAAGTATCATTCTCATTAAAATTAAGTGTGCGGGTAGACAGGGTTGTTAAAATAGAATCTACCGTTTTTAAGGCTTTTAAATAAACGGTGTTTGCTTTTTCAATGTAAGCATCGTTATTTGAATTTATTTGGTTAAAAAACTCTTTACTATTTTCTTTTAAAAGCTTTACGTCCGATTCTTTAATGGTCATTGCGCGGCTATCAAGCTCAGTAATAAAAAGATCAACTACTTCCTGGGCTGTTTTTTCGCTTAACTGAAAAGGGTCGTAGTGGTAAAGGCCAAATGTACCCGTTAGCTTTTGTGCTTTGGTGTAAAAGGGCACAGTTTGACTAAAGCAAACGTTACAAAAGGCAATTAAGATGAGTATTTTTTTAAAACGCAGAATTTTTATTTAAGCAATAAAGATGCGAAAGTTTTGTTACATACAAAACATTTAGACCTTTAAAAACGTGATTTTATAAGGGTTTTAACAAAAAATTATCGACAGAATTTATTGTAGGCTGTAATAGCAGGTTGGTAGTTATTTTGAGCTGCGATCTTAAAATCGGCGCAGGCATTTTGTTTAAGGTTTACCCTTGCAACACCCCGCCAATAAAAAGCTTCGTAATAATCGGGCTTTAAACCTAAACAAATATCCATATCATTGATACAGGCTGTGAAATCCTGCTTTTTTCCGTTTACAATACCGCGTTTAAAATAAAAATCAGCTTCATCCTTATCTAACGCAATGCATTTGTTGTATTCGGTTATAGCATCGTGTAATCTATTAAGATCGTTATAACAATTGCCTAGCACAAAATGTGCGCGTGTATTATTTTCTTCTGTTTTTAATACATAATTAGCATCATTAATTGCTTTAGGAAAATCCTGCAGCATGTAATATGCAGTTGCTCTGCCAACGTAAGCTTTAGAATAATCATATAGCTCTAAAACCTGGTTAAAGCTCTTAATAGCCTCTTCCGGTTTATTATTTTTCAAATATAAAAGTCCACGATTATAAAAGCCTTTGTAATTACGAGGCGCAACAGTTACTGCCTTGTTTAAATACTCAAGTGCTTTATTATCGTTGTTTAAAAACATGTTCTCTACACCTGCGCTGTTTAAAACAATGAACTGGTTGGGATATTTTTTATCAATATCCTCATACAAAGTCAAAGCGCTTTTCCATGCATTGACTCTTGTAAATGAAAAAACAGAAAAGAGCAAAATAAAAATAAAAGACAGTGCATTAACCGGGATCTTTAATTTAGAAAGCAGCAAACCAAGCAACCAGGCAAAGCCAATAATAGGTATATACATGTACCTGTCGGCATACAAAACTTCACCAAAGGGTAAGAACTGTAATACTAAAGCCAGGTTAACCACAATAAATAAAATAAGAGATAGAGCCTCGTATTTTTTTTGCTTTATAAATAGAAATAGTAAACCTAGAATTGAAACAAGCGCACAGAAACCAATTACAAAAACAGAGATGTTGATTGAAGGGTAGGGATAAATAACACTTAAGTTAGCAGGCACTAAAAACAGGAAAAGATATTTAAGCAGCGCAAAGCCGGCAAAACCAATACGTTGATAGATAGGGAATTCGTGAGAATGATTTATAAATTGATCTGCAGTTTGTGTTTTAATGTTGATAATACCAAAAAGCAAAGCCAGTAAAAAGAATGGAATTTTAGTGAGAATAAATTTTACAGAGAGCTTTTTAGTGATCAGAATATCAAGACAAATTAAAACAATTGGAAAAATAACTACAGATGATTTACTTAAACAGCCAAGTATAAAAAAGAACAAACACAAAATGTAATCTTTCTTTTTTGTAGACCTAGTATAATTTATATAAGATAATGTACCCGCAAGATAAAATGTTGTAGATAATACATTCTTTAATTCACTTATCCACCCAACAGATTCAATTTGCATAGGGTGTAATAGAAATATAACCGCACCTAAATTACTTACAAGATCATTCTTAAATAAACGTTTGCCTAATTGGTAAACCAAAATACCATTTACCAAATGAAATAAAATATTTATAAAATGATGTGCGCCGTCGTTATTCTCAAACAGTAACCAGGTAGTAGCATGAGCAAGCATAGTTACGGGAATATAGTTACCCACAAAATGATTGGTGAACAAGCCTTTTATATCAAAGCTTCTTACAAATTTATTTTTAAATACCATTTCAGGATCATCCCAACTGATGTGGCCAAAAAATAAAAATTTAAAATAAACTAAAAGGGTAATAATTAGCGCAATGCTTAATACAAGATTTTGACTGAATATGTTCTTTAATTTGCTAAACACTTTAGCAAAAATAACATTTAGTAGTAAAGGATAACAGATTTTTATTTATAAAGTGTTACGTGGCCAACATATTCTCTATTGCGGCCTTCGGGATCATTAACATTTATTTTCCAGGTGTAGGTATCTGTTTTACATGGTGTACCTTTATAGGTGCCATCCCAGCCTTTATAAAAATCCTTGGTGGTAAAAAGTAATTCGCCCCAACGGTCGAAGATCATTAATTCGTATTTTATTATGCCGGTGCCTTTAGGATAAAAAACATCGTTAATTCCATCACCATCAGGTGTAAACGCATTTGGTACATAAAAAGTATATTCATTTCCAATTGTTACTATTTTTACCACGGTATCTGCACAACCCCAAACATTTTTTACGATCATGGCAACCGGGTATGCACCCGCAGTTTGATATAGGTAAAATGTATTTTGGTTTATACTCGTAAAACCATTATTATCGTTAAAGAACCAGTTCCAACTTACTTGATTTATACCTGTAGATGTGTTTGTAAAAATAACTTCATCAATATTTTCAACCGGTTTTAGGGGTGAAAAAATAAAATCCGCATCAGGCTTTGGATAACCCGTAACCAAAACGGTCGATGTGTTTATGCAACCATTAGAATCTTTAAAAATAGAGCTGGCAGTATAATTTCCGGCTGTAGTAATGCAATAATTTACAGGATTACCAGTAAATAATTGACCATTAACGTTAATGGTTGCCGTATTTGCAGGCGATCCATTTGTATTTATTGAGAAGCTCGGGCAGAATGGAATACACTTTTCGTTATCACTTACAGTTAAAGTACCGGCATTTGAGCTAAAAATAGAAACAGGCAGTGTGACAGAAGCCGAACAGCCAAAATTAATAGCTGTTAAAGTATAAACACCATTAGCGGCGCTTGTAACATTGGTAATTGAAGGATTTTGCAAATTACTTGTAAAACCATTAGGTCCGGAATATGAATAAGTGTTGCCACCACCACCAAGCAAATTTAATGTACCTCCTACGCAAACCGGTGAGTTGGAGCTAAGTGTAGGCACTGGCAAAGGATAAACAGAAACTGTTGCAACAGCTGCATTTGTGCAACCCTGTGCCGATGTTACAGTTACATTATAAGCGCCCGATAAGCTAAAGCTTGCATTGCTAAAATTAATTGTTTGTGCGGCAGAACTAAAACCGTTAGGTCCACTCCATGAAAAAGAAGAGCCATTTGTATTACAGTTAATGTTTATGGGTTGATTGATGCAAACTGAAGAACCGGCAATATTTATTGTAGGAGATTGTACTATTGAGATACTTGCCGATGCAATAGCTGAGCAACCATTTATATTTGTTGCTGTTAGGGTATAGATACCAGCATTAACAGAACTTGAATTTGTAATTGTAAAGTTTTGGGTAGACGCATTAAACGAGTTTGGGCCAGACCACGAATAGGCAGTAGCTGATGAAACCGAAGAATTTAATCCAATAGCTTGCCCACTGCAAAAAGAATTTGCGTTGAGTGTAATGGTAGGTATGGTATTTACAGATACAGTATTTGTAATGCTGGAAATACAACCATTGGTACTACCCGTTAAAGTATAAATCCCCGCTCCCGCTAAAGAAATGATGCTTATAGATGGATTTACAAGAGTACTTGAAAACGCATTTGGACCATTGAGTGAATAAGAAGTTGCTCCGCTAGTTGTAAAATTTAAAGCAGCACCTTCACAAACAGGTGAGTTAGATAAAAGTGATACTGTTGGAGTAGGGGTTACAGTAACATTTGCAATAGCCGTGCTTATACAACCGCCTACATTACTACCCATTAAAGTATATGCACCACTGGCATTTGGTAATGCATTTGGAATAGAAACGCTTGATGTAACTGCACTGAAACTGTTTGGACCTGCCCATGTAAATGATGTTGCAGTATTAACAGTAGGATTTAGATTAATAGTTTGACCCGAACAAATTACAGTATTTGAAAGTGTAATTGTTGGTGAAGGATTTACGGTTACAGTAGTTGTAAAAGCAGCAGGTGGCAAGCAGCCTGAAAAGTTTTGTGTTACTGTATAGATACCATTTGCTAATGTGGTAACATTTAAAATAGTAGGATTTTGTATTGCAGAAGTAAAACTATTCGGGCCTACCCAACTATAAATAGATGCGCCTGCTGTTGTAGTTAAATTTAAAACAGATCCTGCACAAACAGCCATGGTTGTACCTGCTGCTGCCGGTGGTACAATTGGAATAAATGCCACAAAAGCTGTTGATACCGGTGCTATTTGCCCTATAGCGCCTTGGGTAGAGCCATTAAAGGTCATTTCATTAGCAACTGCATTCGATAATGAAGAACCATTTAAACCGCCATTTACCTGAGGTATAACCGCACCTGTTGATATAGCTACAAATCCACCGCCACCGCCACCGCCTGGGCCCTCGCTTTCGTTTGGATTACTTGGTGCAACAGGAAACATTTGGTTGCCACCGTTACCTCCATTTGCTGTTACAACTTGTGTTACGGGTATTGCGCCTGTTTTAATAACAATGCTGCCTCCTGCACCTGCTCCTGAAAGACCATCGCAATTGCAGCCGGATGAATTACCCACATTTGTACTATTTGAAAGAATATTGCCCGTGCCCGAAATAGCGCCAGTTGCAATAAGGTATACGATACCACCACCATTAGTGGCTGCAGGGGTTGCGTTATTATCAGCGTGTGCTGAACCACCACCGCCGCCAAAATATATGCGTGTTTCTGAATTTATATTTGTTAAGGGTCTTCCACCAATGCCACCAACTTCTCTTCTTGTATCGCCTACCCATGCAGGATTTGCGGGCCCCTGAACAGTAGCATTTGCATTTGCATCGCCATAAGAATAACCTCCGTGGCCACCGCCCGAAGAATTAGTTAAGGCATTACCATTAGCCGCATAACCTGCAGATAAGGCCCAGGCAGATAAAAGATTAGTTGCATTTACAATCATAATACCTTGACCACTCCAGGCATTACCATTATTGCCGTTTGCACCACCGCCACCACCTGCATTATGTCCGTTGCCACCACCACCGGCATTTGCAGGGGCACCTAAACAATATCTTCCGCCGTTTGGTCCATCATAATCTATCTGGTAGCCAAAAATACTTTCCCCTTTTTCTCCGCCCTGATTGTTGAATGTAGATCTGAACGCGGTAAATCCCATATTCAATCCTACACTAAAGAATAAGGCTCCTCCCCTGAAACCACTGCTTGTAGCGGTAATAGTACCATTATTTACAATATTTGTTGAATGCAGAACAACAAGTCCGCCAAAACGATAAGGTGTTGCAGCAATGATAGTGTCTTTCCATGGTTTAGGAACGATACTAGCTCCTGCGTTTATTGTAAGATTGGTGTATTGTGGTACCTTTACTAATTGCACTCTTCCTGCAGCTGCGTATGAATTTGTAAATGTGGTTTGTGTAGTTACATTATTGCCACTAACGCTTTGCACATATTTAAATTCATACAATCCGGCACTGTTATAGTTTGTAATGTTACCGTAAGAGGCAGTATTGGTAATATCCATACTGGCTCCCTGTGCCTGGTAGATCATAATAAGATCACCTGGGCAAATAGAAAATAAAGATGAATTGGCAATAGTAACCACACTGCTTCCGGCAGCAATGTTAACTGAAACTGGAATGTATTGATTTAAGATTTGATTAGGTGCAGAAACTGTTAATGCACCATTCTTGCCCGGTTGTGCAAAACAACCAAAGCATATATTAAAAAAAATAAAAAAGCAAAAATACTTTTTCATGATGGATTTTAAAAACAGAACAATTGATTGAGACAGCTAAAGGTAATGATTTTAAGTACATTATATCTTAAAATAAGTGGTTTAGCTACTTTAATATATAAATGGTCAGTTTTATTGAGTAAAAAGAGTATTTCTTTAAAAAATGGTATTTTTGAGATGTGATAAAACTATCCGTTGTAATAATAACTTTTAACGAAGAAAAAAATATTGAACGTTGTTTACTTTCTGTAAAAGAGGTTGCCGATGAGATCATAGTTTTAGATTCTTTTAGTAAAGATCAAACGCAGCAAATATGCGAAAAACACGGGGCCAGATTTTTTCAACATGCTTTTGACGGGCATATTCAACAAAAGAACCGGGCCATTACTTATGCTTCCAATGAACATGTATTATCTTTAGATGCAGATGAAGCGCTCGATGAAACATTGAAAAGATCAATTCTTGAAACAAAAAATAACTTTGCAAAAGAAGGTTATTATATGAACCGTCTTACAAATTATTGTGGTCATTGGGTAAAGCATTGCGGCTGGTACCCAGATACCAAATTACGCTTGTGGGATAGAAGCAAAGGGCATTGGACAGGTATTAACCCGCATGATAAATATGAACTATTTAGTGGTGATAAAAATACGGGCCATTTAAAAGGTGATATTTTACATTACAGTTATTATTCGGTTGAAGATCATTATAAGCAAGTAGAGTATTTTACTAATATTTCTGCCAAAGCTTATTTTGAAAATGGAAAAAAAGCGCCTTTATTTAAATTAATTGTAAATCCGGTTGCTAAATTTATAGATCATTATTTTTTAAAGCTAGGATTTTTAGATGGTAACGCGGGCTATTTAATTTCAAGGATCTCGGCCTATGCCACCTGGTTAAAGTATAAAAAATTAAGAGACTTATATCATCAAAAAACTTCCAAATAATTTTAAGATAATTTTAAGCAGAACTGATAGCATTGGTGATGTAGTGCTCACTTTGCCGATGGCAGGTTTTATAAAAAAACATTTCCCCGGGTGTAAAGTTTTTTTTATGGGGAGGTCTTATACAAAAGATGTAATAGCTTTAAGTAAACACGTTGATGGTTTTATTAACTATGATGAGATAGAAAAACTTGATAAACAAAAGCAAATAAATTATTTAAAAGAAATTACCGCGGATGTTTTTGTGCATGTATTTCCAAAAAAAGAAATTGCGTGGCTGGCTAAAAATGCGGGTATTGCTTTACGTGTGGGCACAACAAACAGGTTATACCATTGGCTTACATGTAATAAATTAATTAAACTTTCGCGCAAAAATTCAGATAAGCACGAAGCGCAATTGAATTTTAAATTGCTTGATTTTTTAAATATTGAAACAGAAGTTGCGTTAAATGATGTTTCAAATTTTTATGGTTTCACAAACTTATCTTCTTTAAATAAAGAAGTTGAAGCTCTTATTGATAAAAACAAATTTAATATCATTCTTCATCCAAAAAGCAAAGGCAGTGCAAGAGAATGGGGTATTGATAATTTTGAAAAACTGGTTGAGTTTTTGCCAAAAGATAAATTTAAAATATTTATAAGTGGCACACAACAGGAAGGAAATTTAATGCCTGAATTTTTGAAAAATAAAAATATAACAGATCTTACCGGTAAATTATCGTTGCAACAATTTATTGCTTTTATAAATGCGGCAGATGGATTGGTTGCCGCAAGCACCGGCCCACTGCATATTGCAGCTGCTTTAAATAAAAAAGCTATCGGCTTATTTGTTCCAAAATGGCCAATGCATCCCGGCAGATGGATGCCTTTAGGAAAAGATGCGCATGCTGTTGTTTTTGATAAAGAATGTGCCGAGTGTAAGACGGGAAAAGATTGTAATTGCATTATTAAGATTGATCCAAAACAAATTGTAGATTTGTTAGAGAAAAGATGAGAGAGTTCAAAGATAAAGTTATCTGGATAACAGGCGCATCATCAGGGATTGGTGAAGCGTTGGCAATTGAATTTGCTAAACAGGAGGCCCGATTGATCTTATCTGCAAGAAGAGAAGATGAATTAAAACGTGTTGCAGCTTTAACAAAATTACCCGAGCTGGATCTGATGATCTTGCCTTTTGATCTTGCTGATACAAAAAACGCGTCAGGGTTAACTGCTCAAATAATGAATAAGTTTGGACGTATTGATATTCTTATAAATAATGGTGGTTATAGCCAACGTTCTGAAGCATCAGAAACTGCTATTGAAATTGACAGGCAATTAATGGAAGTAAATTACTTTTCTTATGTAGCTTTAACAAAAGCTGTTTTACCTTATATGAAACGCCAAAAAAGTGGCCACATAATTGCCATAAGCAGTATTGCGGGTAAATTCGGATTTTATTTACGTTCATCTTACAGCGCTGCAAAACATGCATTACACGGTTTTTTTGATTCATTAAGACTAGAGACAGAAAAGCAGGGAATTAAAACACTAATTATTTGCCCCGGTAAAATTAAAACTAACGTTTCGCTCAATGCCGTAACTGCTACCGGCGCTTCTCATAATAAAATGGATGAAAGTCATGAGGATGCTATGAGTGCTGAAGAATGCGCCACACATATCATTTCAGGTATCCTTAAAAATAAAGAAGAAATTTATATTGGCGGAAAAGAAATTTTAATGGTGAAGATAAAACGTTTCTTTCCTAAACTGTTTGGTAGATTGATAAGAAAACAAAGCCCTTATTGATAAAACAACAAAAATATTTATTTTTATTTCTGACATTCTTTTTTTGTCTACAAAATGTCTTTTCAAAACAACCCATTATAGATTCTCTTCTTTTAGTTTTAAAAAATGCAAAAGAGGATACTAATAAGGTTAATACACTTAATGCACTGAGCCGTAAATTTTGGCAACGCGGTAGTTATGACACAGCCTTTATTTACGCGGAAGCTGCAAAAAACATTTCTTCTAAAATAAATTTTAAAAAAGGTAAAGCAAACGCGTATAATAATATTGGCCTGGCTTATTTTTATAAAGGAGAATTTGAAGCGGCGATAGCCAATCATACCAATGCTTTGAAGCTTAGGGAAGAGTTGGGAGATAAGCAAAGCATTGCTACTTCTTACAATAATATTGGTATTGTTTATTCTTATAAGGGAAATTTTTCGGAAGCGTTGAAAAATCATTTACTTGCCTTAAAACTCAGGCAGGAGATCTCAGATAAACGTGGTCTTTCAGGATCTTACAATAATATCGGACTAGTATATTATGAATTAGGAAATTATCCCGAAGCTTTAAAGAATTATTTTTTATCCTTAAAGGTTATGGAAGAAAATAATGATAAACAGGGAATTGCCTCTGCTTATAATAATATTGGGGGTGTTTATTCCAGTCAGCATAATTATAGCGAAGCACTTAAAAGTCATTTTGCCTCATTAAAGATCAAAGAAGAAATTGGCGATAAGCAAGGAATTGCAACTTCTTATGGCAACATAAGTGGTGTATATCAAGCGCAAGGAGATTACGAGCAGGCTTTAAAAAATATTTTTTCTTGTTTAAAATTGATGGAAGAGATCGGCGACAAAAAAGGAATTGCAGATTCTTATTCGAACATTGGTAATATTTATTTTGATCAGGAAAAATACACGGATGCATTAAAAAATGATCTTGTTGCATTAAAAATGAAAGAAGAGCTAGGTGATAAAACCGGAATTGCTTATTCTCAAAAAAGTATTGCCAACGTATTTTCGAAACAGAATAAGTTTAAATTGGCCGCTGAGTATGCGCAAAAGGGATTAAAACTATTTAAAGAAACCGGGCATAAGGTTGGTATCAGTGAAAGTTACAGTACACTTGAGAAGATAGAGAGTGCTTTGGGAAATTATAAAAACGCATACGAATATCATAAATTATATATCTGCTTTCGTGATAGTTTATTGAACGAGAGTAATACAAAAAAAACCGTACAGGCTCAAATGCAATATGAGTTTGATAAAAAAGAAGGTATTGCAAAAGCTGAACAGGAAAAGAAAGATGTGATTGCGGCGGAAGAAAAGAACAAACAAAAAATAATTTTATATTCAGTTATATTAGGTATGGGGCTTGTAGCCTTGGTTTTGATTGTGGTTTTTCGCGCATGGCGAATAACACAAAAACAAAAATTGGTAATAGAAGCACAAAAGAAAACGGTAGAAGAAAATCAAAAAGAAATATTGGATTCTATTCGTTATGCAAAAAGGATACAAACTGCTTTGTTGCCAACTGAAAAATTTATGAGTAAAACACTTAATAAATTAAAAGATACTTAAACAAGTTCAGCTTCAAAAAGTAAAATAAAATTCTTTTTTAGTTTTTCTTTTATTTCGTTCATATCCACGTCGTGGCCTAATTCTTTATTTAAACTGGTTACAGCTTTATCATTTATGCCACACGGAATTATATTGTTAAAATAATTAAGATCTGCGTTTACATTAAATCCCCAGCCGTGCATGGTTACCCAACGGCTGCAACGCACGCCCATCGCACAAATTTTTCTTGCTTTTAATTTATTGTCAGCATCCAGCCAAACGCCGGTTTCTCCATTACTCCGCCCGCTTTCAACACCGTACTCTTTTAAGGTTAGGATAATGGTTTCTTCCAGTAAGCGCAAGTATTTATGAATGTCGGTAAAAAAATTATCAAGATCTAAAATAGGGTAGGCTACTAATTGCCCGGGACCATGATAAGTAATATCGCCGCCACGGTTTATTTTATAATAGGTAGAATTTTTTTCTTCAAGTTGTTTTTCGTTCAATAAAAGATTTTTCTCGTCGCCACTTTTGCCTAAAGTATAAACATGGGGATGTTCTACAAACAATAAATGATTTTTTGTTGGAGTTTGTTCTTTTAAAGGAAGATCGCGATTTGAAATTTTTTGCTGAACAGTTTCATTGAACAACCCTTCCTGAAAATCCCAGCAAGCTTTGTAATCCATTAAACCCAGATCGTTGAATATGATCTTTTTATTTTGCAAAACTAAAACTTTGCCAGTTCGCCTTTTAGATGATCGATCACATTTACTTCAACAGGATCGATACCTCTTAATTCAGCTACATAGCAGCTTATCCAATCGCCAATATTTATAAGGTATAAAAATTGCTCTAATTTACTTTCACCTTTTGCAGTAATATCAATTACGGCGTTTGAATATTTTGCAAAAATAGGTTTGCATACATCGTAACGTTTTTTTGTGCGTGCGTAATCAAACGAAGTGTGAAAAGTAACAACAACTAAATTATCATTTTTGGTTGTCCAGCCAACTAACTCGTTGTGGTTCATTTCAGGAAAAACATGATGCCAGCAAAGCATTTTGCTATTCTCATTAATTTGCTGCCTGAATCTTACTGTCGTGCCTTCACAGGTTCCTAAAGAATAAATAACACAGATCTTGTTTACAAGTTTTTCTGCAATTTTTTGCCCTTCAGTTTTTATACCAATAACTTCTTTATCTAAAAGTTCGATAGCTTTTTCAAGATCTGCAAACAATTTTTTATCAGCAAAACCTTTTGAAACCAAAATTTTTATTAATTGTACTAATGAATATCCTATACATGAGCGAGGAGGATTACCGCCGGGAATTTCAATAAAATCAAACTGGTGTTGTTTGGCTAATTCTAAAACTTTACCGCCACTGGTAACACAAACAATTTGCACTTTTTTACCAATGGCTTGTTGCATGGCGCTCAAAGTTTCTTCGGTATTTCCTGAATAACTTGAAACGATCAATAATGTATTTGCATTTACAAATGCAGGTAAAAAATAATCTTTACATATAAGAATAGGTACATTGCAAGAATCTGAGATCAACTCAGAAACAATGGTACCTCCAATTCCCGAGCCGCCAAGGCCGGTAATAACAATGTTTTGAATATTATCAGAAGGGGAAATAATTGCTTTATCGGCAATTGCTTTTGCTTCTTTTAATTGATTTGTAAAATTTTGAACAAGCGCTTTCATTTTTAATCAGACTGTAAAAGTAAAAATAAAATCTGTAATAAAAGAAGTGGGAAGCTTTAAGTGCAATATTAAATGATTAAAGTTTTCCTTCATCTATTAAGATCTTCGTTTTTAAAATTGTTACCATACTCAACGAATCGGTAATTTCACCACTCATAACCATATCGTAGGCTTGCTTAAATGGTACTTTTTTAATTTGAAGATCTTCGCTTTCTTCCGGCTCAGCTTGGGTAAATTCAAGGTCCTGAGCCACAAATAAAATTGCATACTCGGTTGTTGCTGAGTTACTTGTGTGCATATGTGCAATTTGAGTGTATTTTTTGGCAATAATTCCGGTTTCTTCTTTTAACTCGCGTTTTGCCGATGCCAAAGGTTCTTCATCTAATGGCCCGCCACCTTCAGGAATTTCCCAGCTGTATTTGTCTAAAGGATAACGCCATTGCCCAACCAACCAGGTGTTGTAGTCGTTATCAAGAGCAATAACACCAATGGCTAAATTTTTAAAAGTTACAACTCCATATATGCCGGGTTTTCCGGCAGGGTTAAGTATATCGTGTTTGGTAACTTTTATCCAGGGCGTTTCAAATTTTACTTCGCTGTTTAATGTTTTCCAGCTGTTTTTTTCTTTATCGTTCATTCATCTAAAATTTATAACGGTTGGGCAAAGTTTGCACAGTCAGATTGTTAATTATGTTGTTATTTGTTGTATATTAGTAACCAATTAAGCTTTATTTTCGTAAAAATAAGTCAAATTCTATGTATTTGGGACAGAAAAGGTTTATACTTTTTATATTTTATTGTTTTTCGTTCTTCGTTTTTAAAGCGCAAACCCTTTATTGGGTAGGAGGAAGCGGTAATTTTAATGACCAAAATCACTGGAGTTTAACATCAGGCGGCCCTGTTGCCAATATCATTCCTTCAGCAAATAATGATGTTGTTTTTGACGATAATTCAACAAATAACTATACTAATCATGTAATTAATTTTGTTGGAAGCAATTATTGCAGATCTCTAAAATTTACGAACGAATTTGTTAAATACACCGTTGTTGGTACAAAGTTTACAGAAGTAAATATTTCCGGAGATTTTGAGTTGAGTCATAGTACAGACTTTAAAGCAAATTCTAAATTAAAATTCTCTTCTTCATCAGTTCAATTTAACTCGGTTCGCTTTAACCAATATGCTTATGAAGGGGATGTTGTTTTTCAAAACGGTAATTGGAATTTGAAACATGTAAATGTTGGAAACTCAAACTCTTTAACATTTAATTCAGGTAATTACAAGATCGCTTCTGCCAAGGTTAAAGCAGGAAATCTTTATGCTAATTCAAGCCCGGTAAATTTTGATTTTAATAAAGGAAATCTTGATGTAACAAATGTGATAGAGATAGGTAATAATGCGCATTTTGTTTCTGATAAATTCTCAATAAAAGCAAATCAAGGTGATCCGTTAAAATACAAAGTAAACCCGCAGGTTAATTTTGGGAACGATCATAAAATTTTAAACAGTGCCGCTGTAGCCTGTGGCGCTACATTAACAGGTGTTGGTATTTCCTGCTCGGGTGTTTGTGATGGAAAATTAATTTTAAATATTGATGCCAGTTGTGTAGCAGGGCCATATACATTACAGTGGAATAATCCTTCATGTCCTACTCCAACTTTGGTTTCAGTGCCTGGCCCGGGAACTTACACAATCACAAATCTGTGTGCTTGTGTTGACTTTTTTGACGTGATCGTTTTTAGCGGCGTTACACCTATCGCATTCTCAAACGCAGCGCAGGTTGTAGGGGTTTCGGCAATTAACTTTGTACCTTTTACTTTTGTGCAGCCAACTTGCAACGGTCTTTGTAATGGTTCAATTACGGGTAACGTAAGTGGTAGTGTAGGCCCTTATACAGTAACTATTTTTAGCCCGACTAGCCCGAGTGTGGCAGTTGCTGTACCTGCGGGCATAAGTACTTTTTCTAATTTATGTGCCGGTCAAAACACTTTTGTAATTGTAGATACAAAGGGATGTACCAGAACTTTTAGTCCCACACTTACTCAACCTCTTGCATTGGGTTCAACCTCTGTTGTTCAAAATGTAAGGTGTAATGCAGCTTGTAACGGTTCTCTTTCTGTTTCACCAACAGGTGGTACAGCTGGATATACGGTTGCATTTAGCCCCGGTGGTACATTTACCGTGCCATCGTCAGGATCTGCTTCTTTAACAAGTTTATGTCCGGGTGTTATTAACGTAACTATTACCGATGCTAACACATGTACGTTTGTTACCAGTGCCAACATAACTCAACCACCTGCATTAACCGTAACGCCAACTCAAACCAATATTACCTGCGGTGGATTATGTAATGGATCAGCTTCGGTTGCTGTTACCGGTGGTGTTCCTCCATATACGTATACCTGGTCGCCAGGGCCTAATACAAGTACAAATTCTATAAATAGTTTATGTGCCGGTACGCAAACGGTTTCTATATTGGATTTTAATCAATGTCCTATCTCTCAAAATTACACCCTTAACTCGCCACCACCAATTACAATAACACCAACATTCACTAATGTGTCTTGTAATGCTTTATGTAATGGAACAATTAACGCGGTGGCCACAGGCCCATCCGGCCCTTTTACATATACACTCAGCTCTTCAACCATAACGCTTACCACTTTGCCGCCCTGGAATAATGTTTGTGCCAATTCGTATACCATCAGGGCAAACCAAACGGCAACAGGTTGTTTTACAACTATTGTAGTTAATCTTACACAACCACCACCTCTTACAATTACTGCAGTTTCTCAAAGTGTTACTTGTTTTGGATTATGTAATGGTGCAGCAACTGTTACACCAACAGGGGGTAATGGCGGTCCATTTACATTTACACTTGTATCTTCTACAGCAACGGTTAATAATGTTACAATGCCTTTAACAAATCTTTGTTTTGGAACATATACTGTTTCTGTAAGGGATCAATCTTTATGTCCGACATCTACTGTTATTACAATTGCTCAACCATCCAGCGTTACTCCAAATATTACTTCTGCCAGTGTAACCTGTAATGCTGCCTGTAACGGCTCTATTAATGCCGCTCCAAGTGGCCCCCCGGGTCCTTATACGTTTACGTTGGCTTCTGCCAGTGCAACCGTAACTTCGGCACCACCTTATACAAATTTGTGTGCGGGTATTTATACTTTAACAATTGGACATGGGTCTAGCTGTTCGCAGTCGTTTACAATAAATATTCAACAGCCAAACCCATTGGTACCTTCTGTTAATTCAACATCAATAACCTGTTTTAACTCTTGTAACGGAACACTTGCAGGAAGTGCTTCCGGTGGAAGCCCGGGCTATACTTTTGTTTGGACCACACCAAGCGGAACAGTTGCCGGAGGCGCGCTTGCCGGCCAGTGCGCAGGAAATTATACTTTTAATGTTACAGATAACAACGGTTGTACAGCCAGTGCTACTGCAACACTTGTTCAACCAAGTGATGTTACTATAACGATTAATCCAACAAATCCAACTTGTTTTGGCGGATGTAATGGTGTGCTATCTGCCACAGTTGTTGGCGGAACTCCGGGATATACATTAACATGGTCTAATGGTCCAACCGGAAATCCAAATACAGGCTTATGTGCAGGTAATTATACATTAACCGTAACGGATTCTAAAGGATGTACAAAAACAGGAACAGCTGCTATAGTTTCTCCAACTTCATTAACATTAACACAGGTAACAGCTTCTACATCGTGTGCCGGAGGAAGTAATGGATCTGCAACTATCACAGCAACGGGCGGTACTCCTTCTTATACATACCAGGTTGGTGCGGTGATAAATGGTACAGGTATATTTTCAGGTCTTGCTGCCGGAGCTTATATTTGTAATGTTACAGATGCCAATGGCTGTTCTCAATCCATTAATTTTAATATCGCATCTCCAATTGCATTATCAGCAGCAATTACGGGTATCGTTTCAAGTTGTAATGCTTGTACAGGTGCTTCAACGGTTCAGGCCTCTAATGGAACGCCGGGATATAGTTTTGTATGGACAAACTCTTTAAGTGTTTCGGTTGGAACAAATGCTGCTATAAGCTCATTATGTCCGGGTAATTATACTGTAACGGTTACCGATAGTAAAGGTTGTACGGCAACAGCAACTGCCGGCATTGTGCAAACAGTTAGTGTTACGGTTGCTACTTCAGGATCAACTATTCAATGTTTTGGTGCAAACAATGCAACGGCAACCGCCAACCCGTTAGGAGGTACATTGCCATATACTTATACTTGGTCAGTAACTGGTCCTCCATCTCAAACTACGCAGGTAGCAACAGGCTTGGGTGCGGGAACATATACTGTTTTAGTGGCTGATGCAAACGGCTGTTCAAACACTGCTACTATTTCATTTACCAATCCACCAGATATTGTATTTAGTCCAACCGTTACAAACGTTAACTGTTTTGGTAATTGCAATGGTGCAATAAATCCGGGAGCAACCGGTGGTACAGGATCTTTATCTTATACCTGGAATCCTGGTTCAATAAATACACCTAGTATTTCTAATTTATGTGCCGGTACATATACTTTATTAATAAAAGATGCGAACAATTGTACAAAACCACCGCAGGTATTTACGGTTACATCTTCCCCTTCAATTACTGCAACATTTACAACAACCAATCCTTCGGCCTGTATTGTTAATAATGGAAGCATTTGTGCCACACCAAGTGGTGGCAGTGGTTCGGGATACACATTTACATGGAGTCCTTCGGGCGGTGTTGGTGCAAATACAAGTTGTTATTCTTCATTAACAGCAGGTTCTTATTCATTAATAGTTGCTGATGGTGCAGGTTGTACTACTACACTTAATGCCCTTCTAACAAATCCGGGCGGACCAACGTTAACCATCAATACTCAATCGGTTGCCTGTTTTGGTGGCAGCACAGGTGCTGCAACTGTTACCGCAACAGGTGGCGGGCCTTATACTTTTACATGGACACCAGTTGTTGGGTTTACAACTATTGGTAACGTAAGTACGGCCAGCGGTTTAAATACCGGAACGTACAATATTTCAGTAACAAATATGCCAACAGGTTGTATCACTACACAATCAATTGTTATTGCGCAACCAACAAACTCTTTAACAATAACATCAACTGTTACACCAGCAAAATGTTTTGCTGCTTGTAACGGTTCAATTAATATTACACCAAGCGGAGGTACACCAACGTATACTTATAGTTGGTCTGGTCCTTCAGGATTTACAGCAACTACACAAAACGTTTCAGGTTTATGTTTTGGGATCTATACTCTAAATATTACCGACGCTAATGCTTGTCCAAGACAATTTACTTTTTCAATTACACAACCAACAGCAATATCGTTAACAACAACCGCAAGTAATGTGTTGTGTAATGCAGCGTGTAATGGCTCAATAAATGTAACTGCCAGTGGAGGTACGGCGCCGGTAACGTTTACCTGGTTGCCTGTTGGAACATTTACCGGATCTACCAATCAAAATATCTTTAACTTATGCCCGGCATCATACACCGTAAATGCAAGTGATTTAAACGGTTGCCCTATAACAACAGTTGTTACTATTACACAGCCAACTGCATTAACCACTACATTAACATCGGTTAATGCCAGTTGTTCTAATTCATGTAATGCTACAGCCTCTCTTGCTGTTTCGGGTGGCGTACCAACATATACATTCAGCTGGTCTAACGGACCTGCCACAACACCAAACCAAAGTAGTTTGTGTGCCGGAAATTATACAGGAACGGTAACGGATGCAAATGGTTGTACAAGCTCACAAGCATTTACAATTACAGCACCAACTATATTTAATGTAACTTTAACACCTACTAACCCTTTGTGTAATGCCGCATGTAACGGAAGTATCTCTACTGTAATGGCAGGAGCGCAGGGAACAGTTAATTTTAACTGGGTGGTAGCAGGAACGGGACAAAATCCTACAAATTTATGCGCAGGAAATTATACATTAACAGCAACTGATGCAGCAGGGTGTATTGCTACCGGGGTTGCTAATTTGGTTAATCCTCCGGCTTTATTGGCAAACGTAACTACAACCAACCCTGCATGTAATGGCAATTGTAATGGTGCAGCAATAAGCACACCTGCCAATGCAACAGGTGTAGTAACTTACACATGGGCAGCACCAACCGTAATTAATACAACCGGTGTACTTAATAGTTTATGTGCAGGCAATTATACTGTATCTATACAAGATGCAAATAATTGTACCGATGTTCAAACATTCACGTTAACAAATCCTCCGGTATTAAACGTAAACCCGTCTATTGGCCCTGCTACCTGCGGTTCGCCAAATGGATCTATTACTGTTATTCCAACGGGTGGAACTCCTACTTATAGTTTTTCATGGGCCGCGCCGGTTGTTAGCACCAGTTCTATAGTTACTGGTTTAGCTGCAGGTATTTATACGGTTGTTGTAACAGATGCAAACAATTGTACAAATACATTAACTATTCCATTAAGTAATTCAAACGGACCAAGTGCTGCGCCTATTACATCTTCAAGCATTACCTGTTTTGGAATGTGCACAGGGGCTGCTTCGGTTAACCCTGCTTCTATTACTGGTGGTACACCGGGCTATAACATTGTTTGGGTTGTTCCACCTTCAGCAACCAATTTAAACCCACAAATAAATTTATGTGCCGGTACTTACACAGCGCAAATAACAGATGCAAACAGCTGTTTATTATTTAACTCAGTTGTTATTGCACAGCCTTCTTCAATTACTATTTTACCAAGTTTAACTTTCCCAACCTGTAATGGTATTTGTGATGGATCTGTCGTACTTGGTACATCAGGAGGCACATCTCCATACAACTATACATGGACACCGGGAACCTCTTCAACAGCAACTTTAATAAATGCGTGTGCAGGAAATTATACAATAACTATTTCTGATAATAATAATTGCCCTTCAACACAAACTCTTAATTTGCCGGGCGCGCAAAATATGACGGCTACAGCTTCCGTAACAAATAATATTTGTTTTGGAAATTGTGTTGGTGCGGCAAGTGTTATTGCTATAACAGGAAGTGCCAATCCTCCGTTTACTTACATGTGGAGTACTTCGCAATCAGGCCCTTCAATTGGTAATTTATGCAATGGTGTTTACACCTATACAGCTACTGATAATATAGGTTGCTTCAATAGTTTTACAACAACAATTACTTCTCCAACACAAATTACTTCAACAAGTTCGGTTGCTTCTCCTTCTTGTAATATGTGTAATGGTGCCGGAACGGTTACCGCTATTGGAGGAACAGCACCGTATACTTATAGCTGGACCTCCGGTGCTTCTGCTCCAACAGCTTCCAACTTATGTGCAGGTTTATACCAGGTATTGGTAACAGATGTTAATTTATGTACGCAATTACAAAATGTATTGATCAGTAATTCAAACGGAATTACAGGAGAGATCACTAACATTCAAGATGAGGTTTGTGCAAACCAATGTAATGGTGCCGCTACAATTACTGCAGTTGGTGGAACAGCACCAATAAGTTATAACTGGATAAGCCCTGCGGTTTCAAATTCGGTGATAACAAATTTATGTGCAGGGCCTTATTTTGTGCAAATGACAGATGCACAAGGTTGCGTTAGAACATCATCTATAAATATTAATTCAGCTACACAATTAACTTTAACACCGGTAATAAATGCACCTTCATGTACTTCGCCAAATGGTACAATAAATGTTATACCAAGCGGCGGAAACCCTGTTCCGTTCTATACTTTTTCATGGGCACCCGGCCCGGGTATTACTTCTTCATTAACTAATATTCCTGCAGGAAATTATACTGTTACCGTTACAGATGGCTCGGGCTGTCAACAAGTGCAAGCATTTTCTATCAGTAATCCAAATGGACCTGTTATTACATTTACTCAAACAAATGTAAATTGTTTTGGCGGCAACACGGGCTCTATCACTGCGCTTGGAAGTGGCACATCAACACCTGTAAGTTATTTATGGAGTAATGGAAGTACTTCTCCATCTGCAACAGGATTATCTGCAGGCGTCATATCGCTAACCGTTAGTGCACCTAACGGATGTATCACTGTAAAAACATTTACAATTACACAAAGCCCTTCATTACAATTAAGTCTTGCAAATATTCAACAACCAAAATGTCATGATGATTGCGACGGCGCTATTACATTAGTGCCAAGTGGTGGTTCATTACCTTATACATTTAGCTGGGTGCCTGCGGCAACAGGTAATCCTCAATTTTCTTTATGCCCTGGGCCAAGCTCTGCGGCAATTGTTTATTCTGCAACAGTTACCGATTCAAAAGGCTGTTCAATTACAACAAGCACTACATTGGTAAATCCTGCGTCAATTGTTTTAACACCAACAATTACAAATTCTTCTTGTAGCTCAATTAATGATGGCGCTTTAAATGTTGGAGTTGCCGGTGGTACGCCTGCATATACTTACACATGGACAGGTCCTGCGGCATTTACAGCTACTACGCAAAACATTGTAAATATTGTAGCAGGTAGTTATTCGTTAACCATGCTCGATCTTAACGGTTGTCAAAAAGATACAGTATTGGATATCGTTCCAACTGTAAGTGTTGATGCACAAGCGGGCAGCGATGTTACGGTTTGTCCTACACCATCAGTTGCTTTAACAGGAACAAATTCATTTGGTGCAGTATCTTACGATTGGTATTTACTTCCAAACAATACCACAACATTGGCAAATACACCTGTATTTAATGCGCCTACACCAACTACTGCTCCGGGTTCTTATACGTTTGAATTAGTTACAACATCTTCGGTTGCTGCTTGTGCAGACCGTGATACGGTGGTTGTAAATATTTTTGCTTTACCTGTTGTAGATGCCGGACCAACTTATACTATCCCTGTATTCTCATCTGTAAATATTGGAGGTAGTCCTACAAGTAGTGGCTCGGTTACTGTATTATGGTCGCCAGCTAGTACACTTGATGATCCTAGCCTTCAAAACCCAACAGCATCTAACACTGTAAATACAGTTTATACAGTAACAGTTGTAGATCTTACAACGGGTTGTACGAATAGTGATACAATGACCGTTTTCTTATATCCTTTGATCAAGATCCCGAATGGTTTTAGTCCGAATGGTGATACCAAAAACGAAAAATGGATAATAGATTACATTGATCAATTCCCTGATAATACCGTTGAGGTTTACAACCGTTGGGGTGAACAATTGTTCTTTAAAAAAGGATACAATGGAGAGTTTGACGGTAAGTTTAAAGGAAAAGATCTACCGGTTGGAACCTATTATTATGTAATTAATTTAAATCATCCGGCTTACACAACGCCGTACACCGGGCCATTAACAATATTCAGATGATGAAGAGATACTACATATTATTATTTAGCTTAATGGCATTTTGCGGTATTAGTCAGCAATTGCCGCAGTATACACAGTATATGCTAAATGAAATGGCCATTAACCCTGCTGTTGCAGGTAAAGATGAATTTGCAGATGTGCGCTCTAATAACCGTTACCAATGGATTGGCATAACAGATGCTCCAAGAACATACATGCTTACCTTAAACGGCCCAATTAAAAATAAGAATATGGGTATTGGTATGAATTTGTATACAGATATTGTTGGCCCTACTCGCAGAACAGGATTAAATTTTTCTTATGCTTACCATATGAAAGTGAAAGATGACATGTTTCTTTCTATGGGGTTAAGCGCCGGGGTATTACAATGGGGCATTGATGGTAGTAAATTATATTTAAGAGATGCGGGAGATGAGAATTTATTATCTACCTATCAAACTACTTATGTGCCTGATTTTGGCGCGGGAATTTATTTTCATAAAAAAGACAGGTTTTATGTAGGTTTAAGTGTGCCACAGTTATACCAGGCGCCAATTAAATTATATGAAGGTGCAGGTAAAAATAGTAAGATCATTACTCACTTTAATTTAAATGCAGCTTATAAATTTGATCTTGGCGATGATTTTAAAATTGAACCATCTTTCTTATTGAAGTATGCAATTCCTGCTCCTCCAAAATTAGATATTGGTGCCAGAGTTATTTATCAGGAGCAAATTTGGTTAGGCGGTGCATACCGTCATAACGATGCATTTACAGCGTTGATAGGCTATTTTTACAAGAATTATTTAATGATAGGTTATTCGTACGATTTTACTACCACTAATATTAAAAAATATTCTTCGGGTACCCACGAAATTATGTTGGGAATTCGTTTCTCTAAAAAGCAAGCTTCTACCTGGGAAGGTAAAGAGAAAGAGAAGTAGATGATGGAACACAGATGACGCTGATTTAGCAGATCATCACAGATTTTTAAAATTTAAGCGGATGAAATCAATCAGTGTTTAATCTGTTAGATCCGTAAAATCCGTGTTCAATCACGTATAGTTAGTTTTGCAACTCAGCAACAAATAATTTCTTAAAATTTATTGTGTTACAAATCTGAATGTATTTAAATTCAGATTTGCCTTTTTCTAAAACCATTTCTTTTAATTTATTTTTATCTGAAGAAGAGAGGCGGGAAGTATCTAAACAAAAACCAATAAAAAAACTCAGTTTTGTGATACCAATTTTTTCTTCTTTGCTGGTTTTATTTATTTCAATACCAAGATCTGTTTTTAATTTTTGCAGACAATATTTTTCTGCCGCAGAACGATCGCCTTTGAAGTTTAATTTGATCTGATCGGTAATATGATCGCTTATTATACTTGGATTTATTGGCTGAGGCTGGTCTCCAAAATTAACCGCAAGATTAGAATTGGTGAACCGTTTTAAAGTTTCAAAAGAACTACGGTAGCCTTTTTCGCTCTTAATTTTTTCCGCTTCATTTAAAGCTAATTTTTTTAATTCGGCATCAACAGGTCTAAAGCCAAAACGGTAATAGAACCAAAATGCGCCTGATTGAATACCTTCCGGATTATTTTTTCCGAACTGATAAGGCTCCACCTCAAAATAATTAGCGCCAAAACTTTGTTTGTAGCTACGTAATAACTGACAAAAAACAAAAGCAGATTCGCCGCCGCGAAAGTGTTCAAAAATATTTATACCTAAAAGCGATCGGTCGCCAAACAGCCAGCCACCGCCATAAGCCATAGGGTAACCATTTTTAAACATCATAAAGCCAATGTACGATTCAAGCGGCAGGCGCCTTTCAGGAAGTATGCTAAACAGCGCAATTGATAAACCATGCTCTAATTCATAAAACAATAAACCATCGGCATTACAATAAACAACAGGCTCTGTTTCGCGGTTCAATAAAAATAAAGCAATGCGTGCTTTTTCGATAATGGTATTTTTTTCAGGATCTGATAATTTTTTTGGAGCCGGTAATTTTTTGTTGATGAGTTCACGCTCATCAAACTTTTTTAATAAGCCATTGGTATGATAATAATTTTTATGCAACTCAAAATTTCCAAAACCTTTTGAGATCTCTTTATTTTTTGGGATGACAGAAATGTAAACTTTAAGCGATTCAAACAACTGATCTTTTATAAGGTCTGAGGCATCTATTCTCTCAAATAAATTGATCATGCAGATCAAAAGATCTTTTTTATTTTTTGAACCAGCAGCTGTTTCCAGCCATTTTACCGGATTTAATTTTTCAGTAAAGGCAAATTCAAATTCCATTTCTGATAAGGTGTGGCGCAAAACTTCTTTAGGGTGAATGCCTGTTTCATCAAATGAATGAAGGGCAACCTGGCCCGGATATTTTTTTAGCAACCATTTTACTAACGTATAGCTATTTGCCGCTTGTGTTTGTGTGTATGCAATACCTGTTCTTTCCAACTGATCGATCTTTGCAGCAGGTAATTTTTTTACGCTTTCTGCCAGGCGTTCCATTTCTTTTTTTGCCAGCAGATATAATTCTTCGTTTTCGGCATAACCCAGTAAAAAAAGCAAACATTCGTTGTACTGCTCTATAATTTTTTTAGAATTTAATTTTAGTTGGGAACAGGCATTTAAAAGCTGTTTTTTTTGAGCTGCAGAATTTTCGTTGAATGCAGCTGCAATTTCTTTTAACTGAATAATTGGAGAGTTTTTTTGAGTATCCACTTTTAAAAATTTTGTACAACAACTAAAGATATTAATTTGTTTTGAAGCATACATTTTGTGCAATTTTTTAAAATCTGAAAATGATCAAAAATTCAAAAAAATTCTACCAGCCTATAAATCAAAAATTTAGGACTAAAACTATATATCAATGCATAAAAAAGTGAGTAATTTTGACAGAAACCAATAATCTAAATATTTTAGATTCTCGTTTTCCTAAAAGTCGATAAACCTATGTTTTTTACCTATAAAACAGGCTTTTAAAAAAGTCTTATTTAGAATGATTATAAATTAAGCTTATCGTTAAAAATATTTAAAAAATCCCGCTTTAGTTCTCAATCTTCTGTTAATTTTGCCAACGTTTAGTGTCATTAATTTGTCATTACAACAACAAAATAAGTTTAAAATTTCTCATTTTTATATGAAAAACCACATATCTCAGGTATCAGTAAAAACCTTGCTAGCAGTAGTTTTCGCGGTTTTTGCTTTCTCTTCTAAAATTACAGCCCAGGACGGAGAAAAATTATTTAAGCTTAATTGCGCTGTTTGTCATAAATCACATGATGAAGGCAGACTTACAGGCCCAGGCCTTAAGGGTGTGTTTGACCGTGCACCAAAAGGCGACTGGTTAAACAAGTGGATCCTGAACAACGAAAAGTTGATCAAATCGGGCGACGCTTACGCTAACAAAATATTTAACGAGAACGGAAAAGCAGGTATGACCGTTTTTGAAGGTCAGTTAACAGATAAAGATGTTACTTCAATTTTAGCCTTTTTAAAAGGGCCAGCTCCAAAAGGCCCAGGTGGCGGCGGTGGAGATAATGGTCCAAAAGATGAAGTTGCAAGTTCAGAAGGAAATGCTGGTATCGAACCTTTATATTTGATCTTAGGTTCTATTGTAATTTTAGCGCTTTTAATTGGTGCTTTACGTAGCGTTAGAGCTTCAATGCAAAACGCAAGCAATCGTGCTGAAGGTAAAGCTGAAAATCCTGATATTACTTTTGCACAAGAGGTTAAACAATGGATGAGTGGTAACAAGCGTTTAGTTGGCGTTTTCTGTATCATCATTGCTTTTGGCGGAATGAAAAGCTGCTGGGATGCTTGTTTTGATATTGGTGTGTATTACGATTGGGAAACTCAAAAAGGTTACAAACCTCAACAACCAATTAAATTCTCTCACAAATTACACGCTGGTGATAATGAGATCGCTTGTCAATATTGCCATAGCTCAGTTGAAAAATCACGTCACGCGGGCATTCCAACTGTAAACATTTGTATGAACTGTCACAAAGGCATTCAAAGCGGCCCGGTTTACAAAGAAAAAGAAATTGCAAAAATTTACGAAGCTGCAGGTTTTGATCCTAAAAAAGGAACTTACGATAACAGCAAACAAAATCCTTTACAATGGATAAAAGTTCACAACTTACCTGATCACGTTTATTTTAACCACTCACAACACGTTGTAGTTGGTAAAATTGAGTGTGCTACTTGCCACGGTAACGTAAAAGAAATGACAGTTGCTGAGCAAAAATCGCCTTTAACAATGAAATGGTGTATTGAGTGCCACCGCAAAACAGAAGTTGCAATGGCTGGTAACGCATACTACGATCGTTTACACAAAGCATTAAAAGAAAAATACGCTGGTCAGTACGATGTTAAATTTACCGTTGATAAAATTGGTGGTTTAGAGTGCGCTAAGTGTCACTATTAATAATAAGTTACAGTAAGAATTTATATAACTAATGTCTATGTCGAAAAAATACTGGAAAGGTCTACCTGAACTACATAATAGTCCGGAGTTTCAAGAGCAACAAAAAAATGAGTTTGCTACTCCTCTTCCTATGGATGAGTTTTTGGGTAGTGATGAAGCCGAACAAGAAGGCACATCTCGCCGTGATTTTTTAAAGGTAATGGGATTTTCAACGGCAGCAGTTGCTTTAGCAGCTTGCGAAACGCCGGTTATGAAATCTATTCCTTACGTTGTAAAACCTGAAGAGGTTACACCTGGTGTTGCTAACTTTTATGCTACTACATTTTATGATGGGCATGATTACGCATCAATACTTGTAAAAACACGCGAAGGCCGTCCTATCAAAATTGAAGGAAATGATCTTGGTGGTATTACACACAGCGGTACAAACGCTCGTGTTCAGGCATCGGTATTAGGTATTTATGATGGCGCGCGTTTACGTGGCCCTATCGTTAAAAAACAAGATGCAAGCTGGAAAACTGCTGATGATGCAGCGGCAGCGGCAATGAACGGTGCAACTATCCGTATCTTAACTTCTACAATTATCAGTCCATCTACAAAAGCAGTTATTGCTGAGTTTATGGAGAAGCATCCAAATACAAAACACGTTACTTACGATGCTATTTCTTATAACGCTTTAACCAAAGCAAACAAAAACGTTTTTGGTAAATCTGTAGTTTCTTCTTATGATTTTAGTGACGCAAAAATTGTTGTAGGTATTGCCTGCGACTTTTTAGGTAACTGGATCTCGGGTGAAGAATTCTCTAAACAATATGCTAAAGGCCGTAAGGTTTCTAAAGCAAATCCTGAGATGAGCCAACACTTCCATTTCGAAAGCAACATGTCGTTAACCGGTGCTAATGCCGATTACCGTTACATGGTTAAGCCAAGCGAATTAGGAAAAGTAACTGTTGCTTTATTTAATGAAATTGCGCACGCTACTTCAAATGCAAAGGTTTTAGGTGACGAAAAAATCTCTAGCCCTGAAGCAAGTGCAGCTATTAAAAAAGTAGCAGATAAATTAATTGCACACAAAGGAAAATCATTAGTTGTATCGGGTGTTAACGATGAAGGTGTTCAAACCTTAATTAACGGTATCAACAAAATGCTTGACAACTATGGTAAAACTGTTGATGTTGAGAATTACTTAAATTTAAAACAAAGTGATGATAAAGAATTTGCTGAATTGGTAGCTGATATGGCTAACGGTAAAGTAAATGTTTTAATGACTTATAACTGTAATCCGGTTTATACTGCGCCTGCATCTTTAAAATTTTCTGCAGCGTACGCTAAGGTTACTACAAAAATCTCATTTGCAAATGTTTTGGATGAAACAGCTCAAATGGCTGACATCGTTGTTCCTGATCACCACTATTTAGAGGCTTGGGGGGATGCTAATCCAAAACGTGGCATGTTCACATTACAACAACCAACCATCAATCCTATTTTTGCGGCACCTCGTCACGAAGGTACCCGTCAATTTCAGGATACATTATTAAAATGGTCTGGTGTTAAATCAAATTACTTAGCATATTTACAAGGTTTCTGGAATAACCGTGTATTCCCTAATCAAGGTAAGCATTCAGATTTCCCAACTTTCTGGGCTAATGCATTACATGATGGCGCTGTAAAAGTTTACGTTCATAAAGAAGTTACTGTTGCGCCTTTAGCAAAAAGCGATTCTACCGGAATAGCTATGACAGGTGTTGCAACACTTGAAAACACTGATACTACAGCAGCAGTACATGCTAATCCAAAAGTGGAGGCAGTTGTTTCTGTACCGGTTTCCGAAACTTTACCTACACCTGATTATAACAAAGCTGCTACAATGGCAACTTCGGTTAAAGGTGGTGGTATTGAATTATTTGTTTACGAAAAAATTGGAATTGGTAATGGTAACTACACCAATAACCCTTGGTTAATGGAGTTGCCGGATCCTATCTCTAAAGTTACCTGGGATAACTACATTACAATGAGCCCTCTTGATGTAAAAGAGATGAAGTTGAATGAAATGTTACGTCAGGATATTGATGGATCTATTGTAGAATTAACTGTGAATGGTATCACTGTAAAAGTTCCTGTTTATCCTCAACCGGGTCAGGCAAAAGGTACCATTGGTTTAGCAGTTGGTTATGGCCGCACCGCTGATACTTTAAAAGTAGCGAATGGTGTTGGTGTTAACGCTTTCCAATTCTTAACAATGATCAACGATACAATTCAACCAATGGTTGCAAATGTATCTATTAAAGACACAAAAGAAACTCACCGCTTTGCCGCAACACAAATTCAACACACTATTATGGGTCGTGAAGAATTCTTATTGCGCGAAGTTTCATTAAAAGAATTTAAAGAGAACGATAAAGAATACTGGAATCCTGCAACTGAACTTCCGGTTCATGGTGGCGGTAAAAAACATGTAAACGATATCGATCTTTGGAATGCTTTCCCACGTCCTGGTCACAAATGGGGAATGAGCATTGATATGAACTTATGTTTTGGTTGCGGCGCTTGCGTTGTAGCTTGTACTTCTGAAAACAACGTTGCTGTTGTTGGTAAAACAGAGGTTACAAAAACACGTGATATGCATTGGTTGCGTATTGACCGTTACTACAGCTCTGATATGAACCTTGAAAAAGGTAAAGAAGAGCACTTAGGTTCTAAAGAAACTTACATCCAAATGGAAAATCCTTCGTCTAACCCGCAGGTAACTTTCCAGCCAATGATGTGCCAACACTGTAACCATGCACCTTGCGAAACTGTTTGTCCGGTATTAGCTACCAGCCACAGTACAGAAGGTTTAAATATGATGACTTACAACCGTTGTATCGGTACCCGTTACTGTGCTAACAACTGTCCGTTTAAAGTACGTCGTTTTAACTGGTTCAACTATAACACCAACAACTGGTTTGCAGATATTAACCCTGCACAAATGGAATTAGGCCGTATGGTATTAAATCCTGATGTAGTTGTTCGTAGCCGTGGTGTAATGGAAAAATGCTCAATGTGTCAGCAAAAATTACAAGCCGGTAAATTAGAAGCAAAAAAATTAGGCCAACCATTAAAAGATGGTGCTGTTAAAACTGCTTGTCAATCTGCTTGTTCAACTGATGCAATTATTTTTGGTGATCTTAACGATTCTGAATCGTGGGTATCTAAAGAAAGAGCAGACGAAAGAACTTATTTCTTATTAGAAGATGTAGGTGTTAAACCAACTACTTCTTACAAAGTAAAAGTAAGAAACCAGGACGAGAAGATCATTCGTGAAGTGAAACATGCATCTGTAAAGCATGAAGACAAGCACGAAGGAGCTCACAACGAAGAAAAACATTCATAATATTTAGTATTAAAAAATTAAAAATATAGTATGCACGCAGAATCAGAAATTAGGATACCATTAATACTTGGCGATAAAAATTACCGCCAGATTACTGATGATATTATAGCGCCAATTGAAGGCAAGGCTGCAAAAGGCTGGTACACGCTTATCACGCTTTGCGCTCTTTCTTTCCTTTGGGGAATAGGTTGTTTAGCTTACACCATTGGTATTGGTATTGGTGCCTGGGGGTCTAACAATGGTGTAGATTGGGCATGGGATATCACCAACTTCGTATGGTGGATCGGTATTGGTCACGCGGGTACTTTGATCTCTGCGGTGTTATTATTGTTCCGTCAAAAATGGCGTATGGCAATTAACCGTTCTGCTGAAGCGATGACGATCTTCGCGGTATTGTGTGCGGCTATCTTCGTATTGTTACACACTGGTCGTCCGTGGTTAGATTATATGTTATTCCCTTTACCAAACCAATTTGGTAGTTTGTGGCCTAACTTTAACTCGCCATTATTGTGGGACGTGTTTGCGGTATCTACTTACGCAACTGTATCTATCGTTTTCTGGTACATTGGTTTAATTCCTGATTTTGGTATGATTCGCGATCGCGTTATCAAACCTTGGCAAAAGAAAATGTACGGTTTATTATCATTCGGTTGGGGTGGAAGCGCCCGTCACTGGAGCCGTTTCGAAGAAGTTTCATTAGTACTTGCAGGTTTATCTACACCGCTTGTATTCTCGGTACACTCAATTGTATCTTTTGACTTTGCTACTTCGGTAGTTCCGGGATGGCATACTACCATCTTCCCTCCATACTTCGTATCGGGTGCGGTATTCTCGGGGTTTGCGATGGTATTAACATTAATGTTAGTGGTTCGTAAAATTTACAAATTAGAAGCTTACGTTACAATCAAACACATCGAGTACATGAACATTGTAATTATTGTTACAGGTTCAATTGTAGGTGTGGCTTATTTAACCGAGTTATTCGTAGCATGGTACTCAGGTGTAGAGTGGGAACAATACGCGTTCTTAAATCGTGCAACTGGTCCAATGGCTTGGAGTTACTGGTGTATGATGACATGTAACGTATTCTCTCCACAATTATTCTGGGTTAAAAAATGGAGAACAAGCATTTGGTTCACATTCGTTATCTCGATTGTAATTAATATTGGTATGTGGTTTGAGCGTTTTGTAATTATCGTTCCAACATTATGCCGTACGTATTTACCATCTACCTGGAATACATATACACCATCATTTATTGATATTGGAATTTTTGTTGGAACAATTGGTATGTTTGGAACATTCTTCTTATTGTTCTCTCGTTTCTTCCCTGTTATTGCGCAAGCTGAATTAAAAACAATTTTAAAATCATCTGGCGAATCTCAAAAAGAAGCTGCTAAACACAATACTCATCATTAATAAAAATTGAACTAAACAATATGGCAAATAAACATATAATCCACGGTGTATTTGGCGATGAAGTGCCACTACTGGAAGCTTGTGCAAAGCTAAGATCAGCAGGTATCCGTATTAAAGAAGTATTTTCTCCAATGCCTATTCACGGTATTGATGGTGTAATTGGCGTGCCAAGAACACGTATCGCAATTTGCGCTTTTATTTACGGTATTACCGGAACCTCTTTAGCTACATTAATGATGTGGTACATGATGGTTTCTGATTGGCCTCAGGATATTGGTGGTAAACCAAGCTTCGCTTATTACATGAACATTCCTGCTTTCATTCCTATTACTTTTGAAAGTACAGTGTTTTGTGCTGCTCACGGTATGGCATTAACGTATTTTTTACGTTGCTGGTTAATTCCAGGTGCTAAAGCAAAAAACCCTGATCCAAGAACAACAGACGATAAATTCTTAATTTATTTAGAGTTAAATGATGAGCAAGCTAAAAAAGCTGAAGAGATCATGAAAGCAAACGGTGCCGAAGAAGTTAATCACAAAGGCTCTTTTGTTGTTGAACCAAAATATGTATTAGAAGAAACACATTAATAGTATGAAAAAACATTATACAACCATAAAATTTGTTGTTGCCTCGGCCCTTACAGGTTTGGTAATGATGGGTTTTACATCTTGTGGTAAAAAAGATGAGAACAGCCCGGGTTTTGAATTTATGCCGGACATGTACCGTTCTCCATCATTAGAATATTACCAAACACACACTGTTGATGGTGTTACTTTAGATAACGCTATGCTGCCTGTAGCAGGAACTGTTGCTCGTGGTTATTTACCATATGCGTATGCAAATACTACAGAAGGATACGAAGCAGCCGGTTTAAATTTACACAACCCGTATGCAAGCCAACGCGAAGCATTTGAAAAAGAGGGTGAAGTATTATATGGAAAATTCTGCGTACACTGTCATGGTGCTTCAGGTGCCGGTGATGGAAAAGTAGGTGGTAAATTACCTGGTCCGCCCCCAGCATACAATGGTGCTTTAAAGAATTTACCTGAAGGAAAAATTTTCCATACAATTACTTATGGTAAAGGTTCAATGGGTTCACATGCAAGTCAGTTAACTCAATTAGAGCGTTGGAAATTGGTTGTTTATGTACAAAAATTACAAGGTCCTAAAGAAGCTGTAAGCGACAGTACTAAAACCGTTGCCGCTGTAACAGCTACAACAGCACCTGCACACCACTAATATTAATTAAGATTTAAGAGAGACTATGAATACTAATACCGAAAAATTAAATTTTACAGTACCGTCTAAAGCAAAAATGTTCTCACTTGCTTTAATGGCAGTAGGATTATTATCAATCATCTTGATGTTCGTTTTTGATAAAGGAGACGAAGCAGAACATTATCATGCAGGTACACGCGCATGGAGCAATGTGTTTGCAGGCTCATTCTTTTTTATGGCTTTATCTTTAGCTGCTGCGTTCTTTTTAGGATTGCAATATGCTGCAGAGGCTGGCTGGTCAACAACCGTTAAGCGTGTTATTGAGGCTGTAACAATGTATTTACCATACGGCTTAAGCTTTATGATGTTATTGTTTATTCTTGGTCAGTTTCATTTTCACCATATTTATCACTGGATGGCTGATGGTATTGCAGATCCTACGAGTGCAAATTACGATGAGGTTATTGCTGGTAAGATCGGTTACTTTGGCTGGTTCTGGTGGTTAAGAACAATTTTATACATGATCGGTTGGATGTACTTTACTTTTAAATTACGTGCTAACTCTTTAGCAGCAGATAAATTAGATGTAGATATCAATAACTCTTTCCACTGGAAAAACATCAAATTAGGTGCCTGGTTCATGGTGTTATTTGCTGTTACTTCTTCTACTTCATCTTGGGATTGGTTAATGAGCATTGATACACACTGGTTCTCTACATTATTTGGGTGGTATATCTTCTCAGGTATGTGGATCAGCGCATTGGTTGCCATTACAGTTTTAGTTATCTGGCTAAAAAAATTAGGTTATTTAGAATTTGTAACTGAAAGTACAATTCACGATTTAGGTAAATGGATGTTCGCTATCTCTTTCTTATGGACATACTTATACTTCTCTCAATTCATGTTGATCTGGTACGCAGATATTCCTGAAGAGGTAATTTATTTCCAAACACGTTGGGAAAACTTTAAAGGCTTAATGTGGACAGTTTTCTTTGTAAACTTTGCATTCCCAATGGTAATGTTAATGAGCCGCGATAGCAAACGTAACTTCTTCTTCTTAATGTTTGTTGGTACATTGATCTTTATTGGTCACTATATGGATGTTATTATGATCGTAATGCCTGGAACCGTTGGTCACCACTGGCATGGTTTAAGCTGGATGGAGTTTGGTAACTTCTTTTTCTTCTTAGGTTTATTTATTTATGTTGTTTTAAATGCACTTGCAAAAGCACCGTTAATGGTTAAAAATCACCCTTTCTTAAACGAAAGCTTACACCATTCAACCTAATTACAAATTGCATTTTTAAATAAAGAAAATAGAATTAAAAATATAAAAATTAAATAAAATGAATTTTTTAGTACTGTTAGCCATCGTTTTATTAGTAATTGCGGGACACCAATTATTAAGAGTCATTGAGTTAAGCCGCGGCTTAAAAAAGACAAAAGAATGGCAAATTACCGATACGGATAATAACATGATGGGTAAAGCTATGTTTGCTTTTATGATCATCTTTTTTGCCTTCTTCTTTTGGCAGGTAAACCGCTGGATGGATCGTTCATTACCTCCTGCAGCGTCTGTGCATGGTGCAAAGATCGATGATTTATGGGATGCCAATATTTACCTTATCACTTTTGTATTCCTTGTAACTAACTTCTTTTTATTTTGGTTTGCTTACAAATACCGTGGTAATACTAAATCAAAAGCAACTTATATTACTCACAACAATAAATTAGAAATGGCATGGACAATTATTCCGGCAATTGCTTTAGCATTTATCGTAATTTTTGGTTTAAAGTATTGGAACGAGATCATGACAGATGCTTCAGAGCCTAACCGTGTTGTAGTTGAATTATATGCAAAACAATTTGACTGGACTGCTCGTTACGCAGGTAAAGATGGTAAGTTAGGAGAAACTGATTATCGCCAGATAGACGGAGGAAACGCTGTAGGTATGGATACTTTAGATAAAGTTGGTAACGATGATATTTTAGTGAAGAATGAATTTCACATTCCGGTTAATCGTGAGATCGAATTAAATATGCGCAGCCGTGATGTAATTCACTCTGCTTATTTACCTCACTTCCGCGCACAAATGAACTGTGTGCCGGGTATGATCACTACTTTTAAATTTACACCAACCAAAACAACCGCGGAAATGAAAAAAGATCCATACGTTGTAAAAATGATGGCCGGTATAAACAAGCAACGTGCTAAATTTGGTAAAGAGCCTGTTGAATTTGATTACCTGTTATTATGTAATAAAATTTGTGGTGCATCACACTACAATATGCAAATGAATGTGATTGTTGATACAGAAGCAGATTACAATGCCTGGATCGCAAAACAAAAAACATTTAAAACAGCTGTTGCTTCAAAATAATTATTAAAACATTCTAAATAAAACAAAGATGGCTACCGTAAAAAATTCAGAATTAGAAAAAGAACATTTGGCTCATCACGACCACGTGCATGATCACGATGATCATGAAGAAAGTTTTGTGAGCAAATACGTTTTCAGTATGGATCACAAGATGATCTCTCGTCAGTTTTTAATTACAGCTGTAGTAATGGCAGTAATTGCAATGACGATGTCGGTTATCTTCCGTATGCAATTAGCATGGCCTGGTGAAAAATTCGGCTTCATCAATGCAATGTTAGGTGATAAATGGGGTAAAGATGGTATTCTTGATCCAAACATGTATTTAGCACTTGTTACTATCCATGGTACTATCATGGTGTTCTTTGTATTAACAGGTGGTTTAAGTGGAACGTTTGCTAACCTTTTAATTCCTTACCAGGTTGGTGCACGTGATATGGCATCAGGCTTCTTAAATATGTTGTCATACTGGTTTTTCTTCTTGTCAAGTGTTATCATGACTGCTTCTTTATTTATTGATGACGGTCCTGCTTCTGCTGGTTGGACAATTTACCCACCTCTTTCTGCTTTACCTGAAGCTATTCCTGGTTCTAAATTAGGTATGACATTATGGTTAATGTCTATGACCTTATTCGTTGTGTCTTCATTATTAGGTGGTATCAATTACGTTGTAACTGTAATTAACTTACGTACCAAAGGAATGAAAATGACAAGAATGCCATTAACTGTTTGGGCATTTTTAATTACAGCTATTTTAGGTGTATTATCTTTCCCGGTTCTTGTTTCTTGCGTTGTATTATTACTTTGCGATAGAAGCTTAGGTACTTCATTCTACTTATCTGATATCTACATTGGTGGACGTCCGTTAGATAACGTAGGTGGAAGCCCTGTATTATTCGAACACTTATTCTGGTTCTTAGGTCACCCTGAAGTATACATCGTATTATTACCGGCTTTAGGTATCACTTCCGAAGTTATCTCAACTAACTCACGTAAACCAATTTTCGGTTACCGTGCCATGATCGGTTCTATGTTAGCTATCGGTTTCTTATCTTTCATCGTTTGGGGTCACCATATGTTTATGACCGGTATGAATCCTTTCTTAGGATCTGTTTTCGTATTTACAACTTTATTAATTGCAATTCCATCTGCGGTAAAAGCATTTAACTATATCACTACTATGTGGAAAGGTAATTTGCAATTTACTCCTGCTATGTTGTTCTCTATTGGTTTGGTGTCATCATTTATCACTGGTGGTGTTACAGGTATTATCCTTGCAGATTCTACTTTAGATATTAACGTGCATGATACTTACTTTGTGGTTGCTCACTTCCACATTGTAATGGGTTTAAGTGCCATCTTTGGTATGTTTGCCGGTGTTTACCACTGGTTCCCAAAAATGTTCTTACGTATGATGAACAAAAAATTAGGTTATGTTCACTTCTGGATCACTTTAACAATGGCTTATGGTGTATTCTTCCCAATGCACTTTTTAGGCTTGGCGGGCGTACCTCGTCGTTACTACACAAACAGCAATTTCCCTATGTTCGATAATTTAGTGGATATTAACGAGATCGTTACTATCTGTGCTATTATTGGTGCATTAGGACAAGGAGTTTTCTTATTCAACTTCTTCTACAGTATTTTCCGTGGCGAAAAAGCTCCTCAAAACCCTTGGAATTCGAATACATTAGAGTGGACAACTCCAATGGCTCATATCCATGGTAACTGGCCAGGTAAATTACCGGTAGTTCACCGTTGGGCTTATGATTATTCTAAACCTGGTAAAGAAAAAGATTTCGTTCTTCAAACCGTTCCTTTGGAAGAAGGAGAACAAGACGGAGACAGTCACTAATAAATTTAAAACCCCCGAACAGAATTCGGGGGTTTTTTGTTTTAAACCATTGCTGCCGGATAAACGTATATAAATAAATAGTTGTATTGAAATTAAAAGCGTTTTTATTTTTTGTTGGACTAAGTCTTTCTCTCGTTTCTCAAACAGAAATTTTACCAATTGCTCCGGCTCAGGAAAACTATTTTAAATTTAATTATGAGAACGATTTTTTTAGCGAAACCGATCGCTATTATACACAAGGCATACAGCTAAGCTTTATTCATCCTATCGTGCGTTATTCGCCATTTACAAAGGCTCTGTTTAAACTAAACAATGCAATTAATTATTCCGGCATTCACGCGCAACAGGATTGTTTTACGCCTAAAAGCATACGTATTGATACCATTATGTTTGGCGAAAGGCCATACACAGGCACTGCTCTTATTTCACATTCAATAAATTCGTTGAAGAAAGAAAAAAAATTACTTCTGCAAACACAATTAGATCTTGGCGGAATAGGTAAGTGCGCTCGTTGCGAAGACGAGCAAAAAGCAATTCATAAAGCAACTAACAATAACAGGCCTTTAGGTTGGCAATATCAGTTAGCAAATGATTTTGTAATTAATTACCGCACCAAATTAGAGAAAGGAATTGTTTATAAAAGAAATTTTGAATTAATGCTGAATGGAAATTTAAGAGCAGGCACATTGTATACAGACCTTGGTACTGGCTTAAATGCACGCATAGGTTTTTTTGATCCGTATTTTAATAATTTAGGTTTATCAAATGATCCTGCAAGCAGAAAATTTAAAATTTACGGAGTTGTAAAAGCAAATGCAAAATTAGTTGGCTACAACGCAACATTACAAGGCGGTATGTTTTCTAAAGATTTGTACGTGATAGATGCTGATAATGTTGAACGTTTTGTTTTTACAGGAACAGCAGAAATTGTTGTAGCATTTAAACGCTTTAGCATCACCTACACAAGAACGTATATTACGCAAGAGTATCATACCGGTGTAGATCACGGCTGGGGCGGAATTTATTTTACTGCAGCTTTTTAATTAAGAAGATCAGCGATAGAACTCAACAATGGTTTGGTTATCCGATGTGATGGTAAACTTTTTCTCTATCGTATAAATGCTTCCTTTTAAAGCTTTAGCTCTCCAGGTGGCCACATAATTTCCGGGCTGTAAATGAAAGGTCTGCAATGTTTGCGTACTTAAATTGCAAACCCATTCCAGTTTATTATTACGGTTCACTAAAATACAACCATCACCGGCTTCCAGGCATTTTACCTGCAACACACCGGCATTTGGTATATCAATCGTTTTTGTTTTCGATTGCTCAATAACATTATCGTTTATATAAATTCTTGGTAAGGTTAAAATTTCAAGATCGTATTTTCCCGTAATGTATTTTTCGGTGGCGTTTAATAATTGCACATTAATGGTTTGCATATCATTTGCTTTTCTTACAACACATTTTACACGCTCGTTAAAATTGTAAACACCATTTGGCCGATTAATTACCAAAAAACCTTGCGGTGCATCTATTGGAATGATAGTATGTTTTCCTTGCGTTAGCTTTATTTCTTTACTTTCTGTTTCAGGAATAGTATGTGCAATTACTTTATAGGTCGGAAAATCATCAATGTATAATGTATCAGGATTGTTTTTATAATTCATTGTATGAATATAATTGTACTTATATACTTTTCTGTTAACATCGTAAAACGTAAGATTGACGTTGGTTTCAGATGGTAACGATTTTTCATCTAATAAATTTACCTGCGATGAGGTTTTATTTAATTTTTGTTGTTGAATGATATTGGTAATGTTGTTAAAGGTTGTTTGATCGTCATAATCATAAAACGTACCCACGCATTCAAACGTTTTTATTTGCTCGGGTGTTAAGCCAATGCCAATAATAAAAGGTTTAAAGATAATGCCTTTCTCCATTAATTTTTGCCTCGCATTACATGGGTCACCATCGCATTCTTCAATTCCATCAGTTATAAGTATAACTACGTTATTTGTTTTATTATCTTTAAAATCATTAGCAGCCTCTGTCAACGAATGCTCTATAGGGGTTATACCTGTTGGTGTTGCGGCTTTTACTTTTTCTTTTATTAATGCAATATTATTTATGCCAAATGGCACGATCAGTTTGCTGTCTTTACAATCTCCCGGTGGATATTTGATCGTATGGCCGTACATTCTTAGTGCAAATTGCAGGGTTTTATCTTTGCTTAAGCTGTCAATAAATTTAAAGAAAAGGTTTTTTGCGCCATCCATACGCGTTGTGCCTTCATGTTTAGCGATCATACTTTTGCTGGCATCAAATACAAATAAAATACGTGTAAATTTTACTGCCGGCTTTTTTTGAGCCGAAACACAAAATGAAAAAGAAATAAAAAGTATCAGGTAAACGTGTTTCATTAAATGCTTATTTGTAACGCTAAATTATTTACTGTCTGCCATAATAACGCTGTTTCTTAAAAAAGATATGAAGTATTTGCTATTGAAAAGGTTAAAATGCCCACAAAATTAAATATCTCCGGATTTTAATATTAATTTAGAAGTTATAAACTATAAAAAACACAAACATGGGATTATTTGATAAAATTAAAACCCTCGCTAACCAGGTTACCGGCGGAGGTGCAAAAGTTAACATTACTGTTGATGGCACAAGTATTAAAGATAAAATTAAGGTAAATGTTACCGCTGTTGTAAAAGAAGCGCCACTACCTATCGAAAAAGTTTATTTGTATGTAAGAAGCGTTGAAAAAATAAATATCTCTCGCGATAGATTACCGGGTGGAACCGATAAAAATCCTCAAAATGTAAACCTTGATCATGATGTATTTCCAAAACAGGAATTTGTTATCAGTCAGGCACAAACTTTAGAAGGTGGTAAAACCTATAACTGGACACACGAAGTAACTTTACCATCTCACGCTACACCATCATATAATGGTAAATATGCTAACCACGAATGGCAATTTTATGTTGGTTTAGATGCAAAAGGAAACGATCCTGATTCAGGCTGGGTAACTGCAACTTTAAAATAATTTTTTTTGATCATAAAATAAAAAGCTCTGAGACCTCAGAGCTTTTTTTATTCGAATAATAAAACGGTACCTTTTTGTTCTTTGTATTCGCCCCGCGAATTTTTATAGCTTATCAAATAAACGTACACATCATTTGGCGAAGTGCCACCATCCCAGCCTTTGGTATCATCGGTAGTTTCAAATACTTTATTGCCCCAACGGTTAAAAACGGTGACCTTATATTCTTGTTTATCTACAAAATGTGTTACCGGTAGCCAAATTCTGTTTTTTCCTTTTGGTGCAAATGCAGTTGGCACAAATATTTTCCCTTCCATATAAACAGATACCGTGTTTGATTTGCTGCTTTCCATAAAACCATAAGGGTTTCCAATTCCTTCAACAGCTTCAATTAAATATTCTATTTTGGCACCGCTTGGCGCTTCATTCTCAAGATCATCTGTGTAACTACTTACTAACGGTCCGGTAGATGCCGCAGGTGTGGCAGATTGTACATCGTTAATAACCCTGTAAATATTATAGCCGCTTACACCTCCCGCAAAGCCAGAGTAAAGACTCCAGTCAATATGTTTGGTAAAGATGTTGTCTTCATCTTCATTCATTTTTAATAAAATGGTCTTTGAAATATTGCTATAACTTCTTGCATTGCCACAACTATCACGCACAACTGCCTTGTAATAATAACTCATGGCACCCGATGTTATTTTATCATCAATACACGAATAATGTGGTGTGCCATTAAATGGAATAAATGTAACAGGTGTAAAGTTGCTGCCATCTTCCGAGCGATACACATCAATACCCTGGCTGGTTTCAGCTGTATCAAGGTACAAAGTTATTTCAGCTGTGTTCTTATCAATGATGCTTGCTTTTGTCATGTACACAAAACTCGCGGTGCTAACTTGTTTTGAGAAAAAGCAAACACGGTTAGAAGAAGACGTAATGGTCTGTGGTGTATTAACTACTCTTACAAAATAACAAACGTTCTTTCCTGTTGCAACATTATCATGTGTAAAAACGGTATTGGTAGTGGCACCTATTTTTAAATACGGGCTACCATTAACCGACATGTAAATTCTATATTCTAAAATGCCTTTTGGAATATTTACATAAGGGTTCCAAGATAAGTTTGTTTTATAACCACAGCGGTCGTAATCTGCTTTTAAGAACATAGTGGTGGGTTGTATATCAAAGTTACCGGGGTTTTTACAGCTGTCCACTGCAAAAGCGTAAAGCATCACCGCACTATTATTTGCGTCAGTAGTAGTGAATGTATAAATGGTATTATTTCTTCCAACCACACTGTCAATTTGTGTATTTATGCCATTGATCTTTTTTACGATTATGTATTTATAAATATCAAGATCGTGCGGTACATGCCAGGCCAATACAGTATTGCCGTTTGGTAAAACACTTATCGAATCTATAAATGGTTGATTAGGGTTTTTATTATCATCAAACAGGCCGCCTTGTATGTTTGACATAGAAACACAACCGCTGTTATCGGTTAATGTGATCTGGTAATTTAAGCTTGCCTGGCAAACGCTAATTGTATCTGCATAATTAGTTGCAGCTGTTATTGCAAAATTACTCCATGTAGGTATAGGATATTCTCTGCGAATAGTATAATTGACGCCTGAGCTTGGCAGGGCAGGCTGATGTATATTGTTGTAAAGTATTTTTACATCGGGCGCGCCGCCGGAATTGATGAGATTTAAAAAAATTGTTTTTAAAGTATCGGATGGTGCCGAAGCAGAAGTGCCACCGGGATTAAATTTTGTTTTGATGTAATAAAATACTTTACCGGCATTAGCATTGGCACCAACATGTGTAAAGGTTAAAGTATTAATAGCATTAACTGTTCCAACAACATTGTACGGACCTGTTGAAACATTTGAGTAATAAATATCATATGAGTCAAATACATTGGTTGGATCTGCCGGTTGAAGCCATGTTAAGGTAACATCACCATTTTGTAATACCTGCAGGCAACGCAAAGAGGGCGGACCAACCTGCGAAAACAAAGTGATACAATAAAAATTAAGTATTAAAAAAACAGTTCTCAAGTAAGTAATTTAACGTTTAAATATATAATTTATTGCAATTTTAAAACCATAAATTCACTTTAGTTTTAAGGGATAAACGCCTTAAAACAATACGAAATTATTGGCATGATAGTTGGAGATTTTGAAAAGATAAATACAGTTTTTGCTGTTTAAATCTTTATGTTAAATATACGTGAAAAAGGCAGATTTCTGTTAAAATAGCCGTTTTTTTCACTATTATTGTAAATCATTAGTTGAAAAGGTCTGTTTTCATATTCTTCTTGTTATTAGGAATTTTTATTTCAAGTGACTTTATGGCTCAAAGTGGCGGTCGTCGTCGTGAGCACAGAAACCAAAGAAGGGCAAGTAGCGGTATGTTTAAGGGCAAAAGCCGCGGAAATGCGGATAGTTTTGCAAGAGGTGGTGGGCGTCGTTCGGGTAAAAAGAACCACGCATGGACCATGCGCCATTCCCGCCCCGGGTCATATACCAGTCGGGATTCCAGAACATTATTCTCAAGATATCGTACCAAAGGAAAAGTACAAAGGCATAACATTTTGGCCAAACAAAACTCCGATAGGGCCCGAAAAAGAGTTAGAGGAAACAAAGTATTTCACCGTAAAAAGTTTTTTTAAATCCCGATAAACCGTCGGGATTTTTTATTTTTACACTTTATTAAATATGAACGTTTTAATTTTAGGATCAGGTGGACGCGAACATGCTTTTGCATGGAAAATTGCTCAAAGTAAACAATTACAAAACCTATACATTGCACCGGGTAATGCCGGTACTGCCAATTGCGGCACCAATGTAAACATTGCTGTAAACGATTTTGAAGGCATTAAGAATTTAGTGTGGGAAAAAGACATTAATCTTGTTTTAGTAGGCCCGGAAGATCCTTTGGTACGCGGTATTCACGATTACTTTTTAAATGACGAAGTATTAAAGGATATTCCGGTTATTGGCCCTAAACAAGATGGTGCACAATTAGAAGGCAGTAAAGATTTTAGTAAACAATTTATGTTTAAGCATGGTGTGCCAACTGCCCGCTATGCCACATTTACAAAAGACACTTTGCAACAAGGCTTTGACTTTTTAGAAACACTAAAACCACCATTTGTTCTTAAGGCCGATGGATTGGCCGCCGGTAAAGGCGTTTTAATTATTGATGATATTAAAGAAGCTAAAGAAGAACTAAAGAACATGTTGGTAGATGCCAAATTTGGTAATGCCAGTTCACGCGTTGTTATTGAAGAATTTTTAAAAGGTATTGAGCTTTCGGTTTTTGTTTTAACAGATGGAAAGTCATATAAAATATTACCGGCCGCTAAAGATTATAAACGTATTGGTGAAGGTGATACCGGTTTAAACACCGGTGGTATGGGCGCAGTAAGCCCGGTGCCATTTGCCGATGAGAATTTTATTAAAAAAGTAGAAGAAAAAATTGTAAAGCCAACCATTGCCGGTTTAAATAAAGATGGTATTGATTACCGTGGTTTTATTTTTATTGGTTTAATGAATTGTGATGGAGAACCTTCTGTGATCGAGTACAATTGTCGCATGGGCGATCCTGAAACAGAAGTAGTGATCCCAAGAATTAAAAGCGATTTTATTGACCTTTTGCAAGGCGTGGCCACACAAACGCTTCACGAAAAAAAATACGAAACCATTTCAGAAATTGCTACCACCGTAGTAATGGTGAGTGGTGGTTACCCGGGCGATTTTGAAAAAGGAAAATTAGTGGATGGATTAGATACACATTTCGAATCACAGGTTTTTCATTCAGGAACGCGATTAGACGGTGATAAAGTATTGACCAATGGCGGCCGTGTATTTGCCATCACATCTTTTGGAAAAACAATTGATGAGGCGGTAAATAAAAGCTTTGCCACAGCCGGCGTTATAAATTACGAAGGAAAATATTTCAGACGCGATATAGGTAAAGATCTAAAGGCATATCAATGATCTTATCACTCATAAAAAAAGAGTTGTTGTTGGAGTTTCGTCAAAAATCTACAATTGGTGGAGTGGCGGTATACGTTGTTGGAACTATTTTTGTGAGCGCGTTGTGTTTTAAAGGTCATGTAGATAAACCAACCTGGAATGCTCTGTTTTGGATCATCACTTTATTTACCTCGGTAACCATTAGTGGTAAAAGCTTTTTAAAAGAAACCGGCGGTCAGGCACTTTACAATTATTTACATTATTCTCCAAGCCAGTTTATTATTGCAAAAACCATATATAACATGGTATTTATGTTGGCTTTAAGTTTTATTACCTTCTTTTTCTACGGCTTTTTTATTAAGAATGAGGTAGAGAATCTTAGCCTGTTTTTTCTCGTTTTAATATTGGCTTCAACCGGTTTAGCGGCCATTTTAAGCCTAATGAGTGCCATTGCAAGCAAAGCCAATGGTAATTTTGCAATTATGAGTATCTTGAGTTTTCCGGTATTAATGCCGCTTATTTTGGTGGTTATCCGTATTAGTAAACAAGCGGTAGATGGTATTGAATGGGCCGGTGTTGGTTTAAATTTTATTGGCATTTTAGTGGCCTTAAATGTTTTAACCATTGCCCTTTCTTTCTTATTATTTCCGTATCTTTGGCGCGACTAAATCTAAGTGCTTAGTTATTAATGTTGAGTTTTTAATCGTCTCAACTTTTATTAAAAACTAAGAACTAAAAATTAATAACTTTTGAAGAATTGGTATAAAATACTTTCGATAATTTTAATTTCATACACCCTTGTTTGGGGTTTATTAAATCCGGTACCGCGTTTAGATATTTTAAATGAAACAATTCGTAATGTTTATTATCACGTGCCAATTTGGTTTGCCATGTTGTTTATGATGATGGTATCTTTAATTCAAAGTTTACTCACGCTCACAAAAAATAATTTAACCAACGATTCTAAAGCATACAATGCTGCAATAATTGGTTTTTTCTTTGCTATGCCCGGTTTAACTACAGGTTGTATGTGGGCTAAATATACCTGGGGCACCTGGTGGACCTTTCAGGATCCGAAACTAAATGGCGTTGCTATTAGCATTTTAATTTACCTCGCTTATTTTATTTTACGTTTTTCTGTTGATGATGAAATGAAACGCGCAAGAATTTCTGCGGTGTATAATGTTTTTGCGTTTGTGATGATGAATGTGTTTATTATGGTTCTTCCTAGATTGACAGATTCATTGCATCCAGGCAATGGCGGTAACCCTGCATTTGCAAAGTATGATATGGATAATAACATGCGCATGGTGTTTTATCCTGCAGTTATTGGTTGGATCTTATTTAGCTTTTGGCTTTATAATATCAAGAACAGAATGAGTTTTATTAAAAATAAATTAAATGATTAAAAGAATTTTAAGTTTGGTGTTTTTGTTATCAGCGCTTTTTTCTTCGGCGCAGGAAACAGTTGCGGCACCCGAAATGGCAGATACATTTCGCAGTGATGGAAAGATCTACGTTGTTATAACTGTTATTGGGATGATATTTGTAGCCCTGGTTATTTTTTTAATGGTGCTTGAACGTAAAGTAAGCAAGCTCGAAAAACAAATTAATAATAAGTAAAATGAAAAAATTACACATTGTTGGTATCATCGTTATTGCCATCGCCATTGGTGTAATATTTGTGTCCTTAAAAAATACAAGTACCTATGCTGATTTTACAGAAGCAATTTCTAATCCTGAAAAAGAATATCATGTGGTTGGAAAGCTGGATAAAAATCAACCGCAGATCTATGATCCGAAAATTAATGCGGATCAATTCATGTTCACCCTTATTGATAATAAAGGTATAAGCAAACAGGTGGTGCTTCATAAAAGCAAACCACAGGATTTTGAAAAAAGCGAACAAATTGTTTTGATCGGAAAAATGGATGGCAATGAATTTCACGCTAATGATATTTTAATGAAATGTCCAAGCAAATACAATGATGGTAAAGCACAGGCGCAGGTAAACTAGTGCTGATCTATGAATAGTGTTCAATATATACAAGAAAGATTATGGGCAGGTAACCTTGGCAACGCGTTTGTTGTTCTTTCTTTTATAGCCGCCCTACTTTCTTTTTTCTCGTTTTACCTTTCTTCAAAAAATAATTCTTTTATAAAGCTTTCGCGTATAGCTTTTAATATACATGGCTTTGCGGTAATTGGTATTATTATTACAATGTTCGTTATGTTGTTAAATCATTATTTCGAATACCAATACGTTTACCAACATAGCAATACAAGTATGGATATGAAATATATCCTTTCTTGTTTTTGGGAAGGTCAGGAAGGAAGCTTTTTACTCTGGACATTCTGGAATGTTTTTTTAGGAATGCTTCTAAAAAAACAGTTAAAGAACAACGAATGGGAAATTCCTGTTATGACTGTTTTTGCTTTGGTACAGGTGTTTTTAGCAAGCATGTTACTGGGTGTTTATATTTTCGATTACAAAATTGGCAGCAACCCTTTTTTATTATTACGAGAACATACCGATTTTAGCAACTTACCATTTTTGAGAAAAGAAGGAATGGTTCCTGCAACTTTAGATGGAAAAGGTTTAAATCCTTTATTAATGAATTACTGGATGACCATTCATCCGCCAACTTTATTTTTAGGTTTTGCTTCTACCTTAATTCCATTTGCATTTGCAATTGGTGCTTTGTGGAATAAAAAATATAACGATTGGCAAAAAATTGCTTTACCGTGGACCTACTTCTGCATTTTAATTTTAGGCGTTGGTATTTTAATGGGTGGGGCCTGGGCTTACGAGGCATTAAGCTTTGGTGGCTTTTGGGCATGGGATCCTGTAGAGAACTCTTCTTTAGTACCATGGCTTATTGTGGTTGGCGCTGGCCACACCATGATCATTAATAAAAACAAAGGTGGTTCTTTATTTACAACGCATTTTTTGGCAATAGGCGGTTTTCTTTTGGTGTTGTATTCAACCTTCTTAACGCGAAGTGGCGTGCTTGGAAATGCGTCTGTGCACGCATTCACCGATCTGGGCATGACAGGCCAATTGGTTTTATATGTACTCACATTTATTTTTATAACAGTTATGTTATTGATCAACGATAAGCTATTTAGAGTTTCTTACATAATGGCTTCCTTATTGATCTTATTTTTTGGAATATTGTATGGTTACAAACGCATTTTATTAATGGTGTGGTTAGGTGGTTCAGGTATTGTTACATTTATTTCTTACTATAAATATTTTCCAAAAGAAAAAGAAGAAGAAGAGTTATACTCACGTGAATTCTGGATGTTTTTAGGATCGCTTGTGTTTTTATTGTCAGGTTTGATCATCACTTATTTTACATCCATCCCTGTTATCAATAAATTATTCAATACAGAGTTTGCACCACCAAAAGTAGCCGTTTACAATAGCTGGATGCTGCCTTTTGCTATTTTAATTATGATACTTATTGCTGCATCGCAATTTTTAAAATACAAAAAAACAGACCCGAAAAAATTCTTTAAACGGATCTCTTACAGTTTTCTTCTTTCAATTTTATTTGGTTTGGCTTGTAGCATTCCTCTTTATTTTTTAACTAAGTCTGAGGTAAAAGGTGTAGGTACCTGGGATTATGTAGGTTACTCTGCTTTATTGGTGAGTGGTTTATTTGCCGTATTTGCTAACCTTGATTATTATTTGATGATCTTAAAAGGTAAGATCTCTAAAAGCGGCGCGGCAATTGCACATATTGGTTTTGCTATGGTATTAATAGGTGCACTCATTTCAACGTCTAAAAAAGTAACGCTTGCAAAAAACATGGCGGATAAAAAATTAGAAGCACTTGGAAAAGATTTTGACGATCGTGAAAGCATTTTGTTAACGCAGGGCGATACATTGCAAATGGGGCCATACCTTGTTAGTTACAGAGGTAAAAAAAGAGAAGGAATAAATATTTATTACACAGTAGATTATTATAAGCTGAATAAAAATAAAGAACCTGAATTTGAATTTACGCTAGTGCCTCTCATACAAAATAATCCACGTATGGGATCTTCTTCTGCAGAGCCTGATACCAAGCATTATTTAGACCGCGATATTTATACGCATATTACAGCAGCGGATATGAATATGGACACTACTGCAAAACGAAAAAATACTTTTGGCGAAGCAAAAAATTATGTGGGTCATGTTGGTGATACGATTTTTGCAAGCAATGCTTTTGTAATTATTGATTCTTTGCGAAGTAATTTAACCAAAGCACAATACGAAAAAAATGATTCTCTTTTAGAAGTAACGGCTGTTTTAAAATGTAAAACAACCGATGAAAAGATCTTTTATGCTTATCCCAAATTTATTATCAAAAAAAATGTAGTTATACCTCAAGAAGATGTTGTGGATGAATTAGGATTAAAACTGGTTTTTTGGAAGATCAATCCCGAGGATGGTACTATTGAGATAACCATAAGCGAAAAGCTCTCCAACAACAAAGATTTTATAGTAATGAAAGCCTTTGTATTCCCTTATATCAATGTATTGTGGCTGGGCTGCTTAATTATGGCTTTTGGCACCGGTATTGCTGTTATAGAAAGAATTCGTAAATTCAAGCTACAGTCTTAATAAAAGATGCAAAAACAGGCCCGGCATAAAATCGTAATAATAGGTTGCGGCAATGTAGCATGGCATTTAGCCAAACAAATTTCTTCATTAAAAAAGTATGAGTTGTTTGTGTATAATCATCAGCCAAATAATTTATTGAACGATTTTAAAACAAAGTTAAAGTGTAATAAAGCTTCAAATTTAAATAAGATCATTCCCGACGCTGAATTTTATTTTATTTGTGTAGGAGATAGATTTATTTCATCCGTATCAAAAAAAATAAAAAGCACTAATGGAATCGTAATACATACTTCCGGCAGTTTAAAAATAGACGAATTAGGAAGCCATAAAAATGCTGCTGTGTTTTATCCCTTACAAACCTTTTCAAAACAAGATGAAATAAACTGGAAAGAAACACCAATTATTATTGAAGGAAAAAATACTTTAGTAAAAGATACACTAGCAAATTTCGCAAAACAATTCAGCAACAATGTAAATACCTTAAATTACAAATCACGCTTAAAATTACATTTAGCAGCTGTATTAGTAAATAATTTTACCAATGCATTATATGTTGCTGCCAATGATCTTATTTCTGAAAACAAAAGATCAAAATTATTACTGCCATTAATAAAACAAACCGTTTTAAAATTGGATAGGCTGGATGCGCGTGCGGCACAAACAGGCCCTGCAAAGCGAAAAGATGAAACAGTCATGAAAAAACACCAAAAATTGCTCTCAGGTAATTCTGATCTTAAAAAGATCTATAAACAAATGAGCAACCTGATCATAAAACAACAAACTAAAAAACATGCTTAACTTTAAACAGAAATTAAATAAAATAACCACCCTTATGTTTGATGTGGATGGTGTAATGACGGATGGCAAAGTTCTGGTGATGGAAAGTGGAGAAATGGTTCGTAATATGAATTCTAAGGATGGTTACGCAGTGCACCTTGCGGTACAAAAAGCATACAGAGTTGTTATTATAAGCGGGGGAAATAATACGGCAGTGAAAAAAGCTTTAGAAAGAACCGGTGTAAAAGATGTTTTTATTAATCAGCACGATAAACTGGCTTGTTATTTGGAGTATTTAAAACTAAACAACTTAACCGATGAAGAAGTATTGTTTATGGGCGACGATCTTCCTGATCATGAGATAATGAGCAGAGTAGGTGTGGCGGTTTGTCCGGCGGACGCTGTACAGGATATTAAAGCTATTTGCAGTTATGTGTCTAGCAAAAATGGTGGTGAGGGTTGTGTAAGAGATGTTATTGAACAGGTATTGCGCGTGCAAAGTAAATGGGAAATTGTAAAGTGGTAATTTGAACAGACTTCTAAATAATAAAATTTTTGCTTTTTTAAAGCTGATCAGGATTGAGAATTTGATCATGATTTCTTTAACGCAAATTTTATTGCGCTATTTTATCCTTCAAAAAATATTGAACCAAAATGGCATTCCTTTAGAGTTGAATGATACTTTATTTTATTTGGTTGTATTAAGCACTGTTTTAATAGCGGCTGCCGGGTACATTATCAACGATTATTTTGATATGAAGACCGATCTTATTAATCACCCCGATACAGTGGTTGTTGGTAAAACTATTAAGCGTCGCATGGCCATTATTCTGCACATAACTTTTACTTTTTTAGGAATTGTAATTGGCATGTATGCAGCTTTAAAAACGGGCTATTTGCGTTTGGCAATATTTCATATCGTAGCTGCAACATTGCTATGGTTTTATAGCACACATTTTAAAAAACAATTGGTTGTAGGTAATTTGGTTGTTTCTGTTTTAACTGCATCTGTAGCTTTTATGCCTTTTGTTTACGAAATGGGTTTAATGCAAAAGATCCATCCTGGTTTTGCATCTATGCATAAAGATGTTGTGCTTTCCTGTTTTAAGATCACCTTTATTTATTCGCTGTTTGCTTTTATTACAAGTCTTGCCCGCGAAATAATAAAGGATATGGAAGATCATAAAGGCGATGAAGCCACTGGAGGGCATACTATGCCAATTGTTTGGGGTATTCCGGCCAGTAAGCTGAATGTTTTCTTTTTAATTGTAATAACCGTTATTTTATTGTCATTTGTTATTTATAATACGTTTAAATTTTACAGGATCATCATCAATCAAAATAATATTTACATTATAGTTGCTTTAATTATTCCTTTAATAATATTGGCTTTAATGATGCTAAAGGCAAAAGAATCCAAACACTTTAAAAATGCCAGCTTATTACTTAAATTTATTATGCTAATGGGTTTAGCGTACAGTTTTATTTTTTATTATAATTAATACATGAATACAGTAGAAACTACTTTAAAAGAATTTCCTTATAAATTAATTTTAGGTTCAGCATCACCACGCAGGCAAGAACTTTTAAAAAGCCTTGGATTTGAATTTCGCAATCAACCTGTGAAGGTAGATGAAACTCTTTGGCCAAAAGACCTTGAGGCGCAGGAGATACCAATTTATTTAGCAGAATTAAAAGCAGATGCCTACGAAGAAGAATTAAAAGAAAACGAATTATTAATTACTGCCGATACGGTTGTTTGGTGTGAAGGAAAAGTATTTAATAAGCCTGAAAATTTTGCCGAAGGAAAAAAGATGTTAGAAACTTTGAGCGGAAAAATGCACGAAGTATTTACCGCTGTATGTTTAAAAAGCGCTAACAAGCAAACTACATTTTATGATGTAAGCAAAGTTTATTTTAAAAAGTTAAAGAGCGATGAGATCGAATATTATCTAACTAATTACAGCCCCTATGATAAAGCCGGTGGTTATGGTGTGCAGGATTGGATCGGGTACATTGGCATTGATAAGATCGATGGTAGCTTTTACAATGTAATGGGGCTGCCTGTAAAAGAATTATATGAAGAGTTGATCAAGTTTTAAATAAAAAAGGCCGGTAATATATACCGGCCTTTTTTATTTTTAATTAAAAGTTTAATTCACTTTCTCTTTTAATTTTTCTTCTTCAATCTCTTTTAAGCGGTTTTCTTCATCTTTTTTTGCTTTTTCAACTCTTTTTTTCTCCGCAATTTTTTCATTATAAGCAATGTTCCTCATATTTTTTGCGCGAATACCACTAAAATAACTTTTAGTTGTAATAATTACCACACCACCCATTACATCGCCATACATGGCCGGCACACCGCCATTAAATACAGTTAAATTTTCTATGCACATACCTGGTACATTGCTGGCACCTAAAGTTCTTACACCATCTACAAAATAACCGGTAGCATCGCCACGGGTGCCTCTAACGTGAACTTCGCCGTTTGTTTCAACAATTTCCGGACTTAAACTTACCAAAGTGCCTTTAATGTCTCCTCTTGAGCTACCTGCCATTTGCATAAGTTCTGTTGCATCAACACTTTTTATACTATACATGGTGTTATCTACTCCCGAATGTGTATAATCGTATGCTTTTGCAGTTACTTCTATTGTGCTGAATGTATTGGCAGCTAATTTTACATCTACGTAGGTAGCTTCATTTGGTATTACTTTAATTTTGTTTATCGGTTGGGTTTGGTGCCCCGGCTCCATTACCACTATATCATAGGTACCGGGATCTAAAGGTTTGTATTTGTATCGTCCTTCAATATCCGTTTGTGTTCCACCAATTAACCTGGTGCCTTGTAAGATCTTTACGGTAGCAAATGGTACCGGTTCAAGATCTGTATTATTTTTAATAATGCCGCGGATCTCACCATATCCCTGTGCTTTGCTGTTTAGTCCAAATACCACAAATAGTAGGCAAATCAAGACTGTTTTGAGGTTTAAAGTTTTCATATTTTCTGTTTTTAAATTGTTATTGATTTTAACCGGTTTCTGATAATAAGACGGAAAAGGGCATATATTCCATAAATAATTTATTTTTATGGAATAATAAATTAATAGCGTCTTAATAGAGAAACGGATTTTATGTGGTTATTTAGAAAAAGAGACTTTGCCACTGACGAGGAACTTGCTCTGGATTATTATAATACAGGTAATAAAGATCTTGTGGGGCAGCTTTTTGAGAAACACGTAAAAACGGTTTTTGGGGTTTGCCTATTTTACTTTAAAGATAAAGATGTAGCAAAAGATGCGGTGATGCAGATCTTTGAAAAATTAATTACAGAATTAAAAAAAACAGAAGTAAAGAATTTTAAAGGCTGGTTAAGTTTTGTAGTGCGAAATTATTGCATTAGCGAAATAAGAAAGAGTAAAAATAAATACCGTTTGCCTGAAAAGTATCTAGAGTTTGAGGTAAGCGAAGCTTTATTGGATGAAGAAGAAAAAATTGCTTTGGTAAATGACGATCTGATGATGGATCATTTACAAACTTGCTTGCCTGAGCTAAAAGAGAATCAAAGAGTATGTATTGACCTGTTTTATTTAAAAGACCAAACATATCAGCAAATTTGTGACAAAACAAAGTTCTCGTTAAATGAAGTGAAAAGTTACATACAAAACGGGAAACGAAATTTGAAACTATTAATTGAAGAAAAAATTAAAAATAACAGAAATGCCGGATAATAAACATAATATGGATGATCTGGATTACCTTGCAAGCATTGGCTTTGAACAAGTGCCTGTAAGCGAAACAGATCTGGATGAGCTAACCAAAAAAGTAAAAGACCGTTCTTTTTCTTATAACAACGGCATTTACTTTGGTTTTGTGAGCTTAATTATTGGAATATTTATTGGCGTTTCTGTATTCTTTATGATCGACAATAAGCCTGTTTTGTATTCCTCTAACTTTACAAATAAGATCTTGAACGATACTTTACCAAAAGTTAAAACCATTCCACAGGTAGCAATCGTAATTGATACAGTGAATATTGTTAAAGAAAGCTTTATTAAACCAAATGCTGTTATTGAACATGTAAGCAATAATAAGGGCAATACTTATTATAATGCAAGCGACTCCGTTGTGATGATCCCTTCAAAACCAATTGATGTTTCGGGTATGTTGGATAAAAAAATAAGTGAATCAAAGATCAAGTACATTATTAATGCACCGGTAAATTATATTCACGATCTTAAAGTAACCAATTATTCAATATTATATTTTAAAAAGAACCAATATGTAAAGCTTCCGCTTAAGGGGGCTTTATCTGTTGCCTACGCCAATAAAGAAGATCTTTATAAAAACAGGCCAAATATAAAACAAGGTGCAGAGTATTATTTGCATGAAGAGTTTGCAGATGCTTTACTGGCTTTTAAAAAAGGCAATTATGGACAAAGCATTTATTCTTTAAACGTAATTTCAACATATAATGAAAACGACATTAACTGTAATTTTTATTTGGGTATGAGTTATTATTATAAAAAGAATTATGAGAAAGCTACCGAGCTTTTAGAAAAATGTATTACCGATCAAAACAATGCTTTTTTACAGGAGGCTATGTATTATAACGCGCTTGCTTTATATGAAAATGGGGAAAAAGAAAAAGCAATTTTAAAATTTAAAGTGATTGCTGAAGAGGGAGAGTTCTATTCGGAAAAGGCAAAACTCTACATTAAGAACTAGCCTTTTTAGTTAAGATCAAAAAATCCTTCAAATAAAAAGGTTCAAAATAAGCCACATCTTCAAAACTCTTAGCTGCATATTTTTTAAATGCAAGATCGCACATGGCTTTTGCGCTCGGCAATATGTTTTCTATAAATTCTGCATTTTTAATAGCGCTTAAAATAGGTTTACATTTTTGCATGCCGTCGCCAAAAAAATAAATTTTGTTGTAAGATGAAAATTGAGAAACCGAGTTTTCATCTATTATCAAAGCTTCAGTTTCTTTTAATTGTTTTAAGTCTTTATCGTATACTGCCGTGTACACTTCCATTCTACGGGCGTCTATCATTGGACAATAAACAGCATTGCTATCTTTTATCAAAGCGCTGTTCGCCATTATTTCTAATGTATCCAAGGCTATTAATGGAATGTTTAAGCTGTAAGCCAACCCTTTTGCCGCACTAACGCCAATGCGTAAACCTGTGTAAGAACCAGGACCTTTGCTTATGGCAATGGCATTAAGCTCTTTTAAGCTTATCGAAGCTTCTTTTATTACTTCATTAATAAATACATGTAAGTTTTCGGCGTGTGTGTAACCGTTATTTATTTCTTTAAAAGAAACAAGCTCTCCGTTCTTACTTAACGACACAGAGCAAACCGTTGTAGATGTTTCAATATTTAAAATATAGGTCAACTATCTGTCTGTTTTATAGAGATCTTCTTTTTTAACGATCTTTATTTTTGATCCTTCTTTTAAACTTTTTGAAACCGCACTGTATGGCCCGCAAATAACCTCTTGCCCAGAGGTAAGACCGGAGCTTATCTCAATATAGTCGTTATCCTGTATGCCGGTTTTTACTTCTACCTGTTTTGAAGTTCCATCGGCGTTAACAATAAAAACGTATTCTTTTAATTTTACTTCTTCTTTTTTTAAATCTTTATCTTCATTATCATTCTTCACTTTCACTTCACGGTCATCATCAAACCCATTTTTTTTAACGTCTAATGAATCAGGATTTCTGGTTGTAACAGCCTGTATAGGAATAGAAATTACATTCATCACTTTACGTGTTTGAATATCCACGCTTGCACTCATTCCGGGCCTGAATGGAATAAGATTATTTTCGGATAATAAAAATTGATACGATTCTCTTAGTAATCTTATTTTTACAACAAAGTTAGTAACCTGGTCAACCGAAATGCCTGTGCTGTTAGATGAGTTGGCAATTTCAGTCACAATTCCTTTAAATTTTTTATCCATGTAAGCATCTACTTCAATTAAAGCGGTATCGCCTTTGTGTACTTTAATAATATCGTTTTCATTTACTTCAACGCTTACTTCCATTTCATTTAAATTGGCCAAACGTAAAATTTCAGTACTGGCCATGCCGCTTACACCCATTACACGCTCACCTTTTTCAACGCTTAGTTTTGAGACAGTTCCGTCAACAGGAGCATAAATGTATGTCTTGTCTAAATTAGTATTTGCTTCCTTTAAAGTGGCTTCGCTGCTTTGAATATTGTATTGGCCTGCACTTACACCTGCTTCCAATGCAACAACATTTGCTTTGGCAGATTCGTATTGTGCTTTATAACTATCAAATTCCTGCTGCGAAATGGCGTTTTGATCTAACAATTTTTTATTGCGGTTATACATAGCCTCATTATTGGCAAGACTTGCTTTTGCCTGTTCTAATTGAGCCATGGCTGTTTTTAAATTGGCTTTTGTGGTGTTTACATTCGCATTTACACGATCAATAGCGCTAACATACAGGTCGGGTTTTATTCTGCACAACAGATCGCCTTTTTTAACCTGGTCGCCTTCTTTTACCATCATTTCGGTGATCTCACCACTCACGTCACTGCTTAATTTTAATTCTGTTTCGGGTTGTATTTTACCGGTTGCAGATACCAATTCAATGATTGTGCGGGTTGATGCTTTTTGTGTATATACTTCAAATGGCTTATTGCCATTCAAATATTTTACCACAACAACTGATAAAATAATTATAAGTCCAATGCCGATTATCCAATATAGTTTTTTCATCAGTTTGATATAACACTGTAAAATTAAGCATTATTAAGTCTAAGCGCTTAAAAATCAAAGTCAATTTTATGGCTTTAATAAATGATATTTGCCTTCTATGGAATATAGTATCTCTTAAATGTCAACCATTTATCTTAGTATAGCAACCAGATATGAGATTTTAAAATATCTTAATTTTCATGTTGCTAATTTAGATGTACAAAAACACAGTAACATGAAAAAACAATTACTAATTATGTTTACAACCCTTGCAGCGGGCTTAAACAGTCAAACGCAGGCATATCTTGATGCCAATAACGTTAAAGCCCTTATCATGAACCGTGGTGATATGTTCTGGAATCTTTCTTCAGGGCAAGCATCCTATGAAGTGCCAAAAAACTCGGGCAAGCATTGTAATTTTGCAAACGCGGTATGGATTGGGGGGCTTGATGGCGGAGGACAACTTAAAACAGCCGGCATGACCTACAGGCAAAATGGCGTTGATTTTTGGCCCGGACCACTTACTCTTGCAAACGCCACTATCGATAATACTACTTCCAATAATTTTGATAAAGTTTGGAAAGTGAATATGGATGATATTAACCAGTTTTTAGTTGCCTACGCAAACGGATCAGTTACCGCGAATACTTTTACACCAGCAGCCGATATTTTAAGCTGGCCGGGTAATGGTAATGTGAGTTTAGGGTATGCTTCACAGCTGGCACCTTTTGTTGATGTAAACAATGATGGTGTTTATGATCCTTACCAGGGCGATTATCCCAAAATTAAAGGTGATCAGATGATCTTTTACATTTGTAATGATAAAAAATCTGTTCATACCGAAACACAAGGCGTTCCGTTAGGAATAGAAATGCAGGTTTCGGCTTATTCGTATAGTTGCCCCGCAGTTTTAGCAGCTTATCCTGAATTAAATAATACTACGTTTTATAATTACAGGATCATTAACCGTTCTTCGTTTCAGCACAACCAAACTATGGTTGGCGTTTGGGCCGATGTAAGTATTGGTAACGAACAGGATGATTATGTAGGCTGTGATCCTACGCTAGATATTGGTTATGCGTTTAATTCAGATAACGTTGATAATGCCGGTGCAACTTCTTATGGCAACTATCCACCAATTGTTTCTTATCAAATGCTTAAAGGCCCTTATGCAGATGCGGCAGATGGGATAGATAATGATCATGACGGCTTACTGGATGAACCATTTGAAGAAACAAAATTCAATAAGTTTATGCATTATTATAGCAATGTAGGTTTTGTTCCTCCTCAGGCCACTGATCCTTCAATAGCTTTGCATTATTATAATTATCTTAAGTCATACTGGAAAGATGGATCACCTTTAATGACAGATTCTACCGGCTTTCTTGTTGGTAATACAGCACCTGTAGCTCCCCATGCTTTTCCCGGAAACCCGCAAACAAATACAGGCTGGAACGAATACACAAAAAATAATCCTGCACGCGACAAACGTTTTATTATAAGTAATGGTCCTTTTACTTTTAAACCGGGTGCCATTTTTGATATGGAGTTCTCTATCTTAACAACATTTGATAGCAGCGCAACAGGGCACAAGAACATTACAAAAATGAAAAATCAAAATGCAGCTATTAAAAATTTCTATAATCTTTCTAACCCACCAAGCTGTCAAACAATAACAACAGGTTTACAAGAAAAAGCAGATCAGAAATTAGAATTCTCTATTTTACCAAATCCTGCATCCGACTTTGTTTTGATCCAATCATCCACTTCACTTATAGGTGCAGATATTACTGTTCATAATAGTTTAGGGCAGTTGGTGCTTTCAGATAAAATAAACAGCACATCCTATAAATTAGATCTTAAAGGTTTGTCTAACGGCTTATATATTGTGGAAGTAAGAAACGCAACTCTTTTTGGCAACAGCAAACTGATCAAAAATTAATTTTTGGTTAAATACCCTTAAAAAGCGCAGACTATCAGTTCTGCGCTTTTTTGTTTTAAAATGCTGTGTTACCTTTATAACATGACACAAAACAAAAAAACGCCTAATGCTTTAATAAACGAAAGCAGTCCATATTTATTACAACACGCTTATAATCCTGTAAACTGGTTACCTTTTACAGATGCAGCTTTTGAAAAGGCAAAAAAAGAGAATAAACCGGTTTTAATTAGTATTGGCTACAGCGCTTGTCACTGGTGTCATGTAATGGAACATGAAAGTTTTGAGGATGTAGAAGTGGCAAAATTAATGAACGAACATTTTATTAATATTAAAGTAGATAGGGAAGAGCGCGCTGATGTAGATATGTTATATATGCAAGCTGTGCAATTAATGACAGGGCAAGGTGGCTGGCCATTAAATTGTTTTACTTTACCCGATGGTCGTCCAATTTATGGCGGCACTTATTTTAATAAAAGTAAATGGATGGATATTTTAACCGGTTTATCTAATTTATATAAAGAGAATAAAGAAAAAGCAATTGAGTACGCACAAAATTTAACCGATGGTATCAATCAATCTGAATTAATAACAACGCAAAAACAAAACGAGCTTGTTATCGATAAAAAATTATTAAAAGCAAGTATAGATAAATGGAAAACAGGTTTGGACGATGAGCACGGCGGACCAAACCGGGCGCCAAAATTTCCTTTGCCTTCAAATTATCAATACCTGCTGCGCTATGCAATTTTAAATAAAGATGAGGAACTATTAAAGCATGTAGATCTTACACTCACCAAAATGGCTTATGGCGGCATTTACGATCAGTTGCACGGCGGCTTTGCAAGGTACAGTACCGATGTTTTATGGAAGGTGCCGCACTTTGAAAAAATGTTGTACGATAACTCGCAATTAGTGTCATTATATTGCGAAGCCTACACACTCACAAAAAATAAATTGTATAAAGAAATTGCGATAGATACTTTGTCTTTCGTGCAAAAATACTGGTATACAAGCGAAGGTTGTTTTTATTCTGCATTTGATGCGGATAGCGATGGTGAAGAAGGAAAATATTATGTATGGAATCAATTGGATCTGAAAGATCTTTTAGGGGATAATTATGAATTGTTTGCAAACTATTACGAGATAAACGATAAAGGTTATTGGGAACATGGTAATTATATTTTAATGCGTGCCGAAAATTTACACGAAACATTAACTAAATTTAATTTAACGGTTGAACAGCTGAATGAAAAAATATATGCCTGTAAAGAAATTTTAAAACAAGAATCCAAAAGCAGGTTAATGCCAGGGCTGGATGATAAAGCCATCACATCGTGGAACGCCTTAATGTGTACAGCTTATGCAAAAGCCTATTTGAGTTTTGGAATTAAAGAATACAAAGAGATAGCTTTATCATCTATCAATTTTATTTTAAATAAATTATCAAATGCCAATGATACTTTGTTGCGAACCTACAAAAATGGTAAAGCAAAGATTGATGCCTTTTTGGATGATTATGCTTTTACCATTGAAGCCTTGCAAAACATTTATTTAATTACGCAGGATGAAGATTATTTATTGAAAGCAAAAAGTTTAAGCGAGATAGCTTTGGCACAATTTGCTAATGAAAAAAGCGAACTTTTTTATTACACAAATAATTCTGCTTCGCAGCTTGTAGCCCGAACTTCAGAAGTAAGTGATAATGTAATTCCGGCTTCTAACTCACAAATGGCACTTAATTTATTTTACCTTGGTACCCATTTTGGTAAGGCTGAATGGACAAAAAAAGCCTCTGAAATGTTAAATTGTGTAGCAAAAGAAATTAAGCAATATGGCCCTGGATACAGTAACTGGGCTTGTTTGGCGCTTCACCTGCTTTATCCTTTCAGGGAAATAGCCATTGTTGGTAACAATGTTAATGAAAAGTTGCTTGGCCTTTACGCACAAGGCTTAACAAACACGATTTTAGCAGTTAGCGCTAAAGACTCGTCTTTACCCTTGCTTACAAACAGGTTCAGCTCGCAAAAAACAATGATCTATGTTTGCGAACAACAAAGCTGCAAGCAACCGGTTGAAACGATAGAAGAAGCACTTTTACAACTTGAATAAAATAATTTTCATACTTTTTTTATTTTGCTCTTTTGCAAAGGCACAGGTATTATTACCTACGCCTGAAACTGCTTTTGAAAAACAACACCGTTTTAATCCTGATGTTATAAAATCAAAGAATATCCGTAGGATCACTTTTGATATTTTGGATAAAAAAGATTTTGAAGTAGCAGTTGATAAAAGTTTAATTGAGTCGTACGATTTTGATACGAACGGAAATTTATCGCGCTATTATTTTACAACCATTATTCAAACCATTGAAAAAGAAATTACAACACCACCGGTTTATCGTAAACGCCGCAGGGTAAGTAACGGTGGAACGCAAATAATTAACTTTTATGTTTACGATACGGTTAGTACAAGTTATTTCTATAACAACAACCGTTTAATTTTAAAACGTTATCACGATGGTTTTAATTATTATGAAAGCCGTTATTACCGTTACGATAGTACAAACAATCTTACCAAAGAGTTACGCTTTAAAGAAACAAATAACAGCAAGGATAAATCTATTTTTATTTTAGGTAACCAGGTGCAGTTAAGTGAAGATAGCTTTCAATACGTAAAATATTCATCAGGACAAACAAAATGCACTTATATTAATAACGAGAACCGTTCTTACAAAGAAGTAATAACCAATTACGATAGTTTAGGTAGAAAAAAAGAGATCATGGAATACTATACGGTGGCTTCGTGGATCATGCAGGAGCACCGTTTTGAGTACGATGGCAATCGTTTAGCAAAGGCAAAATTTAAAGGCAATGCCAATAATACGGTTGATATGACCATTACTTACGAGTACGATGAAAAGAACAAAGAACTTTATACCGAAAAACATTATAAAGGCGAATTATTAGTAAAAGAAATAAGTTACATTACCGATTCCAACAACGGTTTATTAAATTCATTTATTATCCGCGATCCCAATAATAAAACCATGCGTATCGTAAAATTAAAATACGATTTTGGGAGTGTTACTAAGAGGCGAGAATAATATTATTACTTACCTGTAAAAAAGTATTTTCTTTTTAATTCAACATCGGATAGATCCCAAAGAATAACTTCAGATTTTGTCCACTTTAATATTTTAAATTTCCGTAAGGTCTTTTTATCAAGATTTGTCCATCTTGTTTTCTCAAGCAACAATATATTGGTTTTTGGGTTTAAAATTATTTTCCCACTAACATGCCCATTTTCAAAAGTTTTATCTTTTTCCACATCCCATTCGGCAAACATGATAGTGTCGTTAACTTTTATTGTTTTACTCCACCTCGGCTCAATTTCATTAGCATTTGTTGCTTGCCAAATATAAAGACCCGTTTGAGCGGGAACGATCTTTTCTTTGTTGTATTTTTCTTCTTTTATTTTAACTAAACCATAGTTTTTATTTAAAAAATATTTAAGATCAATAGTGTCGCTTTTTATGGATTGAGCATTAAACGATAACACATAAAAGGTTAAAATGAGAGTCAAAAAAAATCCTTTTTTTATCATAGCAATAATTGATATTGAGAAACAGAATTATAACTTATAATTAAAATAAAGTTACAATAAATATGAAGGCAACAAAAAAGCCTGTTAAATTTTTAACAGGCTTTTTTATTTATTAATGATGATGTCCACCCGGACCATGAATATGACCGTGGTCAAGCTCTTCTTGTGTAGCCTCGCGCACATCCAACACTTCTCCAATAAAATGCAGATCAAATCCTGCTAAGGGATGATTAAAATCCATCTCTACATGAGCATCGGTAATTTCTAAAACTTTTCCTACTAAACGGTTGCCTTCAGCATCATTCATTTCCACGTCTTCACCTACTTTAATACGTGCATCGTCAAACTTACCATCCACTTCAAAAGCGGCGCGATCAATTTTTACAACATAATCTTTTTCAAATGCGCCGTAAGCTTTTTCTGATCCAATATGAAAATCAAATTTGTCACCTTTCTTTTTACCGTTTAAGTTAGATTCAAAATCGGGTAATACACCACCAAATCCAAATAAAAAAACAAATGGATGTTCGGTTGAGGTCTGTTCTATTAATTCTTCGGGTTGATTATTTTTACTTGCAGTTAAATAATAATTAACTGATACTGCTTTGTCGTCTGAAATATTCATTTTTTAATTTTTGTTGAAATTACGCTTTTTAGTTTAATTGCTTAAGGTTTTTTTCTAAAAGGAATGTTAATGTTTGTTGATTGATGTTGGGTGTTATTTCCCCATGCATGGTAAACGAAACGGCACCTGTTTGCTCACTTACAGATATAGCTAATGCGTCCGTATTTTCAGTAATACCAACGGCTGCACGGTGGCGCATGCCATAATTGGCCGGAAAATTTTCTTTATCTGTTACAGGCAAAACACAGCGGGCAGCAATAATACGATTGTTTTGTATGATGACAGCGCCATCATGTAATGGAGAGTTTTTAAAGAAAATATTTTCTAACATACGGCTTGTTAAGCCTGAATCTAAATGATCGCCGGTATTGATAAAGAATTTAAGATCTGATTTTCTGGCAATAATTATTAAAGCGCCGGTTTTAGTTTCGCTCATATTAAAACATGCTTCAACAACGGCTTCAATATTTAAATAAATTTCTTTATCAGGATTATTAGTAAAGCTGCGTTTAAAAATATTTTTCCAGTTCTTGTTTCTTAAAAATTCGTTAGAGCCAATGTATAATAAAAACTTTCGGATCTCTTGCTGAAATACTATCATTACAGCTATTACGCCCACATTCACAAATTTACCGATGATGGAAGAAAGTAATTTAAGATCAAAAGCTTTAATGATGATGTAAGCAAAATAAATAAATGCCAAACCAATAAATATATTTACCGCCGATGTACCCTTTACTAAATTGTAAGCGAGATACAACATAATGGCAACTAAAAAAATATCTACCGCATCGGTAATGCCAAAAGAAAGAAACAATATAAAATTGTGAATGAACAAAATAATTATTTTACTTTTTTATGATTTTCATACATCTCGTGCACCAATCCATCAGATAAACCAATTTGTGGTACATATACTTTTTCTATATCTGCACTTTTCATAATGGTTAAAAATATTTTGGCTGCCGGAACAATAACATCGGCCCTGTCGGGCTTAAGGTCTAAACGTTCAATACGTTCCTGGTAAGTATAAGAGCATAGCATTTCGTAAATGCCTTTTAATTTATCGTAGCTTAAATGTTTGGTCTCTTTTTTACCACTCATTTTAAAGATCTTGTTAATGTTACCTCCCGAGCCTATGGCGCTTAAAGGATGTATACCAACAGTATTGCGCTTTAACCAGGATTTCATTTCTTCAAATTCATTCTTATCTACTTTATCAAGCAACATCCTTACTGTACCAATATTAAATGATTTTGCAGCCACTACTTTATTATTAAAATATAAAGTAAGTTCTGTGCTACCACCGCCTACATCAATATATAAATAAGCAAAACGTGGGTTTAAGATCTCTTCAATGTGATTTGAAAATACTAAAGAGGCTTCATTCTTACCATCAATAATTTCCACATTCAATCCTGTTTCCGATTTAATGCGGGAAATAATTTGTGCCCCATTAGTTGCATCGCGCATGGCACTTGTTGCCACAGCCCTATAGCTTTCTACGCCATAAGCTTTAATTAGCTCTGCATAACCTCTTAAAGCGGTAATTAATTTTTCAGTTTTTTGATCCGATATTTTTCCTATGGTAAAAACATCTTCCCCCAAACGAATTGGCATCCTGAAAAGTTCTTCTTTATTAAAATGCGGTTTACCATCTACAATATAAACGCGGCAAAACAGTAAACGCATTGCGTTACTTCCAATATCTATTGCTGCAAAGACCATTAGTTATAAATTATTTTTTTTGATTTACCTAAATTCAGAAATTTCTCTTTATCGTTCTTTAAGAAAGTATAGATCTCATCTTGTACCCTTACTTTTTTCTCGCCCGGTTTTGCTTTTTTATAAAAGTTCTCTTGCTTACGATCAATAATACGCACTTTTGTGTTGCCAGATAGTTGTATACGAATGATCTCTTTTAATTGTGAGCGAATTTCCTCATCAAATATTGGCACTGCCACTTCGCTACGGCTGTCAAGGTTACGGCTCATCCAATCGGCTGACGATAAGAATATTTTTTCATTACCGTTATTATGAAAAATAAAAATGCGGGCATGTTCCAAATATTTATCTACCAAACTGTAAGCTTTAATGTTATCGCTCCAACCTTCGTAATCTGTAACTAAAGAACAAGCTCCGCGAATGATCAATGTAATTTTTACTCCGGCTTTACTTGCTTCATAAAGTTTTTCTATCATTTCTTTATCTACAAGACTGTTCATTTTTAAAGTAATGGCTGCAGGCTTTTTATTTTTAGCGTTTTGAATTTCTTTCTGTATAAGATCTGTAAATTCTTTACGCATATAAAATGGCGCCACTACCAATGTTTTAAAATTCTGAACTTTAAAATTGTTCTCGTAAAAATCAAACACCTTGGCAAGGTCTTCAGTAATCAGCTTATTGCAGGTAAGCAACGAAAAATCGGTGTAAATGCGCGCGGTTGTTTCATTAAAATTACCGGTGCCAATGTGTGCATATTTTACTTCTTTACCGCTTTCGCGCGCAGTAATTAAAAATAATTTTGAATGCACTTTTAATCCGGGTACACCATAAATTACTTTTGCGCCTTCTTCCTGTAATTTATTGGCCCAATAAATATTATTCTCTTCATCAAAACGCGCTTGTAATTCAACTAATACTGTTACTTTTTTTCCGTTTTTAACTGCATTAATTAATGCGTTAGCGATCTTAGATGAATCCGCTACACGGTATAAAGTGATCTTAATGGTCTCAACACTTGGATCAATAGAAGCTTCACGTAATAAAGTGATAATATGATTGTAAGTGTGGTATGGATAATGCAATAAAATATCGTGCGCTTTTATGGCGCGTAAGGTTGAAAGTGGATTATTGATAAGGTATTTGTGTTGCAGTAATGGAGGATGATTATAGGTTAATGATTTTTCACCCAGCTTCGGAAAACCAATAAAGTCTTTAAAATTATGATAGCGTCCGCCCGGTATGGCATTGTCTTTTTTTGCCATGCCTAATTTTTTCATAATGTAACGTAACATATCATTCGGCATGGCAGCATCATACACAAAACGTACAGGCAAACCTTGTTTACGGGCTTTTACGCTTTTTGATATTTTTTCGATCATGCTTTTGCTTACATCATTATCCATATCGAGCTCAGCATCACGCGTTAATTTTATGTTGTAAGATTCAACGGTTCTAAACCCAAATACATCAAAGATCTGATCGGTATTAAAACGAATCACATCATCCAGCAACATAATAAAATGTTTGTTGCCTTGTTTTGGTAAAACAACAAAACGTGAAATTATTTTTGAGGGAATTTCAATGATCGCGAATTTATTTTTTTGTTTGTTAACGATCGATTCCAGTTTCAAATACAAATAACTTGCCTTATCTTTTAAGAAAGGAAAAGGCTTGGTATCATCTATCATTACAGGAAATAATGTAGAAACGATCTCTTCACGAAAATAGTCTTTTACAAATGTTGCTTGTGTTGTGGTTAATTGTTTTTCGTTAATAATAAAAACATCATTAATGGCCAGCTCTCTTAAAATTTCCTGGTAAACATTTTCAAATTTAATTTGCTGTTCAATTACGCGACGTTGTAAACGCGTTAATAATTCTTTTGGATCTTCGTCATAAAAAGCCAAAGCTTTTTTTCCAAGCTTGGCTAAACGACGCACTGTAGCTACACGCACACGATAAAACTCATCGCGGTTATTGCTAAAGATGCCTAAAAATTTTAAGCGTTCAATAAGAGGTGTGGTAGGGTCAGCCGCTTCCTGCAATACCCGTTCGTTAAACGATAGCCAGCTGATCTCACGATTAATATATGGAATTTGTTTTTTTGCCATTCTGTTCTTTAAGTACTTTTTTAATTTTTATATTCTTTTGGAAATTGCTGAAAATTTAATTTAGAATTTTCGGCAGAAATATCTTTCCATGAATCAGTTTCAAAACCCAGGCTTACAATACCACAGGTTGGTATGTTGTCAAAATAAACATCGTTGCTTAGGCCGTTAAAAAAATCGGTAACACCGGGGTTATGGCCAAACAACATAATTGTTTTTTTAGCATCGTTTTGCTTTTTTATAACAGCTAAAAGAGTTGCAGCTTTACTTTCGTAAATATCTTTTTCCAATACAAAATTGGCCATGTTAAAATCCAAAGCTCTTGCAAAAATAAGGGCGGTATTTAAAGCGCGGGTAGCAGTACTTGAAATAATAAGATCGGGCATGGTTTTATTTTTTTCGTACCATTTGCTTAAAAGATAGGCATCTTCATAGCCTCTTTCGTTCAAATGTCTGTCAATATCTTTTAACGATTCGTTTCCCCAATCACTTTTTGCATGCCTCACTAAAACCAATTCTTTCATGTTATTAATGTTTTAATAAAAACAAACAAATTAAAAAACTATAAAGCGTAAATTTACATAAAACCATACTTTGTTATGAGCAACAATTCAACAATTACCTGCCCAAATTGTAAACACGAGTTTCCGATAGAAAGCGCGCTGTCGCAAAAGTTTGAGGAGGAGATAAAGGGCAGATATCTTAAACGTTTTAATGAAGATCAAAAAAAGATAGAAGCCGAAAAGGCTCAATTGGCAAAGGATGCAGAGCTTCTTAAAACACAGGCTGAGAACCAGGATAAAATTTTAGCAGATAAATTGCGCATTGAAAAAAGCCGGTTAGAGCAAGAGGCTATCAAAAAGGCTGCCTCTGAAGCCGCTTTACAAATGGAAATGCTTAACAAAGAATTAACCGAAAAATCACAGAAATTAAAAGAGAGCCAGGCAAAGGAATTAGAGTTGCTTCAAAAAGAGAAGCAAATAAAAGAGAAGGAAGAGGCGTTTGAGCTTGAATATCAAAAAAGGCTGATAAACGATCAAAAGCAAATAGAAGACCGTGTTAAAAAGATGGAAGGCGAACGCTCTGATCTTAAAATAAAAGAACTTGAAAAAAAGCTGGCCGACCAGGTAGAATTAGCGGAAACCATGCGCCGCAAGGCAGAGCAAGGTAGCATGCAATTGCAGGGTGAAGTGCTGGAACTGGCTTTAGAAGAATTATTAAGAGCAACTTTTCCATTTGATACTATTGAGGAAGTAGCCAAAGGCATTAAGGGCGCCGATTGCATACAATACGTAAAAAATAATATTGGTGATGTATGTGGACGCATAATTTATGAAAGCAAGCGTACCAAGGCTTTTACGAATGAATGGATAGAAAAATTAAAAAAAGACATGCGCGCCCAGCAGGCAGATATTGCGGTTATTGTTACAGAAGTATTACCAAAAGATATGGAGCATTTTGGGTTTAAAGACGGTGTATGGATCTGTCGTTTTGCTGATGTTAAGCCGCTTTCTTTCCTTTTAAGGGATAGTCTTTTAAAGGTTCACACGGCTATGATAAGCCAGGAAAATAAAGGTGATAAAATGCAATTATTATATAATTATCTTACTGCCAACGAGTTCAGACAAAATATAGAGGCCGTTGTTGAAGGTTTTTTAGCTTTAAAAGATGGAATTACCCGCGAAAAGATACAAATGGAAAAGATCTGGAAAGAGCGTGAAAAACAGCTAGATAAAGTACTGTTAAATACCACCCAGTTTTATGGCTCAATCAAAGGCATAGCGGGTAACGCCGTAGGCGATCTTAAAATGTTAGAGTAAGTTAATTTATTGGCGTTTTTGCACAATAAAATTAAACATTTTACGTATCTTTAATGTTCTGCATGCAATGAATTTGATGAAGCGTTACATACTTTCTTTTTTACTCCTTTCTTCAGTTTTAGTAAAAGCCCAGTTCAATTACGGGCATCAAATGGATTTTGGTAAGAACCGCATCCAGTATCAGAATTTTAACTGGACCTATTTTGATTACGACCGTTATCGTATTTATTCTTATCAGGGTGGTGGCGAGATCTCAAAATATGTTTCAGTTTCAACAAACAATATTCTTCCGGCCTTAGAAAAGAAGTTAGATTATCAAAGCGAAGAAAAGATAAATATTATTGTTTACAACAATCAAAACGATTTTAAGCAAAGTAATATTGGCCTTAGTTCAGATGAACAAACCAATATTGGCGGCATGACCAAAATTATTGGTAATAAAATGTTTGTGTTCTTTAATGGTTCTCATGCCGAGTTGGATGTTCAGATAAAAGCAGGCTTGGCGCAAATTCTCATCAATCAAATTTTATATGGTGGTAATGCGCGCGAAATGGTGCGTAATTCAACATTACTAAATCTTCCTGCCTGGTATGTAAAAGGTTTGGTAAGTTATATTTCAGAAGGCACAACTTCTTATACTGATAATTATACTTACGATGCCATTAAAAATGATCACTTAACAAAGTTCAATAAATTAGAAGGTAATGAAGCTGTTTTAGCCGGCCATTCATTGTGGGCTTATATTGTAGATTCTTATGGCGAAGCGGTGATACCGAATTTGCTTTACATGACAAGGGTTACACGTAGTCCCGATAACGCATTTTTATTTGTATTAGGAGTTTCACTTTCAAATTTGGTTTACGATTTTACCGATTCTTATAACCGTAGGTTATTCATGAATAAAGATTCGCTTCGTAAATCACCCATCAACAATAACAGCGTTTTAAAAAAATACAAAACCTTCCGCCATTATTATCAGTTAAAGGTTAGTCCTGATGGTAAAAAAGTAATTTATTCAAGAAACGAATTAAACCAATTACGCGTTTATGTAAAAACAATTGGCGAGAATAAACAAAAACGTTTATTAAAATTCGATCCTAAAGTAGAGCAGTTGGCAGATTACAATTATCCGTTGTTAGGTTGGCATCCAAATGGTGATATTGTTTTCATCATTTACGAAAAAAAGAATCAATTGATAATACGTTCTATCGATCTTGAAAAAGGAGAAAAGGTAACACGTAATTTACCGGGCTTTGAAAAAGTAAACAGTTTTTCTTTTAGTCCTGATGGAAAAAGAATTGCAATAAGCGCCGTTAAAAAAGGAAAAGGTCAGAGCGATATTTTTGTTTTCTCGTTAAACACAAGCGCTATTGAACAATTAACAAACGATATTTGGGACGATAATAATCCGGTATTTATTAAAGGTAACAAACAAATTGTTTTTGAAAGTAACCGTGTTAATGATACTATCAAGGCAACTGATGACGCAAAATATTTTTATAAAATAAATAAAAATATGGATCTGTTCATGGCGCAATACCCTTTTACTAATAAGGCCATGGTTAGAATTAGCAATACACCTGAAACAAACGAAACGCAACCGCAGGCTTATAACAATAATTACATTTGCTATCTGAGCGAGAAGAACGGCATTTATAATCGATACATTGCAGAATTTGACAGCACGATTTCATTTGTAGATACAACAGAGCATTACCGTTATTTTTTCAAATCAAAACCTATTACCAATTTCGACAGAAATATTTTAGAACATCATATTAATGATAATGGTACGCAGGTTGGTGAAGTTATTTATGCCAATGGAAAGAATATGCTGTTGGTAACACCAATAAATAAATTAAATGAAATTAATATTAAAGATCCGCTTCCTACCTGGGCAAAAATGTCGGCCCGCCCTGTATTGGTTGATATTTCTGAAAGTTCACAACCAAAGTCTGTGCAAATTACCACGCCACCAAAAAAGGAAGAGCCTGTTAATAATGGAATTGATTTTGATAATTATAAATTTGAGGGCGATAAAACAAATCCTGTTAAAACTTCAACAGTAACCGATAATGGTGTCTCTATTAAAAAAGACACACTTAAAAAAACAGCCGATCAGTTTAAATTTCCAATACAAAAAAATTACTTCACATCGTTTTATACAGATTATGTTGTTACGCAATTTGATAATTCTTTCCTGGCAAATAATTACCAGTTATTTGCAGGCGGCGGCTCACCTTTATATTTAAATCCCGGGTTTAATTTCTTAACTAAAGTAGCTATTAGCGATCTGTTCGAAGATCAGCGCATTATTGGTGGTTTCAGAATAAACCCATCGTTGGATAATGAATTTATGATCTCATGGGAAGGCCGCAAACGTCAATGGGATCACCAGGTAATTTTCGACAGACAAACTTTTGCGCGTGTTGCTATTGCGCCGGAGCTTATTTCTGATTTCTTTGCAAAAGTAAATACACAAACTTTAAGTTATAAAATAAAATATCCGTTCAGTCCTGTTTCTTCAATTCGTGGTGCGTTATTGTACAGGAATGATAGATACATGCCACTTTCTAACGGTGATTTTTCTTTGCCTTTAAAACCACAGTATCAGCACATGGGTGGCGCAAGATTAGAATATTGTTTTGATAATACACGTAACGTGATGCTAAACATTATGAATGGTTTCCGTTTTAAAGTATGGGGCGAGTACTGGCAAATAAAAGATGATAAGAACAGAAATTTAATTACATCTGGTTTTGATGCAAGGCATTATCAAAAAATACATCGCCAGATAACATGGTGTAACCGCATTGCGGGTGGTAACTCATTAGGCACCGATCGTTTGATATTTTATTTAGGAGGTGTGGATAATTGGTTAAATCCATCTTTTAATAGCAACATTAATATTGTAAAGCCTGAGCAGTATGGCTTTCAAACCATTGCAACCAACATGCGCGGCTTTAAACAAAATATCCGTAATGGAAATAATTTTGTGGTGTTCAACTCTGAACTGCGCATTCCTGTTGTTCGTTATTTGATCAACTATCCTTTACGTTCCGATTTCTTAAACAATTTCCAGGTAATTGGTTTTACCGATGTAGGTATGGCATGGACAGGCTGGAATCCGCTTAGCAAAGAAAATACCGAGAATGTGAATGTTTATCCATACGAAGGAAGCAACATTATTGTAACGGTAAACAATCCAAAAAATCCTTTGGTAGGAGGTATGGGTTTTGGTTTTCGCTCACGCTTATTAGGATATTTTGTTAGGTTAGATCTTGGTTGGGGTATTGATAACTGGGAAGTTCAGAAAAAAATAGTTGGACTTTCATTAGCTACCGACTTTTAAAAATCGTATGACAAATACAGTAATTATACTTTTATGTGTTGGCTTGGTGGCCGGCTATCTTAGCGGTTTAGTAGGCATTGGTGGCGGCATTATTGTTGTACCGGTTTTGGTTTATTTATTGGCCATGGATCAAAAAACGGCACAAGGCACTGCCATATTTATGTTTCTTTTACCAATTGGTTTACTAAGCGTTTACAATTATTACAAAGCGGGTCATGTGAATTTTAAATTTGCAGCCATTATGGCTATTACATTTTTTGTTGGAAGTTATTTTGGAAGCAAAACAGCCATTGCCATTGATACTAAAATTGTAAAACAGATCTTTGCAGTTGTAATGATATTGGTTGGTGTAAAAATGTTGTGGAATAAATAATGGAGCTAAGCAATAAAATAAAAACCTTAGCCAAAAAAAACTTTGAAAAAGTTTTAGAGATCAGAAGGCATTTACATCAACATCCTGAACTATCCTTTAAAGAATTTGAAACTTCCAAATTCATTCAAGCGCAATTAAAAGAAGCCGGTATTTCATTTACAACAGGTTATGTTGAAACAGGAATTGTTGCTTTGATAAAAGGAAAAAATCCGGACAAAAAAACTATTTTGTTGCGTGCAGATATGGACGCATTGCCAATTGAAGAAAAGAATGATGTTTCATATAAGTCTGCAAACACAGGTGTAATGCACGCCTGCGGACATGATGTGCATTCTTCTATTGCTTTAGGCGCGGCTTTTATTTTAAATGAATTAAAAGATAAGTTTGAAGGCACTGTGAAAATTATGTTTCAGCCCGGCGAAGAAGTATTGCCGGGCGGCGCCAGTTTAATGATACAGGCAGGTGTTCTTGAAAATCCAAAAGTAGATAAAGCCATTGCATTGCATGTTTTTCCAAGTATGGAAGCGGGTAAGGTTGGTTTTAAAAGCGGTATGTACATGGCCAGCACCGATGAGTTGTATATTACCGTTAATGGCAAAGGAGGTCATGCGGCCATGCCTGCGGAGTATACAAATCCCTTAATAATTGCTTCTGAAATTTTGCTTGAAATAAATAACCAGTACATGAAAGAGAATGCCTTGGCAGGAACTGCAGGCGAAACTATTCCAACTGTTGTTGCTTTTGGTAAAATAGAAGGCAAGGGCGCAACCAATGTGATCCCTGAAAAGGTTGAATTGGCGGGTACTTTCAGAACCATGGATGAAAAGTGGAGAGAAAGTGTGCATCAGCAATTAAAGAACATTGTAAAGACAGTTTCTCAAAAATATAAAGTTGAGTCTAATATAAGAATAGAAAAAGGTTATCCTTTTTTAGTGAATGATAAAGAGCTTACAGGCGCTTGTTTTACTTCTGCGCAAAATTTTTTAGGAAAAGAAAATGTGGAAGAATTACCATTGCGCATGACAGCAGAAGATTTTGCTTTTATTACTCAAAAAGTGCCAAGCTGTTTTTTTAGATTAGGAACTGCGAATAAAGAAAAAGGAATTACTTCCGGCGTACATACGCCAACTTTTAATATAGATGAAAAAGCCCTGGAAACGGGTGTTGGCCTAATGGCCTGGTTAACAGTAAATGAATTAAACAGCTAATTATTTTTTCTTAGTTGTTGTTTTCTTTTTGGTTGGTGTTTTTGTTGGATTGGCTGCGGTACCTTTTTTAGCCATGTTTTTACCCATATAAACTATTTTTCCGTTTTCGTATTGAATATAGTCAACCTCGTCTTTTGGTAATTTTAATTTCGGATCTTTTAATTTAAAGATCTTGTAATAGATCACTTCAGTTTTTGTTACACCTAAAACTCTTGATTTGATAATATCTCCGGTTTTTAATTTGATCTTATCCTGCGCATTGCTGTTAGTATAAAATGCTAAGCTAAACAATACAAAAAAAAGGGTCTTTTTCATTTTAGTCATTTTGGGTGATATTAAATTACACAAAAAACATAAAATTCAAAAATAATCAGCATTATTTTTATACTAAAAGTATCTTTTTAAAACCTTCTATTTCAGGCTAAAAACAGCGTGTTTAATACAATTTTGTATCTTTAAAAACGTTATAATATGGTGTATTTGCGGCGATTAGGCATTCTAATGGTGTTTTCTTTTATTATTTTAAAAGGAACGGCGCAGGTATTTAGCCCTAATCAAAAAAAACTTTACACTGCTGTTTCTGATACTTTAGTTTTAGATAGTTTAAGCCTGGTTCCGGGAAGTGTAAATTTTAAAACTTTTCCTGATTCGGTTAACGAACCCAAAATTGATTATAAAATTCATGCTTTAATTTTTTCAGAAAAAAAACCGGATAGCATTTTGGTTTCTTATAAACGTTTTCCTTATAACTTTGAGCATAAATATTTTCATAAAGATCCGAGTGCACTTTATACAGATCTTTCAAAACCTAATAATCCTTATACCATAAATTATAACAACATCAGTAATAAGCAAGATCAACTTTTTCAAAATGATGGATTAAATAAGAATGGAAACATTAGCCGTGGTATCTCATTTGGTAATAACCAGGATGTGGTTGTAAATTCTAATTTAAATTTACAGGTAAGTGGTAAATTAACTCCTGAAATAGATATGGTGCTGGCTGCAACAGATAATAACATCCCTTTCCAGGCCGATGGTACAACAGCGCAATTGCAGGAGTTTGATAAGGTGTATATTCAATTGAATAATGCAACAACAAAATTAGTAGTAGGTGATTACCAGTTATCACGTCCGCAAAATTCTTATTTCATGAGTTTTTATAAACGCGCCCAAGGTGCTTATCTGGAAAATGTGTATAAAGACAGCACTGCAAAAAACCCTTTACTTTTTAAAACACAGGTTGCCGGTGCTGTATCACGCGGTAAATTCTCCCGTCAAATATTTTTTGGTACAGAAAATAATCAAGGTCCGTATCGCTTAAGGGGTGCAGATAATGAGCCATTTATTATTATTTTAAGCGGAACAGAAAAAATTTACATTGATGGAAAATTATTACAGCGTGGGCAAGAGAATGATTACATTATTGATTATAATACCAGCGAATTAACGTTTACAGCAAAACAAATTATTACAAAAGACAAACGCATCGTAGCCGAATTTCAATACGCAGAGCGTAATTACGCACGGTCTTTATTTTTCTTTGGTGAAGAAGTGCAGACAAAAAAAGCAAATATCTTTTTTAATGTTTATAGCGAACAGGATAATAAAAATAAACCCTTGCAACAAACTTTATCGCAGCAGCAAAAAAATGTATTAATTGCCATTGGCGATACATTAGATAAAGCGGTTTATACCGGTGTTGAAACAGCAGACTTTAACAACAGCGATGTTTTTTACAGACAAGTGGATACAACTGTAAATTCAATTTTATATAACGATGTGTATGTTTACAGCACAGATCCTGATAGCGCAAAATTCCGTTTAAAATTCAGTAACGTTGGTGCTTATAATGGAAATTATAACCAGGTAAGCTCGACTGCTAACGGACGCGTTTACCAATGGGTAGCGCCAATTAATGGTTTACCGCAGGGTAGCTTTGAACCTGTTATTCCGTTGGTAACACCAAAAATGAACCAGATGTTAACAGGTGGATTTAATTATTCATTAACAGCCAATAATAGTTTAAATGCAGAAGGCGTTTACACAAAAAATGACATTAATCGTTTTAGTCGTGCCGATAAAGGCAATGATGAAGGTAGTGGCGTAAAATTTAATAGTAAGAATCAGGCAATTTTAAAAACAGATTCTTTAAAAAATCAAACAAAATTAATTTACAATTTTGGTTATGAATTCTTACAAAAGCAATTTCATCAAATAGAACGTTTTAGAAGTATTGAGTTTGACCGTGACTGGAACAGGCCATTGTCTTCCGTTTTATTGAACGATCAGAATATTGCAAGCGGCGAAATTGGGATCGTCAACTCAAAAGGCTCTGCGCTAACATACGGTGTAAATTATTTTAATGAAGGTGAAAATTATCAGGGGCTTCGCCACAATGCAATTGTTAGGCATCAAATAAAAGGCCTAACTACAAATTATACAGGAAGTTATTTGCTGACAAACGATAATTTTAATTTTCAGAATACAGAATTTTATCGTCACAAATCATTGATTTCTCAAAAAATAAAAAAGATCCGTTTTAGTTATAGCGATGATTTTGAGAATAATTTATTTAAGCATTCATTCAAAGATTCTTTGCTTCCAAGGTCATACCAATTCTGGGAATGGGAGGGAAGCGTATCAAATGCAGATAGTTCAAAGAACAACATAAAATTGTTTTACAAAGAACGCAGAGATAAATTAGCCTATGGCAATACATTAAAAGATTCAACTTTTGCAACAAACATTGGTTTGCAATCTTCTATCTATTCTATAAAAAATAACCCATTCACTGTTTTAATTACGTATAGAAAACTAGAATTAAAAAATGTGGTGGGTACATTTTTAAAACCGGATAATTCTGTTTTAAGTCGTTTAGAATACAACCCGCGTTGGTTTAAAGGATTGATCACTACCGGAATTTTTTATGAAACAGGTTATGGTCTGGAAAACAAAAGAGAATTTTATTATTTAGAGGTTGCACCGGGACAAGGTCAGTATGCCTGGAATGATTACAATAATAATAACATAAAAGAAATAAATGAATTTGAGATCGCGCAGTTTAGCGATCAGGCGCGGTACATTCGTATTTATACACCAACCAATCAATATGTAAAAGTATTGCAAAATCAATTAAGTGTTTCTGTTTCGTTACGTCCTGCTTCATTAATTAAGCAACCAAAAAATGGCGCTGCCCGCTTTTTAAATCGTTGGGTAACACAAACTGTTTTTAGGGTTGATGGAAAAACTTCTGATAATGGTGATGTGTTGAATTTTAATCCCTTTTTAGATGTAAGAGATACTTCTATTTTAGCAAGCAATAATAATTTGCGACAGAGTGTTTTCTTTAATCAAACATCGGCTGTGTTTGGGATGGATTATACATATATCAACAACCAATCAAAACAATTATTGGTAAATGGTATTGAGCGCAAAACATTATTATCGCACGAAATAAAAGGGCGTGTTAATTTTTTAAAAGCCTGGGCCATTAATAGCAGTGGTATCTTTAGCCAAAAAGGAAATGCTTCACAATTTTTTTCTACACGTAATTATTTAATTGAAGCTTACGAAACCGAGAACCGCTTGATCTTTCAACCAAATACTTATTTCAGAATAAGCGGTATTTATAAATACACCGACAAACAGAATCGAATAGAAGGCGGTTTTCAGAAGGCGTTCATTAATACATTTGCAGCTGAGATAAAATACAATCAATCAGAGAAAGGAAGTTTAACCGGTAGAATGGATCTTGTATTGATCACTTATAACGATACCGAAAATTCACCCGTTGCCTATGAAATGTTGAATGCTTTAAGTAAAGGACAAAACATTACATGGGAATTAAATTACCAGCGCAATTTAAATTCTAATCTGCAAATAAGCATTAATTATAACGGAAGAAAGACACCAAATTCAAATGCCGTGCATTTGGGTGGAGCGCAGATAAGGGCTTTCTTCTAGGAATGTAAAATGTAAAAGGTAAAATGGAAAAGTTTATACTCTATTTTCCGTTTTACATTTATCAAATTTCCCCAATAACCGATTGAGAACCTTTTACTACATCACCAATTTTTACATTCAACTTTGTGCCGACAGGAAAGAAAAGATCCACACGCGAACCGAATTTGATAAAGCCCATTTCGCCGCATTGTTCTGCAACGTCGCCTTGTTTTGTATACCAAACAATTCTGCGTGCTAAAGCGCCGGCAATCTGGCGGAATAAAATTTCGGTTCCATTTTTATGCTTTACTACTATGGTAGTGCGTTCGTTATCGGTACTGCTTTTTGGCTCCCAGGCTGCTAAAAATTTACCGGGATGGTATTTAAAAAAGCTCACAATTCCTGCAATTGGATAGCGATTAACGTGAACGTTAATGGGGCTCATAAAAATACTTACCTGTAAACGCTTGTCTTTAAAGTATTCATTTTCAGTAGTTTCTTCAATAACCACCACTTTGCCATCTGCCGGGGCAATAATAAGGTTGTCTCCTTTGGTATGCACGCGGGTTGGATGTCTGAAAAATTGGAGGATAACAATGGTTAAAAATGCGCTGATCAGGTACGCAAACCAATGCGCAATGGCAAAGGTTGGGAAAAAATAATGGGCTATAAATGTAATAATAGCGCTAAAAACCAGCACTAAAAGCAAACTAACGTAACCTTCTTTGTGAAATTTCATCCAGATTTAATTTTGTTCAAATATAATGGTTTAAAATCAATAATTATTGAGCCAAAAAACTTGGTTCTTACACAACCTTTTCTAAATTTGTGAAGTATTTTTTAAAAAACTTAAAGCCTATCATATGAGCAAAATTAAAGTAGCGAATCCCGTTGTGGAGCTAGACGGTGATGAAATGACCCGTATTATCTGGAAATTTATTAAAGACAAATTGATCGTTCCGTATTTGGATATCGATATTAAATATTATGACCTTGGTATGGAGCACCGTGATGCTACTAACGACCAGGTTACTATTGATGCTGCTGAAGCTATTAAAAAATACCAGGTAGGTATCAAATGTGCTACTATTACGCCTGATGAAGCACGTGTAAAAGAATTCAATCTTAAACAAATGTGGAAATCACCAAATGGTACCATCCGTAACATCCTTGATGGTACTGTGTTTCGTGAGCCTATCGTTTGTAAGAATGTTCCTCGTTTGGTAACAAACTGGACTTCGCCGATCATCGTTGGCCGTCACGCTTTTGGTGATCAATACCGTGCAACTGATCTGGTTATTCCCGGAAAAGGAAAATTAACTATGAAATTTGAAGGTGAAGATGGAAAAGTAATTGAGCACGAAGTTTTCAAATTCAATGGCCCTGGTGTAGCAATGGGCATGTATAATCTTGAAGATTCAATTAAAGGTTTTGCACACTCTTGCTTTAACGTAGCATTAAATAAAAAATGGCCTTTATACTTATCTACAAAAAACACTATCCTTAAAAAATACGATGGTCGTTTTAAAGATATTTTTGAAGAGATCTATCAAAAAGATTACAAAGCAAAATTCGAAGCTGCAGGTATTGTTTACGAACACCGCTTAATTGATGACATGGTGGCATCTGCTTTAAAATGGAACGGAAGTTTTGTTTGGGCATGTAAAAATTATGATGGTGATGTTCAGTCTGATTCAGTTGCGCAAGGTTTTGGTTCATTAGGATTAATGACATCGGTATTAATTACTCCTGATGGAAAAATTATGGAAGCAGAAGCAGCACACGGTACGGTAACCCGCCATTTCCGCGATCACCAGGCAGGTAAACCAACTTCAACAAATCCAATTGCAAGTATTTTTGCATGGACTAGAGGTTTGGAATTCCGTGGTAAATTAGATGGAAATAAAGAATTGGTTCACTTTGCTCAAACTTTAGAAAAAGTTTGCGTTGAGACTGTAGAAAGCGGTAAAATGACTAAAGATTTAGCTGTTTGCGCTCACGGTAACAATGTAAAACATGGTCAGCACTATTTATACACCGAAGAATTTTTAGCTGCCATTGACGACAACTTAAAAAAATCATTAGCAAAATAATTTGATCTTAATTTAAGAAGCCTCGTCAAAAAAAGACGGGGCTTTTTTGTTTACCGTCATTGCGAGGAAGAATGACGAAGCAATCTTAAGCTATGTGTTAGATTGCTTCGCTATCGCTCGCAATGACTAAAACGCCTATTTAATTATAAATAAAATTATACATGAAAACACAGATCCATCAAATAAACAATACAAAGATCGCCGAATTAATTTCTAATGAACTTCTTATAAAAGAAATTCAGGATGGTCTGGATCTTATGGTAAATGTATATTACCAGGATATTGACAGAATGATCCTGTATGAGAAAAATATTGTTTCAGAATTTTTTGATCTGAAGACAGGAATTGCTGGGGAGATCTTACAAAAATTCTCAAACTATAAAATGAAGTTGGCAATTGTTGGAGATTTTGAAAAATACCAAAGCAAAAGTTTAAATGATTTTATTTTTGAAAGCAATAAGGTAGGACAAATAAATTTTGTTGCTTCACTTGAAGAAGCTTTGGAGAGATTGACAAAATAATTTAATTACTGGTATTCATTCAAATACATTTTACAAAAACGTTCAATGTATTGTTTAATAGTATCACGTGTCTCAATAAATTGTTTTTGAATATCTTCTTCTGTACCTCTTGCTTTTGAAGGATCAGAAAAATTGTAATGAAATTTTAAAGCAGAAGAGGGAAAATGGGGGCAACTTTCTCTTGCATTATCGCAAACCGTTATAATGTAATCGAAATTTATATCCGAATATTCATTAATGTTGTTTGAGGTGTGTTGACTAATATCAACTCCATCCAGCTTCATTACCTCTACTGCTTTTGTATTAAGGCCATGCGTTTCAATGCCTGCGCTGTAAATTTCAGCTTTACATTTTTTAAATTTGTTAAGGTAACCATGCGCCATTTGGCTTCTGCAACTATTACCGGTACATAATACTAAAACTTTTTTCATTATGGCTTGTTAATAAACGCTTAAACTGCTCAACGTAAAAGTACTAAAACCTTAGTATCTTTAATATATGTCTAAAAACAAAAAACCAAAACGTTATTTATTTGAAGAAGTTTTAGACTTTCTGAAACATAACGATACAAAAGCATTTAACTATAAACAATTGGGCGCTGCTATGGAAATTAATTCTGATGGCGAACGTTTGGAATTGATAGAGGTACTGGAAGCCTTAAAAAAACAAGGATTTGTAGTTGAAAAAGAAACCGGTAAATACCAGGTTAAAGAAAGTAAACAATATATTACAGGCACTATCGATTTTACATCACAGGGCACAGCCTTTGTTGTATTTAGTGAAAGCGAAGAAGATGTTTTTATTCCGCAATATAAAACAGGTAACGCCATGCAGGGCGATCTTGTTAAAATACAATTAGTGTCGCGCAAAAGCGGCAGAAGAAAAGAAGGTGATGTGATTGAAGTGATTAAGCGTGCGAAAACTGAATTTGTTGGCACGATACGCATTAATCCAAAATTTGCATTTGTAATTCCTGATAGTCATAAAATTCATGTCGATTTTTTTATTCACCCAAAAGATATTAAAGGCGCGGAAGACGGACAAAAAGTAAAGATCAAATTAAAAGAGTGGAAACCGGGAGATAAAAATCCGATTGGTGTAGTTGAAGAAGTATTTGGTTTTCCAGGTGTTCATAAAACTGAGATGAACGCTATTATGGCCGAGTATGGTTTGCCTGAGCATTTTCCTGATAATGTAGAAGCGGCAGCAAAAAAATTAAATACAGCTATTACAAAAGAGGAAATTGAAAAGCGTAGGGATTTTAGAGATGTGTTAACTTTCACCATCGATCCGGTTGATGCGAAAGATTTTGACGATGCTTTATCTATTCAAAAATTAGATAACGGTTTATGGGAAATTGGCGTGCACATTGCCGATGTAACTCACTTTTTAAAACCGGGAAGTATACTGGATGATGAAGCTGTAGAACGTGCTACCAGCGTGTATTTGGTAGATCGTGTAATACCAATGTTACCTGAAGTATTGAGTAATTTTGCATGTTCTTTACGCCCGCATGAAGATAAATATTGCTTCTCTGCAGTTTTTGAAATGGATGAGAATGCAGATATTTCAAGTCAATGGTTTGGTAAAACACTCATTCATTCTAACAGACGCTTTGCTTACGAAGAAGTGCAAACCATTATCGAAACAGAAGAAGGAGATCATGTAAAAGAGATCTTACTTTTAGATAAACTGGCAAAAAAATTAAGAGGCGATCGTACAAAAAAAGGTTCTATCTTTTTTGATAAAGCAGAAGTAAAATTTAATCTGGATGATCAGGGAAATCCGATAGGTGTATTTTTTAAAACGCAAAAAGATGCACACAAATTAATTGAAGATTTTATGTTGTTGGCAAACCGCAAGGTAGCCGAGTTCTTAGGTAAAGGCGGACAAAACAACGAAAATCCAAAACACCAGAATCAAAAGAAAAAAGATGATTCAAAGAATTTGTGCGTATATCGTATTCACGATACGCCAAGCGATGAGAAGATGGCAGAACTAAGCGGTTTTGTGGCGCGTTTTGGGTATGAGATGCAATTAGGCAGTAAACAAAAGATCGCTCAATCCATTAATAAATTATTAGAGAACGTAAAAAATAAAAAAGAGCAGGGCATGATAGAGATGCTCGCTGTACGCAGCATGCCTAAAGCTATTTATACAACCAAAAATGCCGGTCACTATGGTTTGGGCTTTGAGTACTATACACATTTTACTTCTCCTATTCGTCGTTACCCTGATGTGTTGGTGCACCGTTTACTGGAAGCGCGTTTGGATGGATTTAAATATTCTAATCAGGAAGAATTAGAAAAATTATGTAAACATAGTAGTGATCAGGAACGTGTTGCCGCTGAAGCCGAACGCGCATCTGTAAAATACAAACAGGTAGAGTTTATGAAAGATAAGATCGGTCAAACGTTTGATGCGATCATTAGCGGAGTTACGGAGTGGGGTATTTATGCTGAGATAGTTGAGAACAAATGTGAAGGTATGATAAAAACACGCGATCTGAAGGGAGATCAGTTCTCTTACGATTCTGATAATTACCGCTACGTTGGAAGAAATACAGGTAAAGTGTATTCGTTAGGTGATCCTGTTCAGGTAGTGGTAGTGGATGCCGACCTTATTAAAAAACAACTGAATTTTACTTTTGCTGATACCGAAATAGGCTCGGGTTCTTTTTCTAAATCAGAAAATAATTATTCGAATAAGAATGATAGCCGTTCGTTTTCAGGCGGAGGAAAAAAACATGGTTCAAAGAGTGGAGGAGGCAGTAAGCATCGCGGTGGCGGAAAAAAAGGTGAAGACAGAAATAACAAAAGTGGTAAAAGCAAAAAAAGCAGGAGAAGATGAAAAGAAATTTAATTCTATTTTTTATTAGCATTTATTTTTTTAGTTTTTCGCAAACTATAAAAACCGATCTTGTTTACAAAATTAACGAGCCAACAAAAAAAACAGATAAACCGGCACCACTTTTAATTATGTTGCATGGTTATGGCAGTAATGAGTCAGACTTGTTTGATATTGCTAAAGCTCTTGATCCTCGTTTTATGACTATTTCGCTGCAAGCTCCATTTGGAACTTCGGGAGGCGGGTTTTGCTGGTATCCGCTAGAATTTTTACCGGACCAAAAATTTAAATACGATTATGCCAAAGCAAAAGAAAGCAGGATAAAGATCTTATCATTTATTAGTAATGCTTGTAAAACCTATAAGCTTGATAGCAATAATGTGTTTGTAATGGGTTTTAGTCAGGGCGCTATAATGGGTTACGATCTGGCATTGGCGGCGCCAAAAAAAATAAGAGGTGTGTTGGCTTTGAGTGGAAGAATGATGGAAGAATCAAAGAATTTGAAAACTGATTGGACAAAAGCCGTTAAAACAAAATATTTTATTGCACATGGCAATGCCGATAACGTTATTAAAATTGCAGAGGCTGATAGTGCGGTTAAATTCTTAAAGTCAAAAAAAGTAACAGATGTTAAGTTCAATAACTACGAAATGGTGCATACTATTAACGGTAAAGAATTGAACGATATAAAGAGCTGGCTTAAAAAAGCCATCGATCCACCTGAAAAACCTTCTGCTGTTGGTACTTCAACCGTTACTCCTAAAACAGAGGAGAAAAAGAAATAATCCGTCATTGCAAGCGTTAGCGAAGCAATCTAATACATAGTTTTATAATAGTTTGAGATTACTTCGTCATTCTTCCTAGCAATGACGAAATTCCATTATCTTTGCATCCCGAATGCTCAAAGATTTTTTTCGAAATACTCACACAAAAGAAACATTAACCCTTGCCTGGCCTCTTATTATCACGCAAGTTGGCCATATTGTTACAGGCATGGTGGATACTATTTTTCTTGGAAAAATTGGTCCAACAGAGCAGGCTGCTTGTATCTTATCAAACAATTTATATGTGCTATTGCTTGTGTTTGGTATTGGTGTAAGTTATGCTGCAACTCCTTTGGTTACCGATGCACATCACAATAACGATCTTGAAAAGAAAGCATCCTTATTTAAAAACTCTTTAGTAATGAATTTCTCTGTTGCTGTTGTGTGTTTTATCATTCTTTATTTTTCATCGGGCATTTTAAAACACATGCAGCAACCCGCTGAGGTTGCAGAATTGGCGGTGCCGTTTTTTGATGTGCTTATTTTTTCAATGTTGCCGGTATCGCTCTTCTTTAGCTGTAAACAATATTGCGAAGGTTTGGCAAATACACGCATGGCCCTTATCATAAGCGTAGCAGGTAATGGATTGAATATAATTTTAAATTATCTTTTAATTTATGGCAAATTCGGATTTCCTGAATTGGGATATTTAGGTTCGGCCTGGGCCTCTTTCATGGCAAGGTTGTTTATGGGTGTTTCGTTTTTAATTCTGGTATTCAGATCACCTGTTACAAAAGAAATTGCTTCGGTATTTAAAAAGGTAAAAATCAACTGGACAGAATTAAAAGACCTTGCGCGTATTGGATTAAATTCAGGAGCACAATTCACCTTTGAAGTGGCAGCATTTGCCATTGCAGGTCTAATGGCAGGTACGTTTGGTAAAGAGCAGATTGATGCGCACGGTATTGCTTTAAGCATTGCAGCATTCACCTACATGTTTGCCAGCGGTATTAGCAGCGCTACTACCATTCGTGTTAGTGTATATAACGCGCAACAAAATTGGGTAGAAATAAAAAATGCAGGAATGACCTCATTAAAATTGGTATTATTGGTAATGGGTGCATTTGGTTTATTATTTCTTGGTTGTAGTACCATCTTACCACTCGGGTTTAGCGATGAAAAAGAAATTATCTATCTTGCTTCAAAATTATTGATCATAGCTGCTATGTTCCAGTTGTTTGATGGCATACAAGTAACAGCCATTGGCGCATTACGAGGGCTTGAAGATGTAAAATACCCAACGGTTATTACATTAATTGGTTATTGGGTAATTGCATTGCCTTTAGCTTATTTACTGGCCTTTACTTTTAAGATGGAAACCATTGGCATTTGGATAGCTCTATTGGTGTCTCTTTTGTTTGTTGCGGTTGCTCTGTCTTGGCGTTTTAACCATTTGGTGAAGAAGAACCTCGCTTCTTAAAAATTTAAACCGCTTTAATACTTAAGTTTTGTTAAATGGCTTGTCTTGGCACTAAACTTGAGTGATATTGGTATATCTAAAAAATAAACAAGAATATTATGAAAGCATTTAAGAATATAGTTTTGCTGATCTGTTTAAGTATTACTTCATTTGGCTTTGCACAAAAGCAGGCAGATTCTCTTGGTTTGCCCGGAGATAATTTTGACCTGGCAGGCGCATTGGAAATGTTTAAAAATTCATCTACCCCCGAAGAGTTTGAAAAAGCTATCAATAAGAATGATAACAATGTAAATAACCTTGATTTAAATGGTGATGGTGAAGTTGATTACGTAAAAGTAACTGACAATAAAGACGGTAATGCACACACCATGGTGCTACAGGTTGAAGTGGCCAAAAAAGAGATACAGGACGTTGCAGTTATTGAAATTGAAAAAACAAAAGATGGTAACGCGCACATACAAATTGTAGGTGATGAAGAATTGTACGGTAAGGATTATATTATTGAGCCTAAAGATGAAAAAACTGTTTCAACCGAAAAAATAAAATCCGATTCGGAAACCGATGATGTATATAAAAGCAAAAATGATAATAGCGGTTTTAACAACAACACTAATAATTCAAATACAGTTTATTATAATAATGACCCAACAGTTTATGTAAACGTATATCCATGGCCAATGGTGCAATACATTTATGCGCCTGCTTATGTAGTTTGGGTATCGCCATGGTATTATGGCTATTATCCGGGTTGGTGGGCTCCGTGGAGACCAATTTACTGGCGTAATCATTATTGGCATGCACACCATTATCATCATCATTACTATCATTGTAATTATTACCGTTCACCAATGGTACATAAAGGGTATTATGGCAGAAGAATGAGTTCGGAAACAGTGCGCGAACATCAACGCAGTGGTTATTATGCAGAAAGGCAAATTGCCTATAAAGAGAATGTAAAACCGGGAAGAAAATATAATTCGTTGCCGGCAGATCCTGAAAAGAAAGTTAGCAAAAGAAATGGCAGTGAAGAAAACATGAATCAGCCGAAGAAAAATAATTATCAGTCTGAACAAATTAATCAGCCAAAAGGCAATGGAAAAAATGTGAATAGTGATCAGCCTAAAGAAATAAATTCGGAACCGAGAAAAAATAATTCGCAACCAAAAGAAATCTATAATTCACCAAAAAATAGCCAGCAGCCTAAGTACGAAAATACGCAGCCGGTAAAACAACATCAGCAAAGCAATCCTGTTAAACAGGGAGGCGGAGGAAAAAACGTTGGCGGTTCATTTGGTGGTGGTAATAGTGGCGGTGGTAGAAATACCGGAGGTGGCAATAGTGGTGGTGGAAGAAACACCGGTGGTGGCGGAGGTGGTGGAAGAAACCACAAATAATTTTTAAAACTATATTAATAAAAAAGGCTTATAGAATTTGTAAGCCTTTTTTATTATCAGGTTAAGTGAATTTAAAAGCTAATATTTATGGTGTTGTAAAGCTCACTTGATCTCCAAAAGACGTTCCAGTTGCATTAGTGGCATAAGCTCTTACATAATAAGTTTTGTTTGGTAATAAATCATTTAAAGCACATGTATAAGTTCCAATGCTTCCTGCATTTACTGTATGAGGTTTTGACAGGGAGAGATGCGTAGTTGTATCCCAACATACCCCCACTGTAGTTACCAAACTGCCTCCATCAAACTGTACATTGCCACCACCAACTGCACTTGTTTGTGTTATAGCACTTATATTATCGGTACTTAATGTTGCATATGGCCTGGGCCCTGCTGTTGATGTTAGTGTTGATGTTGGCGTAGGATCTTTGTCCTTTTTCTTACAATTGATAAAGAATGCAATACTAAATACACACGCCAATAAAATGTATGATCTTAATTTCATGCCTTGTTAATTTAATTAATGTAATAACAATAACGCATTAAGGTATAATTTATTGTGCCTGATTTACTTTCAGATCTTCTATCATAAATTGAATAGTTGTAACGCCCTTGTATTCGTTCTCCTGAATTTTAAATACAATATCCATTGGTATTTTTCTTTGAAAAAAATTAATGTAATCGCCTTTATCATAAGCAATTGCCTGGAAACGAATATTAGGATTTGACTTTTGAAAAAGTTCAAGTTTCAGGTGATTGTTGCCAAACACTTTGCCCCAGCCGGTTTCAAAAACATTCTTACAACAGAAAGAAGGCGTCATGTTATGCGGGCCATGCGGCGCAAATTGTTTTAAAATGCGCACCAGCTTATCGCTTATTTCATGAAACTCTAATTCAATGTCAATATCCACTTTTGGAATCAATTGATCTTCTGTAATACTTTCACTAACTACTTTTTCAAATTTATTTATGAAAGCTTCAAGGTTTTCTTTTTTCATTGTTAAACCCGCAGCAAATTTATGTCCGCCAAATTGTTCTAACAGGTCGCTACATTTTTCAATAGCGCTGTAAACATCGTACTCCTTAACGCTTCGCGCGCTGCCTGAAACTTTACCATCACTCTCGGTTAAAATAATAGTTGGCTTGTAATATTTTTCAATTAAACGCGAAGCAACAATGCCAACAACACCCTTGTGCCAGGTTGGACTAAATAACACCGTTGATTTTTTATTTGGTGTTAATATATTCTCTTCCAGTTGTGCAATAGCTTCTGTAGTTGTACCAAGATCCAGATCTTTGCGCTGTGTATTGGTTTCGTTTATAGCTTTGGCAAATTCTTCGGCATGAATGTCGTCTTCACAAATTAAAAGCTCTACGGCCTTACTGCCATGCTCAATTCGGCCTGCTGCGTTAATGCGTGGCGCTAAAACAAAAACCAAAGTAGTAATGGTAATGGCTTGCTTTAATTGATTTAAATTCAATAAAGCTTTTATTCCCGGTCTTGGATCTTTATTTATTTTTTCCAAACCAAAATGTGCCATCACACGGTTCTCTCCGTTCAAAGGAACAATATCTGCCGCAATACTAACAGCAACAAGGTCTAAATATTTATAACAGGCTTCTAAAGAGAAATTATTTTTTTTAGAAAAGGCTTCAATTAATTTTAAGCCAATGCCGCAACCGCTTAATTCTTTGTAAGGATAATTGCAATCGTTTTGTTTTGGATCTAACACCGCCACGGCATTTGGCACTTTATCGCCGGGAAGGTGATGATCACAAATAATAAAATCAATATTCTTTTGATTGGCGTAATCAATTTTTTCATTTGCTTTTATGCCGCAATCTAATGCAATGATCAACGAAAAATTATTTTCTTTTGCAAAATCAATAGCAGAAAACGAAATGCCATAACCTTCTTTATACCGATCAGGGATGTAGTAATCTATTTTTGCAATATGATCTTTAAAAAAGCTGTAAACAACACTCACAGCTGTTGTTCCATCTACATCATAATCGCCGTAAATTAAAACTTTTTCGTTTTTTTCAATGGCTGTGTTTATCCTTTCAATAGCCACATCCATTCCTTTCATTAAAAACGGATCGTGCAATTGTTTCAGGTCAGGGCGAAAAAAATCTTTGGCTTCTTCAAAAGAAAAAATATTACGTTGCACTAACAGCTTTGCAATAATAGCGTCAACATTTAATTGCTGCTGTAATTGTTCAACAGCTTGTGTATTGCTGTTGTTATATATCTTCCATTGCTTTTCCAATGCGGTTAAGCAATATTGTGATAAACCGCTTCAATGTCGTCGTCCTCTTCCATCTTTTCAATCATGGCCATAACCTCTGCTTCCTGCTCGGGAGTTAATTCTTTGGTTGTGGTAGGACTATAAATTTTACTTGTTTCTAATACCGGTATCTTTCTTTCTTCTAAAGCAGCCTGCATTTTTCCGTAATCGGTAAACTGCGTTTGAATAATGAATTGATTATTTTCTTCATCATGTGAAATATCTTCCAGGCCAAAATCTATCAATTCCAATTCCATATCATCTTTATTTAAACCTGCTGCATCAATTTTAAAAAGCACAACATGTTCAAACATAAAACTTACCGAACCGTTAGTGCCCATTGCGCCATTGGCACGGTTAAAATATAAACGCACACTTGCAACTGTACGGGTTGGATTATTAGTGGTGCATTGAACCAAAACGGGCACGCCATGTGGCGCATAACCTTCATAAATTACCTCGTCGTAGTTGCTGGCATCTTTTTCACTGGCACGTTTAATAGCTGCTTCTACATTTGCTTTTGGCATGTTTACTGCTTTGGCATTTTGCATGATCATTCTTAAACGCGGGTTATTTTCGGGGTGAGGGCCACCGGCTTTAACCGCCATTACAATTTCTCTTCCAATTTTCGTAAACGCCTTTGCCATCTTAGCATAACGTTTAAACATCGTTGCTTTTCGTGTTTGAAATATCCGTCCCATAAAAAAATTAATTAATGAGTACAAAGATAATTTTTTTACTGAAATTTACTTAGCAATAGAACCGATTTTTTGCCATAGATCGTAGCAATTTTTAAAGAATTTTTCAATTTGTGTGTTCCCCCTTGGAGAAGGGGGATAGGGGATTGATGCCCTAAGCCCTCTATTTTCTAAATCTTAAAACGATAGAAAATAAGATCAAAAGCACCGAAATAAAAGCGGAAAAATAAGCGATAAGATCGCCAAATTTTGAGTAAAAGGTAGGGCTATTATTCAGGTACAAGGTTTTTTCAATTACGGCATCTACTCCATATTTGGTAGTATTATAAAGGGTTCCAAACTCATCTATAAACGCGCTAACACCCGTGTTGGCACTGCGTGCTATTTGCACACGGTTTTCAATGGCTCTTAAACGCGCGTAATAAAGATGCTGTATATGGCCCGGTGTGTTATCCCACCAGCCATCGTTGGTAATAATAAAAATAATGTTCGCTTTTTTTCGCATGTACTCTGTTACATAGTTTGAGTAAATGCTTTCGTAACAAATAACAGGCGCCACATTTGTACCTGTTAGTTTATCGGTAAAAACACTGCGTTCTTTTTGTACACCCAAACTACCGGTGGTTCCACCCATATCAAGTGCCAGGCTTTCGAGCGGTTTTAATATAAAAGCAAATGGAATTATTTCTGCACCCGGTACCAGTTTTGATTTGTGATAGATCTGTATTCCGCTTGCATCCAACTGTAGAGCCGTGTTGTATGAGTCGTAAAAAATACCATCATCTTCTCTGGCGGTTGAGGTCATCTCGCTTTTATGTTTAAAGATCTTGTAACTGTCGGCTCCGACAACGATCTTTAATTTTGGGAATTTTTTTATTAGGCTATCATTAAATCTAACAATGGCAGGGTTTTGCGCCAGGGCATCCTCATCAAGCCCTTCACCAATAATAAAGGTTTCGGGTAAAACAATATAATCCGTTTCAGTAGTTACTTTGTTTCTTACCAGATCAAGAAAACGTTGAAATTGTAACTGAAAATCCATTACAAATTTTACATTATAAGGATCAATATTGGGTTGTACCACCACTACGTTTATTTTTTCTTTTGAAGCAGAAAGCGGCTTTCGGACAAGAACAATTAAATAAGAAAATAAAATTGGAAGGATAATGGCAGCGGCAATTTTTAAAATAGGTTTTGAAATTATTTTTAAAGCGCTGTTATTTTTAAGAGCCGAAAAAATAAGAATGTTTGTAAAGAGTATCCATAAAGTACCACCGCTGGTGCCGGTAAACTCAAACCATTGTATAAAATTGGTATTAAAGGCAAAAACATTTCCAATATTGAGCCATGTCCACGACATATCCCAAATAGTATGTAAATACTCAAAAGCTAGCCATAAAGGAATTAAAAACCAAATAGCATATGGTTTATTGATGCGGTTTTTAATGTTTGAAAAAATAAGAAAAACAATACTCATTAATAATGAGTTGAGAATAAATGCCAGGCAGGCTCCGCCCATAGATGCGAAAGTTATCCACCAGGTAGTTAAAAGATTCCAACTTAAAAATGTAAGATAAGAGTAACCGAATAATTTTAATTTTCTCCGGGCCAGATCAGTGCGTTGTGAAACATGATCTTCCAATTGCAATAAAGGCACAAATCCAAAAAAGATAAAAATGGCCTGATGAAATATCCATCCTGCAGATAGGAGGATTGCAGAAAATAAACTTAAAAGAAGATAATTGAACTTTCTTTTCACAAAGGCGAAGATACCAAATTATTGCCTCTGTGTATTTACTAAATCTTCTTAAATTGTTTAAATCCCTACCTATTTCTTAATAAAATTTGATGGTATTTAGTTGCTTTAGCCGTATATTTGCAAATTGCCATTTTTTAACATGACAGACAATAAGATTGAAGCAGCAGAACCCCGTAAATTATACCCTTACCAGGAAGCGGCTGTAACAAATATTTTTAATAAACTGGTAGAATTACCACCCAATGCTAATTTGCTTTTTCAATTGCCAACCGGTGGTGGAAAGACCATTATTTTTAGTGAGATAGCCAAACGTTATATCCAACAATTTAAACGCAAAGTGTTGATATTAACACACCGTATTGAGTTGGGAAAACAAACCTCGGATGTATTGGCCGAAGTAGGCATTAGCAATAAAGTTATTAATAGCGAAGTAAAACAATTACCTCACCAAAGCGATTATCAAAGTTTTACCGCCCTTGTAGAAACGTTGAATAACCGTTTACAAGAGAACGATCAGTTTTTAGAAGATATTGGATTAGTGATAGTGGATGAGGCGCATAACAATTCCTTCCGTAAGATCTTTCATTACTTTAACGATGTAAATATTTTAGGTGTTACAGCTACGCCTTTAAGCAGCAATAAAAAATTACCCTTATATCAAACCTATTCAACTTTAATTGTTGGAGAGAGTATTTCTAATTTAATTGAGCAGGGTTTTTTATGCGAAGGGCAAACTTACTCTTACGATGTTAACTTAAGTTCTTTACGTGTTGGTAACAATGGTGAATTTACCGTTGGTTCACACGAAGTATTATATACTCAGGCCATCATGCAAAGTAAGCTCATCGAGGCTTACGAAGAAATGGGCAAGGGCACAAAAACATTGATCTTTAATGCCGGTATCTTAACCAGCCGTGCTGTTTACGAAACATTTAAAAAGAAAGGTTATCCTGTTCGCCATTTGGATAGTACTTTTAGTGATAAAGACCGTGCCGAAACTTTAGAGTGGTTCCGTAATACTAAAGATGGTGTATTAACATCGGTAAGTATCTTAACAACGGGTTTTGATGAGCCCGAAGTGGAAACCATCATTTTAAACCGCGCTACAAAATCTTTAACACTGTATCATCAGATGATTGGTCGTGGTAGTCGTATCCTTCCAAACAAAAAAATATTTAAGATAGTTGATCTTGGAAATAATTCGCGTCGTTTTAATTTATGGCAATATCCAATTGATTGGAAGCATGTTTTTGCGGCGCCTCATTTGTATTTAGAACATCGTTACAAAGATGAGTGGAATTATGAATTAGAGAACGATTACGATATGCCTCCTGAAATTAAGGAGCGCTTCTTAAATTCAAGTGCAGAGGCTTTTATTGTAAAAGACCGTTATACAATGGCTTTGCGTAAAGGGCATAAACCACAAACAGTGTTGGATCAAAGTTTAGAAGATCATTTTGCCCGCATTAAAGATAACGCGGCAGATTTTGATGAGGCAATGGAATTATTTAATTTATTGGGAGAAGAAATGAAGTACCGTGTTCGTCAATATGGCAAGTGCATTAACTCTACAAACAATCATACCGATTGGCAGTGTCAAACCTATGCCAGTAAATTACGTCGCCGTTTAATGACCTATTACGCTGAATAATGATCAGTCATCGTTTTGTATATAAAGCACTTGGTTACGTTTCTATTTTAATAGGCATTTTTGCTGCTTTATCTATCTATAAAATTCAATTTGCTTTTTACGGAATTGCCTTAGGTATTTTTGGTTTTATTATTTCGGGCTTAAATATTTTTTTGAACATAAAATATTATTACGAAGAAGAAAAATATCCTAAAGGTTATATAGGCATGCTGTTAAGCTCACTGCCTGTATTGTTTATGCTTTTTGTGATCATGAAGCACAGGCATTAGTATTGCACCTTAACTACTTATTAATAGTGTACCACTTAACAATTCCCGAACCCAGGGATGTAACTTTAATGCTTGTTACAGAGTTGTCTTTTGATGCAACAGTATAACTATAACCGGTCTTAATTACCGGTGTTGTTAATACACTAACAGCTTTTGAAATTGTACTAGAAGGTGTAGCAAAAAATTCCAATTTATAAGTATCGTTCTCTGTACCTTCGTTAAACAATTTTACGGCATTTGATCCGCTTTTATTTATTGATGCCGCAAAATAGTATGGATAAAGCGAACTACTGTAATAGGCCCTGTATTGCGCAAATATTCTAAACGGAAATACAGCCAACGTTTTTGCTCTTAGATATAGATCCCACACCGGTTCCTTATTAGCTGTAACTTCCAGTATTCTACCATTAGTACCGCCGCAAATTAAATAGTTACCGTTACTCAATAATTCGGCGCTACCATATTTAATTGCTTTACCGGGTATAGTATCAATATCAAGATCGAGCTCCCAGGTTTTTTTTGCTTTTTCTTTAGCGTTTTGCGGCAACAAAATTCTCATTACTGTGCTTTTACCTTTTTCGGTTTCTTCGCCATTATTAAATAATAAAACTTCATTTTTTCCAACGGGCTTTACATCATGCTGTCGCGAATAAAAATTTATTGGAAATACTTTTGTATCCGAATCGGTTAATTTAGGCCCGTATTCAGCAATGATTTTTTTTGAAGCTTTATCAATTTTATAGATCCGGTTAAAATCACGACAGCCAAGGTAAAGATGCTTATACGTAGAATCGTAGCTTACCGAATTGCCATGAACCATTACCGATAGTTTAGAGTTTTTTGTACCGTATTTTTTTAAAACATCTTTAACAAGTAATGTATCAGCATGTTTTCTAAATTCCCAATGCCACAAAAGTTTTCCTAAAGAATCAAATTCAAGAATAATATTGTTATCGTAAGTATAAGTTGCAGCATCAGTTTTATCTAATTTAAATTTTTCAAACGTTGAACCTAAAGCAATAAAATTACCATTGGGCAAACGATTAAAAACATGGTGAAAATTAGTGACCTTTAAATTCGGCTTTAACATACTCACATGACAATGCCAGATCAATTTAAGATCACGATTAAAGTAATATACCGAGGTGTCGTTTGAAAAAGAAATATTTCCATTGTTGTACATGTGCAGATCGGTCATATTATCCGGCAAAAACGCGCTTTTAGTGCTTTTGGGAAATTGCCAAACAACTTTTCCGCTGCGATCGAGCGCGCAAAAATATTTATCCAACCATACTATGCCATCTCTATATTTTTCAGGCTTGTTAATATATTGATTGACTGAAAAAATATTTGGGTCGTTAAAATCATTTTTTAAGAGTGAAAAACTATATGATTCTGAAGCGGATATTTTTTGTCCCGGTTGCGAATATGCTTCCGTTCTCCAAACATATTTTTTACCAAATTCTAAATTTCGAACGAGTGTACATGTATTGGAATCATTAAAAACTAAACTGAAAGCAGGTTTTTCAGCTTTTAAAGAATCATAACCGTCAAGAATTAACTTATACAAATTAGCTCCTTCAACTTCGGGATACTGAAACATTACCTGGTTGTAATTAAGACGGGAACCTACCGGAGGAGAAATTTGCGCCAAAAGACCATTACAAAAAAACAATGCGCAAACAAAAATTTTAGCTATAGTTTTCAAAAGAAAGATACTTTAATGTTATTACAAATTTAGTAAAAATTGCGAGCGATGAAAATCCTATCTAAAGAAGTTAAACCCAGTTAATGTCTTTCTTTAACAAACTTAGAGTTCTTTCTTCTTCCGAATTTTTCTCCGGTTTAAAATCATATTCCCAACCGGCCATTTTTGGAAGGCTCATTAAAATTGATTCTACACGTCCGTTAGTTTCTAAACCAAATTTTGTGCCTTTATCGTAAACCAAATTAAATTCAACATAGCGACCGCGACGTAAAAGTTGCCACTCTTTATTTTTTTCGGTGAACGTCTTATTTTTATTTTTAGAGATAAGCTCTGTATATATTGGTGCAAAGGCTTTTCCAACATCCTGCCAAAATGCAAAATTTTGTTCAAAATTCATCCGATAGCTATCGGATTCAGCATCTGTATTTAAACGGTCAAAAAAGATACCGCCAATACCACGGGTTTCTTTACGATGATTGATGTAAAAGTAATCATCCGCCCACTTTTTAAATTTTGAATAATAGGTTGCATTATGTTTATCGCAAACAGATTTTAATTGAGAATGGAAGAATTTAGCATCTTCATCAACAATATAATGCGGAGTCAAGTCAATACCACCACCAAGCCATTTTATGTTTCCATCCATTTCAAAATAACGGATGTTCATATGAATGATAGGCACCATTGGATTTTTTGGATGAATAACAATAGAAACACCTGTTGCGAAAAACTGTGGTTTGTTTTTTTCTGTAGCACTTGTTTGCGAAGCTGAATGCTCTTTTTCCTTAAATAAAAAATCCGGCGCATCACCGCTTACAGCGCTAAATAAAACCCCGCCCTTTTCAATTACATTCCCATCTTTAATTATGCGCGTTCTTCCGCCACCACCTTCTGTGCGGGTCCAGTTCTCTTCAATAAATTTTGATTGTCCGTCGGCTTTTTCTAATGATGAGCAAATATCATCCTGTAAATTCTTTAACCACGTTGTAATGGTTTCTTTATTTATTTCCATCCGGTTTTTTGCAGTTGGTAATTATTGTATTTAAAGATATATACACCACGGTTATCAAAGCCGGTTGTATTATCCGGACGATAGAATTTAAAACGCATATAATTGGTTTCAGAAGAAAGATTGTTAAGATTAAATACAAAATTTGGTCCCCATTCTTTTAAATTCTTTAAATAATAATTTGCAATATCGTTACCAATAAAATAAAATTCGGTGGGGTAGGTTGCCATGTAATTTTTATAATTCTCAATTAAGCCGGCATAAGCTGCCATATTACTTAAATTATATTGATTTGGAAAAGTAAAATGTAACTGATTTAAATATTCCTGATCAATGTTATCAATAGTGGTCATAGTTTCCCAACCACATAATGTAATATCTTTCTTCTCAGAAAAAACAGCAAGTTGCGTTGTAAAATCGGCTATAAAAACCTGGTTAGTGCTTAAAGTAATGATTATATTTTTAGCATTAGGCATATAGCCGTTTTTAATATCTGCTAAGCCTTTTACAACGTGTACAGTATCTTTTGCTGTTTTACCTAAAGCTTTTTGTTTTTCGTTATAATATTTTTTAAAGGCAGTTACATAGCCCATTTCTTTAGCGTCTTTTTGAAAGCCGGAAACTAAAAATATTTTAGCGTTATCTTTTACCAAAGAGTCAATACAATAATCTGCAAGGCTTTCTAATAAAGTAAATTGCGAAGGGTTTGTTTTTGATGCGTACACATTATTGAACAACATTTTATTTTGTTGTGTAATGGGCGTAATAATAGGAATGTTTAATTCTTTTGCTTTTTGTCCGATAGATTTAAAGCCGTTTGCATAAAGCGGACCAAAAATAAAATCGATTTGTTTTGTTTTAAGATCGCTTAATAATTGAGTATGTTTTAACGAATCTTTTTCATCTTCATCATATAACTCTAAATTAATTTCAAATCCTTTTCCGCTTAATGAATCAATAGCACTTTTAAATCCCAAATAAAAATCAACGGCGTAAGAAGAAACTACCGGAAAACTCGTTTTGTTTTTTGCAAGAGTTGCAACGTCTAAAGCTAAAGTCTGATCGAGTTTAAATGGTAATACCAATGCAATGTTATAACTGCTTTTTGTAGGTTTGGTAGTTACTTTTGATCTTGAAGTATCAATACTGGTGCTTGTAATGCTAGAAGTGTTAACGTAAGTTGTATTACCAACTTTCTTTTTATTTTTTTCGCTTATTGCAATTACCTGTCCTTCTTTTAAACCCGCAGTTGATAAGCCCGGATTAAAAGTGTTTAATTGAGATTCGGTTAAGTTAAATTTTTTGGTAATGGCATAAACGGTTTCGCCTTTTAAAACTTTATAAGTAAAATAACGCGATGTATCTGGATTTGCAGAAAGCGCAACGTTTGTATTTACAGTTGTTGTAGTGCTTTGTAATGGTTTACCACTTGCATAACCGGTTGGTACTTTTATTTCCTGGCCTGCTTTAACGCCATCTTTTAGTTCGGGGTTAACTACATATAATTCATCCAAACCAACATTGTATAATTTGGTAATAGAATATAAGCTTTGCCCTTTTTCTACTTTGTGAATGTAATAACTCTTGCCATCAAAATTTTGAATATTAGTAGATTTGCTTTGCGCAAAAGTGATAAAGGATAAAAGACACAAGATGCAAGACAAGCAATATTTATTAAACTTATTTTTTATCATCAATCCTAAATCTTATATCTTAAATCAAAAATCTTAATTGTTATTACTCCCATTCAATAGTAGCCGGTGGTTTAGAGCTTATATCATATACAACGCGGTTAACACCTTTTACTTTATTAATAATTTCGTTGCTCATTTTTGCAAGAAACTCATAAGGTAAGTGAACCCAATCTGCAGTCATACCATCCGTTGATGATACAGCGCGCAGTGCAACCGCATTTTCATAAGTGCGTTCATCGCCCATAACGCCAACACTTTGTACATTCAATAAAATTGCGCCGGCCTGCCAAACCGTATTATATAAATTATGAGATTTTAATCCTTCAATAAAAATAGCATCCACATCCTGAACAATCTGTACTTTTTCAGGTGTAATATCTCCTAAGATACGAATGGCTAAACCCGGACCCGGAAAAGGATGGCGACCTAATAATGCTTCATCCATATTTAAAGCCTTACCTGCGCGACGCACTTCATCTTTAAATAAAGAACGCAGGGGCTCCACAATTTTTAATTTCATATAGGCCGGTAAACCACCAACGTTGTGATGTGATTTAATAGTGTGGCTTGGTCCGTTAACGCTTAAGCTTTCAATAACATCGGGGTAAATGGTGCCTTGTGCTAACCATTTTACATCTTCAATGCGTTGTGATTCTTCATCAAACACATCAATAAAAACTTTACCAATGGCTTTACGTTTTTGCTCCGGGTCGCTCAAACCTGCAAGGGCAGAGTAGAATTTATCTTTAGCATTTACACCTTTTACGTTAAGGCCCATATGCTTGTAAGATTCCAACACTTGTTCAAATTCATTTTTACGTAACAAACCGTTATCAACAAAAATGCAATACAAATTTTTGCCAATAGCTTTATTTAATAAAACTGCCGAAACGCTGGAGTCTACACCACCAGAGAGGCCTAAAACTACTTTATCGTTACCTAATTTCTTTTTAAGATCCGCTACGGTTGTATCAATAAATGAGTCTGATGTCCAAAGCCCTTTACAGCCACAAATGCCGTAAACAAAGTTCTTTAAGATTTTAGTGCCTTCATCAGTGTGATATACTTCGGGGTGAAACTGCAAGGCATGTGTTTCTTCACCTTCAATAGCATAAGCAGCTATCTTAACATCGTGCGTGCTGGCGGTAATTTTATAATTATCAGGAATTTTTAAGATCGTATCGGCATGGCTCATCCATACTACAGAATCGTCAGAAATATCCTTGAACATTTTAGCGTTTTTGTCTTTAATTTCAAGGTGCGCGCGGCCATATTCGCGGGAGTTGGATTTGCCGACCTCACCACCATAAAAATGGGCCAAAAATTGTGCGCCATAGCACACGCCAAGCAAGGGCAATTTACCTTTAATATTGCTAAGATCCGGTTTAAGAGGCTCTTCCTGGCGCACGCTGTGCGGGCTTCCCGAAAGAATAACACCTTTAATATCTGAAGTTATCTGAGGAACTTTGTTGTAAGGATGGATCTCGCAATAAACGTTTAATTCGCGCAAACGGCGGGCAATAAGTTGGGTAAATTGTGAACCAAAATCTAAAATAAGGATCTGTTCTTGCATAGTAGGCAAAAATACAATTAAATTTTATCTCAGTAAGCCTTGGAAACCAAGGGATAAACATTATTTAAGAAAAATAGCCTGTTTTTTTGAAAGATTTAAAAAATATGTATATTTGCACTCTCAATTTTTTGAGACGTACACCGCGGGGTGTAGCGTAGCCCGGTATCGCGCTTGCTTTGGGAGCAAGAGGTCGTCAGTTCGAATCTGGCCACCCCGACAAAAAGAAAAAACCCTTAGAACGTCTATTGTTCTAAGGGTTTCGTCATTTTACTCTTCTGTATGTTGTTTAGAGAGTAAGGAAATGGAGTAGGGAAATCTCATATATTAACTGCTTGTAAAGATGCTTCCAAGTTTTTTAAACTCTTTTTGTTTCGCATCCATTACTACTTCTTCATCGATATAATGTTTATGTAAAATAGCCATTCCTTCATGGTCAGTGTATTTGTAAACTTCTTCGCCTCTGATAATATATAATGCAGTAATATATGTTTTTCTTAAATGTTTGAACTGCTTGCTTTCACCGTTGCCTAACATTTTGTAATATTTAGAAAATGATTTTGTTATTAGTCTCATCATATAAGACCTAGCATTCTTTTCTTCTGGCTCAATGATATAGTTATCCGTATTCTTATATTTATGATAACCTAATTCGATTAGAAACTGTTCTAAATCATAATTCATTGGAATCCTTTTTATCGAAATGTTATTATCGCCTTTTATATTACTCTTAGCTCTATTTTTCTTAAAATGATTTATTTCAATATGTGAGAGTTCGCCCTTCCTATTAGTTTTAACACCATTCCATGTTAATTTTATAACTTCCTCTCTTCTTCCTCCAGTAAATAATCCTAGCTTGTATGCTGTTGTCAACCAAGGTTTGTAAAAATTTCTACGAGCCCTATTTTTTTCAGAATGCCAGCTATTTTCATACGTAACTAATTTAAGTAATTCAACAAACTCATCTAAATTAATAGATTTCACATCAATATTTTCTTCTCTAAAGATTACTTCTTCAAAATGATTTTTGCATTTTAAGGAATGTTTATCTATAATATATTTTGTAAAAGATTTTAATTGACTAATTATTCCATTATATGTTTTGTTACTAAGTTTTCGAGTTTCAAGTATATAACGGCAAACGAAACCAATCATTGTCTCATTAACTTCAGTAAATTTCAGAATTGTAGGGTCAATATTGTTTTCTTTTAGCGCATAACCATAGTATTCTAACGAAAGTTTGTAGTTACGTATCACCTTTTTATCTCTTATTTTTTGGTTGTGAAAAGGCACTCCTTCATTGTTCAAAAATGCCATGAAATCAACCATGCAGTCAGTTAGTAAAATAGGCTTCGTTTTTTTATCGATAAAATTTGTACTCTGATAGGAGTTTAAAAACATTTCTTTTTTAAAGGCTCTTATTTGATTCAATGCTTCGTCAAAATCATCAGTCGATAAAATTTTAGTTTTACATTTATTGTTTGAGTGTGGAATGTGGATTTTTGCTTTATAAACCAAGTTTTTGCAAGTGCATTTAATTTTGGAATCATCTCTGTAATAATTTTTATGACGATTACAAAACAAATACAATCCTATTGGCCTGTCTTTTTTAGGCAATTTTATGTTTGCGATAGTTTTCAAATTTTTCATTAAATGTATTTTTCGATTTGTTTATTGATGTATAAGTTTTGCATCGTATTTCTGGTAATTGTTGTAACATATTTAAAGCAGGAATATCTCCATCAGCATATAGTCTATATACCGATTCCCAATCATTCCCATATAATTTTTTTAGTTTATTTATAAACGGCCTTTCGTATTCTTCTTTGAAATTAGTTTCAAATACAAATTCATTTTTTCCTTGTCGTATTATAAATACATTATTTTTTTTGCACCAGTTACGGATTGCACGGATATCCTTATAATTTAGATATTCCTGCAATTCATATATGTTTATTTTATTCATTTAATCCTCCTTTCTAATTATTACTTAATATTATTAAAGTTTGTCTGGAGCGTATAGGTCAATAAAAACATAAAAAATAATTTGGAAGTCGGCCTACAAAATTTTCTATTTTCATTGTTTTATTTTTCGATATTCGACAAGTTTTTCAATATTAAAGGCATGGTCTTTTGGTGTCGATTCTTGATTAAGGATTTTTACCCCATACTTATGTACGACCTGACATTCTTCAATGTCAAGAATTTGACAAATTTCTTCGGGATTTAATTTAAACCATTTCGAAATTCCTGTAATTGGCCCCTGTTCAAGTTGTGTCCCATTTAAAAGGGGCCACCCACCTTCATGATAAAACCATTCTGAGAATACTTTTGGTAATTCATTAATAATTAAAAAATTGTATACCAATTTGTAATGAATCCGAACTTTCATATCTACTTCAACTAATTCAGCTGTCTTTTGAATATGTTTTGTAAAAGGTTTAATTGCGTTAAGATGTGTTGCGAATTGCAATAATCTTTCATTGTATATTTCTTTATCCATAGTATTATTTTTAGTTGTATTTATATCTTAATAAGTGATTTAATAAAATGTCTTCCCAAATTTCTTGCGATACGATAGGGTTTCTATTTGGAGTGAATGTCCATAAGAATTCAACTCCATCTCGAAGTATAATTCCTTCGTTTACAATTTGAAAATTTCCTTCTGTGTGCAGAAAATCTACAAAAGAATTCCAAATGTGAGTATCAAATGTCAATGGTTTTATTTTTCTTTTATTTCTCATAATTTTTAATATCAAGGAAATAAGAAGAATGTTACCACGCATCCTTCTTATTTCTTGGAGTTCCCTATCTCAAAGTTTAACTTTAACAAGACTACAACACCTGTTAATGTGACACCAACTTTTTTGACAATAGAATTCCAAGAGACTAATGTCTCCAGGATTTTTTAGCTAAATGTTTTGATTTTACCCTGCTTTAGAAAGGTCAAGCATTGGTATTTCTGGTATTGCTGCTCCTGCAATTCCTTTTATTGAGCCGTAGAACTCAACCGAATTTAATAAAACCTTTTCAAGCGTTTTTTCACGTTCCTTCCAAAGCCTTTGCATTTTTAGCTTTTCACTTGTATGTGAATCTTGAATAATTTTAAATCCTTCAAGAATAGATTCAAATATGTTTTTAAATTCTTCAGAGGTCAAATAGCTATATAGAAGCTCCATTTTAGATTCTTTACCTTGTTGTTTTATTGCGACTGATTGCAATTTTAAAAGTCCAAATCTTAAAACAAGAGAAAGTTCTTTTACATCATTAAGGCCACAAACCCATATCCCATCTATAATGCCATACCGCTGAATAGTTTTTGGAAGCGTATTTGTTACAAGAACAAGTATATCAGCTTTTGTGTTGATATTATCCTGTTTAAATTTATTTATCCACTCATTACTCCAGGTTTTCGTACGTTTAGATTCATAATAAATCTTACCACATTCCGCTCCATTTTGTGTTCTTACCACTTGCAATATATCAGCTGCATTAGCCCCTGTCTTTGATTTTATTATTTCATCAAATGGATGAGCTTCCTGTAATAATTCTAGTAATTCTATTTCTTGAACAAATCCTTGCAATTGCATGCTACCTTGTTCAGCCTGGCGCTTTGCATCTTCTAATTTTGAAGTAAGGTCTTGAATTATTTTCTCACGTTCACGAATCTTTAGGAAACTTTCTTGTTGAGCTTGCTCTTTTATATTAGCCTTTGCTTGTTCGAGTCGTTCTGAAAGTTCTTTTTCCTTTTCCAATGTAATTCTAGTCTCTGCTTCTTCATGTTCACGTCTCAAGCGTTCTAATTGAGCTCTTGTGCCATTTAGTTCTCGTAGCTGAGAAGATTTTTTTACCAGTTCATTTTCTAGTTCCTGAAGTTGTTGAGATTTTTCATCGTTAAGTTCCTTTCGGATTATCTCTTTTAAGGATTCTTCCCTAGATATCAGTTGGGCTTTTACTCTTGCATTCACAAGTTTATCAACATCTTCTTTTTCTTTTGTTAACTTTTCGAGTAATTTACTGAACTCTTTCTTTTTTTCATCCAGTTCAATTTCTCTTTTTCTCAATTCTGTCTGCAAATCTTTTTTTATTGATTCTGCAAATTGGCTGACCAATAATTCATCTACATCCAGTTGAGTACCACAGTTCCAACATTTTAATTTTACATTTTTCATAATAAATTGTTTTAAAGGTTAAACATAGTTCATCTTGTAAATGAACATTAAGTAATCAATGACTTTTTTTGTAAACCTCAAAATCCAGTGTCAGGAATGAGTTAGGTTGGTGGTAAAAAAATGCAATAAATACATTTTTCACCTTTTTATACGTATCTTATATGATACAAGTTTCAATAAATCGAAAAAAATTATTATATTAGATGCTATCTAATTGATTTACAGAATTAAAAATTCATGACGGAGAAAGAGTATTTAAAAAAATTAGGCCTTAAAATTTCTCTTGCAAGAGAAAATTTAGGATTATCAAGAGAGTTGCTTGCAAGTCAAGTTCAGGTGAGGCGAATGCAAATTTATAGAATAGAAAAAGGATTAAACCCAACAAATATTTTAGTGCTAAGGAGAATTTCTTCAGCTCTTGGAATTTCCTTAAAAAAATTAATTGATATTAAAGACAAGTGAAAACTAATATCTATATTAAATTAACGCTCTTTTTTTATTAAGTGGCCTTATTAAGTATTTTTCTTTGTTATCATAATTATTAAAATCAATTTTTAAATCATTATTAAAACAAATATGTAAAGGCGAAGAGTTATTATGAGATTTTATATTTACCTCAAAGTCCGATTTTAATTCAACATTTAATGATTTAAAGGCAACCATCTCACCTTTATCAGCAAGAAATTCGAGAGCTTCAAGTAGAATTGCTCGTATTGAAACTTGAAGTATTTTTTCCTTAAATTTTAAATTATCTTTGTCAAGTTCTTTTTTGTTAGTTTTTGTTATCGAAGAATTTTCTATTCTAAAGGTATAAGTAAGTACCAGCTCTGAAACAGTAATTTCATCTTTGTTTTGGTTTTCTTCAATCAAGAATTCCAAGAAAAGCTTCTTTGAAATGGGACTTAAAGTAGCTGAATAGTCAACAACTGGAACTAAGTCTTTTGAATATATTTTTGGTAAAATAATTTCCTCATAAAAGATTAAGTCTGAAATGATAATAGGAAGATAATGAAGATTAAAGTCATAAAAAATGCAACCTTGAATAAAATTTGTAAAATTAAAAGGTTGTATAAAAGCATTTTCAGAATTTGTTGTATTAATAATATACATTCCGATAATATATTTTTCAGCATCAGAATAACAATTGAATAGCCTTTCGTAAAATAGTTCAGTATCTTTAAAATTTTGTGCAATAAACTTATGCATGAAAATAAAATTCTGAATTACAGCCTGGATATTTGATTTATATACTCCATGCCAAAGCTGATTATATTGATATTGGATGATATTTTCATCGGCAAAGGAATTACTTGGTTGGTAAGTTAAGTATTCATTAAAACGGGATTCCAAGTGATTGTGTATTTTATTGAGAACTTGATACCCAGTAATTTTACGTAATGTTCCGTCATATTCAACAGCTTCAAATGATTGGATATAATTAAAATAGTTATTTAATATGTTGTTTAGAGAGTTTTCTTTTTGCTGTAGTAATAAGGCTTCTGTTTGAATAGTATATTGTTTACTTTGATTTTCGGCAGCTTGAGCCTGTGCTTCAAATAACTTGCTTTGAGATTTTATCGCTTCCATTTGTTCGCTAAAGGTTTTTCCTTGACTTTGCATTTCGGAAATCTGCAATTCAATTTCTGTTTGAGTTTGCCGAATATTGAATGCAAACAAAACTACTCCAGCAAAACTCCATAGAAGTCCAGTTGTAGACGCTATCATGCCTGCAAGTGACGATGCATCATCGTTTTTGTCAAAAAAAAATGAAGTCTCTTTTAATTTAATTTTATCAAAATCAGATTTTAAATAAAAAAATAAAAGAAATCCTAAAACAAATAAAATCGTGGCTATTGAATATGCTAATTTTGTTGTTGACAAATGTTTAGCTGCTGTCTTTTTATCTTTCATAAACAATTTGGTAATACAATTTAAAGTTTCGAAATTATATTAAAGAAAGCAATAGGTAATTTTACCTATTTTCAATAAACCAGAAGTAAATTTTTACTTGCCTGCAAATCCAAATTCTTTGTTAGAGCCGCAACAAAAAAGTTGAGTTTGTGGATTGCCTGTTCCATTGTTTGAATATGGTGAGCCATCGTCTTTAATTTGCCATTTTCCAAGAAGTCCAGTATTGTCATGAAATTCTAAAAAATTATTTGCGTCCTTCCTTATCTTAAAATTTTTTGAATTTGTTGTATATGAGCCATTGAAATATGAACATACGCCAGATGGTTCTACTGAATAATGTATTGTAGCAACTAATAAAAGCATAGAATCGAGGGTAGCGCCACCGTATGTAATTTTACATTTCGGTGTACCTGTAAAACTAAAAGTTGTGCCGGCTCCAACTATATCAACTGCTGTTATTTTTAATGTGGCGTAATTATATTGTTCTGTTGCTGTCGCTGCTGGTGGACTAGGGTCAGCTACTTTGTGTTTTTTTTTGCATTCAATTAGTCCTACTATTGATGCCAAAATTAGAAGTTTTGAAATTGTTTTCATGTTTACCTATTTTAAGATTTATATTACAAATATAATAATATTCGCCATATATGGCGAGGTTATTTTATGACTTACTTTGACATTTGAGTATGTCTAAAGAAAAAGATATACTTATAAAATTAGGAGATAATATTGCTAAGAAAGCAAAGGCTAAGTATAAATCTAATGTTGAATTTGCGAATGTTTGTGATGTTGGAGAAAGTACAATTCGTAGAATACTTCAAGGAGAACAAAATATCACCATTAAAGTTTTAAAACGACTTTGTGAAGCTTTGGACATCAAAATCTCTGAATTAATGAAAGAGATTGGAAATTAGTAAATCAGGAAACGATTCTATCTAGCCTCTTATGAACATAAGAAATAATTGTTAATAAATCAATCGCTTCTTCTTCTTCAATCGTAAATTTCACTTTTGGCTCATGGGCTGTTGGATTTCTTATTATACCAAACAATCCTTTACAAATATTTGCTAGACCTAAATGTTCACTTCGTTCTGTATCTGTGGAAAGATTATTTATTTTTATTAGAGGATTACTTGTCGAAAATGCAACATCAACTAGAGGTGAACCATCGGTAATAAGTCCTGTTTTCTCTCGTATTCTTTCTGCTATGCTTTTTGTGGCTTCAAATACAGCATGAAAATAATTTTCAACTACAAGCTCAGCTTCACAATATTTAAAAATTTGTTCATGAATATTTCTTACTTGAAGTTTGTGCTTTAATTTATTTGCTCGTGCCTCAGCCTCGTTTATTGTTGTTGACTTTAGGACCTTTCTCAATCTACCAGTCTCACCGACTTCCATACCAAAAAATGAGAGACGCTTGTTAATTTCAATTCTACTATCTTGAAATTGTTGTTCTTTCCCAATATATAGAACAGGTTGAAGAGAATTAGAAATAAAATTTAAAATATGATTTGAACATTGATTTGCATTTTGCCAAGTGGCAAATGCCATATATAATCTTCTCCATTTAGTTAATCCAGGTCCTCCGATATCTTCAATTAGACTATCAGCAAGTAACTTTCCGATTTGTGACCCTGTTAAATTATCCCCTAAGGTCTTACTGATACTTTCAAGTATGTGAGCTGAGAATGGAGGTTCTTTTGGCATTCTATTATGTATTATTGGTGATTTCTTTCTAATCGAAGATAATGGTATCATAACTAATTGCCCTAAATTTTTATAAACACAAAAACCTGCCTTATAGGTAAAATTACCTACTTCAAAATAGGTAATTTTACCTATTGCCAATTCAATAAACATTTCATAATCTTGTTAAGTATATGCCCGTTGTTGTCATCAAGATAGAAGGAATTATTAATACTGATTATTCAGGATTAAAAAAGCTTTATGAATTTTATCATGAATGCAATGAATATACTAATATTGATATATCAATTGATTTGTACCATCTGCAATGGATTGACGCAAACTTAAGTGCATTATTTGAATCAATTTTATACAAACTTACAACTGAAAATAATATTAGTTTTAGTACAGATTATAAGTTCTTAAAATCAAGTTTTGATATTCTATTTCGAAATGGTTTTATAAAAGGTGCGGAAGCACAAACTAATCAAAAAGCAAGTTATGTAAAAGCTGAAAATTTTCTACGAGATGATAAAGAAGGTTTTAACACTTATATCAAAAACAACTTAATGGGGCATGTCGGTATGCCTACTTTAAATGATGAACTATATGAAAGAATAAGTTGCGATTTATTTGAAATTTTTGCTAACTATCACCATCATTCTAATACCACTTTACCTTTTTTTGTTGCTGGTCAATGGTATCCTAAGCTTAATAAATTGAAGTTTACCATGGTTGATTTAGGAGAAGGGTTTTTAAAAAAAATAAGTCAAGTAACTAATGGGGATATCTCTACTCATGCAGGGGCAATTAGGTGGGCACTTGAAAAGGGGAATACTGTTAAGTATAAACTCGAAAATGTTAGTGGAGGATTAGGCATAAGCAGTATTTATGATTACTGCAAAAACAATAATGGTGAGTTAGATATAGTTACTGGAAGTCATTATTGGTCAAGTACTTACGATAAATTATTCTTTAAGGATGGGAGACCCCTTTCAGACAAAAATTTTGCTGGAAGTCTAATTAATTTGACTTTTCAACACTAGAATTCTGAAATTTTGATAATTTTGCACACTTTTTGTATATTTATATAATAACTTTGAAACTTAAAATCATTAACCAAAGTATAACTATCATGGAAATCAAAGTTCTAGATATTATTAAATCAGAGCTTGCTATTTTTCACAACGAGGGTTTACAAGTACACCAGGTAATATCCGAGAGCATTAAAAAAAATCAGCCAGTTAAAATTAACTTTACTGGAATTGAACGTTGTTCAACTCAGTTTTTAAATGCTGCAATTGGAAAATTATACATGGAATTTAAACCTGCGACAGTTGATAATAACTTGCAGTATGATTTTTCTACAAGTAAAGGCTTAGAGTCAAAAGTTAATGAGGTGCGTTTAAACGCAATAAATTATAAGGCTTACGACAATCTTGTCGCTACTGCAATAGCATAATTGCAATGAGTTATGACGTCAAACTTTTAAATGCGAGTAGTCATAATTATCCATTATATCTTTTTGACACATCACTTTGGCTAAAGATACTTAAGCCTCCTTTTGAGGGATTATCTAAGCAAGAAATTAAGTATCGAGAGTTCTTTGAAAGTTTTAAATCCTCTCCAAAAAAGCCCAAAATTCTTTTAACCTCACTTATTATATCTGAAATAATTAATCGTTGGCTAAGGGATTATGGCTTAAATAAGTTTTTCGAAGAACATCCTGAAGAACATGAAATGTTTTTACAACGGGATTCGAAATATAAAAGAGAATATTTTAAAATAATTTATAGACCTACAAAACATTATAGCGATACATATAATTCAATTTGTGAAGACCTATTAGCATATGAAAGTTATTGCGTTTGTTGTCATGATGAATTTGGTAGTGAACTTTGCTTAAATGAAGTTTTAACTTTTGCTTCTGCAAAACTCGACTTTAATGACAACTATTACGTTTTATTAGCGAGAAAAAAGAATGTACCAATAGTAACTGATGATGCTGATTTTTTCGTACAAGGAATTACAGTGTTGACATATAACACCAGGCTGCATGAAAAGTGTAAAAATGCCGTAATTCCTATATATAAAGGCAACACAATTGGAGATTTTTTAAAAAGTCAAATAGAACCTAAAAAAGAAGAATAAAACTAATTTTATTGGCTATTTATAAGAATAGCTTTAAATAAACGTTAAGCATGATAGATTTAAACTCTAATATGAATAAATTTAATAACTTTAAAACTTATTGAAATTTATGTTTAAACAAGTAAGTGAAAATATTGTAATTGTAGTTAATTATATTGACCCATCAATATTTAGTGAAAAGTGGTATATCAAAAATGGAATCTTTGGTGTAGACGATATATTGGATGGAAAAAATGTTATCGCCCAAGAGGTGAGTCTCGTATATTCAAAAAACATGTATGTACAAATTACACACAATCAGATTGCCATTTTTTTACAAAATTTTGAATATAATGAGGATGTAATTAGCAAGGTTAAAGAAATAATAGAAAAAATATTTAAAAATAATGAGTCATCAGTAATCGTTGCTTGTGGTATTAATCATAATTTTGAAACTGAAGAGGTTGATAACACTGAAGCAATAACTAAAAAATTACAGTTTTCGCAAAGCTTAAAACTTCATCAGTTACTTGCAGGTGATAATATGAGATTTGGCTCATATATCAGTAAAGATTTCCTTAATACAAGGCTTAGAATTGATATCAAGCCATTTTACAGCCTTCAAAATATAGGTAAAGAACAATTAAAAGTTAATTTCAATTATCACAAAGCAATTTCTAATGATAAGAAAATGGAGGAGTTATCTGAAATTGTTGTTAATTGGAAAGCAATAAAAGAAAATAGTTCGGCTACAGTAGCTAGCATTCAAGAAATTTTAAATAGTTAAAATTCATGAAACCAGTAGTAATAGATAATCACTTAAAAAAAATTTTATCAGAGAGTTATTTGGAAGACTCTGATATGGTTCACGCTTTTCGTGGTATTAATAGTGGGAAATTCGCTGATGTGCATACTTGGTCAATGAAGGAATCTTTGCATGACAAAGATAGTTTAGCAAGAAACCTAGATGGTTCTATAATGACCAGGAACGGAGATGTAAAAGAGATTTATGAGTACTGTTATAATAATTTTCAATCAAAAAGCCGTAGATATTTAAATAAAGCTTCAATAAGAACGAAAGCTAAATTATTTTTTAATACTAATGAGTCTGAGGAAGAGCTTCTTTTTGATAAACATAATAATGTAATGTATGTTCAAAGTAATGTAATATCAGAAACCGATAAAGTTATTATTAAAGCGCTTGAGGCAGAAAAAATACAAAAAGACGTTTATGCTTCAACGAGACTATTAAGCACTTTTGTTTTTAATACGCTTAACGAATATCACAATAAGGATGCAATGAAAAGAGTTGAACTAACAATCAACGATTTTTTCTTTAAATTTTTAGTTAAGAATTTTTCTCCCACTGCAAAAGCGTCACTTATAAGAATCACAAAACCATATAAGGATAAATTTCCTATTAGAGAAAACCTCATCGATGTTTTTCGTAAGGAACTCTTGAATATAAATTATACTCAAGAACAAGTAGACGATATTCTAGAAAGCATTGATTAAAATGGAATTCTTGTCTTTTGAAGAATTTTTTCATTCCGAATTTACAGTAGCTCTCTATTGTGAAAGAGTTTTACATGGTGACAATAATAGCACAACTCATTCTGGAATGATAATTAAACCGCCAACAGGTGGTATATCTGTTTTTCATTTCGCTTGGCATCAACTTCTAAAATATGAGCAGACAATACCAAGGGGAAAATCTATTTATATCGGCTTAAAAAAATATACAAGAAGTACAGATATAGGCAGTTTAAAGCTTAGTAGTTTTTTTGAGTCAATAGAACTAGTTTACAATGCACAACAACTAGTAAAACCTGCGTATGGCTTACAATATAGTACGCTTATAGGATTTGATGGTTCTGGACTTATTAATCTTAATGGTTCAGTAGGTTTGACTTGTTCTACATTTATATTAGCTTTTTTCAAAAGATACGATAAGGAATTAGTTGATATATCAACGTGGGAGCCAAGACTATCAGAAGATTCGGAATGGAAAGATTTTGTAATTAAACAAATGGAAAAACATAAAGTTGAGAAAGAGCATATTGAAAAAGTTAGAAACGAAAATGTAATTTATCGTTTTAAGCCAGAGGAAGTTGTTAGCGCAGGAATTAACAATCCTATGATGTCTGACTTTACATTTTGTAGCAATAAAGGAAAAGAATTAATTGAAGAGTTAATGTGAATTAGTACATACCTCTAATACTCAATTCGTTCTTTAATAACTGTATCATAATATTCGAAAAAGCAATCTGCTCAGCTCCAGTAGAAGCTGCTTCAGATAAATATTCGTTGAATTTTGTTTTTAACTCTTGTGTATTAGTACCTTTTATTTTTTTAGCTAAAAATTCTGTAGTTTGAGCCAACTTCTCTATTGTTAAGTACTCGTAAATTGTATTTAAGTAGGGCTCTTTTTTAATTGAACCAGTCCATTTATTTTTTAAAATTAAATCGACTAGATATTCTATTGGGATTTTATTCAATCTTTCACCTTTATATTCTCTAAATGGCATCATTACATCCCCTCTGTTTATACTTTTTGGAGGTTCAGGAAGTTTAGCCATTAAATCCAAACCAACTATTTCTTTCGCCATTTTTTGAGATTCTTCTTGATTTGAAGTTAGGGCCTTTACAATTTCAACCTGTTCATTTTTATTATCATATTCGTCATACCCATAAAATCTCTTATAAAGAATAAAAATCTTTTTTCTGGAGTTGAATTTTATAAAATATTTAGGTTTTTGAGCCTGGTCAAACAATTCAAAAATTATTGCTCTAATGGTATATCTTAAAGTTTTCACCTAAATAAATAGTAGAAAAAATATCTAAAAGAAAACGGTATCTTTGTAATAGATAATTTAATTATTGATAATCAGATACTTATATATAATGCAGAATTATTGCAAAGAGTTTAGTTGGCCCCCATTTCTCAACGTACCTTTGAAGTATAAAAACATAAAAATATAAAGCCTATGAAAAACATCTTCATTTTATTGATTGCATCGCTTCTAATTATCGCTTGTTTATGGTTCTTTACGCAAAAAGAAACAAAAGAAGAACTAGCAAGTCACTACAAAATCTCAAAGCCGACCCTGCAAAAGTGGGTTTTTTATTTTCAAGATAAGTTTTCCATTGAGACCTGGAAAAAACTTCGAAAAATAACTAAATATGAAAGTTCTCTATTAAAACACCAATGGGGTGATGACTGTAAAATGGTACTAAATAAAAGCCAAATTGCAGATTTAGCTTCAACTGATTATAAAACTCTTTCAAAATATGTAAAGGAAAATCTTGAAAAAATAAATATTAGCGAAGAAGCTTGGGAGAAATGCAGTGTATTTCCACCAATAATTTCTCAGCGCATTATTAATATTCTTATTGGAGAGCCTGAACCAACTTTACATGAGAGACTTCAAATTGCAATTTCATAAAATGACTACGCTTTGAAATAGTTATGAAACTATTAATTCTTGTTGGTTGATATGAAAACTTGTCATTCAGTGTTTTTACTGAGTAAAAGAGGTTTATTGTCTATTAAAAAGATAGACCGATAATTAAGATATTTCATAAATTTAATGTAAAAACAAATGACAAAAAAGGTTTTTCTTATCGGCTCTCCTTTATCAAATAGCCCTCGTGCTTTTGTAAGTGGTGTAAATATAGATATTCAAAATTATTATAATTTTTTCAGGTCTTCCACTGGAGGTGCATATTACGATAGTGAAATAATTTATCTCGAAAATCCCACATGGTCTCAAATGAAACAAACCTTTGCCAAAAATCCATCAGAGCATGCTACGTTTGTTTTTTCGGGACACGGCTTCACAGGTACTAACTCAAATAGAACATTCCTTAACATAAATTCGAAGGAAAAAATATCAATCACTGATATTTCTAACAATATCTATTCCTCAAAACAATTAATTATTACAGATTCTTGTAGGACCTATGTTAACGAAGAAGAGATAGGTTGGCTAAATTTTACAGGACCAGAAGTACCAACATTAGACTTTCCTTCCTATTTGGATTTTCACAAAGCAAGAGTGATTTTCAATAATGCATTGGCAAGAACACTTAACGGTGTTCAGATTATTTATTCTTGTTCCGCTGGAGAAGAATCTCAAATAACTTCAACAGGCAGTCATTTTAGCAAATCCCTTTTGACATCAATAAAAGCTTGGTCACTAAAAATTGAAGAAAAGAGTGTTCTTTTAGGTAAAGGCGCCCAATATCTATCAAACAGTATAATTAAGAAATATAACCGAAAACAAAACCCAAAGATATATCTAACCCAAGACCAGGCGAATTATCCATTTGCTCTCAGATTGGGAACTGAACTGCTTTAAGTTTATAATAATATGACTTTATTAATTAGTAAGGAAGATAAGGAACAAGCTGGTAGTTTAGTTTTTAAATCAGTACTTGGATTTTTACCAGGTGGCCATATCATTGATGAATTATCTGAGTTTAGAACGAACGTACATAAAGAAAGATTAAATAAATTCTGTGAATTTTTAAAGGAAGGTTTTGAAGAAATAACTGAAAAGTCTCTTGACCCTGAGAATTTAAAAACGGAGCATTTTATTGATGTATTTGAAATTGTTATAAAAAGGGTAATTTCCACTAGTTCTAATGAGAAGTTAAAGAGGCTTAGAAACGTTCTTTTAAAAGAAATGTTTGAGATGAATGGCTCTGAAATATTTTTAAGAAATGTTAATTTTATTGACTCGATTTCAGAAACTCAAGTATTAATTTTGAGATGCATATCAAGATTTAACACAAAATTAAGTGAAATCGATATCGCAAAACAACTTGATAAATCGGACCGCACTCGTAATACTTTAGAAAATATTCAAATTGGCGACTTTTTATTTATTAGTAGGTCGGAATTAAAGTTTTTTATTAATGATTTAAAAAATAAAGGATTATTAGATTGGGAATTGCAAAGTGCATCAGGCTCTCCAAATGAATTTTTTAAAATAAATTCTATAGGCTCTGATTTTCTTTGGTTTATAAGAGAGCAAGGAAAAGATACATAAATGGAGTAAGGTATTGGAGTAAGGATTTGCTTAAAAAAGAGCTATAAACCAACAAATAGTAAAACGTAACTGATTAATTACCTGACTATCAAAGTTGAGGTCGTCAGTTCGAATCTGGCCACCCCGACAAAAATCAAAACCTTTCACGAAGTGAAAGGTTTTTTTGTTTTTGAGACGAAGGAAAGCTCGCTTTCATGAGTCGAAAAAACAAAAAAATCAATTTTATTGCAACGCAATAAAAGGTTTTGATTTTTGCAACGCTTAAATTCCCAGATCAACGTAGTTAATCTGGGTAGGAGATAATTAAAAATGTAGTAAACTTTTGTTTATAAAAGTTTATTTTAACCATTATCCTTTGTTTATCGAGTAAATGAGAGTTAATACTTATTAAAAACCTGTAATAATAATTGAATATTGTATAACTTTAATAATATAAATGACACTAATAGTTAACAAAGAAGAAAAGCAACAGGCGGCTAGTTTAGTTTTTAAATCAGTTCTTGGATTTATACCAGGCGGCCATGTAGTTGACGGACTCGTAGAGTTTAGGTCAAATGTGCATAAGGATAGATTGAATAAGTTTAGCGAATTTCTAAAAGAAGGATTTGAAGAAGTAACTAATAAATCTTTTGACCCTGAGCATTTGAAAACGGAGCAATTTATCGATGCTTTTGAAATTATTATAAAGCGGGTAGCTTCCACTAGTTCTAGCCAGAAGCTTAAGAGGTTTCGAAATATTCTTTTAAGAGAGATGTTTGAAACAAATAACACGGAAAGATTTTTAAGAAATGTAAATTTTATTGATTCAATTTCAGAAGCTCAATTATTGATACTAATCATATTCCAGAAGTATAATTCAAAATTAACCGAATTTGATATTGCGAAGCGGCTTGATAAATCAAATCGAACTCGTAATCCTTTAGATAATATTCAAATCGATGAGTTTGAATTTATCTCAAGATCTGAATTGAAATTTTTTATTAATGACTTAAAAAATAAAGGATTGTTGGATTGGGAACTGGAAACAGCAGCGGGCTCTCCCAATGAATCTTTTAAAATAAATTCTATAGGGTCTGATTTTCTTTGGTTTATAAAAGAGCAAGGAAAGGAGACTTAAACTTCTTCTTTTATATTTTGAAGAAAGATTTTGCTTCTTGTTATTTCTCATAAACCTTTATGATCTTCTTCAAATTTTTCACGATCATTTTAATAAGAACATTTTTGTTAGGATCAACAATAATGCTCTCGTATTTATCTTTTAGCTTTACTCTCCTTTTTTTGGAACGCTATTATTTCTTTATAAACTTCTCTACTTTTTTTCCGGCTTTTTTAAGATCGCCGGTATTGGTATTTAACGCTTGTAAAGCAGCTGTGTGGATGTTTTCAATAGTAAGCGTTTTCCATTTGGTCATATCCTTTTCAAATTCTGTTTTAAACAAAAGTTTAGAAAGGTCGCGAATGACGCAATAGTTAGCAACCTGGTGATCATTATCGCTTTCGTAATTTGCATTGCTAATGAAGAACTGGATAGTTGTAAATAATGTTTCATTTGCCATGCTCAACTCTGTAAGTTTAGCCCGGTATTCCAGATCGGTGGAAGTTAACTTAGGGAATAATTTATAATCTGAAAAATGCCTGCCTTCATGTGCCAGGTAACTAATAAGGAAATTTTCGCTTTTAAGATCGTAGGCTTTTTCCACACAATACAATGCTTCATGCGTAGCCCATCCGCCCGGATAAAGTTTGTCAATAGTCGCAAATTCTTCCCAACCAAGTGTAATAAATTTATCCATTAAAAAAACACGCGCACTTATTTTTTCGCCATTTATCTCAAAATTATAAGTAGTATCTTTTTCTGTACTCCACACTAACAGATCTTTGTATTTGCCTGTATTGCTATAACCCGTTGTGTGAAGGCCAAGAGAAGAGATATAGTTTGTTAATTGTTTACTAATTGCTTTATCGGTTGATCGTGAATTTAATTTTTTTGCGGGTTTATAATTCAAAGCAAGATAATTTGTTAGCCTGCTTTTTAAACTGTTTTCATAATTTTCAGTATTGTTTAGTAAAGATTTTCGCCAGTAATCGTGATAGATAAATAAAATGCTGTCTATTGCAGACGACCTTGAAGAAAGATAATTGCTTTTATCAATATCGTATTTAAAACGTTCTTCAAACTTTGCTTTGATCGTTGAATCTTTAGCCGATAATTTTGTACCTGGTTCAACTGCAATCATTCTAAGAGCGGGTTGGATATTACCATCCAATGCAAACCCAAATATTTTTTCGAGGCTAAATTGTGCATTTGCCAATACATGTATAAACAGAAATAATAATAATAAAGTCCTTTTAAAAAAACTGAATTGAAAGTTTAATAGTGTCATATAGCTTTTGTTTAAGCAAAATTACTTTCTAATCAAAACCTAAAATTGTACCTGATTAACTATTTACGGTTTTTTTAAAATGCAAAGGTGTAACACCATAAACGGTTTTAAACTGTTTTATAAAATGAGCCGAATCAAAAAAGCCTCTGCTTAAAGCAACTTCGGTAACAGATAGTCGTGAGGTAAAAAGTTGTTTAACGGCCCTGTTTAATTTAGCTTGTGTTTGGTACTGACCAATTGTAAGGCCGGTTTTTTTCTTAAAACAGCCCGCGAGGTAAATAGGATGAACAAATACCCGTTCTGAAACAGATTGAATGCTATGATGAAGGTGTGTTTCGGTTTCAAGAATATATTTCACCTTATTTATCCATGGAATACTGCTTTCGGGAAACCTGGTATCATTAATTTCAAAAAGCCATTTTAAAATTAATTCTTCAAGATCTTCTTTAGAATTTCCTTTAATAAAGCCAAAAAATGCTTTGTAAATTTCGGGAAAAATACCGCATTTGTAATGCATATTGCGGGAAGGCAATGTTAGATCAAAATCATTTATTCCTGTAAAATTATCTTTAAATTCAATATTAAAACACACGCCGGCAGTATCGCCAAATTCATTTGCATGATCGTAAGATCTTGGTCGGAAAAGTATTTCGCCACCTGAGATAAATTGTGTACTCTCTTTGTTTATCTCAGAATACATACCATTTACAAGTAAGCTTAAATATGAATTTTCATGATAATGCTTTTTTAACTTCTCGTTATTTTTATAATCTGTTAAAGAAAGATGTGCAAAGCCAAGATCCAGTTGTTTATGAAGATGACCATAATATTGTTTTTCTGAAAGGCAAACTGTTTTCATTAACGAGATTTTATAGCACTAAAATACAAAATTCCGGCATTAATTTTTGCTCACTAATGGCTTAACTTTTTCATCGATCAACTCACGAGCGTATTAATTTTTCCATGCCATAAAAAAGCATTATCCATTTGAAATATAAAATGCAAACAGCCACATTACTATAACTGAAAATTTTAATCATACATTGTCTTCTCATAAACCTTTATCATTTTCTTTAAATCCCGAACAATGATTTTAATGGGAATGTCTTTATTGGCGTCAATAATAATGCTGTGGTATTTATCTTTTAATTTTATGCCTTCTTTTTTTGGATGAATAGTTTTGTCTTCAATAAATCCAAATTGGATCTTTTTTTTATTCACCCACAAATAACATAATTTTTTATCTTTATAATAAAAAAACGGAATTTGAAATTTGCGTTGCTGTGTAATGTTGGGATCGATCTCTAAAATAAAATTTTTTAGCGCTAGTAAACAGCCCTGAATGGGTTCAGGCTGTTTCATGTAATAATTATCAAGCAAATTTTCGATCAGATCAAATTTAATAATCTGCAATTAAATTTAATGCCTGTTCTTTCCAGTCTTTTTCTTTTTCCTCAAAATTTGTAGTTCCATAAAGGTTATCTAACTCGATCTTTTTTCCTTTTGTAAACGGCCCGCCTATACCAAGATATTCTTTATCGTCTCCTTCAAAAGAAAAAGTATAGGCATAAAAGGTAGTGTCGCCTTTAACTATTGTTCCCAATGGTTCTATTTTTGCCGGTGCATCAGCATCATCAATAATATAACTGTATAACATCATTTTTCCCAATTCTTTAGGTTTTAAGTATTTTGAACTCACTTTATCAAGGGCGTTTATTTTTTCGTAGGCATATAAAATTTCTGAACGTGTTTCAAGTGAATTTAATTTGGCATCCAACAACTTTTTATTAACTGGAAGGTTTAGCTTTATGCGTAATGTAATGGCGCTGTTTTGGTAGTAATCATCTGCTCTGTTTTCAGCAAGCAGCTTTGATGTATACTTATCTGCAACTTCTGAATTTTGCGACAGTTCCATTAAATTAAGGTAATTGAATATTTCAGAATGATAATCATACTTCGATGTATCACCAAGGTTTTTAAAATAAACGTCAAGATCGCTAAAAGCATATTTTGTAAGAGCATTGAAATATTTTTTTGCAAAAGTAGTTGTAGAGTCTATGGTAGATATCGAATAAGCTGTTTGAAGTAACGATTCGCGGTATTCATCATGATCGAATAAAGGAAGCAACTTTTCAAATTTTTCGCGCGTAAGTTCTATCGAATCTCTTAAGGGAGAAAACAGAGACCAATAACTTCCATTCATTTTAATTACTTTGCCTGAAAGTAAAAGATCTAAATAAAGTGAAAATCCTTTTACTTTATCAATTTTTGTAATGGCTGTTATAGCATTTAAACGCGATTTATCCGAATTTGTAGTTGAATTATATTCTTTTACAAGTGTTGAATAGGCTGTTGTGTCTTTTAAGGTGCCAATTGCTTCTATTATTAAAGCCCGGGCATCATCTGATAATACCTTATTTTTATCGACTGAGTTAAGTTCCTTTGTAAGTTTAGCAAGATCTTCTTTTTCAAACTCATAAAACGTAAAAGCACCGATTGCCCGTTTGTATGTTGCACTATCTTTAGCATATAATCCGTTAAGTATTTTTTCTGTTTTTGAACTATAAATATTTGTTTCTGTTTTATTTTTATTAAACTTAAACGAATTAAATATAAGATTGCTTTCATCATTAAATAATTCATCTCTTCCAACATAAGAAGCCATATAAAATAATTTGTTATGCGCTATCCACAGTCTTATCCTTTTTGGATAATCTTCCTGCCATTTGTAAATCACGCACTCTCTGCCATAAAATCCATTTATCATTATTGAGTCTGAACTTACAAGCGAATCTGAATAACCTACAAAATTCTTGATGAAATTGGCATAATATTCTGTAAGGTTTTTTACTTTAAAAAAGTCACTAAGTTCAGAATATTCAAATTGGTATAAGCCACCGGAATTTGGATTTGTAGAATAATAATCAGTAATATTTTTAAATGAATTTTGATCTAAGTTGCTTGTGTCAGGAATGATTTTTGGTTCTGCAGGTAGAGTTATTTCAAAATCTTCATTATCAGGAACAAGTAAATATGGTGTTGTTTTTTTATAAGGTTCAAACGCAAACGAATTAAAAAAGTCATCGTTCAACATTTTTGTTGAATTAGCTGCCAGGTTTTGTTTAAGTAAAAAATAAGTCCTGTTGCCTCTAACAAATATTCGTCCTTCTGTAAAATACTTGTCTTGTATAAAACAGGTAAACTTGCGCCCTTCATAACCGTCTTTCCAAATTGTATCCGGACCCGAAACTATTTTGTTTGTTGATTTAACTTCATTAATAATAGCTGTAAAAATGTTTTCTTTTTTGTTAACGTACATCTGACTTGGATAATCATTATAACGTATAAGATAATTTGTCATTGAACTTAAGTTGGTTGACAGATACATGTTTAATGTGTAGGTTAGTGCAGTTTCGCTTGAGGAAGTAACTTCTTTTGCAATGGCCTTTGGCTCAAGCGGCAATGCTATTGAAAAAGCGCCTTCGGGTTGATTAAAGGATATCCATTTTGGGTCTTTTTTGGGTTTTGCAGCCAACACAGTAAACGAATTAAAATATTTTTCTGTTTCCGGGTAATTTATTTTTGAAGTTTCACCACCAACAAAAATGCCATAAAGTATATTGTTTTTTATAAATAAACGCAGACGTAATGAATTTCGTTCGCTTGTTTTAATAATAACTTCACGCATACTTGTTCCGTCTTTATTAAGGTATTTTGTTTTCTCAACAGAGTATTTGTCACTTTTTCTGTATGTTTCAATAATAGTTTCAATCATTTTTTTCTCGTTTAATTCTGTTTCAGAATTAGACATATTTATTACATAATAGCCATAACTTAAAATATTTGTTAGATCGAAGTAAAATTTTGTTTCAAGATTTTCATTTAGCTTCATGTCTAAAAAACTTCCGGGCGATTCAATTGAAAAACCATTAATACTATCAGTATATCTTTGCCATTTTACTTTAGAAAGGTCTACCGAGTATTTTTTTGCCAATCCTGTAAATGTAGCAGCTACAGGCTTAACCGTATATCCCTTATCTTTAAGAAGCTGAATTACGCCTTCTTTGCCGGGTAAATGTGCTACACCCACTGCGGTAAATAAAGTATTGTTTTGCATAATGGCCAACATACTTTTTACCATAACGCGGTTACGTTTTACCATTGCTGAATCAAGCGTTTTTAGCAGATATAGTTCTTTTTCTATTTCATAAATATTTCCTTTAGAGTAAATATCAATAAGTTTTTCGCGGAAAGATTCATTCTGTTCAGAATCGGAGTTAATTATATCAGTAAATTCTTCTTTTATTTTTTCTTCGGAAAGTGAATTGAAAAAACTGATCTGATCATTTGTTTTTTCAAGGCCAAATATATTTTTGCCAAGTGTTTTTGATATTCCCAAAAGGTAAGCATCTAAAAAGGTTGCTTTATCAGTGCTGTTTGACTTGGATCGGTTTAACATTGATCTGATAACATACGGATTTTTCACTTTTAATTTTTCTATCGAATAACCGTATTCATTTTTAAACTTTTGCTCAAGCTTGTCGTAATCCGTTTTGGAAAGAACATCTTTTAATTTTGAAATTGCACTGTCCGAATTGAACATACCATTAAAAACATCCATCATCATTGTATCAGGGTGTATTTCCATTGCAAAGGCAGAACAATTTTCAATAGATACCATTACAGAATCACTGAAATTAAAAGCGCGCGCATCGCGAACATGCATGGTGCCAAATAAGTACGAAGGTTTTTTTAATCCATTACCCTCAATTTTCCATAAAAGATTATACGAATTAGTGTTTTGAGAAAAAGCCTGTGAAAAAACATACAGGAAAACTAAAAGAAAGAGTTTTTTTAAAATCATTGCCAAATATAAGGATATTACTTCGGTAATGCCGTGATCGAGCTCTAAAATAAAATTCTTTAATGCAAGTAACAGCCTTGAATAGTTTCAGGCTTTTTCATATAAAATTACTGCTTTTGTATTGAATTGTTACACGAGAAATTACTGCTTCAAATTCCTGTCAATGTATTTTTCGCTTGGCAGTAAAGCGGCTTGTATGCGCTTGGCGTAATGGATAGAATCCAATATTTCTTTTTGTTTTTCTTCAATGATCTGTTTTTGTTTTAAGATCTCGAGGTTGGCTTTTTGTTTTTGTAAAAAACTGCGGTAAGCAAAAATCGCAAAGGCAATTACAATTAATAAGATACCACAAATACTAAGAATGATTATTCGTTGTTTTTTGCTTTCGGCCATAGCCAGAGCTTCTTTTTTTTCCTGTTCTAATTTTGCGGCGGCTTCTTTCTTATCAAATTCATAGGTCATTTCAAGCTGCACCGTTTTTTTTGTGTTTTCTTCATTAAAAAGACTGTCGCGCAGCGCAATATATTGTTTATAATTTATGAGTGCTTCAAGATCATTATTAACGGCAGAATATAATTTGCTAAAAGATTGATAGCATAACATTGCTCCCCGCCTGTCATTTATTTCGTGGCTTAGTGCAACCGATCGTTGTAAGTAAGCAATTGCTTTTTTGTATTCAGCATTTTTTTGAGAAGTTGATCTAAGCGAGTCAGCCTTTTCTGCTATAAGAGAACTAATGTTGTAAAGCTTAACAGATACAGCCTCTTTATCACCAAGCTTTTGGCTAAGCACCAGGCTTTTTTGAAGACAGTCAAGTGCCTTATCATACTGGTAAATATCCAGGTACAAGCCTCCTATATTTCCTAATGCTATCTCTATACCTTTTTTTTCGTCAAGAGCTTCAGATATTGATAAGCTTTTGATATAATACTCAAGCGCTACCGGATAAAATTTATTATCACTTGTTATTACATTTTTTTTCTTGGCCGAGTCGCCCATATTATCATAAACAATACCAATATTAGAATAGGCCCTGGCAATACCAACTTTATTGTTGGTTTCTTCTTCAAGTTTTAAAGTTTTAAAATAATACTCTAAAGCTTTTTGATTATTATTTTGATAAAAATAAACAGAGGCAATACCATTATTTATTTTGCTCACTCTATCTTTATCATTGATCTCTTCAGCCATCTTTAATGCCCTGAATAAATAATCAAGCGATGGGCCATACTGCGCCTGCATTTGTTTTATAGCGCCAAGAAGATTTAAAGCAACGGCAATGCCGCTTTTAAATTTTAATTTTTCAGAAACCGAAAGCGAAATAAGCGCTACCGAATCGGCCCTTAACAATTTATTATTACCAATAAATTGCCGGCATAAATTATTTAAAGAAATAACGTAATCAGAATCCTGCTTGGCCGTTTTAAGGCTTTTTTCAAGCAATTGCGCCTCGTTTTGCGCAAAACAAGAAAACGCAGAAATTAAAAACAGGTAGAGCAGGATCTTTTTATTCATCAGATAATAAAGTTCAAATATGGAAAAATAATCTTAAAGATAAGAAGGCTTTAGAAGTAGAAATTACAATTTTGCTATTTGGCACAAAATTTTCATAAAAAAAGGTATGGACATTCAAAAGATCATTAAAAAACTTCCTATCCGTTTAATTATTTCGGTAATTGTGGGTATTGCAATAGCAATGGTACTTTCAATGCTTACACATTTAATTTTGTATTGGTTAAATATATTCCCAAAGCAAGGAGAACCCATGTTTGAAACAAATTTATTGTGGATTTCTTTAATTTACCACAGTTTTTATGCAGTTGTTGGAGCTTATTTTACTGCATTGATAGCGGAGGAGAGGGCAAATAAAGCAGTTTTTATTTTGGGTACAAAAGAAGCGGTTATGTGGCTGCTTGGTACTATTCTTTTATGGAAACACGCGGCACCTTGGTATAATGTTACAAAAGCACTTTTAGGAATTCCTTTGGCAATACTTGGCGGAAAAATTTATGCTGCCTATAAAAAGAGAAAAGAGGCTGCGAAATACATTCCTCAAAAATTATAATTTCCTGTAAAAGAATCAATTAAAAAAAACTCCAAAATAAATTTGCGCAACCAAATAATTGCATTTATATTTGCAACCAGATAGTAGCAAATATAAAAAATGGAAATAAGAAGAGATGTATTTCAGGCAATAGCCGATCCCACGCGACGCGCCATTTTAAGCTTAATAGCTTTACAGGCCATGACGCCAAATGCCCTGGCCGAACATTTTGATACCAGTAGACAGGCGGTTTCAAAACACATAAAAATATTAACCGAATGTCAATTGGTAAAACAAGAACAATCGGGCAGAGAGATCTATTATCACTTTAATCCAAAAAAAATGAAAGAAGTAGCCGATTGGTTAGCACCCTTCACCAAAATGTGGGAAGACCGTTTTAGTCGTTTAGATAATGTATTAAATAATTTAAAAAAGAAGAAATAATGACAACACAAAATCAAACAATTATCGTTGCTGAAAAAGGCAAGCAAGAATTTTTTATTACACGCGAATTTGATGCACCAAGAGAAATGGTATTTAAAGCATTTAACGAGCCTGAGCTTTTATTACAATGGTTGGGTCCTGATAATTTGGAAATGGAAATTGAAAAATTTGATAACCGTTCTGGTGGTTCATACAGGTTCATTCATAAAATGTGCGATGGAAGTGGGCTTGCATTCGCTTTTAATGGCACTATTCACGAAGTAGCAGAACCCGAAAGAATAATAAGAACTTTTGAGTTTGAAGGTTTGCCTGAGAGGGGACACGTGTCGCTAGAATTTTTAACGATGGAAGCATTGCCAAATGACAGAACAAGATTAAAGATCCAGGCTATTTTTAAATCGGTAGAAGATCGTGATGGTTTGATCAATTCCGGAATGGAAGGAGGAATGAATACAGGCTTCAAAAAACTAGACGCGTTATTTGCAAAAAAGAAATAAAAATGAAAACGATCACCTTACAGGAAGATATAAAAATTTTTTATGTAACCGCAAGTTCTTTTCCGGCGGGCATTCCCGAGGCAATGGAAAAACTACATTCAATAATTCCTTTTTCTAATGATAGAAAGTACATAAGTGTTTCTCGTCCGGAAAATAATGAAGCCATTGTTTACAAAGCAGGCGCAACAGAATTAAATGAAGGTGAACTAAGCAAACATAATTTGCAATCAATGATCCTTAAAAAAGGAAAATACTATTGTCTTGAAGTTCACAATTTCAGAAAAGATGTAATGGCCATTGCCAATGCTTTTGAAAAACTGATAGCGCAAAAAGATATTGATCCTCGGGGCTATTGTGTTGAGTGGTACTCTAATACTTCTGAAAGTGTAAAGTGCCTGGTGAGAATAAAATAGTGGTTTAAAAAATGGTGGAAGTATTTATAACAAATGTAGAGAGGAAAGAAAAAGCAAGCAGCATTCGTCACGAATTGGAAGTTCTCTTTCCGGAGTACATTGTAAATTTTGATCTGGAAGATCATGATAAGATCTTACGTATTGAAAGTATAAATATAAATACAGAGTGCATTATTGAAACGTTGAACAAAAAAAATATTAATTGCGAAATTCTGGAATAAAAAATAAATAATTAAAAATTAAAAAAATGAAACATCAGATTTATCCATGCCTTTGGTTCGATGGCAAGGCAAAAGAAGCGGCAGACCTGTACTGCTCAATTTTTCCAAACTCAAAAATCACAATGGATTCGCCAATGGTTGTGAATTTTGAATTGAATGGTAAAAAATTTATGGGCCTTAACGGTGGCCCAATGTTTAAATTTAACGAAGCGGTATCATTTGTCATTACCTGCGAAGATCAAAAAGAAATTGATCATTATTGGGATAATCTAACTGCTAATGGTGGTAAAGAAAGTCAGTGCGGATGGTTAGTTGATAAATTTGGCGTATCGTGGCAGGTTATTCCGGCTATCCTGGGCAAATTAATGTCAGATCCTGTAAAAGGCCCAAGGGTAGCGCAGGCTTTTATGAAAATGAAAAAATTTGATATCGAGGCACTCATGAATGCTTAAATAAATTACTGCTATTTCATGTAAAATTGTATTTTTATACTAACTATATAAGATACAATTTTACAATGAGATACTTTGCTTTATTTTTGATCCTTGCCGCATGGCAAATAAACTTTGCTCAAACAGCAAAAGCCGACCTTGTTTACAAATGTGATTTTGAACCCAACGATCCTTATTGGAAAGCTTATAATGAAACAGGATTTACATCCGGTGTAACAAAGGGAAAATTCTTTTTGCAACACGCTGGTAAGGATGAAACTTGGAGTCAGACCAATAACATGGGCTTTGACCCTAGTCTTGATTATGAGATAGAAATATCTATGTGCCAGGTAAGCGGCTCTGATCAAAAAGGGTATGGCATTATGTACAATTATAAAGGAAGCGACAATTCAAATACATTTTGCATTAGCGCAAATGGATATTTTTCTGTTTTTCATTACGAAAAAAATGTTTACAAAGAAGATATTGCCTGGAAAGAATCAGACAAAATAATAAAGGGTCTTTATAAATACAATAAATTATCTATTGCTCGTAAAGGAAATAACCTGCATTACTTTATAAATGCAGTAGAGGTGGCTTCTTTACCTGTTCCTAAATATTACGATCATTTTGTAGGGTTTTATCTTGGTGGTGTAATGAAGGTAGAAGTAGATTACGCGCACGTTTATCAAAAAAAGAAATCTTTACGTTTGGTAGATAATCCTAACTCTTTTGGTGAAAAAATTCATTTAGGAAATAATATTAATTCGGTTGCAGCAGAAATTTGCCCTGTGATAAGTGCCGATGAAAAAGCGTTATATGTTACACGTACATTTTGCAAAGAAAATACAGCAGGTTATGATGACTATGATATTTGGGTAAGTACTCTTAATAAAGATAGCACATGGAGCAAAATCAAAAACATTGGTTCGCCGCTTAATAACGATGGCAATAATTTTGTAATTGCTGTGAGTCACGATAACAATACTTTAATACTTGGAAATGTTTATCATGGAGTTGGTAAGGCAATGAGCAAAGGAATGTCGTTTAGCCGCTGGACCAAGAACGGATGGTCATATCCAAAGGAGATGAAGATCAAAAATTTTTATAATAATAATGAGTATAACGAGGCTTGTATTGCACCTGATGGCAGAACCATTTTATTATGCGTAGAGCGCGACGATACGCATGGTGATAAGGATATTTATTTTTCTCATTTGCTGGCAGATAGTACATGGAGCGAACCTGAAAATGCCGGCCCTGTTATAAATAGTTATTCAAGCGAAACCGGTGGCTTTTTGGCATCGGATGGTAAAACCTTTTATTTTTCATCATCAGGGCATCCGGGGTATGGAAGCAATGATATATTTATGGCCAAACGTTTGGATGACACATGGAAACATTGGAGCGAACCAAAAAATTTAGGACCAAAAATAAACACCAAAGAGTGGGATGCTTATTATACCATGCCTGCATCGGGTAAATATGCGTACATGATCTCTAAACCAAACGCGCAGGCAAATGCTGATATTTATAAGATCCAACAACCCGAAAGCGTAAAGCCAGAACCCGTTATGTTGATACACGGCGTAGTGCATAATAGCGATACAAAAAAGCCAATGCAAGCTGTTATCACTTATTACGAACTAGGATCAAAAAAAATATTAGGCTCGGCAACATCTAATGCAGAAACGGGTGCATTTGTATTTTCGCTACCTAAAGGCAGAAAATATTGTTTTCATGCGCAACATGAAGGATTTATTTCTGTAAATGCAAATAAGGATGTAACTGTGTTGGATACTTATAAAGAAGAAAATATAGATCTTTATCTTAGTCCTATAAAAACCGGTCAAAGCGTTGTACTTCATAATATATTTTTCGTGTCTGATGAGCACAGAATTTTGCCTGAATCTTTTCCTGAGTTAGATAAGCTTCATGATCTTTTGGCAGAACATCCCGAAATGAAGATCGAGATCTCGGGTCATACAAGTATTAATAGCTCTGGCGAAAAATACAATCATGATCTATCAACCGGTAGGGCAGAGGCTGTAAAAAAATATTTGGTAATGAAAGGTATAAACGAAAAAAGAATTACAGCAAAAGGCTATGGTTTTTCAAAACCAATTTATACCGAGAAAAAAGAAGAGCTGCAGGCTAAGAATCGCAGAATAGAGTTTTCTATTTTAAGCAGTTGATCTGATAATAAAAAACCCACAAAATAAGTTGCGGTTTTTTTTATTCCTTTATTTCCTTGCAATAATTCTTTTACGGTGTTTTGTGCCCCATTTGTGTAATTCCCCAATTAAAGGCTTTAGTGTTTTGCCATAAGGTGTTAACTCATATTCTACTGTTACAGGCGAGGTATCGTATACATGGCGGCTGGCCAGCTCATTAATTTCTAATTCTTTTAATTCTTTAGAAAGCATTTTTGGTGTTAGGCCGGGAATCTCTCGCTGTATCTGCTTAAAACGTTTTTTACCAAAGGTCAATGATATAATTATCTGCAATTTCCATTTACCGCTTAAAATATCCAAAGCATCTTTCACCGGTAATAATCTTGCTGTACACTCATGTCCTGATAAATGCGTTGGGCATTTTCGTTTATCGTGTTCTGTTATTTCCATATACAAATATACTGCTTATGCGCTATCTTTTTTATACCGCTTTCCTAAAGTATACCGCTTTCCTTTTGGAAACCGATACCAAATGGATACTTAATCACCCTAATTTTGTTTTAAAATTAAAAACAAACAAAAATGAATTTGATAGAAAAATTAAACTGGCGTTATGCTGTAAAAAGATATACCAGCGCCAAAGTACCAAGCGATAAACTAAACAACATACTGGAAGCAATACGTTTATCGGCATCGTCTGCCGGCTTACAGCCATACAGTGTATTGGTAATTGAGAACGAAGATCTCAAAAAACAATTATTGCCTGTTGCCAATAATCAACCGCAAGTAGTTGAAGCCTCGCACCTTTTAGTATTTGCAGCCTGGGAAAATATTACCGAACAAAAAGTAACAGATTATATACAATTTGTTGCCGATACCAGGAATATGCCTTTAGAAGCATTAGAGCTTTATAAGAATAGATTGTTGGGTTTAACCACTCGTAGTGCCGAAGAAAATTTTAACTGGGCTGCCCGCCAAACATACATTGCAATGGGCACAGGCCTTGTGGCGGCTGCCGAAGAAAGTGTTGATGCTACACCTATGGAAGGTTTTGATCCTTCAGGCTTTGATAACATTTTGGGTTTAAAAGAAAAAGGATTGAGAAGTGTATCTATCATGACCCTTGGTTATCGCGATATTGTTAACGATCCAATGGCACAGGCAAAAAAAGTTAGACGTTCAAAAGAAAATTTATTTATTCATTTTAAAAATTAAAAACATGTCAGCAAAAACAAAACGTATCATTTCTGTTATTTTAATGGTAATACCTTCACTTATGTTAATTATGAGTGGCATTATGAAAGTAACAGGAGCTGAACAAATAGTAACGGGTTTAACCAAAGCCGGATTGGGTAATTTGGTTACTTTTATTGGTGTGATCGAATTAATTTCGGTAGCACTCTTTCTTTATCCTAAAACCTATAAGATCGGTTTTTTATTATTATGTAGTTACCTGGGTGGGGCTATGTGTATTGAGTTGGCCGGCGGCCAGCCACCTGTGGCAGCCGTATTTATTGCCATTATCTGGATAGCGGCATTTTTACGTGATAAAAGCATGCTTCTTACGCCGGCAGAGAGCAAAGCGTAAGCTTTTTTATTTTAAGAGAGGTTCCGGCTTAATGTTTGGAACCTTTTTTGTTTATCTAAACGTGTTTAGTAAAAAATATGTATTTTGCCGCGGTGAAATTGCTAAACGAAATAAAGCTTAATTATGCAAAGGTTCAGTTGTATGAGCCTGCATTGGTTCGTATAGAAATTTTTTCGGGAACTATTATAGGCTTAAAAGAATCAAAAAGCATTAATGATGCTATTGGTGTTTTATCTGAAGGAAAGGAATGCCTTGTGCTTATTGTAGCCGATGAGTTTGCGCAATTTGATAGTGATACCAGCGATTTTTCGGCCAGTGAAGAAGGCCAGCGCTATACCCTTGCCGATGCGCTTGTAGTTAAAAGCTTATCACAAAAAATACTCGCTAACTTTTATCTTAAATTTAATAAACCTGCAAAACCAACCAGGATCTTTACCAACGAAGAAGAAGCAATAGACTGGTTATTTTCTTTAGAAACCAAATAGTATGCAAACACTAATTCTTACCCATGGCGCCCTTGGTTTTAAAGGCGATCTTGAAATTTTAAAAATTGCTTTATCTAAAGAAGGTTTTGATGTACATACATTTTCTTTTTCTGGACACGGAACACAAAATTTTGAAAGTGAGTTTAACATTCCGCAATTTTCTTTAGAGCTCAAAAATTTTATAACAAATAATAAAATTGTTCAGCCTTCTGTTATTGGTTACAGCATGGGTGGTTATGTGGCACTTAACCTGGCATTAAAAAACGCTGCTCTTATAAATAAGATCATTACGTTGGGTACAAAATTTAACTGGGGTAAAGAAACAGTTGAAAAAGAAACGCGAATGCTTGTGCCCGCAACCATCATTGAAAAAGTACCTGCTTTTGCAAAAAGCCTAGAAGCAAAACACGGCAACAACTGGAAAGAGCTTTTAAAAAGAACAGCCGATCTAATGCAGGACATTAGCGTTAATAATTATTTAAATAACGAAGCTTTAAAAACCATTCAAACAAAAATTTTGCTTGGCTTAGGAGATAATGACCAAATGGTAACTTTAGAAGAAACTTTGAATGTTTATAAAGCTTTGCCAAACGCTAATATGTATATGTTGCCTGCTACCAAACACCCTGTTGAGAGCCTTAAGATTGCCGTATTTACCACAATAGTTAAAGAATTTTTAAAAGAAGGCTAAAAATAAATTTGCAAATAACTACAATTAGTAGTAATTTTAAACTATAAATTATAGCAATGAGCAAAATAGCATCTAACATCCGTTTTTTACGCCAGCTGAAAGGCTTGTCACAAGAGCAACTGGCCGATGACCTTAAAGTTACACGTTCCCGCATTGGCGGTTACGAAGAAGCGCGTAATGAACCGCCAATCGATCTGTTGATACGCTTGTCGGAATATTTTCATATTGCTATTGATGCATTAGTTAGAGGCGATCTTAAAAAAACTAATCTGGATGGTTTAATGAAGATAGGGAAGAACAGGATCTTATTTCCTATTTTATTAGATAATGATGGTAACGATATGGTAGAGCTTATTCCTTTAAAAGCTTCTGCCGGTTACACGCGTGGTTATGCTGATCCGGATTATATCGAAAAGCTGCCGCAAATGAAATTACCTTTTTTACCATCGGGTAAGCACCGCGCTTTTCCTATTAAAGGCGATAGTATGCCACCCATAAGAGAGGGCTCTTTTGTAATTGCAAAATATTTAGAACGTTTTGAAGAAGTAAAAATGGGTCAAACCTATATTGTAGTTACCAAAGAAGATGGTCTTTCTTACAAACGCATCATGGGCTTTAATAAAAAAGAAGCAGCTTACGAATTACATTCGGATAATAAAGTATATGCACCGTTTAAAGTAAAAGCAAATGATATTTTAGAAATATGGGAATATACCTGCTGCATCAATATGAATCAATATCAAAACGATGAACTTAATTTAGACAGCATTATGAACATGCTTAAAGGTTTAAAGGTTGAGATATCGGAGATCAAGAAAAAATAAACGCAATAAAATAAAAAAGCCCCGGCAAATGTCGGGGCTTTTTTATTTTTAGGATTTGTGAGATCGTTTTAGCAAATTTGATTATCTATTCACATAATGATGAAATTAAAAATAAGCGTTTTGCTGCTTGTATGTAGTTCAATAGTAGCTTTTGCTCAAACATTCAGTTCGCACCCAGTAGCGCTTACACCAACAGCCTATCCAAGTGTAAATTTTAATAAAGAAGCATATAAGGAAAAATTAAATGCAAAATTTTCTGCCGAACCAAATAAAAAGTTACTTGATAGGTATATAAAGCAGGATATGATAGGGCAGGAATACTTTTTTTCCTCAAATCAAATATATTCCAACTGGCCGGAAGCAACAGAATATGTAAAAAAAGTATTTGAAAAAAGTATACCAAAAGAATTAAACACCGGCGAAGTAAAAATTTATATTGTAAGAGATCCTTCGCCAAATGCTTTTTGTATGGAAGATGGAAATATTGCAGTAACAGTTGGCTTGTTGTATTTTATGAATAACGAAGCTGATCTTGCGGCAACACTTAGCCATGAATTTGGCCATTATTACTCAAACCATTTATACACAGATTATAAAAAAAAGGATAAGAATAAGTACATAAAAGCAATTCTCCTGCAAGGTGGCGGCGGACTAATGGTAATGAAAAACCTTAGTTCGTTTCAACAAGACCAGGAAAGACAGGCAGATACCTTTGCTACTAATTTTTTTATGAAGAACGGGTATGATCCTAAAGAAATAGCAGAATCTTTTACAGTATTTAAAAAACTTACCAATAAATACAAGAAACTTAGTTATTACCGTAAACCTTTATTTTATTTTTCTTCTCACCCCAGCGATGATGAGAGGATAGAAAACGCACAAAGCGCTTTTGCAAACAAGAGTATATCCGGTAAAAAATATCAGGTAGATTCGGTTGCCTTTTTTGCAATAAAAAAACGAGCCATAGATGAGACCATTTATTTATTGTTTGAACAATTGCAGTATGACGAATGCCTTGAAATGGCTTATTTGCAATACCTTTATCATCCAAACGACGAATTTTACCTGTTTTTTATTACCGAATGTTTGAGAAGGAAAATGATACTTGAACCTGGTTCAGCAGATCAATTGTTTATAACAGATAATTATTCAAAGCTTAGCCGTACTCAAAATGAGAAAGTACCGATTCCTGTTTTTTTGAAAGGAAAATATTCAGGCGAATTAAGCAGATCGAATTACGAAAGATCGGTTTTTTGCAATTTAAAAAATGAGATATTTAATCTTTCAGATAATGATGTACAACAAATAAAAGCCAAAGAGCTATTGCGCACAGATACTCTTGAATTTTTATTTAATGAAGATGCCTTGGCATATTTTTCTTCAAAGATCCCAAAAAATGCCTGTGTCTTTAATGTGCGCCGCCTGCTGCTTGGTGAGCCCCCGATGGCTGATTGTGGAATTAAAACAAACAATACAGAGTTGGAGAATGATTACTCGCAAATAATTATTGATTATCAAAACATCAAACAAAATGTTGAAACGTATAAAAAGGCCCCATTGATATTTTTTGATATAACAACAATTGCAGAAACAAAATATTCATCAAGAGAATTTTACGACGCAGAATTATCCAATGAGTTATATAATGCTTACGACTCTTTAGCATCTTTATATCCAAATGAAATAATTGATACTAAAAATAAATTTAATTTCAGAGAGATTCAAAAAATCAAAAGCACTTCGCTTTTTGTTGAATCATTAGGATTGAAAGGTTTTTTTGGAAAAAAAGAAACAACCTGCGATTTTTTAACCATTTTTCCGGAAGTTTCGCATGAAATAAATAAATTCAATTACAAAAAACTGATCTTTTTGGGAATAACTGTTGTTAATGCAGTGCCTGACTCATATAACGGGGCATTTTCAGGTATGATGAAAGGAAATGAAGAATGGATAGCCAATATTTATATTATTGACCTGGCCAATAAAAAAATAATAAGAAGAGTAAAGCCCTTTAACCGACTTACCGCTGGGGGCGATAGGGAAGATAAGATAAATGCAATTTTGAATGCCTGCATGAGGGCAGCTAAAGAATAACCCTTATACCCGACAGTGGGTATTTTTTAATAAAAAAGGAAAAACTCTCACTTTTAAAAGCCAATATTTTTTTACGAATTATATATTTGTGCCGTATATAACCATTCTTATATACTTAAAACTAAAAAACTAACTCTATTATAAACAGGTAGTTGAATGGAGCTGCACAAAAACAAAAACATGAAAAAATTATTATCTATTGTGGCCTTAGCTGCTGGTATTTTTTTAACAAGCTGCACAAACATTAACAAAAGCATGCGTGAACCAAGCACAAGATTAAATCTTGAGAAAAAAGACTTTACTTTGTCAGATCAGGTTACCGGCGAAGCAACATCTACCAAAATTATTGGCATTGATTGGGCACGTTTATTCTTGAAAAAAACAGGTACTCACATGAATGATAATGGCGGTGGTTTACCATTTAGCTTAGCATCTATCCCTGTATTAGGCGGTTTTATTGTTGATGGTACAGCAGGTTATGCATTACACGATATGATGGACAAAAACCCGGGTTACGATGTGGTACTTTACCCTCAGTACGAAACAACTGTAAAACGCCCTATTGGATTAGGCTTTATTTACAAAGTAACTACCGTTAAGGCAACTGCAAGATTAGGTAAATTGAATAAATAATAAGTAATATTTGCTTTTTTAATTAAAATGGGTATTTTTAACCCCATAATTAAAACCCAACTAAAAAATGAAAAAAATAGCATTAGCATTAGCACTAGCTTTAGGGATTGGTTTTGGCGCCCAAGCTAGTAAGTACAAAATGGATGAGACACAATTAACTCAAACATTAGAAAACAGCCAGGAAGTAACTTTTAGCGAAATGTATGCTGCTGATCTTAGCGCTGCTGACGTTACAAGCTTAAACCTAAGCAGTAAAGGTGGCTCTACTACAAGAGGCGGATATTTATTACGTTCGTTCTTTTGCGGTGGTTTTGCTTTACACCGTTACTACATGGGTACTGGTAAAAAATACATGTGGGCTTTATATTTCTGCGTTCCTGTAGCCGGTGGTGTTGCAGCTTGCGTAGATTTCTGGGGCGCTGTATTCAGCAAAGATTTCTACAAGAAATTTGAAAATAATGATAAGTGGTTTGTTTGGTTAGACTAAGCAATGCACTAAATAATAAAAAAAGCCGGTTAATTTTAACCGGCTTTTTTTATTTTATAAAGTGTTGTTTAACCTGTTCTTTTAATGCCTGATTATATTTTTTTGAATGCAGGTAATTATATTTCTCAGCTAAAAACTCTGCACGTTTTATACCGCCAAGGTAAAACTTACCTATTAAAAGATTGCCTACAAAAATAGATGTAAAATAGTACTGGTAAATTATGCCTGCTACCATAGCACCTGCAATAACCGTAATGGCAAAAAAAGATGAAATACCCTCTGCATAATAACCCGCATAACATTGCCCAAAACCCGGAAAAAAAGTAGAGATCCTGCCGGCCTTTTCTACATTCTTTAACTTGGGGATATTTTTAGAACTGTAAACAGAATCAATAATTCTTTTATTAAAAGTAAATGCTTCCTGATTTTTTGAATTAAGATTTTGATTTAGCCTGCTTAATTTTTCTTTTGCCTGAGGCCATTTATATTGTTCGTTCAAAACAAAAGCATGCAGCATTAACGAATTAATAATATAAGAAGAATCTTTTACAAGGTAATTTAATTGTTCTAAGAACGATTCGGCTTGTGTAAGATCATTATTCAAATAACTCATTATTGCGCTTTGGTATTTTATTTCAAAGATCAGCGAATCTGAAGCACCATCAGTGCTAATACCGTTTAATTGTGAAATGCCGTTTAAATAATCCCTGTCCTGCTTGTAACAATTAGCTGCCAGGAGTTTTGCACGGTTCTTTGAATCTTCGCTTTGTGAGAAAAAATCGAGTTTTTGATAAACGATAGCCGCCTGGTAATATTTTTTATTCAAAAATAAACTATCTGCAATATGTTTTAATTGCAGGGTGTCGCCGGTTGAATAAGCATTAAGCTTACTTAAAAAAACGAACAACAGGAACGTGTATGCTTGCAAGGATCTCATTATTTATTCTTCCGTTAACTGATCTTATTTGTTGTTTTACGCTAAATACGCTTCCAAAAATATTACCTACATAAAAAAATGTAAATAAAGTTCCAAAGGTAATGAACTGCGCATTTTTAATGCTATGGTCATTTCTATAATAAGCTTCAAAGGCCATGGCTGCCAGCGCACCATTGGCGGCAAAGGATGCAAGGCCCGCGCCTTTTTTACCTGTGTAAAATTTACCTAAGCCCGGCACCACTGCCGATAACAAACCTGCAACTGCGGGAGACTTTTTTTTAGTTTTTTGGATCTCTTTTTTCAGGTCAATTAATTTATGTTGTTCATTTACATATTTATAATCGTCAAATAAAAACAGTTGGCTTACTGAATCAAATTTGCTATGATCTCTTAATAATAAATAATTACCTGCAATTAAAAGTTTACTTAGCTGCGCGTATTTTTTCAAAGTATCGTTTGGAAGATCAATAATGCTTTGCAACGCGTTTGGATATTTTTTTGAATAAGAAAAATTGATGGATGAAAAAAAACGTGAAGAGTTAAAGAAAGCGCTGTTTCCGGAAACATTATTAAAGTAAAAAGATGCAGTATCCGGACGTTTTAAAAGGTAATAATTCATACCGCATAAATAATTAACTGTATCTGCATTGCTAAGCTCTTTAGTTTCTGTTAAAAGAAAAAGGGCTTCTCTGTTCTTATTTGTTTGAGTTAAATGATCAATAAATAAAAAATCAGGATTTGTGGTCAACTGCGAAAACCCCGAAGTTTTTATGAATAATAAAAAGAATACAAGCCTTATGTATTTTAAGTTCATTACCGCTTGTTGAATTTATAATCGTTGGGATGATCGTAGATCTTATGCGTACGCGAATTAAAATCAACACCTTCTATCATATCAATTCCGGCCAACTTGGTGCAACGCGTTAGCCTGTCAGCCGTTAATGGTATGCCTTTTAAGATACCGTATTTTTGAATGCATTGTTTACTAAAATTACTGCAATTAACTTCGTAAGGGCAAGCTGCGCCAATTTGAACCGAGATTGTTTTTTGATAAACATATAACATGCCACCAAATACCAACGAAACAGGATTGTATTTTACAAAAGCGTTTTTGCCGGCAAACAAATAAGTAACCTGTCGCCTGGTTTCAAAAGCAGGAACAAAAGTTGATTTTTCAAAAATAAGATCGTTATCTGTTTTTGTTTGCGAAAATAAAACAGTGTTAATAAGGCAAAAAACACCTATTAATAATTTATTTACCCGATACCACTTTTGCATTTGCAGGAATTTTAAAATCGAGGTAAGTTAAATTAACTTCACTATTTATTTTTGGATTAGAATAGGTTTTTATGGTAACCGTAGAATCATTCTTTTCTTTATAGGCAATTTCTGTAATTTTTAAAGGAATGTTTACAGTACCAACTTTTTGATAGGATGAAAAAAAGATCTTGCCAAGTGCTTTGTTTTTTGGACCCACAAACTCAACATAAATAGGTAAGCTTTTCTCATGCACCAGTTCTATTTTTTGAATAGGTGTATTCATGCCGGGTTTAGGCACCCAATTGGTTATAAAAACACCTTCTTCTACTTTTGTATCTTTAATTACATAACCGATCTTTGGAAAACCAAGATCATTGTAATTTCCATTTAAAAAATACCAAAAATAGCTTGATTCGGATGAGGTTAATGCGGAGCTGGATTGAATGAGCGTATTATCCAGTACATCATAATTTTTCATATCTCCATTAGCGTTAATAATGGTAACATTTTCAAACGGTTTGGTTAAATGGGTTGTTAATATACCACCAAGTTTTTTAAAATACACTTCACCTTCAACAGTAATGTATTTTTTATTCTCCAATATTTTTGAAGTAAAAGATAGGCTAATGGCTTCTGTTTTATTTAAATAAAAAGAAAAACAGGCTACAGCAACAAGTAAAGGTATGCACCATTTGTATATGTAATGCTTAAACATTAAGCGCTTTTTCTTTTACCTTTTAACCAGGCAAAAACAATTGGTAACACAGATACCAGAATAATACCAAGGCAAACAAGATCAATGTGTTTTCTTATAAATTCTATCTCTCCTAATAAATAACCTGCAATAGATAAACTTCCTATCCACAATGCTCCACCTAAAATATCAAAGCTGAAGAATTTTTTATAATTCATTTCTGCAACTCCTGCCGCAAAAGGTGAGAAGGTACGAACGATTGGAACAAAACGCGCCATGATAATAGCTTTGGTACCATACTTTTCAAAAAAAGTATGTGTTTTATCTAAATATTCTTGCTTAACAAGATTGCGGCCTTTTATTTTTAGAGTAAAGATCTTTAAACCAATTTTACGACCTATCCAGTAATTACAATTATCGCCTAATACTGCTGCAATAAATAAAAGAATTAACAGATAAGATAAATTTAAATGGCCTGAGCGCGCAAATAAACCTGCGGTAAATAATAAAGAATCGCCGGGTAAAAAAGGCATTGCCACTAAACCGGTTTCGATAAAGATCACCAAAAATAAAACAACATAAATAGTGGTTCCGTAATTGGCAAATAACCAATCAAAATCTAAATGTAAAATGTGTTTGAATAATTCTACCATAAAATAATTATAAGTGTTTAATTTTTAGTTTTTAATTAAGTTATATTAAGAACTAATAACTTAAAATTTAAAACTCCTTAAAGTCCAATTTCTTCTATATAAGCCAAAATACCACCTTTTAAATTGTAAAGATTGGTATAACCTTGTTGGCTTTCTAAAGCATTAATAACTGTTGCGCTGCGTTTACCACTGCGGCAATGAATTACAACTTGTTTATCTTTCGAGATCTCAGCAGATCTTTCTAATGCTTCACCCATCGGAATTAAAGTTCCTTTTAAGTTAGCTTCATCAAACTCGTGTTCTTCACGAACATCTATTAATTGAAAATCTGCTTTAGAATCTATTAACTGTTTTAATTCCTGTACTGTTATTTCTTTCATAATCTAATTTATAAAGTTTGTTGTTTCATTTCTTCAGGTAAATAAGTAAAAAAAGTATCACCACGTAATCCCAGACGTAAAGTTTCTAAAGGAATAACATCATCAACACCAATATTGCCAACATTTACATTACAGCCAAATAATTTTATGAAATAAACCTGCTGACTTTTTTGCGGTGTTTCCCAGATAATATTTTCAATTTTTACTTTATTTACAATACGGTTGATCAACATTGTGTGTGCACTTCCGTTCTTGTGAAAAATGCCTGTAGTACCACTTTCTCTTGCTTCTGCGATTACTTTAAAAGCACCGGCCTGCAATTCGCTTTCCATCATTTTTATCCAACGCGCAGGGTGAATAATAACACCTTCTTCTTTACTGCCAACTTCACTTAATACGGTGTAGTTTTTTGCAAGCTTGCTAATATATTCGCATTTTACATCATGCTCTAATTCAATACTACCGTCGCTTACTTCAGCACAATCTAATTTAAGATCATCAATGTATTTTAAGTAATCATCAAACTTATTTCTAACAATAAACGCTTCAAACAAAGTACCGCCAACATAAACTTTAATGCCGGCATCTTTGTACAGTTTTACTTTTTCTTTTACGTTCTTAGAAACAATAGAAGTGCCAAATCCGAGTTTTACAAAATCAATATAGTCCGATGAAGAGGCCAACATGTCTTCTGCCTGCCTAAGGCTGATGCCTTTATCCATTACCATTGTAACTCCATTTTTGCGTGGATGTACAGCACGTTCGGGTAAGTGTGAAAGGTTAAAATTATAATTTGTTGCCATATTTATTTTTTAAAATTGGAAATTAAGTTCAATATCTCTTTATCGTTTTGTAATATAGGTGCGTATTCAAATATCTCGTTATGCTTTGCATAATCCATTGCCAGTGCTTTTTCAAAATACTCTAACGATTCTTTCCTGTTTTCTTTATCCAATAAGATCACTCCCATACGGTAATACAGTTCAACCACATCCGGAAAATATTTTATGCCTTCGCTTAATGTTTCAAGCGCATTAGTAATGTATCCATTCTGATGAAGTAGTTTGCTATAATCCAACCATACATCATAATCAGGATACTCTAGTTCGATTACACGCTGGTAAGCCATTGCAGCTTCTTCCATAAAGCCTAATTTTTCCTGTACTTCTGCAAATACATACCAATACTCGGCATCGTTAGGATTTATTTCAATAGCTTTTTTAATGTAATGAACGCCTTCTGTTAACCTGTTCATAGCATCCAATACTACACCAATACCTAACCACGCATCTGCATTTGCGGGATCAAGCTTCACACACTTGTTATAATTTACGAGCGCTTCTTCAAAACGGTTTAAATTTTCATAGCACTCTGCAATGTAATAATATGTAGTAGGTTCATGCTCTTCATGCTTAAAAGTTTCTTTATAAACTGCAATGGCTTCTTCGTATTGTTCTAATTGCGCTAACGAATTTGCTTTATTGAAATAAGCAGAACTAAAATTCTCGTTAATAGCAATTGAATAATCGTATGCTTCGATTGCTTTTTCAAACAAGCCCATACGGCTGTAACCAAGGCCTAAATTAAACCATGCAAAATAGCTGTAAGGATGATTATCAATATAACTTTCGTAAAAAGAAATAGCTTCGCTTGATTTACCTGTAAGATCAAAACACAATGATAGCTCGTTTAAAGCCACTTCATTTTTTGGATTTAGTTTGATCGCTTTCTTTAAATAATAAAGTGCATCATCGGGTTTGTCTTCATTTAAAAATTCAACCCCTAAAGCAACATATACTTCATCTTTATTTTCTGCCAAAGGAATTGCATTCTTAAAATTTTCGATGGCCTGCTCTCCTAAACCCATTTGGCTGTAGATGTAACCACGGGCCATGTACAGATCAAAATTATTTTGTTCTATTTGCTCAACTTCATTTAAAATGGCAAGTGCTTCGTGTGTGTAATGCTGACTTGATAAATATTGTGCCTGGCGAATTTTAATAATGCTTGAAAAAGGAAAACGCTCTAAACCATAATCAATGGCTTTTTTGGCCATATCGTAGTTTAACCATTGTAAATAATAATCTATTATTTCTTCAATGTCATCAGCGTCAAAAAAGTGGGTCTGGCCATTGGCCAGCATATCTTCAAAAAGTTTTAAATTCTCTTCAAATTCATTTTCATTCAACCCGTCTGAATCGTCATCAAAAGCACTCATACTTTATCCCTTATAAACACTAAAATTACAAGAATAATTTTAGAAAAAAGATTGATTATTTCAAAAAAATGTGTATAAATAGTAACCTGCTGATTTTTACCCGTTTTTAAAGCTTAAGCTGTATGGTAAAGTAAGCATTTATAGGGTCTGCGGGCAATATTCCCGGTCCGGGATATCCTTCGGCGCGGCGTGTAAAATAACTACTGTTAGCCACATTATTTACACCGGCACTAAAGCCTAAAAATTGCCAACTGTAATTGGCAGAAATATCCATAATTGAGTAGGCAGGAATAATGCCATAAATTGCCGATGAAACCGATTCAGAATTATCTGCATCTGAAAATTGTTGAGCAGTATAAGAATACTGATAGGTAAGACTGAATTTTTTGTAAGCATAAGTTAGGCCTGTTCTGAAAATGACATCGGGCACATACTCTACTTTTTTGTTGTTATAAGCGCTTTGCTGACTGCTTACATAGATAGCATTGATGTAAGACATGTTTATAAATGTGGAGAGCTTATGTTTTGAACCTTTATTAATTAGCTTTAACCAGTCTATTTCACCAAATGCTTCAACACCTGTATTTTTACTGTTGCTAATATTAGTTCTATAGCGAATAATGTTATATGTGGTTGAATCTATTCTTAAAACTGTACCTATCCTGTTTTGATAATTCAAGTAAAATGCGCTTACATCAAAGTACAATACGTTCTTTACAACACCTCTAAAGCCACCATCTGCAGTAAAACCGCTCTCATCTTTTAAATTAGGATCTACTGCGAAATTGGGATTTAAAACACGCATATCATTAAAATTTATAGAACGGTAATTCTGAGAAAAATTCGCGTATAACTCTACCGACTTATTTAATTTTAATTGAGTGCCAATACCAGCCAGCATAAAACTACGGTTATTGCTTCTGTTGTCTTGTATCTTCATATCGAGTAATACATTTCCTGCAAGATCTTTATTTAATAAACGATAATAGCCATCCGAGCTTGTTACAATGTTTTCAAACCTGGCACCGGGTGTTACACTCCATTTTTTTGTGAGCTGAAAAATATTCTCAACAAATACCGCGTAATTTGATGAAGGAAAAATATAGGCTGAATTCTCTAAATTATCGGGGTTTAAAAACTTTAAATGTGCTTTATCTGTTTTGTCCGCATCGCCCTGTTTACGATCTGTGTGGCCTTTATAGATACGTGCGCCAATTAAAAAATGGCTATTATTTTCAAACAAAGTATAACGTTGTAAAAAACGTAATTCACCGCCATAGTTGTTGTAAATGTCGCTCAATAAATTTCGGTAAATAGCCGTATCGTCCGCTCTGTCAATTCTTCCTAAATTACCTAAGGCATCGCGACCGGCATTTAATCCAAAAAATAAAAAATTAAATCTTGAGCGATCAGAAAGTTTATAATCTGCACTTAATGAAAATAAATTCCAGTTTACTTTAAACCAATTTCTGTAACGGGTAACAGTTGTTGGATCTTTTTCAAATTGTTTATCGGTTAAGCCACCGGGCTGTTGCGCCAGATAAGAAAGAAAAGTGTATTCGCCTTTAATATAAAAACGTTCGCTGAATTGATATTTTAAACTTGCAAAGGCAGTGTGGCTGTGTAACTGTGAACGTTCGCGCCAGCCATTGTATTGTTTGTATTGATAAAATGTGTTGTAGGATAATTTTTTTATAGTGCCACCAATTTGATTGAATGAATTTACAAACCCAAACGAGCCACCTGTTTGACGAAATTTTGTGGCAAATTTTTTATTGGAAGGCGCTTCGGCAAATTTGTAATTGATCATGCCGCCAAATTGTGTGCCAAATTGTAAACCAGCTGCACCGCGTAAAATTTCAATGCGTTCAATTGCTTCGGTGGGTGGGGTATAATAACTTTCAGGATAACCTAAAGCATCTGCAGAAATGTCGTAACCATTTTGGCGTGTATTAAAGTTAGAGATGCGGTTAGGATTTAAACCTCTGCCGCCAATACCAATGGTAGCCCCTGATCCATCGTTCTCAAAAATATTTATGCCGGCAATTTTTGAAAATACCTGGCGGCTATTGTTTGCAGCAAGGTTTGCATTGAGATCTTGTAAATAGATGGCTTCTGTTTTTTTACCTGCATAGATGGTTGTGCCTTCTACATTATTTAGGCGCGAGATACCAAATGAATTATCTTTTTCGGCAACGATCTCTATTTCTCCAAGCTCAATATTTTTATTTTTTTTCTTTAATGAATCAATTCTTAATGAATCGTTTTGTGAAAAAATAAAACAAGCTGAAAATAAAAATATGTAAAGTAAAAGTACGCGCATAAAAGATCAATATTTTTTTACCCAGCCTTTATTTTTTAAAAATGAATTGCTTTGAATGCTTAGATCCACTTGCGGATCGATAAACTCACGTGAACCATTGCCGTTAAGGGTTACATAACTTTGTGCACGAATGATAGGATCTTTTAAACCTTGTTTTATAAATTCTGCTTTTAAAAATTTAGCGTAATCTATCATCATATCGGGCTGTGTGGCCATCATTTTTTCCTGCATGTAGGTTAAATATTTTTTGTTGTCCACTTCAATTTCTCCATTCGTTGTTCTGTCGTGCACATAAAAGAAAGCGGTGCCTGCTTTTTCCATAAGCATAACGCGCCACGAAAAACGATAACCCTGTTCTGTCCAGAATAAATTACCCGGATACATCACGTAGCGAAAAGGCAGGATCAATTGAATGGTGAAGTGGATGATAAATAAAACTGAAAATGCCTTTAAGGTTTTTGTAGAAGGGGAAAAAACGATCTTCTCATCTTTGGCCCTACTTTTTGTAATAGATCGTAAAACCTGAATGATCCTGATGTGAAAGTTTTCTGTAAAAAAAATAGTAGTAAGGCAAATCATGATGTAGGGAAACATGCCAATATTAAAAAACAGTGATGTAGCTAAGTGAAATACAATTACAAAAAAATAAGCAGGTCTTACAAATCTCGGGATAAATAAAAAGAAAGGAATGGCAAGGTCATAAACGCAGCCAAACCAGCTAAAGAAATAGGCAATCCATTCTTTCGTTAAAAGGGTGCCAATCAATGGCATTTCGCTGTGTGCCGGTAGCCAGATCTTGAGCGGTTGTGCATTCAGCAACCAGTCTGAATTTATTTTGGCAAGGCCCGCAAAAAAGTAAACAATAAATACCTGGAATTTAATGATGAGTATAAAATAATTTGGTGCGTAAGTAGCCCCTGTTTTTTTATTGAGTGCGGCATCAACTGAAAAATAACGGTGTGCCGGTAAAAAAATAATAAGAAAACTTGCTATACTTATAAAATAATAATGATTTAAATAATTTGTCTTATCAATAAGTTCAACGTACGTAAATGCAAGAAAAAAAAAGGTAGCAGATATTCTGTATAAAAATCCTAAAGCAATAAATAAAGCAGCAATGGCCAGGGCAATAAATAAAATATACATGCCGGTTTCGCCAAAGGGCTTTACCCATTCAAAACCAAAATACGGAAAGAATAATTTTGGTTTAACATACATAGTGTATACCCAGCCTTTAGCTATAAAGCGTAAAACAGAGGCCAGCATTAAAAAGCCAAAGGCCATTCTAAAAACGGCCAATGGTGCAAGATGTACAGGTTTTAAAAAATATGATCTGATTTGGTTAATCACCGTCTCCGTCTTGGTAAGTAATAACAATGCCTAATGCTGATGGCGTATCTGTTTTTAATAACACTAATAATTTTACCATTTCTAAATAAGCGGCATCAACAGTTGAAGTTGCATTGTTAACCGACGCAGATAAAGGTTCAGCAACAAGATTGAGTTTTGATTTAGCAATAGCAAACTGATTTTTAATAGCTGTGTTTAATGATTCTGTACCGTGTTTTGCTTCCAGGTCTTCCAAAAGATCATCTAATCCTTTACCATCAACACCTGATGCTGAGCGGCCAAGATAAACATCTTCAATATTTGCAAGACATTCTTTAGCCAATTTAACGGAGATATTATTTGCATAAAACGCTTCGCATTTTTCGGGAAGCGTAACACCTAAAGATTTTTTTCCTAATGGAATACCAATTTTTGCATTCTTTAAAAGATCAATTTCAAAATCTAATTGATTTACCAATAAACCTAACGAGCTACCGATCTGCGAACCTGTTGAACCGATAAATGTGCCGCGGTAACTATTATTCCAGCCATTAACGATCGCATTTGTTTTAGTTTGCATTTCATTTAAGCAGGCATTTACATAGGCAACGCGATTAGTTGCTTTTGGATCGGTATCAAACAAAGCAATTAGTGAAGCATCTGTTTCGTTCTTTCCAAAAAATAAATAATCTAAAGCCGGAAAACCTTTTGCATCCAGGTTACTAACGGTTCCAAGATTGTAGCTTCCTGAATTGATATTAGAATTTATGGTAACAGTATTTGTTGGATAGGTATTAAAATTAGAACGAACGATCTCCGATTCTGATGGTCCAAATTCAAATGTAGAAACGTGTTGAAATTTTGCAGATGCTACAATGTATTTTTGGCGAAGAGTAGTAAGAGTTGTAACGTTTTTATTTTGAGCAAAGGCATTAAAAGAAATTACCAAAGAATCGATGGAAGATTTAAAAGATTGAAAATTCGGAATGATCAGATTATCTGCATAGTTGGTTAACATTGCAGGTTTGTCAAACGTAGTTTCTTCTTCTTCTTCTTCTTTGTCCTTCGCTTTCTTTTTACAGGCAATAAAAACCAGTGTTATTAAACCAACGCTTAATATAAATATAAGACCCCTTAATTTCATTGCTTTTTTGATAGTATGCAAAGGTGCGATTAATAGCGTTTTGCATCAATACCTCAAATATGGTATTTGTATAGGGAAATTAATTGGTTATCAATAATTTAACAAATTCTTAAAAATGAAAAAAGCACCGAAAGATCGGTGCTTTTAAGCTTGGAATTATATTTATAAATTAAGGAATAAGTGAAGCATTTAAACCAAAAACCGATTCTAGTTTTGCAATTGCAAGATCTAAATTTGCAGTTTGCAAGTTGTAAAGGTTCGTTCCAAAATAACCTAATAATGTGTTAATGTCTGTTTGAGAGATTGTTTTGTTTGGGTTGTATTGAAACGCTACAACAAAACCATAACCTTCAGATAAATTGTGGTGTAAAGTTGCCTGATCAGATAAATTGTTTTTTGCACCTTTTAAATAGCTGATACATTTTGCAGCAGCCACTTTTTCCCAGTTGGCAATAACAGCATTACGCGCTTCATCACGTCCTGTAGCATCGTTATTGATAATAGCAGCACGGCCTTTTAAGAAGGCATTCATAATTAAAGAGTTTGAACCAATAGCAACGTTAACTGAATTACAGTAGCTGCCCCAGTTTTTTAAGCCTGTTAAGTTTGTAGGAAAATCGGTTGGTACACCAAAGTAACCAAACGCTTCATCCCATGCTTGTTCTTGTGCAGCAGTAGTACTCAATGAACCAATATTTGCTAAAATAGTTGTTGCCTGGTAATAAAATACAGCACCCATCACACCTTTTTCAGCGTACTCTTTGTATTCAAAGCCATTAGCATCTACTAAAATTGCTCTTGCAGGCGAAACCAATTTTCCTTTTACACCGTTTGAAGCTGTTGACACTGTTGGGTTTGCAGCAGAGGTAATACTTGCAGGTTGAGCATCGTCAAAATTTGCATCCTGTAAAGTTGGAAAATTAAGTGCAGTACCTGATTTTGCTTTTAAGCTGATAGTGCTTGAGTTTAATGCGGTAAGTGTAAACTGGCTGCCGGTATTAGCGTACATATCTTTTAATTTTTGCGCGCTGATAGTTGGCTGTGTTGCAGCAGTTGTAGTATGGGTTGATCTTAAATAAGTAGTGATCTCGCCTAACATGGCAATGCAATTTGTTGCAGTTGTAATACCTGTTGCAGTGTTAGTATAATTGTATGTAGTTGGTATTGTATACGACGGAGTTGCAGGTGTTGGATTTGCAGGCGTTGGTTCCGGTTCGGGTTCTGTTGTTTTCTTTTTACAGCTGCTAAATGATGCAATGGCAACTAAAGCAATAGCCGGTAAGTAAATACTTTTTTTCATGTTTGTGTTTTTGAATTTTAACGTGAACAAAAATCTTATTTAGACTCAGTCTATACAATACCTAAAAAGAGGTATTTTTTGTGGGGTAGAAATAAAAAAGCCTCCTTAAATTAATAAAGAGGCTTAATAGAAAAGGTAAAATATAATTAAGCTAATACTTGTCTCGAAATTACAATACGTTGTACTTCGCTTGTGCCTTCATAGATCTGCGTAATTTTTGCATCGCGCATTAAACGCTCAACATGGTACTCTTTTACATAACCGTAACCACCGTGTATCTGAACAGCTTCTGTAGTTGTCCACATAGCGGTTTCGCTTGCAAATACTTTTGCCATAGCGCTTTCTTTATCCATTGGCAAATGGTTATCTTTTAACCAAGCCGAACGGTAGATCAATAAACGTGACGCTTCAATACGCGTTGCCATATCTGCCAGTTTAAACTGAATGATCTGGTGGTTGCAAATTTCTTTACCAAATGCTTTACGCTCTTTTGAATAAGCTAGGGCTAATTCGTAAGCACCGCTTGCAATGCCTAATGCCTGCGAAGCAATACCAATACGACCACCGCTTAATGTTTTCATAGCGAATTTAAATCCAAAACCATCTTCACCAATACGGTTTGCTTTTGGCACTTTTACATCTGTAAACATTAACGAATGTGTATCACTTGCGCGGATACCCATTTTATTTTCTTTTGGGCCAACTGTAAAGCCGGGCATTCCTTTTTCTACAATTAAAGCGTTAATGCCACGGTGACCGGCTTCTACATTGGTTTGTGCAATCACTAAATAAACAGAGGCACTGTTACCATTGGTGATCCAGTTTTTTGTACCGTTTAATAAATAATGATCGCCTTTATCAATTGCTGTTGTTCTTTGAGAAGTTGCATCGCTGCCGGCCTCAGGTTCTGATAAACAGAATGCACCGATTATTTCGCCTTTAGCCAAAGGCACTAAATATTTTTGTTTTTGTTCTTCGGTTCCAAACATTTCAAGTCCCCAGCAAACCAGTGAGTTGTTTACACTCATAACCACGCTGCAAGATGCATCTACTTTAGAAATTTCTTCCATTGCTAAAACATAAGAAACAGCATCCATGCCGCCGCCGCCGTATTTAGGATCAACCATCATACCTAAAAATCCAAGCTCGCCCATTTTTTTAATTTGCTCGGTTGGAAATTTTTGCTGCTCATCGCGCTCAATTACTCCCGGTTTTAATTCGTTTTGTGCAAACTCACGCGCCGCTTTCTGGATCATTAAGTGCTCTTCAGATAACTCAAAATGCATTATATTTATGTTTTAAGGTTTATACTATTTTTTGTAACCTTGCAAATATATATGATTTCACCTATAAAACAATAAAAATTTGACCACCGGAAATTCACATAAAATGAGCATTTTAGGGGTAATGAGCGGCACCTCGCTGGATGGGCTCGACCTTGCTTTGTGCGAATTTGAGAACAGGAACGGTAAATACAGGTACAAAATAGTAAAAGCAGAAACGGTTGCCTATACTAAATTATGCGCCAGCACTTTAAAAAATGCCCATAATTTAAAGGCTTTGCAATATGTTTCGGTAAATGCTTCGTACGGCAAATTAATTGGGGAAGAGATCAACAGATTTTTAAAGAAAACAAACAAAAAGCCAAAAGCCATTTCTTCTCACGGCCATACCGTTTTTCATAAACCTGATCTTGGGTTTACTTCGCAAATTGGGAGTGGGGCAAGTATTGCGGCGATAACAAAAATTACAACGGTTTGTGATCTTAGAAGTTTAGATGTTGCTAATGGCGGACAAGGAGCGCCTTTAGTGCCAATTGGTGATAAATTATTGTTTGGTGATTATGATGCCTGCTTAAATATTGGCGGCATTGCAAACATTTCTTTTGATAAAAAAGGCAAACGTATTGCTTATGATATTTGCGAAGCCAACATGTTTTTAAATTTTTTGGCTGAGAAAACAGGAAAGCCTTATGATAAAGATGGTAAAATTGCACGCTCAGGAAAAGTAAATAAAAAGCTTTTAAAAGAATTAAATGCGTTGGAATATTATTCTAAAACAGGTGCAAAATCTATTGGCAGGGAATGGTTTGGCGAGAACATTTTAAAACGCATTGAAAAGAGCAGGTTAGAAATAAATAATTTGTTAGCAACAGCAACCGAGCATGTGGCGCAGATGATTGCCAATGATCTAAATAAAAATAAAATTAAAAATGTTTTGGTAACCGGCGGAGGCGCTCACAATAAATATTTAATGGAGTTAATTAGTGAGGAAGTAAATTGCGAACTAATTATTCCCGATGCGCAAACCGTTAATTTTAAAGAAGCACTGATCTTTGCTTTTTTAGGTTACTTGCGTTTAAATGAAAAGATAAATACCTTGAGTCCTGTAACCGGTGCGAAGAGCGATAGTGTTGGGGGAGCGGTTTATTTATCAGTCGGAAGCCGCTAGATTTTAGTCGGAAGTCCGAAGACTTATCTTTAGTCTTGCGTCTTGAATCTTTTATCCCTTAAAGTTTTAATTCCTCAAACGGATCCCAATACAATTTTTTAAAATCAACTACTTTATCATCCTTCACTTTAATTTTTTCTTTCTCTAATAATTCCTGCATCTGAAAAGGTGTTTCAAAATGATGTTTACCGGTTAACATGCCATTTCTATTTACCACACGGTGAGCAGGTACTTTTGGTTTTACACGGTGCGCGCCATTCATAGCGTAACCAACAACACGGGATGATGATTTTGCGCCAAGGTAAGCGGCAATAGCACCGTAGCTGGTTACGCGGCCTTTTGGTATTAAACGCACCACCTGGTAAACCATATTAAAAAAATCTTTATCTGCCATTAATAATTTTGTTTTATATCCGTCATTGCGAAGATTTTTTGCGTTGAAGCAAAAAGTGACGAAGCAATCTGTGCTTGTTTGAGATTGCTTCGCTATCGCTCGCAATGACGATTGTTTTTATATCCTAATTCCTATCAGGCACACATCATCTATTTGCTCAAGGTCTCCACGCCATTCTATGTGTGCTTTTTCTAATTCTTGTTTTAATGCATTTAAATTATTTTCAGAATTATTCACCAACAATTCTTCCAAACGTTTATACATGAATTTTTTTCCCTGCCTGAATAAATTGCCTTTTACTTTTGCTGTTGGTCCACCAAACTGATCAGCATAACCATCCGTAAACATTACTACAAGGTCATTCTTCTTCAATTCTATTTCTGTATTCTTAAAAATAATACGGTGCAGATCTTTATCTGCGCTTATGGGTTGCTTATCCGCTTTTATTACCTGCAATACTTTGTCGCGAATTAAATAGATGCTATTGTTGGCACCGCTATAATTTAATTTTAAATTTTTGCGATCTATTTCTACAAGGCTCATGTCCATGCCATCTTTTATTTGCTGGGTTGGATCTTCTTTCTTGAAAAACTTAGGTAATTCGATATTTAAATAATTTAAGATGTCCGATGGATCTTTATGTTGTGCACTTTCATCTATTTTATTTAATAAGGAATAAGCCACCAAACTCATAAAAGCTCCGGGAACCCCATGCCCTGTACAGTCGCAACAGGCTATTAAAAATGAATCGTCAGCTTTTTTACTTGCCCAGTAAAAATCACCACTCACAATATCTTTTGGTTTATATAAAACAAAATGTTCACCCACTTTTTGATTCAATTCATTTTCGGTTGGCAATATTCCACCTTGTATTCTTTTGGAATAATAAATACTGTCTAAAATTTCTTTTTTCTGATGTGTGATCTCTGATTTTTGTTCCTCTAATAAGTGATTGGCTTTACGCTTATCCCTAAACAATTTATAAAAGAAAAAGATGCCGCCTATTAATAGCAATGAAAGGCAGCTTACCAAAATTAAAAAGGCTTTATTGCGTTTTAGCTGTAACGATTTATTAATGTTGTTTAATTTTTGGATCTCTAATTCTTTTTCGGTTTTAAAATTTTTGTAAGTGCTTTCTATTTCGGTGGCTTTTTGTATTTGTTCTGAATTTACAAGACTATCAGAGTATTCGTGATATTTTATAAGTGTTTGGTAAGAGTTTTTATAATCACCAATGGCTTTGTAGCATTGAGTTAGTATTTTATAATTTTTACGGTATTCCTGTAATTCGGTTGGTAAAATTAGGGTAATGTTCTTTTCCAAAAATGGAATTGCAGTTTTATCTTCATCTACAAACGCATAATATTGTGCCGAAAAAAAGTTCAGCGAAAGTTGTTCTTCTCTTCCCTGATCGGTTAACTTAAAATATTTATTGATGGAGTCTAACTGTTCTTTAGCTTTCTTTTTATCATTCATCAACATATAACTATCCATCTTATTGCCATATAGGGATGGTAAATATTTGATTACTTTATATTTTTTTGCGAGCAGTTCGCATTTGGAGATATAGTAAATACCTAATGTTGGTACACCAATATTGTTGTAATCAACGCCCAGGTTATTAGCAGATGTAAACTGCTGCGATTTGTCGTCTAGCTTAACAGCAATGCTATATGTTTTTCTGAAATAATAAATTGCTTTTTTGCTATTGCCCTGGTCTGAGTTAATAATGCCGAGGTAATTGTATATTCTCGACTGAACGAGCTCCATTTTTAACTCCTCAGCAATGGGTAAACTTTTATATAAAAATATAACGGCCTTATCGTATTGCGAAAAATCGTAATAAGTAGTACCATACAAGCAATATGCACGCGCTAAAATTTTACGACTGTTTTTTTCTTCTGCATAATCCTGCAGCTGTTTGCACATGCTTAGTTTGTCTTCAAGATTTCCGCCATCACGGCCTATCATTGCCTCTACTTTTGAAACCTTAATGCTGTCGTTAATGTCTGACCTGAGAATAATACCGGCGCTACCAGCGCTATCGGCCTGAGCCACAGCAAACGTGTGGCAAAGCATTAAAAAAAACACTAAATATTTAAGCAAAAACCTGATGCTTAAAACTAATGCTTTTACAGTATTAAAACAACAAAAAAACTTATCTTTGCAGTCTTATGGAAAAAAGAGTAAGAGTTAGATTTGCCCCGAGCCCAACAGGAGGCTTGCATATGGGCGGTGTGCGTACTGCATTATTTAATTATTTATTTGCCAAAAAACATGGCGGCGATTTTATTTTGCGTATAGAAGATACCGATCAAACCCGTTTTGTAAAAGGTGCAGAAGAATATATTGTTGAAGCATTAAAATGGTGTGGCATTGAGCCTAACGAGGGTGTTGGTTTTGGTGATGGAAAACATAAACCTTATCGCCAAAGTGAACGCAAGGAGTTGGGCACTTATAAAAAATATGCAGATAAATTAATTGAGAGCGGACACGCCTATTACGCTTTTGATACCGAAGAAGAATTGAACGATATGCGCAAACGTTTGGAAGCGGCTAAAGTTGTAGCTCCACAATATAATGCTGTAACGCGTCAAAACATGCGTAACTCAATTACCTTAGGTGAAGATGAGGTAAAAAAATTATTAGCAGAGGGTGCAAAATATGTAGTGCGTTTAAAAGTACCGCGTAATGAAGAAATTCGTTTTAATGATATTATTCGTGGTTGGGTAACCGTTAACTCTGCGCAGGTAGATGATAAAGTATTATTAAAAAGTGATGGCATGCCAACTTACCATTTGGCACATATTGTAGATGATATTGAAATGGAAATTTCTCACGCGGTGCGTGGTGAAGAGTGGTTGCCAAGCGCGCCGGCCCATATTTTAATTTACCGTTATTTAGGTTTGGAAAATGAGATGCCAAAACTGGCGCATTTACCATTAATATTGAATCCTGACGGAAATGGAAAAATAAGCAAGCGTGAAGCACGCTTTCCTGTATTTCCGTTAAGTTGGCAAGATCCTCGTGAAGCTTCGCCGTACATTGGATATAAAGAAAGCGGATACTATCCGGAAGCATTTGTAAATATTTTGGCTTTATTGGGTTGGAATCCGGGGAACAATGAAGAAATTTTTTCTGTTGCAGAACTGGCGGAATTGTTTTCGTTTGAACGTGTAAATAAAAGTGGTGCTAAATTTGATCCTGAAAAAGCGAAATGGTTCAATCAACAATATTTGCGTAAACAATCAGATGCCGATCTTGCAAAAGCATTTAAACCCCTTTTAAAAGAAAAAGGGTATGAGAAAGATGATGCCTTTATGATAGACTTTTGTAAGCTGGTAAAAGAAAAAGTGCAGTTTGTTCATGAGTTTTGGGATCATGGTAAATATGTTTTTGAAGCACCAACGAGCTATGATGAAAAAGTAATTGCCAAAAAATGGAATGAGCAAAACAAAGAATTGTTCAAAAAGGTATTAGATACTTTTAAAAATGTGAGTGAGTGGAATGCAACCGTGCTTCATGATACATTTGAAGCATTGGTAAAAGAAGCCGGTAAAATTGATATGCAATTGTTGCGCGTGCTTACAACCGGTGTAGCGGGTGGCCCGCAGCTGTTTGATATGCTGGCTTTGATTGGAAAAGATGAGGTTTTAAAACGAATGGAGACTGCGTTAAATAAACTCTGATTTTTTTAGACATAACAAAAAAGCCTTTGAGAAATTCAAAGGCTTTTTTGTTTAATGCACGATCGCTTTTTGATCAAAAATTAAAATTGCAACTATTGATGAGGCTTGTTTAGATGTTGAATGGATGTGCTTTAAAAGATAAGTGGAGTAGGGGTTAAATAGCATTATACTCTCCTAAAAAGATAATTATAGCACACAAAATAAAGAAAACAAGAATGGTATTGGCAATTTTTATTTGCTTCATGCCATATAAAAAATCACCAATAAAAAATGATAAGGGAAACGCGTAAGTGAGTATAACACTTGAGCTGTTTGCACCGCCCGAGAAAAAACCAAAAGTAGAAAAGAAAATGAACCAGAACAGAATGGTTTTTGTACGCTGCTTTTTTACGGTATTGCCAAAGCCGTAAACAAAGCTTTGAAAAATGGCGATTAATAAAGTGATCACTAAAAAGGCCATTAATGGTAAATAGTATTCACTAAATGAGGGTGGTTTTAAAAATTGCAAAAACAAACCTACCGATTTAAATAAATACCATTGGCTAAAATCACTCAGGTACGCAATGCCTTCGCACATAAGGATGGGTGCAACAAAGCCAAGTATTGCCACTGCCCAATCGCGCCAATAAAATGGCCTTAAAATTAAAAGCACAATAAAAAATAAAGGAAAACTAATAACGCTCGAAATGGTGATGTAAGCAGAAATGCTTAACCAAAATGCGGCTTCAAATAAATGATTCAGTACATTTTCCTCTCTGTAAGTACCCAGTAATTTATAAATAGAATAAAGTACAAAAACGTTTGTAAAGATCTGCGGTGTTATTTGTTGCGGATTGATGCATACAATGCTTAAAAGCAAATAAATAAATACCGGAAAATAATTTAGCTTTTCGGTTACCTCCTGCTTAACAGCAATTAAACTGATCAATACAACACCAAGGCCAATAAATAGAAAATTAAGTAAAATAATTACCAAACGGTTTGGTACTTTTTGAGAAAAATAATTGTAAAAAAGATTAGGGTAATTATTGAATTCCAGGCTTTTAGGTGCTAAATACAACAAAATGGCCGAGGCCACAAAAATAACCGACAACAGTACTAAACTCCCCCTTATACCCTTATTTAAAAAGCCTGCAAACACAATTTTTTTATTTCTAAATTATTCCTATTTTTGTTCGGTAAACTTACAAATTTAAAAGATATGACAAGCTTAATGGTTACATGGACAGACATTTTTGAAGGAATTGGTAAAATCTCATACAAGATATTTGCAGGAATGAGATATTTAGGCCATGGTCCGAATGTTATTATCTCTTTATTTGTAATTGGTATGTTAGCGTATTGGACTATTTATTTAGTGAAATATAAAAATCGCGCAAAACAAAATCCGGGTACTATTGAATAATTAGTATTTAAATGTTTTAAATAATTTACAGCCCGCTTAGTAGCGGGCTTTTTTTATTGTGTTAATTTATACTAATGGATTATTTTTAAAAAAATTAAACATTTATATTGTATACTTAAACAAAGCCTATGCGTTTATTATTTATTTTTCTTTTTATATCGAAAATTATTTTTTCGCAAAATCTTATTCTTAAAAATGTAACGGTTATTCCTGTTAACCATGAGGTGGCCATTACCAATTGCAATGTTTATATAAGTGCCGGAAAGATCCAGAAAATAGAAGCTTACGGCACCAAGCAAATAATGAAGGGCTATACTATTATGGATTGTACGGGTAAATTTTTAATACCCGGTTTGGTAGATATGCACGCGCACTTTCCCGGTAAAGATGATCCAATACAATTACAGGAGTATTTAAAATTAAATTTGGCAGCCGGCGTAACAACTTTAAGAAGTATGCGCGGCAAAGCTTCTGAGTTACCATTAAGAGACAGTATAAGTTTAGGTAAAAAGATAGCTCCTGAAATTTTTGTGTCTTACGTTTTTCCTTCAAACGATTCTTTGCTAACAAAAGATAGTATTGAAAGAGTTTTACTTTATGCAAAAACAAAGAAATATGATTTTGTAAAATACCTTGGTGGCCTTAACGAAACAAATTTTAATTACATGGCCGAGAGCTGTAAGCGAAATGAAATGGTATTGGCAGGCCACGCCTATGGTAAAATGGGTTTAGAAAAAGCAACAGATGCCGGTTTTGCTTCCGCAGAACATTATCAACCCTTATTATCCTCTTATAAAAGAGATTCGGTAAATTTTAAAACTGCATTGGATAATATGAAAGCAAAAAACACGGCATTTTGTCCAACGCTATCCTTCTATCATATTTATTCTTTCGAATTTCCTGAAAAAACGTTGATGGAAAGAAACGGGATGAATTATGTTTCTAAAAAAGTAAAAGCGCAATGGTTGAAAGAGTATAACGAAGCAATTGCCTCTACCAAAGCACAATTAAAAGAGGATTACAAAATTAAATACCTGGATATGTACCAAACGCAATTTGCAAAATTCAACACTATCTTTAAACAAGCTGTTGATGCAGGTGTGCTTGTATTGTTAAGCCCCGATGACGGTATTTTTAATGTGCCGGGCTTTGGTATGTATGAAGAAATGAAATTGTATAAAGATGCCGGCTTAAGCAATTATCAAATATTAAAATGCGCAACTTATAATGCCGCTGTTTATTTTAAGCAGCAAAAATTGTGGGGCAGTGTAGAGGTAGGAAAAAAGGCCAACCTGTTATTATTAAATGCCAACCCTTTAGAGAATATTGAAAACATTAAGCAGGTAGAAGGCACGCTGCTAAACGGAAAATATTATTCGCAGGCAGAATTGCTGAAGTGATCTGCTTTTTGTATCTTAGATAGATGAAAAAGATCATTATTGTATCACTTTTAGCGCTTGTTTCAATTGCCGGCTATTCTCAAAAATACAGGCTTTTTGATTCGACCACCGTTTGGGGTACTGAGTATGCACAAAAGGTACAAACCAATTGTTATACACTTGAAAACGATAAGTACTTTATAAAAGGGTATGAGCTTAACAATGGCAATATATGGCTAAAGGTTTTTTATAATTATACTAAGTACTGGCATCCGGCCAGCGCCGGCTATTGCTATACTATGCCGCCGGTACTTAACCCCACCAATGGCAATAATATACTATTAGGTTATTTGTATAACGACAGTATTAATAAACGCGTATACTTTACCACCACTTTAACTGCTAACTATGTTCCACCGGCAAATAAAATTTTATACGATTTTAATAAAGTGTTGGGTGATACCATGTACTATACCAATCCATATATGCCACCAAACATGCCGGCAAAATTTAAAATAAACGCCATTGATTCAATTTTGTTTTCAGGAAAATATCATAAGCGTTTTTTAGGTACCTCTAATTTTATAGTAAACTCGTCAACAACCGTTTCTTTTACCGAAGGCATAGGCTCTTCCATAGATCCATTCAGCCCGGTTAGATCAAGCTTTTTTGAAAGCTGGAGTTACTTGCTGTGCTTTGCAAGCCCATCGCATTCACTTTCGGTAAGTAATCACACCGTGCTTACAAATGGCGGTTGTACTAATTTGGTGATGAACATAAGTGAAAAAGAAAAAAGCAGTTTTGATATTTTTCCAAACCCGGCTGCCGACCATTTATCCGTTACTGTAGAACAAAGTGCCTATGCAAAAATAAATTATGAGTTTATTAATGTTGTTGGCGAATTAAAACAAAAAGGAGAATTAACAGCAGTCAGCACTCATATTAATTTACAGCACCTGGCAAACGGTATTTACTTTATTAATTTTTATAAAGAGGGTACCATTGTTTTGAGTAAAAAAATAGTTGTTGACAGAAATTAGTTTGTTTACCATCGTTTATTTGGTCAGGAAGAATCACCCCGGAACAGCCCTGCTTTTTGATAATTTATTTTGAACGTTTTTGTACGCCTGCCTGTATTTGCCTGTTGACGCGCTATGGCAAACGGCAAGCGGTAAGCGGATGCCAGGCCAGGCTGCACGACTTTAGCGGAAGGCGGATCGATAGCGATGCAGGCCAGCACATCATTATTGCCATTGGCAAAGGGCAGTTCGTTACAAAAAAAACGGAGCTGCAAAAAATAAAATGCCATTGCTTTTTTAGCAGTATTAATTTGCAGGGGTGTTAAGCGCAATTGCTGCGCGCAGTTATTTTTGTCAAGCGTTAGCGCCGCATATTCATAGCCCGTAGCCTGTTTGTTAGTAAAATTAAACTGTATTTGCGAGGCTGTTATTATAACCTTGTTGGCACCGGGTGGCAGCACAACACTGTTGGGCGCAAAACAAATTTGCTGTTGCTGGTTTATGGTTGGCAAGATGTGTACTACCTGTTGTAATGCCACCTTATTAAAATTAAAGCTGCAGAAAAGCTGTTTGGCTGCTTTGCTTTGCAAGGCTTTGGCAATGCAGCGCTGGCCATAGGGCGATACGGTATCATAGTTTTTTATTTGTGTTAACAGTTTTGTAAAGCGCCGGTACATGCAGCTATCGTTAAACTTAAAGCTGCGGGCCATGAACCTGCGCATAAAAGCACCGTTAGCGGAGCAGGCGGCAAACTCCGACAGGTTATACCGCGTACGCTCAAAGTTAGGCGAGGTTTGAATTTGTTTTTTGGATGGGCCGCCGGCACGACGTGCCAGCCAGGTATTAGCGCTTTTGTAAAAGCTAATACCTTGTATGGTGCCTGAGATAAAAAATGGTCCGACTTGTTTAGCCATATGTTTTATTTTTTAGTTTAATTTAATTTCAAATGTCCTTTTTTTGTTCAATAATTTCTGTCGTCACTTTTCGTTCAAAATCTTTTTCTAAACTTTCTTTTTAGAAAAGAAAGTTACAAAGAAAAGCGCGCTGCTTTTATTTTGCTTAAATTCTACGTTTACTGCACTGCAAGAAAAAAACTCGCCTTCGGCTCAAACAGCTTTTCTTGCTACGTTTCGTAAACTCGAATTTTAGCGCAAAATAAAAAATGCGCATCTCTGTGTGTGCCAATCCACAAATTAAACCATCAGAAATTTTAAACTAAAATCTCACAGATTTTTTTTGAGACCATCAGTCAACCATTACATAATGCTGAGAAAAAAGCTATAGCGATTTTACATTAGTGTAAATTAAAGAACGGTGTGTTTTTTTTTGTAAAGATAGTGTGGGTAAAAGCCAGGAAGCTGTTAAAATGAGTGATAGTGTTACAGGCAGTTATTATGAATGTTACCGGCGCTGAGTGAAATGCACAAAGCAGCGATTCAATTAACAATAAGGGGCGGTTGGTATAGAATTTTAGCAGGCTTTAGCCAGGCTTTAGTATAGGACATCCCACGCCTTGGTATAGGACATGTACGCCTTTAGTATAGGGTATGGCCCCTTGTGCAGAGCAGGAGCCAAGCACTTAAGTACTTTCTACAAGCTATTGATCACTTCTGCGGCCTGCTTTAAGGTTTCGTCTTTTTTGGCGAAACAAAAACGCAACACTTTATTATCGTATTTATTGGTATAAAAAACAGAGAGGGGAATAGTGGCCAGCTTTTTTTCTTTGGTTAAACGTATGGCAAAATCAGTATCAGCTTCTTCGCTGATAGTTTTATAACTCATTAACTGAAAATAAGTACCGCTTGTTTTTAAAGGCTTCAATTTTGAATGTTTAGTCAGCTTTAAAAACAGATCGCGCTTGTTTTGGTAAAAGTGTTTTAGCTCAGAATAATTTTTTTGATCAGATAAAAAATCAGCTAAGGCTAGTTGAAAAGGATGGTTAACGGCGAACACCAAAAACTGGTGTACTTTTCTGAACTCTGCCATTAATTCTTTTGGCGCGGCTACATAGCCTATTTTCCAACCGGTGGTATGTACTGTTTTTCCGAAAGAAGAAACAATGATGGATTGCGCAGCCAGGCTTTTATTTCTTGCAACGCTTTGGTGCAGTTGCCCGTCAAACACCATGTGTTCGTATACTTCATCACTTAACACCATTATATTTTTTCCGGCAACAATTTTTTCCAATTCTAAAAGATCGTTTGCGTTTATAACTGCACCACTTGGGTTGTGCGGTGAATTGATGACGATCATTTTTGTTCGTTCGTTTATTTTTGATCTTACATCGTGCCAGTTGATGGAAAAATTAAGCGGATCTAATTGCGAGGTAACCGCTTTGGCACCATGCAACTCAATGGCGGGAATGTAACAATCGTAAGCAGGCTCAAACACAATTACTTCGTCGCCCGCATTTATAAAAGCGGCAATGGCGGTATAAATAGCCTGCGTAGCACCGGCTGTAACGGTAATTTCAGTATCGGGATGATAATTGTATGAATAGCAATCGCTTATTATTTTAGAGATACATTCACGTAACTGAATAATACCGGGCATTGGGGCGTACTGATTAAAGCCGGCCTGCATGTGTTTTTGTGCCAGTTCTAGTAATTTAGGGTCGCAGCCAAAATCAGGGAAACCCTGCGACAGGTTAATGGCGTTGTGCTCTTTGGCCAGACCGCTCATGACGGTAAATATGGTGGTGCCTACGTTGGGTAGTTTGGAAGAAATCTGCATAATTTTGATAATAATTCTACCAAATTGCTAAAAAAATCTTATTTTTGCTACCCGATCTTTGGAAATGTTAAATGATAAATTTTAAATGTTGAATTAAGCTTCATTTTTAATTTATAATTTTTCATTTTTAATTTCAAAATGGTCCTGTGGCCGTCCCGATAGCTATCGGGAGGCTAGGCTCAGAGAGAGAACTCTTAAAAACAAAATGGTCCTGTGGCCGAGTGGCTAGGCTCAGCTCTGCAAAAGCTGCTACAGCGGTTCGAATCCGCTCGGGACCTCAAGCAAAACCCGCCTTTGGCGGGTTTTTTTGTTTTTTAGAGTGAGCCAAGCTCGCTTGAGCTCGCAAGAGAAAACAAAAAATAAAATTTTGCGATAGCAAAGGGGGTTTTGCATAGGCAATAAATTTTCAGGATCAGCGTTGCTAATCCAAAATATTAAATTCATTAGCTTTTTCAGAGGTGTTATCCTTCGGATTTTTTAGCGTCCAATTATATGGGCAACCGAACAGCTACACCCAGGATAGCAAAGATTGGTTTCCTTGTAATGCCCATAAAATTTGGAATTTTGAGCGTTATTACGGTAGGAATGACTTAATTTTTTGTAAATATCATACTCAGCCATAAAGCTTACTTTCTCTCCAACACAAGGGGTAATTCTTCTGCTGGTAATTCATGTATCCATTTTCCAGAATTATTTCTTCTTGTTCTGTGTTCTTATTTGAATTAATCCTTGGTAAGAACATGCAAGATCCATTTTCAGGTACATTACAGCATACCTTGCCGTTCCATTGTTTATCATGCCGAGGTACTTTAACAGAAAGTCGAGTGGGTATATTCATAATAATTTATTTAAAAATCAACTTCTAATAAATGACCATTTTCTTTAAGCCACTTTTTTGCTTTTATGTAGTTAGGAACTTGAATAGAGAGTATATTCCAAAAGCGCGGTGTATGATTGTTTTCCATTAAATGAACCAATTCATGAGCTACCAAATATTCTAACACATACATTGGTGCTTTTATAATTCGCCAATTAAAAATAATATTATTTGCCGGTGTGCAAGAACCCCAGCGATACTTCATTTCCGAAGTTTTAAACTGATTGTATATTACTCCTAAATTTTTTGCGTAGTTAACAGCCAGGGGTTCTATTAACTTCAATGCTTGTTTTAAATACCATTTCTTGAATAAGGCATTTGCATTGGGCTGATTAGCTTTAGAAATCTTAAATCTTTGATCAAATTCAATGCCTTCAATTTCTTCATCTACTACTAATAGTTGATAGTTCTTGCCTAAATACAACAACGTTTCACCTGAAATAAACTCTTTGGTTTGAGTTGCTACCGGATACTTCTGAGCATGATTTATTTTTTCTTTTAACCACTGCTTTTTTGACTCTAAAATTTCCTCTATTTTTTGCAATGAAATATTTTCAGGAGCACGTACGATAATTTTCCTATCACGCTCTACTGTGATATTAAGTGTTTTTCGCTTACTATATTTTACTTCGTACTTCAATTGCATTACTCAGCAATTATTTTAAAATGATTTGTTTTAGCTAACTCCATGATCCTTGAGATTAATTCGCTTCGTTTAATTACGATATTTGGTAATTTATTAAATTCAGGGGACAACAACGTTTTTTGCAATTCCGCCTTTAGCTTTAATTGAGCGGGTGTGCTATCCCAGAAGCCAGTTAATTTTATTTCTGTTGCTACAAGGTTGAAGATATGCTGTGTTAGATTCACATTTTGAGCGATCTCTTCTTCTGTTAACTCCCTGTTTTCAAATAAATACTCTTTGAATGAATTAAAAAAAGGCATGTGTTTTTTACGGTCCAATCCGTAGGTTTCTTCTTTCTCCCGGTTCTTTATTTTCTCGCGAAGCTTTTCTAACTCTTCATAGATGGCTTTCCAATTACCTTTAAAATTCTCTAAAATTTCTTCTAATGTTTTTGCGAATGACGCGAACAATGCTGGATCTTCATCTATGTTTATTTCTATATAGTGGCGAATTGCATGCTCAACTTCGGCGGCCTTTGTTTTTTCTCTCTTTTTAGTATTTACACCCTTTTGAAAGTCTTCGGCAATAATCGAAATGGGAGCTACAGTCTGCTCTAATCCCTTACTCTTTAAAAACTCGTCGGCAATAGCTCTCAGTTTAGGAGGAATACCTTTCATGCTAAATCGGCTGTCTCTGAAATGCTTATTTGCTAATTCATTTATTTCAGTAAAGGTTTTCCAGTCATTTAAAAAATCCAGGGCTTCTTTACGAGGTAATACATCGTTAAAACAAGCTGTTAGTTTTTTGTAAAGTTTAATATACTCGAATCTAATGTCTTCGTCATAAAACACATCAAAGAAAGCATCACTATCCGATAAATCTGTTAAGCCCAGTTGTTTCAAATAGTCCCAAATGTCTTTGTGAGATTTTATTAATTCATTTAATTCTGCTTCATCGTTTGAAATGCAATCAATAATCTCTTGTATTTCTTTTTGTGCATATGTATCTAAGGCTCTTTTTAAGTGATGGCCTACGCCAACATAATCCACAACAAAACCTTTGTTCTTACCTTCCGGGCCAATACGGTTTACCCGGGCAATGGTTTGAAGTAAATTATGTTCAACAATAACTCTATCAAGGTACATTACTTGCTCAATAGGAGCATCAAAGCCCGTGAGTAACATATTGTTTACTACAATAATTCCTACATTTCCATTAAGTTCTGTGTCTTCTTCGTCAATTTTATCGAAGGGCAATTTAAATCGCTTGATGCTTTTTTTATGATAATCGCCATTTGTGAAAGCTTTGATATGCACTGCATCATTATGACTACCTGATATCACGACGGCAGTTTCTAAAGACTTTAACGAATTTAGATTAACATGCATTGGATTATTGATCTCCAATTCGGCGATTTTTTCTTTTAAGGCTTCTTCAATAGCTACCTTATATCTAACAGCTGCCTCTCGGCTATTTGCAACAATTTGAGCTTTAAAGCCGCCGGTAAAGATCTGTTCTACATAATGCTTAACCATGTTTTTAGCTTTATCTCTTATTGTTTCAATAGCCTCTAAATAAGCATCCCGACTGCCAAAGCCTAAAATTTGCAAGCGTTCCGTTAATTGATAATCGCTGAATACATCTTCAAATTTCTTATCCATTCCCTTTTTATCAGGAATTTCAGCATTATGCGTAAAGCCTTCATACACTATTTCTAGGGTTACCCCATCGTCTATGGCCTGACGCATAGTGTATTTATCAATGTAATCTTTGTACTTTTTTTCTGTTTTACCGGTTGGTGTACCTGTAAAACCTATAGAAGTTGCATTTGGCAGAGCTTTGTCTAAGTTAGCTGCAAGCAAAGAATATTGTGAACGATGTGCTTCATCGGTCATTATTAAGAGATTAGTATTCGGATTGAGTTCAGGGAAGATTTGTAAGCCCTCTAAATCACCATTTTCCTGAAACTTGTGTATCATAGCCATAACCAGGTCGGAATTATCGTTGCGCAATAACTCTTTTAAGCTCTTACCGTCAGGAACAGTTTTTGGATTGATAACGTTTGCGACTTTAATTGCGAATCCTATACTGTTAGCGGTTTCAGACAACTGATCTTCTAATTGTGTGCGGTCTGTTACAAACACTATTTTCCAGGACTGTAATGCCGGCTTTAGCCGCATTTCTCTTACCAAAAACATCATCGTAAGCGATTTACCCGAACCTTGTGTATGCCAAATAATACCACCTCTTTCTAATGGGTTTCTGCCCTTCAAAAGGCGATTAGCAGTTATTTTTACGGCTCTGAATTGCTGGTATCTTCCAACTACCTTGATCTTCCTGCCTTTATCGTCAACCTGAAAAACGGTAAATACCTGGATGATATCAAGCAAGTTTCTTAAATCCAACATGCCTGCCACCATGCGCTGCTGATCGTTGGGACTTGATGTGCCATGTTCCAGATCATTTAATGATTTAGGGTAAGGATCTGTCCAGCGATAAAAATGTTTTTCAATACCAGTAGTAATTGTGCCAAACTTGGCTTCCGTGCGACACGTAGTGATGATAAATTGGTTGTAATAGAATAGTTCTTTGTTACCCTCGCCCGAATCACTACGTTGTTCTGCGTATCTCATTAATTGGTCTATGGCTTCTGGAATAGGCTCCTTTACTTTAGCAGATTTGGCTTCGACAACCACTATTGGCAAACCATTTATAAATAAAACCACATCAGGGATGATATGATGATCAGTACCGGTGACTTTAACTTTAAACTGAGATATAGCAGTGAATATGTTATTCTCTACATTTTCAAAATCAATAAAGCGAACTGTAGGACTTAGTTCGCCGGTTTGCTCGTTGGTAGAAACCGTTGTGTTTTCTAACAGAAAATTTAACACCTGTTGATTGTTCTCTATCAGGCTGTTTTTTTGAAACGTAGTTATTTTACGCACGACTTCATCTATCTGCGCATCACTTAAGAAAGGATTAATCGTAACCAATGCTTCTTTAAGCTTTGGCAACAACACCACTTCTGAAAAAGAGGTGCGATAACTTTCTTCAGGAGTTTGTTGCGTTTGCAACTCCAGCACCTGGTTTTTATCGGTGTTCCATCCCAAGCCCTTTAATTGTTCCATAAAAGGTTTTTCTACATGGGTGTATTCATCCAGTTTAAGAGATGATCCTACATTGCCTTTGTACTTGTTATCGTTGCTTAAAATCATATCACTTTTTAAAATTATTATTTGTTTTAACTTTCCCACTTAATAAATCTTGCATTAATCCTTTCTTAAGGAAGTTTAATTTTAATAGTTCTTTATTTGTATTATCAATTAGCTCATCCATCTTTGAGAATCTTTCATTTATTAAAACCATCTCAGACTCATCCATTATTGGAATGTTAATGGCTTGAATTTTGTCCTTAGTTAAATGTAATTGACCTGCACCACCTTCAATTTCTAATCGCAATTTTGGAAGAAAAGACTGAAGATATTTATAGGTAAACTGTTTAATTATATCATTTTTAAATATAAAATTATAAATATGTTGATTTAGAAGCGCATTTTCGCCCTCATATTTAATGCAATCTATTGAAGTAGCTATTCCAGCCCAAGTAAATAATATATCACCGCTTTTAGCAATCCAACTTTCTTTAATTGCACCTTCATAATGCCAGAAAGGAAAATCAGGTTTATGAAGATTAGATATTCTAATAATTTTGTGACCACTTTCCGTTAACTGTTCGAATTTAAAAGCGTATCCACTTTTAAATTCCGCAATTTTGCCTAAAGGCTTTAAATCCCACGATAAGGGAATTCTACCTAACAAAGAGTTTTTAAATTTGTGCGTTTTCTCACTGCGCAAATAACCTTTTTCATCAATACCTTTAGTAAGTAAATTTTGCATTAAACCCATTCTAATACTTTCATATTTATTAACCAATTTCTGAGTAGTATCTATTGCATGATCTACCTTACTGAGTATTGACGCTATTTTTTTTTGCTCAGCAATTGATTTGGGAATTGTTATATATAATTTTTTTAAATGTGATGGACCAACATTTATTTGAGCACTTCCTGTGCTTTGACTCAGTAAATCATAAAGAAATGAATGATGCTCAAGTAAATAGTTTAAAAAGTAAAGGCTGATTTTATTTGTATCTTTTGGTTTAAATCTTATAATTGAGGTGTTAAGTAATAGGGGTAGATCGGTCTTTTTAACAAACGCTTTTTTTCCAAGTGTTCCTGAAGTTGAAACTATTAAATCATTTTCTTCAAGTTGAAAGTGTTTATACACATTATTAGCAATATCCATACTAATAAATTGACAGGCATTCTTATTAATATTTCCGTTTTCTATACATCGAATATTTATAAACGGATAGCCGCTTTCTTTAAAAAGAAATGACATGAGGCCAGGACCTTCTTGAAAATTTATAAAGTCACTAAATTTAACTCTAGTCCAGTTATAAGGCGTACTTATTTGATTGGTCTTCATTTAATTTAAGTAATTTAACTCGGTAAGAAATTCATTAAGTTCAAACATGGTTTTTTCTCTTTGCTTTTCAATACTTTGTGCAGATACATAATATTTTTCAAATAATGTTTCATAGGCGCTTATTAAAGTCCGTTTTTCAGCATTTAAGTAACGCTGTAATTGATTATTAATAATGTCAAAATGCTTTTTAAGAATTAGTTTTTTGGCTTGCTCACTAGTTATTATACCACCTATTTCTTTGAGTAAAGTATCTAGCTTATTCAGTCTAGTTTGTATTATGGCTTTGTCTTTTAATAAAGCGTTGTAGGCTTTTGTGATTTCTTTAAACTGTTTTTGTGCTTCTAATACTTTTGGAAGCTTGCGAGACCCTTTTGACTTTTTATCTTTTTCAGCCTTTAAAACCTTTTCTAAAGCAGATGTTGATTTTTTTATCTGATCAAAATCATTGTTGTTTTTCAAGTCACCAATGAAATCCTCGATTAAAAATTGAATGTTTGAATCCAGCTTATCTATTTCAGTATCCGTTGCTTGTAATAATTTGCTGCTTTCTGCTTTTTCATCTTCGGTGCCATAACGCTTTAATATAAGTTTTAGGTCCAACTCTCCTTGCTTAGCCTTAAGTAATGCTTTGAGTGCTTTTATCTCTTTTTCAGCGTCAAGTATCTTGCTTTCTACTTCCTGATACACTTTTGCTTCTTTTGAGTTTTTCTTTTCTTCAATTAATCGTTTAATTTCTTTAGCTAAATCCGTTTTTACTTTAGCTGTTGGTATATTTGTTTCATCTTCATCAGGCTCCAATTCTAACAAACTTATAGCTTCCTCAATAGCCTCTTTCAGCACTGTTTCCTTTTCTGATTGGTTAATTTCGATGCCTTCGATTTCTGTTTTTTCTTTCTTGAAAAATTCATCTATCAAATACTCATCAGGAATTAAACCAGCGTCCCAACCATTTTGCATAATGGTTTTAAGATCGTATTTAATGTTATCCCACCAATTTACAAATACGCCTGATACCTGAAACTTATCTAAAACACCAACAGGTACAAATTTTTCCTTGATAGTATCTAACAACTCAGTTCGCACTGCCGGTAGTGTTACTTTATGCTTTTTGCCATTAGGTGCTAGTTTTGAAAAATCTTCTTTAGCGAGCTGCCACCAATCGGCAAGATTTAATCCTAAATTCAGTAATGTTTTTTCTATATTCTTATCAGTATCAATTTTTAATTTAATGGCAGTTTTTTCAGCTATGTTGAAATCTTTAAACTCTTTATTTTTTGCCTTGAACAATACATTGCCGTTATAGTTGAACTTTAAACATTGAGTAGTTTGTATCGCTTCAATTTCTGAAATTGGGATACCGCCTATTAAATGAGCTTTTACGTTTTCGGGCTCCGGCTCGGGGGTATTGTCCACATACTTCCTAATATTGAGACTGTATTCGTTTGCCTCAATGCTTGGAACTTTTTCATCCTTTTCTTTATTAATGTTAACCAATTTAGAATATTTCTCTGCTTCGATTTTGTTGGTGAAAACATAATCTATTTTCTCTATGTCTTCCGGACGGAGCATATTTTGCTTTTTACCTTCAGCATAATCTTTATCTGCATTGATGAAAAATACTTTGTTTTTTAATTCGTCGGGCTTGTTTTTGTTCAGCACAATAATGCAGGCAGGAATACCGGTACCATAAAATAATTGTGGTGGTAGGCTTATAATACCTTCAATTACATCCGCTTTTAACATGCCTTCTCTAATGTCTTTTTCTTTACCTCCTCTAAATAATACGCCATGTGGCATTACTACTACCACCTTGCCGTTTTTTTTACAGCTAGCCAGCATGTGTTGTACAAACATCCAATCTGCTTTCTTACCATCCTCTGGCGCAAAACCATAAGGAAAACGTTCCTTATGCTTCATTGTAGCCAAACTATAGTTCTGAGAAAAGGGCGGATTTGCAATTACCCGATCAAACTGAATTAACTGGCCGTTTCTCTCATTTAATGGCTCGTCTAATGTATCGCCGTATTCAATAGTGTATTTGTTGATGTTATGAAGGATAATGTTCATTTTACAGATAGCCACCACTGTGGGATCATTCTCCTGGCCGAATATCTCTAAGTTATTCGCATTTTGTCCTTGCTCCTCTATGTATTGATAGGATTGAATAAGCATACCGCCTGATCCAGCGGTAGGATCGTAAATTGACATGCCCGCTTGTGGTTTTATTAACTGCACTAATAAACGTACAACCTGGCTCGGAGTATAAAATTGCCCGCCCTTTTTCCCACTTTCATCTGCAAAATGTTTAAGCAAATATTCGTAAGCTGCTCCCAATAAATCAGGAAATTCAAAATTTTCATTGATCAAATCAGGAAATTCATTGAAGTGGTCTATCATTTTCTTTAGATCAGCATTTTTTACAATTGCTTTTCCATCGACTTCTTTATTAAAGTTAATCCTGCCTTTAAATATACCTGACAAGGTATCTGAATTAGCTTCTTCTATCGCATCTAAGGCCTTATTCAGCATCTGCCCAATATTGTTTTGTAAATGCTTGATAGGTGGCTGTAATACACCATTTTCATCAACAAACTCTTCATTCCACCTAGCACGTCGAGGAACAAAGAACGTATCTCCGAAAGTTATTTTGTCTTCTAAGATCTCTGCTAAAATCGCTTCGTCTAAGTCCTTGTAATCTTTCTTTTTTAGTTGTTCTCTTTTTTGATCAAAAACATCGGACATTCTTTTTAAGAACAACATACCGAAAATAAACTCTTTGTATTCGGAAGCGTCCATTTTACCACGCAAAATGTCAGCCGCCTTCATTAAAAAACTTTCCAGTTGAGAAAGTTTAATTTTATTGTCTTTCATATCTTAGTTACTTATTTAGAACTCCTATCTGTTTACTTACTGTTTTTAGTACTTCTTCTGCCATTGGCTGCCCTTGTATTAAATCATAGACCTGATCTGCCAGCCAAAGGGTTAAAAGTTCATCTTTATTAAATTTTAATGCTGTTGCAAACAAAATAACCTGCTCTTTTTTTGCTTTACGCTCACCTCGCTCAATTTTACTGAGCATTGGCGTATCTATATCTAAAAAAGTAGCAACCTGCCGTTGTAGGAGATTATTTTCCTCCCGAATTTGCTTTATTTTATAACCAAATTGATTTTCCATTTATACTATTTTGACTTGTCAAATATTGGCAAATATTATTTAACTTACAAATATCATTTAATACTGCAATATCTTTCCATAAAAACTCACCTTTAACCAACCATGAGAAGTCGAAAGCTATAAAGGCAATGGTTTCTAACCAAAATATCGGCTTGTAAATAACAAGACTCTCGTAAAGACTATGGAGTAATAAAAAGAATACAATCAGCAATATTATACATCCAAGCATAATGTAACAGCAAACCTTATATATTTTGTTTCTAATGAGTTTTTGTGTTGTTGGTGTAGTTTCGCCTTTTGTAAATAGAATAAACTGAAATAACATAAGGGAAGAATAAACAGACCGGCTGCGATTAAGTGACTAGTCCCTATTATTTCATAGCGCTGAACATAGCACCAAATATTGCATGGCAAAAGTGAATTGTCAACAGGGTTTATTTAAAGATTGGTTGGCATTAAGGATACTGTTAAGCCAAAGATAGCGGACAGTGCTGAAACTAAAATCCCCTGCGTAAGCAGGGAATTTTTTGTTTACACGCGGCAGCGTTGAAAGCACAGCTGACAAAACACAAGCATAAGTAAAATAAAAAAACCACAGCCATTACAAGCTGTGGTTTTTAATTTAGACTCATTAAACACTATAGAGTGTGTTAGTGGTTATTTTTTTATTTAGATTTTTTGGTTTGACGTTTTAAAACCGGTTTGGTATTTTTTTTATTGCTGCCTAAAAGTTTTTTTGGCGATCTCTTCATTGCCATTTTTTTTGAAGGGGAAGCTTTTGAAGCTTTTTTAGGCATCATTTTTTTAGTTGTTGTTTTTTTAGGCGCTTTTTTTGAAGCCCTGACCTTTTTATTGACAGCTTTGGAAGCTGCTTTTTTTGATCTGGACGAAACTGTTTTTTTTGCAGTTGTTGTGGTTTTCTTTTTTTCAGTTAACTGTTTTTTTGTTTTTGAAGCCAGCACTTTCTTTTTTGATGAAGTGGCTTTTTTTGCTTTAGGAGCTACTTTAGTTTGTTTTGCTTCAACAGGTAGTGTTTCCACAACCGGTTTTAATTCCATTTGTTTTTTATCTTCCTGGTGTTGTAATGGATTTACAGTTTCCTGATGCGCCTCAGGAATTTTAACAATGTTTTTTTTAAATTGAATAGGTGTTAATTTTGGTTGGTTGTGAGAGGCGTTTTGCGCTTTATGGTATAAAGCAACTCTTGAATAACGTGCCATAAAATTAGTTTTTAAGTTAATAAATACACCGGTTATTATTAGCCGGCTTTATTAATAGCTTTCTAAAATCATGCCAGCGGCAAAGCCTGGCAGGTTAAGCGGCCGTGCTCTCTTCATTTTAAAACATTACCGATGTAAGATTTGGCGCGTTTTGTTATTTTCAGTTTAGCTGTATGGCTTTATTTTTGATAGCCGGCAGTTGCCTGCTAATTATATTTTATGCCATAAATGACCACATCCACTCTTAAAACTTTTGTATTTTATGCGATCGCCGCACTTTTATTTGCGCTTAGCATTTTATCGTTTCACAAGGCTTATACCGAAATGCAGCGGCACACGTTTCTTACGCAAAAAAGCATACAAGTGCTAAGCGCTTACCAGGAGCTATCGCATGAGATAACCTGCGCCGCCATAACCACACCGGTGCTGATGAAAACAGAGAAAAATATACCGGGTACAGATCTTTTTACCACCAATAGTTACAGCATTAACAAGCAGCTTGTGCAACTGAACGGGCTGGTAATGGATACCATTAATGTAAAAATTGCCAAACAGCTAAACGCGCTTATTAAAAACGAGATGAGCTGGTTGCTGAAAAGTAATGTGCAGGACTCTCTTTTAAATGGCAGGAGCCAGGCACATATTACACAGCTACGCCTTATTGATTCGCTTATTGCGATGGGAAAAGCAAGAACACATTTTTTATTTAAGTACCGTGAACAGCAATTATTTGATGCTATTAACCAGGTAAAGCTGAGGATACTTATTTTTTTGGCGCTGGCGGTGCTGCTGGTTGTTTTTACCACTTACCGGCTTATAGGCCAGCAGGTAAAACGCCGTGAAAAAGAAAAAGAACTGGATAAGCAGGAAAAAAAATTCAGGGCTATGGTGGAGAATACGCAGGACCTGATCGTAATGGTGGATGATACCTTAAAAGTACTTTACAGGAGTCCGTCGGCAGCGCGAATTACCGGTTACACGAATGAAGAACGGGAGCGTAACCCTAATGTAGACGAGGTACATGAGGAAGATCGTGAAAAAATAAAAAGTTACCTGAGGCAAATGAAAGCCGAGCCCGGTAAGGTGGTAATGGCCAGCTACCGTTTAAAACATAAGGCGGGGCATTACGTTTGGTTAGAAGGTACGTTTACAAGCATGTTTCACGACCCCGACCTGCGCGGTGTGGTAATAAACGTAAAAGACGTTAGCGAGAAAAAAGCGGCCGAAGCCGAATTAAAAAGCAGTGAACAGCGTTTCAGGCAAACACTTGAAAATATGCTGGAAGGTGTGCAGATAATTGGATTTGACTGGCGATACATTTATGTGAATGAAGCCCTTACAAAGTACAGTACTTACAAGCGGGAAGCTATGATCGGTTACACGGTTGCCGAGATATACCCCGGTGTAGAGCAAACCGCGCTTTATGCTGTTTTAACGCGTTGCATGCATGAGCGTGTGCCAGGGAATTTAGAGAGTGAATTTGTTTTTCCGGATGGTACGGCAAAATTTTTTGAGTTATGTGTGCAGCCTGTACCCGAAGGTATTTTTATACTTTCGGTTGATATTACAGAGCGAAAAAAAGCCGAAGAAGAAATTGCCAAGCTTAACCGGCTTTATGCATTTATAAGTGCTATTAACCAAAGCATTGTTCACATAGATAATGAGGAAGAGTTGATGAAGCGTGCCTGCGACATTGCTGTTGAAACCGGTGGATTTAAGCTGGCGCGCATAGAAATGCTGGACAGCGACGGTAAATTACGCGTAGTAAGTGTGAGCGGCAAAAAAGAAGGCGTTAAAGAAGTGCAGGAGATGGCGCATACAGACTATTCGAGCGCGATAGCAAGATTAACGCCCGCCGGTGTAGCGCTGCAAACCGGCATTTATGCAGTTAACAACGATATGTATAACGACCCCGAGCTTGCCGGCATAAAAGATGCGATGGAGCGGGTGGGTGCACGTTCGGGTATTGCGTTACCGATAAAGTGCGGCGATAAAATGATAGGCGTGTTTACACTGACCTCGTCGGAAGCCTATTTTTTTGACCGCCGCGAGATAGAGTTGTTGCTGGAAGCAGCGGGAGACATTTCGTTTGCCTGTGCTGTGTTTGAGAAGACCAGGCAAAATGCCATTATAGAAGAGCAAATGGTGCGTAATGAAAAACGTTTCAGGGCACTGATAGAAAAAAGCACCGATCTTAAAACACTTACCAGCAGCAGTGGTTTATTTGTATATGCCAGTCCATCGGTTACGAAGGTATTTGGTTATTCGGAAGAAGAATTTTTGAATAAGCCTGCCTATGAATTTTTTCACCCCGATAACCTGCAGGACCTTCTTAAAAAGCGAACAGAGATACTTGATACACCCGGTGCTTTTTTTGATTTTGAATACCGTGTAAAACATAAGAACGGGCACTGGGTGTGGGTAGAAGGTACATTGACCAATATGCTTCATGAGCCTGCTATTAACGCACTGGTATCGAACTTTAGAGATGTTTCGGAAAAGAAAAAGGCACAGGAGCAGGAAGAATTTGACCGGAATAATTTAAACGCACTTATAAATAATACGCAAGACCTGCAGTGGAGCCTTGACAAAAATTTCAGGCTGATAACCTTTAACCGGCCTTTTTATGAAGCCATTAAAACCGTAACCGGTACAAAACTGTACAAAGGCGACGATGTTTTTACAGCAGCGCTATCTGCAGAGCAAAAAGAACGTTTTGAATTATTATATAAGCGCGCTTTTGCAGGCGAGATATTTTCGGTTGTGGATGTAGTGGAGGGGCCAGAGGGTTATGCCGCTGAAGTTTCTTTTTATCCTGTTTACAATGGTGATGAGATAATTGGTACAGCCTGCCATTCGCGCGATGTATCGCAGCGTATAAAACAAGAAAAAGAGCGGGATAAAATGCTTTTTGACCTGACACGGTATACAAAAAACCTGGAGCAGTTTGGTTATGTAGTATCGCATAATTTAAGGGCGCCGGTAGCAAATATTATAGGGCTAACCAATTTACTTAACAGCAGCATATCCAAAAAAGATAAAGCAGAAAGCCAGCAACATTTAATGAAAGCTGCAAGCCAGCTGGATGCCATTGTTATTGACCTTAACAAGATACTGGAAGCAAGAGCATTAGTAGGGCAAATAAAAGAAAAAGTAAATTTAAATGATATTATTAACGGTTTAAAAGATAGTTTATACGATACTTTGCAAAGTGAGGCGGTGAGCCTGCATAGCAATTTTGAAGTTGAGAATTTAAATTCGGTAAAAAGTTATTTGTTCAGTATTTTTTATAACCTCATTACTAATGCCATTAAGTATAAACAACACAATTGCAATCCGGTAATTACCATACATTCTTACATGGTAAATGATAAAGTACATATTTCTTTTAAAGATAACGGTATAGGTATGGATTTAAAGCTTTACGGCAATAAGGTATTTGGATTATACCAGCGATTTCATTTAGATGTGAGTGGCAAAGGCATGGGTTTGTTTATGGTAAAAACACAGGTAGAAGCATTAGATGGAACTATTAGTTTACACAGTGCACCCGGCAAAGGCACAGAATTTATTGTTGAGTTACCGCTTTAACCTAATAAGCTTTTATTCATTGAGCGGCAAACTTTTTAACCACTCAATCGCTTTTTCTTTTTCGGTAAAGGCGCGAAATGGAAAAGGTTTGCGGCTAAAACTACTCATAAAGTTGGCAGCAAAACTGTAAACAGAATTTTTTACCCATGCCGCTGTGCCCCTGAATAAAGGCATATTATCAAGATCTTCTAAAAAAGCCTTGCCTTGTTTGGTTACATTTATATCTACACGCACATCCGAAAACGTAAAGTAGGGTTTGCCGCCGCTTAATTTTTCGGCGCAGGCTATCAACTCTTTAATTTCAGGAAAGCCCAATTCGGCACCATTCTTATATACAAAATATACAATGGGCGCCTGGTATGTTACGGTAACGTATGATAATTCTATTTTATCTGCTGACAGCATAATAACTTTAAATTGAGCATTTCAAAGATAATTTATTTTAGCAGATATACTTTACTATTTTTTATTGAGTAAGTTAAAGTATATTAACGATGCAAACCCACACCTTGCACTAAAAATTGTTAGCAAACTAAATAGTTTTAAATTGCTATGCCTGTTGTTTGCAACGCTGTCCGCTTTTTTTGGTGCAGGAAGCTGAGGCTTTAAAACTTGCCTTAAAAGACGCAAAACACGATACTGTAAAATATAATAGTTTAATGCAGTTTTCGTAAACTACTTTTGATGAAGAATGGCCGCAAATTGGATGTGATATTACTGTTACAGATGTTAGGTTTTAAAGTGTTTAAATAAAAAAGAGGGCCGGAGCCCTCTTTTTTATATCATTTTTTTAGAGTGATCATTAAACCTTTAAACTCAAAAATGAAAACTCTTTATAAATGATCAGATCCAGTAAACGTCTCCAAAAATAGACCAGGGCTTCTGGTCATTTTTGCCTGTTAAATGTATATTACCTTTTACGATCTCATTTTCGTTTACTTTTTTGGCGATCTTTTTATCCGCTTGTACTGCTGCAGTACAGTTGCGTAAAAGACCTGTGCAGATTTGGTTGTTTTGTTTTTCCATCGCTCCTGTATTTTAAGTTTAACAAATCTATTTATCGAAATATATCGATGTATTATAAAACAAAGAAAGGCAATAAATCGATATATTCATAACTATCGATGTATTATTTGCGTTTTTTAACTTTCGTATTGGTTCAAAAATTTGATGTAAGCCGCCAGTACATCCTGATTTATGCGGTAATTAAGGTTGCGGCCGTCTTTTTCGGCAATTAACAGGTCGGCATCAATTAACTGTTTAATGTGGTGTGAGATGGTGGATTGTGCCAGATCAAGATTATCAACAATAGAGGTACATTGACAGGCATTTTTTTGTTTTTTGATCATGTCCATCATCTTTAAACGACAAGGGTCGCCCAAAGCTTTTGAGATCTTTTCCACCTTTTTATGATCCAGTTTGCTGCTCATGGTACAAATGTATCGATTTATCTCGATATATTAATGTTATAAAAATGAAAAAAGATCTATGGAATTTTACCAGACCCTGCATCACAATATAAAAAGCACGCGTTAATAATAATTTTAATGAAACAGTATCTTTTTTAAATGCTGTATTATAATTAAATAACGGGGCGTGCATGAATAAAAATTATTTTACCTTTAAAAACACTCATTATGAAAAAGGCAATTCTTCTCACAGCTTTCTTTATTGTTGCAATTAGCTTAAATGAACAATTTAAAGCGCAGATCTGCAAAGCATCCAACATTGCGGTGCTGGTAAAAACCGCTCAAAAAGATAAGAATGAAAAAATTGAACGCCTGGCCGCAACAAAATTTCATAAACTAATAAATGATTACAGGAAAGAAAAAAAACTGGCTGCCATAGATTGGGATGATGCACTGTGGTTAGCAAGCAGGAATCATAATTTTTGGATGGATGCTAACGCAACTTTATCGCACGAAGAAAAAAAAGGCACCAAATGCTTTTCGGGCAGCAAGCCGGGTAGTAGGTATATGTATGCAACAGCGGGCAAAGGTCTTGCTTCCTGGTCGGGCGAAAATATTTTGTACCATTACGATCTTGGCGGCAGAACCGTAAACGAAGCGGCAACCAACATTGCAAATAAGGCATTTAAAATATGGCAAAACTCCCCGGGCCACGATCAAAATATGCTTGGCGAATCGCACAAAGCACATGGTGTGGCGTTTCATCTTTCAAAAGATGGAAGAGTGTATGGCACCGACCTTTTTGCTTCTTCGCTGGATGACCAGTTTTGTGTTGTAAAAACAAAAAATAAGAAGAAAGCATAATATATTCTTGTAAATTATATGTAGTTTCATGGAATGTCTCTTATAAAACATTTATCATCCATTATCTCTATTTCTAAACCACTGGAAAAAGAAATAAATGCTATCTCAAAAAAAATAAGCTTACAAAAAGGCGAGATCATTATAAATATAGATGAGCGTTGCGAGCAATTATTTTTTGTTGAAAAAGGTTTGTTGCGGGGTTATTATTTTGATGAAGACAAAGAAATAACCAATTGGTTTTCGCAGGAAGAAGAATTTGCAACCTGTTTTTATTCTTTTATCGCCAGTAAACCTTCATTTGAAATTATACAGGCTTTAGAAGATTGTGAATTGATACAATTGAATTATACTTCACTTCAGGATCTTTACAATAAGTTTCCTGAGACGGAAAGAATAGGAAGGATCATTACTGAAAGTTATTACATTAAATTAGAAGAGCGCATTCTTAACCTGCAGTTTAAAACAGCTAAAGAACGTTATCAAAAATTGTCTTCCACCAAACCATCTTTATTGCAACGTGCTTCGTTAGGCCAAATAGCTTCTTATTTAGGTATTACACAAGAAACCTTAAGCCGCATAAGGGCCGAGATCTAAAAATTAGTTAACACATTTCGTTTTTTGACAATTGTCAAAAAGCTTCAGCTCACTGCTATCTACTTTTGATGTCATAAATTAAAACTATGACTATGAATCAAAAACCATCAAATGCTTTTATAGGCGCCTCGTGGGTGGCCTTATTAGCGGGAGCAGTATCTTATAATATAGGTTTGTGGAATGCAAACATGCTGCTTAACGAAAAGGGTTATTATTTTACTGTGTTAATGTACGGGCTTTTTGCGGCTGTATCGCTTCAAAAAGCGGTACGCGACGACCTGGAAGGCATACCGGTTACAACAATTTATTATGGTATTAGCTGGTTCTCTACCGTACTTGCTATTTTATTATTGGTAATTGGATTATGGAATGCAGATTTGGAAAGAAGTGAAAAAGGGTTTTACGGCATGTCGTTTACCTTAAGTTTATTTGCGGCAGTTGCAGTTCAAAAAAACATACGCGACGGACAAAAAGCAAAAAGAGATACCGAAAAAAATTCGGAAGATGTGAATTTATTTAATGTAGATAAATAAAAATAAAGCGCATGTTAAGCAACAATAAAATGAGATACGCCATACTGTTATTTATAACACTGGCAGCTATAGTTTCGGTATTTGTAATGGGGCCAATACATCAGGATGAGAATTATCACTTGTTTGCCGACGATCGCAAGCTGGTGAATATTCCAAACTTCTGGAATGTGATCTCTAATATTCCGTTTCTTATTATTGGGGCGCTTGGCATGCTTTTTATCATTCAAAAAAATAAAGACATTAACACAAAGCTATGGTTGAATAGCTTTGTGTTTTTTGCCGGTATATTTTTTACAGGTGCCGGATCTATATACTATCATTTAAATCCAACCAATCAAAGGCTTATTTTGGACCGCTTGCCAATGACCATTTCATTTATGGCTTTTTTTTCAGTGATCATGAGTAAATTTATGTGTGCACGCTCAGGTGCGCGTATACTAGTTCCGCTTTTAGTGATAGGATCAATGTCTGTTATTTATTGGCAAATGACAGAGAGCAGGGGTGAAGGCGATCTTCGTTTTTATGTATTGGTGCAATTTTTACCGGTGATATTAATCCCGGTAATTTTGGTGATGTTTAAAGCAAATAGCGCGTTTAAAAAATATTTTTGGTTAATACTGTTAACCTATGTAATGGCAAAGATCTTTGAAGCAAGCGATCTTTTGATCTTTGATATTACAACATGTATAAGCGGCCATTCAATAAAACATATAATAGCGGCAATAGGGCCAACAATATATCTGGTGGCTTTATATAAAAATAAAATGGAGCGGAGTGTTTTAAATAAAAAATTATTTGCGGAAGCCCATTAACCAGTCTATAGCATCTTTTTCGGTGCTAAACATTTTAAAGGGAACCGGATGCTTATAGAATGTATTAAAAAAATTTACGATGAGCCTTACCGCCAGAGAATTATTTATAATAGCCGAAGCAATAAAAAAATGTTTTCCTGTTTCGGCAACATAACTGCGCGCTTCATGTGACATGGATCCTTCACCGCTAAAATCTATTAACTGTAGTACTTTATTGTGCGGGCCGCATCCAAGCATCTTGTATGCTTCAAAGCATTCTTTTACCTCCTCTATTTCCATCTCAGCTTCCCTGCTGGTTAATTTTAACCTTAACAAGCCATTTTCATCTATCCAGATCTCGTTATTACGAGTGTTAATTTTTTTTGTGGCCTGCATAAAAAAGAAGTTATATCAATGATAACAAAAATAAAGTAGATAAAAAAATAAATTATGGGTGCTATAACTAAAAAACCCCCAAAAGACCAGCTTTCGGGGGTTTTTTAAAATGATTGAGTGAAAATTAGCTCAAGTGTTTTGATAAGTGTTTACCCATTTCAAACATTGAAACCTGACCTTTACCGCTGAAAATTGGTTTTAATTTAGCATCAGCATTGATCATACGTTTGTTTTTTGAATCTTGTAATTTATTGGCTTTAATATAAACCCATAATTTTTTTACAACTTCAGTACGAGGCATTGCCTTGTTACCTACTACTTCGCCTAATGCAGCGCTAATGTTATACGGTTTGTTTAAACCTACGCCAGGAGTACCTGTTCTTTTTTTCTTAGCTGCTTTTGGTTTAGCTGCTTTTTTTGCTTTTTTTGGAGCTGCTTTTTTTGCTGCTTTTTTTGGAGCTGCTTTCTTAGCTGCTTTTTTAGGAGCTTTCTTAGCTGCTTTTTTTGCTGGTTTCTTTGCCATTGTTTTTAAGTGTTTTAAGATTATAGAAACAAATCTATATTATTTTCTCATTCCGTGCAAATAGCAAAGATGTTTTTATGAACAAATTATGGTGTGTTTCAACAATGCGATCTTGCGTTTTACAGAAGAGAATTACCCTTTATTCGTACTTTAATGCTTTTACAGGATTACTATATGCCGACCGTAAAGCATGAAACGATACCGTTAATAATGCAATAACTAAGCCTGTAATGCCTGATAACACAAATACTCCAAAGCCTATATCAATTTTGTAAGCAAAATTATTTAACCAGTTATTCATCATATAAAAGCTAACCGGCCAGGCTATTAAAGCAGATATAAATACCAGTTTTAAAAATTCTTTCGACATTAAATTCACTAAAGATGAAACAGGGGCCCCTAATACTTTTCTTATGCCAATTTCTTTAGTTCGTTGTTCTGCCGTAAATGAAGCAAGCGCAAACAGGCCAAGGCAGGCAATAAAAATGGCCAACACCGAAAAGTAACCTACCAGCTTACTTAAGTTATCCTGCGAACGGTAAAGGGTATTTAAATTATCATCCAGGAAAAAATATTCGAAAGGATATTCGGTTGAGAACTCCTTCCATTTTTTCTCAATAAAGGCTATAGTACCCTTTGTATCTTGGGGTGGAATGCGTATAACTATGAACTTGGTCCAGAATAATTTGTTCTTCTTATCCGATATATCCAATACAAAAGGGCCAACGCTTTCTTTTAAAGAAACAAAATTAAAATCCTTAACTACCCCAATTACCCTTTCTTTACCATGAGGGGTAAAAAATTGTTTGCCGATTGCATTTTCAGGTGCGCCCCAGTTTAAGTGTTTTACCATTGCCTCATTAATAATAACCGATAGCGAATCTTCTGATTGGATGGTTTTATCAAAAGTACGGCCGGCAATTATTTTCATGCCCATGGTTTGCACAAACTCTGTACTTACAATAAGTGATGGAAAATAGATCCACTGTTTGTTTTGGGCCATACCTTCATAGTTGTACTCATGTGTATTATGGCTTGCACCTAATATATCATTCATACTGGCCACATTAATAACCTTGCCACTGCTTTTTAATTCTTCGGTAAAAGGTACGTAGGCTTTAGCCATTGGCGGACGAACCGGCAATACCATTACCTGCGATTTTTTAAAACCCAGATCGGCCGATTTTAAATAATTAAGTTGCCTGTAGATAATAGCGGTGCTTATTATTAATGCCAAAGAAATAGCAAACTGTAATACCACTAAGCCCTGGCGAAAGAGTTTACTTTTTTTACCAAGACTGAAGGTTCCTTTTAAAACTTTAGAAGGTTCAAAAGCAGAAAGGAATAAGGCAGGATAAACACCCGAAATGCCGCCAACAAGAATTGTAACTAAAAGTAAAATCACACTTAACTTAATATCCGAAAACAAACCAATGGATAATTCTTTGCCTGAAAACGAATTAAAAACAGGTAATAATAAAATAACCAACGCTATAGCAAATACAAGAGCTATAAAACTCAAAAGCATTGATTCGCCCAAAAATTGTTTTATTAACTGGGAGCGATAAGAACCTAATACTTTTCTCATACCTACTTCTTTAGCCCGTTTTGCTGAGCGCGCGGTAGATAAGTTCATAAAATTAATACAGGCAATTATTAATATAAAAATGCCAATAGCACCAAAAATATAAATATCTGCTTTGTTGCTGTTGGGCTCTAATTCATAATCGAGTTTAGAATTAAGATGTATGTCACTCAACTTTTGCAGATATAAAGTAGCCTGTGGAATTATAAAATCAGGAAAATACTTTTTAATAAAAGCCGGAAATTGTTTTTCTAATTCTTTAGCACTTACCTCATCTTTTAATAAGATATAGGTCCAGCAAGGATTCCAAACCCAGTTTTTAGAACCAATATTTGGGCCTAATAAATTTTTAAGAGTTACAAACGAAATAAGGCAATCGAAATGAATGTGTGATTGTTTTGGAAGTTCGGCAAAAACCCCTGTTACCATTAATTCAATATTGCCGTCAAACTTTAATACTTTGCCCATTGGGTCGGCATCTCCAAAATATTTCCTGGCCAATTCTTTGGTAACAACTATTGAATTAATACCATTTAATGCTTTATCGGGATTACCTTTTTCCAACGGATAATCAAATACTTTAAAAACAGTTGAGTCGGCAAAAAAAGAAAGTTTCTCATTTATTTTTATGTCTTTATACTGAAAGGTATGTATAGGTTGTTGAAAATTAAAGAACCGCACACTTTGTTCTATAAGGTCCGGATAATCATTTCGCATGGCTTCACCAACGGGAAAAGGCTGGCTGCTGGAGTTTTCGCCCTGGCCTTCTTCGGCATCTAACTTTTCACAAACGCGAAAAATGCGGTTGTGTTTTGTATGCATGGTATCATAGCTTAATTCGTCTCTTATAAAAAGCATGATCAATACAAAACAGGCAATGCCAATGGCAAGTCCTAAAATATTAATGCCCGAATAGAATTTATTCCTAAGCAGATTTCTTCCTGCAATTTTAAGATAATTGCTTATCATTTTTGATGTTGCCATGATTTAGGCTCGGTTAACGTTTACAGAACATAAATATTAATTGATCTTTTGATTTACTTCGTTCACTATCTGTCCATCTAACAAATTAATTACCCGGCTTGCAAAAGTAGAATCGTGTTTAGAATGAGTAACCATTACAATGCTTGTTCCGGCGCGATTTAATTCACATAACAGATCCATCACCTCATTGCCATTCTTAGAATCGAGGTTACCGGTAGGCTCATCTGCCAAAATTATTTTTGGCTCAGATACGATGGCCCTTGCCACCGCTACGCGTTGTTGTTGCCCGCCTGAAAGTTGTTGTGGAAAATGATTTTTACGATGGCTTATTTGTAAGCGTTCCATTACAGCATTTACACGTTGCTTTATTTCTTCAGTTGAAATATTTAAATACAAAAGTGGCAACTCAATATTTTCGTAAACCGAGAGCTCATCAATAAGATTAAAATTCTGAAATACAAAACCAATATTTTCTTTACGTGCATCTGCACGTTTTTTTTCTGAATAGTTTGCTATTTCATTACCGTTAAATAAGTAAGATCCCTCGCTTGGATTATCCAATAAACCTAAAATATTTAAAAAAGTAGATTTGCCACAACCCGATGGGCCCATAACAGCTATAAATTCGCCGGTGTTTATTTCCAGTTTTTTAATATCAAGAGCAAGGGTTTCAACATCTCCTGATCTGAAAATTTTGCTTAGATTTTCTAATTTTATCATGGCTTTATTTTTAACTATTAATTAAATATTAATGCTGAAATCACAGGAATTCACATTACAAATTTATTACTGAAGGGCACGGTACGTATCCCCCGTTTGGAGGGTTTTTAATTTTAATAACTCAAAGTATACATTCAATCATTCAAACGCACGTTTAACATTTTTAGGCACTGTTTTTGTTGATTTTTTTACATTCTTATAAATCTATAAGAAGTTGTGTTATTATGGAAAAAACTATTGGACTAAGAATTAAAGAACTACGTACTCATTACAACATTGGTATTAAAGAATTTGGAATGCGTTGCGATCTCTCACATGTTGCCGTGTTTCATTTTGAGAATGGCAGAACAACCCGCCCTCATAAAGCTTCTTTACAAAGGATAGCAAACGTTTATGGCACTACAATGGAGTGGTTATTATACGGTAGTGGTGATATGTTGCCTTCAGGTAAAAGAGATCTTACACACGAAGTATCTAACCTTGATGCGTTTTGGAAAGATGAAGCCTACAGCGAAATTAAAAGCAAAAATATTTTGCTTGAAAAAGAAGTTGATAGACTTTGGCAAATGGTAAGCCATTTTACCAGCGGCGAAAAGCCTAATTTTCAAAAATCATAATAAAGCAGTTTAATTTTTTTTGATGCAAAAGCCAGAGCTTTTGCCCTTTGCTGTAATATACCCCGCTTATTTTTGTTATATTAGTAACACGCCTGTTACTTTTATCTTCTATGGCGTTATGAATAAAAATAATTTATGGCAAAAAAATATTTAATTGCAGTTATTGCTTTATTGGCAGTTGTTATTGTAAACGCCCAAACGGTAGGTAAATTTACATTCAAAAATAAAGAGTACTTTGTTTATCCGTACAGGATATCATCTGCCGACATTCCCGCACTTGGTATAAACATCCCCGACGGAGAATATGTTGTGTTTGATACCTATTCCTTCAAAAAAAAATTTAGTTTTCACAGGGATCGAAGAAAACAAAAATATAAGCTCGCCGATACTACGATAGTTAGTGCGATTATTACCGTTAAAAATAACCTGGCTCAAGGCGCAGCTACATTTTACGACTATTCATATAAGCGAAATCGTAAAATAAAAAAAATACCATACAAAATAACCACGGGCAATCTGGTTAACGGATTAAAGACAGGGCAATGGCGTATTGAATCACCCAAGTATAAAAGTTACGAAATAGAAAATTATACAAATGGCGTTCAAAACGGTTACAATACCGAATACGATAGTAAAAACCGACTACAAAAAAAGACAAAATACTGCGATGGCAGTTTGTGTGATACCATTTTTGAATATTTTAATAACCAGATCATTGAAGAATATGATTTTTTACGAAACACGAACTATAATAACAATTTTAATTTGTATCAAATAGCACTGAATGATTTTGGGCACAGTCACGTTAAAGAAGCTAAAACATATTATAAGCGTTACGATTATAACGGTAATTTAAGATTGAGCTTAAAATTTAATGATGGTATATTATTACCTTTTGATAGTATTGGTGAAAACTATACATCAAAAGATCTTAAAGATGAGCTTTTAAGATATGTAACAGTAAAAACAATAGGCCCCGATCAACTGGTTGTAAATAATTATTATAAAAATTCTTTTTCTACCCACAACGATAAGTATTATTATAAAAATGGATTTAATTATTTGCAGGACAATTATAAAGTTGAGCTAAGATGGAAGCGCAGAAAATTTTCAAGAAAATACTATGTCTACAAACACGATACTACGCATAGGGTGACTACGCTTATTGATATAAATACTGTTAACCGCAAAGGAATAATTCCTATACCTATCTATAAGTCGATCTACAATAATAAAGACACATCATATTCATACTATATACCGAGGTATAAATTTGATTACAGAAGTAATTCCGATTTTAAATTCATTTCAGTTGATACGCTTACCGGCGGCATGTATTTTACAGACATAACCAAAGATTGGCGTAAAACAGTAAAAAGAACCGATAGGGTAAGATTTATAGAAATGGATAAGTATTATTTAGAAACCATAAAACAAAATCCTTGTTATTTGAAAAATTATATTGTTATAGATAATTTTTATAATGATGATAAACAAGAAAGATACTACAACAGCGAAATGTCGGGAATATCTGCTAATGATTTTAAAGGTAAAATTATTAGCAGCACTTATTTGCATGGAGATACATTAATGAACGGACAATGGTTTTTTGCCGGTTCAGAAAAAAAAGGAAAGAACTGGCAAAAAGGTAAACGCCTTAGCCGTAACGTTTCATACAGAGAGGCAGATGGTGGCGGTAATTTTATAAATGGCAAAAAGCAGGGGCCGTGGGTTGAGATAGACTGGACCGAACCAAAAAGGATACCCGATGATGTAAGTGCATATTTTTTCGCGCATCCAAAACGTGTAAGTAGTTTAATACAACAAAATTACAATAACGGTTTGCGCGATGGTTTGCGTGTAAGGTATTATGTGACTGATGAAGATGACGAAGATTTTGAAACTGACTATGAAGAGGAAGAAACAGAAACAGTGCATGTAAAATCTGCAAACCAAAAAAACAAAATAAAAAAGAATACGATCTATAAACGTTCAGAAATGGAGTTTAAGAACGATACAATTAATGGTATATATAAAACGTATTACGTTAATGGTAAATTGGCTGAAGAAGGACAGTTTGTAAATGGAAAACTAAACGGCGATTATATTAAGTACGATAAGCAGTCTAAAATAAGCTCTTTAACACAATTTGCAAATGGCAATTTAAATGGTAAATACCTTCGTTATGAAAATGGTAAGCCTGAATGCTATGCTTATTTTAAGAATAATATTTTAAGCGATTCTTTAATTTATTATTTCAGTAGCGGTAAACCTATGACATGCATTTATACCAATAATGAAAGATTAAACAGTAAAAAATTATTTTTTTATAACGGGCAGCTAAAAGAAGAAATGACGTTTAATTCTTCCAGCACATATAATCTTACCAAAGAAACAATTTCTTCTGAAAGCTTTATTAATATACTGAGTTCTTATAAAGATTCTACTAATTATAAGGTAAATGGTTCTTTTACAAATTACTATGAAAATGGACAGAAGTTGGCGGAGGGCACAATTGCTAATGGAAAATTAAGCAATGCCTGGAAATTTTATTCTATTACGGGAGCGCTTTTGCACGATGTAAGATTTAAAGATAGCATAGTGGTTTTTAAAGGCAGTACCGATTCGGTAGATATTCATGGATTTTATACAGGCTATTATGCAAACGGCAAAAAAAGATGTACCGGTTATCTTTCAAGTGTTGATTTGAATTATGATTGTTTTACAAAACAGGATAAGGTAGACCCCGACTTTCATGTTATTGATTTTTTTGATATGAATGGAAAACAAACTGTATTAAACGGTAATGGATATTTTGTGAAATATGACCATGATGGCTTAAAGATGTCGGCTGGAAGAACGATCAACTTTCAAAAAGATAGTCTGTGGCGTTATTATACCCCTGATCAAAAATTAAATGGCATTGGCTTTTACGCTAATGATGAAAAAGATGGGGTGTGGTATGAAGGCGACCTGGAAGGAATTAATTTTGAGGACGGTGCTTGTTTTGATATGAATAACCCGGCTGAGGTAAAAGCATATGAGCAAAAACGTAAAGACCTTAACATTACCCGCAGCATTTATAAAAATGGATCAAGGATAAGCTATGTGAACTTCAGATCTAATTTGAGTAAAACATATAAGCCAAGAAACCGTCATCATCATGTCGATTTTTAAAAGTGAAAGTTTTTTAAGATCAGGGCAATATTTCGTAGTTTTTAACGTTTAGATAGCTGTAAGCTTTATTTAATAAGGTTTATAGTAATTTTGTTAAAAACTCTCCAAAAACGATATAGGTAATTTTACCTATATAAAAATAGGTAAAATTACCTATATGAAGCCAGTTTAAAATCAGGTAATTTTAGAACGTACTAACACCCATTTTTAAGTGCTGAATAACTCACATAATCATAACGAAATATTAGGCGACAGGCTTGCCGGAACTAACGAGTTTAACTCGGTTCGGAGCGAAGCCCAGGAAGACCTTGAAAGAATAAACAACATGTTTGCATTTGTAAATGCACTTTGCGATGTTTTTATGGATGATGAAAAAAGCGAAATAAATAAATGGGCAAATTCTAAAGTAAATGAGCACACCAAAAAGATAAATAACTTATTTTTGTTGTAGCAATTTACTACATATGAAAAAATTGATCTACGGCGCTCTTATTGTTTTTTGTGTTGTTTTTGAAAGCTGTGAAAAGCCATCGGTTCAAAAAGCAGCTGCAACAGAAGACTTAAACTATGAGTCGCTTGTGCAGGAAAAAGATTCTCCACTGATGTTTATGGATGTGACGGCAAAAATAAAGCAAGGTGAAGAGGAAGAAATAAAAAATAAAAAATTTATTTACGGTACCATAAGTAATACCGCAATGCAAACACGGTTTAAGGATGTTACATTAACCGTAAAATATTATACCGGCAACAATGATCTTATTGATGCCGAAGATATTATAGTTAAAAATACATACGAGCCTAATACACGTACTAAATTTGAAATGCCGATAGCTGCTCCTGATTCAATGAAAACTTTTGATGTAGAGGTAAAAGATGCAAGATCTGTCAACGAATAAATTAGAATTAAAGTCAAAAACAAATTTTGTTTATTGGACCTTTGCGCTTGCTCTTTTTATTAAGGCTGCCTGGCAAATTCTTTTCATTACATTATAAAAATAAATCCTTCAGCCTTTTAACTTTAATGCGTTTGTTATTACAGAAAAACTACGTGATAACACTTATTTCAGTAATTTATTTTATCTGCAAATATTTTTTTTGAGAAAAAACTTTTAAACTTTTAAATAGTTTGGTTACGTGATAATACTTAGAAAATCGGGCTAATTGAAAGCTTCAGTAAGCGTAAATTCGGTATTTCTTTCTTTTTAAAAATGAAAATTTTCTTTGAGCGTAAAAAAATTACGTGATAATACTTATAAATTCCCCAGTTTTTGCGGGCATTTCCACACAATTTGCAAAAAAAATAAAAATCTTACATAGGTAGTGCCTTTGTGTAAATTGAAAGCACTGAAACCTAATCCTGCTGTAACTTTGTATCAAGGATCTGGTATAAATAAGCAAATCCCAAACATTAAAAATTAAAAACGATGATCATGACTATATATAATTTCGCAAAACTTGGCTTAAAAGAAAAAGCAAACCTGGTACAAAATAAAGCTGTTTATTTAGACAATTTTATAGACGGCAATAATTTAATAAACACCTATTTTTTTGAAGGTTTTTTTATTGAATCTATTGTTGATGTTAAAGCCGGAAAAATTACAGATATCATACCTTATCAATATGGCTACCGTATGGATAAAAAAAAGGTAGATAATTACCTGAAACAAGCTTGTTAATATTCTTCTTTTTTAAAGAAGAAGTCCCTCGTCGGACAAGGGATGTTGTAGTAGGCATCCCTTTATTTTAAAACTGCAACGATGAAAGTGGGGAATGAAAAAAGGTTTAGATGTTTTAATAGCATTCCCCCTTCATCACCTTAAAAGCACATTCCCAATAAATAAACACGTGTAGTATTTTCCCCAATAAGTACATTTTTAAGATATAAGATCGGGTATTTTTTCAAAAAACCATTGGAATAATATTTGCTTCATACATTATAACTATAACAATTGTATGACAAATACTATTCCTAATTACTTTAAAGTATCCGTTATCATTTTAGGATTACTTGGTTTTTTCTTCATTTTATGGATCGGGCAAAACATTTTAGTACCCCTTACTTTTGCGGGAATCATTTCTATTTTACTTAACCCAGTGGTTAATTTTTTTATTGGTAAAGGCATTAACCGTATTGTGGCAATTAGTATTGCTATAACGCTTTTAATTATTGTTGTTACGGGTATTATGTTATTTATTGGTTCGCAGGTAAGCATGTTCAGCGATTCGTGGCCGCAATTAAAAACAAAATTCAACGAACTTTTAAATGATGGGTTGCGTTGGGTATCTCAAACATTTAATATTGGCAAATCAAAAGTAAATGCCTGGATAAATGAGCGTAAGGCCGAAAGCCTAAATAGTGCCGGAGGAATGATAGGTGATACGGTAAGTACTGTTAGCGGAATGCTTGTAAATATTTTACTAATGCCCGTTTACATTTTTTTGTATTTGTTTTACAAACCTTTGTTACTTGAATTTACAGCACGTGTTTTTGCAGATGATAAACATAAAACCGTTGCTGAAGTGTTATTCAACACAAAATCATTGATACAAAATTACCTTGTTGGTTTATTAATAGAAATGGTTATTGTGGCAACTATGAATTCTGTTGCTTTACTTATTATAGGTATTGATTACGCAATAATGCTTGGTGTAATAGGAGCGTTGTTAAATCTTATCCCATACATTGGCGGTGTTGTGGCAATTTCATTACCCATGATCATGGCAATTATTACAGATACGCCTTCAAATGCATTATGGGTTTTAGCTGCATACCTTATTATCCAGTTAATTGATAATAATTTTTTGGTCCCAAAAATTGTGGCTTCAAAAGTAAAAGTAAATGCTCTGGTATCTATTGTTGTTGTATTAATTGGTGGCGCTTTATGGGGCGTTGCAGGTATGTTCTTGTCTATTCCAATCACAGCTATTTTAAAAGTGATTTTTGATAAAATTCCGCATCTTAGACCTTTAGGTTTTTTAATTGGAGATACCATGCCGCCTATTGGAAAGGCTATTTTTGATTTTAGAGAGATACAAGCCCGCCTTACTCCTAAGAAAAAGGTAAAGATCACGAAAACCGAAAAAACAGAAGTAAAGGTTGAAATAAAGGACAGTAGAGCCTGATTATTTTTACTTATAACTCTTTCTAAACCTGTTTTTTAGCCTTTTTTAAGGAATCCCTCAAAAAACTGTAACTTTTTTTATGGATATTTATTATAACTAGCATCTCAATATAAATACCATTAAAAAACCCGCGCAAATGAAACATTCATTACTTGCATTTACCGTATTTATTGGGCTTTCAGCTTCTGCCCAAACTGCTGCCGACTTTAAAACTTATAAAACACAGCCCACCGGCAACTTTGATGCCCGCAACCTATTGCAAACGCTGGTAGGTGAGGGTGTAGTATTAAAGAGTTTTTCTATTACCAAAGCATCTTCTGATGAGGCTTTTGGTTTCTTTGAAGATAAAAAATCAACCTTAGGCATGAAAAAAGGCCTTATTATGACAACCGGTGGTATTACGGGGCTTTGTTCAGGTAATACCTCAAGCGGCATGTCAAATTACACGCATGCAAAAATGGAAAGCCGTGGTGTTGTAAAATCAAACGAGAATACAAGCCCTGATCTTGAAAAAATATTAAAAGGACAAAAAACATTTGATGCTTGTGTAATTGAATTGGATATTGTGCCAACAGCAGATACATTAAGTTTTAATTATGTTTTTGGATCGGAGGAATACGATGAATATGTGGGCTCTGCTTATAACGATGCCTTTGCATTTTTCATCAGTGGAAAAAATATTACCGGCGAAAAAAATTTAGCGGTTGTTCCGGGTTCTGATATCCCTGTAAGTGTAAATTCTATTCATGGTGGTGGGAGTCGTTATTCACGTATCGTTCCAAGTAACCCAACTTATTTTGTAAGCAACATTGCAGGCAATATTAAAATTGAATACGATGGCATGACAAAATTGATGGAGATCCGTCAGCCCGTTACACCTTACGAGACGTATCATTTAAAAATGTGTATTGCCGATGTAAGCGATGATTCGTTTGATAGCGGCGTTTTTATTGAAGGACAAAGCTTTGTGTCGTACGAAAAATCGTATAATGTTTTGTTTGATAAGAACAGTTCAGAAATAGACAAAGGTTATAAGACCTTATTGGATAATTTAGCAAAGTTGTATAAAGATAATACCAAAGGAAAAATTTTAGTTACCGGCCATACCGATAACGAAGGTACCGAAGAATTAAACCAGGCTTTAAGTTGCACACGCGCAACAGATGTGGTAGCGTACTTAAAATCAAAAGGCGTAGATCCAAATCGTATTGTTATGAATTGTAAAGGCGAAACGATGCCGCGCGTAGCTAACGAATCAGAACAGGGCAAACATTTGAACCGCCGTGTTGAATTAAAAATAAGCGGATCGTACGAAGAATACACCAAAAAGAAAAACGAAACAGCAATTGGTATTGCAACAGAAGAATCAAAACTGTTGACCAACTATCCAAATCCATTTGCAATCACTACAACTATTGATGCATTTATTTTAGATAATGTAAAAGATGCACAGGTTGTTATTTATGATATGACCGGTAGAATTATGAAAACCATTTATATGTTAGAGCGCGGTAAAACAAGCACCACATTTGACGGACAAAATATGGTTAACGGTACTTACCCTGCAACTTTAATTGTAGATGGTAAACCTGCGGGAAGTATTAAATTGGTGGTAGCACATTGATGTTCTGTAAGATTGTCACTTCGAGCGGAGTCGAGAAGCCGTATATGTCTCGACTTCGCTCGACATGACACAATAATAAAAAAGCCTCTTTTTAAAAGAGGCTTTTTTGTTATCCAAGGTTACTGAATATTTCAACGATCTCTTTTTGGTATTCGTTACCAAAGGTTGCCAAACACCATACTTTTAAAAGTGTTTTTTCGTTAGGTTGAATTGATTTAATTGCTTTTTTTAATTCTTTGCAAAAAAGTGTTTTGTCGAAACTTACTTTTTGTAAAATGGTCTTACTAAACTCGAACATAAAGGATAATTTTAGTGCTTTATTCTTGTAACGCAAAAATAGTACACATGGTACATTCATTGTCTGCATTTAAGAAATGTTAACAGAAAAAAAACAATTTATTTTCCTTTGCAACCGGCATACAATTAATAAGATCATTGGCACAATTTTTTATGTACTTATTGTAAAACAGTTTATGAAAAATTCAGCAAACATAATTGGCGCCATGTTTTTAGGGATGGCTGTGGGCGCAGTAATTGGTGTTTTATTAGCGCCTGATAAAGGAAGCGAAACACGAAAAAAAATAACAGGAAACGCAAAAGATCTTGCAGATGGTTTAAAGAGCAGATTTTACTTGCGCAACAACAGAATAAATTCAGATCCCGAAGATTATCTTGAAGAGTATTACAGGAATATAGGATTGTCTGCAGGCTATACCAAAGGCCTTGCCTGATACAAGCATTAATTAAATATTTAGCATAATGGAAAAGAAACTGAGTGATAAAACGGTAGCAATAATTATTGCCGATGGATTTGAACAATCTGAATTTGAAAAACCTTTAAAGGCCTTACAGGACGAGGGTGCAACTGTGGATGTAATCTCCATAAAAAAAGGAAAAATAAAAGCCTGGAAAGATAAGAACTGGGGCGATGAATTTGAAGCCACCAAAGCTATTAGCGAAGTTGAAAGTGGAAATTATGACGCAGTTGTTTTGCCCGGTGGGGTTATGAATCCCGATGCTTTGCGCCAGAATGATGACGTGATAGATTTTGTTGCCGATTTTTTAGATGAAGGAAAACCGGTTGCAGCTATTTGTCACGGACCATGGACATTGATAGAAACGCATAATTTAGATGGCAGAACTATGACCTCTTATCCTTCTATTAAAACCGATCTTATTAATGCCGGTGTTAAATGGGTTGATGAAGAAGTGGTAGTGGATGAAGGTTTGGTTACCAGCCGCAGTCCAAAAGACCTACCGGCCTTTTGCAAAAAAATGATAGAAGAGATTGCAGAAGGCGTTCATCATTAACAGCTCTAATTCCCCCTTTGGAAAAGGGGGGTAGGGGGATTTTTTAAATACGTTTCGACTGCGCTCAACCTAATAGTATAAATAAACACTTAAACCAACATCTATGAAAACAAAAATCATATATACCTCGCTCATGGCCGCATTTCTTTTTGCTTTGATCCGTTGCGGTACCAGTGGCAACACTGGTAATGGCTCAATGGATACAGGCGTAAAAGTTGGCTCAGGTTATTCAGATTCTTTAGATCCTGAGAAAGGAACATTGGATACGAGTACTACGCCGGACGAAAGTAAAAAAGACAGAGATACAAGACATTAACAATTAAAAATAAAAAATATGGACAGTAATAAATTAAAATTAAAAGGCAACTGGAACGAGCTTAAAGGGAAAATTAAGCAACAGTATGGTGAATTAACCGATGATGACCTAATATATGAAGAAGGTAAAGACGATGAGTTGGTAGGCCGCATTCAAAAGAAGATCGGTAAAACCAAAGACCAGGTAATTGATTGGATCCAAAGTTTGTAAAGCGATTGCAAATTTGCGGAGACAAGAACGAAAAGGAGTACATTGTGCTCCTTTTTTATTTATACAAGTTGCTAAAAAATTGCAGGGCTAAAAGCAAATTTATGTTAAGCTTAGAGCAATTAACTTTTTGCATGTAGATTAAAAAGTATTTTAGTTTCATCTAAAAATACCTTCATGAGAAAATTACTACCGGTTTTAATTTTATTTATCGCTTTGCAAGCTTTTGCGCAGCCAAAAATGGGTTACGATGATAAAATAAGAATAAGAGAAGCAATGACGATATCTAATACGTTTGGCGATAAGATCTGGAAAGGCATTAATGATGTGCCTTTTGTTATTTTATTAGTTACAGATAGCATTGAATTTTTGGTAAATCATCCTTATCCGTCAGACGATTTTAAAATTTCAGAATACGATGCCATCACTGGAGCAAAGATCCATTATCGTACCAGGCAATTTCAGCCCTGGTTCTTGGCAACATTTCCTGCGGTAAGCGGTGTTAATTGTATTGTGGTAGGTACGCCTGAGAATACAAAAAAGAATTCAACCGACTGGACCATTACTTTATTGCACGAGCATTTTCACCAATACCAGTTCAGCTCAAAAGATTATTATAAAGAAGTAAATGCGCTTGGTCTGTCGGGTGGCGATGAAACAGGCATGTGGCAAATTAATTATAAATTTTCTTACGATAGCGCTATCGTAGTAGCTCAATATAAAAAATATACCACTGCACTTGCAAAAGCTTTGGAAAGCATAAACACGTCCTCTTTTGCCAAAGCCTTTGCTGCTTATAAAACAGAGCGTAATAAATTTAAGGCCGTATTAAACTCAAACGATTATAACTATTTTTCCTTCCAAATTTGGCAGGAAGGCATTGCGCGCTACACCGAATATAAATTTATTGAGGCTCTGACAGGTTACAAACCTTCGAATGAATTTTTTATGCTTAGTGATAAAACACCTTTTTATATATACAGTCAAAATTTTTACAAGGCACAGGCAAAAGAATTAACTGCTTTAGATCTTGCCAAAGACCAGCGTCTTTGTTTTTACGCCATTGGTTTTGCCGAAGGCCTCTTATTAGATCAGCAAAATAAGAACTGGAAAGAGAATTATTTAAAAGAAAAGTTTTTTATAGAAGGGTATAGTGAGAAATGGAAGTAATATAAATTTATCTGGTTGCTGCTCCGCAGGATTTTTAATCCTGCGGAATAATTTATTCGAGCGGATTTGTAATCAGCATTTACATAAGCTCCCTCCACCAACTCATTTGTACATCCGGGTAAGCGCTAAAATCAAAAGAATTTAAAGAGCGGTATTCCAGCATGCGACTATCAAAATAATTCTGGTCTATGCCCGGGTAATCAATGCCATCATCTTCTTCTAGTAAGTTAATGTCTTCACTAATAAGGTGTACCATTAATTCGGCACTGGCCAAATCATTCTTGCTAAAATCTTTAAAGAATTTATTTAAGCCCTTGTGTTTTTTTCTTACTTCAATAGGCGCCATGGCATCTAAAAAGCCGGCTTGCGGTATGGGGCCGTAATGGCTGCTTTCTAAAATAGCCGGCGTAATTATTTTTGCTTCGTAATTTGCTAAAAAATCATTTATCTCACGGCCAAAGCGGCGCATTTCCTGCAGTTTCTTTTTAGGCACATGTTGCAATAACAATAAATTTAAAATGCTGCGAAAGGTATTGTCTTTACCCGCAGGCATAATATTTACCGAGCGTATGGGCACTTTATAAGCTGCTGCCACTTTTAAATATATTTTTAATAAACCTGATGTTGTAGTAAGGGTAGTATGGTGACAACTTAAATTGGTAACAGGAATATTGTTGTCTTTAAACACTTCTATCTGCGCTCGCAATTCTTTTTCTAATAACTCCGGTATTTCTTCAATGGCATCAATATTTAAATTACTAAATGGGCGAAATACTTTACCATAACAAAAAGCCTCATCGTGTTGCACTGTTAATGCTTCGCCTGATGAAATCGTTAAATGACAACCTATTTCGATCTTGTTGCCAAACTCATTCATTAATTCTTTTACATTCTTTACCGAATCTTTATAATTGCTTATGCAGGCAACGGAGTTTACCTTGCCATTTTTAATAGCATCTTTTACACCTTGATTGATGCTTGGAAAAACACCGTAGTCATCAGCAGTAACAATTAAATTTTTCATGAAAAATGTTTTGTTGTATTAAAGATAATTAAAGCAATTCTTTATTCCAATAGTCATTTAGGCCTTGCGCCGGAATCTCAGCATTTATAATAAATCTAATCTGCCAAAAATGAGAAAGAGAATTTGTAAATAAATCTATCCTCACTTTTTTCTTGATAAAAAAGTAAGCAAAAAATCAAGGCTCCATAATATTTTGCTAAAATTCATCACAGATCAAGCCTGATGATTTAAGCGCTTCGCGAACAACCAAAATCATCTTCGCACAAGCCAACCCTTTTGATCTATAATGAATTTTTACGCAAAATCTTATGAGGCCGTTAACCGTTGTGTGCTTAAGCGTAATAATTTTATTTATTTAAGCGGTTAGATGTTTGGGGTTTCGTTTTTCGATTTTTTGTAAAGATAGCTGCTGGCTAAGCTAGGCGAATAGAATTATCTGCGTCCAGAAAAGAGCTTAGACAGACAGCGGTTTTATTTTGGCTGTTCTACCTCGCCAAAATAAAAATCTCCTTCAAAAGATCGAAAGCGTTTTGCTTACTTTTGCGTGCCAAAAGTGAGAAAGAAAATTACTATACAATTAATTTAAAAGCAAGTTTTCCATACACTTTGCCATTTACCTGTATCTCTAAAAAATGCTCTCCTGCAAAATGTTTGCGCGTGGTAAAATCCTTCAGCATTTGTTTTTTAGAAATATGAACGCTTTCTTTTGGCTTAAGATCTAGCTCTTTTAGTTTAAACACTTTTGGCGAAAGCTCTTTGCCTTTTTTGCGGTAATGAATAATGTAGTCGACAACCAATTTTTGTGGTTTTGTTTTTTGAGAAGTAATGGTAAATTCAAATTCTAAATTAGAGCCGAGTTTTACTTTTGAATTTTGAATTTTGAATTTTTCTAATTTGATCTTTACATCTTTTTCGAAATCAAAAAGTGCTAAAGAGTTGGCATCTCCTTTTTTAATAAGGCTGCGGCTGGCGTGTTTTACGATCCAGGCTGTGTGCGTGTGTTTTTTATCCCAGCCTTTTAAAACCTGCAGCATAAAATCGGTATTATCTTTTGAGTGATCGTTCAAATGATTGGCAACCGATTTGCGTACATACAATTCTTCGTCTTGTTTTAAAGCATCTAAAATGCTTTGTGTGCTTTGCGGGTTTTTAATAACATGATCTAATTTAAACGACCAGGGCAAGCGCGGACGAGAACCTTCAGAGGCCAAACGGCGAACATGATGGTTTTTATCGCGTGCCCAGGTATTCATTACTTTAATTGTTTTATTGAAGTCGCGTTTTAAGAATTCACGAATGGCAAATTCAGAAGAACCAAACTGCGTAAAATGTTTTAAAGCATCTAACGAAGTATCAACGTCATCATGTCCGTATTGCCCCACAAAATCAGGAAACACCAAATTGGTATAACCGCGCGGTGTTTTTTGTATTACCTGTTTCATGATGGAAATGCTCTTTTTATAATCGGGCGGCAAGTATTTTTTTAAGGTGTGAGATGTTTTGCGCATACGTTCGTTGAGCGAAAGCGGTTCAATACCCAGTAACATTTCTTTGATGAATTGTTCTGCTTTAAAATTTTTATCAGCGCGATTAAATTCGGCTGCAAATTGTGTGTAAAAACGCTTGTTGAACATTTCTTTTAGTGGTTCCATAGATATTTTTCTATAAAAGCAAAAATGGTTAAATGACTGATTATTAATTAAATAAAACGACAACAAACGTTTACAAACGCTTTTATCCGCATACAATTATTTAATAACCGAATAAAGTTTGGATGTTGCCGCACCTTTGTCCTGTCGATTTGAAATAAACATTTTTTGAATTCAGATTAGACGATAAAATTAAAACTAAAAAATAAATAATAACAAATAAAAACGAGAAAACATGATGAACATTAAAAATCACGTGCAATTAGTAGGCCGCTTAAGCGCAAACCCGGAAGTAAAAATTTTAGACAACGGAAGCAAGCTGGCGCGTTTCGCAGTAGCGATAAACGAATCTTACACTAACAAAAAAGGTGAGAAAGTAACAAACACACAATGGCATACCATTACCGCATGGGGCAGCTTGGCTAACATAGCTGAGCGTATCTTATATAAAGGTACACAGGTTACAGTAGATGGTAAACTGGTTAACCGCACCTTTACTGCAAAAGACGGTTCAAAAAGAACAAGTACAGAAATAGTTGCCAACGAATTATTTGTATCGTATCAAAAAGCGGCATAGGTAAATAATAAAGTATAAAATAAGTAATCAATAAAAATAAAATATAGAAATCATGAGCACAAACAACAGAGTACAATTAACAGGTAATTTAGGTGGTAATCCCGAAATTAAAGTTTTTGATAATGGCAATAAATTAGCACGCTTTTCAATTGCTACCAAAGAAGAATATAAAACTAAAACAGGCGAAAAAGCAGAAGACACACAATGGCATTTTGTTGCCGCCTGGGGTAAAATGGCCGAACAAATAGAAGCAGAATTGAAGAAAGGCAGCTTTGTAAGTGTGGAAGGACGTTTAAGTACCCGCAATTATGTAGATAAGAACGGTCAAAAACGTTATGTTACAGAGGTGGTTGCAAACGAAGTAACCTTAAAACAAAAAGAAAACTAATAATTGAGATTTGTTAGTTTAGCCCGGATCGTCATGGTTCCGGGCTTTTTTGTTTTCGGACAATTTGTTTGGTATATTTAATAGTTTAAATATAAACCTATGGCAATTACACAACATTTTCCGTTTCAGTTACATTGCAAACAAATAATTGCGGCATTTAAAAAAGCAAAAGTCAGTGATGATCCCGCTTTGTTTTTACACAAAAGCAAAGTGCGTACGCCTTTATTTATGGCAGAATCTATTTTGCGTATTTCCAGAACATTTATTCATGATAAAGAAATTGAAGAATGGTACGCGCTTATCAAAAAACTGGAAGATGCTTTAGGCGAAATAGATAATTACATTACTTTGCTTGCCGATTTTTCAAAACTAAAAGCCGTTAAAAGTATACAGCTGGAATACATTTCAAAAAAGCTGGATAAATCGATAGATAAATTCAATAAAAAATTAGAAAAGAAAGACTTTTACATTAAAGATCTTGAAGAAATGAATAAAGGCTTTAAGATCAATTTTAATGATAAACGCATCATCGCAAAACTTCATGAAGAAATAAGAACAGAACTAAAAGAAACAGCCGATTTTTTTGCGCGCTTTCCTGAAGGTTTTGATGATATGGAATTACAAGTGCATGAGCTGCGCCGTAAATTAAGATGGATAAGTATTTATGCAGCTTCTTTTGACGGACTGATTGTTTTAAAAGACACAAAAGAAAAATATAAATGGGAGAAAAAATTCATTACTCCTTCAGTTGTAAAAAATCCTTTTAATAAATTACCGGTAAAAAAAGGTTTAACGCAGCACATCTCTTTCAACAAAAAAGCTTTTTACGCGTTGAGTTTTGTAATTGCCGATCTTGGTAAAATAAAAGATAAGGGCCTTGGTATTTATAGTTTAGGAAAATCTATCCGAAAAACTACCGGTGAAAAAGAACATGAGGCTGAAAAACTGGCCATTAAACAATTGAATGTAAAATATACAACCAACACACTTTTAAAAGAAGCTTATGTTTTATTGAACAGTTATTTTGGTGCAGATAAGATCTATGAAAATTTAGCGTAATTGTTCATTAAAGGCGATTTACTCATTAAAAACTATGTTTCAATAAGTCAAAATTTTTATTTAATATTAATGTTTAGATTAGTAAAAAATTAGTTTTATGCAAAAATACACAGCAGTTATTATAGATGATGAGGAAGACAGCAGAAGCAATACACGCAGTATGCTGCAAAATTATTGTAGTGAGATAGAAGTGATTGGCGAGGCTGCCAGTGGCCCTGAAGGAAAAACTAAGATCCAGGAATTAAAACCTCACGTTGTTTTTTTGGATATTAATATGCCGGGCATGAACGGTTTTCAAATGCTGGAAGGTATTTATAACCGCGATTTTTGTGTAGTATTTTTAACAGCATATAGCGAACATGGTATTACCGCGGTTAAAGCAGGTGCTACCGATTATTTATTAAAGCCATTAATGTTAAGCGAGCTGCAAGGTGCTATTCGCAAGGTAGTTCAGCATTACGAAAGCAAACCGGCTACAACTTCAGCAAAAACAGATGATAAAAATATTGTATTGATAAGTCATAGTAAAGGTTTTACCCTTGTTGATTTTAAAGATATTGTTTGGTTAGAAGCAAGTGATAATTACACTAATTTATTTTTGAACGGACAAAAGAAAATTGTTGCCAGCAAAACGTTAAAAGAGTTTGAAGCTATTTTACCAACTACCGATTTTTTCAGGATTCACCGTTCGGCTTTGATAAATGTAAATTATGTAAAAGAATATAGCAATAACGAAGGTGGAGAAGTTATATTAAGCGACGGAACGCATGTGCAGGTTAGTAAAGCGCGCATACAGGAGTTTTCGGAGTTCATTAAAACAAAGTCGGTTTCGCCTAAATAATTCAAAAATTAACCTCAAATACTAAGCCCGTTTACGGGCTTTTTGTATTTTTATACATAAATGATTATTTTGTGTAGCAAAGTACTTTAATTTAACACTATAAGGTCTCTTTTTATATATCTGTTTCTGTTTTTTGCTTTTTTATTGAGCAATGCGCAAACGCCTTCTTTTAATTTTCAAAAATTAGGAAGCGAGGAGGGATTGAACAATTCAAACATTTTTAATATTGAGCAGCACCCTAACGGCTTAATGTATTTTACAACCCAAAATGGTATTTATTTTTATGATGGCTATAAGTTTGATAAATTAAATATTGATAGCCTGAAGAGCAATGCGCTGTTAAATGTGGCTTTAAAGAATTCTTCAGAACTTTTGTTATCTATTCGCGATGAAGGAATATCTAATTTTAATCTTAAAACAAAAAAATATCAATTCGAGCCTAATTTAAAATATCCAAGCGCGGCCGATAATTTTATAATTACCGATAAGTATGCCTATTTATTAACTGCGCAAATAAGGATCATTATAATTGATCTGGCAACAGGCAAAAAAATGCCCGATGAATTTAAGAAGAATAAAAAAGATGACATTAACCAGGCATTTTGTGTTTTTAAAACTCAGGATAATAAAATTTTGGTTGGTAGAACAGATGGGCTTTACGATGCAACTGACGGAACTCAGAAACGTTTGGAAATTTTAAAAGGAGCGAAGGTAAATTCAATAGCACAATCAAAAGATGGTAAATTAGTTATTGGTAGCGCAGGAAAGATCGTTATCGTTAACAATAACAAAATTGAACGTGAGATCATACCAAAATATAAGAACAAAGGTGTTACTTTTCAATTGGGCGGAGAAAAAAGCATTAATAAAATACTAATTGATGATTATGATCGCATTTGGTTCACCTCTTATCCGGATGAGAATTTATATTTGTATCAAAATGATATTACCTATGATGTATTTGAAATTTTAGGAATTCCGCCAACACTCATTAATTGCATTTATAAAGACATAACCCAAAATATCTGGATTGGTACTTATAGCGATGGTGTTTATTTTATTCAGAATCCATTTTTTAATTCTATTAATTTTAATTACAGGGGCAAAGTATTAAATGTGAATGAAGTTTTTTTTAAACAAAATTTATTATTTGCCGCTACCAGTAATGGTTTGTTTGGCCTGAACATCAATAACAATCAAACCAAAATATTATCGCACCCTGATGAGTTTATTACAGAACCAATTAATGGCATTAGTGAGATAAATGGTGTAATTTATTATTTTAAACGCAGCCAATTTGATATGGGCCAGTCTTTATTTTCCGATTCAAAAAAGATCTATCATTTTAAACCAATTATTGTAAAGCAATTTATTGCTGTAGAAAATAATAAAAGTATTGTTGCCGATTGGCAGGCAAACATTTTATTATGTAATAACGACGCTTCAAAAACATTAGATACTTTAATTTCTTTTCCGGATTACCGTGTTTCTGTAAATGCCTTATTAAAAAGTAATGACTCGTTATTTGTTGCAACGAGTACAGGTTTTTTTGTTTATGATTTTAAAAGCAAAAAATACAATGCGGTAGTGAGCCCTGAGTTAAATTATAAGATCAACGACATTGCTTTAATTAATGGCCGGCTTTATGCAGCGCACGAGGCAGGTATTACCGATGTGCGTGCAAAAAAATTAATTTCACAAGTTGGTAATTTACGTTTGAACGGTGTAAAAAAAATAAAAGAGTTTAACGGGCAAATTTGGTTGGGAACCTTAGATGGCGTTTTTATTTGTGATAAGGATCTGCAGCCAATTAAAATTTTAAATAAATCAACCGGTCTTCCTTCTAATTCAATCAATGATATTACTTTGAATGAGCAAAATGTCTGCATCTCTACCGCGCGCGGTATATCTATTGCCACGTTAAAAGACATAACAGGTTTTGATCCAACTTTAAAACCGGTAGTAATAAATTATATTTATGTTGACGGAAAAAACTTAAATACAACAAGTGATACTGTTGCATTAAGTGCCGATCAAAGTGATATCTCTATTTACTTTTACAGCCCTTTCTTTAATAAACCGGGTAAACAATATTACCGTTACCGAAGAGATGAAGGCGATTGGAAAGTGATAGATAATACATCTTTTGAATTGGGGTCAATTGAAGGCGGAAAACACAAAATCGAGATCTCTGCCTCGGTAGATAATATTACCTGGAGCCCGAATGCTATCGTTCTCATTAAAAAGGAACAAAAATTAACCGAAACACAATGGATCTATTGGTTATTTACTATTGGCGGTTTGTTATTAATAAGTGGCATAAGTTTTGTGTGGGTTAAGAGAGTAAAATTAAAAGCAACCAGGCGTTTACAAGAAGAGCAACAGGTTAATTTATTAAAACACCAGGCAATGAATGCGTTATTAAGTCCGCACTTTATTTTTAATTCATTAACATCTATTCAAAATTATATTAATACCAATAACAGTTTAAAAGCGAGTGAATACCTCGCTAAATTTTCACGTTTAATTCGTATGATCATCGAAAAAGCTTCGCAAAGCGATATTACTTTAAACGATGAGATCTCGCGCTTAACTTATTATTTAGAATTAGAAAAGGAACGCTTCAAAAATAAATTTGATTACGTTATTGATCTGGATGAACAATTGAATGGCGCTGAGATAAAGATCCCAAACATGATCATTCAACCGCATGTTGAAAATTGTATCATACATGGTATTTTGCCAAAACACTCGCATGGTACTTTATGGGTAACCTTTAAAAAAGAAAATAAAAACAAATTGCTCATTACTATAGAAGATGATGGTATTGGTTTAATAAAAGCAAAAGAACATGCAAAAACCGGACATAAATCTTTAGGCACAAGCACTATTAAAACTATTTTAGAAATTAATTCTAAACTATCGGGTAAAAACCAAAAGGTAACTATGATAGATAAATCGGAATTGGATCCGAAAAGCACAGGAACTAAAATTACTATAGAATTGGAACAATAATTATTAAAAAAATAATTACATATTTATTTATTCTATTTGCTGTGAATGTTTTCTCGCAAAAAAATTTGTTGCCCGATACAACTGGTTTTTGTGTGGGAGATAGTGCTTTTATTGAGATCAGGCAATCTCTCGAAAAAAACGCGTCAACCGAATGGCGATCAAAAAGCATAGGTATTGTTTACAATACAAAAAAAATAAAAGTAAAAAGTTTGAATGAAAAAATATACTTAAAGGTATCTACAGGTAAAATCACTTATTTAGATAGCACGGTTGCAAAAGTATATTCAAAACCAAAACTATTATTGCGCGATACAAGTTTATGTAAAGGCAAACCAGTTATATTGGACGCTAAGAACCCCGGCTTATTGTTTTTTTGGAGTACAGGTGAGACCACACAAAAGATAAAGGTAGAGAATAGTGCTAATTATTGGGTAAAGATCACTAATTTGGGTTGCACAGTTGTAGATACAGCAAAAGTAAAATTTACGCCGGGCGCAATTTCGGGTATTAGTAACGATGTTACGTTTTGTTTAAGCGAAGAAAATAAAGTGATTAGTGTAAAACCGAATGCCGGAACAAAACTTTTATGGAACACCGGTTCAACTTCTCCATCAATTACGGTAACAAACGATGGTATTTATTGGATCCGTTCTGAAAGTAAAAACTGCGGTGTGCAAACCGATAGTATTAAAGTAAAATTAAAAGCCTGTGATTGCGAAATGATCATACCAAATAGTTTTACGCCAAATGAAGATAACCGTAACGATTATTTTTTTCCGGTATTACAATGTGAGTATACTTATTTTAAAATGACAATAATGGATAAGTGGGAGAATATTGTATTTTCAACTAACAGCCCCAATGGTAAATGGGATGGGAGGTTTAAAGGCAATCTGTGTCCGGAAGAGATTTATATTTATCGTATTGAGAGTACCGAAAAGGGATCAGATAAAAAACTCGCCAGGAGCGGGAAGCTATCGTTGTTCAGGTGAACCAATTGCTTAATTTTTTATGATCTTTTTACAAATAATATCATTATTTGTAATCACAATAACATTGTAAATTCCTTTATCAAATTGTTTCAAAGAAATATTAAAAAAGTTTTTTGATGTTTCTTCTTTAAAAACTATTGTACCTTTTGCATCGTAAATTGACAGTGAATAATTGTTTTGTGAATTAATTGTTTCAATTGTTAAATGGTCCGTTGTTGGATTTGGATATATTTTAAAATTTATATTTTCATTTGTTGCTTCCATTATACCAGCATATTCAGGCAGTTTAAAACTCCACAAATCATTTTGGATCTCACCAATATTATTATTTCTTCTTCCTCCGCCAAATAAGAATATGGAATTTTGATTATCGATCCAAAAAGATGAGAACATTCTCGCTCCAACTTTATTAGTTGAGGTTGTAACGTTTTGTTGACCATAAAAACCTGAATTATAATTAGGAGTTAGGGATGAGCTATCACCTTTTATCCATGTCCATTGATTAGAAGGAATATTGTACCTCCATAAATCATTATTATGATAATGTCCCAGGACAGCGCCACCAAAAAGCAATAAATTATTTGAAGCGTCGATGCCTGATGAACAAGCCCATCGCCCTGAGGGCACATTTTGGATTGAGGAAATTCCTAAGTTTCCATAACTCCCAGGTTGATCAACAAGGTTACTGCCTTTTACCCATGTCCACTTATTATTAGACGGTTCAAATTTCCAAAGATCATTCAACACTCCAGAATTATTTGTTGTTCCTAATCCTCCAAAGATCCAAAAATTTCCGGAGTTATCTTTCCAATAAGAAGAACCTGATCGTGAACAAGGTTTAAATAATATTGATGCGACACCCATTTGACCATAATTTCCTGTTTGAGCAGTTATGCTATCACCGCTTATCCAAGTCCATTGATTAGTTGAAATGTTGTATTTCCAAACATCATTTAACGCATCTGATGCAGTTCCAGAATTTGCAAAACCTTCACCTCCGAAAAACCAGAGATCATTAGAATTATCTACCCAATGTGCCATAAATCTACGACCGCCTGGGCAATTAGTAGCTGATGCTACGCCTTTGGTGCCGTATTTTGAAAGCTGTCCTGTAATCGAATCTCCACTGATCCATGTCCATTCATTTGTGCTGATATTAAATTTCCATAGATCATTAAGTGCGCCTGCAATTGTACCAGATCCAAAACCACCAAACAACCATAGATTACCAAGGTTATCGGTTAGCAAAGCTGAGCCTGCACGGCCACCAGGTTTATTATTGATATTAGAAACACTTTTGTTTCCATAATTGCTTTTCTTTCCTGGAATAGTATCACCTTTAACCCATGTCCATGAATTGGTTTGTGTGTCAAATTTCCAAAGATCATTAAAAGCAGAATAAAATGGATCAAGATCTTTTCTAAAGCCTCCAAACATCCATAAATTATTGTTGTTGCCAATTGTGTGGGCCGCTTGCCATTTTGACCCGGGAGTGTTTGTGATATTGGGTTGGCCCTGAATTCCATAATGCGAATTCGCAAATGAAACTGAATCTCCTTTGATCCACATCCAATTTTGTGAAATCAAATTTGAAAAAGATAATAATAGAGTTGTTATTGATAATAAAATTCTATTCATAAGATTAAAATTACAACAATCTTGCCAAAGTTTATCCAACAGGCAATTCTTCAATCCTAATAAATAAAGAAATTATTTCTTCACCGATCTCTTCATAATAGCGGAAGTAATGAATGCTCCGCTTAAACCAATAAACATGTACGAGAATAATTTTCCGGTGGTTGCTTTAAACGCAGATACTTCTGAAGTATGAATTTGTTCTGCAATTATTTTTTGATAATCTTCCGGTTTTATTTTTGCCTGTGCTTTTAAGAAGGTCATAAATTGATCGCTGTTATAATAATCAATAGCTAAAGCTTTGCCGCTGTATTCAAATTCAAAATAATTGTAAATGCTAATTAAAACTGCGCCAATGGCAAAAATAGTCAGGCAAATGCGCGCAGCTTCACGCCCGCCAATTATTCCACCATAATCCGCATCGCGTACACTTTTTATGGCCATTACATAAAATGGAACTATCAATAAAACACTTGTAAGACTTGAGTAAAAAAATCCGAAAGTAGATAATGAATAACCTGCAAGTAAAATAAATAATTTAAAGGCAATGGCGGTAAGGCTATAACCTAAACCAAAATAAAGAGCTTTTCTGTTCACGTGTAGAGAAAATTTTTAATTTAAAATCTATAATTTATAATTCTGTTCTATCCGTTCATGCTCATTAAAAACTCCTCGTTGTTTTGTGTACGGCGCAAACGATCTAATAAAAATTCCATTGCTTCCTGTGGGTTCATATCGCCTAAGTGTTTACGCAATACCCATAAACGTGTTAAGGTTTCTTTATCCATTAAAAGATCATCTCTACGTGTTGAAGAGGCTAAAAGATCAATAGCAGGATAGATACGACGGTTAGATAATTTTCTATCCAACTGCAATTCCATATTACCTGTTCCTTTAAATTCTTCAAAAATTACCTCATCCATTTTAGAACCGGTTTCAGTTAAGGCAGTTGCTAAAATAGTTAATGAACCACCATTCTCAATTTTACGGGCGGCACCAAAAAAGCGTTTTGGTTTATGTAATGCATTTGCATCAACACCACCGGTTAATACTTTACCGCTGGCCGGTGATACTGTATTGTAAGCACGTGCTAAACGTGTAATACTATCTAATAAAATAACTACATCATGTCCGCACTCAACCATACGTTTTGCTTTTTCTAAAACAATGTTGGCGATCTTAACATGTTTTTCTGCAGGCTCATCAAATGTACTTGATACCACTTCTGCTTTTACGCTGCGAGCCATATCTGTAACCTCTTCCGGACGCTCATCAATTAATAAGATAATTAAATAAACTTCAGGGTGGTTATAAGCAATAGCATTTGCAACATCTTTTAATAAAACCGTTTTACCTGTTTTTGGTTGTGCTACAATTAAACCACGTTGTCCTTTACCAATTGGTGAGAACATATCCATCACACGCATGCTCATATTTTCTTGCGGATGGCCGGTTAATTTTAATTTTTCGTTAGGAAATAACGGTGTTAAATAATCAAATATCACGCGATCACGCACAAAGCCCGGATCGCGGCCATTTATTTGTTCAACTTTAATTAATGGAAAATATTTTTCGCCTTCTTTTGGTGGACGAACACCACCTTTAACAACATCGCCTGTTTTTAAACCAAATAATTTTATTTGAGATTGCGAAACATAAACGTCATCGGGTGAATTTAAATAATCATAATCCGAGCTGCGTAAAAAGCCATAACCATCTGGCATGATCTCTAAAACACCGGTTGCAAAAACAATATTATCAAAATTGTAATATACTTTTTCCGGTTTTTTTATCGGCTCCATTTCTTCGTTAGGCATTCCTGATACACCGTTCTCTTCTGCTTCAACATGGCTTTCTTCACTGCCGTTGCTTTCAGAAACAGGTAGAACTTCTTCTGTTTTTTCAACCACAGGTGTTACAACAATTTCTTCGTCGTTTGAAACATTGGTCGTTTCCTGGTGTGTGTCTTCAATGATCGGGTCAAGCTTTACGATCTTACGTGGCCTTTTTTCTTTCATGTCTTTGGTATTGTCGCTTTTTGAAATTCTTGGTCTTAATTTTGTATTTGATTTGCTTTGTTTTTCAATGATCTTTGAGATAAGGTCGTTTTTGGTTAAACCTTTAGCATCTATTGAGAGGTTTTTTGCAATGTCTTTTAGGTCCGGTAAAGTCATACCGTTTAGTTCAGATTCCTGGAACATAAATAAAGTGAATGGTTTTTATTGTTTAATGTTTTAATTTTTTGGTTGATTGTTGGTTGCAAGAAAATGCAAACCTTAATAATACAACACAATATTAATGAAAATTGTTTGAAACAAAAAATTATTTAGTGGTTTTTTCAACCTTTTTAGGCATAAAAATCGCTTGAAACCGTGATTTATTGCCCTTTTATGCCCTTAAACCAGTTAATTAAAAGCGCTTTTTGAGCAGGACTTAACTTAGCATCCTTATGCATCAAAGTATATGAGCTCATTGGCATTTCATCTTCCTCTACCATTTCAATACATTCATCCAGTTTATGGTCTTTTCTTTTTTGCGTATAATTTCCCCAATCCGAAAAGTTAAGATGATGTGTGCCTTCGTTAATATGATGTTTTATCCACCAGGAGAAAGGTGCAATATTCGTATACCATGGATAAGTAGGTTGATTGGAATGACAATCATAACAGGATACTTTTAATATGGAAGTAATTTCGGCATCAGGTTTTGTTAATGCAATAATATCAAGAGTTGGATCCACCGGCTTGGTTGTTTTATCTATTCTTATAAATTGAAAAACAATTATTATAAACAATAAAACAATAATGATCTTTTTTTTAGACAGATTTTTGGCCATATTAAATTTTTAGAAATAAAAAAAAGCCTCCACTTGTGGAGGCTTTAAAGGTAGCACTAGTTTTAATATTTATAAATTATTTTAGGTTAAGGAATTGTTTTTTGAGGCGAATTAATGCGTTTCAATAAATTTATTTAATTCATCAGTTGTACTGCTAAAAGAGAATACATCACTCACCAAATAATAATTGCCTTTATCTACACAATAATCATAAGCAAATTTTGCATAGGTCAGTTTATCGTCATCCATGCTAAATAATTTACAGATCTCTTTTATCTGGCTAACAGAAATACAATTGTTTTTTGTAGCCACTTTAGCTGTACTCAGTTTTGTATCTGAAAAAGGTTTAGCTTCTACCGATTGTTTCATTTTATCAAAACTTGTCTGACTCATGGCTGCCCTGCAACCGGTTGAACTTCCTGTAGAAACATTTTGAGATTGGCCAACCGTTGATGATTGCTGGTGATTATTATGTTTTGGAGATGCGCTGCTTGATGAAGAGCTGCTTGTTACCGTTGTAGATGAAGAAGTGGTGGTACTTCCATTCATATCCATGCCGCTAACGTTCATATTCATGTTCATACCATCTACATTAATGGTAACCGCAGCACCGTTTGGGTTTGAAGCAGTACTTGTATTTACCTGTGTAGTTGTAGATGTTGTAGTGTAACTGGTATTACCATTATCTGTTGTGGCAGTATTATAATTTCCTGTATTGCTGTTATCTGCAGTGTGGTAAGCAACAGTAGGTACATTGTTTGACGAACTTTCATTTAAAGGCACCTGTCCAAAATAACGCAGCTTTAACTGCTTTTTCATATCGCGTTTTATTTTTGCTGTATGCTCAAAGCCCGGCTCTAATGCCATATTTTGTTTTAAAATTGGTAGAGCTTTGTCTTCAAATTCTATTCTTAAACTAATATTAGGTGTTACATCGGTAACTTTAACATTGCTTTCGGCAACATTATTTTGTTTAATGCCATTAATGTAAGCGTAAAATTTGTCGCCATCTTCCGCAAAAACAACAAGGTTAACTTTTTGACCGAAACTGATCAGGCTTAAAAATAATAAGCCCGATAAAATAGATAAACGTGATTTCATAAAATATAAGTTTTTTTAGTTGAGTAAATTTTTACAAGTAGTGTGCCAAACAAAAAAATAAAGCCGTTAAGGGATGTTAATGCAACAATAAGACATTAAAATGCAACATTTATACAAACTTTTCGCCCTTATTAACCTTTACATCGTTCACAAAGTTGCGTATTTGTTGCTCATCCTGCTTTTTACAGATCATTAAAACACCGTCACTCTCCACCACAATGTAATCTTCAAGTCCCTGTAAAACAACAAGTTTATCTTTTGGTACCTGTACAATACAATTGTTGCAATCGTAGGTAATAATGTTTTTACCTACCAGGGCATTGTGTTTTTTATCTTTTGGAATGTGGGTATATAAGCTCCCCCATGTTCCAAGATCGCTCCAGCCAAAAATACTGGCACGTACATAAACATTTTTGGCTTTTTCCATAACACTGTAATCAATAGAGATGTTCTTACAAATGTTATAGGCATTATTTACAAATTGTTTTTCTTTATCGGTATTATAAGCGTCCCAACCATCTTTAAATACATTGGCCAATTCAGGATCGTTATTTTCCAAAGCTTTAATAATGCTTGCTGTGCTCCAGCAAAAAATACCCGAATTCCATAAAAAATCGCCACTCTTTAAAAAGAAGTTGGCCATATCATGATCGGGTTTTTCAGTAAAGGTCTTTACTTTAAAAATACGCTTGTCTTTTTCTTTTACATCACTTTCAACATATTGAATGTAGCCATAACCTGTATCGGGGCGTGTAGGTTTTATACCTAAAGTAATTAAACAATCTTCGGTTTCTGCTTTTTCAAAGCAAGAATTAATTGCTTTAATAAATGTATCTTCTTTTTTAATTAAATGATCACTTGGTGCAACAATGGTTATTGCTTTTGGATCGCGCTTATGTATTTTATAGGATGCATAAGCAACGCATGGGGCAGTATTTTTTCGTGAAGGTTCGCAAAGTATATTTTCTTTTGGCAGATCGGGTAATTGTTGTGCTACCAGTTCATTATAAACATCACTGGTAACTACATAAATGTTTTCTTTAGCACAAACTTTAAGCATACGGTTATATGTATCCTGTAATAAAGTTTTGCCGGTACCTAAAATATCCAAAAACTGCTTAGGGTGTTGTGTAGTGCTCATTGGCCAAAACCTGGTGCCAACACCTCCGGCCATTATTATTGCGTAATGATGATTCATAGTTAGTTGCAGCACAAAAATATAAAATAATAGCGGTTATTTGGTTAAAAAGTTGTAATAACTATTTTATTCCAATAAATTAACGTATCTTTGCCCCGTCTTAAAAATCCTCCCGCCATTTTTGTTTGGCAATGTACATTAACTGCGGGGTGTTTTTAGCAGTTAATGTATAAATAAAACAATTAAAATGACTTTTCAGGAAATAGGTCTTAATAGCGACCTTATAAAAGCTGTTACCGATTTGGGTTTTACTAATCCAACACCCATACAACAACAAACAATTCCTTTATTAGCAAAAGAGCAAGTAGATCTTGTAGCCCTTGCACAAACAGGAACAGGTAAAACCGCCGCTTTTGGTTTACCAATATTAAACGCAATTAATTGCGATAATAAAACCGTTCAGGCTCTTGTATTAGCGCCAACACGTGAATTATGCGTTCAAATAACCAACGATATTAAAAACTATAGCAAATACATGCGTGGTTTTGGTGTTACTGCTATTTATGGTGGTGCGCGTATTGACGGACAAATTAAAGATATTAAAAAAGGCGTGCAGGTTGTAGTTGCTACACCGGGCCGTTTAATTGATATGATCGAGCGTCGTGTGATCAACCTTAATACTGTGAAAATTGTAGTGTTAGATGAGGCCGATGAAATGCTTAACATGGGCTTTAAAGATGATCTGGATACTATTTTAAGTGAAACGCCTGATCAAAAAAATACCTGGTTGTTTAGTGCAACCATGCCAAGAGAAGTTGAGCGTATTGCTAAAAATTACATGAGCAATCCTAAAGAAATTAGCACGGGTAAAAAGAACGAAGGTGCTGATAACTTAGAACATATTTATTACATGGTACAGGGCCGCGACCGTTATTTAGCATTAAAACGTGTTGCCGATTATTATCCTGAAATTTTCGGGATCGTATTTTGCCGTACCAAAGCCGAAACACAAGAAGTTGCAGATTCATTAATTAAAGATGGTTACAGTGCAGATGCATTGCATGGCGATCTTTCGCAAAGTCAACGTGATTTTGTAATGAAGCGTTTCCGCAGCCGTACACTTCAAATGTTGGTTGCTACCGATGTGGCAGCACGCGGTATTGATGTTAACGATGTAACGCACGTTATTAATTATAATTTACCTGAAGATGTTGAGAACTACACACACCGTACAGGCCGTACAGCACGCGCAGGTAAATCAGGTATTGCTATTGCTATCATTACTCCAAAAGACAGCAGCAAAATAAAAGATATTGAACGCATCATTAAAAAGAAATTCGAGAAAAAAGATGTTCCTAACGGTTCTGACGTTTGCGAAAAACAATTATTTAATTTAGTTCATAAACTTCATAATGTAGAGGTAAAAGACGATGAGATCGAAAGCTTTTTACCGGCTATTTACGAAGAGTTAAAAGACCTTAGCAAAGAAGAATTAATTAAACGTTTCATTAGCGAAGAGTTTAACCGCTTTCATGAATATTATCAAAACGCACCTGACCTTAACATTCAGAAAGGCGCAGTTGATGGTGCATTTGGCAGTGGCCGTACAACCCGTTTCTTTGTAAACATGGGCCAAATGGATGGTTTTAATATTCACAGCTTAAAAGACTTTTTATCAGACAGCGTTAAATTGCACCCACGTATGGTGTTTAATGTTGATGTAAAAAGCAGTTTCTCTTTCTTTGAAACTGAAAGCAAATTTGTAAATGAATTTTTAGGATTGAACGCGCAAGACCTTGAGTTTAATAACCGTAAGATCTCTTTAGAAGTTAGTAACCGCAGAATGAAAGATGGTGATGGCGGTGGCGAAAAACGTGGTGGCGGATTTAAAAGTGGTGGTGGTTACAAAGGTGGCGGCGGCTACAAAAGTGGAGGCGGTGGCTACAAAGGCGGCGAAAAACGCGAGTTTAAACGCCCAAGAACATCTGGCGGTAATTCAGAAAGATCGTTTAACCGCGGTGGTGAAAAAAGCTTCGGAGAAAAAAAATCTTACGGTAGCAGAAACAGTGAAGGTGGAGAAAAGAAAAAAACATTTGGAAAAAGTAAATTCAGAGATTAATTTAGAACAATAACTCTTTAAGAAATGCCGAAAATTTCTAAAAAAGCAACTGTAATGCCCGCATCGCCAATTCGTAAATTGGTACCATTTGCAGAGGCAGCAAAAAAGAAAGGTGTAAAAATTTATCATTTAAATATTGGCCAGCCCGATATTGAAACACCTCCTTCATTTTTAAATGCAGTAAAAACTGCAGATTTTAAAGTGTTGGAATACAGTCACAGCGCCGGTAACGAAAGTTACCGTAAAAAGATCTGCAATTATTATAAAGAGTATAATATCAACATTGATCATAACGAAGTGATCATTACCTGTGGTGGCAGCGAAGCAATTGAAATTGCAATGCTTACCTGTTTTAACCCTGGTGATGAAATAATTATTCCTGAGCCATTTTATGCAAACTATAACGGTTTTAGCTGTGCCGCAGATGTGGTGGTTAAACCCGTTAGAAGCTTTATTGATACCGGTTTTGCTTTGCCAAAAATTTCAGATTTTGAAAAAGTAATTACGCCAAACACAAAAGGCATCATTATCTGTAATCCGGGCAACCCAACAGGTTACCTGTATACAAAAGCAGAATTAGAAGCTTTGCGTGATCTTGTAAAAAAACACGATCTGTTTTTATTAAGTGATGAGGTATATCGTGAGTTTTGTTACGATGATAAAGAATATGTAAGTGTAATGCATTTAGATGGCATTGAGAACAACGTTATTCTTTTAGATTCTATCAGTAAACGTTACAGTGCTTGTGGTGCGCGTATTGGCGCTATGATTACTAAAAATAAAGAAGTAATGGCAGCGGCTTTAAAATTTGCGCAGGCAAGATTGAGTCCGCCAAGTTATGGGCAAATAGGAGCAGAGGCAGCTTTAGATACACCAAAAAGTTATTTTGCAGAAGTAAAAAAAGAATACATTGCAAGAAGAGATTTTGTAATTGATTCTTTAAATAAAATTGATGGTGTTTTTTGTCCTAAGCCAAGCGGCGCATTTTATTGTATTGCCAAATTACCAATTGATAATGCCGATAAATTTTGCCAGTGGTTATTAGAAGATTTTAATTTAAATCAGCAAACGGTTATGTTAGCTCCGGCTACAGGTTTTTACTCAACTCCCGGTGCCGGTATTGATGAAGTGCGTATTGCGTATGTTTTAAATCTTAACGATCTTAAAAACGCCATGAACTGTTTAAAGGAAGCTTTAAAAGTTTATCCCGGTAAAACGAATTAAACGTAAATGAAAAATTCATTCTTTAAGATAACTTTATTACTTGCAGTTGGTTTAACTGTTTTCTCTTGCAGTGATGCAGAAGATAAATTACCTGAAGTATCAAAAGAACAAGCCGATTCAATACTTAAAGTTAATCAAGAACATATAAAACTGGCTACATTTGATTCAAAGCCGGGTGTTGTTGGTATCATGAACATTCCCGAAATGTTAACCATCAGTAGAATAGATTCAGCCCCAATGAAAGATGTTTCTTTTAAAGTGGCAAAAAATTATTCTGTGCTTGAAGAAGAAATGAACGCTGTTGGTGCTGTATTAGATGGTATGCCGGGAATGATCACCTACAATAACGATACTACCAATTTTGTGTTTGAATGTATCTTACCAATTAAAAAGATCCCTGCAACACAACCAAAAATTTGTAAGATAGTTGTATTGGAGGCCTGTCCTATGCTGATCTATAATTATTTTGGACCCTATCAACAACTTTACACTGCCTATAATAAGATACGAGAGTACAATAAAGCGAATGGTCTTGAGCAAAACGGCCCAATGCGTGAGTTCTATCTTACTGATCCAACCTTAGAAAAAAATCCTGCCAAATGGCAAACGCGCATTATGGTGCCGGTAAATAAGGCAAAATAATTTAGGTCTTAATTCTTTTTAACCTTGTTCCCAATTTATTTTTTTGCAATTTTAATACAGCAAATAATAATGAATTGCTGATGAAAAATTTTTTCGCAAAGCAGATCCTTAATACTTTATTTTATCCTTTACTTTTTCTTGTAAGTATCTGGATCGTTTTTTTTATTGAAAGATATAACGATCTTAATTTTGCAAAGTACGGCATTCTTCCGCGCACAGCCGAGGGCATTAAAGGGATTATTACTTCTGTATTTATTCATGGCGATATAGAACATATTGCTTCTAATTCAATTCCACTTTTGGTTTTGGGAATGATGTTATTTTATTTCTATAAAAAAATTGCAAAGGCAACATTTTTATGGATCTGGTTAGTAAGTGGTATTTGGTTATGGCTGGGTGGCAGAAATAGTGCTGATCATCCAACTTATCATATTGGCGCCAGTACATTAATTTATGGCTTGGCAACATTCTTATTTTTTAGCGGTGTATTTCGCCGCCATATTCGCTTGATGGTAGTATCAGCGATGGTAGTTTTTTTGTATGGAAGCATTATGTGGGGAATTTTTCCTTTAAAAACAGAGATCAGTTGGGAAGGACATTTATTTGGCTCGCTGGCCGGTGTATTGGTAGCTTTTAATTATCGTAAAGAAGGTCCGCAACGCAGAATATATCAATGGGAAGATGAAGATGATAACGATGATTCTTATCTTTTAGAACAAGCAGCTGTTATGGAAAAATTAAAAGAGAACCAGGATCCGAAGCCGCCAAATGATATCATTATCAACTTTATTTATAAAGAAAAAGATAAAGACGAAAAGGTTTAGACTAATTTCTTTTGATATAAAATAAAAAATCTTATTTTTGGGTAACAAAAATCTACCCATGAAAAAATTATTATACGTTATTCTTGCATTAGTGGCTGTTTACTTTATCCTGGCATTAATTGGCCCTAAAGAGATGAAAGTAGAACGCAGCGTTTCAATTAATAAACCATCGTCGTTAGTTACATCTAAGCTTGCAGATTATAAATTTTTTCATGATGAATGGAGCCCTTTTACAGAATTGGATCCGGCAATGAAAACAACTTATACAGGTAATCCGGGTGAGGTTGGACACCTTTATAAATGGTCCGGTAATAAAGATGCAGGTTCAGGCGAAATGGAAATTAAAGCGTTTAGTGGTGATAGCTTGATTCAAAGAATAACTTTTGATGGTATGGGTGATTCAAAGGGATATTATATTGTAAAAGATAAAAGTACAGCGGCAGATGTAACCTGGGGAATAGTATTTGAAATGGGTTTTCTTTTCAGACCAATGGCATTATTCATGGGTATGGAAAAAATGGTTGGAGAAAAATATGAAAAAGGATTAGCTACATTAAAAACAAAATTAGAGGCCATGAAAGAAGAAGTAGCCTCAGCATCCAACCATGAAGTAAAAGAAATACAATGGGAAGCAAGAACTTTTTATGGAACACCAAAAATTAAAATGGACGGCACGAAATTGAAAGATTTTTTCTCGGAAAATTTCCCTAAACAAATGATGGAGCTGGAGAAACAAAAGATCCAATCATGTATGTCGCCATGTGGTTTATTTTATTCGTGGGATGAAAAAACAATGATGACCGAGTGTGCCGCAGTAATGTGTGTACCGCCCGGAATTGATATAAAAAAAATGGATAAATATTCTATTCCTGCATCGAGTGTTTTACATGCGCCGCATTATGGTAATCCTGCAAACAGTATTGAAGCGCATTACGCTATTGATGCTTATATGAAAGAAAAGAAATTAGATTACACTTTTGTAATTGAAGAATATGTAACCAACCCTATGGAAACAGACACTTCAAAATGGTTAACCAATATTTATTACATTTTAAAATAATACAAGTATTCAACAAAAAAGCCGCTAAAAATTTTAGCGGCTTTTTTTATTTAAAATTTTATTTCTTTTTTCCGTTTCCTTTACCATTGCCTTTGCCATTTCCGCCACCTTTATTGCCTTTATCTTTTTTGTTCTTTGCTTTTCCTTTTAGCGCGTGAAACTCTGCTGAGCCTGGTTTAATGCCCATTTCTTTGGCAATTACTCCCCAACCTTTGTCTTTATTCTTGGTATAACAATCAAGAACAACATCCGGTTCTTTTTTTGTAATGCTGGCTATTTCGCAGGTCATATACACATCAGCGGGTGACAGATCGATAGCAAGCATCTTTTCGATCTTAGGTTGTCCAATATTAAATTCAACGCTAATGTCTTTTTTAAACAAATTCAGATCGGTTTTTGCTTTAATATTAATTTCGTTTAAAGAAGCGTCAAGCTCTGTATCGCCCGACTTTGCTTTTACAGAAAAATTTTGCGCGGTTACGCTTATGCCAAGAAATAATGTGGCAAATAAAAATATTTGTTTTTTCATAAGTTTTTGATTTACTATAAATATAATAAATTAAAACAATTATTGAAAATTTAAGATTCCAGTTTCTTAAAAGCCTTTGGTAACTGTTCTATTATATCACTGATCAAAATACTTTCTTTGCTTTTTTTCTTAACACAAAGATCTGCGGCATAACCATGCACGAACAAGCCCATTAAAGTTGCTTTTGGTGCGCTATAGCCTCTGGCCAATAATCCTAAAATGATTCCGGTTAATGCGTCACCGCTTCCGCCTTTTGCCAAACCCGCATTGCCACTTGAGTTAAAGAAAACAGAACCATCCGGAAATGCAACAGCAGAATGCGCACCTTTTAAAAGAAAAATACTGTTATGTTTTAAGGATAAATGTTTTAAAATTTTTATTCTTTCGAGGTCATTATCCTGTTTACCAGCTAATCTTTCAAACTCTTTTGGATGAGGTGTAAGTATTGTTTCGGTTGGTAAAAATTCCATCCAGGTTTTATTTTCTGAAAGGATATTTAAACCATCAGCATCAATAATTAATTTGCCGGTGTAATACTGTAATAATTTTTTTAATACAGTTTGTGTTTCTTCCTGCAGGCCAACACCCGGACCAAAACCAATAGCGTCATAATTTTCAGGTTTATCTATGCCTGAAATAAATTCCTCGTTCGCATCTTCAACCGACATGGCTTCCGGTAAATGTTGCAGCAAAGCATTTGTCGTACTTCTGTTGGAATGCAGTGTTAATAATCCTGCGCCGCTTCTTAAGCACGCCTTCGCACTTATTAATGCAGCACCGCTTTTACCTTTGCTCCCTGCAAGTAATAAAGCATGACCAAAATCTCCTTTATGAGAAAATTTATTTCTTGGTTTTATAAAGGAACAAACATCTTGTTTTGTGAGATAATAAAAAGTGGTGAATTGAGCATTTATTGCTTCAACACTTAAACCAATATCCACTACTTCAAATTCAGGCACATAATTTTTATTTTCAGGAAATAAAAATGCCAACTTTGGAAATTGAAAAGTTAATGTTAATGATGAATGAATTATGGTTTCATTCCCTTTTGAGCTTTCATCGGGAAATAGACCACTTGGAATATCGATGCTTATAATTCTATTAAAATTAGCATTGATAAAATTTACTGTTTCTTTCAACAATCCTTCAATAGGTTTATTTACTCCAATTCCTAATAAGGTATCAATAACAATATAATTTCTATGGGTTATTTTTTCTTTTAGATCTTGTAAAGAATTTATTTCAGAGATTTTTGTACCGAATGTTCCTTTGAGTTTATTAAAATTCATTTCGGCATCCGTACTAAACTTATCTGTATAATTAATTACAAAAGCGTTGCAATTAAAACCTCTTTCCAGCAACAAACGCGCTATGGCAAAGCCATCGCCGCCATTATTTCCTTTTCCGCAAAAGATCAATAATTCATCTTCAATATTTACCAATTTCATAATGCGTTTGGCGCATGCCATGGCCGCGCGTTCCATCAGGTCAATAGAAGCAATAGGCTCATTGGCAATTGTAAACTCATCAATTTGTTTTATTTGTTCGGCCGAGAAAATTTTCATAATAAATTTTAATATTTTATGTCATGTCGAGCGTCCCGATAGCTATCGGAAGAGACACTTTTCAATACCTGTTAAATTCATTAACCACAATTACAATCTTTATCACAATTATCTTTTTTCTTTGGCTTAAAAAATTTTAAACCTAAAAAAATAATTGCTGCTGCTAAAAGCGAATAAACAATGATCTGCTGAATCATTTAATAAAGTTACAGCTATTTTTTCAGAATTGGCAATACAATGCCCGAAGCCGCATCCGGCTGATGAAATACCTTTATTTCGCTCGAAATAAAATCTTTATCATCGCATTTATAAATATCTATAAACTGTTGCGGATTTCTGTCAAATAAAGGAAACCAGCTACTTTGAATTTGTATCATCAATTTATGTCCTTTTTTAAACGTATGCGCTACATCAGGTAATTCAAATTTTACGGTTTCAATTTTACCGGGGGTAAAAGCTTCAGGCTTTTCAAAACTATTTCTGAATTTACCGCGCATAATTTCTCCGCGTACTAACATTTGATAACCACCCATTTCTGCTTCTACTTTAACACCTTTACAGCAAAAATCTTCGGCATAATCAAAATCATCCGGAAAAACATCAATTACCTTTACAACAAAATCTGCATCTGTTGTAGATAAGCTTACTTTAAGATCGGCGATCACCGTTCCTGCTAACGTTATATCTTCCGCTAAAGCATCTGTAGCATAAACCAACACGTCTGTTCTTCTTGCGGCAAAACGCTGGTCGTCGGTCATGTATTCGCGCGTACGTTGTAAATGCACATGCTCAGCATAAGGCACAGGTTTATTTGGATCGCTAATATATTTTGAAGAGGAAGCTGTTGCAGGTTTTTCAAAAGATAATTTTTGATCTTGCTGTAAATAAATAGTTTTATTTTCAATTGTTTTTGGCGGCCAGCTTTCAAATGTTTTCCAGCTATTTTCGCCGCTAAAAAAGATAGTTGCCTCTGCAATTTTGTCCGAACCTTTGTTTCTTAAATGAAGATCAAAAAACGGTTGCTCTAAATTTGTTTGGTAATAGTCTGATGTTCTGCTGCCAAAACGAATATTGCCTAAATAATTGCCACCTGTGCGGTGCCAGCCACCATGTGACCAAGGCCCCATTACCAGTTTATTGTTCGTAGAAGGAGATTGTTTTTCAATGGCTTTGTATAAATTCCATGCGCCGTAACAATCTTCCGCATCAAATGTACCACCAACAATCAACATGGCAGGTTTTACATTTTTACAACCAACACGTGCATTTCTTGCTTTCCACCAGGCGTCCATGTTTGGATGGTTCATCATATCGTTCCAAAAAACAATGCTATCTCCCATGTATTTTTTAAAATTCTTTAATGCACCTTGCTTCAAATAAAAACTGTAATTATCATATTCAGGCCAGGCAAAACGTTTTTCATCCTGTGTTGTTGGTTTTGGACGCGGTTGTCCGAATGAATAATAAAAATTAAAACCATCCATTATGGCAAAAGCGCCATTGTGATGAAAATCGTCTCCCAAAAACCAGTCGGTAACCGGTGCTTGCGGACTAACTGCTTTTAAAGCAGGATGATTGCTCAATGCAGCCATAGTACTGTAGAAACCCGGATAAGAAATACCAAAAACACCAACATTGCCGTTGTTGTTTGGTATGTTTTTCAGCATCCATTCAATAGCATCGTAAGTATCGCTGGCCTCATCAAATTCTTTACCTTTTTTGTTTTCAATAAACGGGCGCACATCTACAAAATCACCTTCGCTCATATATCTGCCGCGCACATCCTGCATTACAATAATGTAATTTTCTCTAACATAATTTGCCCAATGTGTTGTAAAAAGACGCGATGAAAATTTGTCTTTACCATAAGGAAAGCAAGAATAGGGAGTACGAACCATTAAAATAGGATGCTTTTCTGATGTACTTTTTGGGGCATATACACAGGTAAACAACTTTTTACCATCACGCATGGGGGCCATGCTTTCGGTTTTTGTATAATTAGTATAAACCCAGGCGCTATCAATTATGGTAATTTGACCATTTACCAGGCAAAAAAGCCCAAAAAACAATAATAAAAGTATCTTTCTCATGCACATCAATTATACAATAAATACCGCTAAAAACAGGCAATATTTGATTAACAATTTGTAGTTAAAAACATTGGTTGGGTAAGACTTTAAACCCCAATGCTTTCCTTTATTTTTAAAAGATAATGAGCGCCGAAAAAAGAAACAAATTCAGGTCTAAAAACAACGTGGAAACTGACGTTGAAGAAATAATAGAAAAAAATTCTATTGAAGATTACGTTACACCCAAGTTGGTTGAAAAACAGCCTGTAGAAAGAAAAAAGAATAAACCAAAAACAACAGCTAAAGTTGTTGAGGAAGAAACTATTGTTGAAGATGACGTAAAACCTTTAAAAGAGGTTAAAACAAAGGCCAAGGAAAAAGAAAAAAATAAAATTGCTTTAGCCGAGCGTTTTGAAAAAGTAAAAGCATTCTATCAAAACGAGCGTACGCAAAAGATCTTTGGTTTGTTGTTGGTTTTGTTTTCAGCTTATTTAGCTATTGCATTTGTATCGTATTTTTTTACCTGGCAGATTGACCAGGATAAAGTTTTAGGAAGCTCTGAAGAATTTTTCTTACCCGAAACAAAAGTAAAGAACTGGTTAGGCAAAGCAGGTGCTTTGATCTCGCATTTGTTCATGTACAAAGGTTTTGGTGCAGCATCGTTTATTTTGGTTCCGGTTTTCTTTTTGTACGGTATACAAAAAGTGGTGCAAAAAAAATTCATCAACATTGGTTCATTTAATGCTAAATGGTTATTTCTTTTAGTGTGGAGCTCGTTGGTGTTATCTTACTTTTTTTCTGAAACATTATTTTACATGGGCGGAGGCTTTGGTTATTTTATCAACGCTCAACTTTCTAATTATGTTGGTGGTATTGGATTGGTTGCTTTGCTAGCATTTTCTATGCTAACGTTTTTAGTGTTGATCATTAACCTTTCTTTTAAATTACCTGCAAAACCTGTGATTGAAGAAGATGAACAAATACAGGCAGAAGTAAAAACACAACCCGTAGCCGAAAAAGAATTTAACTCATCTTTCAACGAATTAAAAGAATCGTCATTAACACCCGAAGAAGAAGCAGCGCTATTGAATTTTGAAGTGCTTCCAAAAAAAGAGGAGGAAAAAGCGCTAACCAATGATGCAACATTTGAAGTGTTGCAACCTGTTGTTGAGCCTGTGGTTGAAGAAGTAAAAGAAATTGCTGTTGAAGAAAGTAAAATTGAAATAACCAATACTGTTGAAACTGTTGAGGTTGTTGAGAAGAACGGAGAGCCTGAATTTGAAATTGGTAAAACAGTGGAGGAACCTATTGCTTTGGAAGAAGAAAACAAAGCAGCAAAATTAGTAGAAGAATTTGGTGAGTACGATCCAACATTAGACCTTGGCTCTTATAAATTTCCTTCATTCGATCTATTAAATGATTATGGTAATACAGGAAGTAAAGTAAACCAGGAAGAATTAATTGCCAACAAGAACAGAATTTTAAGTACGCTAAAAAATTACGGAATAGAAATTGATAAGATCACTGCAACGGTTGGTCCAACAGTTACTTTATACGAGATCGTTCCCGCAGCAGGTGTACGTATAAGTAAAATTAAAAATCTGGAAGATGATATTGCGCTTAGCTTAGCGGCTTTGGGTATTCGTATCATTGCGCCAATTCCGGGTAAAGGCACAATTGGTATTGAGGTTCCGAATTTAAATCCCGAAATGGTGCCAATGAAAAATATTCTGGCATCCGAAAAATTCAACAACTCTGCTTTTGAACTACCAATTGCTTTAGGTAAAACCATCAGCAACGAAATATTTATTGCCGATCTTGCAAAAATGCCTCACCTTTTAATGGCGGGTGCTACAGGGCAGGGTAAGTCGGTTGGATTAAATGCAGTGCTTGTTTCTTTACTATATAAAAAACATCCTGCGCAGGTAAAATTTGTGTTGGTAGATCCTAAAAAAGTAGAGTTAACTTTATTCAATAAAATTGAACGTCACTTTTTAGCAAAATTACCAAACTCCGAAGATGCTATCATTACTGATAACACAAAGGTAATTCATACATTAAATTCGTTATGTATTGAAATGGATAACCGTTATGCCTTGTTACAGGACGCACAGGTTAGAAATATTAAAGAATACAATACCAAATTCATCAACCGTAAATTAAATCCAAACGACGGACATAAATTTTTACCATATATTGTTTTGGTGGTGGATGAGTTTGCTGATCTGATCATGACGGCCGGTAAAGAGGTAGAAACGCCAATTGCACGTTTGGCACAATTAGCCCGCGCTATTGGAATACACTTAATTATTGCAACGCAAAGGCCATCGGTAAATATTATTACAGGTACTATTAAAGCCAATTTTCCGGCACGTATTGCCTTTAGGGTAACAAGTAAAATTGATAGCCGTACCATTTTAGATTCGGGTGGGGCAGACCAGTTAATTGGTCGCGGTGATATGTTATTGAGTACAGGTAATGATCTTATTCGTATACAGTGTGCATTTGTTGATACGCCTGAGGTTGAAAAAATTACAGAATTTATTGGCAATCAACGCGCCTATCCAAGCGCCTTTTTATTACCAGAATATGTTGGCGAAGATGGAGGAGACGGAGTTGGAGATGTTGATCTGAGCGAAAGGGATAAAATGTTTGATGATGCGGCAAAACTGGTTGTACAGTTTCAGCAGGGAAGCGCTTCATTTCTACAAAGAAAGTTAAAATTGGGCTATAACAGGGCAGGCAGGATCGTTGACCAATTAGAAGCAGCCGGAATCATAGGTGGCTTTGAAGGCAGTAAGGCCCGCGATGTGCTTATTAAAGACATGGCCCAATTGGAAGAAATCTTACAAAAATTAAAAAATCGTTAAGATACCCCTCTATTATTTAAACCTTTTTTGCATCTTAGATGTCTTATTTGGTATTAAATTTGTACTTGATCAGTTATGAAGAAATTATTTAGTTTATTATTTATTGGCGTTTCTTTTTTATTAAGCGCGCAAGACCAGGATCCGAAGGCGAAAGCTATTTTAGACGATGTAAGTAAGAACACCAAAACTTACAAAACTATTACTGCAGATGCCGTGTTTACTATGCTTAATAAAGACAAAAAAGCCGTTGAAAAACCGCAAAGCTGGAAGATACTTGTAAAGGATCAAAAGTTTAAATTAGATATTCCGGGTAATACAATTGTTTGCGATAGCAAAACAATATGGAATTATAATAAAGATGCTAAAGAAGTGACCATTAAAAGTTTTGATCCTGAAAACGATGAGCAAAATCCTGCCAAGATCTTTACCATGTATGAAAATGGCTATAAATACAAATACATTAACGATGAAAAAGTTGGAGCAGTAACATGTAGTGTTATTGATCTTTTTCCGGCGGTAAAACCTGAAAAGAAAAAATTTCATACTGTAAAAATTTACATTGATAAATCAAAGAAACAAATGGTTAAGCTGGTAATGATGATGAAAGATGGCGGGCAAAATGTTTACGAAATAAAATCACTTAAACCCAATACGGAAATTGCAGATGCTACATTTACTTTTGATACCAAAGGTTTAAAACCAGATCAGATAAGTGACGAAAGATAATATTTAGAAAGGGCTTTTTTTAAAGGCCCTTTTTTATTTCCTAACCACAAAGTACACTAAGTTTGCACGAAGGTCACAAAGATTATTTTTTCTTTGTGTGCTTGGAGATATTCTTTGTGCTCTTTGTGGTTAAAATTAAATAGAAATCAATTGATCACAATTCCCAAACTAATTAACGAGCTGGCGATCTTTAATTGGTGTTGTTCTATTTCTTTTTTATTGATATCGAATTTTAATTCGTCATCTTCCAAAGTAACAAAGCTTAAGCTGGCGCCTTTTTTAGCAAGGCCTTCACGCTCACCAACAATTAATACGGGTTTATCTTTGGTTTGCTCTTTTAAAGTTTTTACAACTGCGCTTTTAGATGAGGGTACAAATAATAAATGGCAGCCATACGTATCTTCAGGTGTTTTGCATTTGCGTATCACAATGTTCCGGCCTTTTATTTTTTTTGTAGCCGCTAATGTTTCCAACTCTTTTGTAATAGGCGAATCGCCTAAAACTGCTAAAATAAAATCGCCTTTGTTTTGTGCTTCAGGCCACTCTACATACTTCATAAAATTATAAACAAATAAAGTATAGGCTTTATAATCGGTTTCCTGGGCCTTGCAGTTACCTGAATAAACGCCACGCAAAAACAATGCTGCAAACAACATTATCTTTATATACTTTATGTATTTAGCGTTCTTCAATCTGTTTTGGTTTTATAATTTAAAGTGTATTGTAAACGAAAAACTATTTCTCTTCCCGGTCCGGGTAATGGCGCGTGGTAACCATCATAAGGTTGAAGGAATTTAAATTGCTCATCTAAAAGATCGTAAACACCTAAACCAATGGTTAAGCCTTTTAAAGGCGTGCTATATCTTAAATATAAATTTACTAAAGTTGTTGGCGCAAATTGTTCGGCAACCGAAGTGCCGGTGCTATCAACAGAACTGTAACCGTAACGCGGGCCGTAAAAAGAAATGGTTGGACTAATAGAAAGCCCTTTTGCCAAATTAAAAGATGAATTTAAATTAACACGGTGATTTGCAAATGCCATTAAAGCAGAAGCATCATCGCTTACTTCATAATCAGGAATTTTTTCTTTATTACCTGCGGAATAATAAGCGTAGTTAACAGCAATATGTCCCCATTTTTGTTTTAGTGTATATTCTGCTTCAACGCCTTGTGTACCTGAATGCCCGGAGTTTACATAATAATCTGTTGAGGTTGAATCTGTATAATAAACAATGGGGTTATTGGTAGTTATATCGTACACATTTACAGTAAAAAAAGATTTGCGTGTTAACTGATAGCCCAATTCAACTTCTGCAACCTGTGTTAATTCAGGTTTAATACCGTCATCAGTACTAAAATTAATATTTTCTATTGAAGGGGCTCTAAACGCGCTGCTATATAAGGCTTTGAAGTGAAATTTACCATATTTTTTTGTTAAGCCAACGCGTGGCACAAAGGCATCTCCATATTCGTTATGTTTATCGTAGCGGGCACCTAAAATAAAATTTACAATACGTGTTTTAATTAAACCTTGCGCAAAAAAAGCGTAATTGTAATAGCTTACTTTCTGCTCGTTATTAGAAAAATAACTACTGTCTACCTTATCAACTGCATCATCTCTAAAATATTCGCTTCCTAAAACTAAATTAATATGTCGATTTAAGTTGTAAGACGCTGTTATGTTTCCAAGCGCTCTTGTTGCTGTACGGTTATATTCTTCCTTACCTGTATAAGCTTCGCTTTGCCATGGCGATTGTGATTTATAATTGATGCGGGGTGTAATAGTTAATTTGTCGTTTACTTTAATAAAGTATTTAAGTTCGGAGAAAAAACCGCCAAAATTATCTTTTACTGCACCTACAGGCACCACCTGGCCATACCCATCACGCATGGTAGTTTGAAAAAGATCACCAATGGCGCGAAAACTTAAACCTTTGTATTTAATGCCCGCATTAAAAAAGGTAGGATTGTTTTGTGAGTTACCGTTCATACTATAGCTGCTATCACTAAAATCAGTATAAACACCATTACTGCGTTGCCCTTGACCAATACTGCCACTGAGGCTATATTCAAAATCTTTTATTTTTTGGCCTAAACTCAAACTTACATTCCTTCGTAAATAATCTTCAGTTCCCTGGCCATAAGTGCCCGAAACACTTACACCATTAATATCTGCGCCTTGTTTAGTAATGATATTAATAACACCATACTCTGCAAAGCCACCATAAATAGCCGATCCGGGTCCTCTTATGATCTCTATACGTTTTATTTGTTCTACAGGATAGCGGTTGCCAAACTGGTTGGTAGCAAATAAGATCTCATTCATTTCCTGGCCATCTATGAGCATTAACATTTTGCCTTCATGCGCCCAGTTGCCACGTATGCCAACCCCTACAACGCCTTCCACATCTACGCCAAAATCAAGGCCGGGCACTAGTCTAAGTACATCTATCAGGTCGCGCGCACCCGAACGGGCTATTTCATCTTCAGTAATGAGACTAATGATACTTGGAGATTCCCTGGTATTTAAAGGTTTTTTAGAAGCGACAGAGATAAGCGAATTGATCAATTTTTCAAGCTCAGTGGGCACTCCATGCGCTTTCATTTTTAAAAGTTGCTCTAAAGACATTTCGTAAAAATCAGCAGTATCCTTTTTAACAATGCTGCTATCGCCCTGGGCCTTAATGCCGGTAACAGTAACCAGCAATAAAAAAGCCGGTAATATGAATATCTTAATAAATGGTTGAATAAACGGAAAGATAAAAAATATATTTAAATTTTAAAAATAATCCTATGTAATTGTGTTTTAGACTTGAAAAGGTAACATAATTTGATATATTTGTATGAATGGCGCTGTTTTTTAGAAATAAAACGGCGCTTTAATTTAAAATGAAATTTGGTTTTTTTAATACAGGTTTCCCTAAAATAACTTTTGCCTTTGCTTTGGTGATTGCTATCGTAATTGCCAATGTTTGTTTTAACTATTATATCATTCGCAAAAATAAAGCCACTATTGCCGAAATGACCGAGGTAATAAATCCCTACGTTGAGGCATTAGAAAAATTAAATCTTATTGTTACCGAATCAAAAATGTACTCTACCAATTGGGTGTATCTTCAAAATAGCATTGACGATAAAAAAAATCTTGATTCTTTATTAAAAACACAGTATCCAGCTATAAAGAAAAAACTGGACGCGCAGTTGTTGAAAGTAAATAAAAAAGCAGATGCCGATAGTTTGGTAGATGTGTTTTTAAAGATCTTTAAATTAGAGCAGGTTGAAAAAGAAATAATGACAACGCTGGTAAGCTTTGATGATTATGAGAATGCACAAAAGAAATTTAAGTGCGAAGAACTGGTTGAGAGTGAAATATTGCCCCGCACACAATCTATTAAAGCACAATTAAAAGGTATAATACATCGCAACCGCGAAGCAGCTTTTAAAATGAAAGCTTCTATTCAAAAAGATTCGGACAGGATGACCACCTTTATGTTTTTGGCTTCGGTTGGTTTATTTGTTTTTGTAATGGCCGCTGTGTCTTTTATTTCCGGAGGGATTCGCAAACCAGTTTTAAAAATGAAAAATATTATTCAGCAATTGGGTAGAGGAGAATTGCCGGATGAAAAACTAGAGGCAAAAAAGAATGTGATAGGCGATATGGTTTCTTCGGTTAATGCTTTGTCGGATAGCTTTACGCAAACATCTGTTTTTGCAACCGAAATTGGAAAAGGAAATTTAAAGGCCCATTACGATAAATTAAGCGAGAACGATCTTTTAGGAAACGCATTAATAAACATGCGTGATAGTTTACGTTCCTATTCAGAGAATATGGAAGAGCAGGTTCGCTTACGTACAGTTGAGGTAGTTGAAAAAAGTGGCAAGCTCGAAAATGCGTACCGTGAAATTCGCGATAGTATAAATTATGCCAAGCGTATCCAGGAATCTATTTTGCCGGCAGATGAAACCATTGCAAGCGTTTTTGCTAACTCATTTATTTTTTACAAACCAAAAGATGTTGTTTGTGGCGATTTTTACTGGTTCTCGCAAAAAGGTGATGATGCCGTTATAGCCGCGCTGGATTGTACGGGACATGGTGTTCCTGGGGCATTTATGACTGTTATTGGCAATTCATTAATGAACCAGATCGTTAATTTTTCTGAGATCACAGGTCCATCGCAGATCCTTTCACAATTAGATAAGCGCTTACACGAAACTTTAAAACAAAGCGGTAACGTTATTACCAATGATGGTATGGATGCTGCTATTTGTCGTTATAAAATAAGCAAGAGTGAAATTACATTCTCAGGAGCAAAACGTCCGTTGTATATTTTCAAAAAAGGAGAATTGATAGAAATAAAAGGAAATAAATCGCCTATAGGAAGCTTTGGACATGAGCTGGATAAAACTTTTTCAGAACATAAAATAAAAATAAATCCAACTGATACGTTATATATGTTCTCTGACGGACTACAGGATCAATTTGGAGGGCACGATGGAAAAAAATTCATGATCAAACGCTTTCGCGATCTGTTAGTTGAGATTCAACCATTATCAATGAAAGAACAAGGTAAGCGCGTTGAAAAAGAAATAAGAGATTGGCAAAAAGATTTTGAACAAACCGATGATATGTTGCTTATAGGGATTAGGTTTTAATTGTTCATAAAGTTTAACCACAAAGTACACTAAGATTTTTTTCACTAAGCGCACAAAGAATTTTTGTGACCATTGTGCCTACTTTGTGCTCTTTGCGGTTAAGGTTTTACTTATTCTGCTCGTAACTCTCAATAATGGCTTTTACCAGTTTATGACGGATCACATCGGTATTATCGAGTTCAATAATGCTGATACCTTCTACCTTTTTTAAATAACGAATGGCTTGTACCAGGCCGCTTGGCTGCTTACTTGGAAGATCTATTTGTGTTACATCGCCCGTTACAATAAACTTGGCATTGGCGCCCATACGCGTTAAAAACATTTTCATCTGGCTTTCGGTGGTATTTTGTGCCTCATCCAGTATCACAAAGGCATTATCCAAAGTACGGCCCCGCATAAAGGCCAAAGGTGCAATTTGTATCACCCTGTTCTCAATATATTGTGTTAGTTTATCACTCGGCACCATATCATTTAAGGCATCGTATAAGGGTTGCATGTACGGATCAAGCTTTTCCTGCAGATCGCCCGGCAAAAAACCTAAATTTTCGCCTGCCTCAACAGCCGGACGGGTTAAAATAATACGTTTTACCTCTTTATTTTTTAAGGCTTTTACGGCTAAAGCAACCGCGGTATAAGTTTTACCGGTACCTGCAGGCCCAATGGCAAATAACATATCGTTCTTTACAATGGCACCCATCATGCGGCGTTGATTCTCGGTTTTGGCTTTTACAACCAGGCCATTATTTCCAAATAAAATAATATCACTGTTTATAGCTTCTTCTTTTGATTCAAGAATGTTATCGCCATTTTGCCCCAACAATCGCTCTATTACGGTATCTGTAAGCACACCTGTTTTATGGTATTGATCTACCATCAGGTCAAGCTTTTTTTCAAAACGGCTTATCTCGTTGCTATCGCCCATTACCTTTAAAGAGTAACCACGGGCTATTAATTTTAATTTCGGGAAATACCTTTTAATAATGTTCAGTTTTACATCATTCACACCATAAATCTCTACCGGCTCAACGCTATCCAGCGCAATAATCTTTTCGTTCATACTCTGTCAAACACCCTACTAATAATATTGTTTATAAACTTGTTAATCTCTCTTCAAGTTTAAAAAATTTAGCCCTTCAAATATTAATTACTTTTGAACAAATGAGCATTGTTACTTTAACAACCGACCTGGGTTACCGCGACCCATATTTAGCCATTGTTAAGGCTAAGCTCTTTTCACAATTACCCGAAGTAAAAATTATTGATCTGAGTTGTGATATCAAAGACAATAATATTTCTGATGCTGCTTTTATTTTAAAAAATGCCTTACCATATTTTCCTGAAAACACCATTCATTTAATGGCAGTAAAATTTATTGCAGATAGTGGTAATTTAAATAAACAAAATGCAATTGATAATACGCGTTATTTAATTTCAAAATATAAAGGTCAATATATTATTTGTCCTGATAACGGATTATTTTCTTTGATCGATCCAAATTATAACGAACCGGTTTATCAATTGTATTATGATGAAAAAGTAAAACATCATTTTTTTTTGAAAGATATTTTTGTGGATGCGGCAGTTCATATTTCTAAAACAAAAAAAACAGAAGACATAAGTATTCCTACGAACGATTTTTACAAAGCATTTCAATTTGAAAGTTTTGTAAACGGAAATATTTTACGCGGTAAGGGGATTTACGTGGATGATTTTGGAAACATAATCACTAACATTACCGAAAAACAATTTAACGAAGTAATTGGTAAGCGAAATTTTAGCATTACTTTACCAGGCGCCCGCATAAATAAAATTGTAACTACTTACGATGAAGTAAAACAAGGCCAACCACTCGTGCTGTTTAACAGCTTTGGCAATTTAGAAGTAGCCGTAAATGGTAAGAGCGCACTAAATATGTTATGTCCGAGAGATATAGGAAGTAAATTTGATTTTAATTTATTAATTGAATTTTATGATTAAGCGTATTGTAAAAATGAGCTTTAAGCCGGAGAGTATTGAAGTTTTTAAAACTATTTTTGAAACCAACTGGCAGCGTATAAAAGGATTTGATGGGTGTACACATGTTGAGTTGTTGCAGGATGAAAACAACCCATCTGTTTTTTTTACGTATAGTTTATGGCAAAGCGAAGAGCATTTAAATAAATACCGCAACTCCGAATTATTTAATACAGTGTGGGCGGGTACAAAAATTTTATTCAATGCCAAGCCGGAGGCCTGGACGGTGAAGCAATTGTTGTTTTAGATAGGATATTTTTTCAGGATCTTTAATTTCCACAATTCATTCTTTAATTTAATAAATCTGCTGGCATTTAATTTGCGTTATGCTATTTAAAAAACGCAAAATGAAAAAAGTAATTATTACAATAGTAGCATTTGTTGCCTTAGCAACTACATCATGCAAAAAAGACTACACCTGTGAGTGTATTAAGAACAGCCCAAGCGGGCAAAGCTCTGAAAGTTATAATACCGGTAAAATGAAGTTAGATGAGGCCCGTGCAAAATGCAATGATGGCGATAAATCTGAAACTGTTTTGGGTCAGTCCTATACTACAGATTGCAGCCTAAAATAAACGGCCGAGTTTTATAGTATTAAAATAATAGGAAGAAATTTCTTTATAGGAGTTTCTTCCTGTTTTTTAGTTAACTGCTATTTAATGGTGGTAGTCCGCTTTTTTCTTGCGGTTAAGGATCAAAAAGTCGTCAACCATTTGTGTGGAATTACCAATTACCATAATAGCGTGAATTAGGTCTTTTTCCTCACAATTTAATTTTATACTCCATTCTTTAATAGCCTCTTTATTGTGGAGGTCGATCTTAGCTTCTTTCATATTTACAGCTGTTTTTTGCACGATACTAAGTTCTGAAATGTAAAAAGAAGGTGCAATGAGTAAAATTACCTATTTTTTATATAGGTAATTTTACCTATAAAAGGTAGGTAATTTTACCTATTTTTTTTTGTTAAAAAACAGCTAAACTACTAATAATCAAAAACTTGATTTTTGTAACGGTTCGCAGATTTACGCACGATATTTAACATTTTTATTATCTTGGAAACATCAATCATTATTAACCTTTAAAAAATAGATTTATGAGTTTTACAGGAAGAGAAGACCACAGTATTTCGCTGGCAACAGCAGCGGCGTGGACATTAAAGTATCGTACGGCAAACCCGGGAGCAGTTTTAGCTGCGTTTTATGGAAAAGATGCCATTCAGGCCATTTTAAATCAGGCTAATTGTGTAGGTATTAGAATTTATTACGCTTTAGATGATAACGGCGCAAAACAATTAATTATTGTAGGTGTAAAAGCAGATGAAAACGATCTTTATAACGGTTTACTTGCCGAGCGTGGAATTATTTGTCCGCCATTTTGTGGAGGTGGAAATCCACTGAACGGCTTCTAAAAAATCTTACGTATTTTTAAGGCGGCCCAGGCCGCCTTAAAAATTATATATTATGGAAGACCATAGTTTATTTTTCTACGCAGTTGTTTTCTCATCGGCCTTATGTTTAATTCCGTTTGTTGTATCGCTAATAAATATTAAAAGAATAACTTCATATTTAAGTCCTGTTTTTTTTCTAATAGTGATAAGTGTAATTATTGAGATAATAAATATTCTTTTTTCAAGATTAGGCTATTCCAACAATTATATCCTTCATTATTTTACTGCGGTCGAGTTCGCATTAATAAGTTTATTTTACAGCTTCTTTTTTAAAACCTATTTTAAGCCCTTGTTAATTAATTTACTCATTCCTGTATTTTTACTGGCATCATATATTGATTATAGAGTTTATGGATTGAACTCTACTTATAATTTTTCACCTTCAGTAGAATGTATTGTTCTTATTATTTATTCTTTTTTCTTTTTTTACTATGCACTAAAAAACCTGATCTTTGAAAACCTAATTTCTACTCCTGTTTTTTGGATAAATACAGCTATCCTCTTTTACTTTTCAGGTAATCTTATTTTATTCATTTTCAGTAATTATATGGCAAAAAGTGATATTGTGAAATATGGAATGCTATGGGGAGTAATTCATACTTTTTTTAATTTATTGTACAATGTATTATTAAGCTTCGGATTTTGGAAAACAAAGAGCAGATAGATGTTTTTACTTTGATCTTTTTATCAACGTTAGGGATTCTAATGTTGGTTTTCTTTTTAATACTGATGGTCGTACTCTACCAAAAACGTATGTTAGCCAATAAGGCCACCCTGGCAGATACAGAATCAAAACATCAAAAAAAATTACTCGATGCTTCACTCGAAATAGCCGAGCAGGAACGTGTAAAAATAGCAACCAACCTGCACGATGATATAGGCATTACCCTTAATGTTTTAAAATTAAATTTAAGCCGGCTTAAAAAGAATATAGAAAATAAAGAAGTATTTGATGAGATCGTTGCTGCCAGTTACAAGAACATTGATGATTCATTAGATACCGTGCGCACCATTTATAATGATATTATCCCCCCCACTTTAATGAACCTGGGTTTTGTAAAAGGCCTTAAAGAAGTATGCAGACAAATAAACGCAGTTGGTGAAACAGATATTACTTTTAATTGCGAAGAAGAAAATATTGAATTTGATAAAAAGATAAAGATCCAATTATACCGTTTAACAAAAGAGATCTTAAATAACACCGTTAAACATGCAAAACCAAAAAATGTTGAAATTAACATTGAAAAAAAAATTACAGATCTCGTAATTATTATCCTTCATAATGGTGAAGGAATTACTACAAAACAAATTGAACAATTTGCCGATAAATCTACGGGCCTTGGTTTAAAAAGTATTTTAACCCGTGCTCAATTAATAAATGCCACTTTAAATTTTACAATCATAAACAAGAACCAAGCACAAGTACTTATTAAAACTCCTATATTATTATGAACGAACATGCCAAAATAACCGAATTGCCTGCAATAATTAAAGTTGCCGTTGTAGACGATCACCACATTTTTCGCTCCGGCGTTGTGGCGTTATTAAGCGATTACAAAGATATGGAAGTGGTATTGCAAGCCTCTAATGGATTAGACCTCTTAAACCAACTCCGATCAAAACGCCATACTCCTCATGTAGTATTGCTGGATATTGAAATGCCGGAAATGAATGGTATTGAAACTACACTGATCCTGAAAAAAGAATTTCCAAAGACCAAGATCATTGTTTTAACAATGCACAATGAGGAAGAGTTTATTTTTGACCTTATGAGCAAAGGAGCAAACGGTTTTTTACCAAAGGATAAGAGTGTTGATGCGGTAATTGACGCCATTTATGCAGTAATGCAAAAGGGGTATTATTATAACGACCAAATAACACAGGCAATTATTAAAGGTAACAGCGGCAATCTTAAAGCACCACAATTATTGAGTAAAGCTGCTTTAACAGATAGGGAAATTGAGATCGTTAAACTTATTTGTGAGCAAAAAACCAATAAAGAGATAGGGGAAATACTTTTTATTAGTGCCCGAACGGTTGATCATCACAAGAACAATATTTTTACAAAGATCGGAACTAAAACAACAATTGGTATAGTTATGTTTGCCATGCAAACCCGACTGATTACCTGATGTTTTCACGAAAATATGTAAGTTAAAATTTCGTTTTTTTTAAAATTTTAATTAAATTTAGTAATAGAAATAGTAGGTGAATAATTATTTAAAACTAGCAACATGAAAAGAAAAGACCCACAATACAAATACAAGTATGCTATGTTACTTGATGATAACGAACTTGATAATTTTATCAATCAAAAAATAATTGAAGCCAGTCATTTTGCTGGTAAAATATACGTTAACACGGGTAGCAAAAGTGCATTGGAATTTTTAAACAATTTATCGGTATCAAGTACTGATGCTGTAAATATTTTCCCTGAAATAATTTTTATAGACCTTAACATGCCAATGATGGATGGCTTTCAGTTCATCGAAAATCTTAAGACTAAATTGCCCGAAAAATTAAAAACATTAAAGCTTGTTATACTAACATCCTCTGTAAATCCGGAAGACAAGAAAAAAGCAAGTGAGATATCATTGGATATCACATTTTTAAATAAACCTTTAACACAAGAAATGCTCGATAAGCTTTAGGTTAAAATACATTTAACAGTAACATTAATTGATATAATGATCAAGTTAAAACAAGTAATAGTTCAACTCAGTAACGATGACTTTGAAGCGATTGCCGAATCCTTTAAAAAAACAAAAGCAGATAATTATCATTTGCTTTTTCAATCTTACCGTTCGGGAAAAGTAAGTGATTCAGAGATCACCGAAAAGCTTGGCATTAGCTCTAATTCATTTTATGTTTTAAAATCAAGGTTGTATGATAAAATTCAGGAACATCTTTCAGTTGATGTTTTTGAAACGCAGGAAAGTCTTATAAAACAATTGCTGCAAGTGCCTGAGGTATGTTTTAATATGCCGCGCGAAACCGCTATTGCATTTTTAAACAAGCTTGAAAAAGAATTATTAAAGTTCGATCTGCATAATGATCTGCTTATTGTTTACAGCGCATTAAAAAAAATGCACCTGCATTCAGAAAAATATTTTTATTACTCACAGCTTTTTAATAAACATACTGCATTAGGGCTTTCTTTAGAAAAAGCCGAAGAGATACTTGGTAATTTTAACCGCATATTTGGCAAATATAGTTTTTCAAGAAGCCAACAGGATCTTGACACCCTATATTTCCTTAAAAATGAAATTAACAACCTTTTTACGTTAAATCCATCCCGTCAGATAGAGATCATAAAATATTTTGTTGAATTGCAACTAGCTATTTTTTGCGAAGAAAAAAAAGGTTCAGAATTTCCAACAACAGAGCTGCTTCAAAAAGCACGAAAACTATTTTCTGAACTTCCTCAAACTTCTCCGCAAAAAAAATGGGAGTTTGTTTTAGATCACCTTTCTTTTGAATATTATTTATCTACCGAAGAATATAAGACCGCAACAGGGTTTTATGAAAAAGTGAACGAACAGCTTTCTACACTATTGCTCTATAATAATATATGCGTTACTTCTAAGTTCTTACCGGCAAAGGTTAAATTTTGCTGTGAAACCGGCCGTGAAGAAGATCTGATGGCTGATCCAAAAAAAACTGAATTGTTTTATGATTCTGAAGACGGGCATGCTAAAGTGCAAATAGCAATTTATAACGCTATGCTTTATTTTATGCAAAAGAATTTTAAAGAAGCCATCAATTGCCTTAATAACATTTTAAATAATTTTAGCTTTAAAGATTTTTTTCATGAGAGCATTAATGTAAAGCTAACCCTTGCGTACTTTTACCTTGTTCAAAAAGATTATGATCTTGTAGAGATCACTTTAAAAAGTATATCGCGTAAAATTAAATCAGATCAGCTAGAAAAATATTATCACGTTTTGCACCTGATAAAAATATTTGAGTTAGAGATGAATCAGACAGGTAATACAAAAGCCACCTTAAAAAGTAAGGACCTTTTTGTGTTATTTACTGCTAATAATAAAAAAGCAAATGAAGTATTGCCTCATTTAATACCTTTATTAAGAAAAAAGTATTAAATTTTTTTATTACCTCCAAAGCCCTTTATAGTGGCGTATTTCAGCAATTTGAGTTTTCTTTTTTTCTAAGGATTTTCGCTTAGTAAAAGCATTGTTTTCCATATTTTGGAATTGCAAAATCCAAAAAAATCTTACATATGTGAATTTGCCTCTAAAAACAGGAAATTATTTTTCTAAAATAGCCGCAACTTTGTTTTAAGAAAATAATTAATAACAATAAAAAATAAATCCCAATGAAAAAATCAAATCTAAACTTCGCAACAATAGCAATATTAGCTATTATGCTATTTGTAAACAGTTCGTTTGCTTCAATAAGCAAAAAAGATTCGGCTGTGTGCTTAAAAATAAACGGTATAATTCTTAAAGCACCACATAAGGCAGAAAGAGGTGCGTATAAGGTAGAACTGTTAAATGAAAACAAAGTTGTTGATTCGTGCAAAGTAACGGTAAATAAAGAGTTTAAGTTTTCTTTGCGCAAGAATAACTGGTATACTGTACGCGTTACAAAAGAAGGGTATGTGCCTTTATTAATAAGTTTTGATACAAAAATGGACGAAGGAAACGCATTAGTGTACGAGTTCTTGTTTGAAAGTGAAGTGTTAGATGCTAAAAAGGTGGATGCTACGCATGAGGTGATGGATTTGCCAATAGGTTTGGTAAAATTTGATCAGGCAAACAATCGTTTTTATCCTGTTGAAAATTATACCGCAAGCATTAAGCAAAAGATCTTCGATCCTTCTAAAACCAAATTCTTTAATGCTGATGGAAATGATAGTGGTAAAAGCATGATGGCTAATCAGGATGATGAGGATATGATAGTTAAATAAGAAAAACAGAAATAATAAAATTAAAAACTATGAATAATTTAAATAGGCGAAAAGCCAACATCTTAATAGTTGAAGATAATGAATTAGATATGTTGGTATTAAAAGTATTGCTAGAAAGGCATTTTAATTTATACATTGTATCTAATGGTCAGGAAGCAATAAATGCAGCTATTGAATTTGATTTTGATGTTATTTTAGCTGACATTAATCTTGGGGATCCTATGATGGATGGCGTTAAAACCATGCAAGAAATACGAAAGACCAAAAAAAATGAGGCACTTAAAATATTTGCAGTTACAGCCTATGCTGAAAACAGCGAATACTACCTTGAAGAAGGATTTAACCAGGTGCTTACAAAACCGGTAATTAAAGAGGAGATCTTTGAGATATTAAACGAAACTTACGAAGCCTATAAGTTTGGTGAAGAACATTTTCAGAAGAAAAGTTATAATTAAATAGTTGCCGGAGCCTGACATTTGAATTTTAAAATGAAAGTAGTGCCAATACCGACACTGCTTTCTATATCAATACTTCCGTTAAGTGCTTCCATCTGCGATTTAACAAGAAATAAACCAAGGCCTTTACCTTCTGCATGATCGTGAAATCTTTGATATAAACTAAACAAACGTTCCTTATATAATGCAATATCAAGTCCTAAACCATTATCACTAAATTTTACAACCACTTCATCATTTATATTTTCTGACGAAACCATTATTTTTAATTGACGGGCAGGTGATCGGTACTTTATCGCATTAGATACAAGATTAAAAAATATACTTTCAAGATACGCTTTATTAAAAGTTAAAAATGGCGCCTTTTCCAAGTCGGTCTTTATTTCAGCTTTTGTTTCAAGGATCATAGTTTCGTTTTGGGCAATTCCTTTTTCAAGTGCGGTTAGAATATTTAAATTTTCCTGCGGAATTGAAATATGATCTTTTACATTTAAAACCTTAGTAAGATCTTTAATAATATCATCAAACATAAAAGTAGCCTTTTTAATGCCGGCTAATATTTGTTTTAACGAATCGTCCTTTATATCATAGGTATCAATAAGTGACGACAGGCCAAGTAAATTTGCAATAGGCCCCCTTAAATTATGCGAAGTAATGTATGAAAATTGTTTAAGGTCCTTATTGTTTTGTATTAGTTCAGTTATCAGTTTTTCTTTTTCCTGTTCCTCTATTTTTTGTCTTGTAATATCTTGTTTTGCCCCCAGCATTCTTACTGCTTTACCGTTATCTCTGATTATAAAAAAGCGGTCGCGCACGTGTGCATAATTTCCATCGGCTTTTAAAAAGCGGTATTCCATTTCAGATTGAATAATGTTTGGATCATTGATCAGGTTATTAAGATGTTGAATGATGTGTTCCTTTTCGCTTGGATGTAAACGTGTTTCCCAAAAAAGATCTTCCGAAAACTGGTTGGCTAAATTGTAACCAAATAGATTTTTATAGCCTTCACCAGCAATATAAGTTCTGTCTATTTCAAAATCATGGTCCCATATAGCATCGCTGGTAGCCTTTGCTAATGATTCATAACGCTCAAAATTTTGCTTTAATTTTTGATTGTAATTTATATTTAAAGTAATATCCCTTGAGTTGGAAATGATGCCCTGTACGGCAGGGTCATCCATCATATTGGTAGCTATTGTTTCCAACCAGATCCAATGGTTGTTTATATTTTTAAAACGAAATGGTGAGATCTGTACCCTTTTTTTTCTTTTCAACAAATTAAATTGGGTAACAACTCTTTGCCGGTCATCCTCATGGATAAAGTCAAAAGCATTTTTTCCAACCAATTCATTTGCATTTATACCAATGATGGAAGATGCAGAAGGGCTTACAAATTTATAATTACCGTTTTCATCCAATATACTTATAAGATCGGCGCCATCCTGCACTAATGCTTTAAACAGTTGTTCGCTTAGTTTTAAAGCTTCTTCGGCTTTTAGTTTTTCTGTCACATCAATCGCAATGATTAGCTTGGCTTCTTTTCCATTAAAATCTATTTTGCTACTTTGAATTTCGACGTGGATGATGGAACCGTCTTTTTTATGGTGGCTAAAAATGCCGCTGAATAGAGTATCTTTGTTTTTATTTTCTTCAATAGTACCGTACAATTTATCTAGTTCGTAAGAAGGTCTTATATCTTTAATCGTCATGGAAAGAAATTCTTCCTTGCTATAACCATAATGTTTTAGTGCGGCGTTATTAACGTTTAAAAATTTTAAAGTTTCGGGATCAAATACCCACATGGGTATTGGAGACACTTTAAATAATGTTCGGTATTTTTTTTCAGATTCTCTTAATTCTAAACTAATTCTTTTACGTTCAATATTGTAAACAATACTTTTGTAAAGAAGCGATGGATTTAATTCATCTTTAAACAAATAATCAGAGATACCTAAAGAAAGCGTTTTTACACTAAAATCTTTATCCTCATAACCTGTTAATGCTATAATTGGTGTATCACCGGCAATTTCAAGCAATTCGCTCACTAATTTTTTGCCGCTCAGATCAGGGAGAGTAAGATCCAAAAAGATAACGTCAAAAACTTCGCCACTTTCCAGCAATTTTTTTGTATCATTAAAACTGGTTGTATTTACTATATGTGGATTTATTACCTGATCACGAAGATGATCTTCTATCAAAACAAAATCACCGGGATTGTCTTCGATGATAAGAATAGAAAATGGTCGTGTAAAGATCGACATGATTAAATTATTATTTTAAAAGTGTGAAATAAAATGTGCATCCATTTCCGGGCAAGGATTCGAGCCAGATCTTACCACCATGATTTTCAATTATTTTTTTGCAAATAGCAAGGCCCAATCCAGTTCCGGCATATTCCGAACGGTTATGTAAACGATGAAAGGCAATAAATATTTTTTCAAAAAACTGTTGCTCAATTCCGATACCATTATCAGCAAAACAAAATTTCCAATGTGTTTCGGTTTCTTCGGCACTTATTTTTATTAAAGGCTTTTGCCCTGATTTTTGATATTTTAAACCATTGCCAATTAGGTTTTGAAACACCTGCAATAATGATGATTTGTTGGCTAAAAGAGTAGGCATAGGGCCCCATTTTATGTCGGCATTTTTTTCTTCAATTGTTTTTCGTAAAAGCTGAACCGATTCAACCAGCACCATTTCAGTATCTACCTCTTCGTGGTCAATTGTTTTTCTGCCGGCCAATGAATATTCTAAAAGATCTAAAATTATCTTGCGTAATCTTGCTGCCCCATCTGTTGCAAAATAAATATATTGTTGCGCTTTATCATCCAGTTGATCTTTATATTTCAATTCAAGCTGGTTTAAAAAACTGGTGATCATACGCAAGGGCTCTTGTAGGTCGTGAGACGCTGTATATGCAAATTGCTCAAGCTCTTTGTTGGATGCGGCTAATTCTTCGGCGAGTAACCTATAACGTTCTTCGCTTGCTTTTAGTTCATCTTCAATTTTTTTTCTCGCTGTAATATTTCGCCTGGTTAAACAAATGCCTGTAATTGTATTATTTTCTCGTACAGGGTTAAGCGTTGCGTGAAACCAAAGATCTTCTCCTTCTGTAGCGTAACAGGTGTCATATTCTATTGTTTCACCACTTAAAACTCTTTTTAAATAATCAATAAAATATTCTTGCCTCGGTTCTTCAACATAGCTTACAAGATTTTCGCCGATCTTAAGAGGTCTTGAAACATAAGGCTTGTTATCATCTGCTTTTGCATTAAACGTTTTGATCCTGAATTCAGAGTCCAAAAGCATAAAACCTTCACTCGAATTATTAAAGATCGCCTTTAAATTATTTTCAGATTCTTTTAACCGCTCTTCTGAAGCTTTTTTTTCTGTTACATCTCTAAAATTAGATACAATTGCCTTAACATTTTCGTCATTTAATAAATTGGTTACAGTTCCTTCCAACCATATAGCGCTGCCATTTTTATGTGTAAAACAATTTGTTCTAAAAATAGGCACACCGGGTTTTTTTAATGCTTCTTCCAATATTTTTTTTGAATCTTTTTGGTACTCCGGATGCATTTTACTAAAGTAATTGGCGTCTTTTAATTCATCAAAAGAGTAACCGGTAATTTTACTTACAGTAGGACTGATGTAAATAATGTTACCATCTTTATCTGTTAGGCTAACAATTACATCTGCATTTTCAATTAGTGATTGAAAGCGGTTATGTGATTCAATGGCTCTTTTTTTTTCCGTTATATCAATTATACTTACAAAAACTCCAAAAATTTTGCCTTTTTCGTTGAGCGCAGGTTTATATTTTATTAAAATGCTGTGCCATACATCTTCTGCAACCGGTATAGCTAATTCTGTTTCTGTTCTTATACCGTCAAAAGCCTTTTTATAAATTTCTTTTAATTTTTCTGTACCTGATCTGGCATAATCAAGTATGGAGTGCCCTTTAGATACTTGTACACTAAAATATTTAAAATACTGGTATTTGAACTCTTCATTAAAGGCAACAATTGTAAGATCACGGTCAACAAGTACAAAAGGCTCTTCAGTATTTCGCATTAAGATCTCAATTTTTTGTTGAAGATCTACCAGCTTTAAATCATTTTCTTCTTTTTCTGACATTGTTAAAAACGGATGTAGTAGGTGTTTTTTGAAGAACTAAATTACGAAAATTGACTTTTTTGAACAGAACAATTGCTTACATAAACATACAAAATCTTACATATGAAATAATTGTGAGGGTATTGAAAATACTTTCTTTACCCTGTGTTAAAACAATTTTTCCATAGCAATTTTAAACCAGGAGGTGTATTTGGCAGGGGTTTTAATAATATCACCTGCTACTTTTTCCGGGCTCAACCAGGCATAATTCTCTACTTCTAAAGGATTGATCTTTGGTACCTGATCGTTTTTTCCAAAAAAAACATGATCAAATTCATGTTCGGTTAAATTATTATCAAAAGCCGTTTTATATATAAAATGGGTTTTATGCTCAAGTTGCGCGGTAATACCCATTTCTTCCTGCAACCTTCTTTGTGCAGCTTTTAAAGTATTTTCCCCCGGGCGCGGATGCGAGCAGCAGGTATTTGTCCATAAGCCTGCACTGTGATATTTATTAAGTGCTCTTTGCTGTAATAACATCTCACCTTGTGAATTAAAAATAAAAACCGAGAAAGCGCGGTGCAAAAGCCCTTTTTGATGAGCTTCTATTTTTTCCATAGTGCCAATGGCCTTATCCCACTCATCTACTAAAATAACCTCTTCCTTCATTAGCAATATAAATATGGGTGCAATTTAATCAATTTTGCGTCACTTAATTTAACGGCAAAGGCATAATTTTTGGCCAATTAAAAAACCAGAACAACCATATATTTAAGATACTTTACTTTTTAAACAATTAAGTTTAAATTAGTGAAGATTATCAAAAGGATACACCATATACTCGTTGTTTTTTTTATTTCTTCTTTTTTAAGAATTGAAGCACAGCAATATTTTTTTAAAAACTATAGTGTTGAAAGTGGTTTACCTTTTGTGCAGGTATCCTGCATGTTTCAGCAAAAGAATGGATATTTATGGAGTGGCGGTTATGGTGGCTTATGTCGCTTTGATGGCAAATCTTTTTTAACCTTTAATCCTAAAAAGGGCCTTATCGATCATAACGTAAATGCCATTGCCGAAGATGATAGCGGTTACGTTTTTGCAGGTACAAATAAAGGTTTAAGTGTAATTAAAGATAATAAGATCTATAATTTTTCAAAAGAGAACGGCCTTTTAAATCCTTATGTCATATCTATATGTAATGGCATTGATCATAAAATGTATCTGGGTACACGCAAGGGTTTATATACTTTTGAAAATAATAAAATTGCCCCGGTTAAAAAATTTGAGCAATTAAAGATCAATTGTATTTATAATGCTGCAGGTTTTAATGCCAAGCCGGGCTTTATGTGTATAGGAACAGATGTAGGTGTGGTATTATACAATCAAACTTCATTTGAGTTAATAAATTCTTTAAATGGTTTGCCGTCTAACCAGGTAAATTGTGTTACCCATCAAAACGGTAAATTAATTATCGGTACAACGGGTGGCCTGTGTGTATATGATCTTTCAACTAAAAAAGCAATTAATTATCATATCGAGAATGGTTTGATAGATGAGAACATTAATGATGTAGTAAACCAGAATGATAAGTTTATCTGGATAGGCTCTGAGAATGGTTTGCTGAGATTTGATGGCACACAGTTTAGCTATTATAATATCGGGCCTGATAATAATTCAAATGTGGTGCGCTGTTTGGTACATGCGCGTGAAGATAATATATGGATAGGTACACATAGTGGTTTATTTCGTTACAAAGATAATTCTTTCTCTACTTTTGATAAGATCAATGGGCCGGGTAATGCCTTTGTTTATCAGATTTTCAGAGATAGCAGAGGTGATCTTTGGATGGCATCTGATAACAATGGTATATACAAATATTCGCAAGGTTATTTTAAGCGTTACGGAATTATTGATGGCTTAACTACTAATTCAGTAAAATCAGGCTTGCAGGATACAGAAGGCAGATTAATATTTGGTACTGAAAACGATCTTACGCAGTTTAAGAATGAAAAATTTCAAACAATTCCAATTACTCCTGAATTAAAGGGCTCTCATGAGGTATTATTTTTAGCATCAGACAACAGATTGTGGACAGGTGGAAATAATGGTGTTGTTTCAATAACCTGGAAAAATAATAAACCGGAATCTAAATTTTATCCCATTAATTTTAAAGGAGAATTTCAGGTGTATGGTATTTGTGAAGGTGATGAGCGCGAAATATATATTGGCACACAACATGCCGGATTATATAAACTTGTTGGCGATTCAATGATCGCTTTGAGTAAAAAACTGGCCTGGGAATTTGAAGATTTTTTATCCCTTAAATATACTAACGGTTACCTATTTGCCGCAACTTTGGATGGACTTTTAATATACAACATAAAAAATAATGAACTTAAACGAATCACATTAAATGACGGATTGAATTCAGAAATGATCTATTCATTAGAATTTGCAGAAAACAAGCGGGCTCTTTGGATGGGAACCAACCAGGGTATTAATAAATTAAACCTGAAAAAATACTTTGAAAATAAAACTATCGAAATTACCTCTTATGGTAAACAGGAAGGTTTTGCAGGCGTTGAATGTAACGGCAATGGTATTTGGGAGGATGGTGATGGCACATTATGGTTTGGTACAGTGAGCGGCATTGTAAGGCATGAGCCGTTTAACGTTAAAAAAAATACAGTTCAAAACTCAACATTAATACAAGGCATAAAGGTATTTAATGAAGATACTGTACTTAAAAATAATGTGGTGTTACCATATAACTATAATACAGTTACGTTTAATTATCGGGGTATTTGTTTAACTAATCCTGATAAAGTGTTGTATCAAAAAAAGCTCGAAGGATTAGATAAAGAATGGAGTTTGCCAAGTACCGAAGATTATAGTAAATATGCCAATCTTACACCTGGCAAATATGTTTTTAAAGTTCGCTCTTGCAATAACGAAGGTATTTGGGATACCAACGAAACAACTTTTGCATTTACAATTGCAAGGCCTTTTTATTTAACCTGGTGGTTCACACTAATAGTGCTCACTTTTATTGGCGGAAGTGTTTATACAATTTTCAGAATTCGTTTACTTTCCATTGCCAAACAGCAAAAATTAGAGTTTAATCGTAAGGTGGAAATGAGTAAGATCGAATTAAAAGCATTGCGTTCGCAAATGAATCCACATTTTATTTTTAATTCATTAAATTCTATTCAACATTATATCTTTCATACAAAATCAGATGAAGCAATAAAATACCTTAGCAAATTTGCACGTTTGGTAAGAGTTATTTTAAATAATTCTGATAAACCAACCGTTACTGTAGAAGAAGATGTAGAGGCCCTAAAACTTTACCTTGAGCTGGAACAAATGCGCTTTGAAGGTAAGTTTGATTATGAGGTGATCATTGATCCAAGTGTTGATACGGATTATGATATCATGCCGCCCATGCTGATGCAGCCTTATGTTGAAAATTCTATCCTTCACGGGTTAAACCCAAACACTAAAAAAGGAAAATTAATTATACATTTAAGTGTTAAAAATAATTTTTTAATTTGTACTATTACAGATGATGGAATAGGCCGTGAAAAAGCTGCTGAAATTAAAAGAACAATGCCTGTTGCAAAACATAAATCGTTAGGAATGAAAATTACTGAAGACAGGTTAAAGATCCTGAATGAAATTAATAATTCACGATTAAGTGTAATAATAACAGATCTGAAAGAGGATAACAGATCAATAGGAACTCAGGTACAATTATTTATTCCGTTAATAGGTTAAAAAAATAAGTTTATGATAAGAACAGTGATCATTGAAGATGAACAAAAGAGCCGCGAAATGCTGGCCGGTATCATCCAAAAAAATTGCCCGCAGTTGAATGTTGTTGGCCTTGCAAAAAATGTGAACGAAGGGGTTGAAATTATAAAAAAGGAAAATCCTGAGCTGGTTTTTTTAGATATTAGCATGCCCGATGGCAGCGGTTTTGATCTTTTAGAAAAAGTACAAGGTCATAAATTTGAATTGATCTTTGCAACAGCAAGCGATCAACACGCAATTCGTGCTATAAAATACAGCGCTTGTGATTATTTATTAAAACCAATTGATATTGAAGAACTAAAGAATGCCGTTGAAAAGGTTTCGCAAAAGAAAAATGCAAGCCCTAATATGGAAAATCTTAATTTTTTAATTCAACAATTAAAAAAATCAGACGACAGCTTTCAAAAGATCACTTTACCAACCGGTAATGCATACGAAATTGTAAACATTAAAGATATTATCCGTTGCGAGGCCGATGGCAGTTATACCACCTTCTTTTTAACCGATAAACGTAAATTAATGATCAGCGCAGGGTTAAAACATTATGAAGAATTGCTTCCTGAAAGTGAATTTATTCGTGTGCACCACCACCATTTAATTAATATGAACCATGTAGTAAGGTTTTTAAAAGAAGATGGAGGCTATGCTGTAATGAGCGATGGTACCAAGATAGAGATCTCGCGCCGTAAAAAAGATGCTTTTATGGATAAGCTCAATAAATCCTAAAACAAACCAGTTTTACCACTTATAAAGTAAAATTGCCCACTTATTTGAACGCTTAAAAAACCGCCAAAAACCGCCGTAACTTTACTATAAGTTCTTTCAATAGGGTTTTTGTTTAGTTTATAACAAAATAATTAAGCCACTTTCAGATTTTGGAGATTTTCTGTTAGTGGCTTTTTTCTTTTTACACCTTTTAGCACTATTCTCCTCTAAAGCGCTAATTTTGAAGCCCTATTTCAGAAAAAAACACTATATTTGCCCGAATTTTAAAACCTTAAAGTTCACCCAATGGCTTCCATTAACAGTATCACAAACAAGTTTGTAGCAGAAGGCTTAACGTACGATGACGTATTGTTGGTGCCCGATTATTCTGAGATCTTACCAAGAGACGCGAATATCAGCTCTTACTTTACAAAAAACATAAAATTAAATACCCCTATCGTTTCCGCTGCAATGGATACGGTTACGGAACACAAGTTGGCTATCGCTATTGCGCAGGAAGGTGGAATTGGTGTATTGCACAAAAACATGAGCATTGAAGATCAGGCTGCACAGGTACGCAAAGTAAAACGTAGCGAAAGTGGTATGATCATGGATCCGGTTACCCTGTTTAACGGCGCTACCATTGGCGATGCTTTAAATATCATGTCGGATAATAAGATTGGTGGTATACCGGTTATTGATAATTCGGGTAAATTGTTGGGTATTGTTACCAACCGTGACCTTCGTTTCGAAAAAGATCTTAAAAAGCCGGTAATTAATGTAATGACTCCTTTTAAAAATGTGATCACAGCACAAAAAGGCATTACTTTAAAACAAGCCGAAGAAATTCTTCAGAATCATAAAATCGAAAAATTGCCTATTCTTGATAAAGCCAATAAATTAGTTGGACTTATTACCTATAAAGATATCATCAAAATTAAAGTACGCCCTAATGCTTGTAAAGATGAGCGCGGTCGTTTACGTGTAGCTGCTGCGGTTGGCGTTACTGCCGATGCGATGCAACGTGTTGATGCCTTGGTAGAAGCCGGTGTAGATGCGATTATTATTGATACAGCACACGGTCATAGCAAAGGTGTTATTGAAAAATTAAAAGAAGTAAAAAAGAAACATAAAAGTTTACAGGTTGTTGTTGGAAATATTGCAACCGGCAAAGCTGCGCTGGCATTGGTAAAAGCAGGTGCTGATGCTGTTAAGGTTGGTATTGGCCCCGGCTCAATTTGTACTACACGCGTTATTGCAGGTGTTGGTGTGCCACAGCTTACAGCTATTTTAGAAGTTGCTGTTGCTTTAAAAGGTACCGGTGTTCCTTTAATTGCAGATGGTGGTGTGCGTTTTACCGGTGATGTGGTTAAGGCTTTAGCAGCAGGTGCGGGTACAGTAATGATGGGTGGTATGTTTGCAGGTACGGAGGAAAGTCCGGGTGAGACCATTATTTTTGAAGGGCGTAAATTTAAATCGTACCGCGGTATGGGCTCTTTAGAAGCTATGCAAAAAGGTAGTAAAGACCGTTATTTTCAGGATGCCGAAGATGATATTAAAAAATTAGTACCTGAAGGTATCAGTGGCCGTGTACCTTATAAAGGAAGCCTTGCAGAGATCATGTATCAGATAATTGGTGGTTTACGTGCCGGGATGGGTTACTGTGGCGCAAAAGATATTAAAACTTTACAGGAAGCTAAATTTATTCGTATAACAGCTGCGGGTGTAAAAGAAAGTCATCCGCACGATGTGGTTGTAACCCGCGAAGCGCCAAATTACAGCAGATAATTTTATGAAAAGGTTAAGTACTTATTTTTTTATTATTGCGGTAATTTTTTCTGTTGCTTTTGTTTCTTGCAAAAAATATCCTGAAGGGCCGTCTTTTTCTTTAAGATCAAAAAAAGAAAGGCTTGCTAATTCATGGAAGATCGAGAAATACATATTTAATGGCGGCGATAGTACTTCCTTTGCTAAAAGCCATGTATTTAATGGTTACATTTTAAATATAAATAAGAACGGAGAGTATTCTTTCAGTTATAATTTAACGATCGGTTCTCTTACGTTTCCTTTTAATGAAGCCGGAAACTGGACATTTAGCGAGGATAAGAAAAAAGTAATATTTACAAAAGAAAGCGGTAATACATCCGCAGCTGCAGGTTCGAGTGCTACCTGGGAAGTGTTACGTTTAAAAGAAAAAGAATTTTGGGCAAAGTATACCCAGGATGATGATGTTACTGAAGTACATTTTAATTAAATTAAAAAAATGATTTTACCAATTGTTGTATATGGCGATCCGGTGCTCAGAAAAATGGGTGTGGATATTGATAAGAATTATGAAGGTCTTGACGCGCTTATAAAAAACATGTTTGAGACCATGTACAATGCTAATGGTGTTGGTTTGGCCGCCCCGCAAATTGGTAAAGCCATTCGTTTGTTTGTGATCGATACAGGTCCGTTTGCAGAAAGCGATGATGATGAGGACGATGAGTTTACACCTGAACAAAAAAAGCAATTAGAAGCCTTTAAGAAAGTATTTATTAATGCGCGCATTTTAAATGAAGAAGGCACTGAGTGGAAATTTAACGAAGGTTGTTTAAGTATTCCAAAAATTCGCGAAGATGTAAATCGTAAACCGAATATTGAAATAGAATATTACGATGAGAAATTTGTGAAGCATACCGAAAAATACGATGGTGTTATTGCGCGTGTTATTCAGCACGAGTACGATCACATCGAAGGAAAATTATTTACAGATATCATCAGTCCTTTTAAGCGTAAAATGATCTCAGGTAAGTTAGCTGATATTGCTAACGGAAAAATATCTGCAGATTATAAAACCCGCGTTTATAGAAAATAAATTAAAATGAAAAACAGGTTGTATAGTTATTTATTGCCGGTTTTAATTTTAATGGTTGCCTGTTCATCTGAACAATCTAAACAAGAAATAAATACCGCTACACTTAAGAACGATAGCGGTAATATTTCCGATAAAGTTGATACTATTCCTTCCACTAAAAATTATTTTACAGATTGTAAACAGCTTTTAGCTGAAGCAAAAAAAATGGATAGTACTTTACTGAAAGAAATGGAAGTAAAGAAGGATGTTGCTAATAAAGCTATTAAAGCATTTACCGATTTTGCTTTTTATTGTACTGCTGATACACTTTGTCCTATCTATTTAATTAAAACAGCGCAAGTGGCGCAAGCTATAAACAATATGCCGCAAGCGCAGGTAGCTTTAGAAAAATGTGTAACAGCATATCCCAAATCAAAGCACAGAGCAGCAGCTATGTTTTTATTAGCGCAATTGTATGATGAAGCTGTTTATTTAAATAATGAGCAGGAAGCAAAAAAACTTTACGAAATGATCATTTACGAATATCCAAAAAGCGATTGGGCAAAAAGTGCAAAAGGCGCGCTTAATTTTATTGGCAAAACCGATGAGCAGATAATGGAGGAACTTAAAAAGAAGAAATAATATTTATTGACTTAAGACTAACGACTAATGACTAACGACAATAATCTTCCTAAGCAATTAATAACAATAGGTTTTCTTGGCGCTGTTGCTGTAGCACTTGGTGCCCTTGGCGCACATGCTTTAAAAGGTAAATTGGAAACAGGTTTAATTACTCCCGATCTTTTAAACGGTTTTGATACCGGCGTAAAATATCACATGTATCACACTTTTGCTATGTTGGCAGTTGTTCTTCTAAAATTAAAATTTGATAGTAAATTTTTAACCTGGGCGTATCATTTATTTTTCTGGGGCATTATTTTGTTCAGTGGCTCTTTGTATTTTTTATGTACACGTAATTTATACGGAGCCGATTGGTTAAAATTTTTAGGCCCAATAACACCAATTGGCGGCCTGCTTTTTGTTGCCGGATGGTTGTGTTTGGCGCTTTCAGCTATAAAAAAGCCTAAATAGTTTTTATTCTCAACAATTATTTGCCATATTTACAATACAAAAACCTAAGTATGAAAAAATCAGTTATTCTTTTAAGTAGCGTTTTGTTTTTTGGCATTACATCTTGCAAAACCAAAAAAAGCCAAACTACTACTTCAAGTACTTCAACAACTACAACTAATAATACAGCGTATAATACTTCAGAGCCTAAGTCGGTAAATGAATCGGGTTCTACTTCGGTATCATCAACTTCTAATCCTAAATCAACTACAGAGTCAGAAACAACTTCTTCACCAAAAAATACAAACCCAAAAAGTACTAAAGGTGGTATTACTGAATCTGAAAGTTCTTCTACATCAACACCTAAAGGTTCAACAAAATCTGAAAGCACAAGTTCATCATCCGCATCAAACCCAAAATCAGTAAGCGAGTCTGAAAGCGTTTCGTCTACACCTAAGGGTTCAACAAAATCTGAAAGTACAAGCTCATCCTCTGCTTCAAACCCTAAAGCGGTAACCGAGTACGAAACCGCTACGCCTAATGGTACACCAACAAAAACAAAAACTACCACAGTTTCCCAAGGTGAAGTTGCTTATGAAACTGTAACTGACAAAAACTGTGCTGCTGAAATTTATTTTGGAAGTCCGGGAACAGGAATTGACGGTACTGCATTAGATAAAACAACCACTTTATTAGATGGCAAAAAGATAAAATATACTACAAAAAACCAGGGTCGAGAAGGTGAAAGACGTATTTGTATGCCATTAACCGAATTAAAAGAAGCTGAAAAAAAGGAACTTCTTGAACAGTTGAAAAAAATCGCTAAAGAAGGCCAATTTGTCTCATTATCAATTAGATAAAATACGTTAATAAGCCCTTAAATTGTGGAAAAACGGTCTTTTTAAGGCCGTTTTTTTTTTGTACTTTTGCCCCACTAACAAAACACTAATAATATAATGAACGAAATTGGTTTAAAAGCAGATGGTGCCTCAGTTGCGCAACTTGGTCTTTCAAATGTAGAAATGGCTTTTTGGAACCTTCATCCAAGCGAATTGGTTGAAGAAACAATATTAAGAGGAGAAGGAGTTTTAACAGATGTAGGTGCATTGGCAATTGATACCGGAGAATTTACAGGCCGTTCGCCAAAAGATAAATTTGTTGTTGTTGATGAAAATACAAAAGACAGCGTTTGGTGGGGAGATGTAAATAACCGTTTTGATGCGGCAAAATTTGAGATCCTTCATAACCGTATGTTGGCCTATTTAGGTGGTAAAGAAATTTGGATCCGTGATGCTTATGCTTGTGCTGATCCAAAATATCGTATCAACATTCGTTGTGTGAACGAATACCCTTCGCATAACTTATTTGCAAACAATTTATTTTTACGCCCAACGGTTGAAGAGATTAAAAACTTTAAACACGATTGGTTGATCATCAATGCTCCGGGTTTTAAAGCTGATCCTAAAATTGATGGAACTCGTCAACATAACTTCGCTATACTTGATTTTACTAAAAAAATAATTTTAATTGGCGGTACAGGTTATACCGGCGAAATTAAAAAAGGAATTTTTGCCGTATTAAATTATGTATTACCGCACGAAAAAGGTGTGTTGCCAATGCATTGCTCGGCAAACATTGGTAAAGATGGCGATACTGCTATCTTCTTTGGTTTATCTGGTACAGGTAAAACAACCTTAAGCGCAGATCCTAACCGTAAGTTAATTGGTGATGATGAGCACGGCTGGAGCGATAAAGGTGTGTTTAACTTTGAAGGTGGTTGCTACGCGAAATGTGTTGACTTAACTGCTGAAAAAGAACCGCAAATTTTTAATGCTATTAAATTTGGTTCGTTATTAGAGAACATTAACTTTTTTGACGGCACAACAACGGTTGATTACGCTAACATTTCTAAAACAGAAAATACACGCGTAAGTTATCCTTCTAATTACATTGATAACGCAGTTACGCCGGCAGTTGGTGATGTACCAAAAAATATTTTCTTTTTAACTTGTGATGCATTTGGTGTATTACCTCCAATTTCAAAATTAACACCGGCACAAGCTATGTACCATTTTATTAGTGGTTACACTGCTAAAGTAGCTGGTACAGAAGTAGGTGTTACTGAACCAACATTAACGTTCTCTGCTTGTTTTGGAAAAGTATTTTTACCATTACATCCAACAAAATACGCTGAGTTATTAGGCGAGAAATTGAAAAAAGGAAATGTGAATGTTTGGTTATTGAATACCGGCTGGGTAGGCGGTAAATATGGCGTTGGTAGCCGTATTAAATTATCTTACACACGTTCATTAATAACAGCAGCATTAACAGGAGAATTAGATAAAGTAGAATATGGTACTACACCATATTTTAAATTAAATTTCCCTAAGGCTTGCCCTAATGTTCCTGCAGAGATCTTAGAACCAAAAAATGCATGGAAAGATAAAGATGCTTTCAATCAAACGGCACAAAGCTTAGCGGCTTCGTTCGTTAAGAATTTTGAGCAATATGCTTCGGCTGCAAACGCTGAAATTTTAGCAGCTGCTCCAAAAGTAGAAGTAACAGTTTAAAAATAATATCAATTATCCAAGAACATCAGATCCCGGCCAAATGGTTGGGATCTTTTGTTTTAAGTCATAATTAAAATTATTTTATCTTTGATTAGACAATTTAAAAATGAAAAAATATTTAATAAAGGTTTTACTGATATTGGTTGTAATGTTTACTACACCTGTTTTCGCTAAAGCTCAAACCTTTCAATGGGCTAAAAGTGTTGGAGGTTCTAATGGAGATGTTGGATATTCTATTGTAGCTGATGCATCTGGTAATGCATACACAACTGGTTATTTTCAGGGTGTTGTTGATTTTGATCCGGGGCCCGCAGTATTCAATTTGATTTCTAATGGCAGCAATGATATTTTCATTTTGAAATTAGATGCTTTTGGGAATTTTGTATGGGCAAAAAGTCTTGGCGGAACTTTACAGGATGATGGTACCTCAATTACAGTGGATGCATTGGGGAATGTGTATACAACCGGCAATTTTGGTGGCACGGTTGATTTTGACCCGGGTTTAGGAACATACACTTTAAGTGCAAATGGCTCTTACGATATTTTCATATTAAAATTAGATGCATCCGGTAATTTTATTTGGGCTAAAAATATGGGAGGTACACTTAGTGATTATGGATCTGTTATTGCGACTGACGCCACAGGTAATGTATATACCACAGGAGGTTTTAATGGTACGGCCGACTTTGATCCGGGGGCTGCTGTTATTAATTTAATATCTTCAGGTAGCGATGAAATTTTCGTTTCAAAATTAAATTCTTCCGGCAATTTTGTATGGGCAAAAAGTATGGGTGGAAGCTCACAGGATATTGGAATGAGTATTTGTGTGGATGCAGCAGGTAATGTTTATACTACGGGAGTATATAATGGAGTGGCTGATTTTGATCCCGGTATATCTGCCTTTAATTTAACTTCTGCCGGGAGCATTGATATCTTTGTTTCAAAATTAGATGCAGCAGGAAATTTTATTTGGGCAAAAAGTATGGGCGGCTCTTCTACAGATCTTGCAAAATCAATTGCAATAGAGCCATCAGGTAACGTTTATACTACAGGTTATTTTGCAGGGTTAGCCGAGTTCGATCCGGGGCCGGGAACTTATACTTTAGTTTCAGCCGGAGGTTTTAACGAGGATATTTTTATTTCTAAATTAGACCCTTCTGGTAACTTTGTATGGGCAAAAAGTATTGGAGGAAATCAAAGCGATCGATCTAATTCAATTTCTTTAGATCCTTCAGGAAATATATATACTACAGGTTATTTTTGTGGATCTGCCGATTTTGATCCCGGTGTGGGAACATTTAGTTTAACTGCTATTGGTACAACCGACATTTTTATTTCAAAATTAAATTCACTGGGTAATTTTATATCTGCAAAAGGCATGGGAGGGACAGTTTACAATGGAGGACAATCAATATATGTAGACGGTTCTTATAATATATATACAGCAGGTATTTTTGATGGCACAACTGATTTTGATCCGGATGGTGGAACATATTCTTTAACCCCGGTTGGCGCCAGCGATGTTTTTATACATAAAATGATACAACCAACTACAGTAATAGAATCAAAAAACACTATTAATGAAAATAAAATATATCCAAATCCTACACGTGAAATATTAAAAATAGAAACAAAAAACGAAAACGGAGAGATGATTTTAATAAATTCTTTAGGTGAAAAGATTCACGGGCAAATATTAGAGCGTGGAATTAACAATATTAATATAAAAATGTACCCAATAGGTATATATCATTATATTATAATTCAAAATGGCGTATCAATTGAGTCCGGCAAAGTATTAATTGATTAATAATTGGTAGTATAGAATATAGATTGTAACTTTTATTGCTTTTATCCGTCATAGTAACATGAAGAAAAATTATACTTATCTAGTTGCTGTCATTTTATTTTCATTTTTTACAACAGCACAAAACTTATCAGATCCCGATAAATTTTTAGTACTAAAAGGAGAAGATAGTTTACCGTCTATTTTTTTAGTTGGCACTTTTCATTTCGAATATTATAACCTGGATGCTTATAAAATAGAAAAAGATAAACAGGTAGACGTATTATCTGAAGCAAAACAAAAAGAAATAAAACAACTGTTGGATTATATCGCCGCTTTTAAACCAACAAAAATTTGTATTGAAGCGCCTGCAAAATGGTAATCTATGCGACGTTACCGGGATTATAAAACAGGAAAGAAAGCAATTGAAAGAGATGAGATACAACAGATAGGTTTTAAATTGGTAGAACGTTTTAATTTAGATACACTTTATGGCGTTGATGCAAAAACCATCATGGAAGAAATGTCTTTATCAAAAGATTCTTTAACCTTTAAACCGTATCTCGATTCTATATTTGCCGATTATCAATTTAGGGCAAACGAAAATTATATAAAGTTGTTCGAGCATGAATCAGAATTAACACTAAAAACAAACCTGCTCGATTATTTTAAATATATTAACTCGGCAAAAAGATTAGAGCGCGATTATGGCGCTTACCTTTTAGGTGATTTTAAAAATGGTAAATATGCGGGGGCTGACGCATTAGCCATGTATTGGTATGATAGAAACTTAAGGATCTTTCGTAATATTCAAAAAATAACTACTTCGCAAAAAGACAGAATATTAGTGTTGTTTGGAGCAGGGCATATTGCCATATTGGATCAATTGCTGAGGTGTTCGCCGGAGTACAATTACATAAGGTTTAATGAGCTGAAAAAATAATAGGAGATGGAACACAGATGCTGCTGATTGTACAGATGTTTCACAGATGTTATCTGTTAACTCCTTGTTCTATCACGTAAATCATAATTTTTTTTGTATCTTTAATTAACATGAAAAATATTCACATACAAAAACCCTGCGCCGAAAACTTTAACGCAATGACCAATGTTGAAGGTGGAAAATTTTGTGGTAGCTGCCAAACTAAAGTAGTTGATTTTACAAAAATGAGCCTTGATGAAATTGAGACTTATTTCAAGAATAATTCTACTCAAACGATTTGTGGCTTGTATAATCAAAGGCACACCACTTCTTCAAACGTATTTGAAAGGTTTATTAATAAAATTGAAAATACCGTTTATAAAACCCGTTTTAGGAAAGTGGCGGTGTGGACAGTTTCTCTTGTTTTCTTTTTACTAAACAGTTACAAATGCATGGGCAAACGCATGGACCCTGTTGACAGATATGATCATAAGCCCTTAAAGAATGACACTATTGTTAAGCCTCAGTAGTTGTCGCAAACAACCCGGTTTCTGTCGTATTAATACCTTACAAAATAGTTTTGAAAGAATTATTTTTATTTAAAAATTAATTCAAATGAAAACAGCTACTCCTGAAAATGTTGATGAATACATTAGCAGCTTTCCAAAAGAAACTCAAAAATATTTAAAGCAAATGCGTGCTGCTATAAAAAAAGCTGCGCCAAAAGCAGAAGAGGGCATAGGTTATAAAATGCCTTCTTATAAATTAAATAGCCGTCCATTGGTATATTTTGCGGGCTATGCTAAACATATTGGTTTTTATGCAACACCAACCGGACATAAGGAATTTAAGAAAGAACTTTCGGTTTATAAAGAAGGAAAAGGCTCTGTTCAGTTTCCATTGGATGAACCCTTGCCAATTGCATTAATAACTAAAATTGTAAAATTCAGGGTACAGGAAAATTTAGCGAAAGCAAAAAAATAAGATCAGGTGATGGAAAACTGATCAAACGGATTTTACAGGTTTTCGCAGATAAGAAACATCAGTGCAAATCTGCTGAATCCGTGTCATCTGTGTTCCATCACGTCAATTACTTTTCATCCACAGGCTCCCAAAGTTCAATTTTATTTCCTTCAGGATCGTAAGCCCAGGCAAATTTACCATACGATTCGTTCATCCTGTTCTCATCTAACTTTACGCCTGCAGCTTTTAACTGGTCATAAAATTTATCAAGATCGCTCACCCTAAAGTTGATCATGAATTGTTGTTCCATGTTTCCAAAATATTTGGTATCTGCTTTAAAGGGCGCAAATACTGTTGGCCCTGCTTCTTGCTGCCAGGGTTTAAAATTTTGTACGGCATTAATGCCAAAATATTTTTCGTACCAAAGCGCTAATGCTTTGTCATCTTTTGAGCGAAAAAATATTCCGCCAATCCCTGTTACTAATCTTTCCATATTAAACTGTTTGAGGTTGTTCTTTATTTTTCTTTTTTAATATAAGTGCTGCAATAAGCGAAACAATTAACCCAACGGGTAATATTTCCATATAAGTTAACAAAGCAAAGAAAACAGGATTTTTATACATTTCGCTGTATTCTTTCATTTGTGCTATTTGTGCATCAATTGATGCTTGTGTTGCGCCACTTTTTGTCGCTTTTTCAATTACGTTTTGACTATACTTTTCCATAAAATCAGGCATAACAAAATTATATTCAAAGGCCCAGGTTACTACATAAAATGTTGATCCTATAAGTGCTACCAATGCACCGATCTGAAATGCTTTACCAAAACTAACTACACCATTATTGAATTTATCCCTGTAATTTTTAATGGCAACAAAAATAAAAGAGAAGGCTATAAGCATAGAGGCATAGCCTACAAGCATATTGCCCTCGAAGCCATTACGGCTGCAATAATACATACTGATAAACATAAAAGCGCTGGCAATAATGCCAGAAACCGATCCAAAGACTAATACATTTTTTTTCATTCTTTAAAAATTTAAATTGGTTAATATGCCGCAAAAGTAAGTTGGCCTATTTCCTTTTTGGTCATACTAAAGTATGATTTTAGTATGAATTTTAGCTTTCATACAAAAGTATGATTGACTTTACTGTATGATATTCAGTCTTTTAGCTTTTTCAATAGCTTGTGTTCTTCTTTTTACATCCAGTTTTTCAAAAAGCTTTGATGAATGGGTTTTAATGGTGTTGGTAGATACAAATAGTTTTTCGGCAATTTCATTATTGCTTAAACCTTGTGCCATTAATTGTAAAACTTCAAGCTCGCGCATGCTGATTCCCAGTTTTTCAAATTCTTTTTGATTAAATATAAAGTCAGTACTGGTGTTTACAAAAATTTCTTCTTTAACAAGAATTTCTTTTTCTACTATAACTGTTTTTATTTTTGGTTTTGCTAGTTTTAATGCCAGCCAAATGCCAAGGGCCATAAAAATAATAGCAATAATACCAATGTAGATCTCAAAAGAATGGCTTATAAGAATAAACTTGTATTCTAACCATTTTAATAAAAATAAAAGTAAAGCTAAAGATATGCCGTACAAGATAATGAGTTTGTTTTTTGAGAAGAAAACAGCAGGCATTCGTTTTACTTTTTATTAAAAACAAAGATAGTTCTTTATTTTAACCATACGTTATAATAAAAAGTTGGACTTTTGTATAACTAATAAATTGCGTTATTTTATTCACCTTTTATTTGTTTTACATGATGTAAAAGATGTACAACATAATCTTCCATTAACCAAGCTAAGGTTTTTATTTCATTTGATGAAGCTAATATTACTTTATAATTGAAGGTTTCTTCTGTTTGAGTGTTGATGAGGTGTATCACCTGAATATTTAGTTGCTTCCAAACCAAAAAGATATCAGTTGTTTTTTGTTGCTGATAAGCATTTGCAATTACAAGATCATTTTGTTCGTACCCAATAACAGGGTAAGGTTTTTCTTTGAACTGACTTTCAGTAAAACGTTTTATATTGTTAATGGCAGAATCTATCAGGTGCCCTAACTCTTCTTTTTTACTCCATTTGCCGGGCCTGCGGTTAGCTAATTCTTCTTCACTTAAAATTGAAATTATTTTTTCAACTTCAACAAAAGCATTTTGCAGATCTGTTATCAGCTTTTCTTTATTAACAGTCATCGTTTACGGGGGTCAATGTTTTTAAAAGTATCCTTAACTATTTTGTATTTTCAAAATTTACAGGCCTGAATTTTTTTCTTTTTTTGCAGTATAATTTTCAATGCAGTAAGTAGTTAAACAATTTAAAGGTCTGCTAGGTCGTTTCTCAAAACCACCACCGCAATTGGGGCAAACGTTATGCAATACATCGCGTACACAATCAGTACAAAATGTACATTCAAAAGTGCAGATCATTGCATCTGCAGAATCGTTGGGAAGTAATTTGTCACAATGCTCACAGGATGGTCTTAATTCCAGCATATTATAAATAATTTTTTAGCCATTTCCGGGCCTCCTGCTCATTAGTAAACATTTTTATAGGAACCGGTTGACTCTTTAAAGTTAAAAATAAATTTACAATGTACTTTCCGGTTACTGAATTGGCAATAACGGCCATAGCTTTAAATCTGTTTGGCATTTCGGCAGCGGTATAAGCACGGGTAATAGTATCTTGCGGGCCCGATGAGCTGGCATCAGTAAGTAAACACACTTTTTTATCATTGGTAATTTGTTTTATATACTCAAAATTTGCTTTTTGCTTTTCTAATGAGCGTGTGGTGCTTTTTCCAATTGCGCATAAGATACCATTTTCTTCAAGCCAAAAAGTTGCCAATTCTCCTTCGTAAATGTTTACATTTTCAGGCACAGTCATAAAATAAACTTGAAGTGTATATTAAAAATAATCTTTTTGTAATGGGAATACAAAATTTAAAGTAATATCACTTAATTTAAAATTGCAATACGTTTATTCACGTAATTTGATAGTGCAAAACGAATTAAGAATTAAATATAATTATAAAGCCGGTAATAACCGGTAAAAATATAAGGGCAAGAACACTCAAATATTCTTTTGTTTTATATCCACCCGATACACTCATTTTGATCATTGTAATAAGCACCTTTATAATTGCCAGCACAATTAAAGCAATTGGCCCCGCAAGTAAAGCATTGCCCCGCCTCCGGACCAATATTAGTATAGGCTCTCCCTCTGAATTGATACCTATCATATTGTGCAATAGCTTATTTTATCAAATTCTTATTCAGTGTTAAAAAATCTGCAGCGTCGCCGTTTATATTGCTCATTTGTATTTGCGTACTGCTTTGTTGTATTACATTCCAATCATGTGTAAGGTCTTCAAAGCCGCCATCGTTTACAAAATCTATGTTTAATTTTAAACGTCCACCCTGGTTATCGCTCCACCAGCTACCTGTAAAGGTTTTAGTGCCGTTTTTAGCAGTAACCACACCATTCTTATTAAATTCTAATTTAAAGTCAGTAAAGTTGTTTGTTTTATCTGTACCATTATCAATAAAAGTACCCACACGCCAGGTGCCCGTGGTTAATGATGGTTCAATAGAACCTGTAACAGTAGTTGGAGTAGGGGCTGTACTGCTGTCTTTTTTACAGCTTGCAAAAACAAATATGAAAAGAAATGTTAATGCTGTTAATGTTTTTGTTATAGTTCTCATGGTAATATGTATTAATATTATATGAGTGGCAAATGTTGTGCCAGCAAAAAAACAGGATAATAACAAAAAGGAAAAAATGTCTACACCTAAAAATTAAGCGTAAATTTTTTTTATATCGCCGCCATCAGCAAATTAATATCCTTGAACGGAAGATTAAATGCTTCACCTAAATATTGGTTGGTTAAAATGCCGTTGTAAATATAAACACCGTTACGTAAGCCCGGATCTTTACGTACTACACTGTCAAAGCCACCTTCATCGCCCATGTTTAAAATAATTTGCGAGAAGATATTACTTAAGGCGTAAGATGCAGTTCTTGCAACACGGCTATTAATATTAGGTACGCAATAATGTATCACACCATGTTTTCTGAATACAGGTTTGGTGTGATTGGTAACCTGCGATGTTTCAAACACACCACCCTGGTCAATACTCACATCAATAATTACAGATCCTGTTTTCATTTCGCCAACCATATTCTCGGTTACTACACAGGGCGTACGGCCACGTGTTGCGCGCAATGCGCCAATGGCCACATCGGCTGTTTTTAAATGTTTTTCTAAAACTTTTGGTACAATAACCGAAGTAAATACCCGGCTGCCTAATTGATTTTGCAATCTTCTTAAACGCGAAGTAGAATTATCAAATACTTTTACTGTGGCACCTAAACCTATTGCAGCACGCGCCGCAAATTCGCCAACAGTTCCTGCACCAATAATAACGACTTCGGTTGGTGATATACCACTAATGCCTCCTAAAATAGCACCAACACCGTTATTAACGTTGCTTAATAACTCTGCTGCTATTAAAATACTGGCACCGCCGGCAATCTCGCCCATGGCTCTTATTACCGGAAAGATACCTGCTTCATCAATAATAAGATCAAATGCCACACAGTTTAATTTTTTAGAAATTAATTTCTTTAAAAAATCTTGTGGTTGTACGGTAAGTTGTAATGCACTAAATAAAGTTTGCTTAGGTTGCATTAATTCAATTTCTTCAAGTGTGGGCGGGGCGATCTTAAAGATCACATCTGCTTTATAAACATCTGCCGGCGACATTACAATTTCTGCACCTGCTTCACTATAATCGCTATCATCAAAATTGGCAGTTTTACCTGCTCCACTTTCAATAACAATACGATGACCATTGTTTACCAATAATGCAACCGCATCAGGCACAAGTGCTACACGATTTTCCTGGAAAGCAACTTCTTTAGGAATGCCAATATATAATTTACCTTTTTTACGGGCTACTTCCAGCATTTCTTCCTGCGGAGCAAAAGCTCCTTTGGTTAAAGAAAATAAAACGTCTTTTGTCATTACCATAATTTCTTAAAAATTAATTTAATTAGTAAGCGGGCCCGTTATAACGTGGGGCGTTGCAATCGTCAATATTTCGTTTTCTTGGCCTGTACATGATACCAATACGTAATTCAAAAGTGCGGTTACGATAACTCACGGCATCTTTTTTATGAGAGAGGATATCCGGATTCCAATGGTATTCGGTAAAGCCATAAAAATTTTTAAATAAAGGAAATTCATAACCTAAACCAACATCGCCACTAAAAAATATTTTAGGGAAACTGCCGGCATAAGGTGCATAAGCTGAAATGCTTTGTGAGAATAAATATTCTAAACGTATACCCGGCATAATATACCAATGCGATGAGTAACCAAGCGGGTTATAGAATTTTAAATAATTGTTCCACTGAAAATAAGTGTATTTATTAACGGAAAAGCCATCTGTGCGAGTTCCTAAAAAAGGATCTATCAGTTCTTTTTCTTTTGCACCTTTGTGAGTATATTCTAATTCTGTTTGCCAGCGAAGGCGGTCGTAAGGCAATAGTTCTGCAAAAATACCTGCACCCCAGCTAAAATATTCGCGTGAGATATGATTGCGGGGATAATAATAAGTATAGGTGGAAGAATTATAATCTAAAGGATCGAGCGTGCGTTTACCGGCGTCTTTATTAGTGTAATAATGACAGGAGTGATCAACAGCTCCAAAAATGCCAAACCCACGAAAGAATTGCGCGTTTGCTTTTTGTAACGCGATCATTAAAAATAATAAGATAATTTTCTTCATTTAATATTCAAATCTTAAACCTTCAATCTTAAATTATTTAAACGCTAACGGCTTCTGATGTGCCGCTTATTTTTTTAACCAGTCCTTGTAAAACTTTTCCGGGACCCACTTCAATAAATTGTGTTGCTCCATCAGTTACCATTTGTTGTACACTTTGTGTCCATTTTACAGGTGCGGTTAATTGTGCAACCAAATTTTGTTGAATTTGTTTAGGATCCGACACAGCATTGGCTGTTACATTTTGATAAACAGGGCAAATAGGTGTGTTAAAGTTTGTTGCTGTAATAGCGGCTTCTAATTCAACGCGGGCAGGTTCCATTAAAGGAGAGTGAAAAGCACCACCAACAGGCAATACCAAAGCGCGTTTGGCACCTGCAGCTTTTAATTTTTCACAGGCAATATTAATTCCTTCAATACTTCCTGAAATAACCAATTGGCCGGGGCAGTTATAATTAGCGGCAACAACTACTTGTCCGCTTTTGGTTATCTCTGCACAAATATCTTCAACGATCTTATCATCCAAATTTAAAATGGCAGCCATTGTACTTGGATTTATCTCGCAGGCCTTTTGCATTGCTAAAGCACGTTTATAAACCAGTTTTAAAGCATCATCAAAACTTAAACATTTGTTGGCAACAAGAGCAGAAAATTCGCCTAAAGAATGGCCTGCAACCATATCCGGCTTAAAAGAAGCTTCGTTAACTGCAGCTAAAATAACTGAGTGTAAAAAAATGGCCGGTTGGGTAATTTTAGTTTGCTTTAGTTCTTCATCTGTACCGCCAAACATGGTATCTGTGATCTTAAAGCCCAAAATAGAGTTGGCTTTTTCGAATAATTCTTTTGCTAATGGGTTGTTTTCGTAAAGATCCTTGCCCATTCCTGAAAATTGTGATCCTTGCCCGGGAAATATGTATGCTTTTTTCATAGTTAAATCTAAAAAACTCTAGAATTGTAAATTTAGCAGATTAATGCGACTAAATCAATTAAGGAAATAAGCAATAGTTAACGGGGTGTTGTTAGGAAAGTAGCTTATACTATTCCCCCTTGGAGAAGGGGAGGGTGGGGATTGATGATTTCAATAGCAAAATCCCCCGGCCTTTGCCACCACTTTTGTAAAGGGGGGAATAAAAACCAAAAAAGCCCGCAGCGTATTACCGTGCGGGCTTTTAAAGAAGGGAAAACCCTTATTAAATTATTTAAAAGTAGCTACTTTTTTAGCTAGTTTTGACTTAAGATTACCTGCTTTGTTTTTATGGATCACATTCTTTTTAGCCAATTTGTCGATCATGCTCGAAACCTTTGGTAATAAGTCTTGTGCTTCTTTTTTAGAAGTAGAAGTACGTAATTTATTAACCGCATTACGGGTAGTTTTTGCGTAATAACGATTTTCTGTACGTTTAGCATCGTTAGAACGGATGCGTTTAATTGCTGATTTATGATTTGCCATTGTTGTTAATTTCTTTGTTTACCCTAAAATTGGGAAGGCAAATATACGATTTTTTTTGAATATGCAAGTGTTAAAAACAATTTTAGCTATAAAATCTATTAAAGGTTATTTTTGTATTATGAGGGCCGGTTTTCTTTTGAGTTTAGCGCTGTTGCTTGGTTTTACGGGTTTTGCACAAACCGTACTTACCCCTAAACCGGAAAAAAACCTGGTACCAAACGGCAGTTTTGAGAATTATCGCCGTAAAACCAATAATATCAAGCAGGCTGTGCCTTGGCGGCCAATTGCATCTATCGATTACTACCATAATCCGTTAGATAACGATACAACCGTTCAAAAAGGGGCTTTTACCGGCGATAGCTATACCGGTTTTCGTTTTCAGAAAAGATATAAGGAATTTTTGCAGGTAAAGCTGGCAGAACCCTTACATAGGGGTACTGTATACGAATTTTCAATGCATGTGCGTCTGGCCTTTTGGAGCAACGCGGTTTTGCGCAGTTTTGGGGTTTTAATAAGCAAGGCCGGCTATAGCAAGCAGGCCGATGCTGTAAAGGCCAATATTATTGATACAGTTGCCAAAAAAAGCGGGCTTTTCAAAGCTCACGAGTGGTTTGTTATCCGGGGTATCTATAAGGCCGATGGGGGCGAAAAGTACATTACCATTGGTAATTTTGCGCCAAAAATTAAAAAAGACATGGTACGTATGAACCTGTTTAAAGTGGGTTATAAAGAAGCCTATTATTTTGTAGATGAGATAAAGCTGGTAAAAAGCAAAGCTTACGAAGAGCAAGTGGATATAGAAATTGTAGGGCCAAATCGTCCAACTGAAGATTCGACCTTAAATGTAAATACAGATATAAAAGTAGGCGATAAAGTAAGTCTGAATAATATTTTCTTTACCAATGGTAAATATTACTTACAGCCAGAATCTTATCAGGAACTAAATAAACTGGCGCAATACCTGTTAAGAAATCCAACCATCGAAATTCAGATCAATGGCCATAGCGATAACAGCGGTTTAAAAAGTAAGAATCAAAAAATGTCTGAGCTGCGTGCCCGTGAAGTTTTTGAATATTTAATTAAAAAAGGCGTGCAAAATAAAATGTACTTTAAAGGTTTTGGCAGTACACAGCCCGTAGCAACAAACGATACGGACGAAGGTAAGGCAAAGAACCGGCGTGTTGAATTTCAAATCATTAAAAAATAAAAATATGGCAGAAGGAAAATTATTGATCGATGATCCTAAAACAATAAAAGCATGGACCTTTTATGACTGGGCTAATTCTGTTTTTCCGCTGGTAATTACCTCGGCTATCTTCCCTAATTTTTATGACGCGGTAACGTCTACAAAAAACGAAGCGGGCGAGATCATTTCGCACAGCGTCACTTTTTTTGGAAAGAGTTTTGAAAATCAAAACATCTATTCGTTCGTGTATGCATTTGCATTGGCCATTGTTGTTTTGATCTCACCCATTTTAAGTGGTATTGCAGATTATCTGGGAAATAAAAAACGTTTCCTTCAGTTCTTTTGTTATTTGGGAGCACTTTCGTGCATGTGTCTATTTTTCTTTTCAAAAAATAATTTAGAGTTAAGCTTCATTCCATTTATTACAGCAACCATAGGTTTTTGGGGAAGTTTGGTATATTACAATTCATACCTCCCCGAAATTGCATCAGAGGCCAATCAGGATAAGGTCAGTGCCCGTGGCTTTGCCTTAGGTTATTTTGGAAGTTCGTTATTGCTTATTATTTGTCTTGCACTTGTTATGACAAAAACATTTCACCATGTTTTAAATACAGATCCAAAACAAGCCATAGACGTAAGAATTTCTTTTTTACTTGTTGGTTTATGGTGGATGGGTTTTGCACAACGTACTTTTAAACATTTGCCAACTTTAAATCACGCGGCACATGGTGCTGATAAAAAAAATCTTTTCTCAAAAGGCTTTAAAGAATTGCTTTCTGTTGCAAAACAAATAAAACATTTACCACAATTAAAACGTTTTTTAAGTGGTTACTTTTTTTATAACATGGGTGTGCAAACTATTATGGTAGTTGCTGTTTTGTTTGCACGTAATGAAATAACCTGGGAAAATGAACAGGCAAAAACCACATCTTTAATAGTTAGCATTTTAATTATACAGTTTGTGGGCATTGCAGGTTCTTTCTTTTTCTCTAAGCTTTCAGAGAAAATAGGCAATATTAAATCGTTAATGATAGCCATTTTTATCTGGATATTTATTTGTGTGTTCACTTACTTGGTAGCTCGCATGCCTGTTCATTTTTACATTGTGGCATTTTTAGTAGGTTTTGTAATGGGTGGTATCCAGGCCTTATCAAGAAGTACTTACAGTAAATTATTACCTGAGACAGATGACAATACCAGCTTTTTTAGTTTTTATGATGTGATGGAAAAACTTGGAATGATACTTGGTACAATTACATTTGGTGTTATAAGCGAAATGGTTGGTGGTATGCGACCTTCTATTTTATCGTTGATCAGTTACTTTATTTTAGGCTTCATCATCTTACTAACGATGAAGAAGAACGTTGGCGGGAAGACGGTTTAGCGCTTTAAAGTCCTTCTCCTTTGGAGAGGGATTTAGGATGAGGCTTGATGCCAGACTTTCTAATTTTTGTTAAACCAAAAAACATTTGCCTGATCTTTGCATTATACAATTATGCTTAATAGATTTTTTTTATTTTTTATTTTCTGTGGATCTCTTGTTCACGCGCAATTGCAATTCAACCAGCAGGATACTGACCTTGGCCATATTAAAGAAGCTTACGAAATAAAAGGAGATGTTTTAGTAAAGAACAGTACCGATAAAAAAGTTTTTTTAATGCGTGCCGATGCCGATAGAGGTGTGAAAGTTTACAGCTCAAAAAAAACATTGTTGCCCGGCGATACCTGTTTAATAATTATTTCTTTTTTGCCTGAAAAGGATGGTAAGTTTAAAAAGAAGATCAATTTAATAAGCAGCGATAATTTAAAACCTTATGAATTAAGCGTTTCAGGAGATCTTGCAAAATTAAAAAGCGATGATAAAACAGCTTGTTTTTATTTTGGCAACCGAAAAAATACTTCTATTAAAACACCAACCGAACCAATAGTTGTAAATACACCTAAAGAAAAAAGAGATAATTCAAATAAGATCCCTGATAATTCTACTTCTCCAAAAATTGATACCATTTGGGAACATCCTGTTGTAAAAATTCCCACAGAAGACCCAAACGAAATTTCTTTACTGGAATATAAACCTAACAACATTTTATTTTTAATTGATGTAAGCAGTTCCATGAAAGATTCATTAAAATTACCTTTAATGAAAACTGCCATGCATACCTTAATCAACGCAGTACGCGAAGTAGATATTATTACTTTGGTAACATATGCCGATAGTGTAAAGATCATTAAAGAAGGCATTAACGGATCAAATAAAAAGCAACTGCACGATATTGTAGATGGCTTAAAAGCAAAGGGGCTAACAAAAGGAAACAAAGCTATTTTGTTTAGCCAGCAATTGGCTCAAAAACATTTTATTAAAGAAGGTAATAATCAAATTATAATGGCCACTGATGGTAAATTCCGTTTTTATAGTGAAGATCAAAACACATGGACGCAAAAACAATCTGATAAAAAAATTGTTTTGAGTACAGTTGCCTTTGGAAATGATAAAGATGCTATGAAGAATTTAAAAGAGATAGCAGAGAAAGGCGAAGGCTCTTTTATTCATATTAAAAAGCGCCATGGTAGTGAAGATAAGCTTATTGAAGAAGTGAAGATGCGGAGTAAACGATAAATTAAGTTTTCCGGTTCACTGTTGTTAAAATTTGTAAATTTTGAAAGGTTTAGGAACCTATGTCGTATATAAGATATAAGCAAATGCTTCTTACAAATAAAATATTATGAAAAAATTAATTTTATCATCACTTTTAGTTGCAACTTTTGGTTTGGTATCTTGCCAAACACCAACCGCAACCAATACAATAAAAGAAGAAACAACATCAATTAAAAAACCTATGGATACGAGCTATAAAAAAACAGAAGACGAATGGAAAAAAATATTAACTCCAGATCAATATTATGTATTGCGTCAAAAAGGAACAGAGAGTCCCGGTACCGGCGAATATTTAAATCATAAAGAAAAAGGTTTTTACACCTGTGCAGGTTGCGGAACTGAATTATTCTCTAACGAGGAAAAATTTGACAGTCATTGTGGCTGGCCAAGCTTTGATGGAGAATTGGGCGGGGGCGACCGTGTAGTAAAAGTGAAAGATTTTTCACATGGTATGATCCGTACCGAAATTGTGTGCGCAAAATGCGGCGGCCATCTAGGACATTTATTTGACGATGGCCCTACAAGTAGCGGTTTACGTTATTGTGTAAATAGTTTGAGTTTAGGATTTAAACCTGCTGAGAAAAAATAATTATTATTAATTCTTAAAAGCCTCATTGGTCAAAAGATCTTTGAGGCTTTTTTATTACTGCTATTTTTTTTGAGTATATTCGAAAATGCAGTTTCCTGTAAATCTCAGCTTGTTTGGAAAAGAGATCTCAACACATTTTGTTTTAGAGCTCCTGAGCATTTTTATTGGTGTTAGGTATTATGTTTTTTTAAGAAAACGCCAGGCAGACGCGATAAGTGACATTGACAGATTAAAAATATTTGCTGCGGTGTGTGTTGGTGCACTTATTGGTTCAAGACTGGTTGGTGTATTCGAAGATCCCCCGGCTTTTTTTGGATCAGAGAATAAGTTTCAATTTATTTTTAGTAATAAAACTATAGTTGGCGGCCTGCTATTTGGACTCTTTGCGGTTGAATTATTAAAACTAAAGCTTGGCATAAAAACATCAAGTGGCGATGTGATGACTTTTCCGCTAATATTAGCTTTAATGATTGGTCGTATTGGCTGTTTTTGCGAAGGCTTAGCAGACGGCACTATTGGCAGGCAAACGAGTTTATTTACAGGTGTTGATTTTGGAGATGGGATCACGCGCCACCCACTTCCGCTTTATGAGATAACATTTCTTATTATTTTATGGATGTTTATTTTTATGCTCGATAAAAAGCAACTACTTGCAAACGGCGCAAAATTTAAAATATTTTTGATCAGTTATTTTCTTTACCGTTTTTTAGTTGAATTTTTAAAAAACAATTCTTTTACATTCTTAAATTTAAGTATAATTCAAATTGCCTGCCTCATAGGTTTAGTTTATTATTTTAAAACAATTACTAAACCAAAAACCTTATTTTTACAACATGCCTGAAAGAAGCTGGATCTATTATGACTATACAATTAGTTTATGTTCAAAATGTTTACGCCGCATTAGCGCTAAGATAGTTTTTGAGAACGATAATGTTTACATGATCAAAAATTGCCCCGAACATGGAATGGAAAAAGTTTTAATTGCAACGGATATAGAATATTATAAGCGCATTCGCAATTATAATAAGCGTAGCGAGATACCTTTAAAATTTAATACTCCTACACTTTACGGTTGCCCATATGATTGTGGATTGTGCCCGGATCATGAACAACATTCGTGTTTAACGTTAATAGAAATTACAGATCGTTGTAATTTAACCTGTCCTACCTGTTATGCCGAGTCGTCGCCTCATTTTGGTAATCACCGATCGCTTGAGGAAGTAAAAAAAATGCTTGATCTTATTGTAGCAAACGAGGGCAATCCTGATGTGGTACAAATAAGTGGAGGCGAACCAACTATTCATCCACAGTTTTTTGAGATCCTGGATGAAGCCAAGAAAAGACCAATAAAGCACCTCATGCTTAATACAAACGGTATAAGAATTGCCAAAGAAGAAGATTTCGTAAAACGTTTGGCAACCTACATGCCTGATTTTGAAATTTATTTGCAATGGGATAGTTTTGAGAATACTGCATTGAATAAATTAAGAGGTGCTGATCTTCTCGATCTCCATTACAAAGCGATGGAACATTTAAATAAGTATAACTTATCTACCACTTTAGTAATTACTTTGCAGCGTGGCGTAAATAATCACGAGATAGGAAAGATAATTGAGTACGCATTAAAACAGCCGTGCGTAAGAGGAGTAACTTTTCAACCGGTTCAGGTAGCAGGCAGAAACGAAAAATTCGATCCTTCAAAGGAAAGATACACCTTAACAGAAGTTCGTAGGGATATTTTAACCCAGACAAATTTTTTTAATGAGGACGATCTTATTCCGGTACCCTGTAATCCCGATGCACTTGTAATGGGTTATGCATTAAAACTAGACGAAGAAATAATTCCTTTAACACGCTATATAAATCCTGCGGACCTTTTAGATAATTCTAAGAACACAATTGTTTACGAACAAGATGAGCGTTTGCATCAACATGTTTTAAAAATGTTTAGTACCGCAAACTCGGTTGAAACAGTTACTGAAGACCTTAAGGAATTAATGTGCTGTCTGCCATTTGTGAAAGCTCCGGATCTATCCTATAATAATTTGTTCAGGATAATTATTATGAATTTTATTGATGCTTATAATTTTGATGTTAGAGCCATAAAAAAATCTTGTGTTCACATTGTACATAAAGATAAGATCATCCCATTTGAGACAATGAATTTATTTTATCGAAATGGAAAGGATAAACAATTAGAAGAATTAAGAAAATTGCATGTTGTATAAAGATTTTGTAAATTAAACTATGGAAATTAATCAAGTTGAAGCCGAAGCAAAAAAAACTGCTAAAATGATCGGTATAATAAATGTGAGCACAGTTGTGCTAATGTTACTTTGCTGCCTAAGCAAGGATGCGGCATTTTTTGCATTTCTGCTGGGTTTAATAGCAGCCCTGGTAAATTTTATTATGATGATCGTTTATATCGTTCAGAAAAAAACATACGCTTATATTATATGCATCATAAGCATGTTATTGATGCCTATTATTGGTTTTGGTTGTTGTGCCGCAGGTATAGGCGATATGCGTATTTAAAATAACGGCTGCACAGGTTTATTCTGTAAGATCTTTTCTATTTTTTCTATTACCTCAGTTGTAAGGAATGGTAATATTTCTAAAGAAGTAATTGTTTCTTTTAACTGTTCAGGTTTACTAGCACCTAAAATTACAGTGCTAACATTTGGATTCTTGGCGCACCAAGCAATTCCTAATTTTGGCAGGGTAGTGCCAATTTCTTTTGCAACAACATCCAACAATTTTGTTTTTTCAATTTTTGATTGATCGCCCAGCGTTCTTTCTTTTAACCAATCCATTCCGTCAATGTGCAAACGGTTATCTGTTGGCATACCATTATTGTATTTACCGGTTAATAAGCCGCTTGCGAGCGGACTCCAAATGGTTGTTCCTAAACCAAAATCTCTGAATAACAATAAATAATCTTTTTCCAATTTGGTACGCTCAAACATGTTGTATTGAGGTTGTTCCATAGTTGGGCCCATTAAATGATTTTTTTCTGCAAATACAAAAGCGGCCATTAGCTCATCATTAGCCCATTCGCTGGTACCCCAGTATAAAATTTTACCTTGTTGAATCAACGTATTCATAGCCCAAACCGTTTCTTCGATAGGCGTATTTTTATCGGGGCGGTGGCAAAATAAAAGATCAACATAATCTACCTGCAAACGCTTTAATGCTGCATTACAACCTTCAATGATATGTTTACGTGATAAACCCGTTTGGTTAGGCTTGCCATCTTCAAATCCAAAATACACTTTACTTGATAAAACAAATGAGCTTCTTGCCCAATTTTTTTTCTTTAAAATGGCTCCCATTACTTCTTCAGATTTGCCACGTGCGTATATTTCTGCATTGTCAAAAAAGTTTACACCATTATCATAAGCAATGCTCATTAGTTCATCGGCAGTAGTATCACCAATTTGTTTACCAAACGTTACCCAGCTTCCAAAAGAAAGTGTGCTTACCTGCAATCCCGATTTTCCAAGTCTCCTGTATTCCATAATAAAATTAAAAGCTAAAGGTATTGTAATTTTAGAATAAAAAAAAGGGAAGCAATACAGCTTCCCCTTCTAAATACAGATGTTAAATACTATTTAGTAACAACAATTTTTTGTTTGATGTTATTATCTGAACTTGTAATAAAATAAATTCCGTTAGGGAGATCATTTACAGAAACTTTATAGTTATTCGCAGCAGTTACAGATATTGTTTTTACCAGCTGACCGGCATTATTTAGAATTGATAAATTCATTTCTTTACCCGCTGCTATTGTAAAATCACCTTTATTTGGGTTTGGATAAATAGAGATGGTTTCTGCGGTAAGAGCATTTACATTAGCAATTCCTGTACATGCTGAAACATTTTGTGTGATGATAGTTACATTAGTGCAATTGTTACTGGTACCTGTAACTGTATAAGAAGTAGTAATTGTTGGTGAAACAACAATACTATTTGTAGGTGCAGTTGTGCTCCACGAATAGGTTGTTGCACCACTTGCTGTTAACGTTGCACTTTGTCCGTTACAAATTAATGAAGCACTTGAAGTTGCACTTACACTTGGTACAGCATTAACTGTAACTGTTATTGGTGTACGAGGCCCTTCTGCACAGGTATTGGTAGATGCAGCATAATAAGTATAATTGCCTGCAGTAAGAGTTGGTGTGATATAAGAGTTACCTGTAAATAATGAAGTTGTTGAGGTTGGTGTTGCATACCAATTTACGGTTGCAGTTCCTGCGGCAGATAATGTTGTTGTATTATTAGCGCATATCATTTGATTAGTAACAGGTGTTGAATTTGTTGGAGCTGCAGGAGCAGCGCACGAAAGCCATGAGATTTGGCAATAACCATCTGCACCGGCACTTCCGGGTCCGCTGTTGCCATTTCCACCACCACCGCCGGCACCAAAGTTACCACCGGCAACCGAAGGATTATTGTTATTACAAGATGCATCGGTAAATCCCGAACCTTTACCGCCATTACCTCCCGGGGCTCCACCACCATTACCACCCGTACCGCCAGGTTGTAAACAGTTACTTCCTGTCCATGCCATTACATTCCCTCCGTTAGTACCGTTTCCTAAAGGTCCGCCTGCGCCTGCACCACCGCCGCCAAAATAAGTATAATAACCGCCGCCGCCTGTGCCACCGTTACTATTTATAAGTGTGCCGCCAGAACCTACGCCCGCAGCGCCACCGCCACCAACGTTAGGATTACTTACCGAAACACCATTAGCACCACCGGTTGCTGAAAGCAATCCTGTAACACTTGTTGTACCTGCAGCTGCACCCGATCCGCCTAAACCAACTTTTACCGCAAGTGTTGAGCTGGGTGTTACATTATAAACACCTTTTGCATAACCGCCGCCACCGCCGCCACCGGTACCATTACCACCACCTGAGCCACCGCCGCCCACAACTTCAATAGTAACCGATGTAACGCTTACAGGAACAGTAAATGTGTATAAGCCCGGAACAGTATATGTTTGCGGACTTACCTGTGCTAAAGCACAAGCCGTAAAGGCAAAGAGCATTGTTGTAAATATTTTTTTCATGAAATAAAATTTTTATGGTTCAATTAAATGTAACCAAAAAAAAGCAAATTAGTTCATGCAAAAAACAAAAGTAATAGTTAAAAATGTTACTAAAACGATTTTTGTTTATAAGAAAATGTAAATGGAAAAAAGATCAGGATCAATCTTCTTTAGCAACAAATTCAAACGTACGCTTAAGAATCTCTTGCATAGCTTCTCCCTGTTCCAGCATATCACTGTCTTCAGGATCATAGATCCAGATAATTTGCAGATTTTTTTTACCGTTCGCTATTTTGCTGAGTTTTCTTAAGATCTGTAACATCATGCGTGTGCTGGAGGTATTTACATGATCAAGCTCAAAACTGATAGATATTTTAGGTGGCGATTTTATTTTTAATTCTTCAAGCCATTCAAGAATAGGGTCGTAAAATTTATTAATATCAGCCGGTAATGAATTTCCACTGATCATGAGGTCTCCGTTGGTTTTAAAAATAATTTCAGGTGTTTTTTTTGTAGAGGCAATTACCAAGTTCTTCATCGAGTTCCGTTATTCTTAAGCACCCAAAATACAAATAATAAATGAAACAGCTGTTTTATTTTGGAGGTAAAATGGGAGTTTGTTTTTCTGAATGAGTTTTGTTGTCATTTTTGTTTTTATCGTTTCGCGCATCGATGTCTTCAACAGTTACCCATTTATCTTTTTTTAATTCAAGTGCATCAAAACTACCATCCGGACCATAATACTGATACATGCCTTCCAATAAACTTCCTTCCTGTTTAGGGGCTAAATGGCTATAAACTATCTGGTTCTTTTTTTCATTGAATTTTAAACTCATAGTTACTTCGCTGCTATATTCAAACATCAAACGGCGGGGGTTTTTGCGTGGAAACTTAAATACATCTTTTCCAAAAACAGGGGTGCCGTCAGGTTTAAAATATAATACATCAATAAATTTACGCGTAATAAGTTTGCTATTACCATCCCAGGCAATAAGCGTATAATAACCATCACATTCTACTATTGATGTATACAACATACCAAACCATTTTGCAGTTGTACCGATGTAAGTTTCGGGATTTTTTATTTCAAATGATTTGTCGGTTAATTTAAAATGTTCAAATGCCTCAATGGTTTCGTGTTTAAACAAACCTTTTTTAATTCGCTTGCTATTGTTCACCACCAAATAACCAAAATACGCTTCAGTACCATCATCTTTATTTAAATTCCAGGTAATTAATTTAAATTTTTTGTCTTTTGGGCTTAGTATCGAAATGCCTTTTATGCTGTCAAAGGAGTAAGCTAAAATTTTAGGGTCATCAATAATGGCATCCCAGGCAGCAATCAGTTTTTTGTTAGCTTCAATCCTGTCTGCCTCTTTGCGGCTGTTAAAACCTTTTTCAATTTTTATGATCTCTTTTTCAGCTAACCGTAGTTTTTGAAAAGAGGTATCATTTTTTTGCGCGAAAGCAAATACGTTAATTAAAAGAAAAAAATAAAATATAGCCTTTTTAAACATTAATTTTATAATGAATATATGCAGCAAAGATACAAATATCGAATGATGTTTACGTTTTTTAGATGGGTAAGGTTAATATTTGCGTATTTATTTTCTGCTTTAGTAATAATTTGTCTTATAAATTATAAAACGAGTATTTATATAGTTAGGCAGGCCAAAGGCCAGTTAGCCATTCTTTGCGGAACCCAGGCCATCTCTGAATTTATTCAAAATAAGGAGCTTACACCACAGGAAAAAGAAAATATACTATTGATCGAAAAAATTAAACGCTATTCAATCGATAGTCTGGGCTATTTACCCACTAAAAATTTTACAGAAATTTTTGATCAAAAAAATAAACCAATACTTTGGGTAATTACAGCAAGCGAACCATATGCTTTTAATGCTTTTGAATGGAAATTTCCGGTGGTTGGAAAAGTAAGTTATAAAGGTTTTTTTAAAAAAGAACTGGCCGAGAAAGAATATAATCACATGGTTGCAGCAGGCTACGACGTAGATATAAGAAGCGTTTCGGCATGGAGTACGCTTGGATGGTTTAACGATCCTTTATTAAGTTCTATGCTTCGCCGGCAAAAAGGAAGCTTGTGTAATTTATTATTTCATGAATTATTTCATGCTACTTATTATGCCCCAGATGCTGTTAATTTTAATGAAAATATTGCAAGCTTTATTGCGCATAAGGCAACTTTACAGTTTTTGAAAAATGATACACTTGCATTAAAAAAATATATAAACGGTTTCTCAGATAATGCCATTTATAACCGATACATGATCCGTAAAACTGAAATGTTAAGAGCTTATTATCCAACAATTAAAAACAATAAAAATAAACAAGTGCTTAAACTAAAAGCTATGTACACTATTGCAGATAGTATTCAGTATCTTCCGTTAAAGGACAAAGATAAATTCATAGCAAAAAAAGAAGAGATCTTCCGTTATAAAAACGCTTATTTTATTGATTTTGAGCAGTATGATAGCATGCAGGATAGCTTAGAACTTATTTTTAACAAAATTTATAAAGGAGACCTTAAAAAATTGGTACAAGATTTGAAGCGGGATAAAACAATCATTAAATTTGGTAATTAAACAAATCCTTACGTATGAAAAGATCTATCCTTGTATTACTGGCTTTTTTTATTGCCTCTTTTTCGTTACAGGCACAAAAAGGATATGATATCAAATTAAATTTAAAAAATTGTCCTGATACATCTATGTACCTGGTCAGATATTTTTTTACTTATAATTTTATTGTTGATAGTTGTAAAAAAATAAAGAACGGAAAGATCCAGTTTAAGGGTAATAAAGATCTGGACAAAGGTGTTTATGCGCTTGTTGGTCAAAATAAATCAGGCATGCTTTTCCAGATCTTTGTAAATGAAAATCAAAAATATACTGTTACTGCCGATATCAACGACCTGGTAAATACTTTAAAGGCCGAAGGAAGTAAAGAAAATGAGGTAGCTTTTTCGTTTATGAGATTTATGACCAATAAACAACGTGATTTTCAAAGAATACTGGCCGAATCAAAAGGAAGAAAAGACAGTCTTTCTTTTTTAACCGAGAAGCAAAAATTGTTTAATGATGAGTCTGCTAAATTTGAAGCTGATTTTAATGAAAAAAACAAAGGCAGTTTTATTATTGATTTTTTAAATCTGACTAAAGAAAAATATCCTACTGATATTCCCAAAGCATCTAATGGCAGGCCGGATAGTGTTTACCAATATTATTATTACAAGAACCATTATTTTGATGGTATGAATTTTAAAGACGATCGCTTGATAGCCACTCCTTTTTTTGCAGATCGCGTAAAAAAATATTTTGAATCTATTATTGTTCAAAATCCGGATACTTTAATAGTAGAAGTAGATAAATTTCTTGCGCAGTGTAACGAAGGAAGCGACACCTACAATACCATGCTTGGTTACTTTACACACAGTTTTGAGAATAATAAAACCATGACCTTTGATAACAAAGGCAATACCATCACTTTTGAAAAAGCATTTGTACACATGTGTGATAAGTACATTATAAGCGGAAAAGCAAAAGGTGTGTATACTGAAGAGACTGTTACAAAAATAAAACAGAAGATAGATATAATGCGCAATTTGTTGCCGGGCGCTAAAGTACCTGATATTTCGATGTTTGATACTATTGGTGGTAAAGCACTTATGAAAATGGGTTTTGATACAGCTAGAACAAGTTTGGGAATAAGCGCGTTGTATGAAAAAAATATTAATCAAATAACACCACTTTATAGAAATCTTTACCAGGTAAATGCAAAATATACAATTTTGGTTTTTTGGGCAGAAGACTGCGGACATTGCCAGACAGAGATCCCAAAATTAAATGAAAATTTAAAGGAGTTAAAAGGTAAGGTAGACTTTAAAGTATTTGCAGTACAAACTAAGGGTGATCTGTATGAAAAATGGCGAAAGTTTGTGGTAGATAAAAAACTCGATTTTATAAATGTATACGAAGGCATTCCTTTTAATAATTTAAAAGACCGTTTTGATATTTTTGCAACACCGGTAATTTATATTTTGGATAAGGACAAAAAAATAAAAGCAAAAAAATTAGCCGCCGAACAGGTTGTTGAGATCATCAACATTATGGAAAAAATGGAGAAAAAAGGTTAACATCAATTTATATTACGCGTAAAAAATAAGCATATGAAAAAAATACTACTTCTTGTTACTGCAATTTTTATTTTTTCTTTCTCATCATTAGCGCAAGGCTATGATATTAAATTTAATTTTAAAGGCACTAAAGATTCAATAATGTATTTGGTTAAATACAGATTTGATCAAAAAGTGATCGTTGATACATCTAAAAGAATTAAAAATGGTCTTGTACAATTTAAAGGTAAAAAAGATCTTGATAAAGGTGTTTACATTTTAGTGAGCCAGGAAAAATCTATTTACTTCGATTTCTTTATCAACGAAAGTCAAAAATTTTCTGTTAACCTTGAAAGTACCGATATGGTTAATACCCTTAAAGCTATTGGTAATAAAGAGAATGAACAGTTCTTTTCGTACATTAAATACATTACCAATAAAAACCTGGAGTTCGGAAAAATAAGAGAAGCAACAAAAGGAAAAAGCAAAGCGGATAGCACAAAATATGTAAACGATAAATTAAAAGAGTTGAACGCTGAGGTAAAGAAATTTGAAAAAGAATTTATGGAAAGCGTGAAAGGCACTTTTGTTTACGATGTATTAAATCTTAAAACTGAAAAGGAAGCTATAGACATTCCAAAAGCAAAAAATGGCCGCCCGGATAGTTTGTACCAATATTATTATTACAAAAATCACTTTTTTGATGGCGTTGATCTTAAAGATGAACGTATCATTCACACACCTTTTTTTGCGGATAGGGTTAAAAAATATTTTGATAATGTAATTGTACAACATCCTGATACGGTTATTCAGGAAATTGATAAGATGATGGCAAAATGCAATGAATGTAATTTAAATTACATTTTATTATTAGGCCATTTTACCTATAAGTACGAGCAAAGCAAAATAATGGGTTTTGATAAAGTATTTGTGCATTTGGCAGATAACTATATCATAAATGGTAAAGCCGTTAAATGTGGTGTGTATACTCAGGAGACAGCTAATAAAATAAAAGAGCGTGTAGATATTATGCGTGGTTTATTATTAGAATCTAAAGTTGCAGAATTGTACATGGTAGATACTGCATATGCTAAACAAGTAATGAAGATGGGTTTTGATACTGCTAAAACAAGTAAAAGTGTAACTGATCTGTATTACAAAAATGTAGATAAGTTAACACCAATGTTCACTACCTTATATTCAATAAAATCAAAATATACGGTATTGGTATTTTGGGCTTCTGATTGTGGGCATTGCCAAACAGAGATCCCTAAATTAAACGATAATTTAAAAGAGCTAAAAAATAAAATAGATTTTAAAGTATTTGCCGTGCAAACCAAGGATGAAGTTGAAGCCTGGAAAAAATTTATTATTGAGAAAAAGCTGGATTTTATAAATGTATTTGATCCGGTGCATTTAAATAATTTAAAAGAGCGTTTTGATATTTATTCAACCCCTGTTATTTATATTTTAGATAAGGATAAAAAAATAAAAGCAAAACGTTTAAGTGCCGATCAGGTGCCCGACATGTTAAAGATGTTGGAAGAGATGGATAAGAGAGGGGCAGGAAAGTAATCAGATCATAGTTTAACCGTCACCCTGAGCTTGTCGAAGGGTACATGGTTCGACGAGCTCACTATCATACTGCGGGCAGTCTTTAATAAACTTCCTGCTTTAAAAGCTTAATGTCTTTAATTAGTTTAGTAACCTGTACTTTATCTGTTCCATCGTACATCCCACGAATCCTTCCTTTTTTATCTATCAGCAATAATAATTCGCTGTGTAAAAATCCTTCTGGTGTTCCATCATCTTCAAAAGCATTTACGAGGTAACTTGTTTTAGCAAGATCATAAATTTGTTTTTTATCGCCGGTTAAAAAATGCCACTTATTTTTCTTCGCTTCATATTTCTGCCCGTATGCATTCAATACTTCTATCGTATCGTGCATGGGGTTAACGGTATGGCAAAGGATCAATACTGAGTCATCAGTTTCAAACGCTTTTTGTACATCCCTTAAATTACCACTCATTTGCGGACAAATACTTTGGCAGGTAGCAAAAAAGAAATCTGCAACAAAAATTTTATTCTCAACTGTTTTATTGCTTACAGTTTCGCCAAATTGGTTGGTGAAACTAAAATTGCCAATAGTATGATAAATTGTATCGGTGTTACTTAATTTTTTTTCACCTATAATGGGCAATAATATTTTTTTTTCGTTTTGCGGTTTACAAGCGCAAAACAAAATAGCAACTACAATTGCAGCAAGGCTAAGAGTTTGATTTAATTTCATTAGTCTGTATTAATTTATTTTTTTCTTCTTTTAAACGCATATGCTGATATTCATCTATCAAACGCTTTATTTCTGCAACGTAACGCCCATCGTAATAGCCGCGAATGTTACGGTTAACATCTATCAGTACAAAAAAACTCTGATCAATATAATAAGGCTTTTGTAAAAAGTAAGAATTATTAATACTGTCAAAGCTTTGTTTATTCCAGGTATAAAAATGAACGTTCTTATTTTCTTCAGTTAGTTTTTTTAATTCTTTCTGTATCTCCGATATTCCCTTATCTGATGCGGTAATCAGAACAATTGGAATATGTTCTATTTTTTGTTTTTTATAATTTAAGTATTCCCATAAGCCTGCCAGGCGAAGATCATTTTTTTTGTATTCGTCTTTTATGAACATTAAAGCATATAACGGAAATTTTTCTTTTGTAAGTGTTACTGCTTGCTGAAGCGTATCTTTTTGTTCAAGCGAATAGAAGGTATCATTTACTTTATAATAAAGAGTATCATTTGCAGCCACTGCCTTACGCGGACCATAGATCGGTAATTTTTTTGAATTGATGGTACTTGTCTCTAATATCAACCACATGGTAGATGGCAGAGCAAGAATTAAAAGTAATAACCACTTTTTATTTTTCATGAACCGAAAGTTTTAAAAAAGAAACATGTACTAGCATGTTTTAAAATGCTGCCACAAAGATACGCCAGTTAAGGCAAATAAAAAACCCCGCCTATTAATAAGCGAGGTTTATTTTAAAATAAGGCAAAATTATTCAACTATCAATCTTCTTGCCGAAGACTTGTCGCCTAAACTTGTTTTAACAATGTAAATACCGCTAGCCAGATCAGAGATATTAATGTTATTATCTAATGCAGATGCATTACCTAAAGAAATGGTTTTTACAACTTGCCCAACTGAGTTATAGATGGCAACTGTTGCATTTTCATTGTTAGCATTGCTTAATTTTACATTGAACGCATCTTTTGCAGGATTAGGAAAAATGGCAAAAGTAGCGTCAAAATTCTTATCATTTAAACCTGTAATTAAGGCTGTGTTTAACCAGATTTCGCCAACGTTACCTGTACCCTGATTAGAATAATTTACCGTTAATAAAGGAAATTTTTGACTTCCATGGTAATAAGTATAATCAATACCCGTAATGCCTAAAGTGGTGGCAATTGGTACTGTAATACTAACATTTACTGTATTACTTGTTTTTACCTGTAAGATATTGGTAAAGTTTGTTCCGCCCGGAATGATCAGTGTGCCGTTGCCTGCGCCAATAGTAGTTATAGTACCGGCTAAAGTACCGCTAAATGAACCACCAACAGTACCTGAATAAGTGTCGGTATTTGTATAACCAAAATTAACCGGCCAGATAGCTGCTATTGCTGAACTACCATTATAATTAAAATTAATGGTACTGCTGCTACTGCCTAACAATTCATAATTGGTTGTAGTTGCTTTCCAGTAATTATAATTACCGCCACCCTGGTTCTCAACAATAGTTACACCAGTGTAAGCCGAACTACCCGCAACAGAAGCCGGCGTTACAAACGAAGAAGATTTTGTGTTTGCGTTGGCAGCAAAGTTTGTAAAATTCCAGGTTTGGTTAGCACCAATTGTTTTTGGAACTACAATGGATAAAGAATCGTATTCTTTTTGGTTTTGCACATCACCAACAATAGGCTCGTTAAAAGCTTTTGTAAGTGTTAACTGCGCGTTCATTTGGCTTACGAATAAACCTGCTAGTGCTAATAAGTAGATCTTTTTCATATTTGTTTTTGTTTATTGGTTTATAATTCTTTAATAATGAAGCGATGTAAAGTATTTACTTCATTCATTATTCTACAATTAATTTTTTTGATGAAGAAGAAGAGCCAATAGTTGTTTTAAAAATATAAATACCACTACTTAGGTCTGTAAGATCAATTTGTTTATTGATCGCAGTTGAATTGCCTAATTCTATTGTTTTAACTAATTGGCCAAGATTGTTTAAGATCTTTACCGAAACATTTTCTGCTTTTTGATTTGTAAGAGCAACATTTAATTGATCAGTTGCAGGATTTGGATATACTGAAAAATCAAATTTTGATTGGGCTTCTTTAATACCGGCAATTACATTGTTGTTAATACGGATGCTTGCTGAGTTATTGCTAAACTGACCGCTAATGTTTTGATAACTAACCGTAAGGATCGGAAATTTTTGAGTACTGTGATAATACTGATAATTCGTGCTTTTAACTGTAGCTGTAACGGCCCCAAATAACAAGCTCAGGTTAATTGTTTGTGTTGCGGTTACCTGTAAAACGTTAGTAAAAGTTAAGCCGCCGGGTAATAGAACGGTTCCTGTGCCACTGGCTAAAGTTTTTAAATTACCTGAAGCTGTTCCTGTAATATTTCCGCTTGGTGTTTGAGCTGCCGCAGTACCGCTACAAGCATCTGATTTATTATAACCGTAAGCAATTGGCCATACAGCAATTAAAGCAGAGTTTGAATTTAAATTAATAGAAAGGCTCGGCTGGTAAATGCCTAACAATTCTAACTGGGGTGTTGCAGTTGAAGTAGCTTTATAATAAGTATAGCCCGCATTACCATCAAATTCTGCAAAAGTAGCATTTGGATAATTTGCCGCATCTGTTGTACCGGCAACTGTGGTGTAATGGCTGGTGGCAACCCCTGTATTTGTAGTAAGACTTGAAAAATCCCATAGAGTATTTGGGCCCGCATTGTTATCAAGCGCAGCAACCGAATCCCAACGGTGGTTAACATTAATATCGCCAATTACAGGCTCGTTAAAAGCTTTGGTTAAACTTAACTGGGCTTTTGAAATTTGAGAGAATAATAAAGCAGAGAAAATTGCAAGGTAGATTTTTTTCATGTTTTTTGAGTTTAAGAGATAAAAATAAGAAAAAAACCTCCCTATCCAACAAAATTATTACCTACAGATTTTTAAACCACATAGAATACATAGAAATAAAAGGATTTAGCTTAGATAAGCTTTGTTTTTAACAATTAACTATGTTTCCTATGTGGTTAAAAATTATGGAATTTGTTCAATAAAGAGCTTATGGTCTATCTCAAAAGGACGGATATTTTCTTTTAATCCGCTTAAAAATGCTTTGCCGTATTTTAAATAAAAGCCTGCAAAATTATCCGATCTTTCCTGCGGTGTACCGTTTGGAAATAATTTTTGTTTTACACCGTTTATCTGGTTGATCTCTGTTTCAGATCGTTGCTTTAATGCTTTATTGGCTTTGCCTATTAATTGCTCAACGCCATTCACTGCTTTTTGCAATTCGGCCATAGCAGCACCATTTAATGTTTTATCAACAGCACTTACTTTTTCAATAAGCGTATTGTATAATTTATTTAGCTCTTCTTTTTCTTTATCCAAAGCAAAAACATTATTTGTTTTTAATTGGTAAGCATCAATTAATTCTTTAGTGTCTTTAAAAAAATCGGCCGGAGTAAAATTTAATTTGTCAATTTTATTTTTTGTACCGGCATCAATTACAGTAATAAAATTGCGGGGTATTAAGATCGGTAACAAAATATTCAAAGCATCAAATATACTTTTGTATTGTAACCAGTAGGCCAATTCGCCTGGTCCGCCAACGTAAGCAATGTTGGGTAAAATAAATTGCTGATAAACCGGTCTTAATACAACATTCGGACTGATCTTTTCCTGCTCATTTGCAATTATTTTTTTTATTTCAGTTTCAGTAAATGATAATTCTGTTCCTAAAACTTTAAAGTCAGAGCCGTTCTTTTCTATACGAGCGCGTAAATTATCGGCAATGTAAAAACAATTTATTGGGCGTGGATTAACCTGTGTGGTATAACCCATTTTATTTAAAGCCTCGGTACTTTCTTTTACTTTATAAAAGGAAATGTTCTCAAAAATTTCTTTTTCTAAAACACCCGCAAATTGTTTTTTAAATTCTTTATCATGTCCGTCAACAATTACCAGGCCATATTCACTAAATAATTCGTTCACTAAAAAACGCGTAGCATCTTTTAAAGTTGAATTGTTTAAGTAGGCTTTTTCAAATAAAGAAGATAAGTAATTGCCATTTTCATTGGTACCAAAGCTTTCTTTTACCAAAGCAAATAATTCTTTTAATTCTTCGGTTTTAAAATCACCAACAGCACCGGCTTGTTTACTTTCCCATTTAAAATTTTTATTAAAGGCATTAAAATTGTTTACTTCTTCAAAATCGTGATCTTCGCTTGCCATCCAATACACAGGCACAAAATCAAATTGTGAGAATTGTTTTTTTAATTCTTCTGCCAGATTTATAGTGGAGAATATTTTGTGAATGAAATACAATGGTCCGGTAAATAAACATAACTGATGCCCGGTAGTAACTGTAAATGTATTTTTTTGCTTCAGACTTTCAATTTTTTTAATTGAAACAGCGGAAGTATTATTTACTAATTTGCTTTGCGCCAAAATAATTTCATAAAGCTTATTGCGATCAAGATCTGAATACAGCTTTGTTTTTAAAAGATCAGCAAAACCATTTTCATTTGGGTAATGATCATAAAAAGGTTTTAATGTTTCTTTTTTATCCAGGTAATCCTGTACCAACGGATTTAAAGTTCCGGAAGTTTTGAGGTCAATTTTTTCGGTTTTAAACATATTATAGTTTGCTTCCAAATGCAAGGTCGCCGGCATCGCCTAAACCCGGAACAATATATGAGTGTGCAGTTAATTCTTCATCAATAGCACCACACCAAAGTGTATAATTAGGGCTTGGCATGTTTGCTTTTAAATAATCAATACCTACCTGGCTTGCAACTGCTGTTACAATATGTGTATGTTTAGGAATACCTTTTGCTAAAAGTGCTTTATAGGTTAGCACCATTGATGAACCCGTTGCCAACATTGGATCGCAAAGGATCACAATTTTATCGGTAAGATCGGGGCATGCCACATATTCTAAAATAATTTCGAATGTATTATTTTTATGATGCCTGCGATATGCACTTATAAAAGCATTTTGAGCTTTATCAAAATAATTTAAAAGACCAATGTGTAAAGGTAATCCGGCTCTTAAAATAGTACCAATTACCGGCTGATCTGCCAACTGTTTGGTTTCTGCAACACCTAAAGAGGTTGTTGTTTGAACAGTGTTGTAAGCAAGCGATTTGCTTATTTCGTAAGCAAAGATCTCACCCATGCGTTCTAAGTTTCTTCTAAAACGCATACTGTCTTTTTGAATTTCAATATCTCTTAATTCAGCTATGAATTGATTGAAGATAGAATTTTGACCGGCTAAATTATGTATCATGCTATTTTATTTTGAGAGGATGATGGTTAGATTTTTTTCAGATTGATAAGACACTTTATCAAAAATTTCAATAGGGTATTTAAAATCTTTAAAGCCCGGAGATTCTACCAAAATAGAATATTTACCCGGAGGAAGGATGATAATAAAGCGCCCTGTTGATGGATTAGGCAGGTAATTGCCTACAATCTCACTAGTGATGGTATTATTAACCGAAATAAAAGTATCTCTGAATTCTATTTTATCAAGCGTGTCTTTAGAAGTAAAATCACCTATTAAAACGGTGTAATCTGTTTCCACATCATTAAATGAAACGCGATAAATATCGTAATCACCATTTCCACCGCCTCTTACCGAGCTAACATACCCAAAGCGACCATTTTTTGATATCCTGAAATTAAGATCATCATAAGAAGTATTTAAAGGATAACCCATATTCTTAACATCTCCATCAAAAGCTGTGCCTTCTTCATTTATAGCGATCTTAAAAAGATCATAGCCGCCCATACTACTATGACCTTTGCTGCTAAAATATAATGTTTTAGCATCCGGCGAAAGATTTGGGAAATCTTCATCCAAAGGCGTATTTATTTTTGGCCCGAGATTTTTTGCCTCACTCCATTTACCATTTGGTAGTTTAACACAACTATAAATATCTGTTCCACCAAAACCACCCTTTCTATTACTTGCAAAATAAATTAATTTGCCTTCATTATCCATTGTTGCAGCAATAACATCGCCACTTCCATTTATGGTTGCCGGTAATTCTTCCAGTTTTGAGAACATGCCGCCACCAATTAATGTAGATAAATATAATTTTCCTTCGCCTCTTAAATTTGGTTTATTGATCAATAAAATATTTCCATGTGCATTCATGCCAATTACTTCATCGTTTGAATTACCAATGCCAATTGGTTTTCCAATAACTTCAGAAGTAGCATACTCGCCATTAATTACTTTAGAGATATAAATAGAATTTAAGAAAGTACCGTTGGGTGATTTACTTACTTCCTTATCTACCGGGCGTTTAGAGTTGTAAACCATATACGCCTCTGTTTCATTTACAAATGGATAATAATCTGCAAAGGGCGAATTAATTCCCTTACCAAGATTTTGAAAAACAACATTTAAAGGGAATTTAATTATTTCTTTTGCATTGATGCAATGCTGAATTTGCTCATCTACTTCTTTTAAATTTGATTCACTGCCTTTTCCATTCTTTTTAAATTTTTCGAAAGAGACCAATGCTTCATCAAAACGGTTAGCATATTGATAGGCTCTTCCTAATAAATAATCTGCATTTGGATTGTGGCCATCGTTACGGATAATATTCTCTAGATAAGGAACCGCTTTAGCTTTATTAATATTAGTATTTAAATAACAAACAGCAGTATTGTAATTGTATGATTCGTTTTTTGGAGATATGGCTACCAATTGTAAAAAATCTTCTAAAGCATCTTCATAGTTTTCAAGTTTTAATCTTGCTTCGCCTTCTGCCAATAATTCTTTAGCATCTTTATTTGTCTGCGCAAAATTATTTGTGCTTAGAAAAGCAAAAAATCCTATTACGAAAATTTTAAATTTCATTTTTTGTTTAGTTTATTTTAACAACGTTCAATAATTACCGCGTACCCTTGCCCAACACCAATACACATAGTTACCAAAGCATATTTTTTATTGTGTAATTGAAGATCGATCGCTGCTGAGTTTAAAATGCGTGCGCCGCTCATGCCTAATGGATGGCCAATTGCAATAGCACCACCGTTAATATTTATTCTTTCATCATTATCTGCAAGACCCCACGTACGTGTGCAGGCAAGACTTTGTGCCGCAAAAGCTTCATTCAATTCAATAAGATCAATATCTTTAAATGTTAAGCCTGCACGTTTTAATGCTTTGTTTGCAGCTTCTACAGGGCCAATGCCCATAATACGCGGTTCAACACCAACAACAGCACTTGAAACAATTCTTGCCAAAGGTTTTAAATTATTTTTTTTGATGCCCTCTTCACTTGCCAATAAAATAGCAGCAGCACCATCGTTTAAACCGCTGGCATTACCTGCGGTTACGGTACCGTCTTTTTTGAATGAAGCTTTTAAGTTAGACAGGCCTTCTAAATTTGTTTTTGGTTTTCCAAATTCATCTTTTGCAAAAATAATTGGATCGCCTTTACGTTGCGGAATTTCTAAAGCAACAATTTCTTTTTCGAAACGTTTATTTTCTAAAGCTTTTCCAAATTTTTGCTGGCTCCATAAAGCAAATTTGTCCTGGTCAGTACGATTGATATTATATTTCTCTGCAACATTCTCGGCCGTTTCACCCATTGCATCTACACCATACAATTCTTTCATTTTCGGATTAATAAAGCGCCATCCAAAACTACTGTCAAATAGTTGTTGATCGCGACCAAAAGCTGAAGAAGCTTTGCTCATTACCAAGGGACCACGTGTCATATTTTCAACACCGCCAGATATCATTAATTCTTCGTCACCAACCTGTATTGCTCTTGCAGCGTCAATGCTGGCACTAAGTCCGCTGGCGCATAAACGGTTAACGGTTTGGCCCGGAACCGTAATAGGTAAGCCGGCCAATAAAGCAGACATTCGTGCTACGTTACGGTTATCTTCACCCGCCTGATTAGCACAGCCTAAAATAACATCACCCACAGCACTAAAATTAACGCCGGGATTTTTTTTCATTAATTCTTTTAGAACAAAAGCGGCGAGATCATCTGTGCGAACAGAAGATAATGTTCCGCCAAAGTTTCCGATAGCAGTTCGCACGCCGTTTATAATATAAGCTTGTTGCATAAATAATTTCAGTTTAACAGATAGTAAATGTAATTATTATTATTGTTTTAAGGAATGAATAAAAGAGGCTATTTTTTGAGACAAAATACAATTTAATTTAAAAATAGCCTTGTTTAGTAATAAAAAAGCCCTTTATATACTAGTATAAAGGGCTTTAATAAATAAAAAAATAAACTAATGTTAATCGGGTTTTATTTCTTCTTTATGTTTGCTGTTGCTTTGATATACTTCATCAACATCATCTTCGTCTTCTCTTAATTCCACATTTTTTTCATTCTCTAAATTTACATTTACAATCACAGCCGGCGCGGTTGGTTGCGATACCCAAACACCACCGTTATAAAATACATAATGGTTTCTCCAGTTATCCCAATAAAAATTATAGCGTGGAAAAAATACCCACCTGCGATTGTATGCGTATTTTGGGCGCCAATAAGGATGATATACAACAACTTTTGCCGGACGATAAGGGCTTCTTTTTACCACCACCACTTTTGCATGACGGTGTCCGCGGCGATGCCCATGGCCTTTACCTTTTTGAGCAAAAAAATCAGAACTGATAAATAAAAAGATGAATAGCGGAATTATATATTTAAATGTTTTCATAATGCTTATTTATTAGTAAGACATTTAAAAACGCAAAAGGTTTAATTACCAGTTTTTTGAGGTTTTGTAAACTATCCCCTTAAAAAGAGCTACGATCTTAGAAGGATCGTTTTTTAGATGAACCTTTATTTTGTAATGACCTAACTTTTCGGTTTCAGTTTCGCAAACCGCATCTGCAATTATTTCGTCATTTTCTTTTAAACTAATAATGTGCGAAATAGATGTTTCGATACTTACACTTTTTCTGCCTTTTGAATTGGAAGCAAATGCTAATGCACTATCGGCAAGTGAATAGGTAATACCACCGTGTGCAATGCCAAACCCGTTAAGCATATCTTTACGAATAGTGAGCGTTAATTTGCAAGCACCTTCAGATTGTTCTAAAATAGTAATACCTAACCATTGACTAAAATAATCGTTGGCCATCATTGTATTTACAATTTCAGAAGCTTGCATGAATTATAATTTTGCTTTCCACGGAATTTCGTTGGCTTTTTTATCCATTTTTATCCATCTTGATAACATAAAAAGATAATCAGATAAACGGTTTAGATATTTTATGTGAATATCTTCTATCTTTTCATTTTCGGCCAAACGCAAAACCGCTCTTTCAGCCCTGCGGCAAACGCAACGGGCAATGTGACAATACGATACGTAAATATGCCCACCCGGCAAAACAAAAGATTTCATTTCAGGTACCTGCTCGTTGATCTTATCAATAGCTTTTTCTAAAGCAGTAACATCCTCTTCATGAATAGGTGGTAGCTGCATTTTATTTTTTTCGGGATCTGCGGCAAGATGCGAACCGATAGTAAATAAACGGTCCTGAATGGAGATCAACAACTCAAAAGTATTTTTTTCTTCAATAACATCGCGCAACAAACCAATGTGTGAGTTTAATTCATCAACCGTGCCGTAAGCTTCTATTCTAACATGGTGTTTAGGTAATCGGGTTCCTCCTATCAAAGAGGTTTGTCCTTTATCACCTGTTTTGGTATAGATCTTAAAAGCCATTATATTTTTTAAAATGATAAGCTTAAGTTAATGCTTGGCATAATTGGTAACTGATTAATGCGTTTAAATGTAAAACGATCAACATAAAAAATGTTTTCGCGGTTATAAATATTAGTTGCACCACCATTTACTTCAAAAGTAGTTTTTTCTGAAACGGCATATTTATATTTTATACCAATATCAAAACGGTGATAATCCGGTAATCGGCCACCATTAAGTGCTCCGGGGATATATCCTAAGTTACCATTTGCAGTATTAAAATTATAATTAACGTTACCTGATGGATTTAACTGGTTAACAAAACCCTGTGTTTGAGTAAATGGAAATCCTGTACCATAGTTCCAGCGAGCATTAAATTCCCAGTTCTTTTTCTTGCCAAAAGAATAAGAACTTACTAAGTTGATGTTGTGCCTGCGATCAAAATTAGGAGGGTAATTTGTAACCTTACCTGTTGCATTATTTCCTATCCATCTATCGTTAAAGGTAAGTGAGTAAACTGCCCAAAAATAAAAGCGTTTTCTGTCAAATTTTAAAACTACATCAAAACCGCGCGCACGGCCTTGTTCAATTACAAAATCTTTTTTGTATTCATCAGGGCGGGAAGCATTAAGATCGTTATCATCAAATATTTTTTCGCGGTTAACATTAATAACCTGATTAAAATTCTTTTGATAGGCTTCTACGTTTAATTCAAAGTATTTAAAAAGATCAAACTCAAAGCCACCAACTATATGAGTTGCTTTTTGAACAGACGAGTTAACGTTTTGGGTTGCGCCCTTATAATCTAAATAAGTTTTAGAGATCTGATTATTCTCTGGTGAATTAATAAATCCATAAAATAAGTTTACGATATCCCTGTCGCTATTGGCACTTAGCAATGTTTGGCTATATAAACCACCTGCACCTTTAAACCTGATCTTAGGAGTAACATTGATCTTAATAGAAGCACGGGGCTCAGGAGAAAAAACACCAAGTGTTGCATAGTATTGCAAACGTAAACTTGGTTCAAAAACGATGCGTTTTTTCTTATCAATGAATTTATGTTTTAAAAAACCGGCCACGTCAATTGTAGAACGACCTAATTTTATAGATGCAAAATATGGGTTTTGGATCTCATAATTGGTAGTTGTAATTACACCTTCTATACCAAATCTTAACTCCTGGCGGCCAATGAACTTAACAAAATTAAAGCCTGTATTTACACCACTTACATCGCTTTTTTTAGAATCAGTTTCTAATGAAGGATTAGTGAAATTGATAGCGTATTTTGAATAAGCAAAAACGCCTTCAACCAGTAAGTTGCTTGATTGAGGTACTAAAACAAAATTAGATCCAACGCCAACATTATTCCATGCAAAAGAAGCTACATCACTATATTTAACGGCATCTGTAAAATTAAAACCAAATACACTAAACTTACTTCCCCCCGTTGAATTAATAGATGTTTTGGCATAAAGATCGGTATAATAAAAAGGTAGGCCATTTGGATTGGCATAATTATAAATGATCTTAGAGGTTTGTGGTAAATATGAATGTTTAAATGAAAGTAAGAAAGAAGCACTTGTATTACCTTCATCTCTTAATTTTACAATTGGCCCTTCCAAAGTAGCTTTGGCACCAAAAGTAGATGCTGCAATTTTACCGCTTATGCGTTTTTTATTCCCATCGCGTGTTGTAACATCCATAATAGATGACGTTCTTCCACCATATTCACCACCAAAACCGGCGCTGTAAACATTGGCGTTTTTCATAATATCATTATCAAAAACAGAAAATAATCCAATAGAGTGGAAGGGATTATAAACAATCAAACCATCTAGTAACACCTTATTTTGCACTGGTAAACCACCACGTATGTAAAGCTGCCCACCCTGGTCGCCAGTAAAAATAACACCCGGTAACACCTGTAAATATTGCGCAATGTCAGGCTCACCAACACTTGGTAATTTACCTATAATTATAGGATCGATCTTTTGAACAGCAACAGTTGTGTTTTCAACCTTATCTGCCGCGGTAGTTGAAACTTCTATCTCTTCTAACTTAACACCGCCTTTTACCGCATAAAATTTTTCGGTTAAAATATCGCCTGCTTTTATTGTGATCTTTTTTGATATGGTATCAAAATCAAAATTGGTAACTAATATTGTATACTCACCGGGTGGTATACGGGTAATTGTAAAAAAACCATTCATATCGGTATTAGCACCAATAGTTGTGCCTTTAAAATATACGTTACTGAATGGAACTGGCTCACCATTTGATTTATCATAAACAAAACCTTTAACTAAACCACTGGTTTGTGATATGCCATTATATGAAAACAGGCAAATACTTAATACTAAAAATGTTTTTTTTATGAGAGTAGAAAATGCCATAAACAGGATCTTTTTTTTGAGCAAAATTTTGATTCGTAAATGTAATTATTATTAAGTTAAACAACCTTTAAGAAGGCACATTTTTGATAAGTGGTAGAATTCCTCTTTTAACCTGTAAATCTTACATATGTAATAAGTTAAAAAAAACATTTTTGTGTCTTAAAACAGTTGGTATATCTTTGATCTAAATAAATTAGGTTTCTTTTATTTTAGTTAATTAAGAAGTAAAAAATGAGGTTTTGTCTAAACAATTTAATTTTTTTTAACTTTTCTTAAAAAGTCTTGAATAAATAGAAAAATTAGTTTACATTTACTTATATAATACATTTAACGATATGAAAAAAAGTTTATTCATTTTATTGATAGTTTGCGCTTTTTTTAAAAGTAATTCTCAAACAGTTCTGGTCCATTCAGAAGATTTTAACTCATTAACACCGCCTGCGGTTCCTTCAGGATGGTCTGCGGGTATTGGTTATTTTTTGGGTGAAGATGGTACCAATAATCCCTGCGGCGTTCAAACATGTACAGTTCCTGGATCGTCTGGCGGCAACATGCTTAGTTGTTATGACGGTGGAGTTCCTGACGCAGCTACCTCACCTGTATTTTCTACTTTAGGTAAAAGTACCATGACCATGGATCTTAATCAATTCAGGGACAATACTTCTACTGCAACGTTTACAATTTTCTTTAGTATAGATGGTGGTTCTACATTTCCTATAAGTGTGCCGTTCACAAATTCAGCAGCCAATTGTTCCTGGACAGCTGTACCTTCTATTATCTTACCTTCTTCAATTGATAATCAATCAACAGTTTGTTACCAGATAGCTCTTAACGGTGGTTCGGGCAATGCAGCATTTCATGCTTTTGACGATATTATTATTAATGGTGTTCAATCTCCTATATTTTATTATAAAGGAACCGGTGCGCTGGATGTTTTTGCCAACTGGGGTGCCAATCCAAATGGTACCGGAACGGCACCAACCAGTTTTACAACCGTAGCTCAAACCTTTTATATTACAAATGCAAGTGCAGTTAACTTCAATAACATGTCTGGTAATAGTGTAACTTTTTCTGGTACAGGATCTATGTTATATATCGGTACAGGAACAGCTAACATTAATGTAACTATTCCAACAACGCACACTTTAACAACAAGCGGTGGTTGCGGTTTAGTAATAAGTAACCAGGCTACATTAACCCTTCAAAACACTTTATTCCCTTCAAGTTCGGTTACATTATCAACAGGTTCTGCGGTTGATTATAACCAGTCATCAGGTACTATTAATGTTATTCCTGCAACGCACTACGATATGCTTATTTCAGGCGGAGCCGATGTAACAAGTGTAAATACTTTTACAGTTTCAAATAACCTTATTATTACAAACGGAAATTACAAGATGAGTGTAATTCCACCAAACTCTGTATCTTTTTTAGGTCCAATAAGTGTTGGCGGCAGCGGCAGTATAATAACAGCTAATTCAAAATTAAACATTGCCGGTTCGGGTGCTGTTGGTACTATTAATTTTACAGGTACACAAGCTGTGAGCCAGTTTACACTTGATAGAACAGGACAAACCTTAACACTTGGCAGTAGCTTTACGGTAAATAGTATTGCTTCTATAGCAAATGGTAACATAAATATAAATGGCAAAAGTCTTAGATTTAGTGGTGCTACTACATTAGGCACAGGTAATTTTGTTGGATCTACAACCTCTTCTTTAACTGTTAGTGGCGCTGTTACCGGAAGTTTAAAAATGGATCAAACTTCAGCTTCTACAAGGGCGTTATCAGATCTTACATTAAATAATGCAGCCGGTCTTACATTAAATAATGCTGTTGAAATTTGGGGCGCAGTTACGCCATCTGTTGGAACAATGACTACAGGCGGGAATTTAACTATTAAGCAGGATGCAAGTAACAAAGGAAGAATCGGCAGAATTTCAACAGGCGGCTTTTCGGGTAACGTTACTGCAGAATGTTATGCTCCTGGGCCAACAACTGGTTGGGCTTTATTAAGCACAAACGGTATTAGCGGTAAAACTTTTAACGATTGGTATGGTCAGTTCCCAATGTCTATTGAAGGTTCTACTACAGGTGTTACGTCTGCGGGTGGTTATTTTGAATCTGTTCAAGGGTGGAACGAAGCGGATGCCTACGGTTATGATACAACCATTACAGTTTCAACACCAATTGCTCAAGGAAAAGGATATTGGGTGTATCTTGGAACGGGTCAGTCTATAACTAACGATATTACAACTCAACTCACAGGAAGCGCTATTACAGGAAATGTTACTATTCCTTTAACTAATTCTGCACAAAGCGGAACTTGTTTAATTGCTAATCCATACGCTTCGCCAATATCATGGACAGCATTACGCAATTCAAATCCAGGTGTAACTAATGCTGTTTACATATATAATGCTAATGGTTCTTATGCTTCTTTCGTTAACGGAGTTGGAACAAATGGTGGAAGTGATGTTCTACCAACAGGTCAGGGCTTTTATGTTGTTGCTTTATCAAATACAAACTTAACCGCTCAAGAATCAAATAAACTTGCCAGTAATACTAACTTAATGAAAACAACAAGTAGTGAGGCTTCTGCAAGTGTTGGTTTACCGGTAAAATTGAAGATCAGCGGAACTAACAGTGATATTGATGAAACAGCTATTCGTTTTCACAGTTCGGCAACCAATGTTTATGATGTTGAATTAGATGCTTACAAGATCTTCCAAACACCTGGCTATTTAGGTTATCCGGGTGGATATAGTAAATACACAACTATTTCTACAAAAAGCGGAAATACTGATTACTCTATTAACAGCTTACCATACGCTTTAACTCAAAATGCTGTTATTCCGGTATTGGCAAAAGTTATGTCTACAGGCCAATATACTATTGAAGGTATTGATATGCAGTTATTGCCTGCCGGTGCTTGTGTAACTTTAAAAGATAAATTATTGAATGTTACGCATAACCTTAAAAACAGCCCTTATGTTTGTACTATTAACGATACGACTTCGGTACCGCGTTTTGAATTAACTATTTGCGCTGATATTACAGCAGGTATAAATGATAATAATGCAAGCGAATCTATTGATGATCTTTCAGTAAATGTTTTACATGATCTTAATGGAATTAACGTAGGCCTTAATTTTGATAAAACTACAAAAGCAAGAATTTCAGTAACTAATATTCTTGGTCAAAAAATTGTAGACAGCAAAAAAGTAACGGCGCAAAACGAAACAGTACATTTTGGTTTAGAGCCAAAAAATCAATTGTTATTTGTAACTGTTGAAACTGAAAACAATAAAATAACTAAAAAGATCATTCACTAATTTTTTGATCTGTTGATATATCCCGCCTGGCTTAGCCATGGCGGGATTTTTTTGTTTTTTTACAATATTTAGCGGTATTATTTCGTTTTAGAGATTTAGCTTTGTTTATATTTGATCATGGTAAATAAGATCCTCGTTTATTTTTTATTGTTGTTGCCCGTTTTAGTTTTCTCCCAATCAAAAAGTGGTGATGATGAAGATTATGTTAACGATAACGTTTTAAAATACGACGATTATAATTACAAGCCCAATATTAAAACTGTAAAGCTTCACGAATCAAGTTGGGAATATAGTGCGCCAATAATTGATCTTAATGGTGGAGAACAACTGGAACTTACTTTTGATGATCTGGATGGTGATCAAAAACAATATTCAATGACCTTTGTGCATTGCAATGCCGATTGGACCCCGAGCGACCTGATGATAAGCGAATACCTTAATGGTTATTTTGATCTTAACATCATTAACTTTACTTACTCAATGAATACGTATCAAAAGTATACGCATTATTCGATCCTGTTTCCACAACAAAATTTAAACTTCACCAAAAGCGGAAATTACATTTTATATGTTTATGCTTATGGCGATAAAAAAGATCTTGTGCTAAGCAGGCGTTTTCTTTTGTATGATAATAAGGTTACCATTGCTGCAAATTTTCGCCAGCCAATAGGTGATAACGAGCAATATAATAAGCAACATATTGATTTTACGATCAGTAATGGTGGTTATGATATTACAAACCCTTACAAAGATCTTAAGGTGACTATTACACAAAATAATCGATGGGATAATGCCGTTACTGATATAAAACCAACCTTTATGGGGGGTAACACACTTACTTATTCTTTGGATGATGCATCCACCTTTAATGGAGGTAATGAGTTCAGGTATTTTGATGCGCGCAGTGTAAGGTATTATTCTGAAAAAGTAAAAGAGATCTTTAAAGATGAAAATTTTAAAAATCATATTGTTCTTTATAAAGATGAAACACGATCAGTAAAACCGTATTTATATTATCCAGACTTTAATGGCAACTTTTTAATTAAGAATAACGATTTTAAAGGCAATCAGGATTTTGAAGCAGATTATGTGTATGTAGAATTTTTTGTGCCTTATTTAAATCCTGAAGTGAATGGTAATTTTTACATACTTGGAAAATTAACCGATTGGCGCATGAATAAAGTAAGTAAAATGAGCTATAATTATAAGCGCCTGGGCTATGAAGCAAAACTCTATTTAAAGCAGGGCTATTATAATTACATGTATGTTTTAAGCAATGATACCAAACCCGGAGGTGACGAAACCATTATGGAAGGAAATCATTGGGATACAGAGAACGATTACAATATTATCGTGTATCACCGAAAGATCGGTACCTACTACGATCAGCTTATCGGGTACAAAAAATTAAATTCTTTAAAAAAATAAATTATTTTACAAGGATCTTTGCTTCCAGCATATCTATAATGGCATACTTAACACCTTCACGTCCTAAGCCACTTTCTTTAATACCACCATATGGCATTTGATCAAAACGTAAAGTAGGTACATCATTATGAATAATGCCGCCCACATCAATGTTTTTAAAACATTGATCAAGTTCTGAAACCGAATCTGTAAAAACACCGCATTGCAATCCGAATTTAGAATCGTTTATTTTTTTTACGGCATCTTCTATTTTACCATTATATTTTTCAATACAAATTACCGGCCCAAAAACTTCTTCCGAGTTCACTTTCATTTTAGAAGTGGTGTTGGTTAAAATAGTTGGCTCATAAAAAGTTTTTTTTCTTTTACCACCACAAATAAGTTTTGCACCTTCTGCCACTGCCTCTGTAACCCAATTAGCAATACGTTTGGCATTCTCTTCATCTATCATTACGGAAATGCGTGTTTCTTTTTTTATTGGATCGCCTTGTAATAATTTTTCAGTTTCTTTTTTCATAAGGTCTAAAAAATCATCAAATGCATCAGGGTGAACAATAAAACGCTGTGCGTGAATGCAAATTTGTCCGCTATAAGCAAATGCACCACTTATGCATTTACCAATTATTTTTTTAAGATCAACATCTTTAGAAATTATTACACCGGCATTTCCGCCAAGTTCTAAAACAACTTTCTTTTTACCGCTTTGTTTTTTTAATTCCCAACCAACTATCGGCGAGCCTGTAAAGCTTAATAAATTAATGCGTTCATCGGTTGCCAATAAATTTCCGGTAGCTCTATCCATTGGTAAAATAGAGACCATACCTTTTGGTAAATTAGTTTCATGGATAATATTTGCCAATTCTAAAGTAGAAAGAGGAGTTGTAGATGCAGGCTTTAAAATAATAGGGCAACCGGCCGCAATAGCAGGCGCCAGTTTATGCACCGCTAAATTCATAGGAAAATTAAAAGGAGCAATACCCGCAACTATGCCAATAGGAAAATAATTTACAATGCCTTCTTTGTTTTTGCCATTGGGTGTCCAGTCCAAACTCATATATTCTTTAGGCAAGCGTTTACACTCTTCGGCTGCAATTAAAAAGGTTTGTGCTGCGCGTTCAATTTCAGAAATGGCATATATAATGGGTTTACCACTTTCAATGCTCAGCACTTTTGCAAGGTGTATTTTTTTCTTTTCTAATTGTTCTGAAATGAATTTTAAAGCCGTAAATTTTTCGTGAGATGATAAATCTTTACAGGCTTGCTTTGCTTTTTCGGCTGCAATAATGGCTCTATCTAACACTTTTTTATCGGCTAAAAAAGTTTGTGTAAATAATTTGCCTGTGTATTTATTTATAACATCCAGTTTTTTATCGGTGCTTATAAAATTTCCCGCTAAAAATATCTTGCATTCTACCATGTTGCAATTTAAACAAATTTATTTTTTTGTGATGTGAGAAGATCTGTGTTTTTCCATCTCTTTTTTAAGAGCATGGTTTTGCTGTGCTTCATCAATAGAGTGCGATTGCTGCAGGCTCTCTTCCTGCATGGTCATTTCACTCAATTTTATATAATATTTTTTTATTACATGAAGTTCTTCTTCTGTCATGCCTTCAACATTTACCAAACGATTACTTGCAAATTCGTGCGAAGCTACCAGCTCATTTAATTTTAATTGTATGGCCAAAGAATCTTTATTTTGTGCTTTTTGAATTAAAAAAACCATTAAAAACGTAATAATTGTGGTTCCGGTATTAATTACAAGTTGCCAGTTTTCTGAAAAATTAAAAAAAGGCCCACTTACAGCCCATGCAACTACTACACTAAGAGCTAAAATAAATGCCAAAGTACTTCCTGTTGCCTCGGCAACACGGCTTGAAAAACGTTCGAAAAAGTTTTTGTTATGTGATGTTTTCATTTTATTGATTTTTGGGATAATTAATGTAAAGATGCAAAATTTATGCCTGTGCTGCAGTTTTAAAGCGATATTGAAAAATTAATAAACTTTTTATCGCTCATTCTGCACATTTATTTCCACACTATTTTAAATGATCAGGTAAATAGTATTATAACATTATAGGTATGTATTTTGCAAAAAGACAAACATGGACAATTTTTTTAGAGGTTTTACTTTATCATGGAGTGCTTTTCTTGATCTTTTACCGGCAATTTTAGGCGCAATAATTTGTTTTATACTAACAGTTATCATTGCTAATTTTGTTTCAAAGTTGGCATCGAAATATTCTGTAAGGCGAACAAAAGATAGTTTGATAGCCAACTTCATAAGTAAAATAGTTTGGTCGGTTATTTTTATAATGGGTACCGTTTTAGCCTTAGGTATTTTGGGCTTAGGAACCATTTCTAATAAAATATTAGCAGGAGCAGGTATTACCACGTTTATTGTTGGCTTTGCTTTGAAAGATATTGGCGAGAATTTTTTATCAGGACTAATACTTGCTTTTAGTCGGCCTTATAAAGTTGGAAATGTAATTGAATGTGATGGTGTAAGAGGTATAGTAAAAGATATGACCATGCGCCAGACAACTGTTGAAGGAGATAACGGAAAGATAATCCTGATCCCAAATTCTTCCATCATAAAAAATCCATTAATAAAATATACCAATAATGATAATAATGCCCGCCAGGAATTTAATATAAGTGTAAATATTATAGATGCAAAAAAAGCGATCAGAGTTATTACAGATACTATTAATGCTTTTGATGTGGTTGTAAAGAATAAAGAAAATGCAGTAAAAATAATTATCGATTCTTTAAGCGGGGATAAAGCAAAACTATTAGTTATTTTTTGGTATAGTTTTGTTGATTTTAAAGGTTCACGCTCTGGTTCGCGCTCTGATATAATGCTTACCGTTTTCGAAAAATTAAATGAGGCAGGGATAAAATATTCCGGATAATTTTTTGTTGTATATTTTATAATAACTCCTTTTAAAAAAACTATAATTTTTGTTTTATTTTGTACTTGTAATGAGTACTATCGAAATTAATTCTCAGTTTGAACATGTTTTAAATTTTGTAAACCAAACCAACCAACCTATTTTTTTAACAGGTAAAGCAGGTACCGGTAAAACAACGTTATTAAAATATATCAAAGAAAATACAATTAAAAATATGGCAGTTGTTGCACCAACGGGTGTAGCTGCAATAAATGCAGGCGGTACAACCATTCATTCTTTTTTTCAATTTCCATTTACTCCTTTTTTACCTGTTTTAAATTTAGAAGGCAATGCCGACCAATCAAAGCAGTCATTGGCATCATTTAAATACAACAGTTTACGACTCTCTATTTTCAGAAAATTAGAATTGCTGGTGATTGATGAAATAAGTATGGTGCGTGCGGATCTTTTAGACCAGATAGATTTTGTGCTACGCAGCAGTCGTAAAAAAGCGCATTTGCCTTTTGGTGGGGTGCAACTTATGTTTATTGGCGATATGCATCAGTTGCCACCTGTTGTTAATCACGAAGAATGGAAATTACTAAGTCACATTTATCAAAGCCCATATTTTTTTGATAGCCTTGTGGTTAAAAGTAACCCGCCGGTTTATATTGAGCTCGAAAAAATTTACAGACAAAAGGATCAGGATTTTATTGATATTTTAAACAAAGTACGTAACAATAATTTAAGTTTTAATGATCTCGAAGAATTAAATAAACATTTTAGACCCGATCTTTCAAATGAACTTATTCGTGATAATATTACATTAACAACGCATAATCAAAAAGCCGATGAGATCAATCAGAGATTGTTAGGTGAATTGAAGGATAAGCCTTACATTTTTAAAAGTAAAACAGAAGGTATTTTTGGAGAAAAAAATTATCCGGCTGATGAACAATTAACTTTAAAAAAAGGCACACGTGTAATGTTCCTGAAAAATAATAACGAGAAAAATTATTATAATGGTAAAATAGGAATTGTAACAAGTGTTAGTGATTCTAATATAAAAGTTAAATGTGAAGAAGATCATAACGAAATAGAAGTTGGACGGGAAACATGGACAAACGTTTCTTACAAATTAAATAAAGAAACAAAAGTAATTGAAGAAGAGATCCTGGGAACTTTTTCGCAATATCCTTTGCGTTTGGCATGGGCCATTACCATTCATAGAAGCCAGGGCTTAACGTTTGAGAAAGTAATAATTGATGCCGCGCATTCATTTAGCGCAGGCCAGGTTTATGTTGCTTTAAGCCGCTGCAGAAGTTTGCAGGGTTTAATTTTAAGTTCAAAAATAAATGCCGAAACTTTATTTAACGATAAAAAGATCTTGCATTTTTCTTCCACTAAACAAGATCAGGCGGCAATTGATGCTGTTTTCAGATCCTCGAAAGAAGAATACATAAAAACAGTTTTGCTTAATTTATTTGATCTTACTGATGTTGTTTATACAAGAAAAGATCTTGCGGGAATTTTTCAAATGCATAAAACGCGTTTGCATAACTCGGTAAATGAGTGGAGTGAAATGCTGTTTTCAAAGTTAGATGCATTAAATGAAGTGAGTATTAAATTTAAAAATCAGTTAGTAAATTTAGTTTCTGCATCAACAAATGTGGAGTATGATGAAGCTATTGCTAAGCGTTTAGGTCAGGCTACAACTTATTTTTTGGCAGAGTTTGAGCAGATACTGAGTTCATTAAAAAATATTCCTTTTACAACCGAAAGTAAAGAGGCCGCAGAAGAAATAAATGCAGAACTGCAAGGTTTATTTGAACAGATATTTACAAAAAACGCTTTATTTAAATCGGCAGCATACGGGTTTAATTTGCACGAATTTTTAAAAGCAAAATTAAAAATTGTATATCCTGCCATTCGAATAAATGTTTATGAGAATGCAAAAAATGCTAAGATCGCAGGCGACATAAATCATCCTGCATTGTATAAAAAATTGTTATTACTTAGAGATGATATTGTGAATGATTCGCACAAACCCATTTATATGGTGGCCAGTAACAAAACTTTAAAAGAGCTGACTGATTTTTTGCCAACTACCGAAGATGAACTAATGAAAATTGGCGGCTTTGGTGAAGCAAAAGTTGAAGCGTTTGGAAGGGATTTTTTGACTATTATAAAGGAATATATGGAAGAGCATAGCCTTGAATCCAATATGCAGGCAAAAGCTCCATCTAAAACAAAGAAAACAAAAACAGAAAAAATTATTTCTGAAGAAAAAGAAGTAAAGGTAAGTAGCAAGGAACATACCTTCAGGTTATTTAAAGAAGGCATGAGCTTACAGGAAATAGCCGCTGTGCGCGGTTATACAATTGGAACGCTTGAAAGTCATTTAACGCCTTACATTACAAGCGGCGAAATAAATATTGATCAATTGGTTTCAGAAGAAAAGCAAAAAACAATTTTAAAAGCACTCGAAAAATTTGATAGGTCTGCAGGATTAAATCCAATAAAAAGTAAACTACCTTCTGATATTTCTTTTTCGGAAATTAAATTTGTGTTAGCGCATAAAATGAAAGAGGAGAATTGAATTCTGCTCTATTTGTCACGTGAGCGGAGTCGAGACATATAAATAGCTACTTTTTATAATTCACCATATAATGCAGGCCAACACTTTCTTTACGTTTCATAGCGTGTTTAATGACTAGGTAACCAATGCAAATTAAATTACGCAGCTCGCATAATTTTTGTGTGATAATGGTTTTGTCGTAAAGCGCTTCGTTCTCCATATATAAAATTTCTAAACGATCAAACGCGCGTTTTAAACGTAATTCACTTCTAACAATGCCTACGTAATTACTCATTATTTGTTGCACTTCTTTTTGTGATTGTGTAATTAAGATCATCTCTTCGGCATGTTCAGTTCCTTCAGCATCCCATTCAGGAATATTATTTTCTATCTCGGCTTTATCAAAAACACTTTTTGCATGCTCAGATGCGCGATGTGCAAATACAACAGCTTCTAATAAAGAATTACTTGCTAAGCGGTTAGCGCCATGTAAACCTGTACAAGCACATTCACCAATGGCATATAAATTTTTTATTGAGGATAGTGCCTGATCATTTACAGCAATACCACCGCACAAATAATGTTGAGCTGGAATTACAGGGATCATTTTTACAAATGGATCAATGCCTAAACTCATACACTTGTTATAAATGTTTGGGAAGTGTTCTATAAATCCTTTTCTGTCTAAATGACGGCAATCCAAATAAACAAAATCCTCACCTTTCATTTTTAATTCGTTATCAATAGCGCGTGCAACAATATCACGTGGAGCTAAAGAACCTCTTGTGTCGTATTTTTGCATGAATTCGCGGCCATCCTGCGTTTTTAAAACACCACCAAAACCACGCATGGCTTCTGTAATTAAAAAACTTGGATTTTCGCCCGGATTAAAAAGTGAAGTAGGGTGGAACTGTACAAACTCCATGTCTTTTACCTGGCCTTTTGCGCGATACACCATGGCAATACCATCTCCGGTTGCAATTTTCGGATTGGTTGTGGTTGCATACACATGGCCTGCGCCACCGGTTGCCATAATGGTAAATTTAGAAAGCACTGTATCAATAACACCGTTTTTTATATTTACAACATAAGCACCATAACAAGCAATATCAGGGGTTTTAGAAGTTACGGTTTTTCCTAAATGATGTTGCGTAATGATGTCGATCGCAAAATAATGATCGTAAACGGTGATGTTTTTATGATTATGAATTTGCTGTAAAAGTGCGCGCTCAATTTCAAAACCGGTAATATCTTTATAATGTAAAATGCGGTGTTCGCTATGGCCACCTTCTTTTGCAAGATCGTATTCGCCTTTATCGGTCTTGTCAAATTTGGTTCCAAGATCGATCAATTCTTTAACACGCTCGGTGCCTTCAGAAACAACCATGCGTACAATACGTTCATCACATAAGCCACCCCCGGCATCTAAAGTATCGGCAACATGTTTTTCAATGCTGTCTTTATCGTGCCAAACGGCTGCAATGCCACCTTGCGCGTATTTGGTGTTGCTTTCATCCTCATTACTCTTGGTAATTAAAATTACCTTGCCTTTGTCTGCCACTTTTAGAGCAAAGCTAAGTCCGGCAATTCCGGATCCGATAACTAAGAAATCAGTTTTTATCTGCATGATCAGTAGCTGTAAATTTACTATCTTTTAGGGACTAATGTTATAATTTATTAAATAGCAAATGATAAATTTTAAGTTCGTATTTTTGTAGGTATTATGAATCTTGACGAAATACCATATATTATTTATGCCGAAGAAACTCCAAATCCTTCGAGTGTAAAATTTGTAGCCAATAAATTACTTTTAGTGAGTGGTGCTTCGGCAGAATATCAAAACATTTCTGAAGCAAATGACGCGCCAATTGCCAAAAAATTATTTCAATTTCCATTTGTAAAACGCCTATATATTGCATCTAATTTTATAACTGTTACAAAACAAGATGCCGTTGATTGGGAAGAGATAAGAGATGAATTGCGTGTTTTTATAACCGATTATTTAAACAAGGGTAATGCCATTATTAACAAATTACCACAACAGCAAGTGCCTAAAGATTCTTCTTTTAAAGAAACTGTTTCAATAAATACACAGCATGTTCCACCTACAAATGATGTGGAAAATAAAATTATTGAAGTGCTGGAACAATACATTCGCCCGGCTGTTGAATCGGACGGCGGCCTAATTACTTTTAAGGAATTAAAAGACGGAATTGTTACGGTGCAAATGCGCGGAAGTTGCAGTGGTTGCCCAAGCAGCACCATGACTTTAAAAGCTGGCATTGAAGCACTTTTAAAACGCTTGCTTCCCGACCATGTGAAAGAAGTGGTAAGTGAGGCAGTTTAGTCTAAATTATTTTACTGAGGATTTATGACGAAAGATAAATGATTAAAGACTATTGACTAACGACTATTAACTATCGACTTTATGAAACCTTCCTTTAACGATATCTATATGGAACTGGCTGAAAAGCTGGCACTGCGTTCGCATTGTGTAAAAGCGCAGGTGGGCGCTGTGTTAACAAAAGATACGCGTATAATTTCATTAGGTTATAATGGCCCACCGGCAGGTACGCATAATTGTGATATTGAATTTCCTGTAGTTGGTTGTCCACGCGATAGTAAAGGCAGTTGTTCATTAGCCTTGCATGCCGAACAAAATGCAATTTTATATGCTGCAAAAAATGGCGTGAGTATGGAAAATGCAACATTGTATGTTACTCTATCTCCCTGCATTTCCTGCGCAAGAGTTATTTATACTACAGGCATTAAAAAAGTTTATTTTAAAGATAGCTATGCAAAATACAAAGGCCTTGCAACCGATGAAGGCGTTGATTTTTTAAGACGTTTTGGTGTAGAGGTGCTTGAATATAAAAAGCAGGATGCGGTTTAAACGATCCATATTTTTTTTAATTTTTATTACACTTTTGTTACCTGTTTTTTCGCAAGAAAAAAACGCGGGTCCAAAAGATAAAACTTTTGCGCAGGAACGTAAAGCACGTAAAAAAGCGAAATTTGAAGCACGTGAAAAGCGCCGTGCAGAAAGAGCAGAGCGCAAGGCTATAAAAAAACATCACAAACGTTTACAAACAAAACAAGTGCGTAAGCGAATGAAAGAAAGTAAAAGGCGATCAAAACTCAATAATAGCAATAAGCGCGAGCCTTTTTTCAGACGGATCTTTAAAAAGAAAAAACGCAGTACATATTAAAATTTAAAGAGATAAATTTTAATCTAAAATTCATCTAAAATCCAGTTTTCCATTTATCCTGATTTTTTAGCCACTTATAAATTTGAAGTGGCCAGATTAGAACTTGTTAATTTTTTACAAATGCAAGTTTCGTAGCTTTAGAGTATGAAAATAATGTTAATAGCACATTAAAAGTTTAATAAATTGAATATCAGTAGATTAATAAAATATGAAGTTTTTTGCTTGTTATTAATCACTAGGGTTTATACTTTTAAGGCTTTTATAAGTAGAAAAATTAAGGTAATTTAACAATATATGATAAAGAAGATTTACTTAGCGGTTGTATTAGTTGTTTTCACCAGCCTTGCAGCAATGGCGCAGGATGGGAATGGTGCAATTAAAGTTGTTTTACAGGATAAAGGAACCAAGGAAGCCATTCCTTTTGCCAACGTAGTGGCTTATAAAGATGGGGTTCAGGTAGGTGTAGCTACTACAAACATGGATGGTGAGGCCTTTATTAAGCCATTATCTCCCGGTAAGTACACTGTTAAAGGTGTTTACGTAGGTTACCAGGCCTCAGAGGTTAAAGATATTATAGTGGGCGATGGAAAAACCGCCTACATCACTATTGGTCTATCAAATGGCGAGGGTGTTAAATTAGATGAAGTAGAGGTTGTAACTTACCAGGTACCGCTTATCGATCCGGATACAAAATCAGGAGCAACTGTTACCCGTGAAGAATATCAGAATTTAGCTACTAAAAGCGTTAACTCGGTTGCAGCAACTACTGCCGGTGTATACCAAGCCGATGAAGGAAAAGATATCAACGTGCGTGGTGGTCGTAGCTCAAACACAACTTATTTTGTGGATGGTGTAAAAGTTTTTGGTTCTCCAAATTTACCACAACAATCAATCGAACAGATCAGCGTAATTACAGGTGGTGTTCCCGCACAATTTGGTGACTTAACTTCTGGTGCTATCTCTATCTCAACCCGTGGACCTCAATCAAAATATTTTGGTGGCATTGAGTTGATCTCTTCTCAGTTAACTGATAAATTTGGCTACAATTCATTAGGGGCAAGCATTGGCGGACCTATCTACAAAGCAAAAGACTCTACACACCGCACTGTTTTAGGTTTCTTCGTTTCAGTACAAGGTAATTATGTAAAAGATAATGCACCATCATTTGTACCTGTATACGTTATTAAAGAAGAAAAATTACAGGAAATTAAAGATGCTCCATTACTACCTTCGCCATCTGGTACAGGTTTTGTGCGTTCATCGGAATACATTACAAAAGACGATCTTAACACACAAAAATTCAGACCAAATGCAGCTTCTCGTTTATTAACCATTAGCGGTAAATTAGATTATGCACCTACAGCAAACACTAACATTTCGTTAGGTGGTTTTTTTGATTACAATGATGCGTATAATGCGGCCATTCAGGATCAAATTTTAAATTCGGCAAACAACTCAAGAACCAGCAAAAGAAGCTACCGTGTTAATTTAGGTATCACTCAAAAATTAGGTGGTTCGGGTAATAAAGAAAAAACACAATCTGTTTTAAATAACTCTTTCTTTAAATTCTTAATTAGTTATGAGAATGGTTATGACGTTTTACAAAGTACAAAACATAAAGACAAAGTATTTAATTATGGTTACGTAGGTAAATTTAACAGAACCTTCTTAGAGAAAGATTGGGCGTTTAACTACCAGTATAATGATGCTTTTGATTTGAATGGACAAACTATTAATGCATACGAATACAGAGGAAGAAATGAATTACCTCTAACTTTTGAACCATCTGACCTTAACCCTGATATGGGGATCTATACTTCTTATCTTTTATCTCAATCACCAGCTGGGATTGCTTCTATGAATTACATACAAGGAAATGGTGGACTTGTTAACGGTGGAGATCCTCAAAGTATCTACAACTTATTCAACAACTTTGGAGCTTATCCTAATAACTACAGAAGAGATCTTAAAGATCAATTCCGTATTGCAACAAGCTTTAATACAGATATTAAAAACCATGCCATTACTTTTGGTTTAGAGTTTGATCAACGTACACAAAGTTTCCACGCATTAAATGCTTCAGGACTTTGGACTTTAATGCGCTTAAAAGCTAACAGCCATACAGAACAATTAGATGTTACAAATCCTATTTTAGTTCCTGAACTTTCAGGTTTAGTACCATATTATTATTACGAGAATAAATATGAAGCTGCAAAACAAACTAAATTCTCTGAAAAATTATTAGAAAAATTAGGATTACCAATTGACTATACAGGATTTGTAAATACTGATGCTTTAGATCCAAATGACCTTAGCTTAGATATGTTTGGTCCGGAAGATCTTTTCTTTAACGGTGCAAGCAGATATGTTGGTTACGCAGGTTTTACACACGATGGTAAAAAAGTAGGTGGTACAACTTCTATCAGCAAATTCCTTGAAACAACAGATGATAAAGGAAGAAACCAATTCCCTATCGGTTCTTTCCGACCTATTTACGCATCGGTTTACATCATGGATAAATTTGACTTTAAAGACATTAAATTTAACGTAGGTTTACGTGTTGACCGTTATGACGCTAACCAACAGGTATTAAAAGATAAATACGCTTTACATGAATTAGCAAAAGTTAGCGATCTTGGTTCATTAGAAAATTTACCTGCGGGTTTTTCTGATAACGTGCCAGGTAACATTTCTAAAGATGCAGCAATTTATGTAGCACAAACTCCATCAGGCGGTAAATCTCCTTTATATATTAAAGGTTACAGAGATGGAGACAAATGGTTTGACTCAGAAGGTAATGAGATCTCAGATCCATCGTTGATCGCTTCAGCATCAGGTAACCCTGTTCCATTATTTAAAGATCGTTCAAACTACGAGAAAAAAATGTCGGTTGGCGCATTTAAACAATATGCTGCTGCAATTAATGTAATGCCTCGTATTGCATTCTCTTTCCCTATTTCAGATGTTGCAAACTTCTTTGCTCATTACGATATCTTAACGCAACGTCCATCAAACAATCAATTACAACCACTTGATTTTTATTATTTAGATGCTGAAAGTAGCTCACCATTATTAACTAATCCAAATCAAAAACCACAACAAACAATTGATTACGAATTAGGATTCTCTCAAATTTTAAATGAGCGTAAAAATGCTTCATTAACAATTACTTCGTTTTACCGTGAGATGCGTAATTTGATCAACCAACGCGTTATTACCGGTGCATATCCTAAAACTTATATTCAATACGATAATATCGATTTTGGAACAGTTAAAGGTTTATCATTTGTATTGGATTTCCGTAGAACAGGTGGTTCAAGATATTCATTCAACTATACACTTCAATTTGCTGAAGGTACAGGTTCAGGTATTAACTCAGGTGCTAACTTAGCTTCATCAGGTACACCAAATTTACGTATCCTTCAACCATTAGATTATGATCAACGCCATGGTTTTGTATTTAATTACGATTACCGTTTTGGTTCAGAAGGTGATTATAAAGGCCCAAGCATTAAAAAGAAAAGCGGAAAAACAATTCAATTATTTGAAGATGTTGGTTTCAATATTTCATTCTTGTTAGGTTCTGGTACACCTTACACACGTTGGAACACTGCAGTACCTTACTCAGTATTCTTTGTGGGCGCACGTTCAAGTATCGTTGGTCAGATCAACGGATCTAACCTTCCTTGGAATTTCAGATCTAACTTAAGAATTGATAAAAACATTGCATTGGCTTTTGGTAAAAAAGACGATGAGAACAGAAAAACTGCAAACTTAAATGTTTACTTACAAGTATTAAACCTGTTTAACAGCCGTAACGTGTTAGGTGTATATAACTACACTGGTGAGCCTACTGATGATGGTTACTTAACATCTACACAAGCTCAGGCTTCATTAGCACTTGCTAATAGTGCTACAGCATTTACAGATCTTTATAATATCAGTATCAATAAAGCAAGTAACTATAATACACCACGTCAGATCCGTATTGGTTTGATGTTTGAATTTTAATTTTTGGGAGGAATTACACTATGAAAAAAATCATAATAATATTAAGTGCTTTATGTAGCATAAGCATTTATGGCAGAGAAAAGGCCGCCAGCGAAAGACACGCCGGCTCAAATCTTAGTCAAAAGATTATGGCTGATTGTGCAGCGCCAAAAGCAGCACAAGAATTGTGGGTTAACAACGTTAGAACGATCATTTATAGTGGTGGTGATATGTGGTGGGATCTTCAAGGTAACGGTAATGCTTATTACATTGTTCCTGCAACAGCTAACAGAAATAATGGTGTGTCATCAACTTTTGCAGGCTCAATTTGGTTGGGTGGCTTAGATGCTGGTGGTCAGTTAAAAGTGGCAGCTATGACGTATCGTCAAAACGGTATCGATTTTTGGCCAGGGCCTTTAGATAAAATTACTGCTGCTGCAGATCCTGCGGAGTGTTTAAAATACGATCAGATATTTAATGTTAACCGGGCAGAAGTAGACAACTTTGTAGCAGGTGGACCAATTACAGCAAACATTTTAGGCTGGCCGGGTAACGGTGATCCTACAAAAAATCAGGATTTAAATTTAGCACCATTTGTAGATAAGACTCCTGACGGTTTTTATGATCCTGCAAGCGGTGATTATCCTGCTTATGATGTTCAAAACCTTGCATTAAAAGATAATTTAGGATTTTGTAAAACTAAATTATATGGTGATCAAACTTTATTTTGGGTATTTAATGATAAAGGTGGTTCTCATACAGAAACACAAGGTGTAGCAATTGGGGTTGAGGTAAGAGCACAAGCTTTTGCTTTTAAAACAAATGATGAGATCAATAACATGACATTTTATAGTTATGAAGTTCATAACCGTTCTTCTTTTCAGTTAAATCAAACTTACTTTACTATTTGGAACGATTGTGATCTTGGTTATTATTTAGATGATTATGTTGGTTGCGATGTTTCAAGAGGTTTAGGTTATATCTATAATGCCGATCCATTTGATGAAACTGCATCTGGTACTAATGGTTATGGTGATTTCCCACCTTCAATGGGTTGCGATTTCTTTAAAGGTCCTATAGCTGATATAGATGGAGTAGATAATGATCAGGATAATTTAGTTGACGAACCAGGTGAAACTATTCAAATGAGCCGCTTTACATATTATAATAATAATATCGGTGCATTCCCTCCTCAAACTACAAATCCTGATATTGCTATCCATTACTATAATTTTATGACAGGTTTTTGGAAAGATGGTTCGCCATTTACTTTTGGTGGTAACGCTTATGGTGGAACTGCTCCTGCTACATTTGTATACGACGGTAATCCTGTTACAGGAACAGGTTGGACAGAGAAATCAGCCGGTAACTTACCTGGTGACAGACGTTTCTTACAATCAGCGGGTCCTTTCACATTAAAACCGGGTGCTGTTAATGAAGTAACTTACGGTATGCCTTGGGCACAAAGCCCGGTAAAAGGTGGTAACTTAACATCAATTGACCTTTTAAAATCTGCCGATGATAAAGCTCAGGCTTTATTTGACAATTGTTTTAAATTATTAGATGGTCCTGAAGCTCCAAACTTAACTATTCAGGAAATGAATAATGAGTTGATCATTTATTTAACTAACGAAAAAGGAAAATCAAATAACTACAAACAATACAATAATGATTATGCTGAAACAGATATCTCAATTTTATCTGATCCAACATCAAACATTCCGGAAATTAAAAACCCCGATAAAGTTTATCGCTTTGAAGGATATATTGTTTATCAAATTGCAAATGATCAGGTAACTTCAACTGATCTTGCTGACAGAACAAAAGCTATTCCTGTTTTTCAATGTGATATTACAAATGGTGTTTCACGTTTAATTAATTATGAATTAGATAATACTGTTGGAGCTATTGCACCAAAGGTAAAAGTAGAAGGCTCTGATAAAGGTATCGTTTCTACATTTAAAGTTACTGATGATGCTTTCTCTACTTCATCAAACAGAAAATTAGTAAACAACAAAACTTATTATTTTCTTGCAGTAGCATATGCTTACAATAACTATTTAACTTATGCACCCGATGTACCGGTTACAGTTAATCCTGCAGCAAACTTATTAGGTCAAAAACGTCCTTACCTTGAAGGTCGTAAACTAAAACGTGCAGCCGGTATCCCTCACATTCCTGAAGTTGAAAAAGATGGAACTGTTACTCAATCTGCTTATGGTTTTGGCCCAAAAATCACCAGAATTGAAGGTCAGGGTAATGGTGGAAACATGTTAACTATGACTGCTGCATCGGAAGATGAGATCGTAGCAAATGGTTTTAAAGCTGATATCACTTACGAAAACGCACAAGGTCCTATCAATATTAAAGTGGTAGATCCATTGAACGTAAAAAACTCTGATTTCACTTTCAGATTCATTAATAGTGTTGATAGTGCATCTGCACCTCAAACAAGCATTAACCCAATGCCAACCGGTTCGGCTGCTGGTATTGCTGCTTTAAATATTGATAATACAAGTTGGGAATTAAAAGATCTACAGTCTGGTAAAATATACCATCCAAATACTACATCTGCAACTGGTACAGTTGATGTGTATTACGAAACAATTAAAGTTGGTAATGAGTTTTATTTCCCTGATCTTGGTTTTTCATTAACTATAAAACAAGTTGGTGATCCGGGCGAAACATCAGGTAAGTTCACAAACTTTGCACTAGAAACTTCTGATTATGCCGGCCCTGCTCAAAACTCATTTATTGGAGCAAGCATGTCTTATTTTAATGGTACTGCTGGTTGGTTAAATCCTGTAAAAGACGTTGATGGTGCAACACCAACAAACTGGATCCTTTCAGGAAACAACAAAACAGCCGGAAGTGAGGATGCTTATTACAAAAAAGATAATGATGGTGTAATTGCAGCATTTTATGATCCTAAAAAACAATTTGGAAATATATTAGGCGGTACTTGGGCTCCATATGCTTTAGCTGCTTCTTATTATTCAATTACTCCAAGTAGTGCTCCAAGCGTTCCTTCTCGTGTATTTGGTGGCCCTGGTTTAAATGGTAAAATTTGGGAAGCTAATAAAGTTGCATTCCCTGGTATCTTTGGTTTATCAGGTAATACTTCGCCTAGCCAGGATGGAAATGTTGATTTAAGAAAAGTTAGCAGTGTAATTATTGTATACACAAAAGATAAGAGTAAATGGACAAGATGCCCTGTTATTGAAATGCAGGAAAAATATCAACTTGCAGAAAATGGCGGTATCTTCTTTGGTCCAAGACAACACTTCTCAGTTAATAAAGATGGCGTTGTTTCTACTACATCTGTTTCAAGTAATAACGTGGATGATCCTAATTATATTTCAGGAACAGGTATGGGTTGGTTCCCTGGTTATGCAATTAACATCGAAACCGGTGAACGTTTAAATATGATGTTTGGAGAAGATAGCTACCAAAAAGAAAACAACGGTAATGATATGATCTGGAATCCTACTTCAAACGCCAACTCTCCTTATCCATATGCATTTGGTGGTAAACACTTCGTTTATGTTTTTGGTGGTAATGTAATTCAATCAACTTACCCAACGCCAGGAAACTTTGGATGGGAAGCTACTTTAGGTGGAAAACCATACGGACAATTAAAATACGATGCTGGTGCAAGAAACATTTTTGTTTTAAAAGAGTATTTTGGTGCATCTTTCGGTAACGATAATAGTGGTGCAGGACTTGGGCCGTTAAATGGATTAGAGCGTGATATCATGTGGGTATCAATGCCTATGCCGGCTCCGGGATATGATTTTAATAAACCTGAAAATATGCCTTCAGATGTTAGAATGCAGATAAACGTTGCAAAACCTTACCGTTATGGTTTCTCAGGGGTTGCAACATACACTACTCCGCAAACTGCCATCAGTATTAATAAATTGCAGAATGTAAATTCTCCAAGCATGTTAACAACTGATATTAATAGTGTTGATCCGCAAAACAACAATTTCCCTATGTATAAATTTAATACAAGTGATATTGCTACATTATTTGCAGATGGCTCTACCGCTAAGAATGCTTTAGATCTTATTAAGATCGTTCCTAATCCTTATTACGGTTCTTCTTCTTACGAAACAAAAAGAATCGACAACCGTGTAAGAATTACAAATCTTCCAAATAAGTGTACAATTAAAATATTTACAATGAACGGAACATTGGTTAGATCAATTACCCGTGATGTTACCGGTCAGGAAGATATTTTCTTAGGAACTTCAGGTCAAGGTTCAGATATTAAGCAGGCTAAACGTAGTCCTTATACTGATTGGGATCTTAAAAATCAAAGTGGTATTTCGGTAGCAAGTGGTTTATATATATTCCATATTGATGCTCCTGGAATTGGTGAAAAAATATTAAAATGGTTTGGTGTAATGCGTCCACTGGATGTTCAAAGCTACTAATCTTTAACAGGTAAAGTTTATGATGAAAAATTTAAAATATATTAGTTTATCTGCCTTAATGGTTGCCGCAACAGTTGGTAACGCAGGTAATCCTGAAAGAAGAGGTCAGGCTGGTGCAAGTCAGTTATTGATTAATCCTTATGCAAGAAATGCCGGGATGGTTGGTTCTAACTCAGCCAAAGCAAGAGGTTTGGAAGCGCAATTCTTAAATATTGCAGGTACAGCTTTTACACGTAAAACTGAGGTTATCTTTAATCGTTCAAACTGGTTACAAGGCACTGATATTTTTATCAATAGTTTTGGTTTAACACAAGGTGTTGGCGAAACCGGTACAATTGGTTTAGGTGTTGTTGCTATTAACGCCGGTAAAATAGAAATTACTACAGAAGATCAGCCTGAAGGTGGTTTAGGTACTTATAATCCTACATTCTATAATATCAGTTTATCATACGCAAAAATGTTCTCTGATAATATTTATGGTGGTATTAACTTTAAATTACTTAGCGAGCAAATACCAAATGCTAATGCCCGTGGCTTAGCTATCGATGCAGGTATCCAATACCACACAGGTAAATATGATCAAATTCATATTGGTATCGCATTAAAAAACTGGGGACCAAAAATGCGTTACCAGGGTGATGGCTTATCACGTCAGGCAACTATTTCAAATAGCGGTGATTTTGAATTAACTGTTAACAACCGTTCAAACGCATTCGAATTACCGGCTTTGGTTAACATTGGTTTAGCTTACGATCTTTATCTTACTAAAGATAGTACAGGTTTATCTAAAAAGCACCGTTTATCATTTAACGGTACTTATACTTCTAACTCATTTACAAACGATAACTTTTTATTTGGTTTAGAATATGCCTGGAAAGATATGTTAATGTTTAGAGGTGGTTATTATGCCGAAAAAGGAATTTTAAAAGCAGATACCCGTCAAACAGTATTTACTGGTCCTGCAGCAGGTGTAACTTTCGAAGTTCCGGTTAATGAGAAAAAATCAACTGTTGGTTTAGATTATTCTTACCGCTTTACAAATCCGTTTGGTGGTACCCATACTTTTGGAATACGATTAAATCTATAGAGTTTTTTTATTACATTTGTTTATATTATAGAGTCCCGGTTATTAACCGGGATTCTTTGTTTTTTTAAGAGCACGTAATTATGGCACAAATTGGATATTATACAGAAGAAGGTCTGCAAAAAATGAAAGATGAGTTGCAGCAGCTAAAAACTGTTGAAAGAAAAGCGGCTACACAAGCTATTGTAGATGCCCGCGATAAAGGTGATCTTAGCGAGAATGCAGAGTATGATGCAGCTCGGGAAGCTCAGGCATTACTAGAACTTAGAATCGCAAAATTAGAAGATGTTATTGCTAACGCGCGCATTGTAGATGAAACACAGCTCGATCTTTCTAAAGTAAGTATACTAACTACTGTTAAGATAAAAAATGCAACCAATGGCGCTATTATGAAATATACCTTGGTTGCTGAGAATGAAGCCGATCTTAAAAGTGGAAAGATCTCTGTTGATTCTCCAATTGGTAAAGCTTTACTAGGCAAAAAAGTTGGCGAAAAAGTGGATGTACAAGTGCCTGCCGGAAAAATGACATTAGAGATCTCTGAAATTACTATATAAGTTATAATGGCCGGTATATTTTCAAAGATCATTGCAGGCGAGATACCTTCTTATAAAATTGCCGAAGATGAAAATTATTTTTCTTTTTTAGATATTAACCCATTAACAAAAGGTCACGCATTAGTGGTTCCAAAAAAAGAAGTAGATTATATTTTTGATCTGGATAATAAAACATATTCCGGCTTAATGGATTTTAGTAAAAGAGTTGCCGAAGCTATAAAAAAGTCGGTAGCTTGTAATAGAATATCCATGCAGGTTATAGGCCTTGAAGTACCGCACGCCCATGTTCATTTAATACCCATAAGAACCATGAATGATTGCAATTTTTCAAACCAAAAATTAAAATTATCTAAAGAAGAGTTTGAACAAATTGCTAATTCAATAGCAGTAAACTTTAAATAAACTTAACGTTTTGGGTTTTAAGCATAAAAAAAATTATAAGTAATTTTAAGATACACTTTTTAATATGACGAAGATAAAATTTGGAACAGATGGATGGCGTGCAATTATAGCACGCGATTTTACAGAAGAGAATGTAGCAAGAGTTACTGAAGCCACTGCAAAGTGGTTAATTAAAAACAACAAAAATCCAATTGTAGTGGTTGGGCACGATTGCCGTTTTGCAGGCCCCATGTTTGCAGAAACTACTGCTAAAGTATTTATTGCACATAGTGTAAAAGTTTTATTGGCAAAAGGATTTATTAGCACGCCCATGATATCGTTAGGTTGTGTAAAGTATAAAACAAATTTAGGTATCATTATTACTGCAAGCCATAACCCGCCAACATATAACGGTTATAAAATAAAAGCGCACTATGGTGGTCCTTTAGGGCCTGAATTAGTTCAGGAAATTGAAGATATTATTCCTGAAAAATGCTCTACGGATTATAGCGCTATCGACCTTGCCGCAGCTGAAAAAAAAGGTGACCTGCAAATTGTTCCTTTAGAAGACCTTTATATTCAACATGTAGAAGCTAACTTTGATCTTAAAGCAATAAAAAATTCAAATTTAAACCTGGCTTACGATTCTATGTATGGTGCAGGTCAGCGCGTAATGACACGTTTATTTCCTGAGATCCATCATTTGCATAATGATCACAATCCGGGCTTTCACGGGCAAGCGCCTGAGCCCATTCATAAAAATCTTTTGGAGTTCAGCAATTTTATCAAACAAAAAGGAGATATCTCTTGCGGTTTAGCAACCGATGGTGATGCAGATAGAATTGGGCTTTACGATTCAAAAGGTAATTTTGTTGATTCGCACCATATTATTTTATTATTGATCCATTACCTTGTAAAGTATAAAAACCAAAAAGGTAAAGTAGCAACAGCCTTTAGTACTACGGTTAAAATAAAAAATATGTGCGAGCATTATGGCTTGCCATTAGATGTTGTAAAAATTGGCTTTAAATATATTTGCAGCATTATGGTTACCGAAGATGTTTTGGTTGGAGGAGAAGAGAGTGGAGGTATTGCTATTAAGGGTCACATTCCTGAACGTGATGGTATTTGGATGGGTTTGACCATTTGGGAATTTATGGCAAAAACAGGTAAATCATTAAACGAATTAATTGAAGAAGTATACACCATTACCGGAACTTTTTCTTTTGAGCGTAACGATTTGCATATTGATGAATCTGTAAAACAAAAAGTACTGCAAAATTGCAAAGGTAATTCATATAAAGAATTTGGAAAATATAAAGTATCGCGTGTAGATGATCTGGATGGCTATAAATTTTTCTTTGATGAAAATACCTGGTTAATGATCCGCGCAAGTGGTACAGAACCTGTATTGCGTGTATATGCCGAAGCTGCAACCCAGGAAAAAGCATTTGATATTTTATCCGATGCTAAAAAAGTTTTATTGGCCTGATAAAAATTGTTTAAAATAAAAAAAGCCCCGCAATTATTTGCGGGGCTTTTTTATGAGTAATACTAGTTAAAAATCCAATATTGCAATATCATCTAACTCCCAGGTTGAGCCCGAAGTGCCTGTACCGGTATATTTAAATGCAATGGTTACACCAGCCGTTTTATAAGCGCTTAAAGAAATATTACCCGAATTCACAAAATTAAAACCACCTGTTGATGCGGTGTAAGGTAAGGTTGTCCATGAGGCTGTGCTTACCGCACCACCGGTATAGTTTGTTGAGATCATTGCAACTAATGCAGGCCCTGTATAATTATATGCGTTATTAAATGAAAGCGCTGGATTAATATTATTTGTAAGATCAAATGGCGGAGAGATCAACCAGGTTTCGCAAGCCTGGTTTCCTGAAATATAATTAGAGATAGATGCGTAATAAGTAGGTGAGCCTCCTGCGTTAGAAGTTATCCAGTTAATATTACCTGTTACGTTTTGCGTTGTCCAACCACCGCTTGTAATACTGTTATCATTAAAGTTTTTTACATATACAGGGCAAGTACCTGTCGAAATACTTACATCGCCCAATTGGCGAATGGTAAGTTGAATAGCACCGTTATATTGACCAACAATGGCTATGATTTTTCCTTTACCACAAGGTACAGTGCTGGCAGCAAAATTAGAGTAGCCGGATGTTCTTACAATTACTTTGCTTCCAAAAGAATTTAAAAGAACATGAGAGATAGAACCTTTATTAACAGCATCGGCAAAAGTTGAACCTTTTGAACCAATAGAGAATTCAACAGAATCCAGCTCAACTAATTCTGATTGAAAATAAAGCTGTGACACTAATGTATTTGTTGTTATTAATTGATTCATGGTTACTTTTTTTGGTGTTACCAAAGTACCGCTCGAAATTTTATGTACACTTTTTTCAAGGTCAATAGAATCCAGTTGTATCTGATTTCCATAACTATTTAATTTAACTCCTTTTAAATTAACGCGAATGCTATCACCAACATATAAACCTCCGGCATAGGTTAAATTTAATTTCATACCACCTGTTGCATCTTTAATATAAACAGATTTGTAAAGGTTGCCACTTATCTCATCTGCCGTTACAATACCTGTAACATTTACATCGGTAGCAAATTTGTAAACCTTGCTTGGTGGTATTGCATAGTATACATTATATCTTTTTATAATGGAATCTATTGTAATGTAACCACTAACAGCAGGGGGTGCCTGTGGCGCCGGATTATCAAACTTTTTTTTACAAGAAGTAAATCCAAGTGATACAGCAATTAATAAATAAAATATCTTTTTCATTTTTCTTTTTGATCAAATTAATTTTCAGAAACTATAACATCATCTACTTCCCATGTTTTGCCTGAAGTAGAAGTGCCTGTATATTTAAATGCAATAGTTACACCTGTGGTTTTATAAGCACTTAACGAAATATTGCCTGAGTTAACAAACGCAAAGCCCCCGCTTGATAAGGTAAAAGTTACCGGTGTCCATGTTGCTGTTGATGGTAAACCGGATGTATAATTAGTTGAAACCATTAATTCTAAAACCGGCCCTGAGTAATTACATGCGTTTTGAAAAACAAGTACAGGGTTTGTAGATGCTGAAAGATCCATAAGCGGCGAAATTAACCATGTTTCGCAAGGTTGGTTAGCACTTGAAACATAGTTAGAAATTTGTGCATAAGGTTTGTTTGCCCATGAGCCAAGTGTTGATGGAACCCAGGGGATGGCACCGCTTACGTTTTGTGTTGTCCAACCACCGCTGGTAACAGAGTTATCATTAAAATTCTTTTTAAGATACAAACCCGGCGTAATACAGGTTGCACTGTTCATGCTCCATTCAGTTGTGTTTCTTATCACTAATTGTTTGGTGGTTCCGTAATTGGTTGCAATGCCAATAATATTTCCGTAACCTTTTGGGGTTTTTTGGCCAGAGAATGTGGCATAAGAATTTGTTCTTAAAGTAATAGGGTCTCCACCACAAGAGTACATTAATCTGCTTTGTGCAGTAGAGTTAATGTTTACATATAATTTATTTGTATCTGCCGGTGCAAAACCTATTCCTTTAATTTCAATAAGATCATTTATAAAACCTGCAAAATAACCGGGTGTATTTATCAAATTCATATCCATTATTTTTGGCTTTGGCTCAGCACCTTTACCAAGTATAACCATCGATCTGTCAGGATCAAGAGAATCTACCTCTAACATGGAAGTTGAGGAATTATAACCAATGCTTAAACCCTTCATGTTAATACGAATGCTATCACCTACAAAAATAAGTGGCGCAGATTTTAGTGTTAAATGTATTGCACCGGTTGCATCTCTTAAAAATGTTTCTTTATAAAAATTGCCGTTTACATTATCTGCTAAAACCACACCGGCTAAATATGTATCTGTTGTAAATACTTTTTCACAATTATTGGTACAACTTGCAATGGCTTTTAGCTCTGCAATTGTTAAAGATGGGCCTTGCGATTTTATTGGTGGCAACTCTCCTTTTCTTTTACAGCAAACAGCTACCGCAAACAGAAAAAATAAAAGAAAAAGATTTAAAATATTTTTTTTCATTGTGTAAATTATTTATCAATTAAAAACTAAAACTAACATTTACTCTATAGGTTAAACCCATCATGTATTGGTATTTATTTTGAAACCTGTTTAACTGGCCAATATCCCAACGCATTTGCTCATAACCAAAAGTTAAAGCGTTTTTATTGTTCAGTAAATTATTAATGCCACCATTAAAGTTTAAATAATATTTACCTTTTATCCTAAAAGATTTTCCGGCATTTAAATTAACTGTATAAAAATCAGGCATTTTTTCCTGGCCTACAACATCATCTATTCCTTTATCACCTGCTTGGTAAGCTACAACAGCTTCTTCTGTTCTTCTGTCGGGATTGGTCATAATGTACAATTCGCCAAAATAGTTAAATGTAGCGCTCACATTCCAGAATTTTTTACCCACATATTTATAAGAAAATGCACTAACCAATTGCGGTGTACCACCTACGTAGTAATCTTTCCAATAAACAGTTCTGTTGGTATACAATTCTGTATTATTATTGGTTTGCCAAGCCTGCGCTTTTGGACGGTTAGTGTAATAATAATTTCCATAACCAAATACACCTTGTAAAACGTGAGAGGTTTTTATTGTTTTTTCAAGCGTAACTTCAACACCTTGGTGCTTTTCGTTTAAGCCGGTTAAAAAATAATTTACGTTACAATTATATATATCATACCAAAAAATACGCATTTGACTTTGATTATTAATAGAGGTATTATAATAGGTAGCCCTTGCTTTAAATGCTGGAGATTTAAGTAGGTAACTTAATTCATAACTAGTTACCTGTTCAGATGTAACACCTTTTGTAATATCATTTCTTGTTTCAGCAGAAATAAACATGGTGTTTACCTCCGGTGGGCGGGTTAAAAAACTACCATTAGCAGTTATAAAATTTCTGCCATTGATCTTATAAGTTACACCACCTTTTATACCATAATTAGTAAAAGAAATAACATCACTTTTTCCTTTACTTCCTGTCGGAAATTTTCCGTTAGTTACAAATCCTTCTCTCCAAACCTGCATATTCGAAATCTGAAGTCCTCCGTATATGTCAATATGACCAATGCTGTATTCTGCTTGTGTCCATGCTTGCGCCTTATTGATGTTAATATTAAAATCGTAACCGAATTTATCGCCTGCATAAATTTTTCTATCAGGATTCTCTAAATTGTTTTGTTGAAAATCAGAGCTAACGCCAAGGTTGGAAGCAAACTGATCGTAATCTAACCAAAAAGTACCGCCTAAAAGATCATTCATAACTTTGTATTTGTGATTGCGGTAAATGTTTCCACTTATTCCTGCACTGATAAATAAATTTTCAATACGTTTGTTGTAAACAGAATTTAAAACAAAATTTTTAAGATCTTCAACTCTGTCCTCAAGAATATAGCGTGACCTAGTTTCACTAGTATTTGTTCCTTGGCCAACTTGTGATGGTACAGTGTATACATTATCCTGGTTCATGGCAATCATCCTGTCCCAGTTTAACTGTTGTGTATTTACATCATTTTCCCATAATTCTTTTTGTGCATCACCCTGTGCTGTCAGGCCCTGGTTGTAAAAATAACTCGGAAAATACCTGTAATAATCGGGCCAAGGGTTCGGAGAATTGTTCCAGTTTATTCCAGAAACACTTGATTTTCCGGAATTATAAAATAATGTACTCGTTAATTTCGAAGTGCTGTTGGGTGTCAAAATGTGAGTTAACATAAATGTTGGCCTTTGCGATTTGCGAACAACCGAGTTTCGTATTTCCCCATTTTGATAGCCCCAATTTCTATTGTAAAAATGATCGTTGGTGAGTTCATATGCTTCTAATTGTGCATATGAGCGACCACCAATTTCTGAAGGAGTAAAGTAGCCTGTTAATGATAAAATATTCTTACTGTTTATTTTTTTATCAAGCCCAATGTAAAAAGTATTTGATTGAATATAAGTGCCGGGAATATATACCTGATTGCCACTAATATTGCTAACCATCACTCTAAGGGCCCAACCATTATCCATCATGCCCGTTGAATGTGTTATCGATATACGATGTCTATAGTTTCTATTTGTAGTTCCATAAGCAATACGTGTACCTTTTCTGAAAGAAGAAGCTTTTGAATCAAAATTATTATAACCTGCCGGTCCGGAAAAGCCATAACGCGAAGCGCCATTACCAAGTCTGTATTCACTAAAAGGTGCAGCGCCAAATAAACCGCCCCATTCACCAAAGGATGCAAAACCCATTTCAGGATTATTAATGTCAATGCCGTTAAGCATCATCGATAAATTTTCTGCTGAATAACCTCTTATGCGGTAACGTGCAGCGTTAAAATTATAAATTGCAAATTGAGAAAAAAGATCGCGGCTCGATTGTAATAAAGAAGAGGTTTCCTGTTGGCCGAGATCAGAATCAATATCACCACCGGTGGCATTAAATACCGGGATATTAAAAGTATTGTCAAGGCTATCCGCACTATTATCAGTAATAGTTGAATCAGATTGAGAAACCTGCGCGAAAGTTATTCCCGCAAAAAATAAAAAGGCAAAACAAATTAAATGTTTGATACTTGTAAATCTTATCATTAAGCTAAAATATTAAATATTGTTTTATTAAAACTGTTAAAACGGTAATTACTTATTTGTTCTTTTAAATAAATTAGGATGAAATTTATGTCTGCTTTCATCCTAATTATTGCTAACTATTATGAAGCGGCTTCGGGTCTATAAAGAGAAACTTTATATTACCTCAAGGGTGATCACTTCTCACTAAATCGCGGTAAATATATAAATATTTAATGGGTGCATTATTAGGTAATTGTCAACAATATATTACCAAATTCATCAATTTTTCAATTAAAACGGTTTAAACTTTCTAAATATTCATTTAACATATCACCTCATATTATTTACTACTTTTAAGCCCTAATTAAATTTTATCATGACATTAAAAAATAAATTATTTTTCTTATTCCTACTATTTGTTTGTTCTCTCAATGCACAAAAATTAGATAAGGATAAAAAATATTTCATTTCTGCCATTGGTTTTTGGAACGTTGAAAATTTATACGATACTTTAAACGATCAATGGAAAAATGATGAAGAGTTTACACCAAGCGGTAAAAATGTTTGGAATGGTGGACGTTATCGTACAAAAATAGACCATCTTGCTGATGTTATCTCTCAAATGGCAACCGATGTAACACCCGATGGTTTGGCCATTTTAGGCTTATGCGAAATTGAAAATAAGGCCGTGGTTGAAGATCTTGTAAATTCTCCAAAATTAAAAAAGCGTAATTATAAAGTTGAGCATATCGAAGGACCCGATGCGCGTGGTGTTGATCCTTCATTTATTTATAATCCTGCTTATTTTAAAGTTACTAAATCGGTATCGTACCATGTAACATTGGTAACTGATTCTTCTTACAAAACACGCGATATTTTAGTAGTGAGTGGTTCTTTTTTGGGTGAGCCATTCACTGTATTGGTCAATCACTGGCCTTCACGCCGTGGTGGTGAGTTAAAAAGCAGGCCAAACCGTAACGGCGCTGCAAAAGTAGCACGTCATATTTCAGATAGCATTACAACTGCAGATCCAACTGCAAAAGTTATTTTGTTGGGCGATTTTAACGATGATCCTACAAGCGTTTCAATTAAAGAAATAGTAAATACCTGTGGCGAAATAAAAAAATGTGAAGGCGAAAAATATTATAACCCAATGGAAAAATTATATAACGAGGGTACAGGTTCAATAGCCTGGAATGATAGTTGGAATTTATTTGACCAGGCCATCATGAATAAAAATTTTCTTCCAAAAAATTATGAAAGCTGGCAATATTACGCTGTAAGAATTTTTAATAAATCATTTTTAAAATTTGATTACGGAAACAGCAAAGGTTATCCTTTTACAACGTATCATATTGGCACTTACACCGGCGGGTATAGCGATCATTTTCCGGTGTATGTTTTAATAGCAAAAGAAAATACAGGTAAAAAATAAATTTATTTTTTGGGCGCCTTAACGGGCTGCTACAGGCTTCGCTTCGCTACGGTGTTTTGCCTTAGCAGGCAAAAGCACTAAACCTTTTGCATCCCTGGCGCAGATAATTTTACAATTTTAAACTTCATAAAAAAAGCGTTGAACTAATTTCAACGCTTTTTTTATTTTAAAAAGTAAATCTTATTGTTTCAGTAACGTTACATGCCCCACGTAATTCTTCTTGTTGTTTTCAAGATCGGTGATCGTGATCTTGTAAATATAAACACCATCTTGCCCCGTAACATTTGTGCCTTTTACTTTTCCGTCCCATCCTTTTCTAAATTCAGTTGAAGTAAAGATCAACTCACCCCAACGGTCAAAGATCTCCATTTTATAATTGTCTTCACTAATGCCATAACCATAAGGCATAAACACATCGTTACGTCCGTTATTATCAGGTGTAAATGCATTTGGTATATACACACCCATATCAGGCGTAATATCTATGGTTGCAGTGGCAGTGTCTTTACAACCTCTTGAGTTGATAGCCACTAAATAAATTTGATAGGCACCCACATAACTATACAGGTGAGTTGGGTTTACAGCAAATGATGAGTTCGCGTTCGGGAAATTATGATCGCCAAAATCCCATATATACCCGTTTGCATTAGAAGATGTATTGGTAAAATGAATTGTTGGTTCCATTAAGCTTGCGCTTTGCGGACTAGGGAAGAAACCTGCAACCGGTACCGAAAATGCTTCTGCAGCTGTGGGATCTGTCATTGTTTGAATACAGCCATATTTATTGGTAACAGTTAATGTTAACGAATAAACTCCCGGCTCTGCATATGTTATTATTTGTGGATTTAGCACTGGGTTAACGGTTTGCGGTATGCCGCTAAACGTCCAAAAGAACGGATTAAAATTAGTGGTTGTAGAATCACCAATACCATTATAAGTTACTGTTAACGGCGCACAACCTTCGCTTCTTACAGGTGTAAATGTAGCGTTAGGCGCAGGATTTACAATTACTGTGAATATTGCTTTTGCATTTGGTATCGAACAACCATCATCTACTACTACCGAATAAGTGCTTGTTTGTGCTGCTGCATAATTTGCAGTTATCACAGCACTCGCGCCAATTGCACCATTACTCCATGAGTAATTATAAGGTCCGCCTTTACCCGGGCTTGTAATTGTTGGACTTAACGTTAACGTTTTTGTATCACAAATTGTACTTGTTGATCCTATTGCAAGTAATGGTGGCCTTACGCCAACGTTAATAGTTTGCGGACCAGCCGAACATCCATTCGCATCAATTACCGAAATGGTGTATTGATTAGCCGTTGTCAAGGTAGGCGTACTATTCATACCATTAGGCGTGATTGAGTTGGTAGATATGTTAGTGGTAAGATCGGTTAGGGTGTAGTTGTACGGGATGGTACCGCCTGAAGCCTGTCCAAAGATCTGGGCGATATTTCCGTAGCAGATGGTTTGGGGCGGCGATACATTTAGGGCAAGAGCGTTAGGCTCGGTGATATTAACGGTAGTGTAAGTTTTACAACCGTTAAGATCGGTAACAGTAGCCGAGTGTATGGCAGGGCCAAGACCGTTAACAATGGCAGAGCTAAGGCCGGTAGGCATCCAGTTATACGAGAAACCA
>JBGASD010000007.1:0-15346 GCA_044229885.1 Bacteroidia bacterium | reverse complement strand
GATCATGAATTCTCGCCCCAAAATCTTGGCTATTCCCATTCCCCTTAAACTCATTGTCATTCTCCTTACCATTAAACCCGTATCTATAGCCAACGCTGCTGCTTAGGCGTCCTGGCAGTGGGCTGCCAAAGGCATAGTAACTAAAGTAACCTAGTTACTTGTGGATATTGGTATTCAAAGAACTTTTGTTATTTCAAAATTAGCCTAAAAATGTGTTTTTAGCTAGTTTTCGAGCGCAAATTCCAGCTTCTTTTTTGTTAATTTTTCGTGTACATTATCTATTTCGGTATCAATATACGTTTGCGCAAACGATACGTACCTGAAAAATTCTTTACTGTTCGCAGCATGCCCGCTAATTTGCCTTACGGTTTGTTCGTTCATGCCCAGGCTTAGCATAGTAGTTATGGCCGAACGGCGCATGGTATGGCTTGTAACAGCATCACAAAAACGAAATTGTTTTTTTTCTTTTTCATTCTTATAAACAGTAACCGGTATGCCGCGACGTTGCCTTGTTCTTAAAATAGGCTCTATAAAACCATAATGCTGCATAATTACTTTTACCTTAAGGTTAAAATAGGCCTTTGTAAATTGGGGAAATAATTTGTGCGTATAAAGCTTTGAATATTTGTTCAAGATCTTCACTGCAAAATCAGGCAGCTTAACGCGTGTAAACGTTTGTGTTTTTTTTGATTGCACTTTTATGTACACCCGGTTATTGATCACTTCTACGTTTGATTTTGTTAAGCTCATCAGGTCAGAATAACGTAAAGCCACCGTGCAGCCAAATACAAAAACATCTTTTACCTTTTGTAATTCTGAGCCTAATGCTTTTTCAAGCTTTAATTCATCTATCAAATAATTTAAACGCTCCGGTGAAAGTACTACAATATCCACCTCTTCGGCAGGGGCATAAAATTTACGGTGAAAAAAACCAATATTCATGCCTTTTTCATTAATAAGATAATTAAAAAAGCTGCGCAATAATTTTATCATTCTTCCCACATAATTATCATGATGTTTAAGGTCATCGTACAAATAAGAAGTAAATTCGAGGTAAAATTCTTTCCAGTATTTTTTTTCATCTTCAAATTGTTTCTTATTTAAATTTGTAACGTTCTTTAAGCGGATCTTAAATTTACTTTTTTCGCTAAAGCGGGTTAACAGTAATTCTAGATAATGGTAATTTCTTATGCTGGCAGGCTTAATGCGCTTGCCATTTTTTTGCAGGTGCCTGCCTTTTTTTACTTCGTTAATAAACTTGTGTAACAAAGGCAAAAGCTCGTATTCAGTGTGTTTTTTAGGCATAATAATTAAGAATAAATATAATTATTTTAAACTAAAAAAGTATATTTGATGCGCTTCAAAATAATAGTTAAAACCTGTAATTTCGGGCCTTATAGCAACAAAGTAAATTGAATAATCAGCTTATAAAATATACACGAATTGGAATAGTTTTATTGTGCATTATTTCGTTTTTTCCGGTATTTAAAGCCGGTTTTGTTAATTACGACGATCCTGAGTATGTAACAAACAACAGTTATATCAAAAAGTTTACTGTCCAAAATGTAAAGGCAATTTTTGAAGGCAAAGCTACTATTCTTTATGTGCCCTTAACAGTTTTTACTTACATGATCGAGTATAAGCTGTTTGGCGAAAATGCTAAAGTATTTCACGCCGTCAACTTATTGCTTCATATTATAAATTGTTTGTTGCTATTGCAAATTCTTTTAAGATTACAGATAAAGAACGGGCATTTTATTTGGCTTATTCTTTTGTTCTTTTCAATAAACCCATTGGTAACCGAAAGCGTTTGCTGGATCACAGAGCGAAAAGATGTATTATATTGTTTGTTTTATTTTTTGGCTGTCATAAAATATTTAGATTTTCAAAAGACAAATAACTATAAATACCTCGTAATAGCATTTGTTTGGTTTATTTTATCCTGCTTTAGTAAGCCTATGGCTGTAAGTTTGCCGGTTATTTTTATGTTATATTCTGTTTATAAAGCAAAAAAGATCGAAATTAAAAGTGTTATGTTGCTTATTCCTTTTTTTATTGTATCATTTATTTTTTCCATTGTATCGGTTGTATTTATAAAAACAAATGCCCCTATTACCGGTAGCATTACACAATATAGTGTTATTGAAAAGCTAACTCTTTTCTTTTCTGAGTTGGGTTATTATTTTTTAAAACCATTTTTACCTTTCAATCAAAAATTTATAAACCTTTTTCCTGAAAAAGGTACCTTGTTTGCAAATAGTTCAATTATGGTTTTTGCTTTGTTGTCTTTAATATTGTTTGCAATAATTGCTTATTTGGTATTCAATAAAAAAAATAAATTGTTTGGTTTATTATTTTTGTGCTGGATAATTTTTTTATTACCGGTGTTACAGGTTTATCCAAACACACACTCTTATGTAAGCGAAAGGTATTTTTATGTTTCCATCATTTTTCCTGTAGCATTGCTGTGTATATCCTTGCAATATTTTAATTTAAGCTCAACTACATTTAAAGCCATTATACCTCTTTACTTTTTTTGCTTTATATTTTTAACTTTTAAAAGAAGTACAGTTTGGAAAGATTCAAAAACATTATTTGAACAGGAGTTAAAAGTAGATTCGGATAATACCTATGCGCTTAATAATCTTGGTCATTATTATAATACAAAAAAGGAGTTTGCAACAGCCATTCCTTTTTTACAAAAAGCGGCTGTTTTAGATAGTATAAGCCCGTTGGTACTTAATAATTATGCCTGGGCACTTGCTGGTATTGGTAAAACTGATAGCGCAATTGTTTATTTTAATAAAGCCATTGCAAGAAAAAATAATTTTCCTGAAGCATTAAGCAACTTAGGGATATGTTACATTAAGATCAACAATAACGAAAAAGCATTTTATAATTTTAATAAAGCTTATCAACTTAGTCCAAATAACAATGAGGTTTTATATAATCTTGGGGCCTATTATTTAAAGGTCGGACAAAAAGAAAAAGCCCGACCGCTTATTCATAGAGCTTATGAACTCGGAAATAAATCTGCCGGTAAATACCTTAATTATTAAAAATTTAGATAGTTAAAAACTACGTGTATTAACGTAGAGATAAACCTCGTTTTTTGACAAAAAAGCTAATCTATTGCTGGTTAAAGTATTAAGTTAAAAACCACATTTAATTTATTACCAGTTATAAACCAAAATCGGTAATTTGCTTAGTATAAATACGAATATTTTTTTCATTTTTCACAGTATTCGTAAGGTAAAAAAACCGTATTTTAGTTATCCCCATTAATGGAAACTGTACAGCTAAATAACGAGCTTAAAAATTTAATTACCATCGATCAGGCATGGCATTATGGTATTGTTCCGCTTAAGCATGAAAATAACGTGTTACATGTTTTTGTAAGTGAAAGAAAAAATACATCCGATCTTCAGAATGAGCTTGAAATTATTTTAGGAAAAAAAATACAGTTAAAAAGTGAAGGAGAAGAAGAGCTGGAACAAATGCTTTTGCGTAATTATCCAAAAGCCGGTAACGGCGCAAGATTGGATAGTACTTTAAATGAGACCTATCGTTTAAATGTAAACGATAATAATTTTTTAGAAACACTTGTTAAAGAGGCTAAAGATCTTCACAGTTCAGATATCCATATCGAGACCTATGGCGAAAAATGCCGTATTCGCTTTAGAGTAGATGGTGTTTTAATAGACAGGCATAAACTAAACAAGGTAGAATATCCAACGTTGATAAATAAGATCAAGATCGCTGCATCCTGTGATATTGCCGAAAAGCGAATGCCGCAAGATGGGCGCATTCGTTTTAAGTTCAATAATACCAACCTTGATATCCGTGTATCTATACTGCCAACTTTATATGGCGAAAAAATTGTATTACGTTTATTAGGTAGCGATGCAAGTCACATCAATATCGAAAAATTAGGCTTTAACAAAGATGAATTGGCACGCTATGAGCTGGCAGTTAAAAAACCTAACGGTATTATTCTCATTAGCGGCCCTACGGGCTCCGGTAAAACAACTACGCTTTACGCCACATTAAAAGTAATAAATAAGCCAACCAATAATATTTTAACTATCGAAGACCCCATTGAATACACTTTGGATGGTGTTAACCAGGTTCAGTTAAAAGAAGATATTGGCTTAACCTATTCAGAAGCGTTGCGTACATTTTTGCGACAAGACCCTGATATTATTATGCTGGGTGAGATACGCGATGCGCAAACCGCGCAAATGGCCATTCGTGCAGCTCTTACCGGGCATTTGGTACTTTCTACCATCCATACCAATTCTGCCTGGGGCACAATATCCAGGTTAGTGGATATGGGAGTTGCGCCTTATTTACTATCAAGTACCATGAATTTATCTGTGGCCCAAAGGTTAATACGTTTGTTATGCCCGCATTGTAAAAAGAAAATGGAGTTAGATAAAAAAGAACTTCCCGAAAACCATCGTAATATGCCTGTTGCACATCATTACATGGCTGCAGGTTGTCAGCAATGTTATTATACAGGCTACAAAGGGCGTAAAGCTATTTATGAAGTAATTAATATTACAAAAGAAATTGCTGAACATATTAAGCAAAACGCAACAAATATTGATGATTATTTAAAAGTTAACAAAATAGACAAGCTCTCAGAGAATGCAATAAAATTGTTTACTTTAGGTGACACAAGCTTAGAAGAAATTTATCCTTATTTAATAAATGAAAATTAGAATTTTAATAATCGTTTTTCTAACCTTAACTTTTTTTGCGCAGGCGCAGGATCGTTTTGATGTGATAGAAGAGAAATTGACCCAGCTTGCAAAGAGTTATCCGGGCATTGATGAAAAAGTAGAGCTGTCAATGAATGGCGCAAGCATACAGGAGTATATCCGTGCCATTGGCACAAATAATAATATTAATGTGAATGTTGATAATACTTTGGATATACGTGTTAGCAATACATTTAAGAACGTTTCTGCAAAAGAGGTTTTTTTATTTTTATGTAAACGTTACGATCTGGATATAATTTTTGTTGGCCCTATTCTTACATTCAATAAATATGTTCCGCCTGTAATTGAAAAGAAGTTACCTGTTGCCAGAAAAATAAATGTTTCTTACGAAAAAACAGCAGATCTATTGAGCTATGATCTTGCAAACGATACGCTGGGCAACGTTTTAAAAGAGATCACCAAGCTAAGTGGCAAGAATATTATTTTTAGTCCTGAACTGTCTTTTAAAATGGTTAATGGCTTTATGCAGGCTGCTTCTTTTGAAAGTGCGCTTGAAAAACTGGCATTTGCAAATGATATGAAGGTAAGTAAAACACCTGATAATTTTTTTGTTTTCGAAAAAAAGCAAGCTATAGCAAATCAGCCGGATAATAATAACAATAATCTTGGCGGAAACATAAATCCATACGGAAATGTAGTACCCAACCAACCTAATATTGAAGATAAATTTAAGAACAGGATCAAAATTACAGATGGTTTAATTAGCATGAATGTAGAAAGCATGCCCATGAATCAAATTGTGAATACAGTTTCGAAAGAGCTTGGAAAAAATTATTTTTTATTCAGCGATATAAAAGGTAATGCCACTTTAAAAGTAGAGGATGCACCTTATGATGAGTTTTTAAAGTTACTTTTTAATGGTACTGATTTCACTTTTAAAAAAGATGGAAGTACTTATTTATTTGGTGATAGGAATCTGGAAGGATTAAGGCAAAGTAAATTGATAACATTAAAGAACCGAACTATTGAAAAAGTAATTGATTTTGTACCTGCCGAATTAAAGAAAGGAATAGAGTTAAAAGTATTTGAAGATATGAACGGTATAATTGTTAGTGGATCACAGCCGCGTATTGATGAATTGGAAGCGTTTATGAGGCAGATAGATCTTGTGGTGCCAATGATACACATAGAAGTAATAATTGCTGATGTAAGAAAAAGTAATTCTCTTTCGGCAGGTATTTCGGCCGGTCTTGGCGCAAACACAGGCACAACCGGCGGAACGCTGTTGCCGGATTATAATATTTCGTTGAATTCTAACTCCATCAATAATTTAATTAGTGGTATAAATGGTTTAGGTATTATTAATTTAGGAAACGTTACGCCTAATTTTTATCTAAATTTAAAAGCTATGGAAAGCAATGGTGTATTAAAGATCCGTTCTACGCCACAAATAGCAACATTAAACGGGCACGAGGCAAAATTAAGTATCGGGCAAACACAATATTATTCCGAAGTAAATAATAATCTTGTAAACACCGGCGGTATACAACAAAACTTATTGCAAACGGTAGTTTACAAACCTGTTAACGCCGATCTTTCTCTCTCTATCGATCCACAGGTTTCGGGAGATGAGCAAATAACCATGACCATTAACGTAAAACAATCCAGCTTTACAGAACGTATTGCGAATACAGCACCTCCGGGAACTATAAACCGTGATTTTCAATCTCTTGTTCGTGTTAAGAATGGCGAAATGATCATGTTAGGAGGTCTTGAAGAGAATCAGACAAATAATTCAGGAACCGGCTTGCCTTTTTTAGCAAGGGTGCCGGTTTTAAAATGGATCTTTGGCAATCGAACTAAAGCCAAGTCACAAAGTAAATTAACTATTTTTATTAAGCCTACCGTAATTTATAGTTGATAATGTTCTGGGATAAATGGATACCAAAAAAGTATCTCGTAAAATCGGAGATCTGTGCTGTTGAAATTGCTTTTTCAGATGCAGCAACTATATTTCATTACACGCATTTAAAAAATAAAAATAATAAGCTGGAAGTTGTTTATACAGGTACTTCTGAAAAGCTGGAATTTCAAAAGAATATCGAAAAAAATAAAATCCCGGTATTGATCATTGCCAACGGCAAAGGTATTGTACTTAAAAAAATTAGTTTGGCAGAAAATACTGAGCAAAATTTTGATGAACTGGTACGTTCTAATTTGCCAACAATCAATACTACTGATTTTTTTGTTCAGTTATTTAAAACTTCCGAAACTACAGCTTTTATTGCATTGTGCCGTAAAGAACAATTGAATGCTGTTTTAGAAGAACTGAAAAATAAAAAGATCGAAATTGCCAATCTACTTATCGGCGCTACGGCTATTGCAGGTTTAAAGCCGTTGTGGTCTGATTTTAATTCTATACCCACTACATTTCATGTACTAGAGTTAACAAATAATGAGATAGATACTATTTCTCCGGTATCAAATGAAGTTTCTAAGTTAAAAATAGATGATATTGAGCTTAACTCTTTGTATACACTTGGTTTTGCAGTCGGATTAAGCTATCTCACACAAAATAAGATCGCCGATACCAATGCTCAAGAACTGCTTGAGATAGAACATAAGCACCTCGATAAAAATAAATTCAGGATACTTACCATCTGTTGTGTTGCAATTGCATTTGTACTTGCAATTACCAACGTAGTTTTTTACACGAATTATTTTGATAAGAATAATAAGTTGGAGACTGAACTTTCGGTTTACCAGGGAAAATACGAACAAATAAATAATTTGCTATCAGACTATCAGCAAAAAAAAGACCTTATTGAAAATGCCGGTATACTCAATAAAAATAAATTAAGTGAATATGCTGATAGGATAGGAGGTACCATTCCCTCTGAAGTTGCTTTAACAGAACTTTATTTTAATCCAAAGAATGAAGAGATAGAAAGTGAAGATAGTCTTATAACATTTTATAATAAGCAATTGGTATTAAAAGGCAATTGTAATAAAAGTATGATCATTAACGATTGGGTAAATGTTTTAAAGATGCAGAAATTTGTTAAAGATGTAAGCCTTGAAAAATTCTCTTACAATAATGAAGGTATATTACCAAATTTTGAAATAAAAATAGTTACTGAATAATGCTTGAAAAATTAAAATATCAGCAAAAATGTTACCTGCTTTTTGGCGGTTTGGTGCTGTTTATTTTTGTTGGGTATAAGTTTAGTTTTTCTGATACGTTTACTGTGATGAATGAAATTACCGAGAAGCAGGAAAAACTAAGATGGCTAAAAGAAAAGGAAAAAGAATTACCGGCCTTAAAGGCTAAAATGGCCGAATTTGAGAAAACTTATTCAAAAAATGATTCAACTGCCGTGCGAGATAAATTAACCGCCTATATCTCTGATTTTTCTGAGAATAATGAATGTCTTGTAACCGAGATCCCTGTTAATTCTTCTTTTAAGAACGATAATTTGAAAGTACAGACCAATACATTTACTGTAAGAGGAAATTTCCATAATTTATTATCTTTATTATACAAACTAGAAAATGAGTATAAGTACGTGGCAAAAATTATGTCTGCTAAATTTTATACATTAAAAGATCTTCAAACAAAAAAAAAGAACCTCTATTTAACTTTGGTTACACAATCATTTGAGCAAAAAACAAAATAAAATGAAAAAAATAATTTACTTAAGTATACTGTTGTTAGTATTTGGCTGCCAGAAAGATTTTGTAGTTAAGGATATTACTGATAAAACAATAACAGTAAATGCACCTGCAAATAATACTACAACTTCCAATAATTCAATTACCTTTTGGTGGGAATTGCTAGATGGCGCTGAAAAATACAACGTGCAGATCGTAAAGCCTAATTTTAGCGCTATACAACAATTAATTGCCGATACCAATGTAACAAGCAATAAGCTAACTTTAAGCCTTAACCCCGGCACCTATCAATGGCGAATAAAAGGTGTTAACAATGGCGGCAGCACTGCTTACCAAACTTTTAACTTTGTAATAGATTCAACAACAAATTTAACTAACCAGGTTGTTGTGCCTATTAGTCCTGTACAAGGCACGGTAACAAAAAATAAAGCTATAGCATTCTCATGGAATCCGTTAAACGCGGCAACAAGCTATTCAATAGAGGTTTCTTTAAATAATGTTGTTGTAACTTATTCATTAACCAATTTAACCAGTTATGCTTATACGTTTTCAACATCTGCCGCGGCTAACTATACAGTTTCATGGCGTGTAAAAGCGCTTAATCCAACAAGTATATCACAATATAACACGCCCGTAACATTCACGCTTGATCTTTTACCACCATCAGCAGTATCTGCACCTTCTGCGCCAACCGCCAGTGCTGTTGTAAAAGACACTACTTATTTAAAATGGAATATTTCTTCACCGGCCGACAGGCAGTATGATAGTGTGTTTATTTATTCAGATAACGCATTTACATCTTTGGTAAGAACAACTACTGTAAGTGCAAGTCAGGTAAAAATAAATGCAATAAGCCCTGCCAATCCTTTACCTGCGGGTACATCCACAATTACAGCTATACCTTATTGGTGGCGCTTAAAATCTGTAGATGCTGTAGGTAATGCAACAGGTTTTAGTTCGGCTTTAAGTTTTCAGCTCATTCAATAAATGTTAAAGAGTAAAGGTGCAATATATATACTGATTCCTGTAAATATACTGGTATGGGGATTTTTCATCTATCGCTTTTATTCGGCATATACTGAAGGAGATGTAGACATAGAAGAAAATAAAATGCAGGTTGTTAAACTGGATGAGTTAAAAGATAGTGCCAGGTATGAATTAATTTTGAATTACAAAGATCCATTTTTAAGAGAAACCGAAAAGGTAAGAAGCAAATCATCAACGGGCATTAAAAATGAAAACAATGCGATAGTTAAAACTCCTGTTGTAAAAACTCCGTCTGTTGTTGTGCAGAAAGCTGCTTCAGATATTAAATATTTTGGTCTTGTAAAAAATAATACCACAGGTATAGCTACAGCTTTAATTTCTATAAACGGACAAACACATCTTGTAAAAAAAGGTGATGTTATAAATGGTATGAATATTAAAAATATTTCTAACGAATCCGTTGAATTAAAAGAAGGTAAAAACACACAAATAATTAATAAAAATTAAAAATATGAAAATAGTGGTGTTTTTTGTTCTATTTCTTTTTTGCTCATACAAAGACGATCAGGATTGTATAGATCTTTCGCACACAAAATTCATTTCAGTTAATTGCACCGGGGAGGATTGTTTCAATATAATTGTTAAATGTAAATTCAGAAAATTTAAAATAAATATTTCAGACAGAAAAGGTAAGGAGCTGTTAGAGTTTGAATCTAAAGGACATGATATAGAAGAAATTAATACGTACATGAACAATTTAAGAACTACTAACGACCTGGAGAGCGATACCTATTACGCTAAATTGTCTGCCTACACCTATACCGATACCCTTGTAAACAACTTTATCTTTAGTCTTTTTAAAAATGTAAAGATCAAGTAAAAGACATTAATTTTAAAATTAGTTTAGTATAATTTTTTGAAGAAAATTGCGTTATTAACGCATTGAGAAAAAATCTTGTTTTAATAGCCATTTTTAATTGTGCTTTGCTCTGCGCTCAGCATGGCTACAAGTCACCTTATCGTGCTGGTTTAAAACTGGGGCTTTCGCTTCATACGCTTGCAGGAGACCTTACCAGAAGTCAAGCTAGCGGAAATTATATCGCAGGATTCTGGTTCCAGCTTAAAATGAACAAAAAATGGACGGCCCAGACCGAACTTTTACTTTTAGATAAGGGAATTGGTGATTATCGAACTGTAAATAGAGGGCCACATTATGTCAACCTCCATTATTTTGAAGTTCCTGTTCTCTTTCAATACCATAAGAAAAAGGTTTATTTTGAATTTGGTCCGGGTTTGGGATATATGATCAATTATGCCGAACATTTAAATGGTAATTTTTCGCCCGAATTGGTAAATGATTATCCGTTTAGCAGAAGCGAACTTTCATTCAACCTTGGTATTGGATGCACATTAAATGAGAAGTGGGCACTTGCATTAAGGTTTAGCCATTCTTTATTGCCCGTTAGGCGCGCTGTTCCTTTAGTTTCTAAAGAAGCTTATAATCGTTTGCTGTGTTTATCTATAAGTCGCCAATTAAGAAAGAAGAAAGCTAATAATTCAGAAGAATAAGATTCGCTCCGTTGAATTTATAATCTTGCATTTGTTCCTTCGGATTTGCAATCGACAGATAAGGTATGATATTAAAAAGGGATTAACTTTGTTGATCCCTCAGTATCCCTGAGTCACAATGCAAAACAAGGCCCATGAAAAATGAGCCTTGTTTTTTAATTTTGTTTTATTACCTGAAAGCAAAGCTTTCGTCAATTAAACAAAATAAAAAAGGATTGAGCAAAGCTCAATCCTTTTGCATTTATCTGCGGGCTCAAATTTACCCTGTTCGAACCAAAAAACCAACGAAAACCCTGAAGAATTGAAAGATGCTGAAATTCAGCGATTTTTAGCCGACTTACGTGCGATAAGTCACTTCTGCAAGGTGTTTAGGGTTGGTCAGAAATAGGGGCTACTATCGTATTTTACGGTAATTTTACTATAAAAATCTCCTGTTGGGTCAAAGGTAAATGACTTTTACTGCGATTTTCTTGTCGCTATTCAACTCAAAGCTTGCTTTTGAAAAATTGGGTCGGTTTGTTAATCCAATTGATTGATAATTCGAAAACCCAACACCTTCGATTGGTAATATAAATCCTTTGTCTATTTCGCCATTCTCATTTTCATCGTGAAGAATATTTATAGCATATTTACCGACAGGAAGATTACTAAAGGTTACTTTGGATGATCCATTTTGTATTTTTTCTTTCAATATCTTACAACACTTTTTGTAATCTTCATCAGGAATCGTTCCGTCCTTATTATATAATGCAAACTGGACAACACCTTTCGAGTTCTGTAGACCACTTACTTCCACTGTTAAAGAATAGGTTTCTCCTTTTTTTTTATTAAAGGAAGAGAAGATCAGTAATGATATTATAGCAATTGTAAATATTTTTAACGGTTTCATTTTAATTGCCATTTTTAGTTGTGAATTTTTCTTTTAGTCGATCTACTAAATAATAAACCATTGGCACTAAATAAACAGTTAATATCAATGATGAAAAAAGTCCGCCAATAATTACCCAAGCCAATCCGTTCTTCCATTCACTTGCTGTTCCTTTACCAAGGGCAATTGGCAACATTCCTATAATCATAGCTATGGTTGTCATTAAGATTGGACGCATACGACCCTTTCCTGCAATTATTAATGCTTCTTTGAAATGTTTTCCCTCCGCCTTCAATTGATTTGTAAAGTCTACAATTAAAATGGCGTTTTTTACTACTAATCCCATGAGCATAATCAATCCAAGCAAAGCAAATAAACTAAGATTGTTTAATGATAGATTCAATGCTAAAAACGCACCAATAGCAGCCACAGGAATTGAAAACAATACCACAAATGGGTAAACGAAACTATCATATAAAGCCACCATGATTAAATAAATCAGTAGAAACGAAATCAATAGAACAGAACCTAATGCTCCAAAACTATCATTTTGTCTTTTGATATCACTACCCCAAGTCATTTGAATTTCATCGGGTAACGGATTGTTTTTAAGATAAGCTACTACGTCATCGGCAACTGTTCCCGAAGGTCTGCCAAGTGCGTCAGATGTAAGCGTTACCGCTGGCTGACGATCTTTTCTTTCCAATAAGGATGGTGAATTATCTCGTTCTACCGTTGCAAACTGCGATACTTCCACTGGTAACCCCATTGGATTAACAATTGAGAGGCGTTGCACATCTTCATAGCTTTGTCTACTGTAACCGTCAAACCAAATTCTTACAGGATATTCTGTTCCGTTTTCTGTTAATGTTGCATCATCATTTCCGGTAAAAGCTGTTCTTAAATTCATGCCAACATAAGCAGTCGTTAAGCCTAATCGTTGCATTTTGTCTTTGTCAGGAATTATTTTGTATTCGGGACTTCCTTGTTCCACTGATAAACGTACATTATCTGAACCCGGTATTTTTTCAATCACCGATTTTAAATCATTACCTGTTTTCATTACTAAATCTAAATTACTGCCGCTTAAAGTAATTTCAATTGGAGCTGAACGTGGTATCAATCCTAATGCAGCCATTGAGTAATTTATTCCGGGAAATTTCATTTTTAATTCCTCCCTAAGTTTTTTCATAAATTCTTCAGTAGGTTGCTTATTGCGTTCTTTTGCGGATTTTAACTGAATAGTAAATTCAGTTTTATTAGCTGATCCTACACCTAAACTTCCAATGCCTGTACTCGGACCACCTATGTTACTAAACACAGTAGAGACATCTGCTTGCTTGATAATGTAGGCTTCTATTTTCTGAGCGATTAAATTGTTTTGTTGAATGGAAGTTGATTTGTCAAACTCTAAAGCCATACGAAATTTACCCTGATCTCCGGTAGAGATAAGCTCTTTACCAATGATACCTTGTTTCATTATTCCCAAAGTAACCGCAAAAAGTAAAACAACTATTCCTGTAAAAATTAACTTATGACTAAGTATCCATTCTAATTGTTTGCCATACCAATTGGTGAATTTTTCTAATTGATGCTCAAATCCAAGCAAAAAACGATTGAAGAAGTTGGTAGGTTGTAAATCTTCTTTCTTACCTATTCTTGATGCCAACCAAGGTGTAAGGGTAAAGCCAACTAACAAACTAGTTAGGGTTGACGTTACAACAACTACTGAAAATTGTTTGAGCATATCCGCAACAAATACTTGTAAAAACAATATCGGTAAAAACACAACCACGTCAACTAATGTGATCGACAATGCAGAAAATCCAATTTCCATACGTCCATCCATTGAGGCAGTACGTTTTTCTTTTCCCATATCTAAATGCCTTTGAATGTTTTCCAATACCACTGTTGCATCATCAACCAAGATTCCAATAATTAAAGACATGGCAAGCAAGGTCATTAAATTTAAAGTGTATCCTAAAAGCCACATAACTGCAAATGCTGTAACCAAAGAGGTAGGTATTGCAATGATAACAATTAAGGAGTTTCTGAAACTTCTTAAAAATAAAAGCATTACTAACGAAACTAAAACAACTGCTAAACCCAAGTCAAATACAACCGAATTAACTGCTGCAATTGTATTATCAGTACTATCATCTGCAATGATGAATTTCACGTCAGAATTTTTGTTTTGTACTTCAATGCTTTTAAATTTTGCACGAACCATTTTTGAAACATCAACAGCATTTGCATCGCCTTGTTTTTTTAATAGAATTCCAATGCCATCTTTTCCATTGTATCTACTGATAGATGTCGTTTCTTTTATTCCATCAACTACCTGAGCAACATCTTTTACATAGACTGGGCTGCCGAGCATTGGCATAGCCACCTGAACATTTTTTACATCATCAATCGTTGCAAATTTTCCGGTTAAACGAACGGAGTTATTCTCCTGATCCGTTTGTACTTTTCCGGCAGGTAAGTCTAAGCCTGAACGATTAATAGCCTCAACAACCTGATACAATGAAATTTTATATAATTTCAGTTTATCCCGGTTTGCTTTTACTTGTATTTCTCGTTCTTCACCGCCCAAAATCGTCAACTCTGCAACCCCCTTTATTTGTTGAATTTGAGGAAGATACTCGTCTTTCATTTTTTGATAAAACTCAGTTGCGGGTAAATTACTTGTTGCACTAATGGACATGATCGGTAAATCATTAGGAGAAACCTTACTCATTACCGGACTTAAAATATCCTGCGGTAAATCTTTGCGAATGTTGTCAATATAGCGTTGAGCATCCTGCATGGTTTTATCCAAATCAGTTCCGTATTTCAGGTTGGCAATAATGATAGAAGCGTTTGGTAAAGATTTGGTTACCAAATAATCAACGCCTTCTAAATTAGATAAAGCATCCTCTATTTTTCGTGACACCGAAGTTTCTACTTCGTTGGGCTCTGCTCCGGGATACACGGTTTTAATAACCACAACAGGTTGATTAAAATCAGGCATCAATTCATAACTCAAATTTTTATATCCTATAACTCCCAATAAGGTAAGTACGCTGAAAAGAACAATTATCAGCGATGGACGTTTTATTGATATTTCTGTAATATTCATAATTCAAATTTTATTTAATAGTTACATTCGCATTGTCAAATAGATTAATAAATCCATTTGTTACAATCACATCTCCTTCTTCTAATCCCTTTGCCACGACAGTTTTGTTTTTTATTTTTTGTGCAATAGTTATGTTATGCAAAACAGCCTTTCCATTCTTTACTTTATATACTTGTGGTTGACTTGAAGAGCCTATAATGGCAGAAGACGGTATAATAATTCCGGATTTTTGATTGTCACTTTTCAAATTTATTTTACCAAACATTCCTGATTTGATTTTAAAATCGGAGGTGTTACTTACAATAAACTGAACAGGAAAACTACTGCCCATATTAGCTTTACTACCTATCATTGTTGCTTTACCCGACAATAGCACATCCGAATAAGCATCTGCATTAATCGAGA